>NZ_QJTC01000005.1:133954-154627 GCF_003217575.1 Xylophilus ampelinus | reverse complement strand
TGGCTGGAGTTGGCGGTACGGAACTGCGGCGGTGGGCTTGGACATCTGCTGACCTTATCGGATGGCAGGTGTTGCGCTTCAGGCTTGAAACCGCCCATCGTATGAAGCTGATGTTGTATGAACCGTCCTCCGAGCCGCTGCTCACCCCGATTCCGTTTACCAGCCGCCACCCGGCCGGGACTGCTGCGATGGCTGCGATCCGGGCGATGTCTGCTGCGACGACGGCACCGGCTGTCCTGCCGCGGCCTTGGCCGCCACCGCACCGATCTCCTTGGCCAGGTCTTCGCGGCCGCCTTTGCGTGCAAAGTCCACCGCAGTCATGCCTTGCTGGTTGCGCATCGCCGTGTCGGCGCCTTCGGCCAGCAGGAGCCGGGCCACGTCGCTCGAGCCGTAGAACGCTGCCATCATCAGCGGCGTGGTGCCGTTGGGCGACTCGGCGTCGATGAAGGCGTGGTTGTCGAGCAGCAGCTTGGCGATAGTGGCCTGCTGCGGCGTCGAGGCACTGGCGGCGTAGTGCAGCGGTGCCCAGCCAGGCTTGTTGACGTCGGCGTCGCGCACCAGCAGCGCGCGGACCAGATCGGTATCGCCCTTGATGGCCGCCAGCATCAGCGGGCTCTCATCCTTCTTGTTGCGGATCTCGACCTTGGTCTTGCGCGATGCCAGCAGCGCCTTCACCGCCTTGTTCGATTGCTCGCGGACCGCCAGCACCAGGGGCGCCTCGCCCTGCGGCGACAAAGCGTTGGGATCGACGTTGCGGTTGAGCAGCGTGGTTATCGCATTCGGATCGTCGCGCTTGATGGCGACGAAGTAATCGTCGAAGGCCGCCGCCGAGGCGAAGCCCGTCAGCATCAGCAGTGCGGCGGCCGCGGCCGAGCGGCAGGCGCCCGAGACAAAACCGAAACTCATGGCATTTCCTTCAGGAACAAGCGTTCGAAATTGCGGGACGTGGCCTCGGCCACCGCCTCCACCGGAATGCCGCGCACCGAGGCGATCTGTCGGGCGACGAACGGCACGTACGACGGGTTGTTGGGTTTGCCGCGGTATGGCACCGGGGCGAGGTAGGGGCTGTCGGTCTCGATCAGCAGGCGGTCGAGCGGCACGAAGGCGGCAACGTCGCGCAAATGCTGAGCGTTCTTGAAGGTGACGATGCCCGAGAACGAGATGTAGAAGCCCAGATCGAGCGCCGCGCGGGCGACCCGGTCGGTCTCGGTGAAGCAGTGGAACACGCCGCCGGCCGCGGTGGCGGTGGCGTCCTCGCCCTCGTCCCGCAGGATCGCCAGCGTGTCGTCGGAGGCGCTGCGGGTATGGATCACCAGGGGCTTGCGGCTCTGCCGGGCGGCGCGGATGTGGGTGCGGAATCGGTCGCGCTGCCATTCGAGGTCGGCGATGCCGCGGCCGCCCTTGCGGTCTTCCATGCCGTAGTAGTCGAGGCCGGTTTCGCCGATCGCGACGACCCGCGGCCGGGCGGCGCGCTGCAGCAGGTCGTCGAGCGAGGGCTCCTGTACGCCTTCGTTGTCCGGATGCACGCCGACGGTGGCCCAGAAGTTGTCGTAGGTGGTGGCGAGCGCATGTACCGCTGGAAACTCCTCCAGCGTGGTGCAGATGCACACGGCCCGGTCGACCTGCGCATCGGCCATCGCCTGACGGATCGCCGGCAGCCGGGCCGACAGCTCGGGCATGGCGAGGTGGCAGTGCGAATCGGTGAACATCGGTTCGAGAACTAAAAGTGGCCGTAGCCGATGCTGCACGTCGGCTTCCAGCTATGGAAAATATAGCAAACGCAGGCGGTGTGCCGTGGGCTCCGCATTGCAACGAGTGTCGCGCCGCGCGGCAACCCCCGCGTATCAGATCGTCTGCGTGGCCCGGTCGGAGGCCAGGTGGCCGCCGAGGATCTCTTCGATCTTGAGCTTGAGGGCCCGCGATTTTTCGTCGGCCGGGAACTGTATGCCGACGCCCTGGGTGCGGTTGCCCGAGGCGCGGGCCGGCGTGACCCAGGCGACGCGGCCGGCCACCGGGTAGCGGGTGGGGTTGTCGGGCAGGGTCAGCAGTACGTAGACGTCTTCGCCCAGCCGGTAGTCACGGGTGGTGGGGATGAAGATGCCGCCCTCGGTGAACAGCGGGATGTAGGCGGCATAAAGCGCGGCCTTCTCCTTGATGGCGAGTTGGACGACGCTGGGGCGCGGTGCGGAAGCAGGAGATGGGTTGGTGCTCATGGCGGTATTGCATGCGAGTTTAGGGCGTTTTGCGCGGTACTCACAAGCGCCTCGTGCATCAGGCCGGCATTGAAGGGATGGTCGGCGGTGCGCAGCGCTTTCTTGAGCGCCTGCGCCCAGACCGCCAGGGCCCGGGCCGGCGGCGGCTTCGGCAGGCTTCGGGCATCGAAATACCGCGGCGCTGCGCCTGCCTGCACCACCATCAGGTCGTGGCAGAGCTTTTGCAGCGCGTCGATCGCGTCGCGAGCCGGCCAGTCGGCCAAGACAGCGGCCTCGCCCCGCACCAGCGCCGTCGGCAGCAGGGCCCAGCGGCGGGCGTCGCGGCCGCTGCGCAGGGCATCCAGCGCGTCGTCGGGCCGGCCGCCGGCCGCACGCAGCAGGTCCGGCGCATCGGCCGCCGGCACGCCCTGCTCGATCAGCCAGGCCTGCATCTCGTCGTCGGCCGGCCAGGCCATGCCGTAGGCCTGGCAGCGGCTGCGGATCGTCGGCAGCAGCTGGTGGGCGGCCTCGCTGGCCAGGACGAAGCGCACGTCGCCGGTGGGTTCCTCCAGCGTCTTCAGCAGCGCGTTGGCGGCGATGCCGTTCATCTGCTCGGCCGGATAGACCAGAACCACCTTGCCGCGGCCGCGGGCGTCGGTGCGCTGCGCGAATTCGACCGCTTCGCGCATCGCCTCGACCCGGATTTCCCTGCTGGGCTTGCGCTTCTTGTCGTCGAGTTCGGCCTGGGCCTTCTCGGGCAGCGGCCAGTCGAGCGCCTGCATTTGCACCTCGGGCATCAGCACCTGCAGGTCGGCATGCGTGCGCACGTCGATCGCGTGGCAACTGGCGCAGCCGCCGCAGGCCACGCCGCCCGCTTGCGGCGTATCGCACAGCCAGGCCCGGGCCAGCGCCAGACCCAGCGGGTACTGGCCCAGGCCCGAGGGACCCTGCAGCAGCCGGGCGTGGCCGCGCTGCGAGAGCAACGAGCGCAACTGGCGGCCGAGCCACGGTGCGAGCGGTGCCGCGGTGCTCATGCGGCCGTGCCCGCCTGCATCCGCAGCCCGGCGTGGGCGGCCATCGCCATCCGCACCTGGTGGGCGACGTCGTCGCGCGGCAGCGCGGCGTCGATCCGCACGAAGCGCTGCGGCGCAGCCCGGGCGCGGGCCGCGTAACCGCCCCGCACCCTGCGGAAGAACTCCTCGGGCTGCGATTCGAACCGGTCGGGCACCCGGGCACCGGCCAGCCGCTCGGCGGCCAAGGCCAGCGGCAGGTCGAACCAGAGGGTGATGTCGGGCTGGCGCACCGCACCCCCGCCGCCGTCCTGCACCCAGCATTCGAGCGCCGACAGAACCTGCAGATCGAAGCCGCGGCCGGCGCCCTGGTAGGCGAAGGTGGCGTCGGTGAAGCGGTCGCACAACACCACCTCGTCGCGGGCCAGGGCCGGCTCAATCACCCGCTGCAGGTGGTCGCGCCGGGCGGCGAAGACCAGCAGCGTCTCGGTCAGCGGGTCCATCGCGTCCTGCAGCACCAGGGTGCGCAGCTTCTCGGCCAGCGGCGTGCCGCCCGGCTCGCGGGTGACGGTGACCGCCCTGCCCTGCGCGCGGAACGCGTCGGCGACGCCGTCGATGTGCGAACTCTTGCCCGCACCGTCGATGCCTTCGAACGAAATGAAGAGGCCGTGCGCCATCGGAAGGCTACTTTCTGCGCTGGTACTGGTCGACCGCACGGTTGTGCTCTTCGAGCGACGGGCTGAATTGGCTGGTGCCGTCGCCGCGCGAGACGAAATACAGCGCCTGCGTGGCCTCCGGCTGCACCGCGGCCAGCAGCGCGGCGCGGCCCGGCATCGCGATGGGCGTGGGCGGCAGGCCGGTGCGGGTGTAGGTGTTCCAGGGCGTGTCGATCTGCAGGTCCTTCTTGCGCAGGTTGCCGTCGAAGGCGGTGCCCAGGCCGTAGATGACGGCCGGGTCGGTCTGCAGCGGCATGCCGATCTTCAGCCGGTTGCTGAACACGCCGGCGATCTGCGCGCGGTCGGAGGCGCGGCCGGTTTCCTTCTCGACGATGCTGGCCAGCACCAGCGCGTCCTGCGGCGTCTTGAGCGGGGTGATGGGCGCGCGCCGGGCCCAGGCGGCGTCGAGCCGGCGGTCCATCGAATGCAGGGCGCGACGCAGCAGCGCCAGGTCGCTCGAACCCTTGGCGTAGGTGTAGGTGTCGGGGAAGAAGCGGCCCTCGGCGGCGACGCCCGGGCGCTCCAGCCGGGCCATGATCGCCTCGTCCGTCAGGCCCGCGGTGTCGGGCTTCAGTTGTTCGGCCTTGGCCAGGGCGTCGCGCACCTGGCGGAAGTTCCAGCCCTCGACCAGGGTGACGCTGCGCAGCGCCTCGTCGCCGCGCACCAGCTTCTGCAGCAGGTTGCGCGGTGTGGTGGTGCCGTCCAGCTCGTAGCTGCCGGCGCGGATCTGGCGGTCCTGGCCCGACACACGGAACCAGAGGTACAGAACCCGGGGATCGACCATCACGCCGGCGTTCGCCACGTCCTGCGCCACGCCGCGCGGCGTCCGGCCCGGCTCGATCGAGAGATCCACCGTGGGCGTGCGCACCGTCAGCGGCTGGTGCAGCCACCAGAACACCGTGGCGACCAGCAGGAACGCCAGGACCGCCACCATCGCCAGCAAACGTCGCAGTGCCTTCACAACCGTGGTGCCCTCGTTGAAATCAACCGACGATGATAATGGACCGATGACCGCATCCTCTTTGCTCAACGGTATCGCCCCGCTCGACCACCTCGGCGTCATCCGCGTGGCGGGCGACGACGCCGTGTCGTTCCTGCAGGGCCAGCTGACCCAGGATTTCGCGCTGCTGGCGCCCGACCAGGCGCGGCTCGCGGCCTTCCTCTCGGCCAAGGGCCGGATGCAGGCCAGCTTCGTCGGCTACGTGCGCAGCCCCGGCGAGGTGCTGCTGGTCTGCAGCCGCGACCTGCTCGATGCCACGCGCAAGCGGCTGTCGATGTTCGTGCTGCGGGCCAAGGCCCGACTCACCGACGCGACGGCCGAGTTCACCCTGCGCGGGCTGGCGGGCGATGCTCTCGAAACGATAGCACTGGGCCGGCACGGCGATTGGGCCCGGATCGATTCCGGCACCGCGAACATCGTGTTCCTGCCGGTCGCGGCCGGCCAGGCGCGCGCACTCTGGATCGCGCCGGCCGGCGATCCGTTGCCGGCCGGCCCGGCGTTGCCGGACGCGGTGTGGCAGTGGGGCGAGGTGATGAGCGGCGTGGCGACCCTCGCCGCGCCGGTGGTCGATGCCTTCGTGCCGCAGATGCTCAACTACGAATCGGTCGGCGGCGTCAGTTTCAAGAAGGGCTGCTACCCGGGCCAGGAGGTGGTGGCGCGCAGCCAGTTCCGCGGCACCCTCAAGCGCCGCGCCTACCTGCTGCATGCCGGGCAGGCGGTGGCGGTCGGCGACGAGGTCTTCCATTCGTCCGACGCATCGCAGCCCTGCGGCATGGTGGTGCAGGCGGCCGCCGCGCCCGACGGCAGCGGCTGGGACCTGATCGCCTCGCTGCAGGTGGCGGCGACGCAGGACGGCGAATTGCGGGCCGGCCCCTCCGGCGGCATGCCGCTGAGCCTGCGGGCCCTGCCTTACGCGCTGGCCGAGGACATCTGAATCGGAGGGCCGAAGTCGAGGCGCATGGCGATGTGGGGAATGCCCACCTCGTCGAACGGCTCTCCGAACGGCGCGAAGCCGGCCCTTGCATAGAAGCGCTCGGCGCTGCGCTGGGAGTTGAGCACCACGGCGGCATCTCCCCGCAGCCGTGACTGCTCCACCAGCGCATCCAGCACCGCCCGGCCGAGCGCGCCGCCCCGCAGCAGCCGGTCGACCGCCATCCGGCCGATGCGGCCCACGCCCGGCGCGTGCCGCAGCAGCCGGCCGGTCGCGACCGGCGCGCCGACCCGGTTGAAGACCACCGCATGCACCGCGGTGGCGTCCTCGGCATCCCACTCCTCCTCGGCCGCGATGCCCTGCTCTTCCACGAAAACCGCGGTGCGGACGCGGCCGGCCGCCTCGCCCAGCGTGTCCCAGCCGCCGGTGCGCAGCGCGGTCACCGGACGCCGCGCCTCGAAATCGGCCAGCACCGCCCGCAGGGCATCGGGCACCGGCCGCGCGGTCTGGCTGGCCGGATCGGCGAACACGTAGACCAGTTCGCCGCTCACCAGCAACCGGTCGCCGCGGAAGACCGCGCCCTCGAAGACGATGCTGCTGGTGCCGACCCGCGTGCAGCGCAGAGCCACCTCCAGCAGGTCGTCCGACCGTGCCGAGGCGTGGTACTCCAGCGTCGCCTTTTTCACGTACAGGTCGCCGCCCAAGGCCTGCATGCTGGCCTCGTACGGCAGGGCCAGGGCGCGCCAGTACTCGGCCATGGCGGTGTCCAGATACATCAGGTAGTGGGCGTTGAACACGATCTTCTGCATGTCCACCTCCGCCCAACGCACCCGCAGGCGGAAGTCGCGCAGCATGGGGCGGTCGGCGTCGGACCGGGGGGAAACAGGGGCGGTCGTCATGCGGGAACCTCGGTGTCGAGTGCCTGGCGCAGCGCGGCGGCCGCGGCGGCGTGGGCCTGGCGGGCCTCGGGGATCGCCCGGCCCATCTTGATGAATTCGTGGGTCACGCCGTGCCACAGCTCCAGGTCGACCGGCACGCCCGCGGCGCGCAGCCGGTCGGCATAGGCCAGGCCCTCGTCCACCAGCGGATCGCATTCGGCCAGGCCGAACCACGCGGGGGCGACGCCGTCCACGTCGGGCGCGAGCAGCGGGGCGAAGCGCCAGTCGTCTCGGTCGGCGTCGCTGCGCAGGTAGTTGTGGGAGAACCAGTCGATCTGGGTGGCATCGATCAGCGGATCGTCGGCGAACCGGAGGTGCGAGGCCGTGTCCTGCCGGGGCGCGCAGCCGGGGTAGAACAGCATCTGCAGCGCCAGCGGCAGGCCGGCGTCGCGCGCCTGCAGGGCGCAGGCCGCGGCCAGGGTGCCGCCGGCGCTGTCGCCGCCGACGGCGAGGCGCGCCGTGTCGAGGCCCCGCGCGCCGCCCTGGCCGTGCAGCCAGGCCAGCGCGTCCCAGGCATCGTCGTGCGCGGTGGGAAAGCGGTGCTCCGGCGCCAGTCGGTAGTCGAGCGACACGACGGCGCAACCCGACAGCCGGGCCAGCTCGCGGCACAGCACGTCGTGAGTTCCGATGCCGCCGATGGTGAAGCCGCCGCCGTGCAGGTACAGCAGGGCCGGCAGGGGCGAAGTGTCCTGCCCTGCCGCATAGAGCCGCGCCGGCAGCGGATGGCCGTCGCGCGCGGCGATCCGGAATTCCTCCACCCTGGCCAGCGGCGCGCGCGGCACCTCCAGCACCTCGGCACCGGCGGCGTAGGCGGCACGCGCCTGCCGGGGCGACAGGGTGTGCAGAGGCGGATGGCCGGCGCGGGCGATGCGGTTCACCACGCTCTGCATGGCGGGCGTCAGGGCGAAGGGATAAAGCGTCTGCATGCCGAAAGTATGCCCATGCGGCGCGGGGCGCCGCGTCGGTCGCGGTGCGCGTGGTGCCGCGGCACTCGGCCGCGGGCCGCCCGCGCGGCCTGCCGGATCAGGAAAACGGGCCGGCATCGAACCGGCTGGTCCAGTCGATCGGGTCCTGCTGCAGCACCGCGTCGATGTCCAGGTCCAGCGCCAGACCGACCACGTCGGGGAAGGTGACGGCCAGCTCCCTGTCGTCGAGCTGCGACTCGCGGGCCCGGGCGCGCCAGGTGGCGAGGTGGATCACGCCGGCGAGCGGCTCGTAGACCTCGTTCTCGAAGGGCGCCTGCTGGTGCTGCAGCGCATCGACGATCTGCTGCGGGAACTGCCAGGTGCGAGCCAGGCCGGCGCCGACTTCCGCATAGCTGTAGCCGAAGAGCCGGTGCTCCAGCCGGGCGCGGCGCGGGTCAAGCACCGGCAGGGTCGCGTTGACGTGGGCCATCTGCTCGGGCATGCCCAAGTGCATCACCAGTTCGCCCACCGCGTGGATCAGGCCGGAGGTGAAGGCCGTGCCCTGGTTCAGGTGCACCACGCCGCCGAGCGAGCGCGAGATCTTCGCCACATCCAGGCTGTAGCGCCAGAACTGCTGCATGCTGATGCCGGGCACCGCGCGGAAGGCCCCGCTGATCGAGGCGGCGTTGACCAGGGAGCGCACATGCATCAGCCCCAGGATCGCGAGCGCCTCCGACACGCCGCCGATCCGCTGTGACAGCTGGAAGAATGCCGAGTTGGCCAACTGCAGCACCCGGGCGGTGAGCCCCGGGTCGGTGTTGATCAGCTGGCTGACCTTGCGCAGGTCGGGCTCCTCGCGGTCCAGCTCGCTCATCAACAGGGCCACTACCCGAGGGATGCTGGGCAGCGCGGCGGGGGTGGCAAGCAGCTTGGTCAACTCCATGAATGCAGTTTTGTCTCTTGTTGCGGATGCCCGGTGGTCTACCGGCCCCGTCGAAACGCAGGCGGAACGTCTGCTTGCATTATGTTACTTTTGGGATTCCCGGGGTTGGAGCTTGGCGAATGCCGATGCCATGGCGCTGGCCGCAGCCGGCTCCGGGGCGCGGCGCGCCTGGCCGCCGCGGGGCGGCGCCTCGTAGCGGTTGTCGCGGGCGCGGCGGTCGTCGCCGCCGCGCTGGGCGGGCGGCGCGTCGAGCTTCATCGACAGCGCGATCCGCTTGCGGGCCACGTCCACCTCGACCACCCGCACCCGGACGATGTCGCCGGTCTTGACCACCTCGCGCGCGTCGTTGACGAACTTGTGGCTCAGCTGGCTGACGTGCACCAGCCCGTCCTGGTGCACCCCCAGGTCGACGAAGGCGCCGAACTGGGCGACGTTGCTCACCGTGCCCTCCAGCACCATCCCCTCGCGCAGGTCGGCGATGTCCTCCACCCCGTCGTTGAAGCGGGCAACCTTGAAATCGGGCCGCGGGTCGCGCCCCGGCTTCTCCAGCTCGCCCAGGATGTCCCGCACGGTGATCACGCCGAAGCGCTCGTCGGCGAAGAGTTCGGGCTTCAACGTTTTCAGCAGGTCGGCCCGGCCCATGACGGCGGCCACCGGCTGCCGCACCCGGGCGATGATGCGCTCGACCACCGGATAGGTCTCGGGATGCACGCCGGTCATGTCGAGCGGGTTGTCGCCGCCGCGGATGCGCAGGAAGCCGGCGCTCTGCTCGAAGGTCTTGGCGCCCAGGCCGGTCACCGCCAGCAGCTGCTGCCGGTTCTTGAAGGCGCCGTTGCTCTCGCGCCAGCGCACTACCGATTTCGCCACCGTCCCCGACAGACCCGAGACGCGCGCCAGCAGCGGCGCGCTGGCGGTGTTGAGGTCGACGCCCACCGCGTTCACGCAGTCCTCCACCACCGCCTCCAGCGTGCGGGCCAGCTCGCTCTGGTTGACGTCGTGCTGGTACTGGCCCACGCCGATGCTCTTCGGGTCGATCTTGACCAGCTCGGCCAGCGGGTCCTGCAGCCGCCGGGCTATGCTGGCGGCGCCGCGCAGGCTCACGTCCACATCGGGCATTTCCTGGCTGGCGAATTCGCTGGCCGAGTAGACCGACGCGCCGGCCTCGCTGACCACTACTTTTTCGATAGCAAGAGGTCTTGTCTCCGCGCCGGCTGCAGCCCCTTTCGACAGCAACTTGATCAGGTCGGCGGCCAGCTTGTCGGTTTCGCGGCTGGCGGTGCCGTTGCCGATCGCGATCAGATTCACGCCGTGCTTCCCGCACAGGCGGCCCAGGGTGTGGAGCGAGCCGTCCCAGTCCTTGCGCGGCTCGTGCGGATAGACGGTGGCCGTCTCGACCAGCTTGCCGGTGGCATCCACCACCGCCACCTTCACCCCGTTGCGGATGCCCGGGTCCAGGCCCATCACCGTGCGGGGGCCGGCGGGCGCCGCCAGCAGCAGGTCGCGCAGGTTGTCGGCGAAGACCTTGATCGCGACCTTCTCCGCGTCTTCCCGCAGCCGGGCGAACAGGTCGCGCTCGGTCGACAGGCCCAGCTTCACCCGCCAGGTCCAGCCGACGCACTTGCGCAGCAGGTCGTCGGCGGGGCGACCGGCGTGGCTCCAGCCCAGGTGCAGGGCGATGCGGCCCTCGGCGAGCGTCGGCACGGCCGAGGCGCGTGTGCCCGGGGCCGGCGCGGCCACGCCGGGCGCCTCGGGCTGCAACAGCTTCACCTCCAGGATTTCGAGCGCCCGGCCGCGGAATACGGCCAGCGCCCGGTGCGAGGGCACCCGGCCGATCGGCTCGTCGTAGTCGAAGTAGTCGCGGAACTTGGCCACGTCGGGGTCGTTCTCGTTCTTGGTATCGACCTTCTTGCTCTGCAGCAGGCCCTCGGCCCAGAGCCACTCGCGCAGCCGCTGCACCAGCACCGCGTCCTCGGCCCAGCGCTCCGACAGGATGTCGCGCACGCCGTCGAGCACCGCGGGCACGGTGGAGAAATCGGCGCCGGGCTTGCCGTCGTCGAGCACCTCGGCGGGCCGGACGAAGGCGGCGGCTTCCGCGGCCGGGTCGAGCGTCGGGTCGGCGAAGAGCCTGTCGGCCAGCGGCTCGATGCCGAACTCGCGGGCGATCTGGCCCTTGGTGCGGCGCTTCTGCTTGAAGGGCAGGTACAGGTCTTCCAGCTCCTGCTTGGTGGGCGCGGCGGCGATCGCGTAGCGCAGCGCGTCGGTCAGCTTGCCCTGATCGTCGATCGCCTTCGCCACCGCCGCGCGCCGCTCTTCCAGCTCCCGCAGGTAGGACAGGCGCGCCTCGATCTCGCGCATCTGGATATCGTCCAGGCCGCCGGTCGCCTCCTTGCGGTAGCGGGCGATGAAGGGCACGGTGGCGCCGCCGTCGAGCAGTTCGACGGCGGTGCGCACCTGCTGCTCGGTCACACGGACTTCGGAGGCGATCTGGCGGAGGATGTTCGGCATGTCTCGGCACGCGGCCCCGGGAGGGCCGGCGGGTGGGGGGGGTGGGCGAAAGCGGGCGAGTGTGCCATATGCTCCCGGCCTCCGTCAGCGTGCCGAGTGCTATATAAAAAGTAGCTGATGCCCGTCGATAGTCAACGGCTGGAGGCACTTTTACGCCGCATTTTCGACCGCAGGACGGCATCGGCGACCTGGGCCGGTCGCGAGCGGCCGACGCGGCCCGGGGTGCGGGTCCGCCACGGCAACGGCAACGGTCTACCGAACATGCGCAGCCAGGGCATCGCCGATGCCCGTCACCCACGCGCGTTACAGACGGCATTTACCGGGTGATCCACCGCCGCTTCAGGAGCATCTCCTACCGACCGGGCGGAAATAAATGGCCCGGCATGTCAAAAAAACAGTGCGGAGTACGATGTTGCATCCAAGATTCCGACGAGCGGTTATTGGGAGTAAACTTCTCTCGCTTGTGGTGGTGGAGAATCGCGTCGTGTGTTGGATGATGTCGGAGGCGGCTGCAATTCGCGCAAACAGTGCGCCCACTATGACGGGCCGGCCTTATCCGGGTCCGGTCCGCAGACGTCAACGAAGTCCGGCTCAGGCGTTATCGGGCCTGCATTCGGCATCGAGGCCAACACCCGAGGGAATTCACCGTTCCGTTGCCGCAAGGCGCTTTCAAGTCTATGTTTCCAGCAGCATCCTGTGCCTGCCTCCAGTCCAATAGTTTCTCCGTGGCGTACGCCCCGGGCGATGTGAACGGTGTGCATGCATCTGAATTTGTTTCTGATGCGTATATTTGCAAATAACCTCCATGTCCGTCGAGATGCCCGCCGTTCCGCCCTCCGCTCCTTTTTCAGCCCCGGACCCTTCAACGCCACTTAATGACCACTGCACCGCTTTCGTAGGCACCTTGTTGGTGGCCAGCGGAACCCGTGCATCGGTTGCCGAAGCGTTGAAGCATGTCGCCGGACCTTTCATGGTCTTCGACGACCGTTCCGGCCGCTGCCTCGACCTCGACAGCGCCGAGGATCTGGCGCTCCAGGCCGATGCGTCGGAGTCCTCGCCCAAGGAAGCCGTTTCCGCCCCTCCGCCGCGACCGCGCGGCCGTCCCCGCCTCGGCGTGGTGGCACGCGAGGTGACCCTGCTGCCCGAGCATTGGGAGTGGCTGTCGCGCCAACCCGGCGGTGCCTCGGTCGCGATCCGCCGGCTTGTCGTGGAAGCCCGCCAGGGCTACGCCCAGGAAGACGGCGCCCGCGCCGGCCAGGAAGTGGCATACCGCTTCGTATCCGCCATCGCCAGCGATCTGCCCGGCTACGAAGACGCGCTGCGGGCCCTGTTCGTGGGTGACCGCAAGCGTTTCGACATGTCCACCAGCGCCTGGCCGGAAGATGTCCGCGAATATGCCCGGGCACGCGCCTCCGGCGCATGGGCGGAGAGACTGGCACCCTAGCATACGCTATCTTTTCCATAGCTCCTGGCCGTTGATCCACGGGAACAACGGCTATTTTTTTGGCCGCTCATCGGGTCGTGGCTGCAGGCCACGGACGTACCGCCCGTCAGGCGGCCGTGCGAACTTCAGATCGTCCCTGTTCTCATGCGCCGGCCTGGCGCAGCACGTAGCCGATGCGCGGGAAATGCACATGCACCGTGCCGGCCCGCGCGTCCTCGCGGCGCAGGGTGTAGTGCATGCGGGTGGCCGCCACCAGTGCGCCCTGTGTCGTCTCGGGGCCGAAGGTCTCGGCCGCCACGGTGACCTGGGTGCCGAGCGCAATGCCGTGCTCGTCCTGGAACACCTCGCCCTGTACCGGCAGCGGGGTGGCCGCCGCCGCCTGGGCGATCGCCGCGGCCGCGTCCAGCGTGGCCATGCTGCCGTGGCCGATCATGGCGACCCGGTCCATCCAGTCGACCACCGCCGGCGTCAGGTCGAAGATGCCGGCCACCGCCGGCACCCGGGTGCGGGTGAACCACAGCGGATGGTAGGCCGCGAAGTCGGTGATGCAGGGCACGGCACCCAGCAGGAACGGCCGGTCGTCGAGCATGTCGGACAAGCGCCGCAGGTAAGACTTGTAGGCTGCCGCGGCGTCGGCCGGGCGCAGCCGGGTCATGCCGGTGCCCGACATCGCGGCGCGGTCGGCGGCGAAGGCCTTGGCCGCCTCGGGCGGTGCCTGGGCGAACATCTGCTCGGCCCCCTTGGGCTGCAGGTTCCAGGCCATCGCGGCCCAGAACAGCGTGCTGTCGGCCCATTGCGCCAGGGTGCGGGCGATGCCCTTCTCGGGCTCGGGATAGAGCGTGGGCGTGGGGGCCCGGTGCTCCAGCACGTCGCAGATCAGCGCGGTGTCGCAATAGATGTCGGCGCCCACCTGCAACACCGGCGTGCGGCGGTAGCCGCCGGTGAGCGCGGTCAGGTCCGGCTTGGGCGCGATGGCCGGGATCAGCACCGAGTGCCAGGGCAACTGCTTGTAGCCGAGCACCAGGCGCACTTTTTCGGAGAACGGCGAGGTGGGGTAGTGGTGCAGGATCAGGTCGGGCATCGTGCGTTCCTCGGGGATAGGGGGCGAAGGGCCCGCAGGCCCGGTGTTCAGACCAGCTTGATCAGCTGCTTGCCGAAGTTGCGGCCCTTGAGCAGGCCCAGGAAGGCCTCCGGCGCCGCTTCCAGGCCCTCGGCCACCGTCTCGCGCGGGCGCAGCTTGCCGGAGCCGACCAGCTCGCCCAGCTCCTTCAGCGCCTCGGGCCAGATCTCCATGTGCTCGCTGACGATGAAGCCCTGCACCTTCATCCGGTTGACCAGGATCAGCGCCGGGTTCTGCAGCGGCAGAGGCTTGCCGTCGTAGCCGGCGATCATGCCGCAGACGGCGATGCGGGCGAAGGCGTTGGCCCGCAGCAGCACCGCATCGAGGATGTAGCCGCCGACGTTCTCGAAGTAGCCGTCGATGCCGTCCGGGCAGGCTTCCTTCAGCGCCTTCGACATGGCCTTCAGGTCGCCGTGTTCGCGGTGGTCGATGCAGGCGTCGAAGCCCAGCTCTTCGGTGGCGTACCTGCATTTCTCGGGGCCGCCGGCGATGCCGACCACCCGGCAGCCGCGGGCCTTGGCCAGCGCTCCGTAGGCGCTGCCCACCGCGCCGGTGGCGGCGCTCACCACCACCGTCTCGCCCGCCTTGGGCGCGATGATCTTCACCAGCCCGTACCAGGCAGTGACGCCCGGCATGCCGACCGCGCCCAGGTAGTGCGACAGCGGCACGTGGGTGGTGTCGACCTTGCGCAGCGCGCCGGGCTGGCCCGCGTCGACGACGCTGTACTCCTGCCAGCCGCCCATGCCGACCACCTTGTCGCCGGCGGCGAACCTGGGGTTGCGGCTCTCGACCACCTCGCCCACCGTGCCGCCGATCATCACTTCGCCGAGCGGCTGGCTGGCCGCGTAGCTCTTGCCGTCGTTCATCCGGCCGCGCATGTACGGGTCGAGGCTCAGGTAGTGGTGGCGCACCAGCACCTGGCCGTCCTGCAGCGGGGGCGTCTCGGCGGTGGCCATGCGGAAGTTGCCGGCGGTGGCCTCGCCCTCGGGCCGGTTGTCGAGCAGGATCTGGCGGTTCTGGGTCATGGGTGTGCTCCGGATGTGGCCCGTGGGCCTTTGCTATTAAATTTATAGCTGGTAGTCGGCGTGTGGCGCCGGCTGCAGCTACTTTTCTTCTGAATTCCTGCGATGGGCGCCTGCGACGCTCAATCGGTCGAGATGCCCTCGCCCGCCGTCATTGGCAGGCGGCGGCGCACGTACTTGAAAGTGCCGGTGGCATGGGCGCAGGGCTCGCCCGCCGCATCGGTGATGGTCGCCTCGACGAAGGCCACGGTGACGGTGCGGTGGATCAGCCGGCCACGGGCCACCAGCGGGCCGACGGCCGGCTGCATGAAGCTGGTCTTCATCTCGATGGTGACCACGCCCATTTCGAAATCGACGCTGCGGGCTGCCGCGGCCATCGTCACGTCGAGCAGCGCCATCGAGGCGCCGCCGTGGGTCACGCCGTGGGTGTTGAGGTGCTCGGGCGTCGCGGTGAAGTGCAGCTCGGATGCGCCGTCGGCGATCCTGTGCAGGCTGAAGCCCAGGTGTTTGGCGAAGGGAATGCTGCTCTGGTTCCAGCGGTCGATCAGGTCGTTCTCGGAAGGCATGGGCGAAGGTCCGGGTGAAAAAACCGCCATCATCCCGCAGTCACCGCGCTGACGCCGCCGTCCACCGCCAGCCACTGGCCGGTGATGTGCTTGCCGGCGTCGGATGCGTAGAGCAGGCACAGGCCCTTCAGGTCCTCGTCGTCGCCCAGGCGGCCCAGCGGCGCGTGCGCGGCCATCTTCTCTTCGCCCATCGCGGCGATCAGGCCGCTGCTCATCTTGCTGGGGAAGAAGCCGGGGCAGATCGCGTTGACCCGGATGTTGTGGCGGCCCCATTCGGCGCCCAGGGTGCGGGTGAAGTTGATCACCGCGCCCTTGGAGGTGTTGTAGGCGATGGTCTGCATCGCGGCCGGGTTGCCGCCCAGGCCGGCGATCGAGGCCACGTTGACGATGCTGCCGGTGCGCCGCGGGATCATGCTGCTGCGGCCCACCTGCTGGGCCAGCAGGAAGTAGCCGCGCACGTTCAGGTTCATCACCCTGTCCCAGGCCTCGACCGGATGGTCCTCGGCCGGGGCACCCCAGGTGGCGCCGGCGTTGTTGACCAGGATGTCGATCTCGCCCATGCGCTGCATCGTCTCGCCGACGAGACGATTCACGTCTTCCGCCCGGGCGCAGTCGGCGGCGGTCCAGCGGGCGTCGATGCCCTCGGCCTGCAGCGTGGCGACGGCCTCTTCCAGGTCGTCCGCCTTGCGCGAACTGAGCATCACCCGCGCACCGGCCTCGCCCAACGCCCGCGCCAGTTGCAGGCCCAGCCCGCGCGAGCCGCCGGTCACCAGGGCGTTGCGACCGGTGAGGTCGAAGAGTTGTTGAACCGTGCGTGTCATCCGTGTCTCCCGTCGGTGCGGCGTCTGTCCGTGTGAATGGGTCCAACGATTGTGGTTAGACGACCTGCCGCCGCGAGTCCCGCCGGTGATAGCGGTTGCCGATCGCGCCTAGTCGCCCATCTTAGAGCGGACGTAGATCAGCACCACGCCCGCGGCGGCCGCGATCCCGCCCAGCACCACCAGCGTCTTGCCCGTCGTGCCGTAACTGTCGTGCGCGATGGCGCCGGCCAACATGCTGAACAGCCCCCCGTAAATCAGGATCCAGACGAGGTTTTCGATGCGTTTGATGCGGATGGGAGTGGTCATGCGAAGAACGGGAGTTTAGAAGGCGTCTTGGGTTGGGGAAGGAAGGTGTTGCCGCAGTCGCGCACCCCCTGCATCCTGCCGCCGATCGCGGGCACCTCGTCATGATAGAAGCACCGCCCGGCTGGCCCGCCGCTTTCGCGCCGCCGACGCAGCGCCCGGTGCTCCACAAAAACAGCGCCCTTAGTAAGTAGAGACTTCCACAGCGTGCGCCCGTTGCAGCGAGGATTCGGGCGAGGAGGATGTCACGGTTCACCGAAGGACCAATGCCTACGCACCCTGAACGGGCATAACTCACTATTATCAGGCTCGGTGGCGTGCCGGGTCACTCACGGTTGCAGTTTAAAATTAACCGTTCCAGCAAACCGAAATAATGGGCCGGCATCCGAAATAAAAAGATCCGGCCCGCCCCCGCAGGTAGATTTTTACTTCAAAGCATGAAAGGATCGGAGTTGGAAATTCACATTCAGAATACTATCGAGGCATGAGATGAAAGATCTTTATCCATTCGCTACTAATACCGCGTGGACGCACGACTTGAACGAGTCCGACAGACTTCAGGAAGCGCAAAATGCGGGCGTATCGCAACCAAGCGGCACCGCGCCCGCCGCGGGCCCACTGGCCGGGCTGCCTACGAGACCGCGGGGCGATGCCCGCCCTGAGGAGACCCGCCTCTCCCTCGGAACGACCATGCCGACCATGCCGACGCTGCCGATCCTCGAGTCTATGAATTTACCAACCCCCAGCGTTCCGCGTTGCGATGCACCGCGGCCCTCGCGGCGCAGGCGGCAGGTGGTTTCGGAGCAGACGGAGCAGGCGCTCAGTAAAATGGCGGCCGAACCCTATCCAGAAGACGCAGGGATCATCGAAAGATTCAGTGCAAACGCCCACGCGAGTGGGAGCAACAAGAACACCATATTAATTTACAGTAAAAATTTGACTAGATTTAGCGCCTGGCTGAGGAAAAATGACATGCCAGGCATAAATGGCCGGTTATTCGATGAAGAATTGACTAACGACCTTAGGGAATTCACGAGGCGGACGGAAAAATGGCGGTTCACAACATCATTACTATGCCATCTCAGGCAATCGGAGACGAGTGGCATGGTGAAAATCCCGAATATCGAGCAAAAACATCTTCAAATTCCAAATGAAGATAATTGGCTCCTCTGCGAGGCTTTCCCCAAAAATGACCAAACTTCCAAAAATTACAAAATCTTATTGAAACAATTCAGCACATGGCTCCAGGAAAAAGGCGAGCCGGGGTTATGCGAAAAAGATAACCTGCACTCCGACCGTCTGACGGCGCAGGCCAGAACTTACATCCAGGAAGTACCGAATCGCGAATGTCTGATTTCGGCGCTGAAGCATCTGCGACGCTATGACTGCGGAGAAAACCCGGTGTATGCAACCAAGCGCGACACCCGTGCCATTCCCGCCGACGATCGCCTGTTCAGCGAGAAATATGAAGTGTGGTTGAGAGAACAGGGATATGGAGGAAAGCCCTGCCGTCGCGACTCAGCCGCCTCTCGCGCAAGCTCCTTTCGTTCTTTCAGCGCTTGGCTGCAACATGAGAGCCCGTCCTCTGCCTCCCTGGCGTCCCGTATTCAAAGCGGAGACAGAAGTTTAGAGGTCGACTTGGATCTCTACACCCATTCGATGACCGCGGGCTTTGCCCGGACGATGAAAGTGGTACTGCGCCGAGCACGCCAAATGGTCGCCGATTCCCATGCGGATTCCGCCAACTACCTCTGCAGCTTTACCGGCCTCGGTCAAATGGGCCTGCATCTGTCTCGGCCCGAGAGTCGGGGTGCTGCAGAGCCGTCCGCATCCGTGAACCGGTACCCTGCCACGCCGGCCGGATCCTCCTATTCGTCCATGTTTCCGCCCACTCCTCGGGGGGGCTGGCCCGACGCACCTCAAGGCTCATGGTCAGAACTACCCGAGGTATCGAGTTCGACTTTTGGTGACTTGGAATCGCTCGACTCCGGGCACCCCGATGGGGGCCGGGAATCGTATTGGGATGCCCTGAATCAAGAAGCAACAGGACCATGGCACATGGCCAGTTCGCGGGCGTCTGTACCTACCTTCGACGAGGGCGACACGGGGTCCGGCTGGCAACATGGTGCACAGCCTGCTCCTCCATGGTTGGTGCAGCGAGGGGTTCACGATCAGCAGATCGTTCGCATCCGTGACCTGGAATATCGGGTCGTCGCCAATCCAGGTACGAGCAACGCGTGGGGCGAGTCTCAACTCTTCCTCTATCCCCACATTCGGGGCGGCTGAGCAAGCGCGTGCAAACGAGGATGGTATTAGAGTGGCTAACAAAACGACGGGATGGACCGCAGGCAGATAACGCAACAGGCCGCAACAGGCGCCAGCGAGAGCGAGGCGACATGAATGTCGATGCGACGCTCGAAGCGAATGCGCAGCTCGCCGAAAGCTGCCAGCCAGGCGTGCGTGCGCTCAACCACCCAGCGATGGCGGCCAATAGAGACTTCCACAGCGTGCGCCCCGTCGCAACGAGGATTCAGGCGAGGAGGATGTTACGGTTTACCGAAGAACCGACGCCTACAGCCTCAAACAGGCATAACTCACCATTATCAGGCTCGGTGGCGCGCCGGGTCACTCACCGTTGCAGTTTGAAATTTACCGTTCCAGCAAACCGAAATAATGGGCTGGCATACGAAATAAAAAGATACGGCCCGCCCCCGCAGGTAGATTTTTCCTTCAAAGCATGGAAGGATCGGAGTTGGAAATTCACAGTCAGAATACCATCGAGGCATGAGATGAAAGATCTTTATCCATTCGCTACTGGTACCGCGTGGACGCACGACTTGAGCGACTCCGACAGACTTCAAGAAGCGCAAAATGCGGTCTTATCGCAACAAAGCGGCACCGCGCCCGCCGCGGGCCCACTGGCCGGCCTGCCCACGAGGCCGCAGGGCGATGGCCGCCCTGAAGAGACCCGTCTCGCCCTCGGAACGACCATTCCGACGCCGACGGTCATCGAGTCTGTATATTTACCATCTCCCAGCATTCACCGCAGCTCTGCGAACTTTCCGCGTTTCGATGCACCGCGGCCCTCGCGGCGCAGGCGGCAGGTGGTTTCGGAGCAGGCCCCTATTGAAGTTAGGTCGCGTGACCATTCTTCCTCAGAGTTGCAGGCTCGGGTGCAAGAGGCACCGAGCGCCCAGCACGCCCTGCCTGCACGAGCCAGACGGGCGATCGGTGAAATACCTTATCCGGAGGACGCATGGCTCATCACCAGGTTTCAGTTAAATGCCGAGGCTGGTGGAAGCAACCTGAGCACCGCATCAATTTATAGCAGGGCTTTGACTAAATTCAGCGCCTGGCTCAGGCAAAATGACAAACCAGGGTTGCATGCCCGCTTGTTCGAGGACGAATTAGCGAACGACCTCAAACAGTTCGTAATGCAAACGCAAAAATGGTATATTCCACTAGCGATACTGGACCATATTAGGCAGTCCGTCACAAATGACTCGGTACAGATCCCGCGCCTAGATAGAAAACCTCTTCAAATTCCAGATGAAGATGATTGGCTGATATGCGAAGCTTTCTCCGAAACGGACAGAACTTCCATAACCTACAGGAACAAGCTGAAACTATTCAGCTCATGGCTCCATGAGAAAGGCGAGCCCGGGTTATGCGACGAAGGTAAGTTGCATTCCAAGTATTTGACAGAGCAGGCCAAAATTTTCAGTTCGGGAAAAAATGGTCGCAACAGTCTGATTCCGGCGCTGAAGCATCTGAGAAATTTCGACCGCACAGGAACCAAGGTATATCAACACAAGAACGACACCCGTACAATTCCCGTGGAAGATATTCTGCTGAGCGAAAAATTTGCCGCGTGGTTGAGGGAGCAGGGATATGGAGGGAAGGTCAACCGTCGCGGAAAAGACGACGGAGCCGCCGTTCGAGCAAGCGCATTGCGTTCGTTCTGCGCTTGGATGCAACGGACGGGGCGCGCCTCCACATCCCTGGCATCCCGTCTCCAAAGCGGAGATAGAAGTTTGGATACCGAATTGGATTTCTACACGTATGGCAGTAATGCGAACTTTGTCGAAACCATGAAAACGACATTGCGTTTGGCACGCCATATGGTCGGCGATTCCCATGGGGATTCCGTCAACAACCCCTCTCGCGTTACCGGCCTCGGTCACACGGCCCCGCAAATGCTTCGGCTCGGGCCTCGGAGCGCAGCGGAGTTGTCCGCGTCCCGGGGGTCCGTGAACC
>NZ_QJTC01000005.1:0-133461 GCF_003217575.1 Xylophilus ampelinus | reverse complement strand
GATGCACATCGTGACCGCTACGCGCTTGGCACCGCGGCGCTTGCCTTCGATCAAGGCATGGCCGGTCAGGCGCTGGCCCGATACGCCGTAGGGGTGGCCCAGGGCGATGGCGCCGCCGCCGTTGACATTGAGCCGGTCGGCCGGAATGCCCAGCTTGTCGCGGCAGTACAGCACCTGCACCGCGAAAGCCTCGTTCAGCTCCCACAGGTCGATGTCGGACACCTTCAGGCCCAGGCGATCCAGCACCTTCGGCACGGCGAACACCGGGCCGATGCCCATCTCGTCGGGCTCGCAGCCGGCGACGGCGAAGCCGAGGAAGCGGCCCAGCGGTTTCAGCCCATGGCGCTCGGCGTACTCCTCCGACACCACCACGCAGGCACCGGCGCCGTCCGAGAACTGGCTGGCATTGCCGGCGGAGATCACGCCGCCCGGGATCGCCGGGCGGATGCCGCCGATGCCCTCCTTGGTGGTGCCTTCGCGGGTGCCTTCGTCCTTCGAGGCGGTGACTTCCCTGGTGCGCAGGCCCATCACCGGGTCGGCCACGCCGGCCGTCACGGTGATCGGGGCGATCTCGTCGTCGAAGCGGCCCTCGGCCTGGGCGGCGCAGGCCTTCTGCTGGCTGGCGGCACCGTATTCGTCCATCGCGTCGCGTCCGATGTCGTAGCGCTTGGCGACCTGCTCTGCAGTCTCCAGCATGCTCCAGTAGATCTCGGGCTTCCGCCCGACCAGATCGGGATCGCGCATCATGTGGGTGTTGGCCTCCTGCTGCACGCAGGAGATGCTTTCCACGCCGCCAGCAACATACACCTCGCCGTCCCCGGCGACGATGCGCTGGGCGGCGGTGGCGATGGTCTGCAGGCCCGACGAGCAGAAACGGTTGACGGTGACGCCCGAGGTGGTGACCGGGCAGCCGCCCATCAGCGCGATCTGGCGGGCGATGTTCGCGCCGGTGGCGCCCTCGGGCGTGGCGCAGCCCATGATCACGTCCTCGACGTGAGCCGCGTCGATGCCGGCGCGCGCGATCGCATGACGGACCGCATGGCCGCCCAGGGTGGCCCCGTGGGTCATGTTGAAAGCGCCCTTCCAGCTTTTGGCGAGCGGGGTGCGGGCGGTGGAGACGATGACGGCTTTGCTCATGTATGGATGCCTCGAGTGATCTTTAGGTGAAGCTCTTGCCTTCGGCGACGAGCCGGGCGAGCAGCGGCGCGGGCCGCCAGAAATCGGCATCGTCCTGCGGATTGCGCGCGAAGCGCTGCATGCTCCGCACCACGTTGAAGAGGCCTACCTGGTCGGCATAGTGCATCGGGCCGCCGCGCCGGACCGGGAATCCGTAGCCGGTGAGGTAGACCATGTCGATGTCGCTCGCCTTCGACGCGACGCCGTCCTCCAGGATGTGCGCACCTTCGTTGACCAGGGCGTAGACCAGGCGCTGGACGATCTCCTCGTCGCTGATCTTGCGCGGGGCGATGCCGAGATCCTTGCGGTGCTGCTCGACCATGTCGGTCACCACTTTCGACGGGATCGCGTCTCGCTTGCCCGGCAGGTAGTCGTACCAGCCGGCACCGGTCTTCTGGCCGTAGCGGCCCAGCTCGCAGAGCAGGTCGGCGGTCTTGCTGTACTTGAGGCCCGGCTTCTCCACGTAGCGGCGCTTGCGGATCGCCCAGCCGATGTCGTTGCCGGCCAGGTCGCCCATGCGGAACGGGCCCATCGCGAAGCCGAACTTCTCGACCGCCTTGTCGACCTGCAGCGGCGTGGCGCCCTCTTCCAGCAGGAAACCCGCCTGGCGGCTGTACTGTTCGATCATGCGGTTGCCGATGAAGCCGTCGCACACACCCGAGACCACGGCCGTTTTCTTGATCTTCTTGGCGATGGCCATCACCGTGGCCAGGACGTCCCGGGCGGTTTCCTTGCCGCGCACCACTTCCAGCAGTTTCATCACGTTGGCCGGGCTGAAGAAATGCATGCCCACTACGTCCTGCGGACGCTGGGTGAAGGCGGCGATCCTTTCGACGTCGAGCGTCGAGGTGTTGGAAGCCAGGATCGCGCCGGGCTTGGCCACGGCATTGAGCTGCTTGAAGACGGCTTCCTTCACACCCAGCTCTTCGAACACCGCTTCGATGACCAGGTCGGCGTTCTTGAGGTCGTCGTACTGCAGGGTGGTGGTGAGCAGCGCCATCCGCTGCTCGTATTTGTCCTGCGTCAGCTTGCCCTTCCTGACCTGGGCTTCGTAGTTCTTCCGGATCGTGGCGACGCCGCGGTCGAGCGCATCCTGCCGGGTCTCGAGCATCGTGACCGGGAAGCCGGCGTTCAGGAAGTTCATCGCGATGCCGCCGCCCATGGTGCCGGCGCCGATCACGCCGACGGCCTTGACCTCGCGCCTGGCCATGTCCTCGGGAACATCTGGAATCTTCGACGCCGCGCGTTCCGACACGAAGATGTGGCGCAGCGCCTTGCATTCGGGCGTGAACATCAGGTTGGTGAAGATTTCCCGCTCGAAGACCATGCCCGCGTCGAACTTCTGCTTGGTGGCGGCTTCGACCGCGTCCACGCACTTGAGCGGCGCCGGGAAGTTCTTGGTCAGCCCCTTGACCATGTTGCGCGCGAACTGGAAGTACGCCTCGCCCTGCGGATGCCCGCAGGACAGGTTGCGCACCAGCGGCAGCGGGCTGCCGTCGGCATGCCGGGTGGCCACTTCGCGGGCGAAGGCGGCCGCTTCCTGCGGCAGGCTCTCGGCCGATGCGGCCAGCCGGTCGAACAGCTTCTGGCCCGGCAGGCCGTTGAGCAACTCGCTCTTGACCGGCTCGCCCGAGACGATCATGTTGAGTGCCGTCTCCACGCCTAGCACCCGGGGCAGGCGCTGGGTGCCGCCGGCGCCGGGGATCAGGCCCAGCTTCACCTCGGGCAGTGCGACCAGCGTGCCGGGTGCGGCGATGCGGTAGTGGCAGCCCAGGGCCAGTTCCAGGCCGCCGCCCATCGCCACCCAATGCAGTGCCGCGACGACCGGCTTGCGGGTGTTCTCCACCGCCAGGATCATGCTGAGCAGGTTGGGCTCCTGCACTGCCTTCGGGGAGTCGAATTCCTTGATGTCGGCACCGCCCGAGAAGGCGTTGCCGGCCCCGGTCAACACGATGGCCTCGACAGCGTCGTCGGCTTCGGCGCGGGCCAGCGCATCGGTGATGGCCTGGCGGGTCGACAGGCCGAGCCCGTTGACCGGCGGGTTGCTCAGGGTGATCACGGCAACGCCGCCGTCCAATCGGTATTCAGCCGTCATGCGCTTCTTCCTGGGTGATAAATTACAATGCTCCGGGCCCGAAGGCCAGGAGCGAACGATCGTGCTTTTTTATTCTACGGGCCTGTCCGCGGCCCGGCCACCTGCGATGTCCCACAAAGGACATCCGCGAGGTGCGGAGGCGCTGCCGCACCGCGTCGACGCGCATCGCCATCGTGCAGCAGGCAAGCGGGGAAGGAATCGGACGCACGCCTGTGTCCCGAGGCTGTGGGGACTCGGCTCGGCCCGCTTACAAAGCTTGGCCGGCCGGCCCCACAGCGAATGCCCGCGACTCGTCCGTTAAATATCGTTCAGACTGCCGATCACGCGTGTCGGCACACCATCCACCTCGATCTGCTGCCCCACGTCACTGCGCTGCGGGTTGATGATCACGCCTTCGAGCCGACGGCCTTGCCCCGCCAGTCCCGTCAGCTGCTGGACGTCGGAAGTCTGGTCTCCATAAGAGGTGATGGGCACGTCGGGTTGCACGGACAGGTGAGCCAAGGCGTCCAACAGCCTCGCGACGTCCGGCTTCTTTGCAAAACGCCCCACCGCCGTCGTGTTCGGATGTGCGTAGTCGGCGACTTCGTCGAGCACCTCGCGCAGCGCACTCAGGTCGCCGCAGCGCAGGTTTTGCGTCAGCCGCCGCTGCAAGTCTTCCGGCATCTGTGCAGGTTGTGCGTCGGACCTGTCGCGCGTCACCACCGGGATGCCGGACACCACGTCGAAATAATGGGCCATGCCCAGGTGGTTGACCTCGTCCTCGAGTTCGCCATGGCCACGATTGCTGATGAGGACGACACGCGATTCGGGGGTCCGGCACTTCTCGAGGAACTCGCGCGCGCCCGGCATCAGCGAAAACTGCACGTCGGGAAACGGCAGGTCGCCGCGCTTGTCCTCAGGCTTCGACCGCATCAATGCCCTATATTGGCGGTTGAACTCTGCATAGACCGCATTGACCACGGTGCCTTCCTTGTCCGGCGGTAGGCCCATGGCGTTTACGAAGTCCTCCACGACGTGGCGTTTGAAGATGCCGGGATTGGCCATCAGATGATGCGTAAAGTCTTCCTGGCTTCGCATCAACAGGGGATCGCCCTCACCCGCCGGAATACCGCTTTCCGCCCGGTTGCGCATACGCTCCAGCACTTCGCCAATTTCCGGGAGGGTTTTCGCATGCTCTTTTGCGGCGACGGCCAGGGCGTTGTGCATGAGCTGGTAGTTCAGGCCTTTTTCGTCGCGCAGACAGTCGTCCCAATCCAGCACTATCACCTGTTTGACCTCAGAGCCCTGGACCGATTTGCGGCTGCTTTTGCTGACTTGGTCCAGTTCATCGACGACCTCCTGTGGAGTCTTTGGATGTTGTTTCAGGATGGGTGTCAGGGAATCGTGCTCGCCTTCCAGAACCCTTGCATTTCCGATGAAGGACCGCGCCGATGCGGTACCGGCGTTCTCCTGGCGCTGCGCCAATCTTTCCATCCGCCCGTCGGCGTCAGGAGCATCCGGATCGATGCCGACGTTGTGAAAGTGCGCGTGCCTGAAGAACCGCGCCTGCATTTTTTCGAACTTCTCCACGGCTTGCGTATCGGTTGGGTCGATGGCGTACGCAATCAGGATCATCGCCTCGCTGTTCGTCAGCCTGTCGCGCGGCATGCCGAGTTCGGCCAACCGACTAGCGACCAGATTCTCCGGGTCCCACGCCGCCAAGGTCTGGTCCAGGAAGGCGGCGACTTCGGGGGCCATGGCCAATTGCGGCGATAGCGGATGGGAACTCAACGTAGCGATGGCCAGCACGTCCGCACCGGCACCCTGCGCCGCGGCGTTCATCGCCAGCATTGAACCTCCCGCCTGGATATGGTCGTCGGAGATGATGACCTTGTCGCCGGGCTGCAGTTCCGAGGTCGTGAAGAACGGCTGTTGGACTAGGCGGCCGATCGGGGTGGCTTCGGTGCGGGAGGTACGCGACAAGCCGACCAGACACTTGTTGTCGCTGAACTTGAGGGCGGGACGGCCTTCGCGCTTGGCCGCCTGGGCCTCCAGGGCATTGAGGGTGCTGGCCAATTCCGCCTGCTGACAGAATGTGAAGAAGTTCAGAGTGTTGTCCGCCACATAGTAGTCCCGCGCAGGACGGACCAGATGCACCACCTGGCCCTCGGGACGCCCTATAGCATTGACCACATGATCGTGCAGCCGGGCGATATAGGCGCCGCGCGACTGGTCGATGGTTGCGGTCGCGGCAAAGCCGCGGATAGCCCGGGTCCCGCTTTTCTGCGTGCTGAGCAACGGACTGGTCTTGAGCTTGCCGATCTTGCTGTTGCCACCCTCGATGGGTTCGTCGGTGAACAGGTCGCGTCCGCGCTTGCCGGCGTGTCGTACCGCGTAGTAGTCCTGCTTGTCCTGCGGCATCTCCCTCACCATCGACAAGCTGGGTTGCTCGGTGGCGTACTCGCCGAAGAAAAACGGAGCGTCGGTGTCGATGCGCTGGTGGTAGGCCTGGGAATCCATGAAGGTAGCCGATCCCAGCTGCTGGTCGGACAGTCGGAAGTTGCCGCGGTCCGACGGGGAAGCCCGGTGCTGCTGGATCATGGAGTCCAGGGCGGACTTCGCATCGGCGGAGCGGGGTGGCGGGCGATCGTGAACACACCCCGGCGCGGGCCGGAGTTGATCATGCCAGGCGTTTAGTACCTGGGCTGAAACGGCACTGTTGCGTCCGACAGCGAGAGGCGATTGCGCAAGCTCGGTAGCGGCCACGGTGTCCAGCGCAACGGGATGGTTATCTAAGGAAGTTAAAGCGTCCATATATTAAAAATTGGATGGTTACATATCAAATGATGTATGCCCCGAAGGCGATAGTCTGCGTGCCATGACTCGCCGGCGCGGCCTCCGGGCATCTTCGAGACGGAGACTTCTCTCCTGGATGGATTTTGAATAGGCAGGTAGCGGCAGAAATCCTCCATGAATACCGGCTGGCAATGGGTTGCACCGGCTTTTTACAGGCCCGCTGGATGCTGTTGCGTTGCGGGGGCTTCACCCGGATGATAAAAATCCATATGCATATGTATGTCGAATTAGCGAAGATGTGACATGACAAACGAAGCATGTCTGATACCGCGAAAGATGATGTGCGACCGCTGTAGCGCTGGCTTGTGGCCCGAATCGCGCCGAACCATCGCCAATTGTTCGCTTCGCCTACCGGGGAGCGGGTGTTGCGATAGACCTTTGCCGGGCGGGGTGCATACGCCCGGGAGCCGGGCGCAGAAGACGCCGATAGCGAAAAGGGGCCCCGGCGAGGACGGTTTTGCCGGAGTCGCCGCCGCATGGCAGGTCTATGGGGTCAGAGGTCCCTGAAAAGAGACCGCTTCGGTGGCTTCTCAGCCGAAGTCGCATTGATTCTCAAGGCGATGGGCTGGGCAATGATATGGGCCGATCATTTTTTGAAGGCCAGATCAAATACCGGATTTCAAAACTTGCGCTCACCCGCCTGCGGGATCCATGCGGATACGCCAAGGTGCAGGATACGGTCTAGGAAACCGGCAGGCGGTAGTCGGCCAGTTGCTCGCGCAGACGAGTCTTGAGCATCTTGCCGGTCGCCCCGATCGGAATCGCACCGACGAAGACCACGTCGTCGGGCACCTGCCAGCTGGCGGTCTTGCCTTCGTAGAACTGCAGCAGTTCCTCGCGCGTGACCACCGCGCCCGGCCGCAGCACCACCGCCACGATCGGCCGCTCGTCCCATTTCGGATGCGGCATGCCGACGCAGGCGGCCATCGCGACCGAGGGGTGCGACATCGCGATGTTCTCGATGTCGATCGAGCTGATCCACTCGCCGCCCGACTTGATCACGTCTTTGCTGCGGTCGGTGATCTGCATGTAGCCGTCGGGGTCGATCGTGGCCACGTCGCCGGTGGGAAACCAGCCCCGGCCTTGCGCATCGGCGACCAGCGGGCTGGCGTGGTCCCCGTAGTAGGAGCCGACCGTCCAGGGCCCGCGCACGTAGAGGTCGCCGTAGGTCCGGCCGTCCCAGGGCTGCTCGTGTCCGTCGCCGTCGACGATCTTCATGTCGACGCCGAAGATCGCGCGGCCCTGCTTCATCCGGATCTTCGTCTGCTCCTCGGCGGGCAGCGCCAGGTGCTTGTTCTTCAGGGTGCAGAGGGTGCCGAGCGGCGACATCTCGGTCATGCCCCAGGCGTGCAGCACCTCCACGCCGTAGTCGTCCTGGAAGGCGGTGATCATGGCCGGCGGGCAGGCCGAGCCGCCGATCACCGTGCGCTTGAGCGTCGAGAAACGCAGGCCCTGCGGCTTCATGTGGCCGAGCAGCATCTGCCAGACCGTCGGCACGCCGGCGGCGAAGGTCACCCGCTCGGACTCGATCAGCTCGTAGACCGATTTGCCGTCCATCGCCGCGCCCGGGAACACCAGCTTGCATCCGGTGAGCGGGGCCGAGTACGGGATGCCCCAGGCGTTGACGTGGAACATCGGCACCACCGGCAGCACCGCATCGCGGGCCGAGAGCGCCATCACGTCGGGCAGCGCCGAGCCGTAGGCATGCAGCACGCTGGAGCGGTGGCTGTACAGGACGGCCTTCGGGTTCCCGGTGGTGCCGCTGGTGTAGCAGACGCTGGAGGCGGTGTTCTCGTCGAAGGCCGGCCAGTCGTAGGTGGCCGGCTGGGCACCGATCCAGGCCTCGTAGCTCTCCAGGCCCGGGATGCCGCTGTCCTGCGGCAGCCGGGCGGCATCGCACAGCGCGATCCACTTCCTGACGGTGTTGCACCCGGCATGCGCCGCCTGCACGATCGGCAGGAAGCACAGGTCGAAGCACAGGATCTGGTCTTCCGCATGGCCGGCGATCCAGGCGATCTGGTCGGGGTGCAGCCGCGGGTTGATGGTGTGCAGCACCCGCTCGGAACCGCTCACGCCGTAGTAAAGCTCCAGGTGCCGGTAGCCGTTGACGGCCAGCGTAGCCACCCGTGCCGATGCCGGCAGGCCTTCCGCGTCGAGGGCCCGCGCCACCTGGCGTGCGCGCAGGGCCAGGTCGCGGTAGGTGTAGCGGTGCAGGTCGCCCTCCACCCGGCGCGAAACGATCTCGCCGTCGCCGTGGTGGCGTTCGGCGAACTCGATCAGCGACGAGATGAGCAGGGGTTGGCTTTGCATGAGGCCCAGCATGGGACGGTCCTTTCGGCTGAATGGCGTTGGTGGTGGATGGCGGACGCAACGGGGAGCCAGTATTGCGCAGCGCAAAATGGGCCCCTTTACGGGATTGCCCTCATGCGGACGCGTGATGCATGCGTGCGGGACAATGAAACGATGACGCCTTTCACCGCCGCTTCCACCGCCGACCCCCCCCGTCTTGCCGATGCGCCGGCAGACGGCGCCACCGACCTGGGACTGGCGTGGCAGCCCGGTTTCGCGGCGCTCGGTACCGGCTTCCTGACCCAACTGCCCGCGCGTCAGGTCGCACCGCCCTACCTGGTCGACGCCAGCCCCGCAGTCGCCGCGATGGTCGGCCTGGAGCCCGACGCATTCGCCGATCCCGCCGTGCTGGAGGTCTTCGCCGGCAACCGGCCGGCCGCCGGAACCGCGTCCTATGCCACCGTCTACAGCGGCCACCAGTTCGGCGTCTGGGCCGGCCAACTGGGCGACGGCCGCGCGCTGACGCTGGGGCAGACGGCATCCGGGCTGGAGATCCAGTTGAAGGGCGCCGGCCCCACGCCCTACTCCCGCGGCGGCGACGGCCGCGCGGTGCTGCGCTCGAGCATCCGCGAGTTCCTGTGCAGCGAGGCGATGCACGGCCTGGGCATCCCGACCACCCGCGCGCTGTGCATCGTCGGCTCCGACACGCCGGTGCGGCGCGAAACCACCGAGACCGCCGCCATCGTGGCGCGGGTAGCGCCCAGCTTCGTGCGCTTCGGCCATTTCGAGCATTTCGCGGCCCGGGGTCAGATCGACGATCTGCGCCGCCTGGCCGACCATGTGATCGACCGGCACTACCCGCAATGCCGGGGCGGTGCCGACCTGGGCGGCAACCCCTATGCGGCGATGCTGAAGAAGGTGTCCCTGCGCACCGCCGACATGGTGGCGCAGTGGCAGGCCGTCGGCTTCTGCCACGGCGTGATGAACACCGACAACATGAGCATCCTGGGCCTGACCATAGACTACGGCCCGTTCCAGTTCCTCGACGGCTTCGACCCGGCGCACATCTGCAACCACAGCGACACCCAGGGCCGCTACGCCTTCAACCAGCAGCCCAATATCGCCTACTGGAACCTGTTCTGCCTGGGCCAGGCGCTGATGCCGCTGATCGACGACGAAAAGATCGCGCTGGAGGCGCTGGAGAGCTACCGCAGCGCGTTTCCGGCTGCCTACCTGGGCCGCATGCGGGCCAAGCTGGGACTGACCGATGCCCGGGAAACGGATGCCGACCTGGTCGATGGCCTGCTCAAGCTTTTGGCCGCCGAGCGCACCGACTGGACCATCTTCTGGCGCCGCCTGTCGCACCACGTTACCGGTAACGGCGGTGCACCCGTACAGGATATGGCCATCGACCGGACGCGCTTGGATGCGTGGCTGCTACAGTATTCGGAGCGCCTGGCCGGCCTGGACCGCGGGCTGGCGGGCCGATCGATGATTGCAACCAATCCCAGGTTCGTCCTGCGCAACCATCTGGGCGAACAGGCTATCCGGCAGGCGAAACTAAAGGACTTCTCCGAAGTCCATACCTTGCGCCGGCTCCTCGCCGCCCCATGTGACGAGCATCCGGGCTCCGACGCATATGCCGGCTTTCCGCCCGATTGGGCCTCTTCCATAGAAATCAGCTGCTCCTCATGACCGAACACGTTGCCACTGCCGTACAGAAGACCGATGCCGAGTGGAAGGAACTGCTCGCGCAGAAGGGCGCCGAACGCGGCGCCTTCGAGATCACCCGCCACGCCGCGACCGAGCGGCCCTTCACCGGCAAGTACAACGCGGTGTGGGCCGACGGCAGCTACCACTGCGTCTGCTGCGGCAATACGCTGTTCGACTCGCACACCAAGTTCGACGCCGGCTGCGGCTGGCCCAGCTTCTCCAAGGCCGTGCCCGGCGCGATCCGCGAGATCGTCGACCGCAGCCACGGCATGGTGCGAACCGAGACGGTCTGCGCCCATTGCGGCGCCCACCTGGGCCACGTCTTTCCGGACGGCCCGACCGACACCGGCCTGCGCTACTGCATGAACTCGGCATCGCTCGACTTCACCCCGGCCTCCGGCGCCTGAATTCGGCGCCTTGCAGGGCGCGCGACAATCGCGCCTTCGCACCACGCATCGCCGGACCACGGCGCGACCGCATGAAACTGCTGATCGATTTCTTTCCCATCATCCTGTTCTTCGTCGCCTTCAAGATTTGGGGGATATACGTTGCGACCGGCATCGCGATCGCGGCCACGGTGCTGCAGATCGGCTACCTGCGCTGGCGCAACGGCAAGGTCGAGCCGATGCAGTGGATGAGCCTGGGGGTGATCGTGCTCTTCGGCGGCGCCACGCTGCTGGCCCACGACGAGACCTTCATCATGTGGAAGCCGACGGTGCTGTACTGGCTGATGGGCGGCACACTGGCCATAGGCCAACTTTTCTTCAAAAAGAATTTCATCAAGTCGCTGATGGGCGCGCAGATGCGGTTGCCCGACAGCGCCTGGCGCACAGCCTGCTGGAGCTGGGTCGGGTTCTTCGCGGTGATGGGCTGCCTCAACCTTTGGGTAGCCTACAACTACGACCTGGACACCTGGGTCAACTTCAAGCTGTTCGGCGGCATGGGCCTGATGGCCTTTTTCGTGGTGGTGCAGGCGCTGTACCTGAGCCGCTTCATGAAGACCGAAGAGGCCGCCGAATGAGCGCCGTCCCCGCCCTGACGGCCGACGCGATCCATGAGCGCCTGGCCGCGCGACTCGCACCGACAGCGCTCGACGTGATCGACGAAAGCGCCGCCCACGCGGGCCACTCCGGCGCCAACGGTACCGGCTTCGGCACCCACTTCCGGGTGCGCATCGCCTCGCCGCTCTTCGCCGGCAAGGCGCGCGTGGCGCAACATCGGCTTGTGTATGATGCGCTGCGCGATTTCATCGACCAGGGCGTGCATGCGCTGGCGATCGAAACCTCCTGATGCACAACCTTCTTTCGTTCACTGCCCTCGCGGCATTTTCCGCTGCCGCGCTTGCGGCTCTCGCGGACCTCTCCATCCCTCCCCAACATTCCAGGACTTTCGAGGAAACAACCATGAAAAAAAACCGTACGTCTCGCCTGGCGCTCGTCGCCGTCGCAGCAGCCCTGGCCTTGCCGGCCTTCGCCCAGAACATCGCCGTGGTCAACGGCAAGGCCGTGCCCAAGTCGCGCGCCGACGTGCTGAGCCAGCAGGTCGCCAAGTCGGGCCGTCCGATCACCCCTGAGGTCGAGCAACAGATCAAGGACGAGGTCATCGCCCGCGAAGTGTTCCTGCAGGAAGCCCAGAAGCAGGGCCTCGAAGGCACCGAAGACTTCAAGAACCAGATGGAACTGGCCCGCCAGACCGTGCTGATCCGCGACCTGTTCGCCGGCTGGGTCGCCAAGAACCCGGTGACCGATGCGGAAGCCAAGGCCGAGTATGACAAGGTCGTTGCAGCCAACGGCGGCAAGGAATACAAGGCGCACCACATCCTGGTCGAGAAGGAAAGCGACGCCAAAGACATCATCGCCCGCTTGAAGAAGGGTGCGAAGTTCGAGGACATCGCCAAGAAGCAATCCAAGGACACCGGCTCCGGCGCCAACGGCGGCGAACTCGAATGGGCCAACCCGAGCAGCTATGTGCAGGAGTTCACTGAAGCCCTGGTCAAGCTCAAGAAGGGCCAGGTCACCGACACCCCGATCAAGAGCCAGTTCGGCTACCACGTCATCCGCCTGGACGACACCCGCGAAGCCAAGCTGCCGTCGTTCGACGAAGTCAAGCCTCAGCTGATGCAGCAACTGCAAGGCCAGAAGCTGGCCAAGTACCAGGAAGAGCTGCGCGCGAAGGCCAAGGTCGAGTAATCGGTCTTTCGGTTTTTCTGGTCGGGCCTTTCGGGGTGCCGGCGCATGGCGGCCCTTCGGGGCCGTTTTTCATTTTTGGATCAAGCGGTTCTCGGATTGCCGAAGCGAGTCTTGTGGGCATGGGCCGGGCTCGCGCCGACGGCGTACTCTGCTGCGCGACTGTCCCCCGGCCTGCGGCCTCCTCCTCGATGTCGCTGCGCAGAGCACGCCATCGTCACGATCCCTAGCGAGTGCTTGATCGAGGGTGATAAGGCAGGTCGCCTGCGATGGGCACTGCTTCCTTCGCTAGACGTCGATGCACACACGGTGCCAGCGAACAGCGCCAGTCGCTGATCCGACCCGCACGACGCGACGCTTCCAGGGCCGGGAGTGTCGGGTGACCCCCGCAGCGAAATAAAGGAGGAGCGGCGGGCGCAGCCCGTCGCGGGGGACATTCGCGGAGGGGGTTACCCGGCGATCACGGCCCCCAGCGCCGCGCAAGCCCGGCTGAACCGACCCACCCAACTATCAGCGGAACGGCTCCACACGCTACCCGCCAATCCTTACGCTATCAATTCAATAGCTAAAGGTCGGCTCCGTAAGCCGACCACAACATCATTCGATCCAAAAGTCAGCGCAACGAAGCCGCCAGACCCACCAGCCCCAGCAATACCGGCTGGTGCAGCATGTACCAAGGCAAGCTGTGCCGCCCCAGCCACGCCAGCGGGCGTGCCGCGTTACGAGTACTCGGCGCAGCGCTCCCCATCATCCATCCAGGCCGCCTGGACATGACCCACTGGCCGGCCGCCATACCCCACCACACGACGCCGATCCACGGCAGCACCGGCACATAGTCTTCGGTAGCCGGCTTCTGCGTGACCAACCCGAGCCAGTTCAACGACCGACCGTTGAAAGCATTGCTCCAAGGCGAACCTTCGAGCAATGCGGCCGCTAGGGGCGGCAACGCGATCGCTACCGCCCCTAACGGCCATAGCCAGCCGCCCGCTCCCGCTGTGAGCCTGCCGACGATCAGCATCGCCGCCACGCCGTGCAGCACGCCGAAATAGATAAACGTCCTGGGAAACATCCAGTACGAGCCCGCCGTGACAAGCAGAGCGCATACAGCCACCTGGCCCCACCGGCGCCAGAAGCGAGGCCAGCCCTGACCGTGCTCGACCGCAATGGCCTGGCCCAACCCGGCACAGAAGAGGAACAGGCTGACGATGGCGGTGCGCTGCAGCGTCCAGACCGGATCGCCCAAAAAATTCTGGCGCCAGAAGCCGTGGTAGTTGAGGTCGAAGCAGAAGTGGAACGCCGTCATCCACACCACGGCGAAGCCGCGCAGTGCATCGACGCGTTCATAGCGGGCGGCAGTGTCCATGGCGGACAAGTCTAGAGCAGCCCTGCCCCGCCATTGAGAGTGCGCAGGCAGGCGGCGCGCCGCATCAGGCCCGCGTGCGAAGTTTCTGAACGCCGGTGACGGCCGCCAGCACGATGGCGCCGACCACCGCGCCGATGGCCGCATTGCCCAGCATCGGCAGCACCGAGGCGATGCCGCCCGATGCGCCCCAGCCCTCGACCATGTGGTGCAGCGCCGGCACGCCGTGCACCAGGATGCCGCCGCCCACCAGGAACATGGCCGCGGTTCCGGCGATCGACAAGGCCTTCATCAGGTAGGGCGCTGCCGCCAGGATGCCCCGGCCGGCGGCCTTGGCAGCGGCGCTGGCCCGCTGGCTCAGGTACAGGCCCAGGTCGTCGAGCTTCACGATGCCGGCCACCAGGCCGTACACGCCGACCGTCATCGCGACCGCGATACCGACGAGCACCGCCAGCTGCTGCAAGAACGGAGCGCCGGCCACCGCACCGAGGGTGATCGCGATGATTTCGGCGGAGAGGATGAAATCGGTGCGGATGGCGCCCTGGACTTTTTCCTTCTCCATCAGCAGGGACTGCGCGTCGCTGGCGACGTTGACGGTGCCAGCGCTCGCCGCGACCGGTGCGGCCTGGACAGGGAGGGCAGCGGCGACCTGTGCCGCATGGGCCTGCGCCCCGCGGCGGTGCCGGGCCACGTGCACCAGCTTCTCGACGCCTTCGTAGCACAGAAAGGCGCCACCGAGCATGAGAAGCGGCGTCACCAGCCAGGGCGCGAAGGCACTGATCGCCAGTGCGGCGGGCACCAGGATCGCCTTGTTGCGCATCGACCCCTTGGACACCGCCCAGACCACCGGCAGCTCGCGCGCGGCCTGCACACCGGAGACCTGCTGGGCGTTGAGCGCCAGATCGTCGCCCAGCACACCGGCCGATTTCTTGGCGGCTACCTTGGTCATCAGGGCGACATCGTCGAGCATCGCGGCGATGTCGTCGAGCAGGGTGAGCAGACTGGCTCCGGCCATGGGGGGTTCCTTGTGGGAAGGCGCAGCGGCACCGCCTCGCACTGGTTGACGGGTGTGAGGCGAGATTAAAACCGCCTCCCTGTCAGCGGCCTGTCAGCCATTGGCGCATATCGGCTAGTCGGCGTCGGTCATCTGCAAGCATCGGCACGCAACTGGTGCCGACCTTTCAGGGTGGCGCAGAGCGTGTTATGCACTTCGACGTACCCGCGTGGGTCCTTGGCGGGCGATCGCAAGGCGCGGGCCGTCGCATAGGCCCGTGCCTCGGCAAGGGCCGCGACGGCGCGAGCGCCTGACTGCGGGACAGCGGGCAGAGGCCCAGGCTGCCGTCTTGCCGTGGGGCCTTTCCTCGGCTTACGCGGGTACGTCGAAGTGCATAACACGCTCCAAGGACACGTGCCCCAATAAATCACTGCCAGCCCCATGACGCCCAGATTTCAGATTTCAGTCCAAGCAAGCATTTGTGAATAATTTTTAACAAAATCAGAACGCGCCGTTGTCATTGCCTCCAAATCTGGCACGATGCCTCGCTGGAACGGCGGCAGATCCATGCCTCTGGCTTGCGCAATGGAACGCACGCTCAATTCGGCTTTGGCCGCACTCCCTCGAACATCAGGCATCGCATGTGCGAGCCACCAGTGCAGTTCACCCATTGCTGCCAGTGCCTGGCCATCATCGATATCCGGATCGAGCGCACGGCTGTATAGTGATTCGGCATGTTTCATGATCCGTGGCACGTCGACCGCCTCGGTATGGGCGATATGAAACGGCTCGCCCAGTGTTTCCTGGTTTCTCGAACGCAGACCCGCATAAATTTCGTCCATTCGGTCCGCCATGGCATCTTTGCTAATGACAATTTTCGTCAGCGATATGGGTTCGCCATCAATTTCGTCATCGATTTGAAACTGCATAAACGGCGGCAAGTTATATCGGTTTCTCATGATATCTCCGTCCGTGCGATTGGCATATCGGTCGCGGACATAGGCATATTTTTCCCCTAACCCGGTGATGCGGGGCAAATTGTACTTCGGGTCCCGCCTGCTGGCCCCGAAGGGGCTGCTGGAACTTCCGGCCTTTTTGCCCCGCCATTCGCTTACATGGGTCCAAAGTTGTTCGAGCGAGCTAATCTTTCCGTTTGCAATTAACGATCCAGCTTTGCGCGTGGCATTCCAGAACGATTGACCATATGACTGCTGCGCCCGCGAATCTTCCTCGTTATAGCGTGAATCGGGCCAACGCGCCACTCCGACCAACGACCGTTGCTCTATCGAAAGGTTCGAAGTGCTCGGCCCTGGCAACCCCGTTCGATTGGTATTGCGGGATTTATTTTTCTGCCCCGGAAATTGATGGGACTCCTGAAGTTCGTCAAAACTACGGCGAGGTGCAGTACTCTTTTTTGAAATGGAGGACGCGCGCATCGGAAGTTCGCGTGAAGGGGTACTATCTGCGCTTGGCGAAGTCGGGGTAGGAGACTTGTCAGCTTGCAAATCGGAATGGTAACTATCGCGGTATCGCGAAACATCGCGTGTCGATAAACATCCGCCCATTACACTCTCCCTACGATAAGGAGATTATATTAATTCAAACGGAATCATTGTGAACAATGGGTGCGAAATGATGACATAAAAAGCGAGCATCCTCTTAAAGGAGAGCTGACTCAAAATGTCGTTCAAATTTCCAAAAAGAAGTAGAAAATTCTTGCGCATGAGCAAGAGCGTGTGATGCACTTTGACATACCCGTGTGGGTCTCGCAGGCGGGTGATCGCAAGGCGCGGCCCTTGCCGAGGCTCGTGCCTCGGCAAGGGCCGCAATGCCGCGAGCGCCTGCCTGCGGGACCCACCCTTCGGCTTTCGCGGGCACGTCGAAGTGCATGACACGCTGTAGGTGAGCACGGCCGAGGTGATGAACCACGGGCGCTCTGCAGTCGACGCAGTACTGGAAGACGGTGCTGCGAACAGTCTAGGCCGTCATGGTCTACAGCGGGCCGGCCGATCACGACCTCCCTCGTACGCGCTAGCCGACCCAGCGCCGCGCGTTGTGCCACAGCTGCAGCCACGGGCTCGGCGCTGCGGCATCGCCACCGGTCCAGCTCATCTGGATGTTGCGGAACACCCGCTCGGGGTGCGGCATCAGCGCGGTGAAGCGGCCGTCTGGCGTGGTCACGCCGGTCAGGCCGCCGGCGCTGCCGTTGGGGTTGAACGGATAGCGCTCGGTGGGCTGGCCGGCGTTGTCGACGAAGCGCAGCGCGGCCAGCGCAGTGGCCGGGTCGCCCCGGCGCGCGAAGTTGGCATAGCCCTCGCCGTGCGCCACCGCGATCGGCAGCCGCCAGCCGGCCATGCCCTGCAGGAAGACGCTGGGCGACTCCGGCACCTCGACCATCGCCAGGCGGGCCTCGAAGCGCTCGCTCTGGTTGATGGTGAAGCGGGGCCAGGCGGCGGCACCGGGGATGATGTCGGCCAGCTCGGCGAACATCTGGCAGCCGTTGCAGATGCCCAGGCCGAAGGTGTCGGTGCGGCCGAAGAAGGCGGCGAACTGGTCTGCCAGCTGCGGGTTGAAGGTGATGCTGCGGGCCCAGCCGATGCCGGCGCCCAGCGTGTCGCCATAACTGAAGCCGCCGCAGGCGACCACGCCGCGGAAGTCGGACAGCGCGACGCGGCACGACTGCAGGTCGGTCATGTGCACGTCGACCGATTCGAAGCCGGCCGCGTCGAAGGCATAGGCCATTTCGGTATGGGAGTTGACGCCCTGCTCCCGCAGGATCGCCACCCGTGGCCGGGCGGTGCCGACGATGGCCGGTGCCTGGGGCGCAAGCGCCGCGGCCGGCACATGCCAGTGCAGGCCCGGGTCGGCCGGGTCGCCGGCGGCGGCATGCTCGGCATCGGCGCAGGCCGGGTTGTCGCGCTCGGCGCAGATCTTCCAGCTGACGGCGTCCCACACCTGGTGCAGGTCGGCCAGCGTGGCGCTGAACACCGACTTGGCGTCGCGCCAGACTTCGAGCTTGCCCTTGCCGGCTTCCATCGGCGAGCTGGCAGGCCGGGTCTTGCCGACGAAATGGCTGTGCTTGGACAAGCCGTGGGCGCGCAGGGTCTGCATGACCGCGTCGCGGTCCGCGGTGCGCACCTGCAGCAGCACGCCCAGCTCTTCGCTGAACAGCGCCTTGAGGGTCAGTTCCTCGCGCCGCGCGCTCACCTGGCCGGCCCAGTTCTTGGCGTCGCCGTATTCGGCGCGGCTGTCGGAGATGCCGTCGCCCTCGGTCACCAGCAGGTCCACGTTGAGCGCCACGCCCACATGGCCGGCGAAGGCCATTTCGACCGCGGCGGCGAACAGGCCGCCGTCGCTGCGGTCGTGGTAGGCCAGCAGCTTGCCTTCGGTGCGCAGGGCATTGACCGCCGCGACGAGGTTCACCAGATCCTGCGGATCGTCCAGGTCGGGCACGCCGTCCTGCACCGGGCAGCCGGTCTGCGACAGCGTCTGTGCCAGGATCGAGCCGGCCATGCGGTGCCGGCCACGGCCCAGGTCGACCAGCACCAGGGTGGTGTCGGCCTCGGCCGCATCGAGCTGCGGCGTGAGCGTGCCGCGCACGTCGGCCAGGGTGGCGAAGGCGCTCACGATCAGGCTGACCGGCGAGGTCACCTTCTTGGCGGTGCCGCCGTCCTGCCACTGGGTGCGCATCGACAGCGAATCCTTGCCCACCGGGATCGACACGCCCAACGCGGGGCACAGCTCCAGGCCGACGGCCTTGACGGTGGCGTAGAGCGCCGCGTCTTCGCCCGGTTCGCCGCAAGCGGCCATCCAGTTGGCCGAGAGCTTGACACGCGGCAGCTCGATGGGGGCGGCCAGCAGGTTGGTGATCGCCTCGGCCACGGCCATGCGGCCCGATGCGGGCGCATCCAGCGCCGCCAGCGGGGTGCGCTCGCCCATCGCCATCGCCTCGCCGGCGAAACCGGCGTAGTCGGCGAGCGTGACGGCGCAATCGGCCACCGGCACCTGCCACGGGCCGACCATCTGGTCGCGGTGGGTCAGGCCGCCGACGGTGCGGTCGCCGATGGTGATCAGGAAGCGCTTGGAGGCGACGGTGGGGTGCGACAGAACCGCGATGGCCGCGTCCTGCAGAGCGACCCCGGTCAGCTCCAGAGGAGTGAACACGCGGTGGACGGTCTTGACGTCGCGCAGCATCTTGGGAGGCTTGCCGAGGAGGACGTCCATCGGCATGTCGACGGCATGGGATGCCGGTGCAGGAGCACCCTCCCCCCGGTGCTCTTCCGCTTGCGGGCGCGCGGGCGAAGCCAGGTCGAGGTCGCCGACCACGAGCTGGCGTGCATCGGTCGCCACGCCCACCACCGCGAACGGGCAGCGCTCGCGCTCGCAGAAGGCCCGGAATTGCACGAGCGATGCGGGCGCGATCGCCAGCACGTAGCGCTCCTGGCTTTCGTTGGACCAGATTTCCTTGGGCGCCAGGCCGGACTCTTCCAGCGGCACGGCCCGCAGGTCGAAGCGCGCGCCCCGGCCGGCATCGTTGGTCAGCTCCGGGAAGGCGTTCGACAAGCCGCCGGCGCCCACGTCGTGGATCGCCAGGATCGGGTTCTCGGCGCCCAGGTGCCAGCAGTGGTCGATGACCTCCTGCGCGCGGCGTTCGATCTCCGGGTTGCCGCGCTGGACCGAATCGAAATCCAGTTCGGCCGCGTTGGCGCCGGTGGCCATCGAACTGGCGGCGCTGCCGCCCATGCCGATGCGCATGCCGGGGCCGCCGAGCTGGATGAGCAGCGATCCGGCGGGGAATTCGATCTTCCGGGTCAGGGCCGCGTCGATCGTGCCCAGGCCGCCAGCGATCATGATCGGCTTGTGGTAGCCGCGGCGGACGGTGTCGATGTCGCTCGCGACCGTCTGCTCGTACTCGCGGAAATAACCCAGCAGGTTGGGCCGGCCGAACTCGTTGTTGAACGCGGCGCCGCCCAGCGGCCCTTCGGTCATGATCTGCAGCGGGCTGGCGATATGGGCGGGCCGGCCGAAGTCGTCGTCGCCCGGCCAGAGCCTGGAGACGGTGAAGCCGGTCATGCCGGCCTTGGGCTTCGAGCCGCGGCCGGTGGCGCCTTCGTCGCGGATCTCGCCGCCCGCGCCGGTCGAGGCGCCGGGGTACGGCGAGATGGCGGTCGGGTGGTTGTGCGTCTCCACCTTCATCAGCACATGCTGCAGATTGCTATACTTTTGATAGCTATAGGTCGGCGTACCGTCACGGCCGGGGGCACTTTTCGCCAGGAATCGCTCGACGGTGCGGCCCTCCATCACCGAGGCGTTGTCGGAGTACGCCACCACCGTGTGCGCAGGATGCAGCTTGTGGGTGTTGCGGATCATGCCGAACAGGCTGTCGGGCTGCGGCTGACCGTCGATCACGAACCGTGCGTTGAAGATTTTGTGGCGGCAGTGCTCGCTGTTGGCCTGGGCGAACATCATCAGCTCCACGTCGGTCGGGTTGCGCTGCAGGCCGGTGAACGCTTCGACCAGGTAGTCGATTTCGTCCTCGGCCAGGGCCAGACCGAAGGTGCCATCGGCCGCCACCAACGCGGCGCGGCCTCCGCCCAGCACATCGACCTGCTCCATCGGCGCGGCCTGCAGTTCTTTGAACAGCGCGGCGGCCGCGGCCCGGTCGAAGAAGACCGATTCGGTCATCCGGTCGTGCAGCAGCCCGGCCAGTGCCACCGATTGGCCGTCGTCCAGCGTGGCCTTGCCGAGCAGCGGCTGCTTCACATGGACACGGTATTCGACGATGCGCTCGACCCGGCGCACCGCCAGGCCGCAGTTGTGCGCGATGTCGGTGGCTTTGGAGGCCCAGGGCGACACGGTGCCCAGGCGTGGCGCCACGACGATGGTCGTGCCCTGGCCCGGCCTGTCGGCGCCGGCCGGCGCGGCGTACGGGTCGCCGTAGGTCAACAGGGCCGCAAGGCGGGCATGGTCGTCGGCGCCTGGCGCGGCGTCCGACAGCACCAGGTGCACGAAGCGGGCCGAGATGCCGTCGATACGGGGATGCACCGCCTGAAGGCGCGGCAGCAACTGGCGCATGCGGAAATCGCTCAGCGCGTTGCCGCCGTCGAAGGAAGTGATGGCGAGCAGAGTCGGGGTGGGCAAGGTCACGGGGGCGGCCTGTTGGATGTCTGCGGTGTGCGAGAAGCAGTACGGGCGCCGCGCGACCGCCGCTGGATGGCGCGCGCGGGCTGCTCCGACAAACCGGGGATTCTAGAACGGGGCCGCCCGCCGCCCGCCGCCCGGGCCGGCACCCCTGCGCCGCGACCGGCCCGGGAGCCGATGGGATAATTCCCCGATGAGCATCATCTACAAGAACGCCCAGGAAATCGCAGGCATGCGCGTCGCCTGCCGCCTTGCCGCCGAAGTGCTGGACTCCCTCGCGCCGCATGTGAAGCCGGGCGTCACCACCAACGATATCGACCGGCTCGCCGCTGAGTGCATGGCCCGACAGGGCAGCGTATCGGCCACCCTCGGCTACCAGCCGCCGGGCTATCCGCCCTACCCCAAGTCGCTCTGCACCTCGTTGAACCATGTGGTCTGTCACGGTATTCCCAACGACAAGCCGCTGAAGAAGGGCGACATCATGAACGTCGACGTCACCGTCATCAAGGACGGCTGGTACGGCGATGCCAGCCGGATGTATATGGTGGGCGAGCCGTCGATCGCGGCCAGGCGCTTGAGCGCGATCACCTTCGAAGCGCTCTGGATCGGCATCATGGAGGTCAAGCCCGGCGCGCGGCTGGGCGACATCGGCTCGGCGATCCAGAAGTTCGCCGAGGGCCACGGCTTCAGCGTGGTGCGCGAGTTCTGCGGCCACGGCATCGGCCGCAACTTCCACGAAGAACCGCAGGTGCTGCACTACGGCAAGCCCGGCACGCTGGAGGAGCTCAAGCCCGGCATGACCTTCACCATCGAGCCGATGCTCAACGCCGGCCGCCGCGAGGTCAAGGAGTTCGGCAACGACGGCTGGGCCATCGTCACCAAGGACCACAGCCTGTCGGCCCAATGGGAGCACACGGTGCTGGTCACCGAGACGGGCTGCGAGGTGCTGACCCTGTCGGCCGAATGCCCGCCGCCGCCCGCCTTCTACACCGCGGTATACGGCACGCCGACCCTCGCCGCGTAGCCCGCGTCCGATCCCGACGTGTCCGGCAGGAGTTCCTCCCCGATGTCCGATCTTTCGGCGCTGCGCGACGACTACCGCCAGAAGAAGGCGACGCTGCTGGACGCGGCCGAGCGCAGCGGCGCCACCGCCCGCGGCATCCACACGGTACTGCGCCAGTTGGCGCGGATGGCCGATCAGTTGCTGGGCACCTTGTGGACGCGGGCGGCCTTCCCCGAGAGCTTCACGTTGCTCGCCGTCGGCGGCTACGGCCGGGGCGAGCTGTTTCCCCATTCCGACATCGACGTGCTGCTGCTGCTGCCCGACGGCACTCAGCCCGATGCCGACGATGCGCTGCGGCTGAAGATCGAGGGCTTCATCGGCAGCTGCTGGGACGCAGGCCTGGAGATCGGATCGAGCGTGCGCACCGCCGCCGAATGCCTGGACGAGGCGGCCCGCGACGTGACGGTGCAGACCTCGCTGCTCGAATCGCGCCGGCTCGTCGGCGACGCCACCCTGTTCCATCGGTTCCGCAAGGCGTTCCGCGAAGCGCTCGATCCGCAGGCGTTCTTCTCCGCCAAGATGCTGGAGCTGCGCCAGCGGCACCACAAGTTCGAGGACACGCCCTACTCGCTGGAGCCCAACTGCAAGGAATCGCCCGGCGGTCTGCGCGACCTGCAGAGCATCCTGTGGGTGTCGACCGCGGCCGGCTACGGAGAGAACTGGGACGCGCTGGCCCACAACGGCCTGGCCACCGCATTCGAGGTGCGACAGATCAAGCGCAACGAGGCGCTGCTGAGCCTGATCCGCACCCGGCTGCACCTGATCGCCAAGCGCCGCGAAGACCGGCTGGTGTTCGACCTGCAGACGGCCGTCGCCGAATCCTTCGGCTACCGCTCGCTCGCGCCCGACGGCACCCGGCTGGCCCGCCGTGCCAGCGAGGCGCTGATGCGGCGCTATTACCTGGCGGCCAAGGCGGTCACGCAGCTGAGCCAAATCCTGCTGCTCAACATCGGCGAGCGGCTCAATCCGACCACCCATGCGCTGATACCGATCAACGAACGCTTCTACGAGAAGGCCGGGATGATCGAGGTGGCGAGCGACGACCTCTACCGCACCCAGCCGCACGCGATCCTCGAAACCTTCCTGCTGTACGAGACGCACATCGGGCTGCGCGGCCTGTCGGCCCGCACGCTGCGCGCCCTCTACAACGCGCGCGAGGCGATGGATGCGTCGTTCCGGCGCGATCCGGTCAACCGCGCCACGTTCCGCACCATCCTGCAGCAACCGGTCGGCATCACCCACGCGATCCGGCTGATGAACCAAACCTCGGTGCTGGGCCGCTACCTGCGGGTGTTCCGCCACATCGTCGGGCAGATGCAGCACGACCTGTTCCACGTCTACACGGTCGATCAGCACATCCTGATGGTGCTGCGCAACGCCCGGCGCTTCTTCATGGCCGAGCATGCGCACGAATATCCGTTCTGCTCGCAGCTGGGGGCCGGCTGGGACAAGCCCTGGGTCCTCTATACCGCCGCACTGTTCCACGACATCGCCAAGGGCCGCGGCGGCGACCATTCAGAACTGGGCGCCCGCGACGTGCGCAAGTTCTGCGAGGACCACGACATCGAACGGGAAGACGCCGACCTGATCGCCTTCCTGGTACAGGAGCACCTGACGATGAGCCACATCGCGCAGAAATCCGACCTGAGCGATCCGGCGGTGATCAGTGCCTTCGCCCAGAAGGTAGGCGACGAACGCCACCTGACGGCGCTGTATCTGCTCACCGTGGCCGACATTCGCGGCACCAGCCCCAAGGTCTGGAACGCCTGGAAGGGCAAGCTGCTGGAGGACCTGTACCGCTACACCCTGCGCGCCCTCGGCGGCCAGACGCCCAACCCGGCCGCGCTGACCGAATCGCGCAAGCGCGAGGCCCTGGTACTGCTGGCGTTGCATGCCGAGCCGCACGAGGCGCACAAGAAGCTGTGGGACACGCTGGACGTACGCTATTTCATGCGGCACGACGCGGCCGATATCGCCTGGCACGCACGCCAGCTGTCGCGCCATGTGCACGGCGGCACCGGTCAGCCGCCACCGCTGGCCGATGCATGCATCGTCCGGGCGCGGCTTTCGACCGTGGGCGAAGGCCTGCAGGTGCTGGTCTACACGCCCGATGCGCCGGATCTGTTCGCCCGCATCTGCGGCTATTTCGACCAGGCCGGCTTCAGCATCCTGGATGCCAAGGTGCATACCGCTCGCAACGGCTATGCGCTCGACACTTTCCAGGTGGTCACTTCGGTGCTGCCCGACCACTACCGTGAACTGGTCAGCATGGTGCAGACCGACCTGCCCCATGCGCTGCACCAGTCGGGCCCCCTGCCCGCCCCCAGCCGCGGCCGCGTGTCGCGCCGGGTGCGGAGCTTTCCGGTAGCTCCGCGCGTGGAGCTGCGGCCCGACGACCGCGCCCAGCGCTGGCTGCTGAGCATCTCCGCCAGCGACCGCGCCGGCCTGCTGTACTCGATCGCCCGCGTGCTGGCCAGACACCAGCTCAACCTGCAACTGGCCAAGATCAGTACCCTCGGCGAGCGGGTGGAAGACACCTTCCTGATCGACGGCCCGAGCCTGCAGCGCAACCGGGCGCAGATCGCGATCGAGACAGAACTGCTGGAGGTATTGGCCGGGCCGTAGCGCGCCGGGCGCCGACGCGGTACGCGCAGCGAGTACCGCGGCATGCCGTCCCTTAAACTCGCATGTTGTTTTATGTATCGTACGGCAGGTGCGGCCCGCCTGTTTCCGCTGAGAACCTCATGACCAAGAAAACCATCGGGCTGCTGGCCTTTCTCCTTTTGCTGGCGATCGGGGTGCTGGCTGTCTACCTGCCGGGTCTGCACAACGAACTGGTCTTCGACGATCTGCGGCTGACGGACGGCACCATCTTCGGACCCTACGACAGCCTGTTGAACCTCCAGCAGCGCCTGCTCTCCTATGGCTCGTTCGTGTGGTTGGATGCGGTCGTGGGGCCCGGGTGGTGGAAGCAGCGGTTGTTCAACATCCTGCTGCATCTGGGCACCACGGTGGGCCTGTATTTCTGGTTCAGGCAGCTGCTGCTCGCCACCGAGTTCTCGGAGGATATCCGGGCAGCAGAGAGCTTTTCATCGTCCCGCATCGCCGCGCTGCGCGTGGGCGTCGCGCTGTTCGCGCTGAACCCGGTCGCGGTCTACGGCGTGGCCTACCTTCTGCAGCGCTCGGTGCTGATGGCGACGTTCTTCGCGGCCTGGAGCTGCTACGCGCTTGTCCGCGGGCTGCGCCAGAACCACAAGGGTTGGCTCGCCGCCGCGGTCGCCGGCTATATCCTGGCCGTTCTGGCCAAGGAACACACGGTGATGCTGGTGGCATTCTTCGTGCCGCTCTACATCTTCGTGAAGCGGCCCGGCGTGAAACAGATCGCGGGTATCGCCGCCGGGTGCATGCTGCTGCTGGCGCTGGCGGTCTACCTGCTGGCGCAGGTCTACGGATCCTTCCTCGGCCGGGTGTTCGACCCGACCTCACTGCTCCTGGTGCAGCAGCTCGACGCGTTAAGACCCGGCCTGCAGTCGGCGGTGTTTCCGCTGAGCATCCTCAACGAGGCCTTCCTGTTCTTCCGCTATGGGGTGCTGTGGTTCCTGCCCAACCCTCAGTGGATGTCGATCGACATGCGGCCCGCGTTCCCGCTTTCGCCGGATGCGTTTCCGCAGCTGCTCGGTGCGCTGGCCTACGGGGTGCTGTTGGTCGGCTCGGCATGGCTGGTGATGCGACGCAGCAACGCATTGGGCCTCGCGGCGCTGTGCCTGCTGTTTCCACTGCTGCTGTTCGGGACCGAGTTCGCGACCGTCTGGGTGCAGGACCCGCTGGTGCTCTACCGCAGCTACCTGTGGGCGGCGGCCATCCCAGGCCTGATCGCACTGCCCCTGATCGGATTCGCGCCGAAGACGGTCTACACGGTAGGCTTCGTCGTCGGCGCCCTGTTCGGGGGCCTTGCGCTGGAGCGCGTTCTCACCTTCGAGAGCCAGATCAGCGTCTGGTCCGACGCGGTGGAGAAGGTAGACCTGCAGGCGCCGGCCAACGCCGTGGGCCGTTGGAGGCCTTACCTGAACCGGGGGGCGCAGTACCTGGAGAAGTCCCTCACCGACAGCGCGCTGGCCGATTTCACGATGGCCGAGCGCCTGGGCGAGCCCCGCGGTCTCGCCACGTTCAACAAGGGTGTGGCGCTGCAGCTGCAGCGCAAGCATACCGAGGCGATAGCGGCTTTCCGCGCATCCGAGGCGAAAGGCAACCACGGCGCGGAGCTGTACTACCAGTTGGGCGAATCCCTCTACGAGACGGGCCGCTTTACCGACGCCTACACGGCGTTCAGCCGCGCCCTGGAACTGTACGGGCCTCCCGTCGCCGAAAACGAGGAACAGCGCAAGGTGCTTGAAAACGCCCGGCTGCGCCATGCGGAAACTGCCATTACCGTCCAGAAATACGATGTGGCGCTGCAGGAATTCTCCCTGCTCCTCCAGAACCGCTCGACCAGCGCGCGCTTCCGGTCGGGCTACGGGCTCGCGTTGCTCGGCGCGGGCCGCACCGCCGAGGCGCTGGCGGTGTTCGACAAGCTCATCGCCGACCGTCCCTTCGCGCAGGCCTTCTACGGCCGTGCCCTGGCCCGCCACGCGCTGGGCAACACGGCCGGCGGAGTCGAGGACATGGACAAGGCCCTGTCCCTGGACCCGCGCAATCAGACCTACCAGACCCTCCGCGCCCAGATGGCACGGCTGGCGCCGAAACGCTGAGATGGCCGCGCGGCGCGTCCTGCATGTCGGCAAGTTCTTTCCTCCGCATGTCGGCGGCATGGAGGTCTTCCTGTCCGACTTGGTGCACGCCCAGCGGGCGCAGGGCCTCGAAGCGTTCGCGCTGGTCCACGGCGAACCGCTCCCGGACGATCCCGACTGGCTCGTGCGCGTCCCGGTGCAGGCGCATCTGCTGTACGCGCCGATCGCGGCGGGCTTCCCGCTCGCGCTCGCCCGGGCCATTGCCCGCTTCCGCCCTCAGGTACTGCACCTGCACATGCCCAACAATTCCGTCTTCTGGGCGTCGACCCTACCGTCGGCCCTGGCGCTGCCGTGGGTGGTGCACTGGCATTCTGACGTGGTGCCGTCCCGGATCCGCGGGCTGGTGGCCGCCGCCTACCGCGCCTACCGGCCGTTCGAATGGACGGTGCTCGAGCGCGCCGAACGCATCGTCGTCACCTCTCCGCCCTACCTTGAGCACAGCGTCCCGCTGCGGCCCTGGCTGCGCAAATGCGTGGTGGTGCCGCTGGGCCTGGACGTGACGCCGCCGATGGACCTGGGGCATCCTCCGCCGGCGCGCGACGCGGCGCACTGGCGCGCCGGCGCTTTCCGGCTGCTGTCCATCGGGCGGCTGGCCTACTACAAGGGCTTCGAGACGCTGGTGCGTGCCGTATCCGCCACGCCCGGCGTCGAACTTCTGATCGCGGGCGACGGAGAACTGCGCACCCCGCTGGAAGCCCTGGTTCGCGCCCATGCGATGGCCGGCGAGCCGCCCCGCGTGCGCCTGCTGGGCAAGGTGTCGGACGCGGTGAAGGCGGAGCTGCTGGGCAACTGCGAACTCTTTTGCCTGCCGTCGCGGGAACGCACAGAGGCCTTCGGCATGGTGCTGCTGGAGGCGATGCGCCATGCCAGGCCCTGCCTGGTGTCGGACCTGCCCGGATCGGGCATGCCGTGGGTGGTGCGCGAGGCGAAGGCGGGCGAATGCGTTCCGCTCCAGGACGTGGCCGCCTGGAAGGCCGCCATTCAGCGGCTGCAGCACGACCCGGCACGGCGGAAGCGCTATGGCCGTGCCGGCCGCGACGCGCTGCACGCCCGATTCTCGATCGACGCGTGCGTCACCGGGCTGGCCGCAGCCTACGCGATCGGCGCGTCGGACACGCCGGCGCCCGCGGCCGAACACCGCATCCTGGTTGTCATCCCGGCCAAGGACGAGTCCGCCACCGTCGGCACGGTCGTAGCGGAACTCATCGCCGCGGGCTACCCCGACATCGTGGTCATCGACGACCACAGCACGGACGACACCGCGCGGCTGGCGCGTGACGCCGGCGCGCGGGTGCTGCGCCCGCCCTTGCCGGTGGGCGCCTGGGGTGGCATGCAGACCGGTATCCGTTACGCGCTGCAGAAGGGCTATGCCGGCGTCGTCACGATGGACGCCGACGGCCAGCACGAAGTCGGTCAGGTGCAGGCACTTCTGGGCGGCCGCGACCGGGCCGACATGGTGATCGGTGCGTTCCCCGAGCGGGCCAGCCGCCTGCGCCGGTGGGCCTGGGGCTGGTTCCGGCGTCTGGCCAGCTTCGACTTGCGCGACCTGACCTCCGGCTTCCGGTTTTACAACCACGATGCGATGCAGCTGCTTTCCTCTGGCGACGCCACGCTGCTGGATTACCAGGACCTGGGCGCCCTGCTGACGGCCAGCCGCGCCGGCATGCGCATCGCGGAAATTCCGGTAGTCATGCAGGCCCGCGCCACCGGCAAATCGCGCGTCTTCCGCTCGTGGTTCGGCGTCGCACGCTACATGGCGCTGACCACGCTGCTGTGCCTGTCGCGCCGCGCTCCCGCGCGCGCACGCCGCACGGTTTGAAAACTCCTGTCTGCCTGCAGGGCCCCGCGGTCCGCGCAGCGGCCACGCACCAGTCCACCGGCCGGCCCGGCGGCTCGCTGTGCTGTCGCCGCCTGGCGCTCGTCTGGGTGCTGGCCTGTGGGTGCCTGCAGGGAGGCGACGCCCGGCCCGCGGCGGCGGTGCGGGGCCTCGGCAGCGACACCGTCGACCTCGGCACCACGCCCGACCTCGACCAACTGCGGCTCTCGCCCACGCGGGACCGGCAGTCGCGGCTGCTGCGTGCCGCGATGGCGTCGCCGGGCGCCCTGCCGGCGCGGGCCCGACACATCGAGGACCGGTTCCGGCAGGCGCAGGATTCGCCCGGCGCCTTGCTGCGGGCCGCTGCAGACCTGGGCGCCATTCCCGGTGTCGACAGGTCGTGGAGCGCACCGGCTCCGATGCTGCCGGGCGGTACCGACACCCTGGCCGACGCCCTCGCGCTGCTGTCCGTAGACACCGCGGGACGCGGCGCCGGACCGCCTCCTGCGGGCGCTACCGTACCCCCGGACGCGACGCTGCCCGAGCCCCTGCGCGGCGAGATCGCCCGGATGCTGCTGGGCATCCATGCCGCGGAGCAGTTGCGCCGTACCGCCCTGGCAGGGATGCCCGCCGCCCTGACGCCCTCGGCCCTCCTGGGCCAGTTTCCGGACGGATCTGCCGTCCCCACCGGCATTCCCGCGGCGCTCGACCTGCGCCGCCTGCTGAGCCGCCTCGACCGTCCGGCGTTGCTCCAGGGCATGGCGGTCCTGGCACAGGCCGCGGCGCGGCTGTCGGGCCACCTCCAGGCTGCCCCCGCCCTGCCCCGCGTGTACTGGCGCCACGAAACGCCGCTGGGTACGGTCCTGGTCGATACGACGGGCACCGGCAGCGCGCATGTGCTGGACTCGCCCTTGCTGGTGCTCGACGTCGGCGGCGACGACCGCTATACCTTCGAGGTGCGGCGCGACGGCAACCGCATCGCGGTGCTGATCGACCACGGAGGCGACGATCTCTACGCCGCCGCCGGGCCTGGCACCGACCCGTCGGCCGGTATTCTGGGCTATGGCATCTTGTGGGATTCGGAGGGCAGCGACGGCTACCGTGGCGGATCGTTCGCACAGGGCGCCGCCGTGTTCGGCGCCGCCCTGCACATCGACCAGGCCGGCCGCGACCGGTATACCGCGACCGCCTACGCCCAGGGCTTCGCGGTAGCCGGCTGGGCGGTACTGCGCAGCAGCTCGGACGCGACACGCTTCGATGCCGTCTCACAGTCGCAGGCCTCCGCAGGGCCCGAAGGGACCGCCGTGCTGCTGGATGCGGGTGGCGACGACCGGTACACGCTGTCCGGCACGCCGCTGCTGTTCCCGTCGGCGCAGCTGCCCGATCGCAACGTCTCGCTCGGCCAGGGAGCGGGCCGCGGCCAGCGCCCCGATGCGTCCGCCGGCGGCGTGTCCACCACCGGCGGGACCGGCTTGCTGCTGGATGCGGCAGGCGACGACCACTACAGCGCGCACGTCTTCGCACAGGGTGTCGGCTACCACGAAGGCACGGGCATGCTCCTCGACGGCGGAGGCCACGACACCTTCGAGGCCGCGTGGTATGCGATGGGCGCGGCCGCGCACAACGCGGCCGGGCTACTGGTCAAGCGCGGGGACGGCGACGACCGTTACGCCGCCAGCCATTCAGCCGCGCTGGGCGCTGCCCATGACTTTTCCGTCGCGGTGTTCGTCGACCAGGGCGGCGACGACTACTACCGCGTGGGCGACTTCGGCATCGGCGCCGCGCTGGACAACAGCGTCGCCTTCTTCGTCGACGGACGCGGCGCAGACCACTACGCGCTGGGCCCGGGTGCGTGCCGGGGCTTCGGATATGCGGCACTGGCCGATCCCGATCCCCTGCGCAGCACCCTTGCCGGGGCAGGCTTTTTCGTCGACCGTGCAGGTCGGGACGTCTACCCGCGGCAGTGTCCGGCGCGCAACGGCGCGGCCTGGACGTCGCCCCCGGAGGGCGACACCGCGGCGTCGGCCGCGGCACGCGGCATCGGCCACGATTGCCCGGACGCGCACTGCGGGCGCGGCGATGCGGCCGCGCGGACGCGCCTCTCCCCCATTCACCCCCGTCTGTCAAGGCCCGGCTGGCTACCGCATAAATGCGGGGGCGAAATTACGAGTGCGATCTTCCGGCATGACAAAATCCACAGTTCCGCCCTTTGCCGAAGCACAAGAACAATTGGTTTTCTTGCATCCAGACATGAATATTGACAAGGCCACGATCGCGGTCATCGGGTTGGGCTATGTCGGCCTTCCCCTGGCGGTGGAGTTCGGCAAGCAGCGCAGTGTGCTGGGCTTCGACATCAACGCGGCGCGCATCGCGGAGCTGAAAGACGGCCGGGACGCGACGCTCGAGGCGAACCCCGAAGACCTGCGCGCCGCCCGGCACCTTCACTACAGCGCCGATCTGGAAGACCTGCGGGCCTGCCAGGTGTTCATCGTCACCGTGCCGACACCGGTCGACACGGCCAACCGGCCCGATTTGTCGCCGCTGATCAGGGCCAGCGAGACCGTCGGCAAGGTCATGCCGGAAGGCGCCCTGGTCATATACGAATCGACGGTCTATCCCGGCGCGACCGAAGAAGTCTGCGTGCCGGTGCTGGAGCGTTGCAGCGGCAAGACCTTCAACACCGGCTTCTTCTGCGGCTACAGCCCCGAGCGGATCAACCCCGGCGACAAGGTCAACACGCTCACCAAGATCAGGAAGATCACCAGCGGCAGCACGCCCGCAGCCGCCGACGCGGTCGACGCGCTCTACGGCAGCATCATCGAGGCCGGGACGCACAAGGCCAGCAGCCTGAAGGTCGCCGAAGCCGCCAAGGTGATCGAGAACACGCAGCGCGACCTCAACATCGCCCTGGTCAACGAACTGTCGGTCATCTTCGAACGCCTGGGCATCGATACCCTCGACGTGCTCGAGGCCGCCGGCAGCAAATGGAACTTCCTGCCCTTTCGGCCCGGCCTGGTGGGCGGCCACTGCATCGGCGTGGATCCGTACTACCTGACCCACAAGGCCGAGGAAGTCGGCTACCACCCGCAGGTGATCCTGGCCGGCCGGCGCATCAACGACAACATGAGCCGCTACGTGGCCCGCAACACCATCAAGCTGATGCTGAAGAACGGGCTCGACGTGCCGCGGTGCCGCATCGGCGTGCTGGGCATCACCTTCAAGGAAAATTGCCCCGACATCCGCAACAGCAAGGTGGTGGACATGGTGCGCGAGTTCGAGGCCTGGGGCGCCCACGTGGTCGTCTGCGACCCCTGGGCCAGCGCGGCCGACGTACAGCAGGAATACGGCCTGTCGCTAGGCGAGGTGTCGGCAGAGCAACCGGTGGATGCGCTGGTCGTGGCTGTCGGGCACCAGCAGTTCCGCAGTGCCACGCCCGAAGAACTGCGCAGCCTCTGCCGCGGCAACCAGCCCGTACTGGCCGACGTCAAAAGCCTCTTCGATCGCCGTCAGGTCGCGGCTGCAGGCTTCACCGTTTTCCGCCTCTGACTTTCCAGCATCCCACTGCCATGACCAATTTCGCCCTCATCGGTGCCGCCGGCTATATCGCGCCGCGGCACATGCGCGCTATCAAGGACCTGGGCCACCAGCTGTCGGTGGCCTACGACATCAACGACTCTGTCGGCATCATCGACAGCATTTCGCCTCAGAGCGAGTTCTTCACCGAATTCGAGCGCTTTCTGGAGCATGCGCACCGCCTGCGCCGCTCGCCCGCCACCGCGCTCGACTATGCGGTGGTCTGCTCGCCCAACTACCTGCACCACGCCCACATCGCCGCCGGCCTGCGCCTGGGCTGCGACGTGATCTGCGAGAAGCCCCTGGTGCCCACGCCCACGCTGCTCGACGAGCTGGCATTGATCGAGCAGGAAACCGGCAAGCGTGTCTTCAACATCCTGCAACTGCGCCACCACGATGCGATCCTGCGGCTCAAAGATAAGGTGGCCGCTGCGCCGGCGGACACCAAGTTCGAAGTGGAGCTGACCTACATCACCTCGCGCGGCAAGTGGTACCTGGAGAGCTGGAAGGGCGACCCCCGCAAGTCGTTCGGCGTGGCGACCAACATCGGGGTGCATTTCTTCGACATGCTGCACTTCATCTTCGGTAAGCTGCAGGACAACCGCGTCCACCTGCGCGAAGAGACCAAGGCCGCCGGCTACCTGGAATACGAACGCGCCCGGGTGCGCTGGTTTCTCTCCATCGACGCCGACGACCTGCCAGCCGAGGTGAAAGGCCAAAAGCCCACCTACCGCAACATCGATGTCAGCGGCGAGCAGCTGGAGTTCTCCGAAGGCTTCACCGACCTGCATACCACCAGCTACCGCGAGATCCTGGCGGGCCGGGGGTACAGCCTGGAAGACGCGCGGCACTGCATCGAGACGGTCGACGTTATCCGGCAGGCTCCGATCGCGGTGGATGCGGGGGATCGGGTGCATCCGTTCGTGCGCGAGGCAGGACGCTGACGGCATGGAAATGTCCGGGCTCAAGCCGCTTTCTCAATTTCAGTTACTGATCACCGACGTGTGCGGAGCGCTCAAGCTGTGGCGCTTCTGGTTGCATCTCGGCCTGGAGGACATCCTCAAGCAATACCGCAGGTCGTTCCTGGGACCAGTATGGATCTCGGTCAACACGGCGATCTTCATCGGCGCTTTCGGCCTGATCGGATCGCAGGTGTTCAAGATCGACGTGCAGACGTACCTGCCGTTCTTCTGCGTCAGCCATGTGCTGTTCTTGTTCCTGTCGCAGTCCATATCGGACAGCTGCCAGACGTTCATCGCCTCCAGCGCCTTTCTCAAACAAACGCCCTACCCCAAAACGGCGTTCGGTCTGCGCGTCATCTGGCGCAACCTGCTCATGATGGGACACAACATCCCGATCGCGGTGCTGGTGCTTTTGGCCTTCGGCCGCCTGGGCGACGTCCGGCTGGTGCCGTTCGTGCTGGGTCTTGCGTTCACCATGGTCTGTGCTGCGCTGGTGTCGTGCATCCTGGGCGCACTTTGCGCTAGGTTCCGGGACATACCGATGATCGTGACCAGCTTGATGCAGATCGCCATGTTCCTGACACCCGTGATGTGGCAACCCTCGCAACTCAGCGAGCGGGCGCAGTTGATCGTCCACATCAACCCGTTGGCCGCTTTTCTCGATCTGGTGCGCGCGCCCGTATTGGGGCAGTCGGTGAACCTGTACAGCTATCTGATGGCCTGCGGCACTTTCCTCGTGTTGCTGATCGCCTTCTTCACCATTTTCCTGCAGAGCCGCCGCAGGCTCGTCTATTGGCTTTGACCATGGCAAGCATCGAACTGGACAGGGTCAACGTCGATTTCCCGCTGTATTCCTCCCGCTCGCGTGGATTGCTCAATACACTGATGGGCAAGGCACAAGGCCATCGGGGCCGCATTGAAAACATTGGCCGTAGGGCACTTGCCGTACGGGCATTGCGCGACATCACGCTTTCGCTGAAAGACGGTGACCGTGTGGGCCTCGTCGGAAGGAACGGCGCTGGCAAGTCCACGATGCTTCGCGTTCTATCGAGTGTGTATGAGCCTACGTCCGGTGTCATGCGCTCCTCGGGAGACATCTCCTCGTTGATAGACCTCATGCTGGGCATGGATCCGGACGCCAGCGGATACGAGTTCGTGGCCACGCGCTGCGTGGTCATGGGCATCGGCAGCCGCGAAGCAAAGGCCCTGGTCCCCGATATCGAGGATTTCACAGAGCTGGGGGACTATCTTCACCTGCCGGTTCGCACCTACTCCTCCGGAATGATGCTGCGGCTGGCGTTCGCGGTATCGACCGCGGTGGCACCCGACATCTTGCTGATGGACGAGATGATCGGCGTCGGCGATGCGCAGTTCATCGACAAAGCCCGCATCCGGCTCGAAAACATGATGAGCCGCGTCAAGATTCTGGTTCTGGCCTCGCACAGCGATCCGATCCTCAAGACCTTCTGCAACCAGGGCATCTGGCTCAACGAAGGGCAGATCTGCATGCAGGGACGTATCGACGATTGTCTGGCGGCCTACCACGCAAGTTGATTCACCGTCCATTCCTCAGCATGAGCGCCATACCCTACACCGCACATCCCACGGCTATCGTCGACGCTGGCGCACAGATCGGAGCAGGCACGCGCATCTGGCACTGGGTCCATATCTGTGCCGGCGCACGGATCGGCAAGGCCTGCTCTTTCGGGCAGAACGTCTACGTGGGCAACGACGTGGTCATCGGCGACAACGTCAAGGTCCAGAACAATGTCAGCGTCTACGATGCCGTCACGCTGGAGGACGATGTGTTCTGCGGACCGAGCGTGGTGTTCACCAATGTGTACAACCCGCGCAGCAGCGTTGCGCGGAAGGACGAATACCGGCCCACGCGGGTGTGCCGGGGTGCGACGCTCGGCGCCAACGCCACCGTGGTGTGCGGCACAACGGTCGGTGCGCATGCTTTCGTGGGCGCCGGTGCCGTGGTAAATCGCGATGTGAAACCCTACGCACTGGTCGCGGGGGTGCCCGCGCGGCAGATCGGATGGATGAGCGAGCACGGCGACCGTCTCGACTTGCCGCTGAGGGGTGAAGCAGAAGCGCAATGCCCCCAAAACGGTGCCACCTATCGTCTGGTGGGCGACAGCTTGCAACGGGTATGACGGACTGTATTCGTGACGGAATCTGATATGGAATTTACCGACCTCAAGGCCCAATACCAGCGGCTCAAATCAGATATCGACGCCCGCATCCAGAGGGTGCTGGACCATGGGCAGTATATCCTGGGCCCGGAGGTGCACGAACTGGAAGAGCAGCTTGCCGCGTACACCGGCGCCTGGTACTGCATCACGGTCGCCAACGGCACCGACGCACTCCAGATCGCGCAGATGGCATTGGGTATCGGACCCGGAGACGAAGTCATCACGCCTGGCTTCACCTACATCGCAACTGCTGAAACCGTGGCATTGCTCGGTGCGAAGCCTGTGTACGTGGACGTTTCACCGATCACCTACAACCTGGATCCCGCACTGCTCGAGGCGGCCATCACGCCCCGCACCAAGGCCATCATCCCGGTCAGCCTGTATGGACAATGCGCGGACTTCGATGCGATCAATGCGATCGCCGCGCGGCACGGCATCCCGGTGATCGAGGATGCGGCGCAGAGCTTCGGTGCCACTTACCGGGGGCGCAAAAGCTGCAACCTCACGACCATCGCCTGTGCAAGCTTTTTTCCGAGCAAGCCCTTAGGGTGCTATGGGGACGGTGGGGCCATCTTCACCAATGACGAGGAGCTGGCGCGGGTCATGCGTCAAATTGCACGCCATGGACAAGAGCGCCGGTATTACCACGTTCGGGTAGGAGTCAACAGTCGGCTGGATACTTTGCAGGCGGCAGTTCTTCTAGGAAAGCTCGTGGTATTCGACGAAGAGATTGCGAGACGCCAAACGGTGGCGCAGCAATTCGCAAATCACTTGCTCCCGGTGCATCAGATTGTGTGCCCTTCGGTAGAAGTTGGAAATCGGAGTGCATGGGCCCAGTACACGATTCGATCGACTCATCGCGCCGAACTACAGCAGGCCCTGAAAAAGTTCGAGATACCTACCACGGTGCATTATCCACTGCCTCTGAACAAGCAGCCAGCAGTGGAAGATGGTGGTAAGCAACTCCCCGTTGGCGACCGGCTCGCAAATGAGGTTTTGAGCCTTCCCATGGGCCCTTACCTCAGTGACTCGGATCAGGCCATAGTGGCTCAAGCTATCCAACAGTTTTATAACGATTCCTCTGCCTGATTCCTTCGTCAGGATTTACGGTACGCCAAAGCCTGCTCGCAGGTCCAATCAATTACAAGGGAAAATGACCATGGATATTAAAGATAAACGCTTTGTTGTTATCGGTGGTGGCGGCTTGATCGGGTCTCATACCGTTGACCGGCTCTTGAAAGAAGACGTGGCGGAAGTGGTGATCTACGACAACTTCGTTCGGGGCCGCATGGAGAATTTGGCGGATTCACTTCGGGATACGCGGGTGAAAATCTTCGAAGCGGGGGGCGATATTCTCCAGGCGGATATATTGGATGCCGCTCTCAAGGGGGTTGATGGGGTCTTCCATCTTGCCGCGCTCTGGCTTTTGCAATGCCATGAATATCCCCGGACTGCCTTCGAAACTAATGTTCGAGGAACTTTCAACGTCATGGACGCGTGCGTCCGCAATGGGGTGAAGCGCCTGGTTTACTCCTCTTCAGCCTCCGTCTACGGCGATGCCGTGGAAGAGCCTATGACGGAAGACCATCCATTCAATAACAAGAACTTTTACGGTGCCACCAAAATTGCAGGCGAAGCATTTTTGCGCGCTTACCACCATCGGTATGGACTGGATTATGTTGGGCTTCGTTACATGAATGTGTACGGACCACGCCAGGACTACCATGGCGCTTATATTGCCGTGATCATGAAAATGCTCGATGCCATCGACAGTGGCAAAAGCCCCACCATTATGGGCGATGGATCCGAAGCGTTTGACTTTGTTGCAGTCGAGGACTGCGCTCTGGCGAATGTCTGTGCCATGAAAGCCGACGCAACGGACGCGTTCTACAACGTCGGTACCGGCAAACGTACCTCACTGAAAGAGTTGGCTGAAAAGCTTTTGCGCATCACCGGCTGTAACAAGGAAATCACCTACGCACCTCGCAGCCAGGCCACCTTGGTACGCAATCGCATTGGAAGCTCCACAAAAGCGCGTGCAGAGATTCAATTCAATGCCGAGATTGATCTCGACGAAGGCTTGCGTAAGCTGATCGATTGGCGCGCCTCCCACAAGGCGGAGGTGGCTGCTCGTCGCGCTTCCGTCGGCCTCTGAGGTAGTCAAAGTGTGCGGCATCGCGGGTTACTACAACACGGACCAATATCCAGCTTCTGCCGTGGTCATCAAACGCATGACCGATGCGATTGCACACCGGGGCCCAGATGGCGAAGGAAGCTACGTTCATGAGGCTTTGGCACTGGGCCACCGACGCCTCGCAATCATCGATCTTTCGCCCGGGGGGCATCAGCCCAAAGCATCGGAGGACGGCCGGTATGTCATTACCTACAACGGGGAAATTTACAATTTCAAAGAAATCCGCATGGAATTGGAGAGTCGGGGGCGCCAATTCCGGACGCATAGCGATACGGAAGTCCTGCTTTATGCCTTTGTGGAATGGGGTGTGAAATGCTTCGAGCGCCTCAACGGTATGTTCGCTTTGGCAATCTGGGACAATGCTGAAAAGACCTTGACGCTTGCGCGCGATCGTTACGGAGTCAAGCCGCTTTATTATCACAACTCCGGAAAATCATTTGTTTTTGGCTCTGAAATAAAGGCCCTTTTTGCCCATGGCGTGGTGGATCCGAAGGTTGACCCTATCGGGCTCTTCGAATACTTGAGCTTTCAGAACTTTCTGGCCGATAGAACCATTTTCAGCGGCATCAGCCTGTTTCCTGCAGGCACATTTGCGACAGTAAAGAGTACCCATTCCGGATCCGTTGAAGCCCGGTTTACCCGTTATTGGGACTACCAGTTTATCGAGCCTGAATCCCCGAGAAAAAAAGAGGAATATGCGGAGGAGTTGGATAGGCTGTTCGTGCAAGCTGTCTCTCGTCAGTTGGTAAGCGATGTGGGTATTGGAGCCTATTTGAGTGGCGGGATGGACAGCGGGTCCATTACGGCCGTTGCCGCACAACAGATTCCGTATATGAAAACCTTCACCTGCGGGTTCGATCTGAATTCCGCATCAGGGATTGAACTGGGGTTTGACGAACGGCCCACAGCCGAGTACATGTCTTATCTCTTCAAAACCGAGCATTACGAAATGGTGCTCAAGGCGGGAGATATGGAGCGGGTGATGCCAAAGTTGGCGTGGCATATCGAGGAACCACGCGTCGGCCAAAGTTATCCCAATTATTACGCCGCTCAACTGGCCAGCAAGTTCGTTAAAGTCGTCTTATCTGGTGCCGGTGGGGACGAGCTTTTCGGCGGCTACCCATGGCGATACTACCGGGCCGTGGTCAATAATGACTTCGACCACTATATAGATAAATACCACGCGTTCTGGCAGCGCTTGATTCCCCAAGGCAGAATGTCCGACGCCTTGGCTCCTGTCTGGGAAGAGGTTCAGCACATCGATTCGAGGGACCTGTTCAAGTCTGTCTTCCATCAGCGGCCCAAGAATATTGGCCGACCCGAAGACTATATCAATCACTCCTTGTATTTCGAAGCCAAGACTTTCCTCCATGGCCTGCTGGTGGTCGAAGACAAACTGAGCATGGCCCACGGCATCGAGACACGCGTCCCATTCTTGGATAATGATCTCGTAAACTTTTCAATGCAGCTTCCCGCCCGGATGAAGCTAGGAAATCTGGGTGAGGTGGTGAAGCTGAATGAAAATGAACCGGGGGCTAAAACCGCCAAATATTTTCAAAAAACCAAGGACGGCAAACTTCTGTTGCGGCAGGTGATGCAGCGGTTGTTGCCCGCAGTGATTACAGACCGGGAGAAACAGGGGTTTTCCGCTCCTGACGCCAGTTGGTTCAAAGGTGAGAGTATTGACTACGTGAAGCGCACCTTGCTCAATACAAATGCGCTGACGCATCAGTATTTGAACCGCGACTATATAAGTGAAATCGTTCGGCAGCACGGCAGTGGAGAGATGAACCACCGTCTGCAGATCTGGTCCCTGATTAGTCTGGAATCCATGATTAATCAATTTATAAAAAATGAATAAAAATTTACCTTCCGAAGAGAGGGCTTATAGCGTATTGCATATTGGCAATATTGCAAACAATGCGTATCTCAACGCCAAGTTACTTCTCAGGCACGGTGTCGGGTCGGATGTTGTCTGCGCAGACTATTATCATATCATGGGCACCCCCGAGTGGGAGGATGCTGTATTTGACTTTGAAGGAATTGACCACTTCAATCCAGCTTGGGATAATCTGAATCTGAATGGTTTCCGACGGCCGAATTGGTTTCATTCAGGTTCCTTGGGTACAATTCTGGCCGAACTGGCGGGGGATGCGCTGGCGCCAGAACAAAAGGCGGGACGCTTTTCGCGCATCGTTGGAACAGCCCATAGCCACGCATTCGGAGGAACGCTCGAACTTCTTTTAACGGATGCATGGACTAAGGTTTTTGGACCCAGGCAAAAAACGCTGGCCACCCTGCTCACCAAAATTTCGGTGCCGATCTTGCATGTCATGTGCCGAGTGCATTTTTATGCCGAATCTTTGCTGAAGAAAAATGGCGGGGACCGTTTTGCAAAAATACGCGCCACTCTGGATCTGATCAACGCACGGACGAAAGCCAATCTGAGGCGCTCGGAGTCTGTACCTTATTTTTTCCATCAAAATCTGTGGGAACGGGTTTTCAGAAAATACGATGCCGTCATTGGATATTCAATCGATGGAATTTATCCGCTCATATGCAATAAAAAATACATCGCGTTTGAACACGGAACGATCAGGAAAATACCATTTGTCGACGACGCGTTGGGTCGAATCTGCAAGGCGGTCTATAAATCCGCTGATAAAGTTATTATCACGAATTGCGACAACGTCAAGGCTGCAAAAACACTTCGTTTGAAAGATTATCGCTTCATTCCTCATCCGATCAATGAAGAGATTCAAAAAGTGGTGCTTCCGCCTAGCTGCACCGAGCGACTTCATGGGCAAGACTTTATCGTTTTTCATCCAGCCAGGCACCATTGGGATCGACATCGTGATCCTAGCTGGGAAAAGGGTAACGACAAAATCATTGCAGGCTTCGCCAAATTCAGAAAAACAGCCAGTGTCAAAACAGTTTTAGTTCTTACCGAATGGGGCTTGACGATAGAGCACAGTCGGCGACTGATAAAAAAGCTGGGTATTGAAGAAGCTGTCGTATGGATACCAGTTTTGCCCAATCAGCACATGATCGAGATGATACGTCTGTCCCACGTGGTCGTGGACCAGATTGGCGTAGGTGCTTTCGGAAGCTTAGCAGCCAAATCGTTGATGTGCGGAAAGGCCACCTTGTGCCATATTGACCCCGAACCCCACAAGGTGTGCTTCGACGTCGTTCCGCCACTGATCAGCATCGAATCGCATCTTGACGTTGCCGATCGTCTCGAACAACTATCGGGTGATATATCCTATCGGAACCGCGTGGAGTGTGAGTCTCGGGAATGGTACCTGCAACATCATTCAAATGAGGTTATCGCCAAGCGTCTCATAAAATTGATCAAGGAAGTCGCTGCTTAGGATTCACCATGGAAATTATTTTTCTTCTGACAGCAGACTGCCCTATGGCCATGATTCGCTTGTCCCGCTGTAGATTTTTAGGTAGCTGATGCATATATTTCGCGGGGGAATGATTTCTTTCCTCAATTGTATGTCTATTTTGGTCCTGCCTTTGGTTGCGGTGGCGAGAGTGCCGCTGAAGTGGGCATGGGGCCGGGCGCCGGTGAGTATTTGGACGGGCGCGCCCATTCTGAACATGGCGATCAATGCCAAGTCGGAGAGGTTGACAGGCGCCAGATCTTATTCGGTAGTTTCACATACGTACTTCATTACCAATAAATTCGATTTCGATCTTCAGCGATTTCCTCTAGGCCGTATTTTCAACACGCAGTACCGGTACGTTGCTTTTCTGCTTATTTGCTTGCTCGCAGATCGTGCCCATATTTATTTGGACGGCGGCATCTTGCCGAACGCCAGGATGCGATCCTTCAACAAACTGGAGCTTTTTGCCTATAATTTTATGGGGATAGATATTTTCGCATGGACCTACGGCGGCGACTGCCGAACGCAGCGCGTTACCAGGTCGCTAGGGGATCCCAATTGCTGCACGGATTGCACCGCCCAAAATTCAGCATGCATCTGCGATGAGGACTTGTTCAAGCCCCGCTATGAATATGCTAGAAATAAGTGCACTGCGATTTTCTCCATGGGAGACATGATTGAATATACGCCAGGGAGTGTGAATACACTATATTTTTGGCCGCTGGACGTAAAAGATAAAAAATATAAAGCCGTTCATCCTGCTACGCCGCCCAGTCCGTCGGCAGTGCGGATTGTACATGCTCCCAATCATCGGATGTTCAAGGGAACAAGATTTATAGAAGCGGCGGTATCGGAATTATCTGCTGAAGGACTGGCTGTAGAGCTCGTTTTGGTTGAAAGGATTCCCAATGAGCACGCCCTCAAGATCTATCAGACAGCGGATATTATTGTCGACCAAGTCATGGTGGGTTTTCATGGGTTTTTCGCTCTAGAGGCCATGGCAATGAGCAAGCCGGTCGTATGTTTTATTCGCGACCCGGCTCGGTATCTCATTGATGTAAAAAGCTCCCCCATCATCAATGCCAGTCCTGATGATATCAAGGCAGTGCTTCGAAAATGGGTGAAGGCGAGCCGATCGGAGCGGCTTGATCGAGGACGGCAGGGACGCAATTTTATTGAAAAACATTATTCCATGGATGCTTTTGCCAAACGCTTGGACACGGCATACACGGAGCTTGGAGTGTCTAAATGAGATATTGTGTCATTGGCGCTGGCGGGTATGTGGGCCGGTTTCTTTGCGAGCATTTGGTAAGGCAAGAGCACTCTGTCGAAGCGGTCAGTTCCTCTCGTCCAGGGGGAATCGACCCAGTGACCGGACTGTTGGGCAAGCTGGATCTGGTAGGGATCGATGTGGTGGTGTATCTCGCCCAGTCACCCTTCTACCGGCAGTTGCCACAGCGGGCCTCCCACTTAGTTTCGGTCAACTGCGTCAGTGCAGTGCAGGCTGCGATCACCGCGCAGGCTTCGAACGTTTCCAAGTTCATTTACGCATCGACTGGAAATGTTTACCGAGCGTCCTTCGATCCGTTCAAAGAGGATTCTCCGCTGGAGCGCAGGAGCTGGTACCCGCTCTCGAAAATACTGGGCGAAGAAGGTGTGCGCCTGGCCGCCACTGGAATGGACCTGACGTGCCTCAGGATCTTTGGTGTTTATGGGCCTAACCAAACGGACAAGCTCATCCCCAATCTCGTCGCGCGCGTGATACGTGGTGAGACCGTGACCGTCGATCGCCAGCCCTCTCCAGATGAATCCGAACCGGGCGGTATGAGAACGAATCCCATCTATATCGACGACGCCGTGCGGGCCATCGAAACGGTGGCAGGGCTTCGCGGCTTGCCGGTCATGAATTTCGCAGGTGATGAAATGCTTTCGATCCGACAGATGGTGGAAATCATCGGCGAAGTGGTGGGTATTTCGCCTAAGGTGGCGGTGAACGACCGTGTGCGGACAGGCGATCTGATCGGCGACGTGTCCCTGTTTCGCTCTCACTACACCACTTCGCTGACCACGTTCAAAAAGGGCATTCAGAAGGTGCTAGAAGCCTCGCAATGAGGGTGCTTCATCTTCCCACTTCCATCGGCAACAATGCCTGGGCTCTTTCCAGGGGAGAGCGGGCATTGGGCGTGCATAGCGATACCTTGGTGACGCATACATCCTATTTGGACTACCCGGCGGATTCGATCGTCGACCTCGGCAGTTCAAGGACTGCCGTGGGACGGTGGTACCTGCTGCTCAAAGCGTTCTTGTCCGTGAGAGCCCGCTATGACGTGTTTCATTTCAACTGGGGCTCGTCGTTGTTCACCATGCGCGGGGTCCATCTTCATCACCTCGAGCTGCCTTTCTATCCTGAACGCGCCGCTTTGTTCGTGACTTACAACGGGTGCGATGCGCGCCAGAAATTGCCTACGCTGGCCAGGGGTGGCGTCAGCGCTTGTGCGCATTGCGTCGTGCAGGATTGCGGGCCGGGTCTCGATCGCAGCCGCGAGGACGGAATCGTCAAGATGGAACGCCATGCCCAGCACCTCTGGGCATTGAACCCCGATCTGCTCGCCTTCTTGCCGAGCCGGCGCTCTGGATTCCTTCCCTATGCCGTGCCTTTGGTTGAAACGGCAAGGCCGCAGCGACGCGAGACCGGACGCCGCCTGCGTATCGCGCATGCACCCACCAACCGCGAAATCAAGGGCACCGCTTTTCTTCTGAAGGCGGTGGAGCGCATAGACAAGCGGCATCCCGATGCCATCGAGCTCGTTCTGGTCGAGGGAAAGTCGCATGGAGAGGCGCTTGAAATCTACAATGGCGCGGATGTCGTGGTGGATCAGCTGCTGATCGGCTGGTATGGGGCTTTTGCCGTCGAAACCATGATGCTGGGAAAGCCCGTTATCGTGCGTATCGACGCGCGTGATGCACAAGCGGTGCCCGAGCCGATGCGTGAAGAACTTCTGCAAGCGGTCATCCAGGCCGACCCGGACACGATCGAAGCGGTTCTTGAAGGACTGCTGGAGTCGCCTGCAAAGCTCGCCGCGCACGCGCAAGGCTGCTTCGAATACGCCCGCAAGTGGCATAACCCCGTTCATGTTGCTTCGCTGACCGTGGCCCAGTACGAAGAAGCCTTGAAGGCGAATTGAGCATGTGCGGCATTCTCGGTTTATATGGCGCTGGGCGTATCGACAACATAGAGGCCAAGCTCAGGCTGGGCCTCTCGCAGCTAGGGCGCCGCGGGCCGGACGATCAGGGTGTGTCGAGCGTGTCGTTGGACGATGGGCAGCTGCATTTCGGCCATACCCGCCTCAGCGTCATCGACCTCACCCCCGCCGCCCACCAGCCCATGCCCAGCGCCGACGGCCGCTACCTGCTGGTCTTCAACGGCGAAATATACAACTACTTTGAGTTGCGTGCCGAACTGCAGTCCCTGGGCCGAATATTCCGTTCCGCCTCCGACACCGAGGTGCTGCTGCAGGCCTGGGACCAGTGGGGCGCAGCCGCCCTGCCCCGCTTCACCGGCATGTTCGCATTCGTCCTGTTCGACCGCGCCACCCACACGCTGCACGGCGCCCGGGACGCGTTCGGGATCAAACCCCTCTACTACCACCATGCGGCGGATGCGGGGTTCTGCTTCGCCTCCGAGATTCCGGCGGTGCAGGCCCTGCGCGCCAGCACGCCCAGGCTGGACTGGCAGGTTTCCTACGACTACCTGGCACACGGCCATTACGACGCCGGCGAGCGGACTTTCTTCGAGGACATCCGCGCACTGCCGCCCGGCCACCGCTTCACCTACGACCTCGGCGGACACTGTTTCGACCTGCACGTCTGGTGGAAGCCCACGATCGCCCCCGTTCAGCGCCTGACGCTGGACGATGCGGCAGAGGGCTTGCGCACACGCATGCTCGACAGCGTGCGCCTGCATCTGCGCAGCGATGTTCCGCTGGGCGCGGCGCTGTCGGGCGGGCTGGATTCGTCCGCGATCGTGGGCTGCATGCGCCAACTGGAGCCCGATGCGCCGATCCATACCTTCAGCTTCATCGCGTCGGGTAGCGCGGTGTCGGAAGAGCAGTGGGTGAACCGGATGAATGCGCATGTGGGGGCGCAGGCGCACAAGCTCGGCATCACGCCGCAAGAGTTGGCGGCCGACCTCGACGACATGATCGCGGCGCAGGGTGAGCCCTTCGGCAGCACCAGCATCTATGCCCAGTACCGGGTCTTCCGGCTCGCCCGCGAGCATGGCGTGACGGTCACGCTCGACGGGCAGGGGGCCGACGAGCTGTGCGGCGGCTACGTGGGCTATCCCGGCCCGCGGGTGAAAAGCCTGCTGGACCAGGGGCGGGTACTGGATGCGGTGGCGTTCCTGCGCCAATGGGGCCGGTGGCCGGGCCGGGCCGGCATCGACGGTTTGAAGGCCGCGGTGGCCGAGTACACCGGCGATGCCGCCTACCAGGCGCTGCGGCGCATGAACGGATCCGACGCCTGCCCGCCCTGGCTGGATGGGGGCGTGCTGAAAGACGCGGGCGTGGCGCTCCGATTCCCCCGGCCTCTGCCCGACATGACGGCACGTGGCCGTCGCCTGCCAGCCGAGCTGGCGCGCTCGCTCCAGGGGCTGGGGCTGCAGGGGCTGCTGCGCCATGGCGACCGCAACTCGATGCGTTTCTCGGTGGAGAGCCGGGTGCCTTTTCTGACGACGGCCATGGCCGACTTTTTGCTGACGCTGCCGGAGGAGTATCTGGTGGCGGCCAACGGCGAAACAAAGCATCTGCTGCGCCGGGCGATGCGCGGCCTGGTGCCGCCAGAGGTGCTCGACCGGCGCGACAAGATCGGCTTCGCGACCCCCGAGCATGCATGGCTGTTGCAGATGGCGCCGCAGATTCGGCAGTGGCTCCGGCATCCGCTGCGCCTGCCCTTCCTGCGGCAGCAAGCCTTACTCACTTCTTTCGACCAGGTGGTGGCGGGCCAGAAACCTTTCAGTTGGCAGGTATGGCGCTGGGTCAACTTCACCCGCTGGCACGCCCGGCATTTTTCGGGCTGAGGCGGCGATGGCCCGCATTCTTCTGCTGTCGCTGTCACCGATCGCATCCGATCCGCGCGTCATGCGCCAGATCGGCGCGCTGGGCGAGCACCACGAGCTGCATGTGCTGGGTTTCGGGCCGGCGCCGGGCGGTGTAGCCCGCTTCGTGCCGGTGGCCACCGGCCGCCAGGCCGCATGGCACACCCTGCGGAACGCGGCCCTTCTGGCCACCAGACGGTACCAGCGGTACTACTGGGGCCACGCCCAGGTGCAGGCGCTGCTGGCCGCGGCGGCCGCTCTGCCCTCCCACCCGTTCGACCTGGTACTGGCGAACGACGTGTGGGTGCTGCCTGCCGCACTGCGGTTGGCGAAAGGCGCGCCTGTGTGGCTCGACGCCCACGAGTACGCACCGCGCGAGTTCGAGGACCGCCTCGCCTGGCGGTGCTTGCTCGGCCCGTTCTTCGATGCGATCTGCCGCCGCGATCTGCCGCGGGTGGCGCGGATGAGCACCGTGTGCGATGGCATCGCCCGCGAATACACGGCCCGCTACGGCGTACCGGTGGCCGTGATGCCCAACTGCCCCGAGCCGGTGGATCTTCCTGTGCGGCCGGTGCAGCCCGGCCGCATCCGCCTGGTCCACCACGGAGCCGCGATCGCCTCGCGCCGGATCGAGATCATGATCGACCTGGTGCCCCACCTGGACGAGCGGTTCCAGCTGGATTTGATGCTGGTGGAGCACGATCCGGCCACGATGGCCGCCCTGCGCCAGCGGGCTACGGGCGATGCGCGCATCCGGTTCATTCCGCCGGTCGCCATGGCCGATATCGCCGCGCATACCAACGGCTACGACATCGGACTGTTTCTGCTGCCGCCGACCAATTTCAACTACCTGCATGCGCTGCCGAACAAGTTCTTCGAGTTCATGCAGGCGCGGCTGGCGATTGCAATCGGTCCGTCGCCCGAAATGCAGGCGCTGGTGGAGCGTCATGGGTGCGGCGTCGTGAGCCCGAGCTTCGAGCCGGCCGATCTGGCAGCCCTTCTCAATGCGCTCAGCACGGCCGACATCGATGCCATGAAACAGGCGTCCGACCGTGCCAGCCGGCAGTTCAACGCGGCGGCGACGCGCGCGTGGCTGCAGGCGGAGGTGGCGACCGTGCTCGCCGGCGCGAAGCGGGGTGCCTGAGATGCGCGCCATCGTCCTGGGCACCCAGTCCTTCATCGACGGCGGCACGAAGGTCGGTTCGCAGCATGTGGCCGAGGCGCTGGCGGCAGCGGGCTGGTCGGTCGACTATCTGCCCACGCTGTCGTCGCCGGTGGACCTGATCGGCCGACAGCGCCATGCCCGGCTCACCCGCGCCTGGGCCGGCACGCGGGCCCGGGCCGTCCCGGTCGCGCCGGGCCTGACGGAGTGGACGGTGCGCGCGCCCTTCCCGGCCCACAGACTTTTCCTGCGCTGGCACTGGCAGTTGCAGGCGTACGGCCGCTTTCTGCCTGCCGAACTGCGAACCGCGCGCTTCGATGCCTGCATCGCCGACGTGGCGCCCAACCTGCTGCTGGTCGACCACCTCTCGGCGCGTGCGACCGTTTGCCGGCTGAACGACTGGCCACGCGGTTTCGCGCAGGATCTCCATCCGGTGCTGGTCGAGGCGCTGGAGACTAGGGTGGGCAGCGCCGCTTTCGACGAGGTGTGGGCGGTGTCCGAGGCGCTGGCGGGCTATGCGCGCGGCTTGTCTGCGCGGGCGGTGGTGGCCTGCGTACCGAATGGGGTGGAGATCGCGTTGTCGGCGCCCGCTGAGCCGCAGGAGGCTACCGCGCCACGCGCACCGCGCAGTGCCGTCTACGTCGGCGGTTTGACCGCCTGGCTGGATATCGATCTGCTGTGCCAGTGCGCGCGGCTGCTGCCCGACTGGACGTTCGACATCCATGCGCCCGGCGATCCGGATGTCGCCCACTGGCCCGCGAATCTGCGGTGGCGCGGCCGCGTCGCGCGGGCCGATCTGCCTGCGGTGCTGCAGCGGCACGCGGTCGGCCTGATTCCGTTCCGCGATGCCGAAGGCCGGATGCAGTATGTGGAACGCCCCTTGAAGTTTTACGAATACATCGCGGCGGGGCTGGGTGTCGCCAGCACCGACCTGGGCGCCCTGCGGACGGGCATGGGACCGCTGGCCTGCTACGGCAACGGCGCGGCGGACTTTGCCGATGCCGTGGTCCGCGCGCGCGACCAGGCGCTGTCCCGCCCGCGCGCGTTAGCCCTGTCTTTCGTCCGTGAACATAGCTGGGGCGCGCGGGCGAACATCATGCGTCAGCGCCTGGAAGGGTTGCTGGCATGAAGAAATTCCTGCTCTACGACTTCATGCAGGTGGCCGGTGGCGCGGAGCGGGTCACCCTGACACTGGCCGAAGCGTTTCCCGAATTCGAGACCATGGTCAGCCGCTGCTATCCCGCCGCACAGCCGCTGCTGGCTACATCCTCCGTGGTGCCGACCGAGCTGCGCGGGGGCTGGTCGACCTGCATGCCGCGCATTCTGGAGAGCATGTGGTGCTTCCGGTTTCGCAGCCGGCGGCTGCGCGACGCCGATGTGGTGCTCTACAGCGGCTTCTACAGTCCCCTGGCCGTCCACCAGCAGCGGTCCGGGCGGCGCCTGTACTACTGCCACACGATTCCCCGCTTCGCCTACGACCTGTACGCGGGCACGCTGGCCGGCTTCCCCTTCTGGCTCCGGCCGGTCTATGCGCTGTTCGTGCGCTGGTTCCGGGCCCGGTACGAGGGCGCGATCGGCCGCATGGACCAGATCCTGGTGAACTCGGAGAACGTCCGGGAACGCCTGCGGCGATACACCGGCCTGGAGGCGCAGGTGGTCTACCCGCCTGTGGCCACCCAGCATTTTCAGCCGCTCGGCGATGCGGGCTACTACCTCTCCACCGCGCGGCTGGTGCCGAACAAGCGGGTGGACGTGATCGTCGAGGCCTTCCTGCAGATGCCGCAGCATGACCTGGTGGTGCTGTCGGGCGGGCCGGAGGCCGAGCGGCTGAAAAAAATGGCCGCGGGCGCTTCCAACATCCGCTTCACCGGGTGGCGGTCCGACGAATCCCTAAGGCGATGGGTGGGGCGGTCGCGTTGCGTGGTCTATCTGCCGGTGGACGAGGATTTCGGCATGTCGCCGGTCGAGGCCATGGCCGCGGGCAAGCCGGTGATCGGGGTCGCGGAAGGCGGCCTGCTCGAAACGGTGGTGCCGGGCCGCACGGGCGTGCTGCTGCCCTCGCCTCCCACCGCGGACCAGCTGCGCGCCGCCGTGGCGTTCATCGAGAGCGCGCACGGCGACCCGATGTCCCAGGACTGCATCGCCCGGTCGCACCGTTTCACCGAGACGCTTTTCATCGATCGCATGCGCGCCGTCCTGGGCACGGACAGGGGGCGCTGAGCCCCCGTCATCAGGCCATGCGGTCATAGTCGTCCTCGAAGCGCACGATGTCGTCCTCGCCCAGGTAGTCCCCGGACTGCACTTCGATGATCTCCAAAGGCTCCGGTCCCGGATTGGCCAGCCGGTGTTTGTGACCGCGCGGAATGTAGGTCGACTCGTTCTCGCGCAGAACGAACGCGCGGTCGCCATTGGTGATCCGCGCGATCCCCTTCACCACCACCCAGTGCTCGGCCCGGTGGTGGTGCAGCTGCAGGCTGAGGCTCGCGCCGGGATGCACCACGATGCGCTTCACCTGAAAACGCTCGCCCTGATCGATGCTGTCGTACCAGCCCCAGGGCCGCTGGACCTTGCGGTGCGTATTGGCCGACGCATGCCCGCTGGCCTTGAGCTGCGCGACCATGTCCCGCACTTCCTGCACCCGCGTCTTGTCGGCGACCAGTACCGCGTCCGGGGTTTCGACGATCACCAGATTGCGCAGGCCGATGCCGGCCACCAGCCGCCCGCTGGCCATGACCAGGCAATCGGTCGAATGCAGCATCAGGGTGTCGCCGACACGGGCATTGCCGTGCGGATCATGCGGCCGCAGCTGCCACAGCGCATCCCACGCTCCCACGTCCGACCAGCCGGCATCCAGCGGCACGACACGCGCCGCGATGCCCAGTTCGGGGTTGCGTGGCAGCCGCTCCATGACCGCATAGTCGATCGAATCGGAGGGGCACGCCGACCAGGCCTGCGCATCCGGTCGCACGAAATCGCCGTCCTGCGCAGCCGCCGCCATGGCGTCGATGCAGGCCTCGGAGATGTCCGCACGGTAGCGGGCGATGGCCGCGAGCCAAACACTCGACCGGACCATGAACATTCCGCTGTTCCACAGGTATTCACCCGACGCCAGGTACTGTTGCGCGTGTGCCGAGTCGGGCTTCTCGGCGAAGCTGGCGATGCCGAACAGCCCACCGCCGTGCGCCGCCCCTCGGCGGATGTACCCGTAGCCGGTTTCGGGCCGCACCGGCACCACGCCGAACGTACACATGGCGCCGGAGGCGCAGGCGTCGAGCGCGGCGAGGACCGCGGCCTGCAACCCCGGAACGTCTGCCACCGCATGATCCGCCGGCATCACCAACAGCAGGGGATCGGCATCCTCCCGGCGGGCCAGCAGGGCCGCGAGCGTCAACGCAGGCGCGGTGTTGCGGCCACCACTCTCCAGCAGAATCCGGTCGGTCCGTACCCCGACGGCCGCGAGCTGCTGGGCCGCCATGAAGCGGTGGGCTTCGTTGCAGACCACGATCGGCGCGCTGTCGACCACCACCTCCGAAGGTGGCAGACCGTCCGTCCGCCGCACCGTCTGCTGCAGCATCGTCTCGGCCCCGGTGAGTGCCAGGAACTGCTTTGGCTGGCTCTCGCGCGAGAGCGGCCACAGCCGGCTCCCACTGCCCCCGCACAGCACCACGGGAACCAGACGTTGCGCAGGCACCGGGCGCTTACTCGAAGACGTCGGCGTCACGAAACGCCTGTGCCGCCGCGTCCTTGCCGGAAAGCTGCGCCTGACAACCCTGCAAAGGCCACGGGATCGCGAGCTTCGGGTCGTTCCAGGCGATGCAGCGCTCGAATTCCGGCGCGTAGTAGTCGGTCGTCTTGTAGAGGAAATCCGCCGATTCGCTGGTTACCAGAAACCCGTGCGCGAAGCCTGGCGGCACCCACATCTGACGCTGGTTCTCTTCGCTCAACTGCACGCCGACCCACTGGCCGAAGGTCTTCGACTGCTTGCGGATGTCCACCGCCACGTCGTACACCGCGCCGCGCACCACGCGCACCAGTTTGCCTTGCGCCTGGCGAAGCTGGTAGTGCAGGCCGCGCAGAACGCCTTGCGCACTGCGACTGTGGTTGTCCTGTACGAACGAGACGGTGTGCCCGACCGCGGCTTCGAATGCCCGGTGGTTGAAGCTCTCGAAGAAAAAACCCCGCGAATCGCCGAAAACTTTCGGCTCCAGAATCAGGACTTCGGGGATGGACGTGGCGATGACCTTCATTTGACGATTTTTTCCTTCAGCAAGCGCAGCATGTATTGGCCGTAGCCGTTCTTTGTGAGCGGTTGAGCCAGTCGCTCGAATTGTTCGGCCGTGATGAAGCCGTTGCGCCAGGCGATCTCCTCGGGGCACGCGATCTTCTGTCCCTGGCGCTGTTCCAGGGTAGCGATGAACTGGCCAGCCTCCAACAGGCTCTCGTGGGTGCCGGTGTCGAGCCAGGCATAGCCGCGCTGCATGATCTGAACCTTGAGCGCCTGGTTCTCGAGGTAGTGCTGGTTGACGGCCGTGATCTCCAGCTCGCCGCGGGCACTCGGCTTGACCGTCTTGGCCACATCCACCACCTGGTTGTCGTAGAAATAAAGGCCGGTCACCGCGTATTGGCTCTTGGGCTTGGCCGGCTTTTCCTCGATGCTGGTCGCGCGGCCGTCCGCGTCGAAATCCACCACGCCGTAACGCTCGGGGTCCTGCACGTGGTATGCGAAGACCGTGGCCCCCGTCCGCCGGGCGTCGGCATCTTCCAGCAGCACCTGGAAATCGTGTCCGTGGAAGATGTTGTCGCCCAGGACCAGCGCGCTCGGCGCGCCGGCCAGGAACTGCTCGCCTATGACGAAGGCCTGCGCCAGACCGTCCGGGCTGGGCTGTACCGCGTACTGCAGGTTGAGACCCCACTGGGCGCCATCGCCCAGCAGTTGCTGGAAGCGCGGCGTGTCCTGCGGCGTGCTGATAACCAGGATGTCACGGATGCCCGCCAGCATCAGCGTGCTCAACGGGTAATAGATCATCGGCTTGTCGTAGACCGGCAGCAGCTGCTTGCTGATCGCCAGTGTGGCGGGGTGCAGCCGGGTGCCTGAGCCACCGGCCAGCACGATGCCTTTGCGTTGTGTCGTCATCGGTTCGGAGTCTCCAGAATCTCGGCCAGCATCCGGTCGACGCCGGCTTGCCATGCAGGCAGCCTCAGTTGGAAAGCCTGCTGCAGCCGGGTGGTATCCATGCGGGAGTTCGCAGGGCGACGGGCAGGCGTCGGAAACGCGCTGGTCGGCACCGCCGCGATGTCGTGGGCGGCCAGCGGCATATCGGGCTGCAGCACTCGGGCCTGCGCGATCACGTGAGAAGCGTAGCCGTGCCACGTCGTCTCGCCGCCTGCTACGAGGTGGTAGAGCCCGGCGGGAGCGCCATGGTATTCGACTCCGCGGATCGCATGCGCCGTCACGTCCGCGATCAGGTCGGCGCCGGTAGGAGCGCCCCACTGGTCGTCAATGACCGTCAGCCGCTCCCGGTCGCGGGCGAGCCGCAGCATGGTCCTGGCGAAGTTGCCGCCCCGCGCGGCATACACCCAACTGGTACGAAAGATCATGTGACGGCAACCGCTGGCCTGGATGCGCTGCTCGCCCTCCAGCTTGGTGCTGCCATAGACCGACAGGGGACCGGTCGTGTCCGCTTCCGACCAGGGCCGGGTACCGCCTCCGTCGAAAACATAGTCGGTGCTGTAATGCACCAGCAGCGCGCCGAGGCGTGCCGCCTCTTCTGCCAGCACGCCCGGCGCCTCGGCATTGATGCGATGCGCACGCTCCGCTTCGCTCTCCGCCTTGTCGACGGCGGTATGGGCGGCCGCGCTCACGATCACATCGGGCCGTACCGCGCGCACCGCTTCTGCCAGCGTGTCCGGATTCTCGAGGTCCACCGCGCTACGCGGCAGCGTCGTCACCTCGCCCAACGTCGCCAGGCTACGCTGCAGCTCCCAACCGACCTGGCCCGTGCCGCCCAGCAGCAGGATGCGCATCACGCGGGCACCACCGCCGGTGCGTACTGCCGCGCGACCCAGTCGCGGTAGGCGCCGGTCTGCACATCCGCCACCCACTGCGCATGGTTCAGGTACCACTGCACCGTCTTGCGGATGCCGGTGTCGAAGGTTTCGGCAGGCTTCCAGCCCAGTTCGCGCTCGATCTTGCGGGCGTCGATCGCGTAGCGCCGGTCGTGGCCCGGGCGGTCCTTCACATAGGTGATCTGCTCGGCGTAGGGCTTGCCGTCGGCACGGGGGCGCAATTCGTCCAGCAGCGCGCAGATGGTGCGCACGATCTCGATGTTGGTCTTCTCGTTCCAGCCACCGACGTTGTAGGTTTCGCCCAGCTTTCCGGCCTCCAACACGCAGCGGATCGCGCTGCAATGGTCGCGCACGTAGAGCCAGTCGCGCACCTGCAGGCCGTCGCCGTAGATCGGCAGGGGATTGCCTGCCAATGCGTGGGTGATCACAAGCGGAATCAGCTTCTCCGGAAAGTGGAACGGCCCGTAGTTGTTGCTGCAGTTGGTGGTGAGCACCGGCAGGCCGTAGGTGTGGTGCCACGCGCGGACCAGATGGTCGCTGGCGGCCTTGCTGGCGCTGTACGGGCTGTTGGGCTCGTAGCCGTGGGTTTCGGTGAACGCCGGATCGGCCGCGCCCAGGGTGCCGTACACCTCGTCGGTCGATACGTGCAGCAGGCGGAAGGACGCCGCGTCCGCCGCGTCGAGCGAGGTCCAATAGGCGCGCACCGATTCCAGCAGATGGAAGGTGCCGACCACGTTGGTCTGGATGAAGTCGCCCGGCCCGTGGATCGAACGGTCGACATGGCTTTCGGCCGCGAAGTTCAACACGGCCCGGGGCCGGTGTCGCCGCAGCAGGCCATCCATCCGACCGCGGTCGCCGATATCGCCCTGCACGAAGACGTGCTGCGTCTGTCCTTCGATACCGGCGAGGTTCTGCAGGTTGCCCGCGTAGGTCAGCTTGTCTACATTGACGACGGTCTCGTCGGTCGCATCGACCCAGTCGAGCACAAAGTTCGCACCAATGAAGCCGGCACCGCCGGTCACCAAAATCGTCATGTCGCTAAGTCCTGATGTCTAGGAGTGCGCGTCGGCTCGGTCGCCGCGCGTCAGCCCTTGTCGTGCGGGGGCGATCGCCCTTCGCGTTCCAACTCGAAGATCGCAATGCGCTGGTTGAGCAGACGCAGGCCGCGCTCGATGCGGGTGTTCACCATATCCGTATGCAGTGCCTTGACGAACAACACGATGGAAACACCCAGCAACAGCAGTGCCGGTGGATAGCTGATGCCCACCAGCGCCGCCAGGCGATCGATCAGCCTCGGCCATATGCCCAGCAGCGCCGCACAGCCGGCTACGCCGATCCAGAACAGACCGTGCAACACGTACATATGGTCCCTGCGCACGAGCAGCAGAATGACGGCAGCAAGCCCGACGCCTAACAGGGTTGTCGTGATTTGAAGGCTGCTCATTGGAATGCGAGAGGTAGACGGGTGGATAGCGGACAGCGGATTCGATGCACCTGGAAGCTATCTGCAGAGCGAGGCGCGCGGCGTGCCGGGATTGTAAACACCGCACCGATGCCTACCGGATTGCACGAGACCGGGAAACCCGCCTTTCGCAGCCTCTTCCCGAACCGTCGCGGTTTGCGCTATGGTCGCGCCCTGTGGCGCATGGGCACATCGTTTGCCCGTCCGTGCGCCGCAAGAGGCACGCGATGACGCGGGCCGTACAACACACAAGACTAGGGAAAATTCACATGGTCCGTTCCGAAGACACCGGCAAGCTCGTACTGCGCCTGAGCGTGGGCATTCTCATCCTGCTGCATGGCATCGCCAAAATCGGCGCTGGCGTGGGCGGCATCGCCGGCATGCTGTCGTCGCACGGCCTGCCGGCCGAGCTGGCCTATCTCGTCTACATCGGCGAGGTGGTAGCGCCGCTGCTGCTGATCGTGGGCATCTTCACCCGGCCCGCGGCGTGGATCATCGTGGTGAACATGCTGTTCGCCCTGTTCCTGGCGCACATGAAGGACCTGGGCGCGCTCAACAACATGGGCGGCTGGAAGCTGGAACTGCAGGGCATGTTCCTGTTCGGCGCACTGGCGGTGGCGTTTCTCGGTGCAGGACGCTTCAGCGTTGGTGGCACCGGTGGCAAGCTGAACTGATACCGCACAGCCGCCTCGGCGGGCATCGGAAGATCGGCGCGACTGTCGGCTTTTCGGATGCCATGCCGAGGAGTGGCTCTCACCGCTCCAGCCAGCGGCCGTAGCGCGAGAGGCCGAAGCACATGACCCAGTAGACGGCCGCGAGGAACAGATAGCCCTCGAGATAGAACGGCCGCCACACCGGGTCGCCGCCCAGGGCCAGCCCCAGGGCACCGGTCAGTTCGAACAAACCGACCACCGTGACCAGGGATGTGTCCTTCAAGGTGCCGATCACCGCATTGACGAGCGCCGGCACCACCACGCGCAGCGCTTGCGGCAGCAGCACCGTCCGCTGGACCTGCCAGCGCCGCATGCCCAGCGCGACGGCGGCGTCCACCTGGCCGCGCGGCACCGCCTGCAGGCCGCCCCGGACGATCTCGGCCAGGTAGGCGGCCGTGAAAAGGGCCATGCCGGCCAGCACCCGCAGCAGCACGTCGGGCTGGAACGCCTGCGGCACCAACAGCGGAACCAGGAACGAGGTCATGAACAGCACCGAGATCAGCGGCACGCCGCGGATCAGCTCGATGTAGCTCGCGCACAGAGTGCGCACCACCGGCAACTGCGAGCGCCGGCCCAGCGCCAGAGCCAACCCGATCGGAAACGCCGTGCCCAGCGAGAAAACGGCCAGCGCCACCGTCAGCGGCAGGCCACCCCAGCGCCCGGTCGGCACCACTTCCAGCCCGCCCCATCCGCCGCGCATGAGCAGGGTGAACACCGCGATGCCTACGATCCAGGCCGGCACCAGCTGCCAGCGCCACCACCGGGGCCACGCGCTCGCAGCCAGCAACGCCAACAGCACGGTCAAGGCGGAGGCCGGGCGCCACTGCTGGTCGAACGGATAGCGGCCGAACAGCAAGGACCGCCATTTCTCGACGATCACCCCCCAGCAGGCATGGTGGGTGGCGGCACGGCAGGCCTCGGCATCGGGCCGGAACACCGCGTCCACGCCGCCCCATGCGATCGCCTGCCAGGCGATCCACACCAGGGCGGCGACCAGCCCCAGGGTGCACACGGTGCGTACCGGGCCGCCGAACAGATCGGCTCGCCAGTCGGTCGCCGCGGCCGCCCGCCTCACGACCACCCCCGCAGTGCCACCCGGCGGTTGTAGAGGTTCATGCCTGCCGAAATCAACAGCGACAGCAGCAAATACACCGCCATCACCACCGCGATGCATTCGAACGCCCGCCCGGTCGAGTTGAGCGACGTGTTGGAGACCGACACCAGTTCGGGATAGCCCACCGCTACCGCCAGCGACGAGTTCTTGACCAAGCTCAGCAGTTGGTTAGTGAGCGCCGGCACGATGACCCGCAAGGCCTGCGGCAGGACAACCACCTGCAGCTGCTGGAACGGCGTGAACCCCATCGCCCGTGCGGCATCGTTCTGGCCGTCCGACACCGACCCGATCCCGGCCCGGACGATCTCGGCCACGAATGCGGCGGTGTAGAAGCCCAGCGCCCAGACGATCGCCAGGTACTCCGGCGTGAGCGACGCGCCGCCGCTCACGTTGAACACCGTGCGCTCCGGCCATTCGATCGCATGCGGCCACCAACGGCCGGCCTCGGTCACCGGCCAGGGCAGCGACAGGCCGCTCTTGCTGATCCAGATACCGGGCAGCGGCTGCGCCGCATCGCTCGCGTCCGGCAGCAACTGGGTCAGGGCGAAGTACAGCATCAGCAACTGCACCAACAGCGGCACGTTGCGCAGCGCCTCGACATACGCGGTGCCGATACCACGCACCAGCAGATGGGGCGCCAGCCGGCCGATGCCGAGCAGCGTGCCCAGTAACAGCGCCAGCACTGCGGCCGGAACCGCGGCCCGAACCGTGTTGATCAGGCCCGCGAGAAAGGCGCGCCAGAACGGCTGGCCGGCCGAATAGTCGAGCCAGCCCTCGCCCACCTCGAAACCCGCGGGCTGCAATAGGAAATCGAAACCCGACCGGATGCCGCGTGCCCGCAGCACGTCGAACGCATGGCCGACCAGTACGGACACACTGGCCAGCAGCACCGCCAGCAGGAGCAATTGCGCCGTCCAGGCCCACACCGTGGCGCGCGGCATGCGATTCATGCCGAACGCCTCGCCGGGTCCACCGGATGCGATGCGGCCACGGCGCGCCTCGCGTGCATCAGCGCACCGGCAGTGCGTACATCAGCCCGCCCTGGTTCCAGAGCCGGTTCACGCCGCGCGGAAGCTGCAGCACGGATTTCGGGCCCACGTTGCGCTCGAACATCTCGCCGTAGTTGCCGACCGCCTTGATCGCGCGGAAGGCCCAGTCCTTGTCCAGGCCCAGCAGCATGCCGGTGTCTTCGCCGGTGCCCAGGAGCCTCTGGGCGGCCGGGTCATGGCTGCTGGTACGGGCGGCGTCCACGCCGGCCCGGGTCAGCCCCAGCTCCTCGGCCTCGATCAGCGCGTTGGGCACCCACTTCACGATGGTGAACCACTCGTCGTCGCCCCGGCGCACCGCGGGTGCGAGCGGTTCCTTGGAGATCAATTCGGGCAGGATCACATAGTCGTCGGGGTTCTTCGCTTCCTTGTTGCGCAGGCCGGCCAGGGCCGACGCATCGGTTGTGAACACCTGGCAACGGCCGGAGAAGAAGGCCTTGAACGAGGTCTCGAAGTTCTCGAACACCACCGTCTTGACCTTGATGTTCTGGGCGCGGAAATAGTCCGCGACGTTCTTCTCGTTGGTGGTGCCTGACTGGGTGCAGATCTCGGCGCCCTTGAGCTGCCGGGCGCTGGTGATCTTCAGCTTCTTCGGCACCAGGAAACCCTGGCCGTCGTAGTAGGTGATGGTGGTGAACTGCAGGCCCAGCGACGCGTCGCGGGCGAGCGTCCAACTGGTGTTGCGGGCGAGGATGTCGATCTCGCCGGCCTGCAGGGCCGAGAATCGCTGTTGCGCGTTCAGCGGCACGAAATTGACCTTCCTGGCATCGCCCAGCACCGCCGCGGCGACCGCTCGGCAGGTGTCGACGTCGAGGCCAGACCACCCGCCCTTGGAGTCGGGTGCCGAGAAGCCGGCCACGCCGTTGGTCACGCCGCAGTTCACCGTGCCCCGCTGCCTGACGGCGTCCAGCGTCTTGCCTGCATGCGCCGCCGGCGCGGCAAGCACGGCCGCGGTGGCCAGCGCTGACGCGACGAGAGCCTGGCGGAAAAAAGGAATCAGGCGGAAGTGCGGCATGGCGTGTTCTTTCTCCAAGTCGGTCGTGTCGAATGTCAATCGTCGTCGGACGAGTCCAGGCCCGGGAACAGCACCTCGGTGAAGCCGAACCGGCTGAAGTCCCGCACCCGCATCGGATAGAGCTTGCCGACCAGATGGTCGCACTCGTGCTGAACGACACGGGCATGGAAGCCGTCCACCGTGCGGTCGATCGGCCTGCCCTGCGGATCGACACCGGTGTAGCGGATGCGCGACCAGCGGGGCACTACGCCCCGCAGGCCCGGCACCGACAAGCAACCTTCCCATCCGTCCTCCTCGTCAGGGCCGAGCGGCTCGATCGACGGGTTGAGCAGCACCGTTCGGGGCACCACCGGCGCATCGGGATAACGGACGTCGGGTGCATCGGTGCCGAAGATCACCAGTTGCAGATCGACGCCGATCTGAGGTGCCGCCAGCCCGGCGCCTTCGACCGCCTGCATCGTCTCGAACATGTCCCCGATGAGCGTGTCCAGCGCTTCGCTTCCGAAAGCATCGGGCGGTACTGGGGGCGCCACGCGCAGCAGGCGCGGATCGCCCATTTTGAGGATTTCTCGGACGGCCATGGGATGTGGAGGGTGCCACCCGGGCAGGCACCACTCTGTAATCAAAGGTGCCGAGCATAGCCCGACACGGCGAGGTGCGCAGGCACAATGCCGGCACCGGTCGCCCACGGTGGCGGCCTCAGCCGATCGACCCCTGCGCATGGCCCTGCCTTCTTCCGGTTCCCTGCCGACCGCCCCCGTGCGATGGCTGCTCTACGCCATGGCGGTGGTGTGCATCGTGCTGGCGATGATCGGCGTATTGGTGCCGGGCATGCCCAGCACGGTGTTCGTGATCCTGGCGGCATGGGCCGCAGCCCGGAGTTCGCCCGCGCTCCATGATAGGTTGCTGCGCAACCCGCTCTTCGGCCCCCTGCTGCGCGAATGGCAGAGCGGCGGGTGTGTTAGCCGCCGTGCGAAATGGAGCGCGAGCATCGCGATGGGCGCCTGCGCGGTGTTCGTGCTGGGCACGGTACGCAATGTGTGGGTGGCCTCGCTCGCGATCGGCTGTATGGACGGCGTACTCGCCTGGCTCTGGTGCCGGCCCGAACCGCCGCCAGCCGCCCCCCGATAAAACGGCCGGTCAACGCTGTCAGCGGTTGAACGGCACGTCGGCCGCATCGGGCCGCCGGCCATCCGTCGGCGGAATCGCCCTCGCGGGAGGAGCCGGCCGGCCCGGAGGCTGGTTGAATCGGGGAACATCCGCCGCATCGGGCCTGCGGCCGACCGGCGGTGCCATCGCCGGCGGAGCCGGCCGATACTCGCCGGCACGCGGCGGCTGGCCCCGATCGTAGGGACGTCCGCCTCCGTAGCCCGGACGCGGATAGTAGTAGCCGGGGTCGGAGTAGTACCCGCGCGGATAGGCATAGTCGCCACCATAGGCTCCATACCCGCCATAGCCGTAAGCCGGGGGCGGCACCACCACCGTCTCAGTGTAACCCACTCCGCCGTACGGATAGCCGTAGCCGTCGGCCGGTGGCGCCACCACGCACCCTGTCAACGCAGCAGCGATGCCGCAGGCGAGCACGGTGCGGGAAAGAAAAGTACGGTTCATTCGAATCTCCACAAGGCGCGGTGGCACGGCCCGACAAGCCGACCTTCCACGGCAGACCCACGCGCATAAGTAGGCGCAGGCGCTTTTACCGCATCGGCCAGACCGCCATGTCCCATCAAATAGAGCGTATTAGGCATTTCGAAGTACCCGCGAAAGGCGGGAGAGGCCCGACGGCAAGGCGCAGGACGCGCCGCGGTGTGGATACCGCAAGCGGACCGCGACGCGGCAGCCGGGCCTCTGCCCGGCTTTCTCGAAGGGTGGGTCCCGCAAAGCGGGTGCGTCGAAGTGCACAACACGCTCTAGCGCCATCTGCCCCGGCCGTAGCCATAGCCCCCGCCCCGGTAACCGGAGCCGCCCCAGATGCCGATGCCGGGAGTGACGACGACCGGGGCCGGCTGGTAATACGCGGGGCCGCCGTAGTAGCCGACCGGCGCGACGGGCGCCAACACGCAGCCGCTTAGCACACCGGCGGCCGCGGCAAGAAGGAAAACACGTGCAAGGCGAAGCGTTTTCATGAGGTTTCCTGTGAACAATCCAACCCATTCAACGCGCCAGCCTCGTCCCACGTGCGCCCCCCAGGTAGCCCGGCGGTAAAGATCGGTAAGGTCTCGCAGGCCGGCGGACGGTCAGCCGGCGGCGGCCAGCAATGCCTGCATGCCGTCCTCGTCCAGCACCGCGATACCCAACGCCTCGGCCTTGTCCAGCTTGCTGCCGGCTTCCTGGCCGGCCACGACGTAGTCGGTCTTCTTGCTGACCGACCCCGCCACCTTGGCGCCGGCCGCTTCCAGCAATGCCTTGGCGTCTTCCCGGGACAGCGTGGGCAGCGTGCCGGTCAGTACGAAGGTCTTGCCGGCCAGTGGAAGACAGGTGCGCTCGGCCGGCGGGCCTTCCGGCCAGTGGATGCCGCAGGCGCGCAGCTGCTCCACCACCTCGCGGTTGTGGCGCTGGTCGAAGAAGGTACGCAGCGCCAGCGCGACGATCGGGCCGACGTCGTCGACCTCCAGTAATTGCTCGACCGGCGCATCCATGATCGCGTCGAGACTGCCGAAATGCCGCGCCAGATCCTTGGCCGTCGCCTCGCCGATGTGGCGGATGCCGAGGCCGAAAAGAAAGCGCGGCAGCGTGGTGCCCTTGGATTTTTCCAGTGCCTCGACCACGTTCCGGGCCGATTTGTCGGCCATCCGGTCCAGCGCGCCCAAGGTCGTCAGCCCGAGCTTGTAGAGGTCGGGAAGCGTGCGGATCGTGCCGCTTTCGACCAACTGATCGACCAGCTTGTCGCCCAGCCCCTCGATGTCCATCGCGCGGCGCTGGGCGAAATGCAGAATCGCCTCCTTACGCTGCGCGGCGCAGAACAGGCCGCCCGAGCAGCGGTGGTTGACCTCGCCGGGCTCCCGCACCACGTCGCTGCCGCACACCGGGCATTTCTGGGGCATGTGGAAATTGGGCACGTAGGGCCGGCGCGGCCGTACGGTCGCCACGGTGCCCACCACCTCCGGAATCACGTCGCCCGCCCGCCGCACTATGGCGGTGTCGCCCACCCGCACGCCCTTGCGGCGCAATTCGAACAAGTTGTGGAGCGTGGCGTTGGTGACGGTCACCCCGCCGACGAAGACCGGCGCGAGGCGCGCCACCGGCGTCAGCTTGCCGGTGCGGCCCACCTGAACGTCGATGCCGACGACGGCGGTGAGCTGCTCCTGCGCAGGATATTTGTGCGCGACCGCCCAGCGCGGCTCGCGGCTGACGAAGCCCAGCCGCTGCTGCAGCGCCAGCGCATCGACCTTGTAGACCACACCGTCGATGTCGAAGGGCAGCGTGTCGCGCAACGCGCCGATCTTCTGGTGGAAGGCGGCCAGGCCCTCGGCACCCTCGACCACCGCGCGGTGTTTGTCCACCGGAAAGCCGAAGCGCGCGAAGGCCGCGAGCACGCCGTCCTGCGTCGCAGGCTGGTCGGGCCAATCCTGCACCTCGCCCCAGCCGTAGGCGAAGAACGACAGCGGCCTTTTGGCGGCGATGCCCGGATCGAGCTGGCGCACAGCGCCGGCGGCGGCATTGCGCGGGTTGACGAAGGTCTTGTCGCCCGCTTCCCGCTGCCGCTCGTTGAGCTTCTCGAAATCGGGACGGCGCATGTAGACCTCGCCGCGCACCTCCAACACCGCCGGCACGCCGGCCGGCAAACGCAGCGGGATCTGGCGCATCGTGCGGATGTTCTGCGTCACCTCTTCGCCGGTCTCGCCGTCGCCGCGGGTGGCCGCGCGCACCAGCTTGCGGTCTTCGTAGCGCAGGTTCATCGCCAGGCCGTCGAACTTCAGCTCGGCCATGTAGGCGACGGGCGGGTCGTCCTCCTTCAAGCCCAGCTCCTTGCGGATGCGGGCGTCGAAGGCCGCGGCGCCGGTGGCCTCGGTGTCGGTCTCGGTGCGGATGCTGAGCATCGGCACCGCATGCCGGACCGAGGCGAAGGCCCCCAGCGGCGCACCGCCGACCCGCTGCGTCGGCGAATCGGGCGTGACCAGTTCGGGGTGGGCGGTCTCCAGAGCCTGCAGCGCCTGAAACACCCGGTCGTATTCGGCATCGGGCACGGCGGGCGCGTCGAGCACGTAGTACCGGTGCGCCCAGGTGTCGAGTTGCGCCCGCAACGCTTCTATTTCGATAGCAGGATGTCGGCCATCCGCGCCGGCTACAGCCGCTTTTTGTTCGGAAATATCGGTTTCGGCCTGCGTAGGCCCCGCACGGGACGCCACGGCCCGCTCAACCGAACAGCCGGCGCGCCTGCACCGAGCCGGCCGACAGGTCTCGCCCGTCGAGCGTGTCGTAGAGCTTTTCCAGGTCGGCGCCGATGCCGTCCATCGCGTCCTCGCGCAAAGGCTGGCCGTTCTGGTCGGTGACCACGCCGTCCATCGCCTGAGCCAGCGACGCCGCCGCCTCGCGCAGCCGGGTGAAGGGCTGCTCCTGACGGTAGACCTGCGCCACGTCCAGGCTCAGCTGTACTTCGCGGATCGCCGACTGGGCCGGGTCTTCGGCGAGTGCGGCCTGGGTATCGAAGGCCAGGGTCAGCACCGGCGGCAGGCCGGCACCCGAGATCGCGGGCAAGGCCATGCGGCCCGGGATCACGCCGGGCACGAAGCCCAGGCGGGCCGCGTTCTGCTGCACGTAGCCGGGGCTCCAGGCGGCGGCGCGGGCGCGCAGGACGAAGGCGAGCTGGGCGTCGTGGTCGCTGGCGAATTGGTCCAGTTCGCGGGCGCGGGCCACCTCGTCGCGCATCTCGGGGAAATCCGGCGCGGCGTTGAGCGCGTCGGCGAAGCCCTGGGTCTTCATCACGAACTCGGAAAATTCGATGTCGTTGAGCGCGCCGGTGCGGTTGGCCAGTTGCACGCCGGCCTGGAACGCCCGGTAGCGCTGGCCCGCCACCGGGGTTTCCCAATGGCCGGTCGCGTCGTTCAAGCCTTCGATCGCGAAGGGCTTGCTGCCCACGCGGCGGGTGGTGGGCGCCGCTGCCAGTGCCGCATCGCCCGAGGCCACGCCTTCGAGGGCCAACGGCGCGATCACGTCGATCAGCGGATCCAGCCCAGGCTTCTTCTCGGGCACCGGCAGGTTCGGCAGCGTAGCCAGGGCCGGATCGCCGCCCTCGCCCACCGCCGCCAGGTCGGCACCGTCGAACGCCGGCTCATGCCGCTCGCCGGGCTCTTGCGGCGCATTGGCGTCGGCTGCGGCCGGCGCAGTCGGCTCGGCCTGCTTCGGCGCGTTGCGCCGGGACGTCCAGGCGCTGTGGGCCACGATGGCCGCCAGCACCACGCCACCGGCCATCGCAAGGCTGATCTGCAAGGTGCTCATGGTCGGAAATCCTTTGGGATGCGAAAGATCGTCATTCTAATTTTCGGTTTCTCAACAAGTTCAGCAGCCCATGATTGGATGAGGCCAGCGCAGCGACGCCGACAGACTCAGAACGCCGTGGGTCCGGCTCCGCCGGCCCGCCAGCGTTGCCCCCGCAGGGGGGTAGGCGAAGACACGAAGTGCGCAGCCTGGGGGAGACTCAAAGCCCCGCGAGGGCGGACTCCATGTCCACCGCCACGATCCGCGACACGCCCTGTTCCTGCATCGTCACCCCGATCAGCTGCTCGGCCATCTCCATCGCGATTTTGTTGTGGCTGATGAAGAGGAACTGTGTCTCTTTGCTCATCGCCGCCACCAGCTTGGCATAGCGCTCGGTGTTGGCGTCGTCCAGCGGCGCATCCACCTCGTCCAGCAGGCAGAAGGGCGCGGGGTTCAGCTGAAAGATCGCGAACACCAGCGCGATCGCCGTCAGCGCCTTCTCGCCGCCCGACAGCAGGTGGATCGTCTGGTTCTTCTTGCCGGGCGGCTGGGCCATGACCTGCACGCCGGCGTCGAGCACCTCTTCGCCGGTCATCATCAGCTTGGCATTGCCGCCGCCGAACAGCTCGGGGAACATGCGCCCGAAATGGCCGTTGACGATATTGAAGGTGCCGACCAGCAGCTCGCGCGTCTCGGCGTCGATCTTGCGGATCGCGTCCTCCAGCGTGGTCATCGCCTCGACCAGGTCGGCGGTCTGCGCGTCCAGGAAGGTCTTGCGTTCGCGGGCGGTGCCCAGCTCTTCCAGCGCGGCCAGGTTGACCGCGCCGAGTGCCGCGATCTCGCGGTTGCCGCGGTCGATCTCGCCCTGCAGGCCGGTCATGCGCACGTTGCCGGCGGCGATCGACCGGGCCACCGCCTCCAGGTCGGCCTGCGCATCGGTCAGCAGCGCGTCGTACTGCTCCAGGCCCAGGCGCGCGGCCTGCTCCTTCAGCTGGAATTCGGTGATGCGCTGGCGCAGCGGATCGAGTGCCCGCTCCAGCTGCAGCCGGCGCTCGTCGCTGGCGCGCAGCTTGGTGGTCAGGTCGTCGTACTCGCTGCGGGCCGCGCCCAGGGCGGCCTCGCGGCCCGCCTTCAGCTCTAGCGCCGCCTGCAGCCCGCCCTGCGCCGCGGCATCCGACAGCCGCGCCAGTTCTTCGGTGGCGCGCGCTTCTTCCGAGGCCAGCGATCCGGCCTGCTGCGCGGCCGTATCGATGGCGCGGCCCAGCTCGGCGCGGCGCGATTCCAGGCTGCGGCGGGCGAAGGTCGCCTCCTGCGCCTGGCGCTCCAGGCTGCGCTGCTGCTCGCGCGATTCGTTGACGCGGCGCTCGGCGTCGATCACCCGCTCGTCCAGCTGCGCATGCCGCTCCTGGCTGTCGGCCAGCTGCATGTCGAGTTCCTCGAAGCGGGCCTCGGCGGTCACCCGGCGCTCCTGCAGGTCGTCCAGCAGCGCATCGACCTCCCCGAGGTCGGCGGCGATCTGCTCGCTGCGGGCGCGGACCTGCTCGGCCAGCTGGCCCAGGCGCAGGGTCTCGACCTGCAGTTCGTGGGCGCGGCTCTGGGCTTCGGTCGCGTCGCGGCGGGCGGCGACCAGGCGCTGCGAGGCGTCGGCACAGGCGGCCTCCGCACGGACCAGGGCCGAGCGGGCCTCTTCGCCGATCAGGGCCTGGGCGCGCAATTGCTTTTCCAGGTTGTCGATTTCCTGCGCGCGGGCCAGCAGGCCGGCCTGCTCGGAATCCTGCGCATAGAAATCGACGCCGTGCGCGGTCACCGCATGGCCTTCGGGCACATGGATCGATTCGCCGGGTCGCAACTGCGCACGGGCGGCCAGCGCCTCTTCCAGGCTGGCGGCGGTGTAGCGGCCGTGCAGCCAGTCGGCCAGCAGCGCCCGCTGGCCGGCGTCGTGGAGCCGCAGGCGGTCGATCAGGCGTGGCAGGGCCGCGTCGCCCGCGGGCGCGCCGGCCACGGGCGGGCTGTAGAACGCCAGCTTGGCCGGCGGCGCGTCGGAAGCGAAGGTCCGCACCAGGTCCAGCCGGCCGACTTCCAGCGCGCCCAGGCGCTCGCGCAGCGCGGCCTCCAGCGCGTTCTCCCAGCCCGGCTCCACCTGCAGCCGGGTCCAGAGCGCCTGCAAGCCGTCCAGGCCGTGCCGGGCGAGCCAGGGCTGCAGCTTACCGTCGGTCTTGACCTTGTCCTGCAGCGCCTTCAGTGCCTCCATTCGGGCCGAGAGATCGGCCTGGCGGGCGCTTTCGGCGTTGACCGCCTGCTGGCGGCCGCGGCGCTCGTCGTCGAGCCGGGGCAGCGATTCCTGCAGGTCGTGCAGCCGGGCACCGGCCTCGGAAGCGGCTTCCTGCGATTCCTCCAGTTGCTCGCGCAGGTTGGCCAGCCGCGCCTCGTCGGGTGCGGCCAGCGCGTTGCGGTCGGCCGACAGGCGCTCGCGCCGCTGTTCGAGCTGGCGCGATTGCTCTTCCACGTTGCGCTGCTCGGCGGCCAGCACCTGGATCTGCTGGTGCACCTGGGTGACGGTGGCCCGCTGCTCGCCGGCTTTTTGCTGCGCCTGGCGCAGGGCGTCCTCCAGGTCGGGCAGCTGCAGCGCCTGCTCTTCCACCTGGGCGGCCAGCAGCTCGGCTTTTTCTTCGGCGTCCTCGCCCTGCTCGGCCAGGGTTTCCAGCTCGGCCTGGGCGTCGTCCCGCCGGGTGGCCCACTGGCCGACCTGCTCCTTCAGCGTGGCCAGCCGCTGCTCCACCCGCTGGCGGCCCTCGACGACGAAGCGGATCTCGGCCTCCAGCCGGCCGACCTCGGCGCTCGCCTCGTACAGCCGGCCCTGCGACTGGTTGACCTGGTCGCCGGCGGCGTAGTGCGCCTGGCGGATGGTCTCCAGCTCGGTCTCGATGTGGCGCAGGTCGGCGGTGCGCGACTCCAGGTCGTTGACCGCCTGCAGCCCGTCGGCGCGTACCCTGGCCTGGTCGGCCTCGCTCTCGCTGCGCTTCAGGAACCAGAGCTGGTGCTGCTTGAGCGTGGTGTCGCCCAGCAGGGCGTTGTACTTCTGCGCCACCTCGGCCTGCTTCTCGAGCTTTTCGAGGTTGCCGTTCAGCTCGCGCAGGATGTCCTCGACCCGGGTCAGGTTCTCGCGGGTGTCGGAGAGGCGGTGCTCGGTTTCGCGGCGGCGCTCCTTGTACTTGGAGACGCCCGCGGCCTCCTCCAGGAACAGCCGCAGCTCCTCGGGCCGCGATTCGATGATCCGACTGATGGTGCCCTGGCCGATGATCGCGTAGGCCCGCGGGCCCAGGCCGGTGCCGAGGAACACGTCCTGCACGTCGCGGCGGCGCACCGGCTGGTTGTTGATGTAGTAGCTGCTGGTGCCGTCGCGGGTCAGCACCCGCTTGACCGCGATCTCGGTGAACCGGCTCCAGGCGCCGCCGGCGCGGTGGTCGTTGTTCTCGAACACCAGCTCCACGCTGGCCCGGCTGGAGGCCTTGCGGGTCGTCGTGCCGCTGAAGATCACGTCTTGCATCGACTCGCCGCGCAGCTCGCTCGCCTTCGACTCCCCCAGCACCCAGCGCACCGCGTCCATGATGTTGGACTTGCCGCAGCCGTTCGGCCCGACCACGCCGACCAGTTGCCCGGGCAGCAGGAAGTTGGTGGGTTCGGCGAAGGATTTGAAGCCGGACAGCTTGATGGAGTTGAGGCGCACGGGAGGGCAGTTGCGTGGAAATGTCGCGGCCGCCGGGTCGGCACTGCGGCTGGCGGCGTGGGGCGAATGATAAAGGCCCGCTCTGCGGCCGCCGGGCAGTGCCGTGGTCGCAGGCGTCCATCGCGTCCGGGCTGGTGTGCGGACGTCCCGGTGGACCACGCGTAACTACTGGCTCTCCCCCTCCTCCAGGTGGGGAAGAAATTCGTGCACCAGCGCTTTCACGGCTCTGGACTGCAATGCATCCCGTGATTTCTTGAGAGGATCGCGCGATGGATTCCCGGACAGTTTTTCCTTAGAGTGGCTGAAGTCCAGCGGATGCACCGTCTGCATCAATGCCATGTGGCCGGATGGCGAAACCACCATCTGCGAAAAGCGCCGGGATGACATGAGGTGTCCGCCGTTGCCAACCTGGACTGCCCAGAAATCGCGCTCCGCGACGCTCGTCTTCAGCGGATGGGGGTCGTCGTCTCGGGCGAGGCGCCTCACGACATCCACTTCGAAGCCGCCGGCATTGACGGCCGTGTACAACTGGTCGTCGCGCAGATCGAACGTAGGGTCGACCTTCTGCAGAACCGACAGCAGCGATTCGTGCTGGTGGCCCAGGATAGCCGAGAGCGTCAGGCGTTTCTGCGTGTCCATCAGCAGATCGATGTCCTGCGTGGTGGTGGCCTCATCCACCAGACGCACGCCGCACGCGCTTTCGTAAGCGAACAGGGCATGGGTACCGACTGTCAGGAAATGACTGGCGATGCCGGCCGCGTGCAGTTGGTTCAGGATGTCCACCACGATTTGCGGCGTGCGCCCCACCCTGTGCGCACGATTGAGCCGCTGCTGCGTTTGCATGGCTGTACGCAATCCGCCCAGCCTGGCAGTGACGGCATCCTTGCGCGCCATGAAGCGCCTGTAGATGGCCTCATTTTCCTCGGACTTCGGGCCCAGCGAAGTCTGGGAGTTGTCCCGATGGGTGCGGATCAGGTACGTGTGGCCCTTGACGTCACGCCACAGCATGGAGCCCCGCACGGTGGCCGCCGTCTTTTCCGCATCGCGTGCGGCTGTGAACACCGATTCGGCATCGATGTACTGCTTCTTCTGTGCATCGTTTAGTTCCAGCCAGAACATGGTTTCAGTATGAATGCGAAAATGCGCATTTTTATACTGAAACTCGAATGTGTGTGAATTCTCGGGTCCGCCACGCTGGATCAGTCCAAGTCGCTAGGACCGGGGTCCGTCATCCGACACACGATGGCGTGGCCGCGGATATGCGGCACCCTGGAAAAGCAAAAGCGCCCCCAGGATGCCCACGCCCGAAACGACCAAGCAGAAAACAGGCAGGGCCGCAGCCGATGCCAGCTGCCCCATGGTGAACGACACCGAGAAGATGCCCAGATTCAACAGGCTGACGTGGTAGGAATTGATGGTGCCCCGGTACCGGTCCGACAGGGCGCTCAACCGGGCATGGTGCAGCGGCCCGGCGCAACCGTAGCCGAAAGCCCAGGGCACGCCGGCCAGCGCCAGGGGCAACAGCGCATCGATGGGCAGCAGGAAGGCCAGGATGCCGGTGGCCGACACCAGTGCCATCAGCGGCAGCGCGCGGTCGCCCAGCAGCCGATGCAGGCGCGCGTTGGACATGTTCCCGGCGATGACGGCCACACCGTAGAAACCGGCCAGGAGGCCCGCATCGGTGGGCGACAGGGCCAGCTTGCGTGCGCACACCGCGGCCACCACCGCGCCGAATCCCGCCACCCAGCCCAGCCACAGGTAACTCGCCGAGAGCCGCAGCACGGCACCGGGTACCGACAGCGCCTGGCGGTGCGCGGCACCGAAACCCGGGGCTGTCGTGCTTCCACCGCGCGTCCGTGACGGAAACACGGCCGAGACACGCCACAGCACGACCACGGCGGCGCCCGACAAAAGGTAATAGGCACTTTGCCAGCCCGCCGTATCTGCCAGCCATCCTGCCACTGCGGGCGTCAGGACAAAGGCCAGCATCAGCCCGATGAATACCCGCCCTATCAACCGCCCCACCTGGTCGGCGGGTGCCTCGTCGCCCACCAGGGACAGCGCATTGGGCTGGATGATGGCGGCGCAGACGCCGGTCAGGGCCGACAGCGCGACGGCTGCGGTGAGGTGGGGCGCAGATGGCACCAACGCGCCGAAAAGGGCAAAGCCGCACAACCCGGCCTGCAAGGGCCGCCTGCGACCGAATCGGTCCGAGAACGGACCCGCGAGCAGCGCGACCGCGGCGTACGTTAGGCCATATGCGGCGGGCAGATAGGCGATCTTCGCGGGTGCCACCCCGAAATGCGGCCCCATGAACGCCATCATGGGGCCGGCGACGACTTCTGCGGAGCCTATGAGGAACAGGCAGCCGAACAAGACTCCCAGTTGTCGGCGGCTCATCGGCGAAGTGTTGTCTCAGGTCGCCGACAAGCTTTCACTGCGCCGAACATCGTCGGCCGCCACGACCGGTTCAAACCGCGACCGCGGCCGCTCGTGACTTCGGCGCACCAGGGTCGGCCAGCTCTTCCCGCAAGCGCCTCGCCGCCTGCACCATGTGCGCCAGCGCCGCTTCGGTCTCCACCCAGCCGCGCGTCTTCAGTCCGCAATCGGGGTTGATCCACAGCTGCTCCGGCGGCACGACCTGCGCGGCCTTGCGCAGCAGATGCAGCATCTCTTCGACGGCCGGCACGCGGGGCGAATGGATGTCGTAGACGCCGGGACCGATCTCGTTGGGATAGCGGAAGTCGCCGAAGCCGCGCAACAGCTCCATGCCCGAGCGGCTGGTCTCGATGGTGATCACGTCGGCATCCATCGCGGCGATGTCGGGGAGGATGTCGTTGAACTCGCTGTAGCACATGTGGGTGTGGATCTGGGTGTCGTCGCGCACGCCGCTGGCGCTGATGCGGAAGGCGCGGGTGGCCCAGGCCAGGTAGGATTTCCAGCCCGCACGGCGCAGCGGAAGGCCTTCGCGGATCGCGGGCTCGTCGATCTGGATGATGCCGATGCCGGCCTGCTCCAGGTCGACCACCTCGTCGCGGATCGCCCAGGCGATCTGCTCCGTCGTGGTGGCACGCGGCTGGTCGTCGCGCACGAAGGACCACTGCAGGATGGTGATCGGGCCGGTCAGCATGCCCTTCATCGGCCGGTCGGTCAGGGACTGGGCATAGCGGGCCCATTCGACCGTCATCGGCGCGGGCCGGGCCACGTCGCCGAAGAGGATCGGCGGCTTCACGCAGCGCGAGCCGTAGCTCTGCACCCAGCCGTTGGCAGTGAAGACGAAGCCGTCGAGCCGCTCGCCGAAGTACTCGACCATGTCGTTGCGCTCGGCCTCGCCATGCACCAGCACATCGATGCCCAGGGCTTCCTGCTTGCGGACGGCCAGGGCGATCTCGGCCTCCATCGCGGCCCGGTAGCCCTCGGCGTCCAGAGCGCCGCGCTTGAAGGCGGCGCGGGCGGCGCGGATTTCGGCCGTTTGCGGGAAGGAGCCGATGGTGGTGGTGGGCAGCGGCGGCAGATGGAAGCGGGCACGCTGCTGCGCCTGGCGATGCGGGAAATACGACTTGCGGCTGTCGTCGCCCGAGGCGCTGCGAGCCAGACGCAAGGCCACGTCGGCGCGGTGCACCCGCGGGCTGGCGCGGCGGCTGGCCACGGCCTGGCGTGCGGCCTCCAGCGCCGACCGCACGTCGGCGGCGCGGCCCTCGATCGCGGCGCGCAGCGTGGCAAGCTCGTCGAGCTTCTCCACCGCGAAGGCCAGCCAGGTTTTGACCTCCGGGTCGAGCGCCGTTTCGCCCGCCAAGCCGAAGGGCACGTGCAGCAGCGAGCACGACGGCGCCAGCCACAGCGGTCCCTGGTGCTTGGCCGCGACCGGCGCCAGCCGCTCCAGGGCGGCGTCGAGGTCGGTGCGCCAGACGTTGCGGCCGTCGACGATGCCGACCGACAGCACCTTGTGCGCCGGCAGCCAGTCGGCGATGCCGGTCAGCTCGTCGGCGGCGCGCACCGCGTCCACGTGCAGCCCGGCGGTCGGCAGCTGGCAGGCCAGGCGCAGGTTTTCCTTGAGCGGCGAGAAGTAGGTCGCCAGCAGCAGCTTCGGTCCGCTGCGGGCCAGTTGCCAGTAGGCGGGCTCGAAGGCGTGGCGCCATACGTCGGGCAGGTCGAGGCCCAGGATCGGCTCGTCGAGCTGCACCCATTCCACGTCCAGCAGCTTGAGCCGCGCCAGGATGTCCTCGTAGACAGGCAGCAATTGGTCGAGCAGGCCGAAGCGGTCGAAGCCCTCTTCCTTCTCCTTGCCCAGCCACAGGAACGACAGCGGCCCCAGCAGCACCGCCTTGACCGGGTGGCCGGCCCGACGCGCCTGGGCCACCTCGTCGAACAGGCGCTCCGACGCCAGCCGGAACCGGGTGGCGGCACCGAACTCGGGCACCAGGTAGTGGTAGTTGGTGTCGAACCACTTGGTCATCTCCAGCGCCGGGCGGCCCTGGGCGGAGGGGCCGTGGCTGCAGCCGGCATCGTCGTGCGCGCCGCCGGCCGCGACGCCGCGGGCCATCGCGAAGTAGCGGGCGATCTCGGGCTCGTTCCCGTGGAAGCCGAAGCGCGCCGGCTCGCACCCCAGCAGCTGGATGTGGTGCGCCACATGGTCGTACAGCGCGAAATCGCCGACGGTGACCAGGTCGAGCCCCGCCGCCCGCTGCAGTGCCCAGTGGCGTTCGCGCAAGTCGGCGGCGGTGGCCTCCAGCGCGGCGGCGTCGGTCTCGCCCCGCCAATGGCGCTCCAGGGCGAACTTCAGCTCGCGCTGGGCGCCCATGCGCGGAAAACCGAGGGTGTGGATCTGGACGGAAGTGCGGGTCATGGCAGAACGTGGGCGTTGTGGAACAGGGTGACAATCGTCCGGCCGCTGCGTTTATTATTCAAACGAAACGTTTTGTCGTATAACTTGAAAATCACTAATGAGCCCTTCGATCCTGGAAGTACGCCATTTGCGCACGCTGGCCGCGCTGCGCGACGCCGGCAGCCTGGTGCGTGCGGCGCAGTTGCTCAATCTGACCCAGTCCGCCCTTTCCCACCAAGTCAAGCTGCTGGAAGACCGCTACGGCACGCCGCTTTTCGAGCGCAAGTCGGTCCCGCCGCAGTTCAGCGCCGCCGGGATGCGGCTGCTGGCGCTGGCCGACGCGCTGCTGCCGCAGGTGGAAGACGCCGAGCGCGACGTCGCCCGGCTGGTGCAGGGCCAGGCCGGGACTTTGCGGATCGCGGTCGAATGCCACACCTGCTTCGACTGGTTGATGCCGGCGATGGACGCGTTCCGCCAGCGCTGGCCCGAGATCGAGATGGACATCGTCTCCGGTTTCCACCCCGACCCGGTCGCCCTGCTGCACCAGAACCGCGCCGACCTGGCCATCGTCTCGGAGCCGGACGAGGACGACACCGCCGCCATCGCCTTCCACCCGCTGTTCAGCTTCGAGATCCGGGCGCTGGTGGCCCACGCGCATCCTCTGGCGGCCCGGCCGTGGCTGTCCGCGCAGGATTTCGCCGACCAGACGCTGATCACCTACCCGGTGCCCGACGAGATGCTCGACGTCGTCCGCCAGGTACTGGCCCCCGCCGGCGTGCAGCCGCTGCGCCGCACCACCGAGCTGACGATCGCGATGCTGCAGCTGGTCGCCAGCAGCCGCGGCGTGGCGACCCTGCCGGTGTGGGCGGTGCAGGGCTACCTGGAACGGGGCTATGTGAGAGACCGGCCGATCGGGCCTAAGGGATTGACCGGCCGCCTGTTCGCGGCGACGACCCGTGCCGCGGCGGCGCGGCCTTACATGGCGGATTTCGTGAGCGTGGTGCGGGAGACGTGTTTCCTGAGCCTGAAGGACATCGTGTTGCTGTGAGGCGGGCGAACGGCCATGGCGGCGGCGGCAAGCGCATCAGAGAAAAATCGACCTCCAGCCGGCGCTGATCGCGGGCCACCAGCTATCGATTCGATAGCATTCGGATAAAGCGGGCAACTCGCCCTTGTCGGTGGCAGAGTCGTCTTGCCCGTCGCCCGGCATGTACAAAACACGCTTGTATTACAAGCAAAGTTTGAATATTCTATGAATTCAAACTTTGCTTGTAATAAATGAACGCCACCACCAGTGCCGCCCGACTCGCCGAAATGCTGGAGCGGCAGCGCATCGCCCGGACGCAGACCCGGGGCGACCTGGTCCGGACGACCGGGCTTTCGTACCAGTCGCTGCAGAAGATTCTGGAAGGCCGCGCGGATTTCCGCGTCTCCAGCCTGCTGGCGCTGGCCCATGCGCTGGGGCTGGAGGTGGCGCTGGTCCCGGCGGCGCTCGGAACGGCGATGCCGGTCGGCGCCACCGCCGCGCCCGCTGCCGCACCGATGACCGACGGCGCACCCGCCAGCGCCGTCGCCGCGGCGCTGGCGCGCCTGCGGCCACCGCCGGTCGATGCCGCCCCGCCGCCGGCCCGCCGGCGCACCCCGGGCAAGGGCCGGCCATGAACGTCGACCTGCTCGTCATCCGGGTGCGCGACACCCGCGTCGGCATCCTGTTCCGCTACGCGGCCGAAGGCGCGGCGCCGGTGATCCGCTTCGTCGCCGACGACGCCTATGCGGCCGCACCGCCCGGCACGGTCGATCTGCTGGGCCAGACCTTCGTCGCCGACCGGCCCGAGCAGCAGCGCGCCCTGCTGCTCAACGTGCTGGACGCCCGCTTCAACGGCGTGACCGGCCGCGGCGGCGACCACCAGTTGCCGCCCTTCTTCCAGAGCCTGCTGCCGGAGGGGATCTTTCGCGACCACGTGGCGCAGCAGGCCGGCTGCGACCCGAAGGATCATTTCCGCATGCTGGCCGCCTGCGGGCTGGACCTGCCCGGCGCGGTGACCGCCCGCTGGGAGGACATCGACCGCGGCACCCTGCAGCACCTGGTCACCCAGGACCAGGACGCGCTGGAGCTGTCGGTCGGCGCGGCGCCGACGCAGGACGCGGTGTCGCTCTCGGGCGTGCAGCCCAAGCTGTCGGTGCTGCGCGACGCCACCGGCCGCTACGTGGGCCGCACCAAGCTCTCGGAGCACGGCGGCGGCGCGCAGCCGACCGACACGCACATCATCGCCAAGCTGCCCGCCGTGGGCTACCCGCGGATGCCGGAGGTCGAGCACCTCTCGCTCTCGATGGCGCAGGCCGCGGGCGTGAACACCTGCGCCCATTCGCTGGAGGCGCTCGCATCCCTGCTGGAGCCCCACCGCTACGACCTGGGCGACGAGGGCCGCCAGCGCTTTTTGGCGGTGCAGCGCTTCGACCGGTCGCCGCAGGGCCGGATCATGTGCGAGGACTTCGCCCAGGTGCTGGGCGTGCCGCCCGAGGAAAAATACAGCCGCAGCTACGCCGAGATCGCCGCAGTGCTGCTCCACCTGCCGGCCTGCGGCGAGCCGGCGGTGCACGAACTGCTGCGCCGCCTGACGGTCAACGAACTGCTCGGCAACGCCGACGCCCACCTGAAGAACATCGGCCTGATCTACCGCGACGGCCGCACCGCCGAACTCTCGCCCGCCTACGACGTGGTGGCGCTGTGCCTCTACGGCGTGCGCTCCGGCCACGCGCTGCGGCTGCTGCCCTCCGCGCTGGAAACACCCGGCGCGGCGACTCAGTCGCTGCTGTCGCCGGTGGCCGTGCGCGAGTTCTGTCGCGCCCTGGGGCTGGTGCCCGGCCCCGCCAGTGCGGTGGTGCGGCAGACGGTGCTGGCCGCTGCGAAGAGCTGGCCCGCGCTGATCCGGGATGCGTCGGTGACGCGCCAGCAGCAGGCCACGCTGTTGCGGCGCATCGGCGCGCATGTGCTGACGCGGCAGGTGCTGGCGCGCAATCCGCAGTTGGTGGGGGAATGGGGTGTGGCAGATGCGGTCGGGGCTGGCTGATCGGGTCGTTGTGCGTGGAGGGAGGATGGCGTTATCCGGGCTCGCGCCGACGGCGTACTCTGCTCCGCGAATGTCCCCCGCGACGGGCTCCCTTCAGCGCGGCAGGAGCGAGGGGGATCGTATTAGGAGGAGCCGAAGGCGGGGGACATTCGCGGAGGGGGTCACCCGGCGATCCCGGCCCAAGGCACCACCCACGCCCAGACCTCCCGAATCCCAGCAACCTCGGAACCGCCCACCGCTATTAATTAGATAGCTAGAGGTCGACGCCGATAGACGACCACAGCCACTTTCGATGCCAGAAAAAGATCAGTCGGCCGTGATCTTCCGGTCCACGATGATCTTCTTCCACTTGGCCGCGTCGGCAGCCACCATCTGCCCGAACCGCGCCGGCGTCGACTGCACCGGTTCGATACCCAGCCGTGCGAGCTTGTTGCGCGTAGCCGCATCGGCCAGCGCCTGGTTGGCGGCCGCGTTGACCTTGGCGACCAGGTCGGCCGGCAGCCCGCGCGGGCCGTAGAGGCCGAACCAGGTGTTGGACTCGAAGCCCGGCAGCACGTCGGCCACCGGCGGCAGGTCGGGCGCCAGCGGGCTGCGTTTGAGCGAGGTGACCGCCAGCGCACGCAGCCGCCCGTCGCGCACGAACGGCAGGCCGGTCGGCAGCGAATCGAAGATCACGTCGAGCTTGCCGCCGATCAGGTCGGGCATCGCCAGCGCGGTGCCCTTGTAGGGGATGTGCGTCACGAAAACGCCCGCCTGCGCCTTGAACAGCTCGGCCGTCAGGTGGACGATGGTGCCGGTGCCGCTGGAGCCGTAATTGAGCTTGCCCGGGTTGCGCTTGGCGTGGTCGATCCACTGCTGGACCGTCCTGGCCGGCGAGTCGTTGGGCACCAGCATGATGCTGGGCGCGTTGCCGACATGGGCGATGGGCGTGAAGTCGCGCACCGTGTCGTAGGGCAGCCGGGGGTTGATCGCCGGGCCGATGGCGTGGGTGCTGGAGGTCGTCAGCAGCAGCGTGTAGCCGTCGGGCGCGGCCTTGGCGCCCGCATCGGCACCGATGGCACCGCCGGCGCCGGGCTTGTTGTCGATGATGACCGACACGCCCAGCACCTCGCCCAGCTTCTGGGCCAGGGTGCGGGCGAACAGGTCGGTCGCGCCCGCGGCGGGGAACGGCACCACCAGCCGGATCGGCTTGGAGGGCCAGGCGGCCTGGGCGTGGGCGAAGGAATGCGTGAGGGCGGTCGCAGCGCCGGCTGCGACGAGAAGGAGATGCTGGCGTCGTTTCATCCGGCGAGTATCCGATACCGGCGCCCTCGCCGCTCGCGGCCGGCGGGACCGGGGGCGGGGCCTACTGGTACTTCTTCTCCATCGCATCCCACTCGGGCTTGCGCACCAGCCGCTGCCGCTCGGCGAACGGGGTGACCAGCGCCGGGTCTTCGTCGATGCGGCGGGTGTCGCGCAGCACCGTCAGCGCCTTCTGCATGCCGGCCACCGCACCCTGCAGCGCGGCGTTGGCGTACAGCACCAGACCGTAGCCCAGGCCGGCCAGCTCGTCGGCGCCGAAGATCGGCGTCTTGCCGCCGATCACCATGTTCATCAGCTGCGGCCGGTCGAGCCGCTGCGGCAAGGCGCGGATCTCTTCGGCGGTGGTGACGGCCTCGACGAACAGGATGTCGGCGCCCGCCTCGCCGAACTTCTGCGCCCGCTCCACCGCCGCCTCGAAGCCCTGGGTGGCGCAGGCGTCGGTGCGGGCCATGACCAGCAGGTCGGGGTCGCGCCGCGCATCGACGGCGGCCTTGATCTTGCCGAGCATCTCGTCGGTGCCGATCACTTCCTTGCCCGAGAAATGGCCGCAGCGCTTGGGGCTGACCTGGTCTTCGAGCTGGATGCAGTCGGCGCCCGCACGCTCCAGGGTGCGCACCGCGTGGTAGGTGTTGAGCGCGTTGCCGAAGCCGGTGTCGGCATCGACGATCAGCGGCACCTCGACCGTGTCGCGGATGCGGGCGGTGTGGTCGGCGATGTCGGTCAGGCCCATGAAGGCCTGGTCGGGCAGGCCGAACCACATGTTGGTCACGCCGGCGCCGGTGACGTAGATCGCCTCGAAGCCCAGGTCTTCGACCACCCGGGCCGAGAGTGCGTTGAAGGCGCCGGGGACCAGCAGGCCGCGGCGTTGTTCGGCCAGCCGGCGCAGGAGTTTCTTGGTGCTCATATGGGTTTTCTCGTTCATTGTTCGGCGGCGTAGGCGCCCGGGGTAGCGATCACGTCCCCGGGCACGCGGACCCAGCCCTCCATCAGCACCCGGGCGCTGCGGCTCATCAGGGCCTTGGTCACCGTCCAGGCGCCGGCGCTCTGGGTGGCCTCGGCGCCGACGCGCAGGGTGCCCGACGGATGGCCGAAGCGCACCGCGCCGCGGGCGCCGCCGCCGGCCGCCAGGTTGACCAGCGTGCCCGGCACGGCGGCCGCCGTGCCGACGGCGACCGCGGCGGTGCCCATCATCGCGTGGTGCAGCTTGCCCATCGACAGGGCCCGCACCAGCAGATCGACCTCGCCCGCCGCCACCGTCTTGCCGCTGGAGGATGTGTAGCTCTTCGGCGGCGCGACGAAGGCGACCTTCGGCGTGTGCTGCCGGCCGGCGGCCTGCGAGACATCGGCGATCAGGCCCATCCGCACCGCACCGTGGGCGCGGATCGCCTCGAACATCGCGAGCGCCTTCGGATCCTCGTTGACCGCGCCCTGCAGTTCGGTGCCGGTATAGCCGAGGGCCTCTGCGTTCAGGAAGATGGTGGGGATGCCGGCGTTGATCATCGTCGCCTGGAAGCTGCCGACGCCCGGCACCTCCAGCGTGTCGACGAGATTGCCGGTCGGGAACATCGCGCCGCCGCCCTCGCCTTCGCCCTCGTCGGCCGGGTCCAGGAACTCGAGCTGCACCTCGGCCGCCGCAAAGGTCACGCCGTCGAGTTCGAAATCGCCCGTCTCCTGCACCGCGCCGGCGGCGATCGGCACATGCGACACGATGGTCTTGCCGATGTTGGCCTGCCAGATGCGCACCGTGGCGACGCCGTCGGGCGGAACGCGGGCGGCATCGACCAGCCCGTTGGCGACGGCGAACGGCCCCACCGCGGCCGAGAGGTTGCCGCAGTTGCCGCTCCAGTCCACGAAGGGGCTGTCGATCGACACCTGGCCGAACAGGTAGTCCACGTCGTGGCCGGGCCGGGTGCTCTTCGACAGGATCACCGTCTTGCTGGTGCTCGAGGTCGCGGCGCCCATGCCGTCGATCTGCTTGCCGTACGGATCGGGGCTGCCGATCACCCGCAGCAGCAGCGCGTCGCGTGCCGGGCCGGCGGCCTGCGCGGCCACGGGCAAATCCTGCAGGCGGAAGAACACGCCCTTGCTGGTGCCGCCGCGCATGTAGGTGGCGGGAATCTTGATCTGCGGAGCGAAAGCCATCTGCACATCTCTTTGCGGCTAGGCGTTGGTAGGCACGGCGGCGGGTGGCACGGTCGCGGCCAGGAAATCCTGCGCGAAGCGCTGCAGCACGCCGCCGGCCTCGTAGATCGACAGCTCCTCGGCGGTGTCGAGCCGGCACAGCACCGGCACTTCGATGCACTCGCCGTTCCTGCGGTGGACCACCAGGGTCAGCGTGGCACGCGGGGTGCGGGTGCCCACCACGTCGTAGGTCTCGGAGCCGTCGAGGGCCAGGGTGTGGCGGGTGGTGCCGGGCTGGAACTGCAGGGGCAGCACGCCCATGCCGATCAGGTTGGTGCGGTGGATGCGCTCGAAGCCTTCGGCCGCGATCGCCTCCACCCCCGCGAGGCGGACGCCCTTGGCCGCCCAGTCGCGGGACGAGCCCTGGCCGTAGTCGGCACCGACCACGATGATCAGCGGTTGCTTGCGGTGCATGTAGGTCTCGATCGCCTCCCACATGCGGGTGACCTCGCCCTCGGGCTCGACACGGGCCAGGGAGCCGGGGCGCACCGTGCCGTCGGAGTTGCGCACCATCTCGTTCCTGAGCGTGGGGTTGGCGAAGGTGGCGCGCTGGGCGGTCAGGTGGTCGCCGCGGTGGGTGGCGTAGGAGTTGAAGTCTTCCTCCGGCACGCCCATCTTGTGCAGGTATTCGCCGGCCGCGCTGTTCATCATGATCGCGTTGGAGGGCGAGAGGTGGTCGGTCGTGATGTTGTCCGGCAGCACCGCCAGGGGCCGCATGCCGGCGAGGGTCCGCTCGCCGGCCAGGGCGCCTTCCCAGTACGGCGGGCGGCGGATGTAGTTGGATTCGGCGCGCCAGTCGTAGAGCGGGCTCACCCGCTCGCCGGTGCCCTGCTTAAGCGCGAACATCGGCTCGTAGACCTGCCGGAACTGGGCGGGCTTGACGCTGGCCTTGACGATGGCGTCGATCTCCGCGTCCTCGGGCCACAGGTCCTTCAGCCGGATCTCCCGGCCATCGACGACCGCCAGCACGTCCTTCTCGATGTCGAACCGGATCGTGCCGGCGATGGCATAGGCGACCACCAGCGGCGGCGAGGCCAGGAACGCCTGCTTGGCATACGGATGGATGCGGCCGTCGAAGTTGCGGTTGCCCGAGAGCACCGCCGTCGCATACAGGTCGCGGTCCACGATCTCCTTCTGGATGGCAGGGTCCAGCGCGCCCGACATGCCGTTGCACGAGGTGCATGCGTAGGCCACCACCCCGAAGCCCAGCGCCTCCAGGTCGCGCATCAGGCCGGCTTCCTCCAGGTACAGCGTGACCGCCTTGGAGCCGGGCGCGAGCGAGGTCTTGACCCACGGCTTGCGGGCGAGGCCCAGGCGGTTGGCGTTGCGGGCCAGCAGCGCCGCGGCGATCACGTTGCGCGGGTTGCTGGTGTTGGTGCAGCTGGTGATGGCGGCGATGATCACCGCGCCGTCGGGCATCATGCCCGGCTCGTCCCGCCACGGTGCGGCGATGCCCTTGGCGGCCAGGTCGGTCGTCGCCACCCGGGCATGCGGGTTCGACGGGCCGGCCATGTTGCGCACGACGCTGGAGAGGTCGAAGGCCAGCACCCGCTCGTACTCGGCGGTCGCCATGCTGTCGGACCACAGGCCGGTGTGGCGGGCGTAGGTCTCGACCAGCCGCACCTGCGCGTCGGCGCGGCCGGTCAGGCGCAGGTAGTCGATCGTCTGCTGGTCGATCGAGAACATCGCGGCGGTGGCGCCGTACTCGGGCGCCATGTTGGAGATGGTGGCCCGGTCGCCCAGCGTGAGCGCGGCGGCGCCTTCGCCGAAGAACTCCAGGTACGCCCCCACCACCTTCTGCTTGCGCAGGAATTCGGTCAGCGCCAGCACGGTGTCGGTGGCGGTGATGCCCGGCTGCGGCCGGCCGGTCAGGCGCACGCCGACGATGTCGGGCAGGCGCATCCAGGAGGCGCGGCCCAGCATCACGCTCTCGGCCTCCAGCCCGCCGACGCCGATGGCCACGACGCCCAGCGCATCGACATGCGGCGTGTGGCTGTCGGTGCCGACCAGGGTGTCCGGGAAGGCCACGCCGCCCTGGGAATGGACCACCGGCGACATCCGCTCCAGGTTGATCTGGTGCATGATCCCGTTGCCCGGCGGGATCACCTCGACGTTCTCGAACGCGAGCTTGGTCCAGTCGATGAAGTGGAACCGGTCGTCGTTGCGCCGGTCCTCGATCGCACGGTTCTTCTGGAACGCATCCGGGTCGAACCCGCCGCACTCCACCGACAGCGAGTGGTCCACGATCAGCTGGACCGGCACCACCGGATTCACCTTGGCCGGGTCGCCGCCCTGCTCCGCGATCGCGTCGCGCAGGCCGGCCAGGTCGACCAGGGCGGTCTGGCCCAGGATGTCGTGGCAGACCACGCGCGCCGGGAACCACGGGAAATCGTGGTCGCGCCGGCGCTCTATCAACTGGACGAGCGACTGCTCCAGGATCGCCGGATCGCAGCGGCGCACCAGGTTCTCGGCATGCACCCGGGCGGTGTAGGGCAGCGTGTCGTAGGCCCCGGGCCGGATCGCATCGACGGCGGCGCGCGCGTCGAAATAATCCAGTGCGGTGCCCGGCAGGTTCTCGCGGTGGGCGGTGTTCATCGTGGGTGCTTCCAAGGCTTGGGGCCGCGGGGGCCGGGATCGCCCGGGGCGCGTGGGCCACGGGTCGTCGTCCGCCGGTGTCGGTCGGGCTGCGGGGTGCCGGCGGCCGCCCCGCAGCGGGTGGATCAGGCGCGGTCCTGGATCGGCACGAACCGCTGGTCCTCGGGGCCGGTGTAGTTGGCGCTGGGGCGGACGATCTTGTTGTCGATGCGCTGCTCGATCACGTGGGCCGACCAGCCGGCGGTCCGGGCGATCACGAACAGGGGGGTGAACATCGCGGTCGGCACGCCCATCATGTGGTAGCTCACCGCGCTGAACCAGTCGAGGTTGGGGAACATCTTCTTGGCGTCCCACATCACCGATTCCAGCCGCTCGGCGATGTCGAACATCTTGCGCGAGCCCGCCGCATCCGACAGCTCGCGGGCCACGTCCTTGATCACCACGTTGCGCGGGTCGCTCACCGTGTAGACCGGATGGCCGAAGCCGATCACCACCTCCTTGGCCTCGACGCGGCGGCGGATGTCGGCCTCGGCCTCGTCGGGCGTGTCGTAGCGCTTCTGCACCTCGAACGCGACCTCGTTGGCGCCGCCGTGCTTGGGGCCGCGCAGCGCGCCGATGCCGGCGGCGATCGCCGAATGCATGTCGGAGCCGGTGCCGGCCACCACGCGGCAGGCGAAGGTGGAGGCGTTGAACTCGTGCTCGGCGTACAGCACCAGCGAGGTGTGCATCGCGCGCTCCCAGCGCTCGGGCACCTTCTTGCCGTGCAGCAGGTGCAGGAAGTGGGCGCCGATCGAGTCGTCGTCGATCTCCACCTCGATCCGCACGCCCTTGTGCGACCAGTGGTACCAGTAGAGCAGCATCGAGCCGAGCGAGGCCATCAGCTTGTCGGCGATGTCGCGGGCGCCGGGGGTGTTGTGGTCGTCCTTCTCGGGCAGCACGCAGCCGAGGGCCGATACGCCGGTGCGCATCACGTCCATCGGATGGGCGCTGGGCGGCAGTTGCTCCAGGACCGTCTTGACCGCGGCGGGCACGCCGCGCAGCGAGCGGAGCTTGGCCTTATAGCCACGCAGCTCGCCGTCGTTGGGCAGCTTGCCGTGCACCAGCAGGTAGGCGATCTCCTCGAACTCGCAGCGGGTGGCGATGTCGAGGATGTCGTAGCCGCGGTAGTGCAGGTCGTCGCCGGTCTTGCCGACGGTGCAGAGCGCGGTGTTGCCGGCGGCGACGCCCGAGAGCGCGACGGCTTTCTTGGGCCTGAAGCTGCCGGGTGCGGCTGCGGCGGCTGCGGCTGCGGTGGTGGGGGTGTCGGCCATGCGTGTCTCCTGGATCGGGGGCTGGACGCGGTCGGGCGCGCCGCCTGCTTCGCAATATACGCAAAGTCGGCCGGCCGCCGCAGGTCGACGAGAGCCGCAGCGGCTTCGTCTCCTACACCACCGCGCCGGGCAAATCCGCGGCCCGAACGGAGCTTTCGGCGCCTCGGCCCGGCGGGCCACCCGCCGCGGTGCCGGCCGGTGCGGGCAGCACCACCGGCTGGCTGTGCCAGATCTCCTCGGCGTACTGCGCGATCGTGCGGTCGGAAGAAAACGGTCCCATGCCCGCGACGTTGAGGATCGCCTTGCGGGTCCAGGCGTCCGGATCGCGGTACAGCGCGTCGACCCTTGCCTGCGTCTCCAGGTAGCTGGCGAAGTCGGCCAGCAGCAGGTATTTGTCGCCCCAGTGGACAAGGGTGTCGAAAATCTGCTGGTAACGGGCCGGCTCGGCTGGCGAGAAGCTGCCGTCGCGCACCGCGTCCAGCACCGCATTCAGCACCGGGTCGGCCTGGTAGTACGTCTGGGGCTGGTAGCCGGAGACGCGCAGCGCTTCCACCTCGGGCGTGGTCTTGCCGAAGATGAAGATGTTGTCGTCGCCCACGTTCTCCCGCATCTCGACGTTGGCGCCGTCGAGCGTGCCGATGGTCAGCGCGCCCGACAGCCCGAACTTCATGTTGCCGGTGCCCGAAGCCTCGGTGCCGGCGGTGGAGATTTGCTCCGACAGATCGGCCGCCGGGATCACGATCTCGGCCAGGCTCACGCTGTAGTTGGGCACGAAGACCACCTGCAGCAGCCCCCGGGTGCGCGGATCGGCGTTCACCACCGCCGCCACGTCGTTGATCAGCCGGATCACCAGCTTGGCCATCGCATAGGCCGATGCGGCCTTGCCGGCGAACACCACCACCCGCGGCACATGGTCGCCCGTCGGGTCGGCCACGATCCGCTGGTAGCGGGCGATCACGTGCAGCAGATTGAGCAGCTGGCGCTTGTACTCGTGGATGCGCTTGACCTGCACGTCGAACAGCGCCTCGGTGTTGAGGGCGATGCCCATGTGGGCCTGCGCCCAGGCGGCGAGCCGCTCCTTGTTGGCATGCTTGGCCTGGCGGAACGCCTCGGCGAAGGCCGCGTCGGTCGCCAGCGGACGCAGCCCGGCCAGCAGGTCGAGGTCGCGGCGCCAGTCGCGGCCGATGTGCTGGTCGAGGAGCCTGGCGAGGGGCGGGTTGGCCTGCGCCAGCCAGCGGCGCGGCGTGACGCCGTTGGTCTTGTTGTTGAACCGGGTGGGGAAGATGCGGGCGAAGTCGGCGAAGATCGACTGCGTCATCAGGTCCGAATGCAGGCCCGACACGCCGTTGACCGAATGGCTCACCAGCACCGCCAGGTAGGCCATGCGCACCCGGCGCTCGCCGGATTCGTCGATCAGGGACACGCGGCGCATCAGGTCGGCGTCGTGCCGGCCCTGCTGCGCCAGGCCCGAGAGGAACCGGGCGTTGATGTCGAACACGATCTGCAGGTGACGCGGCAGGATGCGGCCGAGCATCGCCACCGGCCAGGTCTCCAGCGCCTCGTGCATCAGCGTGTGGTTGGTGTAGCTGAAGATGCGCTGCGCATGGCCCCAGGCGGTGTCCCAATCCAGGCCGTGCTCGTCGAGCAGCAGCCGCATCAGCTCGGGCACCGCCAGAACCGGGTGGGTGTCGTTCAGGTGAATGCTGATCTTGTCCGAGAGCCGGTCGAAGCCGGCGTGGGTGCGCAGGTAGCGGTGCAGCAGGTCCTGCATGCTGGCGCTGCAGAAAAAGAACTCCTGGTGCAGCCGCAGTTCGCGGCCGGACTCGGTCGAATCGTCGGGGTCGAGCACCCGCGACACGTTCTCCGACTGGTTCTTTCGGTCGACCGCCGAGCGGTAGCTGCCGCGGTTGAATTCACCCAGGTCGATCTCTTCGGTGGCGCGCGCCGACCAGAGCCGCAGCGTGTTCGTAGCCTGGGTGCCGTAGCCCGGGACGATCGTGTCGTAGGCCATCGCCAGCACGTCCTGGGTATCGACCCAGTGCGCCGCGCCGTATTCGGTGCGGCCCTCGACCCGGCCGCCGTACCGCACCCGGTAGACCACCTCCGGCCGCTGGAATTCCCACGGGTAGCCGTGGGTCAGCCAATAGTCGGGCACCTCGACCTGCTCGCCGTCGACGATGGTCTGGCGGAACATGCCGTATTCGTAGCGGATGCCGTAGCCGAAGCCCGGCACGCCCAGAGTCGCCATCGAATCCAGGAAACAGGCGGCAAGCCGGCCCAGGCCGCCGTTGCCCAGGGCGGCGTCGGGCTCCAGGTTGCCGATGTCCTCCATCCGCACGCCGAAGTCGGCCAGGGCCTGGCGCAGCGTCTCCTGCGATTCGATCGCCAGCAGCGCGTTGGTGAAGGTGCGGCCGATCAGGAATTCCATCGACAGGTAGTACACCCGCTTGACGTCCTGCTCGTACTGGGCGCGGGTGGTGGCCATCCAGCGCTCGACCAGCTGGTCGCGCACCGTCAGCTGCGCCGCATGCAGCCAGTCCTCGGGCCGGGCCGCGACCGGGTCCTTGCCGACGGCGTAGATCAGCTTGTTGGCCAGCGCGCGCTTCAGGGCGGCGACGTCGCGGTCGGGATGGTCGTACTGGAAATCCGGAGTCGGAACGGCGGTGGTGAAAGGCATTGGCTACCCGGAAACAGGAGAAAGTGGGTGACCCGCAATGATGCATCAACCGTGCCTGCACGCCCCCGGGCAGGCCGGTGCCCGCGTCGCGATGCCGCTGCCGACCGAACGACAAAGGGCGGCCCGGGCCGCCCTGTCATGCCCCGTGACGCCACGTCACAGCCTGGCGAGCATCTCGCGCGTGATCAGCACCACGCCGCTCTCGGTGCGCTGGAAGCGCGCGGCGTCGAGCGCCGCGTCCTCGCCCACCACCAGGCCGTCGGGAAGGCGGCACTTGCGGTCGATCACCACCTTCTGCAGCCAGCAGCCGCGGCCGATGGTCACGTCGGGCAGGATCACCGCCTGGTCGATGTTGCAGTAGGAATGCACCCGCACGCTGGAGAACAGCACCGAGTTGGTCACCTTCGAGCCCGAGACGATGCAGCCGCCCGAGACGATGGTGTTGGTCGTCATGCCGTGCTGGCCGTCGCGATCGGGCACGAACTTGGCCGGCGGCAGCTGCTGCGAGTAGGTCCAGATCGGCCAGTCGGTGTCGTAGATGTCCAGCTCGGGCGTGATGTTGGCCAGGTCGAGGTTGGCCGACCAGAAGGCGTCGATCGTGCCGACGTCGCGCCAGTAGGGCGCCACGCCCTCGACCTGCGGCACGCACGACATGCCGAACGGATGCGCCAGCGCCCGGCCCTCGGCGACGGCCAGCGGGATGATGTCCTTGCCGAAATCGTGGCTGCTATGAGGGTTGGCGTCGTCGGCCTCCAGCAGCTTGTACAGGTATTCGGCGTCGAACACGTAGATGCCCATGCTGGCCAGCGCCACGTCGGGCTTGCCGGGCATCGCGGGCGGATCGGCCGGCTTCTCGACGAAGGCCTCGATCTTGCGGCTGGCGTCGATCGCCATGACGCCGAAGGCCGTCGCCTCCATACGGGGTACCTCCATGCAACCGACGGTGCAGCCCAGGCCGCCCTCGACGTGGTCCTTGATCAGCAGCGAATAGTCCTGCTTGTAGACGTGGTCGCCGGCCAGCACCACCACGTACTCGGGGCGCTTCGAGCGGACGATGTCCAGGTTCTGGTAGATCGCGTCGGAGGTGCCGCGGTACCAGTGCTCCTCGTCGATCCGCTGCTGGGCCGGCAGCAGGTCGACCATTTCGTTCAGTTCGGGCCGCAGGAAGCTCCAGCCGCGCTGCAGATGGAGCAGCAGCGAATGGGATTTGTACTGCGTGAGCACCGCCATCCGCCGGATGCCCGAGTTCAGGCAGTTGGAGAGCGCGAAATCGATGATGCGAAACTTGCCGCCGAAGTACACCGCCGGCTTGGCGCGACGGTCGGTCAGCTCCTTGAGCCGGGATCCCCGCCCACCGGCCAGTACGAGGGCCATGGAACGTCGGACCAGTTGGTGGGTCTGGAGATTGTGTGGCATAGGTCGCGTGTCTCGGGGAAGGGCCAGTCGGGCGGATCGATCGCCGAAAGCCTACCGCATGAAGCCGATGGTGGGTGCCGGACAACCGAGCAATTTGCCTACCGGGGCTTGCCTACGTGCCGGCACTCGCGTTCGCACGGCGATTGTCACGACGGATCCGCAAAGCTAGGATGGCCTGATTCCGGTCCGGCGGCTGCGCGCCGCGCGCAGAACGACAGCCCCCTTCCAGGAGACCGACACATGAACGCCCGCCCCCCCGAAGTCCTCGCGCCCACAGTCAAGCTGCTGATCGGCGGCCGGTTCCTCGAGTCGAAGACGACCGAATGGCGCGACGTGGTCAACCCCGCCACGCAGGAGGTGCTGGCCCGTGTGCCCTTCGCCACCGCGCAAGAGATCGAGCGGGCCGTCGCCTCGGCCCGCGACGCCTTCAAGACCTGGCGCAAGACCCCGATCGGCACCCGCGCCCGCATCTTCCTCAAGTACCAGCAGCTGATCCGCGGACATATGGCCGAGCTGGCGGCCCTGCTGACCGCCGAGCAGGGCAAGACCCTTTCCGACGCCGAGGGCGACATCTTCCGCGGCCTGGAGGTGGTGGAGCACGCCGCCAACATCGGCACCCTGCAGATGGGCGAGCGGGCGACCAACGTGGCCCATGGCGTCGACACCTACACCCTGCTGCAGCCGCTGGGCGTCTGCGCCGGCATCACCCCGTTCAACTTCCCGGCCATGATCCCGCTCTGGATGTTCCCGATGGCGATCGCCACCGGCAACACCTTCGTGCTGAAGCCCTCGGAGCAGGACCCGATGGTCACCATGCGGCTCTGCGAACTGGCGCTGGAAGCCGGCGTTCCCCAGGGTGTGCTCAACGTCGTCCACGGCGGCGAAGCCGCGGTCAACGCGATCTGCGACCATCCGGACATCGAGGCGATCTCCTTCGTCGGCTCGACCCGGGTGGGCACCCATGTCTACCACCGCGGCATCGCGGCAGGCAAGCGGGTGCAGTGCATGATGGGCGCCAAGAACCACGCGATCGTGATGCCCGACGCGCACAAGGAGCAGACGCTCGACGCCCTGGTCGGCGCCGCCTTCGGCGCGGCCGGGCAACGCTGCATGGCGGTCTCGGTCGCGGTGCTGGTGGGCGAGGCCCGGCAGTGGATTCCCGCGCTGGTCGCCAAGGCCAGAACCCTCAAGATCGGCGCCGGCACCGAGCGAGGCGTAGACGTCGGCCCGGTGATCTCGTGCGCCGCGCACGAGCGGATCACCGGCTTCATCGCACGCGGCGAGGCCGACGGCGCCACGCTGGAACTCGACGGCCGCGGCGCCGCGGTGGCCGGCTTCGAGAAGGGAAACTTCGTCGGCCCGACGATCTTCTCGGGCGTGAAGCCCGGCATGGCGATCTACGACCAGGAGATCTTCGGCCCGGTGCTGTGCATCGCCTCGGCCGACACGATCGACGAGGCCATCGCGCTGATCAACGCCAATCCCAACGGCAACGGCACCTCGATCTTCACCCGGTCGGGCGCCGCCGCCCGCCGGTTCGAGGAAGAAATCGACGTCGGCCAGGTCGGCATCAACGTGCCGATCCCGGTGCCGGTGCCGCTCTTCTCCTTCACCGGCTCGCGCGGCTCCAAGCTGGGCGATCTGGGGCCCTACGGCAAGCAGGTGATCCAGTTCTATACCCAGACCAAGACGGTCACGGCGCGCTGGTTCGACGACGGCACCGTCTCGCAAGGCGTCAACACCACCATCAGCCTCCAGTGAAGCCTTGGAAAAGGCGAGTCGCGCCCGCACCGCCCAGATCGAGCCGGGCCACCGGAGCCCCACGCCATGAACTTCGAACTGACCGACCGACATGGCGACCGAGCTGGTCGCCGCCCGCCAGATGGTGCGACTGGCCGCCAGCAAGCTCGACGCGGCAGACCCCGACGCCACCACCTACTGCGCGATGGCCCAGCGCTTCGCGACCGACGTCGGGCTTGGTGTCTGCAACGAGGCGCTGCAGCTGCACGGCGGCTGTGGCTACCCGCACGACTACCCGCTGGAGCGGCTGGTGCGCGACACCCGGGCGCGCCAGATCCTGGAAGGCACCGACGAGATCATGCGGGTGATCGTGGCCCGCCGGATGCTGGAAGACGGCGCGCCGGACGCGCTCCGCTGATTGCTATTATTTAGATAGCTGCAGGCCGACGAACGGCGCCGGCCACAGGCACATTCGGTTCATAAAAAAGGAGACGCGACCATGGATATCGCCTTCATCGGACTCGGCAACATGGGCGGCCCGATGGCCCTCAACCTGCACAAGGCGGGCCACGCGGTGCGGGCCTTCGACCTCTCGGCCGCCGCCTGCGACCGGCTGCGGGCCGACGGCGTGCCGGTGGCCGCATCTGCTGCCGAAGCCGCGGCCGGCGCCGAGGTGGTCGTCAGCATGCTGCCCGCCAGCGCGCACGTCGAGAGCCTCTACCTGGGCGGTGCAGGCCTGCTGGCGCAGCTGGCCGCCGGGACGCTGCTGGTCGACTGCAGCACCATCTCGGCCGCCACAGCGCATCCGCAGCGCGCCGCGCGTCCCGGATAATCGCGGCCCATGAATCCCCTGCTCTCCGCACTGCAGCCCTACCCGTTCGAGCGGCTGCGGCAACTCTTCGCCGACGTCGCGCCCCCGGCCGGCCTGCGGCCGATCAGTCTGGGCATCGGCGAGCCCAGGCACCCCACGCCTCGCTTCATCCAGCAGGCCCTGGCCGATGCGGCCCTACAGCCCGGCGGCGGCCTGGCCGGCTACCCCGCCACCGCGGGCGACCCGGCATTGCGCAAGGCTTTCACCGACTGGCTGCGGCGCCGCTACGCCCTGGCGCTGGACCCGGCCACCCAGGTGCTGCCGGTCAACGGCTCGCGCGAGGCGCTGTTCGCCTTCGCGCAGACTGTGCTCGACCCGAGCCGGCCCGGCGCGACGGTGGTCTGCCCCAATCCCTTCTACCAAATCTACGAGGGCGCGGCCCTGCTGGGCGGCGCGACGCCCTACTACGCACCCAGCGACCCGGCCCGCAACTTCGGGGTCGACTGGGACGCGGTGCCGGAGGAGGTCTGGGCCCGCACCCAATTGCTCTTCGTCTGCTCGCCCGGCAACCCGACCGGCGCGGTGATGCCGCTGGACGAGTGGGCCAAGCTCTTCGAGCTGAGCGACCGCCACGGCTTCGTCGTCGCCTCCGACGAGTGCTACAGCGAGATCTACTTCCGCGACGCGCCGCCGCTGGGCGGGCTGGAGGCCGCGGCGAAGTTGGGCCGCGCCGATTTCCGCCGGCTGGTGGCCTTCACCAGCCTGTCGAAGCGCAGCAACCTGCCGGGCCTGCGCAGCGGCTTCGTGGCGGGCGACGCCGCCCTGCTCAAGGCTTTCCTGCTCTACCGCACCTACCACGGCAGCGCGATGAGCCCGGTGGTGCAGACGGCCAGCATCGCCGCCTGGGGCGAAGAGGCCCACGTGGTCGAGAACCGCGCCCGATACCGCGCCAAGTTCGCCGAAGTCACGCCGATCCTGGCCGAGGTGCTCGACGTGGCCCTGCCCGACGCCGGCTTCTACCTGTGGGCCGCCATCCCGGGCCGCTACGGCGACGACGACGCGGCCTTCGCCCGCGACCTGCTGGCTCAATACAATGTGACCGTTCTGCCCGGCAGCTACCTGGCCCGCGAGGCGCGCGGCGGCAATCCCGGCGCCGGGCGGCTCCGCATGGCGCTGGTGGCCGAGACGGCCGAATGCACCGAAGCCGCCCGCCGCATCGCCGCCTTCGTGCGCGGCCTGCCGCCGGCCCGGTTCGATTCCTGAAATTTCCCCTCCCGAGCCCTTGACATGACCCAGCAACTCCAGACCCTGATCGACGCCGCGTGGGACGACCGCGCCCAGCTCTCGCCCGCCTCCGCGCCCAAGGAAACGGCCGAGGCGGTCGAGCATGTGATCGCCGAACTCAACGTCGGCAAGATCCGTGTCGCCACCCGCCAGGGCGTCGGCCGGTGGACGGTCCACCAGTGGATCAAGAAGGCGGTGCTGCTGTCGTTCCGCCTGAAGGACAACGAAGTCATCAGCGCCGGCCAGTTGGGCTTCTACGACAAGGTGCAGACCAAGTTCGCCCACCTGTCGGCCGAGGAGATGAAGGCCACCGGTGTGCGCGTGGTGCCGCCGGCCGTGGCCCGCCACGGCAGCTACATCGCCAAGGGCGCGATCCTGATGCCGAGCTACGTCAACATCGGCGCCTACGTGGGCGAAGGCACGATGGTCGACACCTGGGCCACCGTCGGCTCCTGCGCGCAGGTCGGCAAGAACGTGCATCTCTCCGGCGGCGTGGGCCTGGGCGGCGTGCTGGAGCCGCTGCAGGCCAACCCGACCATCATCGAGGACAACTGCTTCATCGGCGCCCGCTCCGAGATCGTCGAGGGCGTGATCGTCGAAGAGAACTCGGTCATCTCGATGGGCGTCTATATCGGCCAGAGCACGCCCATCTACGACCGCGCCACCGACACGGTCAGCTACGGCCGCGTGCCGGCCGGCTCGGTGGTGATCGGCGGCTCGCTGCCGAAGAACGACAAGTACAGCCTGTACGCCGCGATCATCGTCAAGCGGGTGACCGCCGAGACCCGCGCCAAGACCAGCCTCAACGACCTGCTGCGCGACTGACGCGGCTTCGGGGCCGGCCCGCGCGGCGGGCGCCCCGGCCACGCACCGCCACTCCCCCGCTTCACCAAGGAACACGCGCATGGGCACGATGGAACGCATCCTCCGACTGATGGCCGAGAAGGAAGCTTCGGACCTGTATCTCTCGTCCAACGCACCGGCCACGCTCCGCATCAACGGCGAATGCGTTCCGGTGAACGCGCAGGTGCTGCCCTTCGAAGCGCCGCGCAACCTGCTGGCCGAGGTGCTGACGCCGCAGCGGATGGAGGAGCTGGAGGAAGCCGGCGAACTGAACGTCGGCTTCGCGATGAAGGACGTGGGCCGATTCCGCGTCAGCGCGATGCGCCAGCGCGGCTCGTTCGCGGTGGTGATCCGCTACATCAACAGCGAGATTCCGAAGCTCGAGACGCTCAACCTGCCGCCGATCCTGCGCGAGCTGGTGATGGAGAAGCGCGGCCTGCTGCTGATGGTGGGCGCCACCGGCTCGGGCAAGAGCACCTCGCTCGCCTCGATGATCGACAGCCGCAACGAATCGAGCACCGGGCACATCCTGACCATCGAGGAGCCGATCGAGCACCTGTTCCGCAACAAGAAGTCGATCGTCAACCAGCGCGAGGTGGGGGTCGACACCCAGTCGCTGCACATCGCTTTGAAGAACGCGCTGCGCCAGGCGCCCGACGTGATCCTGATCGGCGAGATCCGCGACCGCGAAACCATGTCCGCCGCGATCGCCTATGCCCAGTCGGGCCACCTGTGCCTGGCCACGATGCACGCCAACAACAGCTACCAGGCGCTCAACCGGGTGCTGAGCTTCTACCCGGCCGAGGTGCGCCCGACCCTGCTCGGCGACCTGGCCGCTGCGCTCAAGGCGATCGTCTCGCAGCGGCTGCTGCGCACAGTCAAAGGCGCGCGGGTGCCGGCCGCCGAGGTGATGCTCAACACCAAGCTGGTCGCCGACCTGATCGCCCGCGGCGACTTCGGCGGCGTGCAGGAGGCGATGGAGAAATCCATAGCCGAGGGCTCGCAGACCTTCGAGGAAGACATCGCCCGCCTGATCACCCACGGCGTCGTCGACCGCCGCGAGGGCCTGGCCTACGCCGACTCGCCGACCAACCTGGTCTGGCGGCTGCAGAACGATTTCGCGATGGCGTCCAAGTCCGCCGCCGCCGTCGCCGCCGCGGCCGTCGCACCGGTGGACGACAGTCCGTCGTTCACCGAGATCACGCTCGACGTGAAGCACTGAGAAGACGGCGCGAGCGCCTCCGCCGCGCCCGCCGCTTCCCATCCGGCCCGCTCCCGATTGGCCTTCCCCTCCCATCCCCGATCCGCCGATGTCGCGCACCCTGCAGCTTGCCGAGGAACTGGTTTCCCGCCCCTCCATCACTCCCGACGATGCCGGCTGCCTCGACATCCTGGTGCGCCGGCTGGAACCGCTGGGCTTCGTCTGCGAGCGGATGGACAGCGGGCCGGACGACTTCCGGGTGCAGAACCTGTGGGCAAAAAGAGCTGCAGCCGTTACGGAGCAACGACTTCAAGCTATCGATTCAATAGCAACAGCCAAAACGCTGGTCTTCGCCGGCCATACCGACGTTGTGCCGACCGGCCCGCTCGGGGAATGGACCACGCCGCCCTTCGTGCCGGCCCACCGCGACGGCCGGTTCTTCGGACGCGGCACCGCCGACATGAAGACTTCGATCGCCGCCTTCGTGGTGGCGCTGGAGGAGTACCTGGCGGCCGCGCCCGACACCCCGCTGACGCTGGCCCTGCTGCTAACCAGCGACGAGGAAGGCCCGGCCGTCGACGGCACCGTCGCCGTCTGCCGCACGCTGCAGGCGCGCGGCGAGCGGATCGACTGGTGCATCGTCGGCGAGCCCACCTCGGTCGAGCGCACCGGCGACATGGTCAAGAACGGCCGCCGGGGCACGATGAGCGGCAAGCTCACGGTGCAGGGCATCCAGGGCCACATCGCCTATCCGCAGCTGGCCCGCAACCCGATCCACGAGGCGCTGCCGGCGCTGGCCGAGCTGGCCGCCACCGAGTGGGACACCGGCAACGCGTTCTTCCCGCCCACCAGCTGGCAGGTCAGCAACATCCACGGCGGCACCGGCACGAGCAACGTGATCCCGGGCACGGTGGTGGTCGACTTCAACTTCCGCTTCTGCACCGAATCGACCGCCGAATCGCTTCAGCAGCGGGTGCATGCGGTGCTCGACCGGCATGGCCTGCAGTACGCGCTGCGCTGGACCCTCGGCGGCCAGCCCTTCCTGACCATGCCGGGCGACCTGCTGGACGCGGTGGGCGACGCGATCCGGGCCGAGACCGGCCTGGAGACCACCCTCTCGACCGCCGGCGGCACCAGCGACGGCCGCTTCGTCGCGCCGCTGGGCGCCCAGGTGGTCGAATGCGGCCCGACCAACGCGATGATCCACAAAATCGACGAACACATTCCGGTCGCCGACATCGAGCCGCTCAAGAACATCTACCGCCGCACCCTGGAAAACCTGTCCCGGCGGACGGTGGGCGCATGAACGTCCTCGATCGCATCCAGGCCGGCGCCCGCCAGCTGGAGGCCGCCGGCGTCGCCTTCGGCCACGGCACCGCCACCGCCTTCGACGAAGCCGCATGGCTGGTGCTGTGGCGCCTGGCGCTGCCGCTCGACGACCTGGACGGCGTGGCCGACCGCGCCGTCACGCCCGAGGAAGACGCGCGCATCGGCGCCCTGCTGGACGCGCGCATCGCCACCCGCAAGCCCTCCGCCTACCTGACCCGCGAAGCCTGGCTGCAGGGCGTGCCTTTCTACGTCGACGAGCGCGCCATCGTGCCGCGCAGCTTCATCGCCGAGCTGCTGGCCGACGGCGGCATCGACGGCTGGCTGGGCGAACACACCCGCCGGGTGCTGGACCTGTGCACCGGCAACGGCAGCCTGGCGGTGCTGGCGGCGATGGCCTACCCCGACGTGGCGGTGGACGCGGCCGACCTCTCGGCCGACGCGCTGGCTGTGGCGCGGATCAACGTCGACCGGCACGCGCTGCAGGACCGGATCACGCTGCTGACCTCCGACGGATGCTCCGGCGTGCGCGGGCCGTACGACCTGATCCTGTGCAATCCGCCCTATGTGAACGCCGGCAGCATGGCGGCCCTGCCCGCCGAGTACCGGGCCGAGCCCGAGATGGCCCTGGCCGGCGGCGCCGACGGCATGGACTTCATCCGCATCCTGCTGCGGGACGCGCCGGCCCGCATGGCCGATGACGCGGTGCTGGTGCTGGAGATCGGCAACGAGCAGGAGCACTTCGAGCGGGCGTTTCCCGGGCTCGAGACCGTCTGGCTGGAAACCTCGGCCGGCGACGACCAGGTGCTGCTGCTGACGCGCGACGCGTTGGTGAGCGCGTTCGGATAGCCGCCGTCGGCGACGGGCCGCAGCGCAGGGCCCGCCGCAGGCCCGGGATCAGGCCGCCGCCGTGTCGCCGTCGGCCACCACCCGGTTGTGGCCGGCCTCGCGGGCCTGCTGCAGATGCGCTTCGGCGCGTTGCGCCACCGCCTCGCCCCCGCCGTCCTCGCCCACCTCGGTGGTCGCCAGGCCCACGCTGACGGTGACGCGCGGCGCCACGGCGGAGGCGGCGTGCGGGATCCGCAGCGCCGCCAGGGCGTCGCAGAAGGCCTGCACCACCTTGCGGGCACTGCCGAGGCGGGTGTCGGGGATCAGTATCGCGAAACGGTCGTCCGAATACCGGGCGGCCAGGTCGGCCGGCCGGCGGATGCTGGTGCGCAGCGTCTGGGCCACCGCGCGCAGCGTGTCGGCCGCCAGGGCCCGACCGTGGCGGTCGGCATAGGCATCGAAGGCATCGAGTTCCACCATCGCCACCGACACCTGGGTCTGCGCGCGTTGGGCGCGCCGGCATTCCATCGTCAGCATGCGGTCGAAATGGCGGCGGTTGGCCACGCCGGTGACGGCGTCCTGCTGGCTCAGTTCCTCCACCTCCCTGCGGTAGGCCGACAGGCGCAGCTGGGTGGCGACCCGGGCGGCGACCACCGGCGCATCGAGCGGCGTGGTGACGAAATCGGCCGCGCCGAGCGCCAGGCTGCGCACGCCGTCGCCGGCGAAGGCCTGGCTGCTCACGAAAATCACCGGAATCTCGGCGGTGCGGGCATCGACCTTGAGCCGCCGCAGCACCTCGAAGCCGGTCATGTCGGGCAGCATCAGGTCGAGCATGACCAGGTCCGGGCGATGCTGGCGCGCCAGCTCCAGGCCCGCGGCTCCGCTCGCGGCGGTCAGCACGCTGTGCAGCGGCCCGAGCTGGGCCTGCAGCGCGTCGTTGCCGTCGGCGATCACCAGGACCGGCTGGTCGCTGCCGGCCGCGGCACCGTCGGCTGGCGGCGGTGGTGGGGCCGACGGTGCGGCGGGCGTATCTTCTGCGGAGGAGGGTGCGGAGGTCTGCATGGGGCCGAAAGTACCATCTTCCGGGCGCGCCGTCGCTCCGGGAGAGCCCCGGATCGCCAACCTTAGGCGCAAGACGACGAGCGGTCTTTCGACCGGCCCCGCGCCGATGGGCGAAAATGCGCCGTTCGGCGCCTTCCGCGCGCCGGTTTTCCGCCACGCGCGGCCGCGCCTGCGCGGTGGCCGGCCTGTGCCGGGCGGCCCGTCCGCTCGCCCCTTATTTTTCATGATCACACTCAAGAACGTCATTCTTCGCCGCAGCGCCAAGCTGCTGCTCGACCAGGCCTCGGTCGTCATCAACCCCGGGGAGAAGGTGGGGCTGGTCGGCCGCAATGGCGCGGGGAAGTCGACGCTGTTCGCGCTCTTCAACGGCACCCTGCACGAGGACGGCGGCGATTTCCACCGGCCTGCGGCTTGGCGCATGGCGCAGGTGGCGCAGGACATGCCCGAAACGTCGGAGTCGGCCACCGACTTCGTGCTGGCCGGCGACACCCGCCTGGGCGAACTGCGCGCCCTGCTGGCCGCGGCCGAGGCCGCCGACGACGGCATGGCCATCGCCCACGCCTACACCGACCTGGCCGACGCCGGCGAGTACGACGCGGTGCCCCGCGCCCAGGCGCTGATCCAGGGCCTGGGCTTCAAGTCCAGCGAGCTGGACCAGCCGGTCGACAGCTTCTCCGGCGGCTGGCGGATGCGGCTGCAGCTGGCCCGCGCGCTGATGTGCCCGTCGGACCTGCTGCTGCTCGACGAGCCCACCAACCACCTGGATTTGGACGCGCTGGTCTGGCTCGAATCGTGGTTGAAGGGCTACGCCGGTACCATGATCGTGATCAGCCACGACCGCGAATTCCTCGACGCGATCACCGACGTGACGATGCACATCGAGCATGCCAAGCTCAACCGCTACGGCGGCAACTACAGCAAGTTCGAGGAAATGCGCGCGCTGCAGATGGAGCAGCAGCAGTCGGCCTTCAGCAAGCAGCAGGACAAGATCGCCCACCTGCAGAAGTTCATCGACCGCTTCAAGGCCAAGGCCAGCAAGGCCAAACAGGCGCAGAGCCGGGTCAAGGCGCTCGAGCGGATGGAGAAGGTCGCGCCGCTGCTGGCCGAGGCCGAGTTCACCTTCGAGTTCAAGGAGCCGGGCAACATCCCCAACCCGATGATGTCGATCACCGACGCGTCCTTCGGCTATGCGGCCGAGGAAGAAGGCGCGGCGCCCAAGATCATCCTGCAGGGCGTCAGCAAGTCGGTGCTGGCCGGCCAGCGCATCGGCATCCTGGGCGCCAACGGCCAGGGCAAGTCGACCTTCGTGAAGACGGTGGCCCACGACATGGCGCCGATCGCCGGCGAGATCATCGAGGGCAAGGGCCTGCGGATCGGCTACTTCGCGCAGCAGGAACTCGACGTGCTGCGGCCCCAGGACACACCGCTGGAGCACATGATCCGGCTGGCCCGCGAGATGGGCGCCGACGCCAAGCAGCCCTCGCGCGAGCAGGACCTGCGCAGTTACCTGGGCACTTTCAACTTCAGCGGCGACATGGTCAAGCAGGCCGTCGGCACCATGAGCGGCGGAGAGAAGGCGCGGCTGGTGCTGGCCATGATGGTCTGGCAGCGTCCCAATCTGCTGCTGCTCGACGAGCCCACCAACCACCTGGACCTGGCGACGCGCGAGGCGCTGGCGATGGCGCTCAACGAGTTCGAAGGCACTCTCATGCTGGTCAGCCACGACCGGGCACTGCTGCGCTCGGTCTGCGACGAGTTCTGGCTGGTCGGCCGGGGCGTGGTCGGACCGTTCGACGGCGACCTGGACGACTACCAGCGCTATCTGCTCGACGAGGCCAAGCGCATGCGCGAAGAGGCCAAGACGGCCGAGCGCGCCGCCGTGGCCCCGGTCGCAGTCCCGGCGCCCGCGGCAGCGGCAGCGGCCTCCGAGGCCAAGGGCGCGTCGTCGAAAGCGCAGCGCCAGAACGATGCCCAGGCCCGCCAGCAATCGGCCTCGGCCGCCCGCCCGCTCAAGCGCGAAATGGAGCAGCTGGAGACGCGCATGGCGGCGCTGCAGCACGAGCAGTCGGCGCTCGAAGCCCGGATGCAGCAGACCCTGGCACCGGCCGAGATCGCCGATGCCGGCAAGCGGCTGAAGGCCGTCACCACCGAATCGGGTCGGCTGGAAGACCGCTGGCTGGAGCTGACCACCCAGCTCGAAGCCCTGGGAACCTGAGTCGCCGGTACTGGCGTCTGGCAGCCGCGCGAGCGGCCGACACGATGGTCTTGTAACATGTTCGGTGATCCTCGGCGCATCCGCCCTCCCCCGGTTCCTGCCCCGGGCATGGCGGCACGCCTTCACCCTGCAGCGCCCGGCGGGCGCTCGCCTCCTCCAAGGAATCTGCATGACCTTCAGCTATACCGACACCCAACTCCTGATCGACGGCCAGTGGTGCGATGCCGCCAGCGGCAAGACCCAGGACGTCGTCAACCCGGCCACCGGCAAGCCGATCGGCAAGGTCGCCTTCGCCGGCATACCCGACCTGGACCGCGCACTGGCTGCCGCCCAGAAGGGTTTCGAGGCCTGGCGCAAGATCCCCGCCAACGAACGCGCCACCACGATGCGCAAGGCTGCCGCCCTGCTGCGCGAACGCGCCGGCGACATCGCCCAGCTGCTCACCGCCGAACAGGGCAAGCCGCTGGCCGAGGCCAAGGGTGAAGTCCTGGCCGGTGCCGACATCATCGAATGGTTCGCCGACGAGGGCCGCCGCGTGTACGGCCGCATCGTGCCCTCGCGCAACCTGCTGGCGCAGCAGCATGTGCTGAAGGAGCCGATCGGCCCGGTCGCCGCGTTCACGCCCTGGAACTTTCCGATCAACCAGATCGTCCGCAAGCTGGGCGCGGCGCTGGCCAGCGGATGCTCCTTCCTGGTCAAGGCGCCCGAAGAAACTCCGGCATCGCCGGCTGCCTTGCTGCGCGCCTTCGTCGACGCCGGCATACCGGCCGGCACCGTGGGCCTGGTCTTCGGCGACCCGGCGGAAATCTCGGGCTACCTGATCCCGCATCCGGTCATCCGCAAGGTGACCTTCACCGGCTCCACCCCGGTCGGCAAGCAACTGGCCGCCCTGGCAGGCGCGCACATGAAGCGCGCCACGATGGAGCTGGGTGGCCACGCGCCGGTGATCGTGGCCGAAGACGCCGACGTGGCCCTGGCGGTGAAGGCCTCGGGCGGCGCCAAGTTCCGCAATGCCGGCCAGGTCTGCATCTCGCCGACGCGTTTTCTGGTCCACAACAGCGTGCGCGAAGAATTCACCCAGCTGATGGTCGAGCACGCCGAAAGCCTCAAGTTGGGCGACGGCGCCGCCGACGGCACCACTCTGGGCCCCTTGGCCAACCCGCGCCGCCTGAGCGCGATGGCCAAGATCCTGGACGACGCCCGCAACACCGGCGCCAAGGTAGCCACCGGGGGCGAGCGCGTCGGCAACGACGGCAACTTCTTCGCGCCCACCGTGCTGACCGACGTTTCGCTCGACGCCGACGTGTTCAACAACGAGCCCTTCGGCCCGATCGCAGCGATCCGCGGCTTCGACAAGCTCGAAGACGCGATCGCCGAGGCCAACCGCCTGCCCTACGGCCTGGCCGGCTACGCCTTCACCCGCTCGGTCAAGAACACCCACCTGCTGAGCCAGCAGATGGAAGTCGGCATGCTCTGGATCAACCAGCCCGCCGCGCCGACACCCGAAATGCCGTTCGGCGGTGTCAAGGATTCGGGCTACGGTTCCGAAGGCGGCCCCGAGGCGATGGAGGGCTATCTGGTCACCAAGGCCGTCTCGATCATGGCCGTTTAAGTCGATCGCGCGGCGGCGGGCGCAAAAAGCGGTCCCGCAGCAGCTATAATCGTAGGCTTTGCTGCTGCCGGCGCAGCCGGTAAAGCCCTTCAGAGGGACGTTAGCTCAGTTGGTAGAGCAGCGGACTTTTAATCCGTTTGTCGTGGGTTCGACCCCCGCACGTCCCACCAGACACAGTAAGGCTCCGCTGCTATTCATTTAGTAGCGGAGCCTTCTTTATATTCCCACCGTGGGATTTGGATGCTCATCTGCAGGCGGCCCGCATTTGCTCGTTCGGTGATGGTCAGAGTCCCACTCCGAAAGCCCTGCCGCCAGCGCCGCACAGGCCAGCGCCGTCCGCCGGCTGATCGCAAGCAGCTTGCCAGATGTCCGACTGCGGCCGGCCACCATGTCCGCGTAGCTGCCGCGGCTGATGCCGAGCGCAGCGGCTGCGGTGTCGTACGTGTAGCCCATGTGCGCCTGCCAGGCGCGGAGGTCGTCGGGGGTCACGCCGCCGACCCCAGATCAACCTCACGACCGCGCCACCATTTGGTGGGGTCTTTGCCGTCGCCCGCGTCGAAGCGCTCGACCTGGGTTTTGGAGACCGAGTACCAGTCGCTCACCATGAATTTGTCTCCAGTGCCGATGACGCTTGCTTCCAGCTGGTTGCCGGATTTGCGGAACCACAGCTTTCTGGAAGAGATGTCGTTCGCGAACCTCGCGACGTCCTGATTTCCGCCGGTGCTGTCGTTCTCCTGAATCGTGTCCACACCATATCCGCGGGCAAGCCAGTAGGTATCGTTGCCCGCACCGCCCACCAGCACATCGGCTCCCGCGGCGCCGTCGAGATAGTCCGCTCCGGCGCCGCCCGTCAGCGTGTTGGCCCCCGCATTGCCCTGTAGCGCGTTGTCCAGGTTGTTGCCGGTGCCGTTGATCGCGGCCGAATCGGTGAGCGTCAGATTTTCCACATTCGCCGAAAGGGTGTAGCTCACGCTCGACACCACCGTATCGGTGCCCGCGTTGGCCGCTTCCACCACCCTGTCCGCCGTGTTGTCGACCCAGTAGGTGTCGTCTCCGGCCAAGCCCGTCATGGTGTCCGCACCGGCACCGCCGTCTGTCGAAAGTCCCGGCGGTTGCGGTACTCGTGCCGGTCAAGGTCTTCTTGCCGGCGTCGAATGCCAACCAGCCCGGCAGGGCAGCCCCTGTCGCCAAAGCGGCGGAGTAGGTCAGCACATCCGCCTTGTCCTCGTCGACGACGATATGATCGTGTCATTTTTCGACATGTCTGTAGACTCGATCACCCGATCGGCCTCATCATCGACTACATAATAATCATCTTCCCCCCGCCGATAAGCATGTCGTCGCCACCGCCACCATTGAGAACCAGACCACCGGATAATTGGTCGCATCGATCGTATTATTCTCGCTATTGCCAACAAGCTTGATTATATTATCTGAGCCTTTGCCATCATATGCGAGATAGGTCGGGAGATAGCCGTAGTAACCTTGATAATAAACCGTATTCTGCTTCCAGCCTATCAAAACAAGATTTTCGACATTCTCATCGAGGGTGCGGTTTTTTGCATCCAGATAGAGGGTGTCGTTTCCTTCCGATGGGGATTCGATCAGCGCACCTTCCGAGTAGGCCCCTCTATTAATCGAGAGATCGATGTAGCTGTCGTCGCCGGCGCTTCCTACAAGGCGATCCGTGCCTTCGCCACCATTCAAAAATATTATTTCCGGATTTTCCGATAATCACGTTGTCGGAGCTGTTTCCGATGCCGACGAGGTCCAGCGGGCCCGTCAGCACGAGCCGCTCCACATTGTCCGGCAAACCATACGATACCGAACTGCTGACGGTGTCAGTGCCCTCGTTCGCGCTTTCGCCGATCGTGTCGGAAACAGGGTCTACCAAATAACTGTCATCGCCCGCGGTGCCCTGCATGGCGTTCGCGGTACCCTGCATATCGGTGATGCGACTTTGTATATCCTGGATATTCCACCGCGCCCGTTTTCGAACTCTAATGTCTCGATGGCGTTCTCCGATGCGAAGTAATCCGGGATCCACGCCTGCTCTCCATTCGGCAGTACCACCATCAGAGAATCGGCAACCGAGAACCGCGTCGTCGGTTGAAAAAATTCCTTGGCAGGAAGGGGGGTGGACGTGCGAATCAATCTCAGATTCTCGGCGTCGATGCCGGGCCCGAATCGCAGCGTGTCCGCGCCGCCCGTGTTGCGGATCACATCGTGCCCGTCGCCGAGACGCAAAAGGTAGACGTCATCTCCCAGACCGCCGTCGAGCGTGTCGTCGCCGGCATCTCCCGACAGCACGTCGCTTCCGCCTGCGCCCTGAAGCGCGTCATCGCCAGCGCCGCCTGTCAAACGGTCATCGCGGAAGTCGAAGCCGACGAACGTGTCGGCCCGGGTACCGCCCGTCAATGCGCGATCGCGCAGATTGTCCACCGTCCAAATGGTTTTTTCATCACGAATGAATGATTCGGCTGCGATTTGCAGGTTGCCATAAGACAGGTATTCTGCGATGGTCGGTGCGATCATTTTTTAACTTTCCTTGGCTTCAAAGATTGATTGACAAAACGGACAGTTTGAGAGGTTCGTACGGTAAATCCATGGCGCGGTGCGAACTCAGGACATGCGTTATTTGCAGCCAGTAGCCAAGGAGAGCGCCCGCCCAATCGTTTCGCTTGATATTCGCTTGAACGTCCGGCGCAGTTACATCCTTTTTTCTCACGGCTTTGACGGAGCCGTTGTAGCGGTACCTAACGCCGTCCGAGGGGTCTATTGCTTCGACGTATTGATAACCAAATCTATTCGTGGGAGGATTTTGACCGGCAGCAATCTGTGGCCAACCGTCATAATAGCTTTTCAAAAATAATTCGATATATCCTTTTCCGCCAACATCACGACCATAAGGGTCATCCAGTGCATACTTATTCTCAAAGTTGAGTTTATCGGGCCGCAGCCTCATCAGAAAAACGCCCTCCACGTTCTCCACCGTGCGGTGAATAAAAACGCCCGACTTCTTGCACAGCTCCTGAAACATCTCGCCGGCGATGCGCTGGCGTTCTTTCATCGACTGTTGTTCGACGGCTGTGGTGACGGTGGCTGTCGCGGCATGCCCGGATGCGCTGGTGCCGCCGGCCAGGGCCAACAGCAGGCAGAGCAGTCCGATGCGCATGCGGGTTGGTATTCGGTGCGGGGTTTTCATGGCGTCACCTGCCCTTTGCTGGCGGCTGCGTGCCAAGGGCGGTTCTGTCTTCTTTCCTGTAGATGTAATCGCCTTCTAGTCGTTGATCTGCTTCGGCATGCTGCTACTCTTTCAATAGCATGGTTGCCTCCGCAGGCTGCAAGTGCCGTTTGCACGGCCTCCTGGCCCTCTGCCGGGGCGGCGGAGTAGTCGCCGTCCAACCGATCGTCGCTATCTTCTTTCCATAGCAGATACGCCAGAGCCGGTGGGTCGGCTGCGATATGCAGGACGCGGCAGACAGTGCAGAGTACGGCCAATGCTCGGTCTCGGCGGGATATTGTTAGCGTGCCATCTATAAATGCTGGAGGATTCCCCGTGGGTTCTTCTACCGACCCGCTCTGCATGCCCGATTCAGCACTGCCATCCGCCATCGCCATTCCTCCCGAGACTGTGTCGCTCGTGTAAAGAAGTGCGCGAAGTTAAACCCTATTCAAACAAGAAAACAGAGAAATATGGAGAATTTTGCGGCGCTCTTGGGAATCGTCTTGCCGACACCACGGGTAACCGCTCAGCGCGACTGGACAACCCGGATTACCTGATGGCCACCACCGTCTTGGGCGAATGCGGACGGACGATGCTTCGCGACCTTCAGCGCGCCGGACACGCCCTGCCTGCGGTCGGCTCTGTCTGTTGGGCTGGTCATGGACCGGATTTAATTCGGCCTGGTCGCGCACTATCGAAGTTCCGAACCGCAGACGACGGCCCGTCATCCCGCGATCCACTACCTTCGGCGCCATGAGCATCCTGTCCTCTCCCTCGTCGCCCCAGCCCTTCGCCACTGGTCTGGAGAGCCGGGCGCGGCCCCTGCGCGCCGCCATCACCGCGGCGACGCGCATCGCCGAACCGGAGGCCCTGGCGCTGCTGCTCGCCCTGGCCCGGCTGCCGCCCGACACGGCACGTTCGGCCCAGGTCCTTGCCGAACGGCTGGCCGGCACGCTGCGCGATCGCAAGGCCGACGCCGGCCGCGCCGGCATCGTGCAGGGGCTGCTGCAGGAGTACGCGCTCTCGTCGCAGGAAGGCGTCGCCCTGATGTGCCTGGCCGAGGCGCTGCTGCGCATCCCCGACGCCGCCACCCGCGACGCGCTGATCCGCGACAAGATCGCCCACGGCGACTGGCGGCAGCACCTGGGCAAGAGCCCGTCGCTGTTCGTGAACGCCGCGACCTGGGTCCTGCTGCTGACCGGCAAGCTGGTGGCGACGCACAGCGAATCGGGCCTGTCGTCCGCTCTGGCGCGGCTGATCGGCCGGGGCGGCGAGCCGCTGATCCGCATGAGCGTCGAGCGCGCGATGCGCATGATGGGCGAGCAGTTCGTGACCGGCGAGACCATCGCCGATGCGCTGGCCCATGCCCGCACCCGGGAGGCGCAGGGCTTTCGCTATTCCTACGACATGCTGGGCGAGGCGGCGCTCACGGCGGCCGACGCCGCCCGCTACCTGCGGGACTACCAGGAGGCGATCGACGCGATCGGCCGCGCCTGCGCCGGCCGCGGCGTGCAGCAGGGGCCGGGCATCTCGATCAAGCTCTCCGCCCTGCACCCACGCTACGGCCGCGCCCAGTACGACCGGGTGATGCGGGAGCTGTATCCGACGCTGCACGCCCTGGCCGTCCAGGCGCGCCGCCACGACATCGGCCTGAACATCGACGCCGAGGAGTCCGACCGGCTGGAGCTGTCCCTCGACCTGCTGGAGCGCCTCTGCTTCGCACCCGAACTGGCCGGCTGGGACGGCATCGGCTTCGTGATCCAGGCCTACCAGAAGCGCTGCGGGCAGGTGGTCGATTGCGTGGTCGACCTGGCGCGGCGCAGCGGCCACCGGCTGATGGTGCGCCTGGTGAAGGGGGCCTACTGGGACAGCGAGATCAAGCGCGCCCAGGTCGACGGCCAGTCGGGCTATCCGGTCTACACCCGCAAGGCGCACACCGACGTCTCCTACCTGGCCTGCGCGCGCAAGCTGCTGGATGCGCCCGATGCGGTCTATCCGCAGTTCGCCACGCACAACGCCCACACGGTCGCGGCGATCCACGAGATGGCGGGGCCTGCCGGCTACGCGCCGGGGCAGTACGAGTTCCAGTGCCTGCACGGCATGGGCGAGCCGCTGTACGAGCAGGTGGTCGGCCACCCGTCGCAGGGCGGGCTGGGCCGGCCGTGCCGGATCTACGCCCCGGTCGGCACCCACGAGACCCTGCTCGCCTACCTGGTCCGCCGGCTGCTGGAGAACGGCGCCAACACCTCTTTCGTCAACCGCATCGCCGACCCGACCATCCCGCTCGCTGTGCTGGTCGAAGACCCGGTCGCCGCGGTCGATCGGCTCGCCGACGCCGAAGGCCACGCGGGTTCGCCGCATCCTGCGATCCCGCTGCCGGCGGCGCTCTACGGCTCGCTGCGCGCCAATGCGCTCGGGCTGGACCTGGCCGACGACCGCACGCTCGCGACGCTGGCCGGGTCGATGCAGGCGGCGCACGCCCGGCAGGCGTCCGCCGGCCCGCTCACGGCCTGCGCACCCGTGGCGTCGCCGGCGCCGGTCGCCGTGCGCAACCCGGCATGCCGTAGCGACGTCGTCGGCCATGTGCAGGAATCGTCCGCGGAAGATGTGGACGCGGCCGTCGCGGCAGCCGCCGGCCATGCGGTCGCCTGGGCCGCGACGCACCCGGCCGAGCGGGCCGATGCGCTCGACCGCGCCGCCGCCGCGCTCGAGGCGGACATGCCCGAACTGTTGGGCCTGCTGGCGCGCGAGGCGGGCAAGATCGCCTCCAACGCGGTCGCCGAGGTGCGCGAAGCCGTCGATTTCCTGCGCTTCTACGCGGCGCAGGTGCGTCGTGACTTCAGGGTGGACGCGCACCGGCCCCTGGGGCCGGTGGTCTGCATCAGCCCCTGGAATTTTCCGCTGGCCATTTTCGTGGGGCAGGTCGCGGCCGCGCTGGCGGCCGGGAACACGGTGCTGGCCAAGCCCGCCGAACAGACGCCGCTCGTGGCCGCGCACGCGCTGCGCCGGCTGTGGCAGGCGGGCATTCCGCGCGCGGCCCTGCAGCTATTGCCCGGCGACGGCGCGACGGTGGGCGCCCGGCTGATCGCGGATGCGCGGATCCAGGGCGTGCTCTTCACCGGCTCGACCGAGGTCGCGCGGCTGCTGCAGAAGACGCTGGCAGGCCGGCTCACCGCCGACGGGCGAACGGTGCCCCTGATCGCCGAGACCGGCGGCCAGAACGCGATGATCGTCGACTCGTCCGCGCTGGCCGAGCAGGTGGTGGCCGACGTGCTCGCCTCGGCCTTCGACAGCGCGGGCCAGCGCTGCTCGGCACTGCGGTTGCTGTGCGTGCAGGAAGACGCGGCCGACCGCATCCTGCGGATGCTGCGCGGCGCGATGGCCGAACTCCGCCTGGGCGACCCGGCGGTGCTGTCGACCGACGTGGGCCCGGTGATCGACGCCGAGGCCCGCGACGGCATCGAGCGGCACATCGCGGCGATGGCCGCCCGGGGCTGCACCGTGTTCCGCGCCGCCGCCGGCCAGGACGCGGCGGCCGCAGGCACCTTCGTCGTGCCGACCCTGATCGAGCTGGACCACGCCGGCGAACTGCAGCGCGAGGTCTTCGGCCCGGTGCTGCACGTGGTGCGATGGCGGCGCGAAGACATCGGCGCGCTGCTGGACCAGATCGCCGCCACCGGCTACGGCCTGACGCTGGGCCTGCACACCCGGATCGACGAAACCATCGCCCGGGTGTTGGCCGCGGCGCATGCAGGCAACCGCTATGTGAACCGCAACATGGTGGGCGCCGTCGTCGGCGTGCAGCCCTTCGGCGGAGAGGGCCTGTCGGGTACCGGCCCCAAGGCCGGGGGGCCGCTGTACCTCTACCGCCTGCTGGCTTCGCGGCCGGAGGACACGCAGGCGCGGGCACTCGCGCTGATGCCGCCGCATGACCGAGTCGCAGGTGCCGCGGCCATAGACCCGCCGCCGCCCGCACGCCCGGCCCTGGCGTCGCTGCAGCGCTGGCTGACAGCCGAGGGGCTCGCGTCGGTAGCGGCCCTCTGCACCCGTTTCGCAGGCCAGTCCCGCAGCGGCGCTGCTCTGGAACTGCAGGGTGCCACCGGGGAACGAAACGTCTACACCCTGGCGGCCCGCACACGGGTGCTGTGTCTGGCGGACGATCCCGCCGACCGGCTGACGCAGCTCGCCGCCGTGCTGGCCGTGGGCAGCCGCGCCCTGTGGTCGGCCGCGGCACCGGCGCTGCGGGCGCGCCTGCCGGCCGATGTGCAGGCGCGGATCGACCAGGCGGCCGAGGCGCGCCTCTTGGAGGAAGACTTCGACGCGGTCCTCCACCACGGCGATGCGCCCGCGCTGCTCGACTGGACCCGGCGGCTGGCGGAGCGGCCCGGTGCCATCGTCGGTGTCGTCGCCTGCCGCCCCGGCGAGCGCGACCTGCCGCTCGAACGACTGCTGGTCGAGCGCTCGACCAGCGTGAACACGGCGGCCACCGGTGGAAACGCGAGCCTGATGTCGATCGGTTGATCGATACCGGATCAAAAATGGCCGAGGTCGTCGTGCGGCAACGACATCCAGCTATATTTTTTATAGCATTCGTCTCTCCACGCCGCCCGGCCTGTACCGCGCCACGGTCGGACGTACGTCAGGCCGCGCGCGCCTCGGGCTCTGCCTTGCTGTCGTCGAAATCCGCTGCCGTTTCCTCCACGCCGAGCGCCGCTGCCGGCACGCTGTACGAGCGCACCACCTCATGGATGAACTGTAGCTTGGCGATCGCCTCGCGCGGCAGGATGAAGGGGTAGTAGTCGGGCTGGCCCATGCTGCGGGTCAGCTCGTTGAGCGCGTGGGTCAGCACGATCCAGGAATTGAGGAAGGCGAGGAAGGCGGCGGCGTTCGGATGGTCGGGCCGCCATAGGTCGTCCAGCGTGTACGGATCGCTTTCGATATCGACGTTGTTCGCATCGATGCCGAAACTGACGGCGGTGTCCACCGTGTCGGCCATGTGGAGGTAGTGCGCCCAGGTCTCGGCCCAGTCTTCCCAGGAGTGGGTGGTGGCGTAGCTGGTGACGTAGTGCAGCGGCCAGTCGGCCGGCGGGCCGTTCTCGTAATGGCGCTTCAAGGATTCGCCATAGTCGACCGATTCGTCGCCGAAGAGCGTGCGGTACGGCTGGTGCCAGACGGTGTCACGCACCAGGCGATCCCAGTAGTAGTGGCCGATCTCGTGCCGGAAGTGGCCGAGCAGCGTGCGGTACGACTCGCGCATCTCGGCACGGATCTTCTCGCGCCGCGCGTCGTCGGCCTCATCGATGTTGAGGGTGATCAGGCCTTCGTCGTGGCCGGTCAGCACCTTGGGGCCGCCGGGGACCTGTTCCACCATGTCGAACATCAAACCGTTGGGCCGCTCTTTGCGGGTCTCGATCGGCAGTGCCAGGGCCAGCAGCTGCGACAGCAAGCGGCGCTTGGCGATCTCCAGCTTGCGCCACAGTTCACGGTTCTCTTCCTTGGCAAGGTCGGGGATAGTGCGGGTAGTGCTGCACGAGAGGCAGAAGCCCGGATCCAGGTTGTGCGGCGTGTGCCGGTGGGCGGTCGTGCCGCCGGGGATCAGCCAGTTGCAGGCCGAGGGCGCCTCCAGATTGGCGCAGCGGTGCACGATGCGGTCGGAGCCGGTGCCGGAGATCACCCAGTCGCCGGGCTGCACGCCGGGCTCGATCGCCACCACGGTCCGCATGGCCGGGTCGTAGCCCAGCGAGCGACCGCAGTTGAGGCACAGGCTGTTGCGCAGGAACAGGGGCTTGCCGCAAACGCAGCGGTAGGCGCGGCTGGTGGTGGGGCCGACGGCGGTGATGAGGCAAGAGGTCATGGTCGTAGGAGGCCGTTGCAAAAAGGGGTTGGCCGGCAATATGACCGGCCCGGCCCGTGCGGCACGTCGGCCGAGTGCCCGAAAGCGGTGCGGGCGTTGCCGCACCCGCCGGTCCCTTCGCCCTGCACAAATCAGCTGCGTGGCTGCGTGGCTGCGTGGCTGCGTGGCTGCGTGGCTCCGAGGTTCATCGTTTTTCGCATTTGGCGACAGGCACCGCGCGCTTACAGTGATTCACTAGAGCGTGTTATGCACTTCGACGTACCCGCGTGGGTCCCGCGGGCGGGCGATCGCAAGGCGCGGGCCGCCGCCCGAGGCTCGTGCCTGGGCCAGGGCCGCAACGCCGCGAGCGCCTGCCTGCGGGACCCGTCCTTCGGGAAAGCCGGGCAGAGGCCCGGCCGCCGCGTTGCAGTCCGCTTGCGGTATCCATACCGCGGCGCGTCCTGCGCCTTGCCGCCGGGCCTCTCCCCGGCTTTCGCGGGTACGTCGAAGTGCATGACACGCTCTGGCGCCCTGCCCCGCGCATCCCCGCCGCCGGGCGGCCGGTCCGCACGACGACAACGGAGGTTTCATGTCAGGTTTCGAGGTAAACGAAGTGGTGCAGGCACTGCAGCGCACGCGGATCGCGTGGCGCGACTCGCAAGGCCGCGCCCGCGAGCCGACGGGACGGGAGTTCCCGTCGCGCAACGCGCTGGCCGGCGTTGTCGAATGCCTGAAGGGCGTTCTCTTCCCGCTGCGGCTGGGGCCTTCGGACCTGCGCCACGAAAGCGAGGATTTCTACGTCGCCCGGACACTCGATTCGGCGCTGCACACACTGCTCGACCAGGCGCTGCTCGAGTCGCGCTACACCGCCCGCAGGACGTCGACCGCGTCCGGCGATACCGAACGGACGACGCGTGCCCTGCTCCGGGACTTCGCCGCCGGACTGCCGGCCATACGCCGCCTGCTCGACAGCGACGCGGTCGCCGCCTACGAAGGCGATCCGGCCGCCCACAGCGTGGACGAGGTGCTGCTCTGCTACCCGGGCCTGCTCGCGATGATCCACTACCGGCTGGCCCACAGCCTCTATACGCTGGGCCTGCCGCTGCTGGCGCGCATCATCTCGGAGCTGGCGCATGGCCAGACCGGCATCGACATCCACCCCGGCGCCACCATCGGCCCGCGCTTCTTCATCGACCACGGCACCGGCGTCGTCATCGGCGAGACGGCCGTCATCGGCCAGGGCGTGCGCCTCTACCAGAACGTCACGCTGGGGGCCAAGCGTTTCCCGACCGAGGCCGACGGCACCACCTTGAAGAAGGGCCTGCCGCGCCACCCGACCGTCGAGGACGACGTGGTCGTCTACGCCGGCGCCACCATCCTCGGCAGAGTCACCATCGGCCGGGGTGCGGTCATCGGCGGCAACGTCTGGCCGACCGACAGCGTGCCGGCCGGTGCCAGCGTCACCCAGGCGATGCTGCAAAACGCGCCCCATGCGGCAGGAACCGCCGCGGCTCGGGGCTGAGGCCACCCTGCAACGACTTCTAGCTATTTATTTAATAGCAACGTGATGGCCTGCCGACGGTCGCGCCCGCGACGCGGCCTCGCTTCGACGCGATGGGCGGCATGGCCGATACACTAGGGCGTGTGGTGCACTGTGACGTACCCGCGACAGCCGGCAAAAGGCCCGGCGCAGGACGCGCCGCGGTGTGGATACCGCAAGCGGACTGCAACGCGGCAGCCGGGCCTCTGCCCGGCTTTCCCGAAGGATGGGACACACGCGGGTACGTCACAGTGCATAACATGCTCCAGGCGCCCACCGGCGGCCCGCGATACGGCCCGCCGAAACAGCCTGAGCCGCCGATGCGAGACCGCGCCGGCGGTTCCGTCTTCCGACGGCGCATCCGGGCTGCACTGCCGATGGGGCGGCCGCGCCCTCGCCGCAAGAACCCCGACACCGACTGGCGCCCGCGGGCGCCGCAACACACCGAGAGAGATCAGACATGGGCGCGCAGTGGAAAGCAAAAGGCAAGGCGCAGGCGGCGGATGCCCGCGGCAAGCTGTTCGGCAAGCTGGCCAAGGAAATCATGGTCGCCGCGCGCGGCGGCGCCGACCCGGCCGCCAATTCGCGGCTGCGCCTGGTGGTCGAGCAGGCCCGCAAGGTCTCGATGCCCAAGGAAACCCTGGAGCGCGCGATCAAGAAGGGCGCCGGCCTGACCGGTGAGACGGTCAACTTCGAGCACGTCATCTACGAAGGCTTCGCGCCGCACCAGGTGCCGGTGATGGTCGAATGCCTGACCGACAACGTCAACCGCACCGCACCCGAGATGCGGGTGCTGTTCCGCAAGGGCCAGCTGGGCACCTCCGGTTCGGTCTCGTGGGATTTCGACCATGTCGGCATGATCGAGGCCGAGCCGGCCGCCGCCGGTGCCGACGCGGAAGTGGCGGCCATCGAGGCCGGCGCGCAGGATTTCGAGGCCGGCGAAGACGGCGCCACCGTTTTCATCACCGACGCGACCGATCTCGACCTGGTCAGCCGCGCACTGCCGGCGCAGGGCTTCACCGTGCTGTCGGCCAAGCTGGGCTATAAGCCGAAAAACCCGGTCGATCCGGCCCGCCTGAGCCCCGAGCACCTGGAGGAAGTCGAGGCCTTCCTCGCCGCGATCGACGGCAACGACGACGTGCAGAACGTGTTCGTGGGGCTGGCCGGTTGATTGGCCCCGTGGCGCAGAGCACCCCGGCCACCGGCTTGAAATCGCCCGGAACGGCGGCATCCGGGGTGACCGCATGAGCAACCACTACGAAATTCTGGGACTGGCCGGCAGCGCCTCGCCGGCCGACATCAAGAAGGCCTTCCGCCAGAAGGCCGCCCAGCTCCACCCCGACCGGAATCCCGCGCCGGACGCGGCCGCCAGGTTCCAGGCGGTGCAGAAAGCCTACGAGGTGCTGTCCGACGACGAACTGCGCCGAGCCTACGACGAGAACCGACGTCGCAATCTGCTGGACGACCCGCTGGAAACGGCGACCGAGATCTGGCAAGCCTATTTCAAGAGCATCCTCCCGCCGTGACCCTCTCTCCCTACTTCCACAACCTGCGTACCGCCTACCGGGCCGAGCTGGACGACCTGACCTCCGATTCGGAAGGCAAGGACGTGCTGCACAGGCGCCTGACCCAGAAGCGCAAGGAAATCGGCTTCCTGGTGCAGATGCTGGAACTGAGCCCGGAGATGGTCGCCGTGGCGTTCCACCGGGCCTTCAAGTTCCCGCAGCCGCGCGCGATCGAGCCGCTGGTGGGGCTGGACGCGGCCGAGCTGCCCGAGTGGCACACGCTGGCGCAGTCGGTCGTACTCGAACCCTGGGCCGTGGGCATGGCCGAGGCGGTGCTCAAGGAGCCGGCCGGCAGCCGTTTCCTGGTGGCGGCCGCCACCCTCGAATACCTGCAGACCCATGCCCGCCCCGGCCCGGCGGATGCCGGCGCCTCGGACGAGGACGAGGACGAGAACGCCGACGACGACCAGGACGACAATGAACCGGTCGAAGACGACGACACCCCGCTCAGCGCCGACGACGCCCGCGATCCGCAGACCCGGCGCAGCCGCGAGGACGCCGGCAGCGACTGGTTGTCCGACCAAGGCTTCGACCGCAAGGAGTGACACGATGAACCATCTCGCACTCATCACCCGGACCCGCGGCCTGATCGCGGCCGGCGACATCGTCGGTGCCGAATCGGCCCTGGCCGACCTGGCCGACGCCGAAGGCGACAACGCCCTGATTCTGGTGCTGGACCAGCTGGCGCCCAAGGACATCCTGGCCGTCATGCGCGAGTACGACGACTCGCGCGCCTCGGTCGTCAACCTGCTGGTCACGCCCGAGCAGTTCGCCCGGGCGATGGTGCTGGAGAAGCAGTACAAGGACCTGAGCCACACCCACCTGCGCAGCATGGTGAACGCGGTGGTCTTCCGCGACGACGGCGATCCGCTCGAATTCCTGAACGCCATCGGCGACCTGGAGGGCGGCAGCGAGGCGCTGGCCAACTACTTCACCGAGAAGTGGAGCCGCATCGAGGCCTTCGCCCGCACCGGCACCTTCGACACCACCGAGGACTACGGCCTGATGCTCACCGAAGAGCAGCTGCTGGCCTCGGCCTATGTGCAGCCGCAGTTGCTGCAGGACGAGGTGGCCGACCGCGACTGGATGCAGCTGGCCTGGCTGCTGCGCTACGAATGCCGCGACCTCTTCGTCGAGATGCTGCTGGTGCTGCGGGCCAAGGCCCGTGCCCACGACCTGGGGCTGGAAGACGACGAGGCACCGCCAGACGACGAGGACGACGGCAAGTTCGAGACCAGCGACACCGACCGCGGCAAGGCGACGCCCGCCGCCCGCAACTCGGACGAGGAATCGGCGATCTGAGCGCGCCGACGGTACCCAGGATGTCTGTGCCCTCCCCCGCCGCGGGGCTGTCGATCCACGACGGCCGCCCGTTCTTCGAGAAAGCCCTGGCCTACGGGCTGCAGTACGGCGTGATCGATGCCGACAAGATCGCCGCGATCCGGACCGAGGCGCCCAAGGGCATGGTGCAGATCGCACGCTACTTCGGCAGCGAGTTTTTGCGGCCCGACCTGGAGCGGGCCCGCGCCCGCATCGTCAACTTGGTCAGCCTGCATCTGGAGGACGCGAGCGAAGGCGACCTGCGCGGTGCGGCCGAGCTATTGCGCGACCACTCCTTCATGTCGCGCTCCAAGGCCGGATCCGACATGCTGCGCCGCCTGATCGCGATGCCGGAGAGCGGCCATTTCGGCATGCGCCGTTTCTCGGATGCCGAAACGCCGCTGCTGTCGGCCTGGTCCCTGCGCAGCCATGCCGACTACCGCGCCGAGCTGGCACGCCGCACGGCCACCGCGCACCTCACCGACGCGGCGCTCTGGCTGGGCCGGCCGTTCAAACTCGATGCCGACGCGCTGGAAGAAGCCGGGGCGGATGCCGAAGCGGTGGTCCGCACCGCCCTGCTCTACCGCGCCCTGGCGCCCGGTGCGACCGACTGGCCCGACGCGGTGCGGATCGACAAGCGGATCGTCGCGTTGCGCAAGCGCGGCACAACGCTGCAGATCGCGTTGCCACCAGGGCTTCCCGCAGAGCTGAACCGAACGGTGGAGGCGATACGCAAGAGCGTCGCCGCCGATCTGCCGCGCTTGCTGGAGACCACCCAATCGGTGCGGTTGATGCTGCGCTCGGGCGCCGTGTGGCGCGAGCGATATTTTCTGGTGGAAGACCCGCTGGGCGAAATCGACCACTACTACCAGTCGCTGGGCCAGGACGCGCCGCCGCAGCCCGGCAGCAAGACCTGGGCACGTGCCACCCAGGGCCACGAGGACGAGCATTCGCTGCTCACCCTGCTGCTTTGCCTGGCGGCCGGCCTGCCGAAAAAGACGCTGCTGGCCGAGAAGCAGGCCGCCAGCCTTGTGCGGCGCATCCGCAAGCACGGCATGGAGCCGGCGCTGGCGACCGCCTTCGTCGACGCGCATGCACCCGAGGCGCACCGCGACGACTACCGCGCGCTGTGGACCAGCTTCCTGCAGGAATCCGAGAAGACCCTGCGCAGCGACCTGGACTACCGGCTGCACGACGCGCTGGCGCTGCTGCGGCGGGAATGCAATATCGCGGCCTGAGCCGCGCCTCCTGTTCAGGGCGGGTCACGGCGCCTGCCTCCGCAACGGGGGCCTGCTCCAGGCGTCTGGGCGTCCAGTTTCAGCCGCCGCCTACTTCCGAGACGGTATCGAGAATCAACTATCCATCGACTAACGGTCGCAATCGAATTGGTTGCAATCGATGCAAATTGAGATGCCAGGCCCGTTGACGCAGAACATGAAAGTCTTGGAGACTCCGTTTTAAAAGCTGTTACGTGCACGTAGGCTTTGCGCAGCAAGCGCTTAACAGTACTCAGCGGCTCATGGGCAATCGAAAAAGCCAACAGCGGAATTTCATCTCCCATTATAATCTATCTAGGCGGGGATGGAATTGAAACAACATCGTTCCTTGCAGGAAGCACAGTATTATTTGACGTGGATGGCGATGATATAAAAGATAAAACTGCGTGGATTTCGAACAAAGATGCTTTTCTTGCCATTGATAAAAACGAAAATGGTTTGATCAATGGGGTCGATGAATTTTTTGGTGGGCGAGAGCGCGGCGATGGATTTGCAAAATTAGCGGATTTCGATACCAACGACGACGGCGTGATAAATGAAAGCGATGAACGTTATTCTGCACTATTGCTTTGGCAAGATTTTAATGACGATGGCATCACAGATGAGGGTGAGCTTTCTCAAGCATCAGCGGCGGGCCTTCAAAGTATGAACACCGAGTATGAAACCCAAAATATCCTAAACAATGGAAGTTTACTGGGAGAATGGCCGACGCTGTATTCAACAATACGACAGTCAATGCCATCGATGTTTACTTTCGGTTCTCAAAAGGTACGCTCGGAACAGAATCGCAAAATACATCGAGCAACCCTGACTCTTTGGTGGCTGCGATGTCTACGTTCGCACCCAGTGGCTCCGTAAGCACACAAAGTTCTATATTCAAAAATAGCGCGATCAACCTGGACTTAGAAAATATCACAACCTCTTTCTAGTCCGCTTCTCGCTATCGACGCCTCTGCCGCCCGTCCTCTTGGCGGAATGGCCTGCTCAGAAACCGCGATCCCCCTTCGCCGAAACGCCACGGCACTTCGGCGGCCTTCGAGATACCGATGCGCGGCCCGGTCAGGACATCGACCGGTGAACTGTGGTCGGCCGGCAGCAGTTCCAGCGGAGGTGCGTCGAGCGGCATCCCGTTGAAGCCGCCGTCGATCGCCAGCGCCTGGCCGACCCGGCCCGGACCTGCGCACAGCAGGCGATCGGCCATCGGGCCGCGGCGTTCGCGGATCCGGTCCAGCCCGGCTGTCGGTTCCAGGGCCCGGATCAGCACGCCGGCACCGTGCCCTTCCGCACGGCAGACGAAGTTCACGCACCAGTGCAGGCCGTAGGAGCGGTAGACGTAGAGCCGCCCGGGCGGGCCGAACATCGCGGCGTTGCGGGCGGTGGGTCCGCCGAAGGTGTGCGATGCCGGGTCGTTGCGGTCGTAGGCCTCGGTCTCCACGATACGGCCGCCGACGCCGTCGATCCGCACCGTGACGCCGATCAGTTGCCGGGCCACGGCATCGGCAGGCCCGGCGAAGTCGACACCCGCGATCAGCATGCGACGCGCGTCACACGTCGAGTTCCGGATAGCAGCGGAAGATGCCGTCCTCGTTGAAGGCAATGCGCCGCTCGCTGCGCAGGTAGGCGGCCACCCGCGGCAGCGAGGCGACGCGGTCCCGCAGCTTCAGCACATGCGGCGTCTTGGCCAGCACCCGGGCCGATGCCTTCGGGAATGCATAGCACAGGCCTTCTACCACCTGGAAGAGCGAGAGATCGGCGTAGCTCAGTTTGCCGCCCACCAGATGCCGCTGACCGGCGGGGTTGCGCGCCAGCACCGCCTCGAACCAGTTCAGGAACTTGGGCATGCGGGCGCTGCAGAACTCGGTGGACCGGCGCAGCGCCTCGGCCTTCTGGTCTTCGTAGTACAGGCCGGTGCCGACCGGGTGGTGGGTGTCGTGCGCCTCGGCCACGATGTCGCAGAGCGTCAACTGGATCTGGTGGGTCCAGATGCGGGCCTGCTCGCTGCGGGGCACCAGCTTCAGTTCGGGCGCCAGGTACTGCAGGATGGCGGCCGTCTGGCCGACCACCACCGCTCCGTCTTTCAGGAAGGGCGGCGCGAAAGGCGGATGGACGACCCGCTTGTCTTCCAGGAAATGGGTCATCGCCGGTACGCCCTGGCCATCGTCCTGCGGCCCGCGGGCGATGTCGACGTAGGGAGCGCCGGCGGATTCGAGGGCGAGCCGGATGAATTCGCCGCGGCCCTGAATGGTGGGCCAGTAATAGAGTTCGTATGCCATGCCGGGACTGTAATGCGCGCGCCGACCGACCGGGTAAGCGCCTGCACCGCAACAGCTACGCAACCGCCACCCGCGGCGACTAGGGCGCCGGCGCGGCCCCGCCCGCCTGTTCCCAGGCCTCCACCGCCGCCAGGGCGCGGCGGCTTTCGAAATGGCGGAGGCCGCCGGTCACCGGGTCGGTGAAATCCAGGCTGCGCGCCAGCAGCTGCAGCGGCCGGGCGTAGTCGCCCGCGTCCGCATCGACGATCGCGGGATAGAGCGGGTCGTGCAGCAACGGTGCGCCGAGGGCGGCCATGTGCACCCGCAGCTGGTGCTTGCGGCCGGTCGTCGGCCGCAGGCGGTAGAGGGCCAGGGGGCCGAGGCGGGCCAGCATCTCGGTCCGGGTGATGGTGTTGGGGGTGCCCTCGACGACCTGCTCGCGGAAGAACTCGGCCGCGGGCGCCATCCGCATCCGGTGGGTGCGCGGCGCGGCCAGATCGGCCACCCAGGGCGCGACCGCTTCGTAGGTCTTCTCGATCGTGTGCAGGGCGAACAGCCGCTGGTAGGCGCCTCGCTCCTGCAGCCGCACCCCGAAAGCGACCAAGCCCGCCGTGTCGCGGTCGATCCGGTGCAGCGGCGACAGCGCCGCCATGCCCAGGCGGCGCTTCATCTGCACCAGCAGGCTGCGCTGCAGATAGGGGCCGCTGGGCACCACCGTCATGAAATGCGGCTTGTCGACCACCACCAGGTGCGCGTCCTGGAACAGCACTTCGGCCTCGAAGGGCAGCACCGGCTCTTCCTCCAGCATCCGGTAGTAGAAGAGCCGTGCGTGGTCGGTGCAGGCGTCGCCCGCCTGCAGCGGTCGGCCATCGGCGGCCACCACCTCGCCCTGCGCGATGCGCCGTGCCCAGGCCTCGCGCGATACGCCGGGCAGGCGCCGCTCCAGGAAATCGAGCACCGAACCCGCCGTGCGCCGCGGCACCGCGACGCAACTGGCGCCGACGCCGTCGCGCAGCGGCAACGGGCTTTGGTCAGGCATGCTCCGGGACATTCGCAACCTTCAGCCGGCGGCTTCTTCTCGACTGCCCGCCGCCGCAGCGGTCACCTCTACGGACGGGGTCGGCACCGCCCGCCGGGCGGTGGCGGTGCAGCCGACGGCGGCCGCCATGATGCAGACGATGCCGGCCCACTGCCCCGCCGTAAGCCGCTCCGCCAGGAACAGCACGCCGGCCAGGGCGCCCACCGCCGGCTCCAGGCTCAGCAGGATGCCGAAGGTGCGGCGCGGCAGCCGCTTCAGCGCCACCATCTCCAGCGAGTACGGCAGCGCGCTGGAGACGATGCCCACCGCCAGGCCCGCCAGCAGCACCGCCGGCGCCAGAAGGCCGGTGCCGGCCTGCACCACCCCGAACGGCAGGGTCACCAGCGCGGCGCAGAGCAGCCCGATCGACGTCGCCTGCCCGCCATGCGCATTTGCCGCCTTCTGGCCGAAGACGATGTAGAGCGCCCACATCACGCCGGCCCCCAGCGCATAGGTCGCCCCCGCCCTGTCGGGCCGGGCGGCCGGCCCGCCGATCAGCAGCAACAGCGCCAGGCCTGCGGCCGCCAGCGCGATCCAGGTGAAATCGACCAGCCGGCGCGACGACAGCACCGCCAGCCCCAGCGGCCCTGTGATCTCCAGCGCCAGCGCGACGCCGAGCGGCATGGTGCGTAGCGACAGGTAGAACAGCAGGTTGGTCAGGCCCAGCGTGGCGCCGTAGATGCAGATCCACACCGCGTCACGACGGGCCAGCGGGCGCCGCCACGGGCGCCAGACCAGCAGCAACACCAGCGCGGCGAAGCCGGTGCGCAGCGCGACGGTACCCTCGGCCCCGATGACCGGGAACAGGCTCTCGGCGAAGGAGGTGCCCACGCACAGCGCCACCAGACTGCCGACGACGCAGGCGACGGGGACCAGAATCGATCGGTCGGGACGGTGAGAAGCAGACACGTTGGAACAGGAAAGGAGTGGCCGGGCACCGGGTCGTTGTGCACGCGACGGTCGAGGTGCGCCGAATGTGAAAGGCTGTCGGGAAAGCTTCGGATCATAGGTTGGGACCGCCGGGTTGCGGAGGGAAGTCGGCGTCCCGCGGCCAACCGCAAAGCGTTGGAGACACGGCACCCGTGGGCCGAGCGCGCCTGCGGGGGCCGAATGAAACGCAGGGCCGCCAGAAACCAGGCCCGCGAGCCAAGACGCCCTCGACGAGCGAATTCGAAGCCAAACGATGCTCCGGCCGGCTATCCACGCCGACCACTAGCTATCAATTCAGGAGCATCGATCCAGGCCGCCGAAGAAGGGCCTCGGGCAGGTTGCGCCGTCAGCGGGATATCCGGATGCCGCATCCGCAGCGGATCATCGCGCACCCGTTCCGGCACGCGCGCCGGCCGGTCACCACTCCGCGAAGCTGCCGTCCCGGTGACGCCACACCGGGTTGCGCCAGCGGTGTCCCCGCTGCGCCCGCTCGCGCACGTACGCCTCGTCGACCTCGATGCCCAGGCCCGGCCCGTTCGGGATCGCCACCATGCCGTCCCGGTAGGCGAACACCCCGGGGTTGGACACGTAGTCCATCAGGTCGTTGTCCTGGTTGTAGTGAATGCCCAGGCTCTGCTCCTGGATGAAGGCGTTGTAGCAGACGGCGTCGATCTGCAGGTTGGCCGCCAGGGCGATCGGGCCCAGCGGGCAGTGCAGCGCCAGCGCCACGTCGTAGGCCTCGGCCATCGAGGCGATCTTGCGGGTCTCGGTGATGCCGCCGGCGTGCGAAGGGTCGGGCTGGATGATGTCGACATAGCCCTGCGACAGCACCCGCTTGAAATCCCAGCGCGAATAGAGCCGCTCGCCCAGGGCGATGGGGGTGGCGGAGATGCGCGCGATCTCCTTGAGCGCCTCGTCGTGCTCGCTCAGCACCGGCTCCTCGATGAACATCAGCCGGTAGGGCTCCAGCTCCTTGACCAGCACCTTGGCCATCGGCCGGTGCACCCGGCCGTGGAAATCGACGCCGATGCCGACATGCGGCCCCACCGCGTCCCGCACCGCCGCCACGTTCTGCAGGCAGCGCTCGACCTTGTCGAAGGTGTCGACGAACTGCAGTTCCTCGGTGCCGTTCATCTTCACCGCGGTGAAGCCGCGCGCCACCGCATCGCGGGCCTGCTGCGCGGTTTCGCTCGGACGGTCGCCGCCTATCCAGCTGTAGACGCGGATGCTGTCGCGCACGTTGCCGCCGAGCAGCTCCGACACCGGCACGCCCAGCGCCTTGCCCTTGATGTCCCACAGCGCCTGGTCGATGCCCGCCAGCGCGCTCATGTGCACCCCGCCGCCGCGGTAGAAGCCGCCGCGGTAGAGCACCGTCCAGTGGTCCTCGATATGGCGTGGGTCCTTGCCGAGCAGGTAGTCGGCCAGTTCCTCGACCGCGGCGGCCACCGTGTGCGCGCGGCCCTCCAGCACCGGCTCGCCCCAGCCGACGATGCCCTCGTCGGTCTCGACCTTCAGGAAGCACCAGCGCGGCGGCACCAGAAATGTGGTCAGTCGGGTGATCTTCATGGCGGATGGGCAGGAAAGCGGGTGAAGGAGTCAGTGGAGAAACGGGGTCGCTGCCGCAGGCGCCGCGCCGTAGGCGGCCCGCCACGCGGCGACGAAAGCGATGGCGTTGCGGGCCACGTCGACAGCGCCGTCGCCCGGCAGATACAGCGCGGAGCCCAGGCCGAAGCCGGCGGCACCGGCCGCCGCATAAGGAGCGATGCTGCCCGGCACGATGCCGCCGACCGGCGCCAGCGGCACGGTGGGCGGCACCACGGCGCGCCAAGCCTTGAGCACCACCGGGGACAGTGCTTCGGCCGGGAAAAGCTTGAGCATGCTGGCGCCGGCAGCCAGCGCGGCGAAGACCTCGGTCAGCGTGGCGACGCCCGGGGCGCAGGCCAGGCCGGCCGCGCGGGCGGCACGGATCACCGCGGCGTCACTGTGCGGCATGACGATGAGCTGCCCCCCCGCCGTGGCCACGTCGGTCACCGCCTGCACCGACAAGACGGTGCCGGCCCCCACCAGGCAGTCGGCGGGAACCGCGTCGCGCAGCGCACGGATGCTGGCGAGCGGATCGTGCGAATTCAGCGGCACCTCGATGATCCGAAAACCGGCGTCGTAGAGTGTTCGACCGATGGCGACCACTTCGTGCGGCTGCACTCCGCGCAGGATCGCGATCAGGCCGCAGTGGCGCAGGGCTTGGCGCAAGAGCGTGTCGTTCATTTTCATGCGGTAAAGCTTTCGGTGAGCGGCGATAAAGAGTTGTGGGTCCCGCAAAGCCCGGCGGCCTGGGCGATCTGCCACAGCCCTGCCGCCGTGGCCTGCACAGCGACGGAGGGTGGAGGAAAGCCGCAGGCCTGCAGCGCCAGCGCATAGCGGCGGCACAGGTCGGGCTCGCCGCACAGCACGACGCGGCCGGGCGCGGCGGCGGCGGGCGGGTGCACCCCCGCCAGGCTGGCGACCTCGTGGCCGATCAGCACGCCCGAGAGGTAGTCGGCCTGCGCTTCTGCCGGCAGCGCGCAGGTCAGGCCCAGGGTGCGGGTGCTGAAGATGTGCGAGAGCAGGCCCAGGCCGGCGGCGTCGCCGCCGCGGGCCACGTCCAGGCCGCGCGCGAATGCCGCGTCGTCGGACTGCAGCGGCGCCTGCATCGTCCTGCCGAGGATCGTGTGGTGCCGCAGCGCGGCGAACACCTCGCCGGTCATGAAGGTATGGAACCGGCGGATGGCGCGCCGCTCGGCCACCACCCACTTGCTGTGCGTGCCGGGCAGGCCGACCAGCAGCGGGCCGCCGCCTGCGAACGCGACGTCTGCCAACACGCCGAGCACCTGCGTTTCCTCGCCGCGCATCACGTCGGGCAGGTCGGCACGCTGCAGCAGTCCGGGCACGATGTGCAGCGGAACACCCGCGCCGCGCGGCACCACGGTCAGGCCGCGCGCCAGATCGTCGAGCGAGGCCGGCACATCCAGGTATCTTGCCTCGCGCCAGCCCTGCGCGCTGCCGACCATGCCGCAGGCCAGCAGAGGCACGCCAGGGTCCGCGGCCAGCCAGTCGCCGCAGGCATCCTGCAAGGCACGCTCGCAAGCGGCGCCCGGTGCGTCGTCTCGGCCGTCGGGCGACGGTGGCAGATGCATCATGCCCCAGGGGCGGTGGCGCAGTTGCAGCACGTCGCCTTGGGCGTCGAAGCGGAATGCGCGCAGCGCGCTGGTGCCCCAGTCGAGGGCCACCAGTCGGGTTTCGCGGGAGCGAGGAGCGTCGTGCATGGACTGCTACCGGCCCCAGCGCAGCACCAGCGGATCGAGCCGGCGCGCGATGTCGATCAGGCCCCGGCGCACTTCGGGATGCATCGCCGGGAACGGATGGCGGCCCGCCTCGCAGGCGATCACGCCGCCCTCCTTCATCAGCGCTTTCGCGGTCAGGATGCCGCCCTGGCGGTTCTCGTGGTTGATCAACGGCAGCCAGCGCTGGTAGAGCGCGAAGGCAGCGTCGGCAGCGCCCTGGCGGTGCGCCTCGATGATCGGGCGGATGCCGTCGGGAAAGGCCCCGCCGGTCATGGCGCCGGTGGCGCCCGCGTCCAGGTCGGCCAGCAGGGTGATCGCTTCTTCGCCGTCCCACGGACCTTCGACGGCGTCGCCGCCCAGGCGGATCAGCTCCCGCAGCTTGCTGGCGGCGCCCGTAGTCTCGATCTTGAAATAGGCCAGATGCTCGATCTCCTGCGCCATACGGGCCAGGAACGCGGCCGACAGCACCGTGCCGCTGGCCGGCGCGTCCTGCACCATGATCGGGATGCCGACGGCATCCGACACGCGGGCATAGAACTCGTAGATCTGCGGCTCGGGCACCCGGAAGGTGGCGCCGTGGTAGGGCGGCATCGCCATCACCATCGCGGCGCCCATGTCCTGAGCCGCGCGGCTGCGTTCGGCACACACCCGGGTGCCGTAGTGGGTGGTGGTGACGATCACCGGCACCCGGCCGGCCACATGCTCCAGCGACAGGCGGGTCAGCGTCTCTCGCTCCGCGTCCGACAGTGCAAACTGCTCCGAGAAATTGGCCAGGACGCACAGGCCGTCCACGCCGGCATCGACCATGAAGTCGAGACAGCGCTTTTGGCTGTCCAGATCCAGCCGGCCGTCCGCGTGGAAGGTGGTGGGCACCACCGGAAAGATGCCGCGGTAGCGCGCGGGCGGGCGGGAGGTCGTGGCGTGCATGGGAGTCGCGGGGGGTCGCAGACGCGGTCAGTGCGAGTGGCGGGGCACGGCCGAGCCGCGGCAGCCGACCAGAAAGTCGAAGTCGCAGCCGTCGTCGGCCTGCAGCACATGGTCGACGTAGAGGCGCTGGTAGCCGCCGCGCCCTCCCATGTCGGCGCTGGCCCGTTCGGCCAGGCGCGCGGTCAGCTCTTCGTCGCCGACATCCAGGTGCAGGCGGCCCTGTTCGCAATCCAGCTCGATGAAGTCGCCGTCCTGCACCGCGGCCAGCGGGCCGCCGGCGGCCGCCTCGGGCGCGACGTGCAGCACCACCGTGCCGTAGGCGGTGCCGCTCATGCGGGCGTCGGAAATGCGGACCATGTCCTTCACGCCCTGGCGCAGCAGCTTGGGCGGCAGGCCCATGTTGCCCACCTCGGCCATGCCGGGGTAGCCCCTGGGGCCGCAGTTCTTCAGCACCATCACGCAGCTCGCATCGATGTCGAGGTTCTCGTCGACGATGCGCTCCTTGTAATGCTCCAGGTTCTCGAACACCACCGCGCGGCCGCGGTGCTTCAACAACTCCGGCGACGCGGCCGAGGGCTTGAGCACCGCGCCGCGCGGCGACAGGTTGCCGCGCAGGATGCAGATGCCGCCGTCGGCGATCAGCGGGTTGATCAGCGGGCGGATCACTTCGTCGTTGTACTGGGGCGCCTCGCGCACGTTGTCCCACAGGCTCCTGCCGTTGACGGTGAGCGCGTCCGGATGCGGCAGCAGGCCGGCGTCGCCCAGGCGGCGCAGCACCGCGGGCAGGCCGCCCGCGTAGTAGAACTCTTCCATCAGGAAGCGGCCCGAGGGCTGCAGGTCGACCAGCGTCGGGGTGCCGCGGCCGATGCGGGTCCAGTCCTCCAGGTCGAGCGGCACGCCGATGCGGCCGGCGATCGCCTTCAGATGGATCACCGCGTTGGTCGAACCGCCGATGGCGGCGTTGGTGCGGATCGCGTTCTCGAACGCCTCGCGGGTCAGGATCTTCGAAACCGTCAGCCCTTCGTGGGCCATCTCCACGATGCGCTGGCCCGACATGTGGGCCAGCACGTAGCGCCGCGCATCGACCGCGGGAATCGCGGCGTTGTGCGGCAACGAGGTGCCCAGCGCCTCGGCCATGCAGGCCATGGTGGAGGCGGTGCCCATCGTGTTGCAGGTGCCTGCCGAGCGCGACATGCCGGATTCGGCCGCGAAGAACTGGTGTTCGTCGATCTCGCCGGCCTTGAGCGATTCGTGCAGCTGCCACACCGCCGTGCCCGAGCCGATGTCCTGGCCCGCCAGCTTGCCGTTGAGCATCGGCCCGCCGGTGACCACGATGGCCGGCACGTCGCAGCTGGCCGCACCCATCAGCAGGGCGGGCGTGGTCTTGTCGCAGCCCACCAGCAGCACCACCGCGTCGATCGGGTTGCCGCGGATCGCCTCCTCCACGTCCATGCTGGCCAGGTTGCGGGTCAGCATCGCGGTCGGCCGCAGGTTGGATTCGCCGTTGGAGAACACCGGGAACTCCACCGGGAAGCCGCCCGCCTCGTAGATGCCGCGCTTCACATGCTCGGCGATCTTGCGGAAATGGGCGTTGCAGGGCGTCAACTCCGACCAGGTATTGCAGATGCCGATGACCGGGCGTCCGTCGAACGCGTGGTCGGGGATGCCCTGGTTCTTCATCCAACTGCGGTACATGAAGCCGTTCTTGTCGGCGGTGCCGAACCATTCGGCGGAACGGAGTTTCTTGCGGGGAGTGGTGGTCATCGTGGTTGCGGGCTCGATAGAGTAAATAAAAGGTCGGCACCGCATGCGTGCGACCGCGTATGCCGTCAGGCCTTGTTCTTGTTGTAGACGTCGACCAGCACTGCGGCCAGCAACACCACCCCCTTGATCACCTGCTGGTAGTCGATGCCGATGCCCAGGATCGACATGCCGTTGTTCATCACGCCCATCACGAAGGCGCCGATCACCGCGCCCATCACCTTGCCGACGCCGCCCGAGGCCGACGCGCCGCCGATGAAGCAGGCCGCGATCACGTCCAGTTCGAAACCCAGGCCGGCCTTGGGCGTGGCGGTGTTCAGGCGCGCCGCGAACACCAGTCCGGCCAGGGCCGCCAGCACGCCCATGTTGACGAAGGCGTAGAACGACAGGCGCTCGGTCTTGATGCCCGAGAGCCGGGCCGCCTTCTCGTTGCCGCCCATCGCGTAGATGCGCCGGCCGATGGTGGTGCGGCTGGTGACGAAATCGAACAGCACGATCAGCAGCGCCATCACGATCAGCACGTTGGGCAGGCCCTTGTACGACGCGAGCAGGTAGCTGAAATAGACGAGCAGCACCACGAACACCGCGTTGCGCGCGAGGAAGAATGCAGTCGGCTCCACCTGCACCCCGTGCCGCAAACGGTTGGCCCGGGTACACAGGCCGGCCACCACCAGCGCCAGCGCGCTGGCCACGCCGATCAGCAGCGAGGTGAGGCGCAGCCCTTCCACGCTGAACAGGTCGGGCAGGAAGCCCGAGCTGAGCCGCTGGAACGCGTCGGGAAACGGCCCCACCGACTGGCCCGCCAGCAGCGCCAGCGCCAGCCCCTTGAACACCAGCATGCCCGCCAGCGTGACGATGAAGGACGGTATCCGCGAGAACGCTACGAACCAGCCCTGCAGCCCGCCGATGAGCCCGCCGCAGACCAGGCACACCAGCGTGGCGGGCACGAAGTGCCAGCCGTACTGCACCATCAGCACCGCCGCCAGCGCGCCGATGAAGCCGCTGACCGAGCCCACCGACAGGTCGATATGCCCGGCCACGATCACCAACAGCATGCCCAGCGCCATGATGACGATGTAGCTGTTCTGCAGCACCAGGTTGGTGAGGTTGAGCGGCTGCATCAGCGTGCCGTCGGTCACGTACTGGAAGAAGGCCATGATCGCGACCAGCGTGATCAGCATGCCGTACTCGCGCAGGTTGTGCTTGGCATGGTCCAGCAGCGACCGCGTGGGGCGGGTCGGTGCACCGGATGCAGGCGCGGCCGAGGCCGTAGGGTAGGAAGTGGTTGTCTGACTCATGTTTTTTATGGGTTGAGCTGCTGCTGGTGGCTGTCAGATGCGCTGGCGCTGGCGCTGGCACTGGCGCGGTCCGGGCCGGGGCCGCCTTGCGAAGGCCGCCCCGCGGCAGGTGCGGCGTCTCCCTCCTTCTCGGGGGGGATGGCGCGAAGCGACACAGGGGAGGGCTTCACGATCGCGCGCATGATCTTTTCCTGCGAGGCGTCGGCCGTCCGCATCTCGGCGACGAAGCGGCCCTCGTTCATCACATACAGGCGGTCGGTGATGCCCAGCAGCTCGGGCATTTCCGACGAGATGACGATCACGCACTTGCCCTCGGCCGCCAGCTGGCCGATCAGGGTGTATATCTCGTACTTGGCGCCGACGTCGATGCCGCGGGTGGGCTCGTCGAGGATCAGCACCTCCGGGCTGGTGAACAGCCACTTTCCGATCACCACCTTCTGCTGGTTGCCGCCCGAGAGGTTCAGCGTCTTCTGGTCGATGCCGGAGCTGCGGATCCGCAGCTTCTCGCGGTAGCCCTGGGCCACCGCGTACTCACGGCCCCCGTCGATCACCGATGCGGTCGACACGCCGTCGAGATTGGCGAGCGAGATGTTGAACTGGATATCTTCGTTGAGCACCAGGCCGTTGCCCTTGCGGTCCTCGGTCACGTAGGCCAGCCCGTGGCGCACCGCCTTCTCCACCGTGCTCACATCGATCGGCCGGCCGTGCAGCAGCACCTCGCCTGCGATCCGCAGACCCCAGGAGCGGCCGAAGATGCTCATCGCCAACTCGGTGCGGCCTGCGCCCATCAGGCCGGCGATGCCGACGATCTCGCCCTGGCGGACATGCAGGTCGATGCCCTTCAGGAACGGCTGCTCGGGACGCTGCGGGTGGTGGGCACGCCAGCCGCGCACCTCGAAGACCTTGTCTCCGATGCGTGGCTCGCGCGGCGGGTAGCGGTCGGCCATCTCGCGGCCGACCATCGCCCGGATCACCCGGTCTTCGTTGATCGCCTCCGCGCGGCAGTCGAGCGTCTCGACCGTGCTGCCGTCGCGCAGGATGGTGATCGCATCGGCCACGCGCGAGATCTCGTTGAGCTTGTGCGAGATCAGGATGCAGGTGATGCCCTGGGCCTTGAGCTCCAGCAGCAGGTCGAGCAGCGCCTGGCTGTCGTTCTCGTTCAGGCTGGCGGTGGGTTCGTCCAGGATCAGCAGGCGCACATGGCGCGAAAGCGCCTTGGCGATCTCCACCAGTTGCTGCTTGCCCACGCCCAGTTGGCCGACCAGGGCTTCGGGCGATTCGCGCAACCCGACCTTGTGCAGCAGCGCCCGCGTCCTGCTGTGCGCATCCATCCAGTCGATGACGCCGTGGCGCGCCGTTTCGTTGCCGAGGAAGATGTTCTCGGCGATGGACAGCAGCGGCACCAGCGCCAGCTCCTGGTGAATGATGATCACGCCCAGGCGCTCGCTGTCGCGGATACCGGCGAAGCGCCGCTCCTCCCCGTCGAAGACGATCTCGCCGCTGTAGCTGCCATGCGGATAGACGCCAGAGAGCACCTTCATCAGCGTCGATTTCCCGGCACCGTTCTCGCCTACGATGGCATGGATCTCGCCCGCCTTCACCTGCAGGCCCACCTGGTTCAGCGCCACCACACCGGGGAATGTCTTGCGGATGTTGCGCATGTCGAGGAGCATGGTTTTGGGTTTCCTTGGGATGTCCATGGTGCCCATGCGGCGGCCGGCCGTCCGCAGCGCTCGGCGCGCGCGCGGACGACGGCGCCGCGCAGGCGCGCCGCTTACTTGACCTGCGATTCCTTGTAGTAGCCGCTGCCGACCAGCACCGCTTTCCAGTTGGAGGCATCCACCGAGACTGGCTTCAACAGGTAGGACGGCACCACCTTCACCCCGTTGTTGTAGGTCTTGGTGTCGTTGATTTCGGGCTGCTTGCCCGACAGCGTGGCGGCCACCATGCTGGCGGCCACCTTGGCCAGCTCGCGCGTGTCCTTGAACACGGTGGAATACTGCTCGCCCTTGAGGATCGACTTGACCGACGGCACCTCGGCGTCCTGGCCCGAGACGATCGGGCACGGCTGCTGGGCGGAGCAATAGCCCACGCCCTTGAGCGACGACAGGATACCGATCGAGATGCCGTCGTAGGGAGACAGCACCGCATGCAACTTCTCCTTGCCGTAGAAGGCGGAGAGCAGGTTGTCCATCCGCGCCTGCGCCACCGAGCCGTCCCACCGCAGGGTGCCGACCTTGTTCATACCGGTCTGCTTGCTGCGCACCACCAGCTTGCCGCTGTCGATATAGGGTTGCAGCACGCTCATCGCGCCGTCGTAGAAGAAGAAGGCGTTGTTGTCGTCGGGCGATCCGCCGAAGAGTTCGATGTTGAACGGGCCCTTGCCCTCCTTGAGGCCCAGCTTGTCGACGATCGAGATGGCCTGCAGCACGCCCACCTGGAAGTTGTCGAAGGTGGCGTAGTAGTCGACGTTCTTCGATCCCTTGATCAGACGGTCGTAGGCGATGACCTTCACCCCCTTGTCGGCCGCGTTCTGCAACACGCGGGACAGCGTGGTGCCGTCGATCGGGGCGATCACCAGCACCTTCGCGCCCTTGGTGACCATGTTCTCGATCTGCGCCAGCTGGTTGGGAATGTCGTCGTCCGCGTACTGCAGGTCGGTCTTGTAGCCGCGCTCCTTCAGCACTTTGACCATGTTGTCGCCGTCGGCGATCCAGCGGGCCGAGGACTTGGTGGGCATCGAGATGCCGATGCTGCCCTTGTCCTGGGCATGGGCGGCGGGGGCCAGCGAAAGCGCCCCGAGGGCACTCAGGGCGATGGAAGCGGCGATGGCTTTGAGCACAGTTCTTTTCATGGTCAGTTCTCTCCTTGTTTTTCACGGGGGGCAACCCCATGCCTAATGGATGCAGGCGGGAAAGGATACTGGCGGCTTCATCGCAGGATGCGTCGCAACCGGCGGATTGGGGTGGTTTTCACGGAACATCTTGTCATTACGACGAAAGTCTAGAGATAATTTAGGTATCGATCTAATGGCTTTTGCTGCAAAGCATATATCGATCCAAGTATTCTGGAAAACCCCATGAGCACCTACAACCACTGGTTCATTCGCGCACGCCTGAAGACGCGCCAGCTGCTGCTGCTGGTGGCGTTGGCCGACGAGGGCAACATCCACCGGGCGTCCCAGGTGCTCAACATGAGCCAGCCCGCCGCGTCGAAGCTGCTGAAGGACCTGGAAGACGTGCTGGAGGTGTCGCTGTTCGACCGGCTGCCGCGCGGCATGCGCCCCACCTGGTACGGCGAGACGATGATCCGGCATGCGCGCATGGCCCTGGCCAGCCTGAACCAGGCGCACGACGAGATCGGCGCGCTCAAGACCGGGCACTACGGCCAGGTGGGCATCGGCGCGATCACATCGCCCGGGCTGACCTTGCTGCCCGCCGCGGTGGCCCTGGTGAAGCAGGAGCATCCCAGCCTGCGCATCTCGCTCGACATCGAAACCAGCCCGGTGCTGCTCGAGCGGCTGGAGCAGGGCAAGCTCGACATCGTGGTGGGTCGGCTCTTCGCCGATCACAGCAAGGGCAACCTGCGCTACGAGCCGCTGACCGAGGAACTGGTCTGCGCCGTCACCCGACCCGGCCACCCGCTGTCGCGCATGAACGACCTGAGCTTGCGCGACGTGCTGTCGGCCACCTGGATCGTGCCGCCCGCCGGCAGCGTGCTGCGCCACCGGTTCGAGCTTATGTTCCGGCAGGACGGCCTCGCGCCGCCGGTCAACGTGGTGGAGACCGCCGCCCTGCTGTTCATAACGCGCATGCTGCAGCAGAGCGACATGGTCGCGGTAGTGGGTGCCGACGTGGCGCACTACTACGCGGCCCACGGTCTGGTAACCGTGCTGCCGCTCCCGATGCCGTGCCACATGGACGCTTTCGGCATCATCACCCGCACCGACCGGCTGCTGTCGCCCGCGGCCAAGGTGATGATGAAGGCGCTGCAGCAGACCAGCCTGGTGCAGTACGGCCGCCGCATCGACCCCGAGAAGGTGTGAGAGAACCTGCTGCGCGGCCCGACTGCGCAGCTGCGGTCCTCGCCGCACACTCGGGCCGCTCGCTACGGTTCTTTCACACCTTCTATGACGACTGGGCGGCCTGCGGCTCAGACCCAGCCGGCGTCCACCTTGAACTCCTGCGCGGTGCACATGGCCGCGTCGTCGGAGGCCAGGAACAGCACCATGCGGGCGATGTCGTGCGGCCGCAGCTTGTCGGGCAGGCACTGGTTGCGGGCAAGGTCTTCCTCGCCGGCGGGGTCGAGCCAGAGCTTGATCTGCCGCTCGGTCATCACCCAGCCGGGCGAGACGGTGTTGATCCGGATCCGGTCTCGCCCCAGGGTACGTGCCAGGCCGCGCGTGAGGCCGTTGACCGACGACTTGGCGATCGCATAGCAGGGATAGCCCTCGCCCTTGCCCTGCCAGCCGGTGGAGCCCAGGTTGACGACCGAGCCGGCGCCCAGCTTGCGCATGCCGGGCACCACCGCCTGGATCGCGAAGAATGCCGGCCGCTCGTTGATCGCGATCCGCTCGTCGTAGTAGGCCGGCGTGACGGATTCCAGCGTGTGCCGATCGTCGCTCGCCACGTTGTTGACCAGCACCGAGAAGTCGCCCAGCTCGGCGGCCGCGTCGGCTATGCAGGTTCGCAGCGCGTGGATGTCGCGCACGTCGCAGACGCGCCACCACGGCTTCTCGAAACCCGATTCGGCGATCTGCGCGACCAGATGCTCGCTCGCCCCCCCGGCGATGTCGACGAACGCCACGCGGGAGCCCTGCTCGGCGAAGGCCGCCACGATCGCGGCGCCGATGCCGCCGCCGCCGCCGGTCACGAAGACGGAGCGTGCGCGCAGGCTGGGGAAAATCGATGTTCTTTCAGGAGAAAACGTGTCGGACGACCACAAACCAGAAATTTTTGACATATAAATAAAGGTATCGACTGATGAATTAATGCGAATTAACAGTATCAATTTGCGTTGATAACATGCCGCTCGTCAAGAGGCATCGCTGAAAACATGGCACGAACAACGCCCGGAGACCTGACTTGGTGAGCGACCTGAACATTCCCGATCCGGTGCCGAGCGCTGCGGCATCCGATGCCCCGGCATGCGGCCCCGTGCGCTGCGTGCAGCCCCTGGGCTCCGAGCTGGGCGAGGGCCTGCTCTGGTCGGCGCGCGAGCAGGCGCTCTACTGGGTCGACATCCTGGCGCGCAAGCTGCACCGCTGGGAGCCTGGGCCATCCGGCTCGGGTGCGTGCCGGCGCTGGATTTTTCCCGAAGAGATTTCCGCATTGGCCGAGCGGGCCTGCGCACCGGGCCTGATCGTCACGATGCGCCGGGGCTTCGCACTTTTCGATCCGGCCACCGACACGGCCCCGCGCTACCTGCACCAGCCCGAGCCCGAGCGCGCGGGCAACCGCTTCAACGACGGCAAATGCGATGCGCTCGGACGCTTCTGGGCCGGCACCATGGACTTCGCCTGCCGTGCCCCCACCGGCGCGCTCTACCGCTACGACCCCGACGGCGGCTGCAGCCGCCAAGACGACGGCTTCGCGGTGACCAACGGCCCCACCTGGTCGCACGACGGCGCGACGCTCGGCCTGTACTTCAACGACACCGCCCGCGGCTGCACCTACCGCTACGACGCAGATCCGGCGGCCGGCCCGTTGCGCAACAAGACGCTGTGGAAGCGCTGGCCCGCCGAGGACGGCGTGCCCGACGGCATGACCACCGATGCACGGGGCCGGCTCTGGATCGCGCACTGGGGCGGCGGCTGCGTCACCTGCCACGACCCGGCGACCGCGGCCGAACTCGGCCGCATCCGGCTGCCGGTGAGCCAGGTGACCAACTGCGCCTTCGGCGGTGCCGATCTGCGCACCCTGTTCATCACCTCGGCACGGGACGGCCTCACCCCCGCGCAGCAGGCGGCCGAGCCCCTGGCCGGCGGCCTGTTCGCAGTGGCGGTGGACAGCCCCGGGTCGCCGGCGCATCCGTTCGGCGGCTGACCGGTCGACCGCTCGGTCTGGGCGCCCACCGGCTTCCTGCCATCGCTCGCGCTTCCCTACGAAAGCCCGCCCATGACCGAGGCCGCATATCCCATCGTCTGGCTGCGCCACGCCGGGCAGCACCTGGGGCTGGTCCCCCGCCTGGGCGGCAGCGTCGCCGCATGGCAGATCGACGATCCAGGAGGCATCGGCACGCCGGTCGATCTCTGGCGGCCATGGGACGGCGCGGCGCCCGATCTCTACACCCTCGCTTCCTTCGCGATGGTGCCCTGGTCCAACCGGATCGGCGGGGGCGGCTTCACCCATGCGGGGCGCTTCCACCCGATGCAGCCCAACCGCGTCGGCGAGCCCTATCCGATCCACGGCGACGGCTGGCTGCAACCGTGGGAGATCGACCGGCCGGCCGCCGACACGCTCACGATGCGCCTGCGCTCCGAATGCTTCGACGGCAATCCGTACGACTACGACGGCCTGCAGACCTTCAGGCTGGTGCCCGGCGGGCTGGACCAGGCGATCAGCGTGGTGCACCGTGGTGCCGAGCCGCTGCCCTACGGTCTGGGCCTGCACCCCTGGTTTCCGCGCACGCCGGCCACCCGCGTCGCGGCACCGGTCGAAGGGGTGTGGCTCAGCGGCGACGATCCGCTGCCCACCACGCACACCGGGCAGTTCCCGCCCGGCTGGGACCTGAACGCGGGCGTATCGGCGCACGACAGCCTGATCGACAACGCCTACACCGGCTGGGGCGGCACCGCCCGCATCGAATGGCCCGAGCGCGGCCTGCAGCTCACCGCCCGCATGCCCGATTTCGCGCAGGACGGCGGTGCCGCCCGGCACTTCTGCCTGGTCTACCGGCCGCCAGAAGCACCCACGTTATGCTTCGAGCCGATCACCCATCCGATCGACGCCTTTCACCTGCCGGGGCAGCCGGGCCTGCGCACCCTGGCACAGGGCGAGAGCCTGGCGCTGCGGGTTGAGTGGCGCTACGGGCCCCTGCCGGATGCGAGCCGCGGAGCCGCGCCGGAAGGTGTGAAGGCATCCTAGTGTGGTGTCTCAAAAATAAGCCGAACTAAGTTTGTGGGCAGCCCGAGCGACCTTTGCGAGGATCGTATCGGCGCTCTTGTGCCAGATGAAAGGTTTCGGGTCGGCGTTATGTCGGTCGATGTATTGCCGGATGGAGCGCTCCAGATCGGCCACGC
>NZ_QJTC01000004.1 GCF_003217575.1 Xylophilus ampelinus | reverse complement strand
GCCCTCGTCGCCATCGCGGGCACCAGCGTGGGTGCTGCCGTTGGCGGCGGTGCCGGGGCGGCTGCGGCGGGCAACGCCACCGTCAACAACTACCTGAGTCACGTGCGCCCCAACCCCATGCGGCTCTCGGAAGCAGAGCGCTACGAAGCAGCGGTTGCCGCATGCGGCCGAGGCGATGCAGCGGCATGCGACACCCGCAACGCTCTGGCCCAAACCTCCGCCCAGCGCGACAGAGACCTGGCACAAGCCTGCTCCGGCGCCACGCCCGACGCATGTGCGGTCCGGGCCGGTGAAGCCACCGCCATGGGCAACACCGTCAGGACCACCGAGGGCGGTTATGTCTACGCCACCAGTCCCACGCTCACGCAGCTCAATCCCCCCACCATCGGTAATCCGAAGCGCCCCGACTCGCTCCATGACACCTTGGCGCAAAGCACGGCCGATGGCATCTTGGTGGAAGCGGGGAACCAGGCGATAGTCGCGGTGGTGGCACCGCTCGTGAAGGGTGCGAGTGCCGTCGTGGGCATGGTCAAGGGGCCTGTCGGGGACCTGGCGCCCTCCACGGCCACGACGACAGGGATCGCCGCAACGGACGGTACCGCCACCAGCGCCTACGGTAGCGGCGGCCGGACCTACGGCAGCACGACGGTGACGGACGCCGGCGGGAATGTGGTGCCGACGCAGCCGACTTTGCCGGGGGCGGCTGGGCGGGGGGCTGGTGCGACGGATGCTGCGGATTTGGGGGTGGGGGGAAATGGGGGAGTTGTAGCCGATGAGGCTGCGGCATTGGGCCGCATTGGAGGAAAAGCGAATGGCCCGGCACTTACCGGGAAGGCTCCAAACACCGTTCTTAACCAACAGGCTGTAAATGATTTGGCGAATGGATCATTGCCGGGAATCACTAAAAATCCTAAAACAGGATTGCCAGATGCAGTCCCACGTACAGGCGTTCCGCGCGAAATGCCCGCCAGTTCTAATCCCAGTGCAACAGCGGAGGATTTCGCCAATAGATTGTTTGGCGAAAACTCAACACCTGCCATTGCTAAGCCAATCCCCAACTGCAGTGGCTGTTGGAGTGCAACAAATGCAGAAGGAATATCTGTGACCTACCGACCCGCAAGTACCGCTAGTGTGGATACTGCAGCCACAACTGCCTCTGTAGATATCAACTTTAAGTCGAATGAGAACGTCATAAATGGCGGTAAGCCTGTGAAGCTAAAGTTTCCGCAGGCAGGGGGTTAATGATGAGAATGCCCTCCAATATTGCCGCATGGTTTCAAGGAAACTTGTATCTCCTCACTTTATCTGGTTATAGTGCTGACTTGTTTACATGCGCGAAGCCAGGAGAGCTAAACGGCGACGCTAGATTCCGTTGGCAGTTTGCTGTGGATATGGTCTACCGTGGCATCAAATGCGGTTTGATGGATGTTTGGGACGGAGCAAACAAGGCTCGAGGAACGATGGATTATTCACTAACGCTCGTTGAAGATTTGGCGCGGTTCGATCCGGATTCTGATTATTTTGCAATGTGTTGGGTTGGTCCGGAAATTGAGGCAAGTGAGCTATGTCATGCACTTATCGAAAAGTTTGACATCCAAAACTTTGAGTTGGGAGAAATTTGCGTTCCATTCATCGACGAAGTTGAGATAATTTTTGAGCGCAATGGAGTAAGTTGGAGCGAGGCGCCCTTGATCGAACTCGGATCAGGTGCTGGCGCAGAAAGTTAAACGGGGATGATTCGAATGCGAATTGAGCCATCTAGCAAATCAATTTTGCGCAAAAAACAACGGAATCCACTTTGAGCCGACCTCCTTCGTGCCCTGCTCGTTGTCATCCTCTTGGTGTTTTTCGCCGCATGGCCAGCACTGCAGGAATGCCGGACCGGAATTCCTTATTCGATTCTGCTCCTGGCTTTTTTCTGTAATGGCCTTTAAATAATAATTAAGTGGCAATTGCCAATCTGCCTGCCACGTGTGCGTGGCGGTACGGCCGATTCATAGTAACCGTCACGAAAATCCTTCTTATTTCCACACACACAAGACCATGCATCTCTTCAAAATTTCCTCTCCCTTATTTGCTGCATTTGCCCTGACCGCGCTGCTCGCTGGCTGTGCGCAAAATCCGAAAACCGACACAACATCCTCAGTCAATGTGGCGGGCACGCCTTCCCCAATGCCGAAAGACTGGGTGACATTCGAAATCGATATCGGTGCTGCGAATGGGCAGCGATATCCAGATAGTGTGCTGCGTGTTGTCGACAAATCGGACCGCATGGGCGATGTCGGCTTGATGGTGATTGGTGCGCTGGCGGGTAGCTTCCGGAGTCCGGTTTCCAAAGAGGACTATCGCGGAACCAAAGTTCAGACGGTCGCGCATCCGGCTTCGATCAACAAGATGAGCGAGATGATTCCGGCACTGACCGCGTGGCGTGAGGCCCATGGCAAACAGAGCGTTGTCTATAAACACCCTGTTTATGTTCGCCTGAATAGATTTGGCTTGGTCTATCGGGACTTCTCTCAAGACAAGCCAGCCTACGATCTCTATATCCAAACCGCTATCACACATAAACTGAACAGCGACGGCTACATCACATGGGCCGAGAAGCCGGTGTTGTGCTCCACCGAGATCACAACGGGCGACCTGACGCTCGACCAATGGGCGGCCGACGACTATGCTCTGGTGCGCGCCCGTGGACAGGAACACATTCAGTCTTGCGTGCAGACGGTGCGGTCGTCCTTTGATAAGCTGTTTGCGGATTGAGGTTGATCACAGCCCGAATTCCAATCAAGCCATAGCGTATGCAATCAATACTTAGGTTTTTCGTAGAACTGCCCCAAAGCGAACCTCAGTTGCCGCATGGGCCTAGTTTGTAACCATGTCTCGCTATTCGCCTCCGCTACAGCACCGCAGAAAGCTTGGATGAATTCCATTGAAAAGGTCGCTCTTGAGCAAATTTCAGAATTGGTCATCACATGTATGAAGAAAGTGTTGACGACAGTCAAATCTAAATGAATCTTGGATTGTGTTGTTTGAAATAATATTTCCACGAAGAAAGAACGTTGGCATGAAAAATACTCGTATTGGTTTCGCGGCAAATTGCATGGAGATTGCTGGGTATATTCAATTTCCATGTGCTTTTCTCTTGGGTTTGGTTCTTGTGAGCAATGGTGCGCACAGCCTTGTTGCGCTGACAGGGTTCTTGCTGGGAATCGGCTTGGCTACAGCGTCCGTATTGGCGGGGCGCTGGTTGCGCCATGGTCGAAGCCGTAGATGGATCGCTTCGCTCATGTTGTGCACGGTGTACCTTTTCTCGTTGTTCTTGCCATTGGGGGCATTGGGCTTGTGGGCGTTGCTGTCTGCCTCGACGAGAGCTCAGTTCTTCAAATCGAATGAGCCACCGCCGGAACTGCCGATGGCCTGATTTCCAATGAAACATTGCAAGGCGTCTAGCGCACTTGGTTTGCTCTGCGCGGTTTAGTCAAAACGGTCTCTCCATCAACGAGCTCTGATGTTCTAGATCTGCTGCATGCAGATCCATATCCTTATGATTATTGGTATAGATTTGGGAACGACTCATAGCTTGTCGGCGGCATGGATCGATGGTCATGCGCAGCTGATACCCAATGCGCTGGGCGCGTTTCTCACGCCTTCCTGTGTCAGCATGGAGGCTGACGGCAGCATTCTGGTAGGCCAGGCTGCGCGTGAGCGTTTGCAAAGCCATCCCGACCGAACGGCGGCGACGTTCAAAAGGGCGATGGGCACTGCCAAAGTCTTCCATCTGGGGCCCAAAATTTTCAGGGCGGAGGAGCTTTCGGCCTTTGTGCTGCGCGCATTGAGATTGGATGCAGAAGCCATGCTGGGCGAACCGGTCAAACAGACGGTCATCACGGTGCCGGCCTATTTTTCGGACGTGCAAAGACAAGCGACACGTTCGGCCGGATTGCTGGCGGGTTTTGATAGGGTCAGTCTTCTGAATGAGCCCACCGCTGCAGCACTGGCATATGGGCTTCACCAAAAGAGCCCCGAAACGCAATTTCTTGTCTTCGATTTCGGCGGTGGAACCTTCGACGTGTCCATCCTCGAGATTTTCGAGGACGTCATGGAGGTTCGCGCCACCGCGGGTGACAACCACCTGGGCGGCGAAGATGTCGACGAACTCTTGGCGAACGCATTTGCGAAGAGTGCAGGGCTTACCGCGCTTATGGAAAGCGACACGCTGCTGCGTGCGCAAGTGCGCGCAGTGGCAGAGGGGGCGAAGCTTGCATTGGCCACGCGTGACGAAGTGGAGGTGGCCATCCACGTCAAAGGGCAGCTCCATCAAAGGACGTATGCGCTTGCTGACATGGAGGCGCTCCTTGAGCCTTTGCTTCTGCGGCTAAGGCTGCCGGTAGAGAGAGCTTTGCGGGACGCGCACGTCAGGCCTGAACAGCTCGCCGCTGTGGTGCTTGCGGGCGGGAGTACCCGCCTTCGATCGGTCCGCCAGCTTGTCACGCGCATGTTCGGCCGGTTTCCGGAGACGGCATTGAACCCGGACGAGATCGTGGCACTGGGCGCAGCCGTGCAGGCGGGCCTGCAAGCCAAGGACGCGTCCTTGGCCGAGAGAGTGATGACCGACGTGTGCCCCTATACGCTGGGGATCAATACTTCGAACGAGGTGAGTCCGGGCCGCCAGGTCACGGGTTTCATGGCCCCCGTTCTGTAACGCAACACGGTCATTCCAGCGAGCCGGGTTAGACGGTTTTTCCCGGTGCTCGACCGCCAGCACATGTTAAAAATCGAGGTGTACCAAGGAGAAGGCCGCCGGGTAGACGACAACATCCGACTGGGGCATTTCGATCTGCCTTTGCCGGATGGAAAGAAAGGCGATGTCGCAGCGGACGTGCGCTTTACTTACGACGCTGACGGCCTGCTGGAGGTCGAAGCGACACCGCTGAAAAATGGCGTGCCTGCAGGAAAACCGGTGCAGCTTGCGATCGCGGCATCGGAAAACCGCCTGTCGCCAGAAGAAGTGAAGCGAAGGTTGGCCTTGCTGAGCAATCTTAAAATCCATCCCCGAGACAGCCAGCCCACCCGGACGCTCATGGCCCGTGCGGAGCGGCATTATGGGCAATTGCTCGGCGAGCAGCGGGATGCGTTGGGCGATGCGATGTTTCGTTTCGAGGCATCACTCGAAACCCAGGACGAGCGTCGCATGGCGGCGCCCCGCCGCGCTTTGGAGGAAATGCTTCAGTTTCTGGATTCCAACGGAATGTGGCTCGACGAGGCGCCTTCATGACCTCGACATTACGGTCCAGCCTCGCGCTTTTGGGATTGGCCGCTGACGCCGACGAGAAGGCGGTGCGGCGTGCCTACGCCGTGCTACTCAAGCAGATCGACCAGGCTACGGAGCCTGATCGCTTTGTGGCACTGCGTGTGGCGTATGAACGGGCGTTGGGCCACGCACGGAGCGCAGCGCATGTCGGATCGATGACGGGGGCCTGGTCGGCCGCCGCGAACGAGTGGACTGCGCGACCTCCAACCGAAGCGATCTTCGAAGCACCGCCCGGCCCGATGGCCGCCCCTCCGTCCCAGGATGCGGAGATGGGTCAACCCGATGCTGCTGGCCTGCAAGAAGTTGCTGACGATCCGCCGAGCCGATCGGATAACGAAGCAGAACCGGCCACCACCGATCGGAGGGCAGAGCAACGCCCGGAACCGATTCCCGACGCGCCACCTCCCGAGCCGGCGCAATCCCTATCCCGCGAGGCTGATGGCCGTTCGCCGGACAGCTTTGCAGAACCTGATGGGAATATCTCGACCGGTTCCGACCCCGATCCCGCCGCGCCAGCAACAAGCGCCGAACCTGTGCAATCGCGCAACCAGGATGCAGAAAGCGTGCTGAATGCCATGCTGCAGCATCTTGCTTTCAGTCCGTCGGATGTGGATGCGGCGCGCGCGTGCATAGGACAGGCGCTGAAGGACCCGGTATTGATCGCGCTCGATGAGCGCGAGCGCTTCGAGCAGTTACTGGCAGGGCGGCTCGCCAGCCACGAACTCGGTCACCACCGGGTTCCCCTCTTGATGGCCGCCTCCGAGTCGTTCGGTTGGAACAGCTTTGGAAGAGCCGAGTATTTCCAAAGGGATGAACATGGTGCTGCGCTGTGGCAGGCTGTGGAACAGATATCCATCCTGTCGACTAAGCATCTGGCGTTTGCACTGTCTCTTCTTGAAGAGCCGACGCAGTCGGCGGCGCTCGGTGCAAAGATCGACGACAGGATGCTGAAAGCGTTTGAAGCACGGTTTCCGGGCGTGGTGTCCTGGTGGTTCACACCGGGCCATCTCGACCGCTGGCACCGGGTTTGGCAGCGTATGCCATTGTGGCGAAAAGCGCCTGCAAAGCTGCGGGATCCAGACACAAGAAATGCGTTGATGGGAATTGCGCTGGGCATCATCGCCATTCCTGTAGGCATCGCGATATTTTCGTATCTGGCGAACAGCAACAACCAAAGCCAACGTGCGCGGGTTTCGAGCGAGTGTTCGAGGGTCCATGAGAAAACGAGCCGGGCAGGCTGGAAGGATGTTCCCTGGCCAGATGTGAAAACGCTTTCTTCGTGCATGGCGATGCGCCCGCCGTCTGCCATGGGTGGCCGCGCAGAGTTTTCTCAGCTTGAAGCGATCGCGAAACGGCTCTACCCCGGTGCAGGCGTTGTGGCATGGGTATACGCGTCAGAGGTCTCGATCAATTTGCGGGATGGACGTGCCTTTGGCTTTCCGACACCTACGCCGTTGCTGTGTGTATCCATCGCCCGCTTTGCCGCGGAAGCCGCTTGGCTGCAAGTGGGCGACGTGCGCGCCGCAAAAGCCCTGATCACCGATCTGGCGACCTGTGAGTCGCTAGCGAACGAAGGTAAGGAAAAGCCGTCGCCTGGGCGTCCAGAAGGGCAGGGCGAGGTGTTCACCGGAACACCGGTGCTATGGGCCATGCTCCGGCAAACCGACGCATGGCCGCAAACGGCGAATGCAGGAGCAGGAGCAGGAGCAGGAGCAGGAGCAGGAGCAGGAGCAGGAGCAGGAGCAGGCTTACCCATTCCACTGACCTCACTGGTACAGGCGGCTTCTGCAATTGGTCCGGTATCCGAGCAACGAGGCCCGCGATTGCACAGAAAGGCGCAGGACGGCGAAAGCGAAGCCGTTCGCCCGGCTCTTCGGAGCGCAGCGGATGTGCTGACGCCACCTCCTGCCGCGCGGTCGGCGTTTTCGGTGTTGCCACCGCCGGTTCCATAAGCTTGGCTGCCGCACATCCGGCCTCCCGCTGTTCCTGCGCTCCCGCCGCCCGCCTGCCATCTGGTTACGCATCCCCCGCAATCGCAGCGATAGAGTCCGTCTGTTGGCAGGCGCCGCCGCGCCGCCTAAAGTGCGTCATCCCTGAAAAAACTTTGAGGAGTGCCCGATGGCCAAGAACGATTCCAAGAAGAGCAAGATCCCCTTCAACCCCGGCGCGCCGATCACCGACGCACCCTCGGCGTCGGCCGGCACGGTGCCGTCGAAGGGCTCGCAGCGCGTGGCCCCGTCGTCGGGCAGCGCCGGTGCGCCGCGGATCAACATCGGCATCGACGAGGCCGACCGCGCCGCGATCGCCGAGGGCCTGTCGCGGGTGCTGGCCGATACCTACACCCTCTACCTCACGACCCACAACTTCCACTGGAACGTGACCGGGCCGCATTTCAACTCGCTGCACGCGATGTTCATGGAGCAGTACACCGAGCTGTGGACCTCGACCGACGTGATCGCCGAGCGGATCCGCTCGCTGGGCCACTATGCGCCGGGCTCGTACGCCGAGTTCAGCAAGATCTCCACCGTGCCCGACGTGCCGCTGTCGCCGCCCAAGGCCACCGAGATGATCCGCATCCTGGTGCAGGGCCACGAGACGGTGTCGCGCATCGCCCGCGAGTTCATCCCGGTGGCCGAAGAGGCCGGCGACGATCCGACGGCCGACATGCTGACCGCCCGGTGCGCGCTACATGACCAGACCGCCTGGATGCTGCGGTCGCTGCTGGAGGAATAAGCAAGGCCCGGGTGCCGGCCCGCCCGTCTCCGCGGGGCCGCCGGCCGGCATCCCGGCGTCGTATGCCGGTCGCCGGTGGGTTTCGGCATCGGTTCGGGACCATCATCCGGTCGGTGTCATCCGATCAACGGCTCCTCTCGGGGCCGTTTTGCGTGGCGTGGGTGTGGGGACCGGTCACAATCCTGGCCGCCGCATCCCGTTCGCGGATGCGCTCTCGTCTCTTGCTTCTCGCCCATGACTTCCCTGCTTCTGCTGACGCGCTCCATGCCCAGCCGCCTGCCGTTCTACCTCGACCTCGTCCGCTGGAACCGTCCGGCGGGCTGGCTGCTGCTGCTCTGGCCCACGCTGGCGGCGCTGTGGGTGGCGTCGTCGGGTTTTCCGGGCTGGCACCTGCTGGCGGTTTTCACCCTGGGCACGGTGCTGATGCGCAGCGCCGGTTGCTGCGTCAACGACGTGGCCGACCGGGATTTCGACCGCCATGTTAAGCGCACCGCCCAGCGGCCGGTGACCCGCGGCGCGGTGTCGGTTCGAGAGGCCCTGGCATTGGCGGCGGTGCTGGCGCTCTGCGCCTTCGTGCTGGTGCTGACGACCAACGCCTCGACGGTGATCTGGTCTTTCGCGGCACTGGCGATCACCCTGGCCTATCCCTACGCCAAGCGCCATGTGGCAATGCCGCAGGCGGTGCTGGGCCTGGCTTTCGGCGTCGGCATCCCGATGGCCTTCACCGCGGTGCAGGGCGGCGAATCCTGGATCTATACCGCGGTGCCCGGTGCCGACAGCGGGCTGCTGGCCGCCATCGAAGGCGGCGTGCCGGGGGTCGCCTGGTGGCTGCTGCTGGGCAACCTGTTCTGGGTGCTGGCCTACGACACCGAGTACGCGATGGTCGACCGCGACGACGACCTGCGCATCGGCATGAAGACCTCGGCGATCACGCTCGGCCGTTTCGACGTGCCGGCGGTCGTGGTGTTCTACCTGCTGTTCCTGGCGATCTGGGCGATGGCGCTGCGGCCCTACCACCTGGGCCCGGCGTTCGACGCGGCGCTGGCGATCGCGGCGGTGCAGGTGTTCTGGCACTGGACGATGATCCGGCACCGCACCCGCGAAGGATGCTTCCGCGCGTTCCGGGTCAACCACTGGCTGGGCTTCACCCTGTTCGCCGGGGTGGTGGCGGGCTTCGCGTTCTGCAAGGCGGCCGGCTGGGCCGACGCGGCCGGGCGGTAGGCAGCCGGACGTCGCGGCAGCTGGGGCTCAAGCCCGCCCGAATTCGTCGCCCAGCGCGCCCGCCCGCCGGTGGGCCGCTTCCATCGCCTTGACGAAGGCCGCCTTCACGCCGGCGTCTTCCAGCACCGTCAGCGCCGCGTAGGTGGTGCCGCCCTTGGAGGTGACGCGTTCGCGCAGCACGGCCGGCGGCTCGTCGGATTGGCCGGCCAGCGCGGCGGCGCCGGTGAAGGTGCCCACCGCCAGTTGCCGGGCCTGCGCGGCGCTCAGGCCCAGCGCGGTGCCGGCCTCCACCATGGCCTCGATGAAGTAGAAAACGTAGGCCGGGCCCGAGCCCGAGAGCGCGGTGACCGCGTCCAGCTGCGATTCGGCCTCCAGCCACAGCGCCTGGCCGGTCTGCGCGATCGCCTGGTCGACCAGCGAGCGGTCGTCGGCCGTCACTGCCGACCGGGCGAAGAGGCCGGTCATGCCCTGACCGACCAGGGCCGGCGTGTTGGGCATGGCGCGCACGATGCGCTCGCTGCCCAGCCAGGCGGCGATGCTGTCGCTGCGGATGCCGGCCGCCACACTCAGGTGCAGCGCGCCGGGCGCCATCGCGGCGGACGCCAGCGCCACTTCGCGAAACGTCTGCGGCTTCACCGCCCACACCACCAAGTCGCACCCGCCCAGCAGCGCGGCATCGGCCGTCGGTGCCGCCGCCACGCCGTGTTGCGCCAACAGCCGGGCACGTGCCTCGTCGAAAGGCTCGGCGACCCGGATGCGCGACGCCGCCATGCCCTGGCGCCGCAGCCCGCCGATCAGGGCGCCGGCCATGTTGCCCCCGCCGATGAAGGCGACGGTGCGGTCGTGGAGGGCGGAGGCGGTGGATGGCGTCATGGTGGTGTGCGGGGGGCTGAGGACACGGTCGAAGGGGAGGGCAGCATTGTTGCGCGGGCGAGAGACGCGTGGGGCGGGTGGCCGCGTTTTGAACGGAATATGCCTCTGGCCGGCTATCGATGCCGGCTTATAGCTATCAAATGTATAGCGATCGCCATCATTGGCGCAAGCCGCCGACCTGCCTACCGCAGCGTCGTCTGCCGCACCGCATGCTCCCACTGCCGCATCCGCTCCTCGGCCTGGTCGCGGTTCCACCGCGGCTCGAACCGCTTCTCGACCCGCCACAGCTCCGACAGCTCGGCGGTGCCGCCGAAGACGCCGCTCGACAGGCCGGCCAGGCAGGCCGCGCCGAGTGCGGTCGTCTCCACCACCGCCGGCCGCACCACCGCGATGCCCAGCAGGTCGGCCTGGAACTGCATCAACAGGTCGTTGACGCAGGCGCCGCCGTCGACCCGCAGCTCCTGCACCGCCGGCACGCCGGCCCGGGCGGCGTCGCGCTGCATCGCCTGCAGCAGGGCGGCGCTCTGGAAGGCGATGCTCTCCAGCGCGGCGCGGGCGATGTGGGCCATGGTGGTGCCGCGGGTCAGGCCGCTGATGGTGCCGCGTGCGTCGGGCTGCCAGTAGGGGGCGCCCAGGCCGGTGAAGGCCGGCACCAGCACCACGCCGCCGGCGTCGGGCACGCTCTCGGCCAGGGCCTGCACCTCGCTGCTGGAGTCGATCGCCTGCAGGCCGTCGCGCAGCCACTGCACCACCGCGCCGCCGACGAAGACGCTGCCTTCCAGCGCGTATTCGGTCTGCTTCGACGGCTGGGCGGCGCTGGTGGTGACCAGGCCGTTCTGCGAGGTCTGGAACGCGGTGCCGGTGTGCATCAGCAAGAAGCAGCCGGTGCCGTAGGTGTTCTTGGCCATGCCGGGCGAAAAGCAGGCCTGGCCGAAGGTGGCGGCCTGCTGGTCGCCGGCCACGCCGCCGATCGGGATCGTGTGGCCCAGCAGGTCGGCCCGTACGTCGCCGAAGCGGGCGCTGGAGGGCAGCACCTCGGGCATCAGGGCGCGGGGAATGTCGAGCGCGGCCAGCAGCTCGTCGTCCCAGGTGTTGCGGTGCACGTCGAACAGCATGGTGCGGGACGCGTTGCTCACGTCGCTCACATGGCGCTGTCCGCCGGTCAACTGCCAGATCAGCCAGCTGTCGACGGTGCCGAAGGCCAGCTCGCCGCGGGCGGCCTGGTCGCGGGCGTCGGGCACGTGGTCGAGGAGCCACTTGAGCTTGGTGCCGGAGAAATACGCGTCGATCCGCAGGCCGGTCTTCTGCTGGATCTTTTCGGTCCAGCCGCCTTCGCGCAGCCGGGCGCATTCTGGCTCGGCCCGGCGGTCCTGCCAGACGATGGCGCGGTGGATCGGGCGGCCGGTCTTGCGGTTCCAGACCAGGGTGGTTTCGCGCTGGTTGGTGATGCCGACCGAGCGTATGTCGCCAGCCGCGATGCCCGCGTTCTGCAGGGCCTCGCGGGCGGTGGCCAGCTGGGTCCGCCAGATCTCGTCGGGCTCGTGCTCCACCCAGCCGGGCTGCGGATAGTGCTGGGGCAGCTCGCGCCGGGCCAGCGCCACGATATGTCCGTGGCCGTCGAACACGATGCTGCGGGAGCTGGAGGTGCCCTGGTCGAGCGCGAGGAGGTAGGCCATGGAATGCGTGGGTCTGGAAAAGGGCACGCGGCGCGGCGCCGGCACGTCGGGGAACAGCCGGTGGTGGCGACATGCAGGTTGTCGGTCGGCACCCGCAGCCCGCGGTGGCGGAGCAGCGCCTCGGTGGTGGTGGTGCCGATGTCGAGGATCGGCGGGCAGCCGCCGGGCACCTGGGCGACGACCGACCGGGCGATGCGGGTCTCGCCGTCGGCGTGCAGCGTCTCGCGCTGGCGGTGTGCGGTGTTCTCGGTGGTGGAGCCGGGCACCCGCACGCCGCCGTGGAAGCGGGCGAGCATGGGCGCCTCGGCCAGCCGATGGGTGTCGCGCCGCACCGTCTGCAGCGTCACGCCCAGCATGTCGGCCAGGTGTTCCACGGTCATGGAGCCGCGGGCGCGCACGGCGTACAGCAGGCTGATCTGGCGGGGTCGAGGCTCACGTGGCGCCGTCGGGTTGGGGACAGGAAACGCAAGCGACTTTAAAACGAACAGGAACGAACCGCCATCGGGTTAATGCTGGGCGATTTCGATCGGAAAAGAACAAGAATCGCGGCCAATCAAACAACAGCGGCCCGCCGCAGGCCCCGAAGGACCGATGCACATGCGAACGCTCGCGGCCGCCGACGCCCTGCGGGCATGCCGCCGTACCGCACGTACCCTGGCGCGCCCGGGGGTGGTCCGTGCGACGCAATCTGCAAGGGATCGACAAGACCGTCGGCGCCGAGACCTGGCTGCGCGGCATCTCGCTGGCCCACGCGAAGCCGAACGGCGAGACCGTCGCCTGCGACACGCTGACGCGGCCCTGGAAGGACGGCGAGGTCCGCTGGATCGATGGCACCCGGTGCCGCGCAGGGCACGATTCCTGCGCGGCATCCCCACACTTTCCGCGCGCCGTGCGCGGGACGAGGATTCCGAGACCCCATGACGCACGCTGTTCCGCCGCTCCCCGCCCCCCGCGCCGCCCTGTTCGACAGACTGGCCGAAGACCGCCGCTACGACATCGCCGTCGTGGGCGGCGGCGCCACGGGCCTGGGTGTGGCGCTCGACGCCGCGGCGCGGGGGCTGTCGGTCGTGCTGCTGGAGTCGCACGACTTCGCCAAGGGCACCTCGTCGCGCGCCACCAAGCTGGTGCACGGCGGCGTGCGCTACCTGGCCCAGGGCAACATCGCCCTGGTGCGGGAGGCCCTGCACGAGCGGGCCACCCTGCTGGCGAATGCGCCGCACCTGGCCCAGCCGCTGCCTTTCGTCATGCCCTCCTACCGCTTCTGGGAGACGCCGTACTACGGCATCGGCCTGAAGCTCTACGACGCCCTGGCCGGCAAGCGCGGCCTGGGCCGCACCGAATTCCTGAGCCGGGCCGAGACCCTGTCGCGCGTGCCCGGCGCCCAGGCCTGCGGCCTGAAGGGCGGCGTGCAGTACTGGGACGGCCAGTTCGACGACGCCCGCCTGGCCCTGGCCCTGGCCCGCACCGCCGCCGCCCGCGGCGCGCTGGTCGTCAACTACTGCGCGGTGCGGTCGCTGGTGCACGAAGGCGGCAAGGTCTCGGGCCTGCAGTGCGTCGACCAGGAAAGCGGCCGCAGCGTCCACGTCCGCGCCGGCTGCGTCGTCAACGCCACCGGCGTCTGGGTCGACGCCCTGCGCCAGCAGGACGGCCAGGACATCGGCCAGCCGGTCAAGCCGATGATCGCACCCAGCCAGGGCGTGCACCTGGTCGTCGACAGCGCGTTCTTCCCCGGCGACCACGCCCTGCTGGTGCCGCGCACCACCGACGGCCGGGTGCTGTTCGCGGTGCCCTGGCTCGGCAAGGTCATCCTGGGAACCACCGACACCCCGCGCGACGACATCGTCCGCGAGCCCCGGCCGTTCGAGGAAGAAATCGCCTTCATCCTCGGCGAATCCGCCCGCTATCTGCGCAAGCCGCCGCGGCGCAGCGACGTGCGCAGCACCTGGGTCGGTCTGCGGCCGCTGGTCAAGCCGCAGGACGACGACGGCGGCAACACCAAGGTGATCAGCCGGGAGCACACCGTGCTGACCAGCGAGAGCGGCCTGGTCACCGTCACCGGCGGCAAGTGGACCACCTACCGCGCCATGGCCGAGGACGTGCTGCAGAACTGTGCCGATGCCGGCCTGATCGCCCGCACGCCGAGAGGTGCCACCGAGCACCTTCCGCTGGTGGGCGCGCCCCGAATGTCGCAACTGCGCCACAAGATGAGCGACGCGCCCGGGCTGCACAGTTACGGCGACGAGGGCGCATCGGTCACGGCGCTGCCGGGCGCCGGTGTCTGGCTGGCGCCGGGCCTGAGCGAGGCGATGGTGCGCTTCGCCGCCCGCTACGAGTACGCCCGCACCGTGGAGGACGTGCTCGCCCGCCGCTCCCGCCTGCTGTTCCTCGACGCACGGCTGGCGGCCCGGCTGGCGCCCCGCGTGGCCGCATTGCTGGCGGAGGAAGGCGTGCCGACGCCCGCGCTCGCGGAATTCGTGGCGCTGACGGGCCAATACATCGACTTTTCCGTCGGCACGGCCCAGTACAGCGGCAATAGCTTGACAAGCTCATAGGCGGGTGCCAGAATCGAGGGCTTCGCTTTCAAAAGGCGAAGCTTCTTGCCCAGCTCAAGCGCAGTGAAATGGTTTCATTGCGTGGACGACGGGCCCAAGACTGATCGAATCACGGCAATGCGCTTGCAGCGCCTGCCGCGTTACGGTGCAAGTTGGGAATAACGAAATGATCCAAACAGAATCCCGGTTGGAAGTCGCCGACAACACCGGCGCGAAGTCCGTGCTGTGCATCAAGGTGCTGGGCGGCTCCAAGCGTCGCTACGCCAGCGTGGGCGACATCATCAAGGTGAGTATCAAGGAAGCCGCCCCGCGTGGTCGCGTCAAGAAAGGCGAGATCTACAGCGCGGTGGTCGTCCGTACCGCCAAGGGCATCCGCCGCGGCGACGGCTCTCTGGTCAAGTTCGACGGCAATGCCGCCGTGCTGCTCAACGCCAAGCTGGAGCCGATCGGCACCCGCATCTTCGGACCGGTGACGCGCGAACTGCGCACCGAAAAGTTCATGAAGATCGTGTCCCTGGCTCCCGAAGTTCTCTAATTCGATCCAGGACGCGACATGAACAAGATTCGCACAGGCGACGAAGTCATCGTGCTCACCGGGCGCGACAAGGGCAAGCGTGGCACGGTCACGATGCGCAAGGACGACTCCTACGTCCTCATCGACGGCATCAATGTCGTCAAGAAGCACGCCAAGCCGAACCCCATGAAGGGTACGACGGGCGGCATCGTGGAGAAATCCATGCCGATCCACCAGTCGAACGTGGCGATCTTCAACGCCGCCACCGGCAAGGCCGACCGCGTCGGCATCAAGCTGCAAGCTGACGGAAAGCGTGTTCGCGTCTTCAAGTCCAGCGGCGACGAAATCAAGTTGGTCTGAGGGTTACAGACATGGCACGACTCCAGCAATACTACCGCGAGAAGATCGCGAAAGACCTGACCGAGAAGTTCGGCTACACCTCGCCGATGCAGGTCCCGCGTCTGACCAAGATCACGCTCAACATGGGCGTGAGCGAGGCAGTCTCCGACAAGAAGGTCATGGACAACGCGGTCGCCGACCTGACCAAGATCGCCGGCCAGAAGCCCGTGGTGACCAAGGCCAAGAAGGCCATCGCCGGATTCAAGATCCGCGAAGGCCAGGCCATCGGTTGCATGGTGACCCTGCGCGGCATCCAGATGTACGAGTTCCTGGACCGTTTCGTGACCGTGGCACTGCCCCGCGTCCGCGATTTCCGCGGTATCTCGGGCCGTGCGTTCGACGGTCGCGGCAACTACAACATCGGTGTGAAAGAACAGATCATTTTCCCGGAAATCGAGTACGACAAGGTCGACGCGCTCCGCGGTCTGAACATCAGCATCACCACCACGGCCAAGACCGACGAAGAAGCCAAGGCGCTTCTGGCCGGCTTCCGTTTCCCGTTCAAGAACTGAGGTGTCGTGTGGCTAAAGTAGCTTTGATCCAGCGCGAACTGAAGCGCGAAAAACTGGCAGCCAAGTACGCTCCCAAGCTCGCCGAACTGAAGGCGATGGCCAACGACGTCAAGCTGAGCGACGAAGAGCGCTTCGCGGCCCGCGTGGCGATGCAGAAGATTCCCCGCAATGCGAACCCGACCCGCCAGCGCAACCGCTGCGAGATCACCGGTCGCCCACGCGGTACTTTCCGTCAATTCGGCCTGGCACGCGCCAAGATCCGTGAACTGGCTTTCGCCGGCGACATTCCCGGCATCACCAAGGCCAGCTGGTAAGCAGGTAGGAGATATTCAACATGAGCATGAGTGATCCCATCGCCGACCTGCTGACCCGCATCCGCAATGCGCAGATGGTGGCCAAGGCCTCCGTTTCCGTGCCGTCTTCCAAGGTGAAGATCGCGATCGCACAAGTCCTGAAGGACGAGGGTTACATCGACGGCTTCCAAATCAAGAGCGAAGGCAACAAGACCGAGCTCGAGATCGCCCTCAAGTACTACGCTGGCCGTCCGGTCATCGAACGTATCGAGCGCGTCAGCCGTCCCGGCCTGCGCGTCTACAAGGGCTGCGATTCCATCCCACAGGTCCAGAACGGCCTGGGCGTTGCCATCGTCACGACCCCGCAAGGCGTGATGACCGATCGCAAGGCGCGCGCTACCGGTATCGGTGGCGAAGTGCTCTGCTACGTGGCCTGAAGCGGCATCGAGGAGAAACTGAAATGTCCCGCGTAGGAAAAATGCCGGTCGCCATCCCACAAGGTGTGGATGTGTCGATCAAGGATGACCAGATCAATGTCAAAGGCACGGGCGGTTCGCTGTCCCAGCACGCCCATGCATTGGTCAATGTGACGAACCAAGGCGGCAAGCTCAGTTTCGAGCCCGCCAACGAGTCCCGCGAAGCGAACGCCATGAGCGGCACGCTGCGCCAGCTCGTCAACAACATGGTGGTCGGCGTCAGCAAGGGCTTCGAGAAGAAGCTGTCGCTGGTCGGCGTGGGCTACAAGGCCCAGGCACAGGGCGCGAAGCTGAACCTGACGGTCGGCTACTCGCACCCGGTCAACATCGAGATGCCCGCCGGCATCACGGTGACCACCCCGACCCCCACCGAGGTCCTGATCAAGGGCGCCGACCGCCAGCGCGTCGGTCAGATCGCCGCGGAAATCCGCGCGGTCCGTCCTCCCGAGCCCTACAAGGGCAAGGGCATCCGCTATTCGGATGAAAAGATCACGATCAAAGAAACCAAGAAGAAGTAAGGAGCCGCAGCATGTCTTTGACCAAGAAAGAGCAGCGTCTCCGTCGTTCGCGCCAGACCCGGATTCGCATCGCGAACCAGGGCGTGGCACGTTTGACCGTGAACCGCACGAACCAACACATCTACGCTACCGTGATCTCCGGCGACGGCACCCAGGTGCTGGCGTCGGCCTCCACGGCGGAAGCGGAAGTTCGCACGTCGCTGGGTGGCGAAGGCAATGGCGGCAACGCCGCTGCCGCCACCGCCATCGGCAAGCGCATCGCCGAGAAGGCGAAAGCCGCCGGCGTGGAGAAGGTTGCCTTCGACCGCGCCGGTTTCGCCTACCACGGCCGCGTCAAGGCGCTGGCTGACGCTGCCCGCGAAGCGGGTCTGCAGTTCTAAGCACGACGGAAGAACATCATGGCTAAGTTTCAACCCAAAGTGCAGACCGAAGGCCAGGACGACGGTTTGCGCGAGAAGATGATCGCGGTCAACCGCGTCACCAAGGTCGTCAAGGGCGGCCGAATCCTCGGTTTCGCCGCGTTGACCGTGGTCGGCGACGGCGATGGCCGCGTCGGTTTCGGCAAGGGCAAGTCCAAGGAAGTGCCTGCTGCCGTTCAGAAGGCGATGGAAGAAGCCCGTCGCAACCTGAAGAAGGTTTCGCTGAAGAACGGTACGCTGCACCACCAGGTGACGGGTCACCACGGCGCTGCCAACGTGTTCCTGGCACCGGCACCCAAGGGTACCGGCATCATCGCCGGCGGCCCGATGCGCGCTGTATTCGAAGTGCTCGGCGTGACGGACGTGGTTGCCAAGAGCCACGGCTCTTCGAACCCCTACAACATGGTCCGCGCTACCTTCGATGCGCTCGTCAAGTCGACGACCGCGTCCGAAGTGGCAGCCAAGCGCGGCAAGTCGGTCGAAGAAATCTTCACCGCCTGACCGGAGTAACGATATGACGACGCAACAAACCGTCAAGGTGCAGCTGGTGCGCAGCCCCATCGGCACCAAGGAATCGCATCGCGCGACCGTTCGCGGCCTGGGCCTGCGCAAGCTCAACAGCGTGAGCGAGCTACAGGACAGTCCCGAAGTTCGCGGCATGATCAACAAGATCAGTTATCTGGTCAAAGTGCTCTAACAGAGGCAAGACATGGAACTCAATGGCATCAAGCCGGCAGCCGGCGCCAAGCACGCCAAGCGCCGTGTAGGCCGAGGTATTGGCTCCGGTATCGGCAAGACCGCAGGCCGCGGCCACAAGGGTCAGAAGTCCCGTGCGGGCGGCTACCACAAGGTGGGCTTCGAAGGCGGTCAAATGCCTCTGCAGCGCCGTCTGCCGAAGCGCGGCTTCAAGTCGCAGACCCTCAAGTACAACGCAGAAGTCACCTTGGCCGCTCTCGAACAGCTCGGCCTAGCCGAAGTGGACGTGCTGTCGCTCAAGCAAGCCGGCCTCGTCGGCCAGTTGGCCCGCGTGGTGAAGGTCATCAACACCGGTGCGCTGACGAAGTCCGTCAAGCTGACCGGCGTGGGTGCCACCGCAGGTGCCAAGACCGCGATCGAGGCGGCAGGCGGCAGCGTCGCCTGAGTGCGGTCTGAAGCAGTCCGGCATTCCATCTTGACGCATACGTTGAAAGAGTTCAGCAGTGGCTACTAGCGCAGCAACCATCGCGAAGACCGGCAAGTTCGGCGATCTGCGCCGTCGGCTCGTGTTTCTGCTGTTGGCGCTCGTCGTCTACCGCGTAGGCGCGCACATTCCCGTTCCCGGCATCGACCCGGCGCAGCTCCAGCAGCTGTTTCAGGGCCAGCAGGGCGGCATCCTGAACCTGTTCAACATGTTCTCGGGTGGTGCGCTGTCGCGCTTCACCGTGTTCGCGTTGGGGATCATGCCGTACATCTCGGCATCGATCATCATGCAGTTGCTGGGCTATGTCCTTCCCTCCTTCGAGCAATTGAAGAAGGAGGGCGAGGCCGGCCGGCGCAAGATCACGCAGTACACCCGCTACGGCACCCTCGGACTGGCACTGTTTCAGTCCTTCGGCATCGCCGTCGCGCTGGAAAGCTCCGCCGGACTGGTCCTGAGCCCGGGCCTCGGTTTCCGCATGACGGCGGTGGTGAGCCTCACGGCCGGCACGATGTTCCTGATGTGGCTGGGCGAGCAGATCACAGAGCGTGGCCTGGGCAATGGCATCTCGATCTTGATCTTCGCCGGTATCGCCGCAGGTCTGCCCAACGCGATGGGCGGCCTGTTCGAACTGGTGCGCACCGGCGCGATGAGCGTCGTCGTGGCCATCTTCATCCTGCTGGTCGTGGCACTGGTCACCTACTTCGTGGTGTTCGTGGAGCGGGGACAGCGCAAGATCCTGGTGAACTATGCGCGGCGCCAGGTCGGCAACAAAGTCTACGGCGGCCAGTCGTCGCACCTGCCGCTGAAGCTGAACATGGCCGGCGTGATTCCGCCGATCTTTGCCTCGTCGATCATCCTGCTGCCGGCCACTGTAGTGAACTGGTTCAGCGCAAGCGATTCGATGCGCTGGCTGAAGGATATCTCGGGTGCGTTGACGCCGGGCCAACCGATCTACGTGTTGCTGTATGCGACCGCCATCGTATTCTTCTGCTTCTTCTACACGGCGCTGGTGTTCAACAGCCGCGAGACGGCGGACAACCTGAAGAAGAGCGGTGCGTTCATCCCGGGCATCCGTCCGGGCGATCAGACGGCGCGCTACATCGACAAGATTTTGGTTCGTCTGACGCTGGCAGGTGCGGTCTACATCACCTTCGTGTGTCTGCTGCCCGAGTTCCTGATTCTCAAGTACAACGTGCCGTTCTACTTCGGTGGAACTTCCTTGCTGATCATCGTGGTCGTCACGATGGACTTCATGGCCCAGGTGCAGAACTATCTGATGTCGCAGCAGTACGAATCGCTTCTGAAGAAGGCAAATTTCAAGACCTCGCCAGGCGCCTGAAAAGGCGGTCGGCGAGTATGTGAAAAGCGAAGAGGGGTGCTGCGGCACGCCTCGGGGTGGGTGAAGCCACAGTGGCGTGGAAGGTCACATGTCGGGAAGGCCGGCACACGGAATGTGCGGGTTCTTTCTGGTGGCTTGGCGACGACTGCAGCGATGTCTGCGGAACCGTTCCGGGCCCGCAACTATGTTTTTCGCCTTGAGTGGCGAAATGGATCAAAGAGTTTTAGGAGAATGCAATGAGAGTTTCGGCTTCGGTCAAGAAAATCTGCCGCAACTGCAAGATCATCCGCCGCAAAGGCGTGGTGCGTGTGATCTGCACCGACCTGCGTCACAAGCAGCGTCAGGGTTGAAGAGTTTTAGAGGACCAACATGGCACGTATTGCTGGCATCAACATCCCGCCGCACAAGCACGCAGAAATCGGCCTGACGGCCATCTTTGGCATCGGCCGCACCCGCGCCCGCCAGATCTGCGAAGCGAGCGGCATCGCTTACTCGAAGAAGATCAAGGATCTGACCGACGGGGATCTGGAAAAGATCCGCGACCAGATCGCTCTCTTCACCATCGAAGGCGATCTCCGTCGTGAAACCACGATGAATATCAAGCGCTTGATGGACATCGGCTGCTACCGTGGCTTCCGCCATCGCCGTGGCCTGCCGATGCGCGGTCAGCGCACGCGCACCAATGCCCGCACCCGCAAGGGTCCGCGCAAGGGCGCCGCCGCTCTGAAGAAATAACCGCGACTGAAAGAGAAATATGGCCAAGTCTCCTGCCAATAACGCCGCACAGCGCGTTCGCAAGAAGGTCCGGAAGAACGTGTCGGACGGCGTGGCCCACGTGCACGCTTCGTTCAACAACACCATCATCACGATCACCGACCGCCAGGGCAACGCCCTGTCGTGGGCATCGTCGGGTGGTCAAGGCTTCAAGGGCTCGCGCAAGTCGACGCCTTTCGCAGCCCAGGTCGCTTCGGAAGTCGCCGGTCGCGCCGCGATCGAGCAAGGTATCAAGAACCTCGACGTCGAGATCAAGGGCCCCGGTCCTGGTCGCGAGTCGTCGGTTCGCGCGCTGGGCGCGTTGGGCATCCGCATCACGTCGATCGCCGACGTGACGCCGGTTCCGCACAACGGCTGCCGCCCGCAAAAGCGCCGTCGTATCTGAGCGTTCTGCGCTCGGGTCGAGCCTGCGGTTAGAATCGCAGGCTTTTTCGCTTCCCCGTTAAGCCCACCGCCACCTGTGTCTCACCGGTGGCTCCCGCATGGTCGTGCGGAAGATGACATAGAAGGACGTTCAAGTGGCACGCTATCTCGGCCCCAAGGCCAAACTCTCCCGCCGTGAAGGCACCGACCTGTTCCTGAAGAGCGCACGTCGCTCGATCGCGGACAAGTCGAAGTTCGACTCGAAGCCCGGCCAGCACGGCCGCACTTCCGGCCAGCGCACGTCCGATTTCGGTCTGCAGCTCCGCGAAAAGCAGAAGGTCAAGCGCATGTACGGCGTGCTGGAGAAGCAGTTCCGCCGCTACTTCGAGCAAGCCGACCGCCGCAAGGGCAACACCGGCGCCAACCTGCTGTTCATCCTCGAGTCCCGCCTGGACAACGTGGTGTACCGCATGGGCTTCGGCTCCACCCGCGCCGAAGCACGCCAGCTGGTGTCGCACAAGGCGATCACGGTGAACGGCCAGTCGGTCAACATCGCGTCGTACATGGTCAAGACCGGTGACGTCGTAGCCGTTCGCGAGAAGTCGAAGAAGCAGAACCGCATCGTCGAAGCGTTGCAACTGGCCCAGCAGGTCGGCATGCCGGCATGGGTCGACGTCCAGCTCGACAAGGCCGAAGGTACCTTCAAGAAGGTTCCGGATCGCGACGAGTTCGGTGCCGACATCAACGAATCGCTGATCGTCGAGCTCTACTCGCGTTGATGCCCTGCGCCGCCTCGTGCGGCGCGTCCTATTTCGTTCGATTCATTTCCCTGGCCCGCGGGGCACCGCGGGGCGGGGCTTCGCAGCCTTACCGGTGTAACGAGCTGGGGGTATTGAGAGGAAGTCCATGCAAACCAATCTGCTGAAACCCAAAGCGATCAATGTCGAGCAGCTGGCGCCCAACCGCGCCAAGGTGGCCCTCGAGCCCTTCGAGCGCGGCTACGGCCACACGCTCGGCAACGCGATCCGTCGCGTACTGCTGTCGTCCATGGTCGGGTATGCAGCAACCGAGGTCACGATCGCCGGCGTCCTGCACGAGTATTCGTCGATAGACGGCGTGCAGGAAGACGTCGTCAACATCCTGCTGAACCTGAAGGGCGTGGTGTTCAAGCTCCACAACCGCGACGAAGTGACGCTGTCGCTCCGCAAGGACGGCGAAGGCGTGGTGACGGCCGGCGACATCCAGACGCCGCACGACGTCGAGATCATCAACCCCGACCACGTCATCGCGCATTTGTCGGCCGGCGGCAAGCTGGACATGCAGATCAAGGTGGAGAAGGGCCGCGGCTACGTGCCGGGCACGATGCGCCGCTATGCCGACGAAGCCACCAAGTCGATCGGCCGGATCGTGCTGGACGCCTCGTTCTCGCCGGTCAAGCGCGTCAGCTACACCGTCGAAAGCGCCCGCGTCGAGCAGCGTACCGACCTGGACAAGCTGGTCGTCGAGATCGAGACCAACGGTGCCATCTCGGCCGAAGACGCGGTGCGCGCCTCGGCCAAGATCCTGGTGGAACAGCTCGCGGTGTTCGCGCAGCTCGAGGGCGGCGAACTCGCCGCCTTCGACGCGCCGACGCCACGCGGTGGCAACACGCCGTTCGATCCGATCCTGCTGCGTCCGGTGGACGAACTCGAACTGACGGTGCGCTCCGCGAACTGCCTGAAGGCCGAGAACATCTACTACATCGGCGACCTGATCCAGCGTACCGAGAACGAACTGCTCAAGACCCCGAACCTGGGTCGCAAGTCGCTCAACGAAATCAAGGAAGTGCTGGCTTCGCGCGGACTCACGCTCGGCATGAAGCTCGAAAGCTGGCCGCCGGCCGGCCTGGACAAGCGCTAAACACAGAACCCGGCCTCCGACCCTGTCGGTGGCCAGTGCCTCGGGCAGTACCTGATCCGGCTGCCCGATTTAATAACCGAAGGAAAAAGCACCATGCGCCACGGACACGGACTCCGCAAACTCAACCGCACCAGCTCGCACCGCCTGGCGATGCTGCATAACATGATGAACTCGCTCATCGAGCACGAGGCCATCAAGACCACGCTGCCGAAGGCCAAGGAACTGCGGCGCGTCATCGAACCGATGATCACGCTGGCCAAGGAAGACACGCTGGCCAACCGCCGCCTGGCGTTCAACCGCCTGCGCGACCGCGACAGCGTGACCAAGCTGTTCACCGACCTGGGCCCGCGCTTCAAGGCGCGTCCAGGCGGCTACACCCGCATCCTGAAGATGGGCTTCCGCGTGGGCGACAACGCGCCGATGGCATTCGTCGAACTGGTCGATCGCGCCGCTTCCGGCGAAGAATCTTCCGCAGACGATGCAAAGACTGCATAAGTAGGCTATACTACGATTCTTGTCGCGCGATGGAGCAGCCTGGTAGCTCGTTGGGCTCATAACCCAAAGGTCGCAAGTTCAAATCTTGCTCGCGCAACCACACAACGGCAGCGATGCCGCTTTAGAAGCCCGCAGCGATGTGGGCTTTTTTTTGCTTGTGCGCTGGGCGATGAGGATGCCGGCCATGACGCCGATACGCGCTTTCCGGTGGCTGGTGGTGGTGGGCACCGTGCTGTTGGTCGCCTGTGCGCAGGTCCCGGCACGGCCGGGTGCGGCGTCCCCGCGGGCCGCGGCGCTGTCGCGGGCCACGCAGGCCGTCGCTGCGCCCGCACCCCGCGTGCAGAGTTGCGCAGCCGCGTCGGCTCAGGCCTCCACCGACCCCCGCACGGCGCGCTGGGTGGCCCAGGCGATGCAGGAGCATGCGGCCTTCGGTGGCCAGCAGCTGGATGCCGACGGCCGCATGACCAAGGCCGGCATCCAGGAAGCCGAAACCGATGCGCTCGCCGACGGCAGCGGCCCCGCGTGGCGCCGGGTGCTGGCGTACTGGCAGGCGCTCGACCCGGGCAAGCCACGCGACCTGCGCGGCACCGCCGGCGGCATCCAGCGGCTGGCGCCGCTCCTGGCCGCGCTCGACGGTGCGGGCAAAGGCGACGGTGCCGATCCAGGGCTGTCGTCGCTCGACGACGGCCAGCGCCTGGCGATCCGCACCGCTCTCCAGCGGGCGGCGCTGGTCGACAACCCGTGGTCTGCCGCCTTCGTCAGCTATCTGGCCCGCAGCGCCGACATGGCCGACGAAGAGTTCGCCTATTCCGACGCCCACCACGTGTATGTGGCGCAGGCCTTCGATGCCAGCCGCGACGAGCGCGCCGGCACCCCGTCGGATGCCGCGTTCCGTGCCTGCGCCATCGCCCGCACCACGCCGCGCCCGGGCGACATGGTTTGCCAGACCCGCGGCAGCGGTGCCGAGCTGGACCGGTTCGCCGCCGTGGAGACTGCGCTGGCCGAGCGCGGAGCCGGCGGTGCGTTCCCGATGCATTGCGACCTCGTCGTGGACGTCGATCTGCCGGGTGGGTATGCCGACACCATCGGCGGCAACGTGCTGCAGTCGGTCACCCGGCGCCGCATGGCGCTGGAGGCCGGCCCGCCCGCCACGATCGCCCGTCGCTATTTCCACGCCGACGCGCCCGCCGGATGCGTGGAGGACCCCGGCGCTTGCGGTGCGCCCTTCATGAGCTTCCAGCCGTGGACGGTCTTGCTCCAGGTGCGTCGCTGAGTTTCGCAGCGCCGATTTTTGAGCGAATCGTTGCCGTAGCCGTCGCGGATCGCCGGCTCTTCGCTGCCGAATTAATAGCATAGAAGATGCCGGAGCGGCCCGCGGCGTCGGCTGCGTCCCAGGCTGGCCGGCCGCGGCAGGGGCGCCGTGGCCGCGGACGTCGAGCGGCTTACTGCACCGTCGCCACTTCCACCAGGCAGTCGTAGAACGTCGGCGTGCGGCCCAGGTCGGTCAGGCGCTGGCTGGTCAGTTCGTTGACGTTGGTGCCGGCGATGCCCGACTTGCGCCACCAGATGCCCAGGCCGTGCACCACGCCCGGCCGTGCGCGGTGGCTCACCTCGGCCTTGCAGCGGTATTCGCCGCGGCCGTTGAATACCCGCACCACGTCGCCCGACGCGATGCCCCGCGCCTCGGCGTCGGCGGCGCTGATCTCCAGCAGCGGCTCGCGCTCGATGTCGCGCAGGCTCTTCACGTTGGCGAAGGTCGAGTTGAGGAAATTGCGCGCCGGCGGCGAGATCATCGCCAGCGGGTAGGACGCATCGGGCCCGGCGACCTCGTGGTTCGGCACATGGTCGGGCAGGCCGTCGAGGCCCTGGGCGACCAGCCGCTCGCTGAGGAATTCGCAGCGGCCCGAGGCGCTGGGAAAGCCGCCGTGGGCGAAGGGCGCATCGGGCACCGGCAGCGGCGCGAAGCCGTCGCGCAGCAGCCGGTCGAAGTCGACATGGGTGCCGTAGGCCTGGCGGCACAGCGCCTCGTCGTCGTCGCGGAAGCACGCGTCGTCGAAGCCCATGCGCGAGGCCAGGCCGCGGAACACGTCGGTGTTGCTGCGCGCCTGGCCGACCGGTGCGATGGCGGGGCGGTTCAGCAGCACGTCGGTGTGGCCGTAGGCGGGGTGCACGTCCCAGTGTTCGAGCTGGGTGGTGGCGGGCAGCAGGTAGTCGGCGTAGTCGGCGGTGTCGGTGCGGAACTGCTCGATCACCACGGTGAACAGGTCCTCCCGTGCGAAGCCGGCGGCCACCCGGGCCGATTCGGGCGCGACGGCGACCGGATTGCTGTTGTAGACCACCACCGCCGCGACCTGGGGGCCGAAGGTGTCGGACGCGGGCTGCAGCAGCACGTCGCCGATGGTCGACATGTTGAGGGTGCGCGGCCGGCGCCCGGCCAGCAGGTCGGGCCGCTGGAGCGCGGCGCGCTGCACCGGGAAGTAGCCCGAACTGCTCATCAGCAGCCCGCCCGCCCGGTGGCGCCACGCGCCCACCAGGGCCGGCAGCCAGGCGACGGCCCGGGTGGCGTTGCCGCCGCCCTTGACCCGCTGCATGCCGTAGTTCAGCCGGATCGCGGCGGGCTGGATGGTGCCGTAGTCGTGGGCCAGCGCGCGGATCTGCGCCTCGGGCACGCCGCAGACCTCGGCGGCGTGCGCGGGCGGCCACTGCAGCGCGCGCTGCCGCAGCGCGGCCCAGCCCAGGGTGTGGCGCTCCAGGTAGTCGTGGTCGAGCCGGTCGTGCACGATGCATTCGTGCATCAGCGCGAAGGCCAGCGCGGCATCGGTGCCGGGGCGCAGCGCGACGTGCTCGTGGCACTTCTCCGCCGTCTCGGTGCGGCGCGGGTCGATGCAGACGATGCGGGCGCCGCGGCGCTTGGCTTCCTGCACATGGCGCCAGAAATGCAGGTTGCTGCCGATCGCGTTGCTGCCCCAGATCAGGATCAGCTGCGACTCGGCGAAATGCTCCACCTTCATACCGACCTTGCCGCCCAGCGTCTGGGTCAGGCCCTCGGCGCCGGCCGAGGCGCAGATGGTGCGGTCGAGCAGCGAGGCGCCCAGCCGGTGGAAGAAGCGGCGGTCCATGCTCTCGCCCTGCACCAGGCCCATGGTGCCGGCATAGCTGTAGGGCAGGATCGCCTCGGGCGCATGGGCGGCGATGGCCGAGAGGCGGCGGGCGATCGCGTCCAGCGCCTCGTCCCAGCCCACCGGCTCGAATTGGCCGCCGCCCTTGGGGCCGACCCGGCGCATCGGCTGCAGCAGCCGCTCGGGGTGATAGACCCGCTCGGGGTAGCGCGAGACCTTGGTGCAGAGCACGCCGCCGGTCTGGGGGTGGTCGGCGCTGCCCTGGACCCGCACGGCACGGCCAGCCTCGACGGTGGTGACAAGGGCGCAGGTGTCGGGGCAGTCGTGCGGACAGGCGCCGCGCACGCGCACGGATGCTTCCGAAATGGCGGGTGCGATAGCAAACATGTAAAGATAGGCGAAGTAATTTCGTCGAAGTTGATTCGATTGCTAATATTTGCTTACACTTCTCTCGCGCCAGAATTAGGCGTTACCCCTGATGCTGGAGCGCACACAGTGAATTTTTCGAACGTCAGCCGCCGATCTTTTTCCGGCGCATTGCTTGGAACCGGTCTGGCGATGGCCGCAAATCCGTCGGCATGGGCCCAAGAAGGCCGCATAGTATTGGGCCAGTCTACCGTGCTGACCGGACCGCTCGCCCCGCTCGGTATTCAATATGCAGAGGGCGCTCGTCTTTGCTTCGACCAGGTCAATGCCCAGGGCGGCATCGGCAGGCGTCCGATCGAGTTGAAGACGCTCGACGATGCCTACGATCCCGGACGCTGCGCCGACAACACCCGCAAGCTGCTGGCCGAGGACGTGACCGCGCTCTTCGGCTATGTGGGCACGCCCACGAGCCAGGCAGCGCTCGCGGTGGCGACGCAGGCGCATGTGCCCTTCATCGCACCGCTCACGGGTGCACCCGCATTGCGCGAGCCGTTCAACCGCAATGTGTTCTTCCTGCGTGCTTCCTACGACGAGGAAGCGGAGGTCATCGTCAAGCAGCAGACTTCGATGAACCTGAGCCGCATCGGAGTCGTCTACCAGACCGACGCCTTCGGCAAGGTCGGCCTGGACGGTGTCGTCAAGGCCCTGTCAGCGCGCAAGTTGCAGCCTTCCGCGCTGGTCGCGGTCGACCGCGAAGCGGTGGACATGTCGGAACCGGTCAAAAAGTTCTCGAAGAACTGGCCCGAGGCCATCGTGATGGTGGGTACGCTCTCGCCCTGCGCGGCTTTCATCCGGGCGGCGCGCAAGGCGGGGTTCGGCGGCATGTGCTTTTGCATGTCCGTCGTCGACACGCAGACGCTGGGCCAGACCTTGGGAGCGGTCGGCGCAGGGGTGGTGGTCGCGCAGGTGCTGCCCTCGCCCTTCAAGAGCAGCCATGCCGCGTCACGCGAATTTGTGGATGCGGTCAAAAAGGGCGGCGGCAAGGTCACGCCCGGCTACACCGCCTTCGAGGGCTACCTGGCCGCACGGGTGCTGGTCGAGGGTATGCGCCGCGCGCGCGGCTCGGTCGACCGCGAGAGCCTGGTCGGCGGTCTGGAGTCGATCGGCAACGCCACCATCGCCGGCCTGCCGGTGTCCCTGAGCGCCAGCAGCCATGTGGCGTCGAAATTCGTCGAGCTGTCGATGCTGACCGGCGACGGCCGGGTCAAGGCCTAGTCAAGGCCTGGAAGTCCGGGCGGCAGAAGAGGTCGTCGGCCGCGCAGTGCCGCTCGCGGAGCCCGCGGGCCGTTCAGGAAGCGCAGTAGACTGTTCCGCACGCATCCAGGCGGGCCGCGTGCGGCCCGTCGCCGTTTCCAGGAGTCCCGCATGCCCCCCTCCGTCATGACCGATGTCGCCGATGTTCCCGCCACCGGCGCGTTGCCGGACGCGCTGCACCCCGACAGCCCCGAGATCCAGGCGATCACCGCGCTGCGGCGCGACATCCACGCCCACCCCGAACTGGGCTTCGAAGAGGTCCGCACCTCCGCGCTGGTCGCGCGGAAACTCACCGAATGGGGCATTCCGGTGCACCGGGGCCTGGGCCGCACCGGCGTGGTCGGCACCCTGCGCGGTACCGGCGGCACCAGCAGCCGCACCCTGGCCCTGCGCGCAGACATGGACGCGCTGCCGCTGCAGGAGTTCAACACCTTCGCCCACGCGAGCCGCCACCCGGGCCGGATGCACGCCTGTGGCCACGACGGCCACACCGCGATCCTGCTGGCCACGGCCCAGTACCTGGCCGCGCACCGTGACTTCGACGGCACGCTGTATTTGGTCTTCCAGCCGGCGGAGGAGGGCGGCGGCGGCGCCCGGGTGATGGTGGAAGAAGGCCTGTTCGAGAAGTTTCCGGCCGAGGCGGTGTTCGGCCTGCACAACTGGCCGGGCATGGCGACGGGCCACATGGCGGTCAGCAGCGGGCCGGTGATGGCATCGTCCAACGAGTTCAGGATCACCGTCCGCGGCAAGGGCTCGCACGCGGCGATGCCGCACCTCGGCATCGACCCGGTGCCGATCGCCTGCCAGATGGTGCAGGCCTTCCAGAACATCGTCAGCCGCAACAAGAAGCCGCTGGATGCGGGCGTGATCTCTGTCACGATGATTCACGCCGGCGATGCCACCAACATCGTGCCCGACAGCTGCGTGCTGGAGGGCACGGTGCGCACCTTCAGCCTGGAGGTGCTCGATCTGCTGGAGGCCCGCATGCGCACCGTGGCCGAGCACACCTGCGCCGCGTTCGACGCGCGGTGCGAGTTCGTCTTCGACCGCAACTATCCGCCGACGGTCAACGACGCGGCCGCGGCCGACTTCCTGCGCGACGTGGTGGCCGAGGTGGTCGGTCCCGACCGGCTGCAGGAGCAGGAGCCTACGATGGGCGCGGAGGATTTCTCGTACATGCTGCGGGCGCGGCCCGGCGCCTACGCCTTCCTCTCGAACGGCGACGGCAGCCACCGCGACGAGGGCCACGGCATGGGTCCCTGCATGCTGCACAACCCGAGCTACGACTTCAACGATGCGCTGATCCCGATCGGGGCGCGCTGCTGGGTGCGACTGGTGCAGAAGTGGTTCTCCACGCCGTCGCCGATTCAGAAAAGCGATAAAAAGTAGCCGCAGCCATTACAGAGCATCGACCTGTAGCTATATATTTAATAGCAAAATCATCCGGCGCGCCGCCGGGCCAGGGGCTCGGGCACTGCGTGCAAACCCGGTGCGCCGCCACCGTAAGATGCGCGTTCCTCCCGCCCTCGACCACCGCACATGCCCGATCTGATCGCCGATTTCGACGCAGCCGTCGCCCGCTCCAAGAACCTGGCCGAGCGGCCCGACAACCCCACGCTGCTGAAGATATACGCGCTCTACAAGCAGGCGACGCAGGGCGACAACGTCGAGAAGCGGCCGAGTTTCAGCGACGTGGTCGCCCGCGCCAAATGGGACGCCTGGACCAGGCTCGAGGGCACCGCCGGCGACGCGGCGCGCCAGCAGTACATCGATCTGATCGCCTCGCTGGAGTAGCCTGCGCGGTGTACGCGGCGCCGCCGTTCTCTCAGGCCGCGGGCGGCAACGGCTCCGCCGCGGCCGCCGCGAGCGGCAGGCCGTCCACCGCCATCGCATCCAGCGCCTTGCGCGCCTCCTCGGCGATGCGGTCGTGGAACACGCTCAGCAGCAGCCCGAGCTTGGCGTCGAGCTCGAAGCTCTCGGGCGCCACCTCCAGGGTGCCGGTCACCCCGCTGCCGGTGAAGTGCAGCACGTCGGCCTCGTCGGCTACGGCCGATTCCTCGTATCGGCATTCCATGCCGTAGCGCTCGACCATGCGCTCGGCCCAGTGGCGCGCTACGCGCCGCGCGGCCGCCTGGCCCAGGGCATGGTCACGTCGAAGATTGAGATCGGTCACGAACGGGCTCCCGGTAGGTGGTCAGAAAAAGCGGTGCTCGCGGCGCCGCTGCCGGCGGCCTCGGCCAGTGCGGCCCGACGCTCGGCCCGCGGCAGCGCGGCCAGGCGGCGCACCTCGGCGTAGAAGCGGGGCCACGGATCGCCGGGGGCGCGGGCCTCGCGGGCGAAGATCGCCTCGAAGCCCGGCACCAGCTCGTCGTAGGCCGCCTGCGCACCGAAAGCCGCATTGTTGGCCCGCGCCACCCAGGCGTCGTAACCGGAAACCTGCGCCGCGTCGCCGCCCCAGCCGGCGCGCAGCGCGGCGTAGGCGCTGCGGAACTCGGCCAGCGCGGCGGCCTTCTGCGCCGGCCGCTCGTCCGCTGCACCGTCGGCGGGCCGGGTCTGGTAGATCGCCCGCAGCCGGTCGCGGGTGGTTTGCACCAGGGTGCGGAAATCGCGGCGGCGGCCCTCGAAGCGGGCGTAGTCCTGCCGGGCGGCCTCCGAGGCCTCGGTCGCCAGCCAGCGCTGCTGGCCCAGGCGTTCCACCGCGGTCGCGAAGGATTCGTTGAAGCTGGTGTCGTCCCGCACATAGACGACCTGGTGGGCCAACTCGTGGAAGACGATGCGGGCCAGTTCGCCCTCGGGGTAGCCGATGAAGGTGTTGAGCAGCGGATCGCCGCCCAGCCAGTTCATCCAGCCCAGCGTGGAATAGGCCGGGACGCCGTAGACGACGGTCTCCAGTCCGTCGGCCCGCAGGCGGGCGGCCTCGGCTTGCGCCTGGGCTTCGGCATAGTAGCCGCGGTAGCCGACGCAGCCCGCCACCGGGAAGCACCAGGTGTGCAGCTCCAGCGAGAGTTCGGGCGCGGCCACCACGTTCCAGATCACCGCGGCGCGCTTCAGGTCGGCATAGCGGCGGTAGCTGGCGTTGTCGGGCAGGCCGAGCGCGCGCGAGGCGAAGGCGCGGATCCGCTGCGCCAGCTGCAGCCGCTCCTTCAGCGCGGGCGGCGCGGCGGGCTCGGCCAGCCACTGGTCGATCGGGCGCGCGGCCTGCATCACCCGCAGGTGGCCGGTCACCGCGTCCCAGTAGTAGCCGGTGGTGTCTCGGGTATGGGCGCAGCCGGCGAGCAGCACGGCGGCCAGCGAGGCGGCGGCGATACGCAGGGCGGCGGGCCGGTGGAGGAGGGCGGAAGGGCGGGCGACGGGCATGCGACGATCGGAAGGGCGGTGGGCGGTGGGCGGTGGGCGGTGGGCGGTGGCGCGGAAACCCGCGAACGCCCGGGAGTGTAGGCGCGCCGCCGCCCGGTCGGGTGAGCACCGGTATCGGTGTCTCGGCTGCGACGGTTCGTGCCGTGCTCTACGCAGGCCGGCCGCAGCGCGGCCTGACGGACAGTTGCAGTCGGCCGCGCCGCACGCGGCACAATCCGCAGACGCCCCGGTGGCGCGACCTCACATCAGCCCAAAAAGACGACACCATGTTCAAGTTCAAATCCCAAGCCACCGCCGAAGTCATCCTGCTCGAAGCCAGTGCCCAGCAGATGCTCAAGCTGATCGGCAAGGAGCCGGCCCACCAGGGCATCATCACCGTCGCCCAGATCCCCGGCGCCGTCGTCGCCCTCGAGGCCGCGGTGCGCCACGACGAAGAGCAGCCCCAGCAGGTGGCCGACGAGAACGCCGACGGCGCAGGCCACCATGCGCACGGCGCCCACAGCGTCACCCTGCGCCAGCGCACAGCGCCCTTCATCGACATGCTCAAGCGCAGCGCGGCCGAAGGCAAGGACGTGGTCTGGGGCGTCTGAGCCCGATTCCCGGATGAAAAGTGGCTGCAGCCGGCATGCGGCGCCGGCCGCGCGGACCGCGCACTGAAAAAAGCCGCCGGGCCCGGGTGGGCCACGGCGGCTTCGCGCTGCGGGCGGAAACACTCAGTCGGCGTAGACGCCCGCGTTCTGGATGATCGGGGTCCACTTGGCGATCTCGGCCGCGACGAACTTTTTGTGGCCGGCAGGTTCCACCCGCTTGTCGTTGGCGATCACGGCGCCCAGGCCTTCTTCCTTCTTGACGAATTCCGGGTCCTTCAGCGCGACCTTGAGTGCGTCGTTGATTTTCTTCAGCACCGGGGCCGGCGTGCCCCTGGGGGCGTACAGGCCGTGCCAGATCGTGACCTGGAAATCCTTCAGGCCCGACTCGGCGAGTGTCGGCAGGTCCTTCAGGGCGGGCGTGGTCAGGCGCTTGTCGGTGGTGACCGCATAGGCCTTGACCTTCTTGGCCTCGATCTGCGAGGTGGTGTTGGTCGTCTGGTCGCAGAGCAGATCGATCTGGCCGCCGATCAGGTCGGCGATGGCCGGCGCGGTGCCCTTGTACGGCACGGGCGTCATCTCGACCTTGGTGGCGCTCTGGAACAGCAGGCCGCACAGGTGCGAGGCCGAGCCGACGCCCGCGTTGCCCAGGTTGATCTTGCCCTTGTTCTCGGCGATCCAGCCGGTCAGTTCCTTGTACGTGTTGGCCGGCAGAGCGGGCTTGGCTATCAGGGTCATCGGCACGTCGTTGACGATGCCGAGGTATTCGAAATCGGTCTCCACCTTGAACGGCAGCTTGCGGTAGAGGCCGGGCATCGTGGCCATGCCGATATGGTTGAGCAGCAGGGTGTAGCCATCCGGATTGGCGCGGGCCACCTTGGCGGTGCCGATGGTGCTGCCGGCACCGGCGGCGTTCTCGATGATCACGCTCACACCGCCCAGGGGCTTGCGCAGTGCTTCGGCCAGATCGCGCGCCACCCGGTCGGTCGGGCCGCCCGCGGCGAACGGCACCACGATCGTCACCGGCGTGCCGGCGGGGAAATCCTGGGCCTGTACGCCGATGGCGCCGAGCGCGGCCGCTGCCAGTACGGCGAGAGAAAGCAGTTTGTGCATGAGCGGTCTTCCTATCAAATAACGAGCGATCATAGCCACGGGTTTTGCAAATGCAACAGGCAGTTACCCTAGAACCGAGGGCATTGCCGTGTGGGGTTTTGCCCCCCGATCTGGGCCGCCGGGAGCCCTGTTACACCGCCCGCCGGAGCTGTCCCTAGCATGGACCGCACCGGGACCGGGTGCCGCCGCCTCCGCGGCTGGCCCGTGCAGCCCTCTCCAACGTGCCGACTTCCCGCTCCAGTACCCGCAACGGCGCTTCCACCCCTTCCCGCACGGCCCCGGCCGGCAAGGCCGCTGCCCGCGCCACGCCGGCCCGCAAGACCGCCGCCGCATCGTCCCGCGCGGCAGTCACCGGCACCGCCACCATCCAGCGCGCGATCCAGCGTGCCCAGACCGCCCGCGACGCCCGCGCCGGCGCGGCGCCCAAGAAACCGGTGCAGGCCGGCGCCCGCCGCCAGCCCGAGACGCCGCTGCCCAACCGTCGCCTCGCCAAGCCGGGCCTGGAGCGGAGCATGGCGCTGCGCCCCCGCTACGACGCGCCCGACTACGCCGGCAGCCACAAGCTCGGCGGCATGGCGGCCCTCGTCACCGGGGGCGATTCGGGTATCGGCCGGTCGGTCGCGGTGCTGTTCGCCCGCGAGGGGGCCGACGTCGCGATCGTCTACCTCGACGAGCACCAGGACGCCGAGGACACCCGCCGCGCGGTCGAAGCCGAAGGACAGCGCTGCGTCCTGATCCCGGGCGACGTGCGCAAGCCCGCGTTCTGCAGGCGTGCGGTGGAGAAGACGGTCAAGGCCTTCGGCCGGCTCGACGTGCTGGTCAACAACGCCGCCTTCCAGTCGCATGCCGAGGACATCACCGACATCACCGAGCAGCAGCTCGACATGACCCTGCGCACCAACGTGCACGGCTACTTCCACATGGTGCAGGCCGCGCTGCCGCACCTGCCGCGCGGCGGCAGCATCCTCAACACCGGCTCGACCACCGGGCTGCGCGGCAGCAAGCAGCTGCTGGACTATTCGGCCACCAAGGGCGCGATCCATGCGTTCACCAAGGCGCTGGCGTCCAACCTGCTGCCGCGCGGCATCCGGGTGAACGCGGTGGCGCCGGGCCCTGTGTGGACGCCGCTGAACCCGGCCGACAAGAAGCCGAGCGACGTGCGCAAGTTCGGCAAGGACACCGACATGGGCCGCCCCGCCCAGCCGGAAGAGCTGGCGCCGGCCTACGTGTTCCTGGCGGCACCGGCCTGCGCCGGCTACATCACCGGCATCGTGCTACCGGTGACCGGCAGCGTCGGCGCGATCTGATCGGGTACGTCAACAAAGCGCACAACACGCTCTAAGAGCGGCTAACACAACCCAGCGAAGCCGTTCTGGCTAGGCGCCGCATCGCAGACAGTACGAGTAGTACGACAAGGTGCGGCAACGACACCAGAAGGGTTGTGTTAGCCGCTCTAAAGCCGTCGCGAAGACGTCGCCTGCACGGCACCGCGGCGCGACCCGTTCTTGCGCAGTACGGTGTCGCCGTGCGCGAGCCCTGTGGCGGGCGCCGCCACGGCAGGCGTGCCGGGCGCGCTGCGGCATGCGCGACCCGCGCTGCAGGACGATGCCTCCGCCGCACGGCCCGCCGACAATGCAGCCTTTTCTCCTCCAGGCGCCGCTTCCCCATGAATTTCCAGACCGTCCTCGACGAGATCGCCGCCGAACTGCGGCCCCGGATGGGCCAGGCCGGCAAGGTGGCCGACTACATTCCCGCGCTGGCCCGGGTGCCGGCCGAGCGCTTCGGCATCGCGCTGCGCACCTGCGACGGCCAGGAGGCGGCCAGCGGCGACAGCCGCGAGATGTTCTCGGTGCAGAGCATCTCCAAGGTCTTCTCGCTCACGTTGGCGATGAAGGCGCTCGGCGACGCGCTGTGGGAGCGCATCGGCCGGGAGCCGTCGGGCACCGCATTCAATTCGCTGATCCAGCTGGAGTTCGAGCAGGGCGTGCCGCGCAACCCGTTCATCAACGCCGGCGCGATCGCGGTGGCCGATCGCCTGGTGAGCCTGGGCGACGCGCCCGCGGCGATCCTGGCGCTGCTCGAAAGCGTCTGCGGCGAGCCGGTCGCGATCGACCCGGAGGTGGCCGAGTCGGAGGTGGCCGAGTCGGAGGCCGCCCACGGCTACCGCAACCTGGCGGTGGCCAACTTCATGAAGAGCTTCGACAAGATCGACAACCCGGTGGCGAAGGTGCTCGACGCCTACTTCCACCAGTGCGCGATCCGGATGAACTGCGTGCAGCTGGCGCGCGCCGCCGGCTATCTGTGCCGCAACGGCGTGCACCCCTACGGCGGCGAGCCGGTGGTGACCGACCGGCAGGCGCGGCGGATCAATTCGCTGATGCTGACCTGCGGCACCTACGACGCGGCGGGCGAGTTCGCGTTCCGCGTCGGGCTGCCGTGCAAGAGCGGCGTGGGCGGCGGCATCGTCGCGATCCTGCCCGACGAGCTGAGCATCTGCGTCTGGTCGCCGGCGCTCGACCACAACGGCAATTCGCACCTGGGCATGCAGGCGCTGGAGCTGTTCGTGGCGAAGACGGGGTTGTCGGTCTTCTGACCGTTCAGCGCCGCCGGGCCGGCCGGCGATCCGCAGGCCCTGGATTGCGCATCGAATCGGCCTCCCGCCGGCGTGGTATGCCGGCTATAAGCTATTAATTCGATAGCATTCGTATACGCTTTCTTTATACCGCCCGCAGGAGTCTCGCCCCCGTTTTTACGCGCCGCTGACGAGACTTGGCCCATCGATTTTTACGCGATGCGCGGAGGGGTCTATGGACGGGTGGGACGTGTTGGCGGTGGGCGGATTCGCCCTGTTCTGGGGGCTGGTGGCCGCGATGGCGCACGGCTGCGAAAGGCTGCGGCCGCAGCGCGGAGGCCGGCCATGATCGCCACCGCCACCCTCTACGGCGCTGCGGGCTTCGCCGCGCTGGCGCTGCTGGTCTACCTGGTCGTGGCGCTGCTGCGCGCGGAGGACCTGTGAGCGCCGCCGCCTGGGGCCTGCTGGGCCTTTTCCTTGCCGTGCTGCTGGTGCTGGCGCTGCCGCTGGGCCGCGCGCTGGCGGGGCTGTGCACCGGCGCCCTGCCGCGCTGGATGCGGGCCGTGGAGACGCCGCTGTGGCGGCTGGCCGGCGTCGACCCGGCCCAGGGCATGGGCTGGAAGCGCTACGCCCTGGCGCTGCTCGCCTTCAACACCCTGGGCGCGGTGGCGGTCTATGCGCTGCAGCGGCTGCAGGGCGGGCTGCCGTTCAACCCGCAGGGCCTGGGCCCGGTGTCGGTCGATTCGGCCTTCAACACGGCGATCAGTTTTGTCGCCAACACCGACTGGCAGGGCTATGCCGGCGAATCCACCATGGGCTACCTGGTGCAGATGCTGGGCCTGGCGGTGCAGAACTTCCTCTCGGCCGCGACGGGCATCGCGGTGGCTTTCGCGCTGATCCGCGGCTTCGCCGGACGCTCGGCCGGCGCGGTCGGCAACTTCTGGGTGGACGTGACCCGCATCACCGGCTGGGTGCTGCTGCCGCTGTCGGTGGTGCTGGCCTTGGTGCTGGTGCAGCAGGGCACGATCCAGAACCTCGACGGCTACAAGAGCGTGCAGATGCTCGAATCGGTCGCCTACCAGCAGCCCAGGACGGGCGCCGACGGCCAGCCGGTGGTGGACGCCGAAGGCAAGCCGGTACTGGAGGACGCCACCACCCGGACCCAGACGCTGGCCATGGGCCCGGTCGCGTCGCAGGAGGCGATCAAGATGCTGGGGACGAACGGCGGCGGCTTCTTCAACGCCAACTCGGCGCACCCCTACGAGAACCCGACGGCGCTGACCAACTTCCTGCAGATGCTGGCGATCTTCCTGATCCCGGCGGCGCTGTGCTTCAGCTTCGGCAGCGTGGTGGGCGACCGCCGGCAGGGCTGGGCGGTGCTGGCCACGATGGCGGTGCTGTTCGTCGTCGCGGTGGTCGCGGTGATCTCCGCCGAGCATGCCGCCAACCCGCTGCTGACCGCGCTCGGCATGGACGGCGGCGCCGGCAACCTGGAGGGCAAGGAGACGCGCTTCGGCATCGACGCGTCGGCGCTCTTCGCGGCCGTCACCACCGCGGCCTCCTGCGGCGCGGTGAACGCGATGCACGACGCCTTCACCCCGTTGGGCGGCATGGTGCCGCTGGTGCTGATGCAGCTGGGCGAGGTGGTCTTCGGCGGCGTGGGCTCGGGCCTCTACGGCATGCTGGTCTTCGCGATCCTGGCGGTGTTCATCGCCGGGCTGATGATCGGCCGCACGCCCGAGTACCTGGGCAAGAAGATCGAGGCCTACGAGATCAAGATGGCCTCGATCGTGATCCTGGTCGCGCCCACGCTGGTGCTGGTGGGCACGGCGGTCGCGGTGCTGGTGGCCGCGGGTACGGCCGGCATCGCCAACCCGGGGCCGCACGGCTTCTCGGAGGTGCTGTACGCGCTCACCTCGGCGGCCAACAACAACGGCAGCGCCTTCGCCGGCCTGTCGGCCAACACGCCCTTCTACAACGTGCTGCTGGCCGTCGCGATGTGGCTCGGCCGCTTCGCGGTGATCGTGCCGGTGCTGGCGATCGCCGGCGCGCTGGCCGCCAAGCCGCGGCTGCCCGCGAACAGCGGGACCATGCCCACGCACGGCCCGCTCTTCGTGGCGCTGCTGATCGGCACGGTGCTGCTGGTGGGCTTGCTGAACTACGTGCCCGCCCTGGCCCTGGGCCCGGTGGTGGAGCACCTGATGCTGTGGGCGGGCCGCTGAGCCGCCGCGCCGGAGAAACGACATGAGTACGCAGAAAAAAGAATCTTTTTCCCTGTTCGACCCGGCGCTGCTGCGGCCCGCGCTGCTGCAGGCGCTGGCCAAGCTCGACCCGCGGGTGCAGTGGCGCAACCCGGTGATGTTCGTGGTCTACGTGGGCAGCATCCTGACCACGCTGCTGGCGGTGGAGGCCGCGCGCGGCCACGGCGAGGCCGGCGTGGGCTTCGTGGCCGCGGTGGCGGTGTGGCTCTGGTTCACCGTGCTGTTCGCCAACTTCGCCGAGGCGATGGCCGAGGGCCGTGCCCAGGCGCAGGCCGCGTCGCTGCGCGGTCTGCAGAAGGCGGCATGGGCGAAACGCTACGACCCCTCGGCTTCGCACGCCGCTGCGCGGCCCGGCGCCGTCCACGATGCCCCTTTGTACGGTCGTCCCTGGCTGCCCGAGCGGGCCGAGAACTTGCGCAAGGGCGACCGGGTGCTGGTCGAGGCGGGCGACATGGTGCCGCTCGACGGCGAGGTGGCCGAGGGCGTGGCCTCGGTCGACGAATCGGCGATCACCGGCGAATCGGCCCCGGTGATCCGCGAGGCGGGCGGCGATTTCTCGGCCGTCACCGGCGGCACCCGGGTGCTGTCCGACTGGCTGGTGGTGCGCATCGTCGCCAACCCGGGCGAGGGTTTCATCGACCGGATGATCGGCATGGTCGAGGGCGCCAGGCGCCAGAAGACGCCCAACGAGATCGCGCTCAACATCCTGCTGGTGGCGCTGACCATCGTGTTCCTGGTGGTGACCGCCGCGCTGCTGCCGTATTCGATCTTCAGCGTGCAGGCCGGCCAGGCGGGCCAGGTGGTGACGATCACCGCGCTGATCGCGCTGCTGGTCTGCCTGATCCCGACCACCATCGGCGGGCTGCTGTCGGCCATCGGCGTGGCCGGCATGAGCCGGATGATGCAGGCCAACGTGATCGCCACCTCGGGCCGCGCGGTGGAGGCGGCGGGCGACGTCGACGTGCTGCTGCTCGACAAGACCGGAACCGTCACCCACGGCAACCGCCAGGCCTCTGCCTTCGTGGCCGCGCCCGGCCTCACCGAAGCGGCGGTGGCCCGCGCCGCGCTGCTGGCCTCGATGGCCGACGAGACGCCCGAGGGCCGCAGCATCGTGGCGCTGGCCCGCCGCATGGGCATCGAGGAGCCGGCCGCAGAAGGTGCCGTCTTCGTGCCCTTCACCGCCCAGACCCGGATGAGCGGCGCCGACCTGCAGGGCGAGGGCGGCGGCTCCCGGCTGCTGCGCAAGGGCGCGATGGACGCGGTGAGGAAGCACGTCGAATCCTTGGGCGCCACCGTGCCTGCAGCGGTGCAACGCGCGGCCGAAGACATCGCCCGCCGCGGCAGCACGCCGCTGGTGGTGGCCGACGGCGAAGTCCACGGCGATGGCCGTCCTGCGGACGTCCGGGTGGTCGGCGTGGTGGAGCTCAAGGACATCGTCAAGGCCGGCATCCGCGAGCGCTTCGCCGAGCTGCGCCGCATGGGCATCAAGACGGTGATGATCACCGGCGACAACAAGCTCACCGCCTCGGCCATCGCGGCCGAGGCCGGGGTGGACGACTTCCTGGCCGAGGCCACGCCCGAGGACAAGCTGGCGCTGATCCGCCGCTACCAGGCCGAAGGCCGGCTGGTGGCGATGACCGGCGACGGCACCAACGACGCGCCAGCGCTCGCCCAGGCCGACGTGGCGGTGGCGATGAACACAGGCACCCAGGCCGCGAAGGAGGCCGGCAACATGGTCGACCTCGACAGCAACCCGACCAAGCTGCTGGAGGTGGTGGAGACCGGCAAGGCGCTGCTGATGACCCGCGGCTCGCTCACCACCTTCTCGATCGCCAACGACGTGGCCAAGTACTTCGCCATCCTGCCGGCGATCTTCGTCACCACCTATCCGCAGCTCTCGGCGCTCAACGTGATGCGGCTGGAAAGCCCCAGCTCGGCCATCCTGTCGGCGGTGATCTTCAACGCGCTGGTGATCGTGTTCCTGATCCCGCTGGCTTTGAAGGGCGTGAAGTACCGCGCCATCGGCGCCGCCGCGCTGCTGCGCCGCAACCTGGCCATCTACGGACTGGGCGGCCTGCTGGTGCCCTTCGTCGGCATCAAGGCGATCGACCTGCTGCTGGTGGCGCTGCACCTGACCTGATCCGGAGACCTTCCCATGAAAACCATCCTGCGCCCCGCGCTCACCCTGTTCGTCGTGCTGTCGGCCCTCACCGGCATCGCTTATCCGCTGGCCGTCACCGGCATCTCGAAGGCGGTGTTCCCCGACCAGGCGGCGGGCAGCCTCGTCGTGCAGGACGGCAAGGCCGTCGGCTCGTCGCTGATCGGCCAGCCGTTCTCGGACCCGGGCCACTTCTGGGGCCGGCCGTCTGCCACCACGCCGATGCCGTACAACGCATCCGCTTCGGGCGGCGCCAACCAGGGGCCGACCAACTCGGCGCTGGTCGAGGCGGTGAAGGGCCGCATCGCGGCACTGCGTGCCGCCGATCCGGGCAACACCGCGCCGGTGCCGGCCGACCTGGTCACCACCTCGGCCAGCGGGCTCGACCCGCACATCAGCCCGGAGGGCGCCCGCTACCAGGTGGCCCGGGTGGCGGCCGCGCGGAAGCTGCCGGCCGAGAAGGTGCAGGCGCTGGTCGATGCGCACACCCAGGCCGCGGGCTTCGGGGGCTTCTTCGGCGAGCCGCGGGTCAACGTGCTGGCGCTCAACCTGGCGCTCGACCAGTCGCTACGAAAATGATAGCTGATAGCCGGCGCCCTGCGCCGGCTGCAGCCCCTTTTTGCTTGAAAACCCCTGCCGGTGGTAGCCTGCGGCACCCCCCGGCCACCCACACCGCCCGATGCCCCCACGCCCCGATCCCGACGCGCTGATCGCCCAGATCCGGGGCGACGAGGCGCAGGCCCGCCGCGGCCGGCTGCGGGTCTACCTGGGCGCCAACGCCGGCGTGGGCAAGACCTTCGCGATGCTGGGTGCGGCGCAGCAGGCGCGGCGTGAGGGGCGGGACGTGCTGGTCGGCCTGGTCGAGACCCACGGCCGCGCCGAGACCGAAGCGGTGCTGGCCGGCCTGCCGGTGCTGCCGCGCCGCATGCTGGCGTGGCGCGGCCGCGCGCTGGCCGAGTTCGACCTGGACGCCGCGCTGGCGCACCGCCCGGCGGTGCTGCTGCTCGACGAGCTGGCCCATGCCAACGTGCCCGGCGCCCGCCACGCCAAGCGCTGGCAGGACGTGCAGGAGCTGGTGGCCGCCGGCATCGAGGTCTGGACCGCGCTCAACGTGCAGCACCTGGAGAGCCTCAACGGCACGGTGGGCGCCATCACCGGCGTGCGGGTCCACGAGACGGTGCCCGACACGGTGCTCGATGCCGCCGACGAGGTGGTGCTGATCGACGTCACCCCCGACGAGCTGCTGGCCCGCCTGGCCGCCGGCAAGGTCTACCTGCCGCAGCAGGCCGAGCGCGCGGCCCACCACTTCTTCCGCAAGGGCAACCTGATCGCGCTGCGCGAGCTGGCGCTGCGCCGCACCGCCGAGCATGTGGAGGACGACGTGCGCAGCTACCGGGTCGAGTCCGGCACCGGACGGGGCGCGGCGGCGGGCACGGGCGCGGCGCAGGACGCGTGGAACACCTCGGGCGCGATCCTCGCCTGCGTCGGCCACCGCGAGGGCGCCGAGCACACGGTGCGCACCGCCGCGCGCCTGGCCGGCCAGCTCAACGTGAACTGGCACGCGGCCTATGTCGAGACGCCGCGCCTGGCCCGCCTGCCCGCCGCCGCGCGCGACCGGGTGCTGGCGGTGCTGCAGCTGGCCCAGGGTTTGGGCGCCGAGACCGCGGTGCTGGCCGCCACCGACGCGGCCGAGGCGCTGGCGGGCCTGGCCCGCCAGCGCAACTGCGCGATGCTGGTGCTGGGCCGCCCGGGCGCCCGCGCCGGCCGCTGGACGGCGCAGCTCTGGCGCTGGCTGCCGCCGGCCGTCGCCGACGGCACGCTGGGCCGCGTCGGCGGCCTGCGGCAGCGCATCGCCGAGCAGGCGCCGGCGCTGGATCTGCTGGAGGCCGCGCCCGCCACCAGCAGCCGCAGCCTGCGCGCGCCGCAGCTCGGCGCGCGGGCCGATGCCGAGCCCGGCGGCGACGCGGTCGTGGTCGACGACGCGCGCTCCGCCGTCGCGGCGCGCGACGTGTTCCCGGCCACCTGGCAGGGCTACGCCTGGGCGACGGCCGGCGGCGCGGCGGTGACTCTGGGCGCGCTGCCGCTGTCGGGCGCGCTGGAAGTCGCCAACATTGTCATGCTGTATTTGCTGGGCGTGCTGGGCATCGCGATGCGCTTCGGCCGCGGGCCGGCGGCGTTCGCGGCGCTGCTCAACGTGCTGCTGTTCGATTTCTTCTTCGTCAAACCGCGCTTCTCGTTCTCGGTCGGCGACATGCAGTACGTGCTGACCTTCGGCGTGATGCTGGCGGTGGGCCTCACCGCCGGCCAGCTGACCGCCGGCCTGCGCTACCAGGCCCGGGTCGCCGCCGCGCGCGAGGCCCGGGCCCACGCGCTCTTCGCCCTCACCCGCGATCTCTCGGGTGCGCTGCAGACCGAGCAGGTCGCCGCCCTCGGCGTGGCCGCGCTGCGCCAGACATGGGGTGGCGACGCCTGCGTGCTGCTGCCCGACGCCGACGACCGGCTGGTGCTGCCGGCCGATGCGCCCGCCGGGCTGGATGCGAGCGTGGCCGACTGGACCCTGCGCAACGGCCAGAGCGCGGGCCTGGCCACCGCCACCCTGGCCGCGCACGCCTGGCACTACGCGCCGCTGCAGGCGCCGATGCGGGTGCGCGGCGTGCTGGCGGTGCGGCCGACGCATCCGCGCTGGCTGCTGATCCCCGAGCAGGCGCAGCAGCTGCAGACCCTGGCCCGCCAGATCGCGATCGCGCTGGAGCGGGTGCACTATGTCGAGGTGGCGCAGCAGGCGGTCGTCGAGATGGAATCCGAGCGGCTGCGCAACGCGCTTCTGGCGGCCCTGTCGCACGACGTGCGCACCCCGCTCACCGCGTTGATCGGCCTGGCCGAGACGCTGCGCGCCTCGCCGCCGCCGCTCTCGCCGGCGCATGCCGACATGGCCGATGCGGTCGCCCGGCAGGCCCGGGCGCTGCACGCGCTGGTGCACAACCTGCTCGACATGGCGCGGCTGCAGAGCGGCGGGGTGCACCTGCGCAGCGAATGGCAGTCGGTGGAGGAGATCGCCGGCACCGCGATCCGCGCCGCCGCGGCCGCGCTGGCCGGGCAGCCGGTGCAGACGCGGTTTCCGCCCGACCTGCCGCTGGCCGAGTTCGACGCGGTGCTGCTCGAGCGGGTGCTGGTCAACCTGCTGGAGAACGCCGCCCGCTACGGCGCGCCGCCGATCGTGCTGTCGGCCGAGGCCACCGCCGATGCGCTGCGGCTGTCGGTGCGCGACCACGGGCCCGGCCTGCCCGCCGCGATGCGCGGCCGCGAGGCGACGCTGTTCGACAAGTTCACCCGGGGGACGCCCGAATCGGCCACGCCCGGCATCGGCCTGGGCCTGGCGATCGCCCGCGCCATCGTCGAGGCGCACCGCGGCCGGATCGCCGCGGCCGATGCGCCCGGCGGCGGCGCGGAATTCACCGTGACCCTGCCGCGCCGGCCACCGCCCCCGGTGGCCGAGCCGGCCGATGCCGGCGACACTGCCGATCCCCACGCGCCGGCGCCCGCCGCGCCGGACGCGCCCCCCTGACACCGACACCGAAACCGCCCCGCCATGCCCGCACCCACCGCCGTCGTCATCGAGGACGAACCGCAGATCCGCCGCTTCGTCCGCGCCGCGCTGGAGGGCGAGGGCTGGCAGGTGTTCGAGGCCGACACCGCACGCCGCGGCCTGGCCGACGCCGGCACCCGCAAGCCCGACCTGCTGGTGCTCGACCTGGGCCTGCCCGACGGCGACGGGCTCGACCTGATCCGCGACGTGCGCGGCTGGTCGGCCGTGCCGATCATCGTGCTCTCGGCCCGGGTGGACGAGGCCGACAAGATCGCCGCGCTGGATGCCGGCGCCGACGACTACCTCACCAAGCCCTTCGGCACCGGCGAGCTGCTGGCCCGGGTGCGCGCCAACCTGCGCCGGCCGCGCGCCACCGGCGGCGGGGCCGACGAAGCCCAGCTGTTCCGCTTCGGCCCGGTCGAGGTGGATCGGCAGGCCCGCATCGTGCGCCGCGCCGGCGCCGAGGTGCACCTGACGCCGATCGAGTACCGGCTGCTGCTGCAGCTGGTGGCCCAGCCGGGGAGGGTGCTGACCCACCGGCAGCTGCTGCGCGAGGTGTGGGGGCCGTCGCATGCCGACCAGAGCCATTACCTGCGCATCTACATGGGCCATCTGCGCGTGAAGCTGGAGGCCGACCCCGCGCAGCCCCGGCACCTGCTGACCGAAACCGGCGCGGGGTACCGGCTGGTGGTCGAATGAGGGGCACGCAGCGGAGCGGCATCGCCACAGTTGTCACCGAACGTGCCCCCGATTGCCGCCGCCCGCGAATTTAGGAGAAAATGCCCGCCAGCCGTTGTTCCGTAACGGCATGATGCTATATAAATAATAGCGTATGAGCGCGATGGCATGCCGGCTCGCGCTGCGCCGACCGACTGCTCCGCCATGCCGCTTCCACCGCCAGACCGCCCCCGTTTCACCCGCGCCGCGCCGCCTGCCGCAGCCGCCGCTTCGCCCGACGGATCGGAGCGGCTCAACAAGCGCATGGCGGCCCTCGGGCTGTGCTCGCGGCGCGAGGCCGATCTCTGGATCGAGCAGGGCTGGATCAAGGTCAACGGGCAAGTGGCCGAGATGGGCGTCAAGGTCACGGCGGCCGACAGGGTCGAGGTCGACCGCCAGGCCTCGCAGCACCAGGAGCGGCAGGTCACGATCCTGCTGCACAAGCCGATGGGCTTCGTCAGCGGCCAGGCCGAGGACGGTCACGAGCCCGCCGTGGTGCTGGTCAACCCGCGCACCCACTGGCGCGAAGACCCGAGCAGGAACCGCTTTTCTCCGCCGCAGCTGCGCGGCCTGGCGCCGGCCGGGCGGCTCGACATCGACTCGGTCGGGCTGCTGGTGCTGACGCAGGACGGCCGGGTGGCGCGCCAGCTGATCGGCGAGGACTCGGGCGTCGAGAAGGAATACCTGGTGCGTGTCGCCTACGGCCCGGTGGCGGAGAACTCGCAGGCCGCGTTTCCGCGCGAGAAGCTGGCGCTGCTGCGCCACGGCCTGAGCCTGGACGGCCATGCGCTCAGGCCCGCGCAGGTCGAGTGGCAGAACACCGAGCAGTTGCGCTTCGTGCTGACCGAGGGCAAGAAGCGCCAGATCCGCCGCATGTGCGAGCAGGTCGGGCTGAAGGTGGTGGGCCTGAAGCGGATCCGCATCGGCCATGTGGTGCTGGGCCACCTGCCGGTGGGCCAGTGGCGCTACCTCGGCGCCGGGGAGCGGTTCTGAGCCGCCATCGTCGGCCCGCACGCGGCCGGATGGCGATTGCCGAGGCACTTCGTGACGTGAGCATTCCATGCTGAAAATCTTCTTCGGGATTCTGTTTCTGATGCCCGGCGTGCTCTGGGCGCAGGCCATCGGTCGACCCGATGGCTTTGCCTCGGGCACTACCGGCGGTGGCGCCGGAGAAGTGGTCAGACCCGCATCGCTGGCCGACTTGGAAAACGCCTTGTGCCAAAGCTTTCAAGGCACCCGTTGCACCGACGATCGGGCGCGCGTGGTGGTGCTGGACCACCTGTTCGATTTCACCGGCTCGATCCGCATCAACGGAGCGGCCACCACCACGGAGACAGGGTGCATCGCCACTGCGTGCAAGGAAAATTCGCCTTACCGCAGCCAGCTGGCGCTGGATGTCGCCCATTTTTGCCAGGGCCGCACGGCCACCCCTGTGGTGTATGACAACGCGGGGCGCCGCCCGTTGCAGATCGGCTCGAACAAGTCGATCGTCGGTTGGGGGCCTAACGCAGGCATCAAGGGCAGAGGGCTGCGCGTCGGCGACGGGAGCCGCAACGTCATCATCCAGAACCTCCGGATCACCGACATCAATCCGAACGTCGTGTGGGGCGGCGACGCCCTGACCCTGACCGACGCCGACGGGGTCTGGGTGGACCACAATCTGTTCGCCCGGATCGGGCGCCAGATGGTGGTGACAGGCTACGGCAGTGCCCGGCACATCACCCTGTCCAACAACGAGTTCGACGGACGCACCACGGATTCGGCAACCTGCGACAACCACCACTATTGGGTATTGCTGTTCCTGGGCGCGAACGACACGATCACCCTGGCCCGCAACTACATTCACGACACGTCGGGCCGCGGGCCGCATGTCGGCGGTCTGCACAATTCCACCGTGGCCGCGCACCTGGTCAACAACTATTTCGAGAACGTCAGCCGCGAGGGCGCGGCAATGCCTCTGACGGGCACGGCCACCGTTCTGATGGAGGGAAACTACTTCGACCATGTGTCGTTGCCCGTCTACCGTTATCCCTCCGCTCCGGGGGCCGGCTATGCGTATGCGCCGTTTGTCGGGCATTCCGATCCGCACGCCGGGCTGTGCCGCCGGACCATCGGACGGGATTGCGTACCCAACGATCAGACGGCCAGCGGTGCGGCCTACCAGCCCCTGGACGAGCAGGCGCTCGGCGCTTTCGCTGCGCTGCGCGGACAGCTGGTGCAACCCCGGTCGTTGGCCGACACCATCCTGTCCGTGCGCAAGGGTGCCGGCGTCGGCGTGGTCGCTTCTTCCGGCGCTGCCCGCCGCTAGGCGGTGTACTGAGCCCGGTCGCGGTCGCAATGGGGCGTCGGGTACGGCCCCCCACGCAACCGCCGCCGCTGATCCTGGACCGCCGCTGTCGCCGCGGCTTTGCCGTCAGCGGGCCGGCGGTTCCATGCCCTTGGCACGCAGCACCTCGGCCGCCTCGGGCGCGGCCAGTGCCGCCAGGAAGGCCCGGGCCGCCTCGGGATGGGCCGGGCGCGCCGCCACCGCGCCGATGTAGGTGGTGGTGTTCTGCACCTCGGCCGGCAGCGGCCCGGCCAAGGTGACGCCGGCCACCGGCAGGATCTCGCTGATCTGGTGCACCGCCAGGTCGGCCTCGCCGGTCACCAGCCGCTCGGCGACCAGACCGCCGGGCACCAGCACCGCCTTGCCGCGCATCGGCTCGGCCAGGCCCATCCGGCGGAACAGGCCGTTCAGGTAGATGCCGCTGGAGCCGCCCGAGGCCGGGTCGATATACGCCACCTTGTGCGCCGCCAGCAGCGCCTGGCGCAACAGCGGCACGGTCGACACGTCGGGCACCGGCGCACCGGCCTTCACCGCCACGCCGATGCCCACCTGCGCCAGCCGCTGCAGCCCGGGCGCCACCGTGCCCTTGGCGACCAGCGGCTGCAGGCCGGCCGGCGTGAGGATCAGCACGTCGAACGCCTCGCCGGCCTCGACCCGCTTGGCCAGGGCGCCGGCGGTGTCGTTCAGCACCTCGACCTTGTGGCCGGTGCGGGTCTCGAAGGCGGGAACCAGGGCCACGACCACCTGCTTGAAGGCGCCGGCGGTCAGCACCTTCACCGTGTCGGCATGGGCGGTGCCGGCGATCAGGGCGGCGACCAGGGTGAGGGCGGGGGCGAGGCGCATCGGCGGGCTTTCGGTGGGCCACGGGGTGGCGGATCGCGAAAGTGTAGCCACCGCATGCCGCCCCCTTGAAGCGGTCAGAATGCGGCTCCATCTGGCGAGGTCGCGGGCCGTGCGCCCGTGCCGCCACGATACTTTTTTTCTGTCGTTCGTCCTCCTGATCCACTTCCTGCCATGACCAAGCAAAAACTATCCTTCCAGGCCGAAGTCGCCCAGCTGCTGCACCTCGTCACCCATTCGCTCTACTCGAACAAGGAGATCTTCGTGCGCGAGCTGGTCTCCAACGCATCGGACGCCTGCGACAAGCTGCGCTTCGAGGCGCTCGACACGCCGGCCCTCTACGAAGACCAGCCCACGCTCGAAGTGCGGGTGTCGTTCGACAAGACCGCCAAGACGCTCACCATCGCCGACAACGGTATCGGCCTGACCGAGCAGGACGCCATCGAGAACCTGGGCACGATCGCCAAGAGCGGCACCAAGGATTTCATGAGCAAGCTGTCGTCCGACCAGAAGGCCAACGCGTCGGAGCAGGGCCAGCTGATCGGCCAGTTCGGCGTGGGCTTCTACTCGGGCTTCATCGTGGCCGACAGAATCACCGTCGAATCGCGCCGTGCCGGCGTGCCCGCGGCGGAGGGCGTGCGCTGGGTCAGCGGCGGCGCCGGCGAGTTCGAGGTGGAGCGGATCGAGCGCGCCCGGCGCGGCACCGCCGTCACCCTGCACCTGCGCGACGACGCCGAGGAATACCTCAACGCCTGGAAGCTCAAGCAGATCATCGCCAAGTATTCCGACCACATCAGCCTGCCGATCCTCATGGAGAAGGAGGAGTGGAAGGAAGGCGAGAACGACCAGCCCGGCGACATGGTCAAGACCGGCGAATGGGAAACCGTCAACAAGGCCAGCGCCCTCTGGACCCGGCCGAAGAAGGACGTCACCGCCGAGCAGTACGCCGAGTTCTACAAGCAGATCAGCCACGACCAGGAGGCGCCGCTCGCCTGGAGCCACAACCGGGTCGAGGGCGGCACCGAGTACACCCAGCTGCTCTATATTCCGGCCACCGCGCCGTACGACCTGTGGAACCGCGACAAGAAGGCGGGCGTCAAGCTCTACGTCAAGCGCGTCTTCATCATGGACGACGCCGAGGCGCTGCTGCCGAACTACCTGCGCTTCGTCAAGGGCGTGGTCGATTCGGCCGACCTGCCGCTCAACGTGAGCCGCGAGCTGCTGCAGGAAAGCCGCGACGTGCGCGCGATCCGCGACGGCAGCACCAAGCGCGTGCTGTCGATGCTCGAAGACCTGGCCAGGAAGCAGAAGACCGCACCCGACAGCGGCGAAGGCAGGATCGACATCGGATCGGGCGAGGCCGTGCCGGCCCCCGAGCCGACCGAGGTGACCGACGTGGTCGACAAGAACACCGCTACTCCGGCGGCCGAGGCGGCGGCGGAGTTCGCAGACGAGAGCGGCAAGTACGCCAAGTTCTATGCCGAGTTCGGCTCGGTGCTCAAGGAAGGCCTGGGCGAGGACTTCGCCAACCGCGACCGGATCGCCAAGCTGCTGCGCTTCGCCTCGACCACCACCGAGACCGCCAGCGTCTCGTTCGCCGACTACAAGAGCCGGATGAAGGAAGGCCAGGACGCGATCTACTACATCACCGCCGACAGCCTGGCCGCCGCCAAGAACAGCCCGCACCTCGAGGTCTTCAAGAAGAAGGGCATCGAAGTGCTGCTGATGGCCGAGCGGGTCGACGAATGGGCGCTGACCTACCTGACCGAGTTCGACGGCACGCCGCTGCAATCGGTCGCCAAGGGCGCGGTCGATTTGGGCAAGCTGCAGGACGAGGACGAGAAGAAGGCGGCCGAAGAGGTCGCCGAGAGCGTCAAGCCGCTGCTGGCCAGGCTGAAGGAGGCGCTGAAGAACAAGGCGGCCGACGTGCGCTCCACCACCCGCCTGGTCGATTCGCCCGCCTGCCTGGTGGCCGACGAGCACGGCATGAGCGGCCAGCTGGCCCGCATGCTGAAGCAGGCCGGCCAGAACGCGCCCGACACCAAGCCGGTGCTGGAGGTGAACCCCGAGCATCCGCTGGTCAAGAAGCTCGACGGCAGCGCGCATTTCGACGATCTGGCCAACATCCTGTTCGACCAGGCGCTGCTGGCCGAAGGCGGCCTGCCGGCCGACCCGGCCGCCTATGTGCGCCGGGTGAATGCCCTGCTGGTCTGAAAGACTGGATTTCCTGCTTTTCTAAGAGCGGCTAACACAACCCAGCGAAGCGGTTCTGGCTAGGCGCCGCATCGCAGACAGTACGAGTAGTACGACAAGGTGCGGCAACGACGCCAGAAGGGTTGTGTTAGCCGCTCTAAATGAAAAGTGGCTGTAGTCGGCGCGGACCGCCGACTACTAGCTATTTATTTAATAGCATTCCTTCGGGGCTGGTCCTGCGGGAGTCTTTTTTTTGCCGGTCGGCGGTGTCTTTCATGGGCCGGTGCGGTGCCGTCGCTACCATCCTCCCATGTCGCCCGCATCCTCCCCCCGCTGCCCATCTCTGCTGCCCACCGCCCGCCGCCCGGGAGCCCGCCGATGATCGGCCGACTCCACGGCCTGCTGGCCGAGAAGAACCCGCCCCAGGTGCTGCTGGACGTGCAGGGCGTCGGCTACGAGGTCGATGTGCCGATGAGCACCTTCTACAACCTGCCCGCCACCGGCGAGCGGGTCGTGCTGCTGACCCATTTCATCGTGCGCGAGGATGCGCAGCTGCTCTACGGCTTCCTCACCGCGCAGGAGCGCGACGCCTTCCGGCTGCTGGTCAGGATCTCGGGTATCGGCCCGCGGATGGCGCTGGCGGTGCTCTCGGGCATGAACGTCGGCGAGCTGGCCCAGGCCGTCTCGCTGCAGGAGACCGGCCGGCTGGTCAAGGTGCCGGGTATCGGCAAGAAGACGGCCGAGCGCCTGCTGCTGGAGCTGAAGGGCAGGCTGGGCGCCGACATCGGCGTGCGCACCGGCACCGCCAGCGACGCCCAGGCGGATATCCTGCAGGCGCTGATCGCATTGGGCTACAGCGACAAGGAGGCCGGTGCCGCGCTCAAGGCGTTGCCGGCCGACGTGGGTGTGAGCGAGGGCATCAAGCTGGCGCTGCGGGCCCTGGGCAAGTAGGCTTTCAGGTCGTAATTCCGCGGCCGTTGCGGCGGTACTCCATTACCTGGAAGCGCCGCTGGGTTTTGCATTTGTTTACGATTCGGTCCCGCTTCTGAATTTTCGACTTGAGGGGACGAGCTTGAACCGCAATCCATGGATCCGCGCCCTGAGCGCCGTCGCAGCCGCACTGCTCGTGGCCGGCTGCGGCGGCGGCGCGTCGTCGGACAACGTGGCCCTCTCGGCCAGCACCCGGTCTGTTCCGAGCACCGAGGCCGCGGCGGCACCGGCCGTCACCCAGCTCGACGCCTACGCGCCGTCGCCGGCCACGCTCCAGCAGCAGGAACGCCCCGAGCCGACCCGCGGCGCGCGGCCCGCGCCGGCCCGTGTCGCCCTGGCGCCGATGCTCGCCACGCGGAGCACGGTGCAGCCCGGTACCACGGCGAGCGGCGGCCCCGATGCGCCGCTGCAGATCGGCAGCGGCCGTTCGGTGCTGCAGACCGCCACTGCGGCCGGTATGGCCAGCCACCTGGTCTGGTCGCCGGCCACCGCCACCACGCTGGCGGCCGCCACCAGTTTTCAGTCGCCCGGCGCCGCCGCGGTGCGCATCGGCCTGCTGGTGCGCAAGCTGCCCGCCGGCGCCACGCTGCGGGTCTATGCGCAGAGCCAGGACACCGCCTACCAGGTTTCCGGCCGCGAAGTGCTGGACGTGCTCTCGCTCAACCGCATGGCCGGCGGCACGTCGGACGCCGACCGCACCTACTGGCTGCCGCCGGTTGACGGCGACGAGGCGACGGTCGAGATCGTGCTGCCCGCCGGCGTGCCCGGCAGCGCGGTCGACGTGTCGGTGCCGCAGATCTCACACCTGAAGGTCTCGGCCACGGCCGATCCGGAAGCGCTCAGGACGCTGGCCTCGGGCAGCTGCGAGATCGACGTGAACTGCACCGACGGCAACACCACCCAGCGCAACGCCACGGCGCGGATGTCCTTCGTGCAGGGCGCCAACAGCTATGCCTGCACCGGCACGCTACTCAACAACACCAACAACGACGGCACGCCGTACTTCCTGAGCGCCAACCACTGCATTTCTTCGCAGACCGTTGCCTCCACTCTGGTCACGGCGTTCTTCTACAAGTCGTCCAGCTGCAACAGCGGCACGCCGGCCAGCGGCGTGGCCGTGCTGCGCGGCGGTGCCACGCTGCTCTATGCCAGCGACACTGCCGACACCGCGTTCATGCGGCTCAACAACGCGGCGCCCGCGGGCGCCGAGTTCGCCGGCTGGTCGGTCGGCCAGCCGGCGATAGGAGCCGACCTGATCGGCATCCACCACCCGGCCGGCGACCTGCAGAAGTACGCCCAGGGCGCGCTGTCAGCCTATTTCAACTGCGTGAGAACCGGCGACGTCGGCGTGTCGTGCAGCCAGAGCGACGTCGGCAGCGCCCGGTTCCTGGGGGTGCGGTGGACCACCGGCCTGATCGAAGGCGGCAGCAGCGGATCGGGCATCTTCGCCACGCTGGGCGGCGGCCGCATGCTGGTGGGGCAGCTCTTCGCCGGTGCCGGCAGCTGCACCGACACCTCGACCCGGATGGGCATCTACGGCCGGTTCGACACGGCGTTCAATGCCGCGCTGAGCCAGTGGCTGCGGCCGGCGACCGCGCCGTCGTCGACGAGCCGGTCGCCGGTCTACAGGTTCTACAACACGGCGACCGCGGCGCATTTCTTCACGACGGATCCGGTCGAGCGCGACGGGGTGATCGCGATGTATCCGTCGTTCAACTACGAAGGCATCGGCTTCTACGCCTATGGTGCACCGGCTGCCGGCGCATCTCCGGTCTACCGCTTCTACAACACCGAGACCGGCAAGCACTTCTACACGATCAGCGCTGCCGAGCGCGACAACGTGCTCGCCACCCTGCCCAGCTATCGGCTGGAGGGCGTGAGCTGGTATGCGCAGTCGGCGGAAGGCAATGGCGCCACCGCCATGTACCGCTTCTACAACGCCGCCTACAACACCCACTTCTATACGATCAGTGCGGGCGAGCGAGACAACGTGTTGCGGACCGATCCGAACTACCGCTTCGAAGGCATCGGTTACTACGCCTGGACGGCGCAGTAGGCGGCATGCACCGGGGTGACATGGTGGCCCTGTTGTCCCAATCGGTCTTCGGACCGCTTTTTGGGTTTGTAGCCGGCACAGGCTGCCGGAGAGCAGCTATCGATTCAATAGCAAACCCGCACCCGTTCGAAGTGTTCGGTTCCGCATGGGCCCCGCCGGGGGCGGGTAGCGTAAAAGGAAAAGGCGCCCGGAGGCGCCTTTCAGGAGGTATGCGGTCTACGCGTGCTCTGCGCACGTACTTCGACATGCAGGCCCGCAGATGCGGCCATATTCACGAGCGCGTCCAGGCTGAACGTGTCGATCTTCCCGCGGCTCAGATCGGAGATGCGCGGCTGGGTGACCCCGAATTGCTGCGCGGCCTCCGCCTGCGTCCACCCCTTGCCCTTGATGTGCTGGCGGATCGCGCGCATCAACTCGCTGCGGACCTTCATGTTTTCCGCCTCTTCGGGGGTGTCTTCAACGGCGTCCCAAACGCTTGTGGCTGTGGTCATTTTGCTCTCTTCTTGTTGAGGTCTCGCAATCGGCTCTTTGCAAGATCGATGTCGGTCTGCGCCGTCTGCGGTGTCGTCTTGTGAAAGCAGTGCAGCACGTAGACGGCCTCTTCGTACTTCGCGATGTAGATCACTCGGTAGTTGTTGCTCGCATCGTCCTTGACACGGATTTCGTAGACGCCCGGTCCGACCGTCTTCATCGGCTTCCAATCGTCAGGTTCTTCGCCGTGCTGCACTTGGTCAAGCTGGTAGCCTGCACGGCTTCTTGCGGTCCGTGGGAAGCCTCGCAGATCTTCCTGAGAAGACCCCTCCCACTTGACCGGCTTCGCTCTTGTTGCTCCATTTGTTAATTATATTGGTTTCAGGATGGTTGTGCGGTGGCCGGTCAGGGGCGGGCGGTAGCCCACCGACCGGGGCATTTCCGGGAGTCGGGCCAGGGTCGCGAACAGAGCACCCCGCCAGGAGTGCCGCCGCGCGCGCCCCGAGGCATTTGCCGAATCGGTCCCGATGTAGGCACCGACCCGCGACCGACTTGGCACAATCGCAGGCGTGTCCTACGCCCGATGCCCGACCGCGCTCCATGACCATCCACACCGACGATTTCGCGCCCGCTCCGGCCCCTGCACGGCGTGTCGTGTCCGCGGCGCCCACGTCGCCCCAGGAAGAGGCGATCGAGCGGGCGTTGCGGCCCAAGCTGCTCGACGACTACATCGGCCAGACCAAGGCGCGGGAGCAGCTGGAGATCTTCATCGGCGCGGCCAGGAAGCGCGGCGAGGCGCTCGACCATGTTCTGCTCTTCGGCCCTCCGGGCCTCGGCAAGACGACGCTGAGCCACATCGTCGCGGCCGAGCTGGGCGTCAACCTGCGCCAGACCAGCGGGCCGGTGCTGGAAAAACCCAAGGACCTGGCGGCGCTGCTGACCAACCTCGAGAAGAACGACGTGCTCTTCATCGACGAGATCCACCGCCTCTCCCCGGTGGTCGAGGAAATCCTCTACCCGGCGCTGGAGGACTACCAGATCGACATCATGATCGGCGAGGGCCCGGCCGCGCGCAGCATCAAGCTCGACCTGCAGCCGTTCACCCTGGTGGGCGCCACCACCCGCGCCGGCATGCTGACCAACCCGCTGCGCGACCGTTTCGGCATCGTGGCGCGGCTGGAGTTCTACACCGCCGAGGAATTGGCCCGCATCGTGACCCGCAGCGCCGGCCTGCTGAACGCGCCGATGGATGCCGACGGCGGCTACGAGATCGCCCGCCGCAGCCGCGGCACGCCCCGCATCGCCAACCGGCTGCTGCGCCGGGTGCGAGACTATGCAGACGTCAAGAGCGACGGCCGCATCACCCGCGACATCGCCGACCGGGCGCTGGCGATGCTCGACGTCGATCCGCAGGGCTTCGACGTGATGGACCGCAAGCTGCTGGAGGCGGTGATCCACCGCTTCGACGGCGGCCCGGTGGGGCTGGAGAACATCGCCGCCAGCATCGGCGAGGACGCCGGCACGATCGAGGACGTGATCGAGCCCTACCTGATCCAGCAGGGCTACCTGCAGCGCACCCCGCGCGGCCGCATCGCCACCGTGGCCGCCTTCCGCCACCTGGGCGTGGCCCCGCCCGCCAGCGGCAACGACCTCTTCGGCGCCTGACGCGCGCAGTCCGGCACCACACCAGGAACCCCGTAGGACCGGCTCTGCCGGACTGCCGGGGTTGCCCCCGCCGAGGGGGGAGGCGAAGACACTACGTGCGCAGCCTGGGGGAGAGCCAGAGTCCCTCCCGGCGAGGGAGGCGAAGACACGAAGTGCGTCGCCTGGGGGAGTGCCAAAGCTACCGGCCGATGTAGCTCCCGGACGCGCCGCCGTGCTTCTCCAGCACCCGCACGTCGGTCATCACCATGCCGCGGTCGGCCGCCTTGCACATGTCGTAGATGGTCAGCAGACCGACCTGTACCGCGGTCAGCGCTTCCATCTCCACGCCGGTGGGGCCGACGGTCTCGACCGTCACGGTGCAGGCCACCTGGCCGGTGCCGCCGCTGCGCTCTGTCGCGAATTCGACCTTCACCCGGGTCAGCGCCAGCGGATGGCAGAGCGGGATCAGGTCGCTGGTGCGCTTGGCGGCCTGGATCGCGGCGATGCGGGCGACGCCCAGCACGTCGCCCTTCTTGGCGGTGCCGGCCTCGACCAGGGCCAGGGTCTCGCCGCGCATCCGGATCAGGCCGGTGGCGACGGCGACGCGGTGCGTCGCTTCCTTGGCGCCCACGTCCACCATGTGGGCCTGGCCGGCGTCGTCGAAATGGGTCAGGGTACTCATGGCGCTCTCCGGGACAGCGGTGGGCAGAAGGGGATGAAGGGGGAGGGGGCTGGCGGCCTCGGCGCGGGGCGCACGGGCACGGATGGCTGCGATCGTCTCGCCGGCCACGCGAAAAATGCCGAACGCTCTCCGTCCTCGCGCATCATACGGAGATGCCTTTCGCCTTCCCGTCCTGGCTGTGGGCGCCGCGCCGGCCGCTGCGCGCTCTGCTGATCGCTGCGGTGGCGGTGCCGCTGGCGCTGCCCGCCGGCGTGCATGCGCAACTGCCGACGCTGGGCGACGGCAGCGAGATGAGCGCCGCCGCCGAGCGCCGGCTTGGCGACCGCATCGCCCGCTCGCTCTACCGCGACCCGGACTTCGTCGACGACCCGGTGCTGGTGGAGTACATCCAGGCGATCTGGCAATCCCTGATGGCGGCGGCGCGTGCCCGTGGCGAGATGAGCGACGAGCTGCAGGAGCGCTTCGCCTGGGAGGTGCTGCTGGGCCGCGACCGTACGGTCAACGCCTTCGCGCTGCCGGGCGGCTACCTGGGCGTGCATGCCGGGCTGATCGCGATCACCGCGTCGCGCGACGAGCTGGCCTCGGTGCTGGCGCACGAGCTGAGCCATGTGACGCAGCGGCACATCTCCCGCCTGATGACCCAGCAGAGCCGCAGCACCCCGCTGATGCTGGCCGCGATGGTGATGGGTGCCCTGGCCGCCGGCCGCAGCCCGGAGGCGGCCAATGCGCTGATCGTCGGCGGCAGCGCGGTCCATGCCCAGGGCCAGCTCAACTTCTCCCGGGCGATGGAGCGCGAGGCCGACCGGGTGGGCTACGGCGTGATGACCGGCGCGGGTTTCGACGGCCATGGCTTCGCCGGCATGTTCGAGAAGCTGCAGCAAGCCTCGCGGATCAACGACAACGGCTCGTTTCCGTATTTGCGCAGCCATCCGCTGACCACCGAGCGGATCGCCGACATGCGCTCCCGCCTGCCGATGGCGGGGCTGGCGCCGGATACGGCCGGCCGCTCGCCCGCCGCCGACAACGGCGGTAACTCCCGCGCGCAGGCCACCGCCGGCGTGCTGCCGCCGGTCAACGTCACCGCGGCGACCGTGCCGGGCGGTCTGGCGCACGCGATGGTCGTCGCCCGCGCCCGGGTGGTGTCGCGGCCGGGCGTCGATGCCCTGCGCGCCTGGGCGGGCGAGCCCGACCAGGGAGGCTTCAAGGCCCAGCCGCCGGTGCGGCAGGTGGTGGCGCTCTACGCCGGTGCTCTGGCCAGCGTGCAGCAACGCGACCTGGACCATGCCCGCACGCTCGCGGCCCGCCTGGTGCCGCTGGTGGCCGGCGACGCGCGGCCGGCCCGGCTGGTGCGGCTGCTGGGCGCCGAGATCGAACTGACTGGGAACCGTGGCGCGGCGGCGGCTGCGTATCTGGCCGTACCTGCCGACAAGGCGGCACCGGCCGGCCGGCCCGAGGTCGTCTACTACGCCCAGGCCGGCCAGCACGGCAGCGGCGCCCGCGACGTGTCCGACCGGCTGCAGACCTGGGTGGCCCGCAACCCGCGCGACGCGACCGCCTGGCAGCTGCTGGCGGCCGCCTACCGCGCCGACGGCCAGCCGCTGCGCGCCCTGCGGGCCGAGGCCGAGGCGCAGATCGCCCATGTGGACTGGCAGGGCGCGGTCGACCGCTATCGGGCCGGCCAGGAGCTGATGCGGGCCGGCGGCCCGGGTGCCGACTACGTGGAGGCGTCGATCAGCGACACCCGCCTGCGCGAGGCCGAACTACGCCTTCGAGAAGAGGCCGCCGAGCGCTGACTCGATCACGATGCCCAGCACCGAGTAGAGCAGCGAACCGACCAGCGCCGCCCCGAAGCCGGTGACGTGGAAGCCGGTGAGCACGCCCGAGGCCGCCCAGAACATCAGCGCGTTGATGACGAAGAGAAAGAGCCCGAGCGTGATGACGGTCACCGGCAGCGTCAGCACCACCAGGATCGGCCGCAGCACGACGTTGAACAGCCCGATGACGAAGGCCGCCACCAGCGCGGCGGTGAAATCGCGCACTTCGACGCCGTCGTACACGTAGGCCACGCAAAGCAGGGCGGCCGCGCTCAGCAGCCATTTGAGGATCAGCTTCATCCCAAAAGAATACACCGGGCAGCGGCTGGAGCCGCTCCCGGTGTCCGACCATTCACAACGCCGCTTATCCACTACCCGGGATGCCGCGGATCCGGCTCCGCCGGTCCGCCGGCATCGCCCCCTGCAAGGGGGTAGGCGAAGACACGCAGTGCGAAGCCTGGGGGTGTGCCTTAGAGCGGCTAACACAACCCAGCGAAGCGGTTCTGGCTAGGCGCCGCATCGCAGACAGTACGAGTAGTACGACAAGGTGCGGCAACGACGCCAGAAGGGTTGTGTTAGCCGCTCTTATTCAGCCGCCAGCACGAGCATGGCGCCCATGCCCATCACGGCGCCCGGCACCACCCAGCGGCTTTCCTTGGCCGCCGGCTGGTCGCCGCTGAGCGGCTGCAGGTCCTGGCCGAACTTCGGCCGGCGGGCGTCCAGCACGCGGGCGCCGGGGTGCTCCGACAGCAGCCGCTCGGTCAGCTCGGGCAGCGGGCCCTTGGCCAGCACCGGCACGACGGTGTCGCCGTGCGCCTGCAGCCAGGGCAGGGCTTCGCCGAACAGCTTGTCGGCCCACTTGGCGCGCCAGCTCTCGCGGGCGCTGTGGCTGACCCACTTGCTGATGCGGTGGGTCATGCGGGGCGCGCAGGCCACCACCACCCACTGCACCGGCTGGGCCGTGCTGCGGGCGCTGCCGCGCAAGGTCGCTAGCTGCTGCTGCGCGTAGGACGCATCGTCGACGTACACAATGATCTTGTCCATGAAAGCTCCTTCGGGGTGGTGGAACGGGGGCAAACGGATCTCGGTCGTACGCATCAGTCGATCGGATTGACCGCAGCCGCGGTCTTGGCCTGGTCGATACGCTCGGAGCCGGGCACGCGGCGGCGGGTGGTCAGCCAGCCCGCCAGCAACACGCCGACGATGGCCAGTACGCAGACCGCCCAGTAGGCCGCCTGGTGAATCGGCTCGCCGCCCTTGAAGATGCCGTCGAGCAATTTCTCGTTGACGATCATCTTGGCGGCGGTGAAGGCCAACACGGCAGCGCCCAACTGGATGATGATCGGGAATTTCTCGACCAGCTTCAGCACCAGCGTACTGCCGAACACCACGATCGGAATGCTGATCAACAGGCCGATCACGACCAGGTCGAACGCGCCGTGCGCGGCACCGGCTACGCCCAGCACGTTGTCGATACCCATCAGCGCATCGGCGATCACGATGGTCTTCATCGCGCCCCAGAAGGTGGTGGCGCCGGTGGCGTGCTCTTCGCCGTCGTCGTGGCCCTGGTCGGCCAGCAGCTTGTAGGCGATGTAGAGCAGGCCCAGGCCACCGACCAGCATCAGGCCCGGGATCTTGAGCAGCCAGACCACGCCGACCGTCATGACCGAGCGCACGACGATCGCGCCGACGGTGCCCCAGACGATGGCCTTCTTCTGTAGATGGGTGGGAAGGCGGCGCGCCGCCAGCGCGATCACGATCGCGTTGTCGCCTGCCAGGACGAGGTCGATGAGGACGATCGCCAGCAGCGCCGACCACCAGGGTGTGGAAAACATTTCCATGAAAACAAGCTCCGAGATATCGTTTCGATCGACAACCTGGAGCAGGCATGGAAGAAGAGAACGACCCCGGCGCGCGACGGCGTGGAGGCATGCACACTTCGACCAAACCCGCTAGAGGTTCTAATCGAAGGTCTTGCTCGGCACGCTGTAATGCAGATTTTGATGCCCAGCAAGCCGGAAGTGTTGTACTTCGTATTGACGACTTGCCGATACCTCCCGCCACAGCCCCCTGGGGGGCCTCCCTGTGCGGCAAGAAGCGGGAGCTACTCCCCTTCGTGCGGGTATTAGAGCATTGGCGCGCGCGGGCCGGCAAGCCGCTTGCGGCTGTTTGTTGCAGGGAGTTTCCCTCGGTTTTCAAGCCGAAAGATGCCGTGGCCGGCGTTCGGTGCCGACTTGTAGCTATCTAATTTATAGCAGCCACTTTTCGGACGAGCGGCGGGCGGCGGCGGGTCGCTATCATCGCGCTCCCGTTGCGGCCAGTCGCCGCATCCATCACGCCGCATGGCCGCCCTCCACATCACCGACATCGAGTCCGCCATCAACTACTGGCGGATGAAGAAGCCCTCGCCCGACGGGGTGACCCTGGCGGCCGAGGTGCGGGCGCTGGCCGAGGTCTATGCGCTGATGGTGTACTTCCACCACGACGAGGTGGCGCAGCAGGGCTTTCCGCCCGCCGCGTGGGAGGCCTGGCATGCCTGGTACGAGACGACGCCCGACACGCCCTGCATCGCGATCTGCTCCACCAGCCAGGGCGACGAGATGTGCAAGGGCTGCGGCCGCACCTTCTTCGAGGTGCAGCACTGGCCCGGCATGGAGCCGGTCGAGAAGCGCGCCACCTGGCGCCGCATCACCCTCGACGGCAGCGCCTGGCGCTTCAACCGCTATGCCGAGCGCGCCGCCGAGGGCCGCAGCGAGGAACGGGAAGACGGCGACGCCCGGCCGGTGCCGATGTTCGGTCCGCGATGATCCGCATCGCCCAGGCTCCGAATGCGGCGATCGCCACCGTCTGGGCCGACCTGCTGTGCGAGGCGGGCTATCCCGCGTCGATCCAGCGGCTGTTTCTGGGCAGCGCCGCCGGCGAACTCGCGCCGGGCGACTGTCTGCCCGAGATCTGGGTCCGCCACGACGAGCACGCCGCCGCCGCGCGCACCCTGCTCGACCAGCTGCAGGCGCTTCCGCAGCGGCGCTGGACCTGCCCGCGGTGCGGCGAGGCGATCGAAGGCGGCTTCGAGGAATGCTGGAACTGCGGCGCACCGATGCCGCGCGGCTAGGCCGCCTGCGCCGCTACTTCCAGCGGACGCACTCCACCGTCACCGTGGTCTTCTCGTCGCCCAGCGCCAGCACGCCGTCCTGCACCGTCGCCTGCAGGTGCATGCTGCGCTGGGCCAGGGCGGCGAGTTCCTGCGATTGGTCGGTGGGCACGCGCCAGACCTGCAGCTTGTCGAGCCGGGTGAGCTTGTTCTCGATGCCCTTCCACCAGACCTCGGCCGCATGGTTGAAGCAGTAGAGCAATACCGCGTCGGCCTTGCTGCAGGCCTTCGAGAGCGGCTTGTCCTCGGGCTGGCCCACCTCGATCCACAGCCGGGTGCGGCCGGTGAAGTCGCGCAGGCTGACGTCGGGGTCCTCGGGGTTCGACAGTCCGGCGCCGAAGGCCAGGGTGCCGTCGCCGCCGCAGGTGGTCTGCAGCTGGTGCGCGTTGAGTGCCAGCGCGGCCAGCCGGATCATCATCCGCTCGTCGGTCTCGCTCGGATGGCGCGCCAGGGTCAGCGCATGGTCGGCGTAGTAGTTGTGGTCGATGTCCGCAATGGCGATGCTCGCCTTGAAGATGGTCGATTTGAGTGCCATGGCATCGTCCTGAAAGAGGGGGCGTATTTCAGCGGGATGCGGACGATCCGGCTTTGCCGGTCGCCTCGCATCGCCCCCTGCAAGGGGGTGGGCGAACGACACACCGCGGCAGCGGCGTGCGAAGCCTGGGGGTGTGCTCAAGCCCTTCGGGCGAGCTCTGCCGCCTTGCCGATGTAGCTGGCCGGCGTCATCGCCAGCAGGCGGGTCTTTTCGTCCTCGGGAATCTCCAGCGAGCGGATCAGCGCGTGCAGGTCCTCCGCGCGCACCGTCTTGCCGCGAGTGACCGCCTTCAGCTTCTCGTAGGCGCCCTGCACGCCGTAGCGGCGCATGACGGTCTGGATCGGCTCGGCCAGCACTTCCCACGAGGCGTCCAGGTCGGCGTCGGTGGCTTCGCGGTTGAGCTCGAGCTTGCCCAGGCCCACGCCCAGCGAGTGGTAGGCCAGCAGGGTGTAGCCCAGGGCGACGCCCATGTTGCGCAGCACCGTGCTGTCGGTCAGGTCGCGCTGCCAGCGGCTGATCGGCAGCTTCTCGCTCAGGTGGCGCAGCAGCGCGTTGGCCAGGCCCAGGTTGCCCTCGGCGTTCTCGAAGTCGATCGGGTTGACCTTGTGCGGCATGGTCGACGAGCCGATCTCGCCCTCTTTGAGCCGCTGCTTGAAGTAGCCCAGGCTCACGTAGCCCCAGACGTCGCGCGACCAGTCGACCAGAATGGTGTTGGTGCGGGCCAGCGCGTCGAACAGCTCGGCCATGTAGTCGTGCGGCTCGATCTGGATGCTGTAGGGCTGGAAGGTCACGCCCAGGCCCAGCGGCTCGGGCGTCTCGACGACCTCGCGGGCGAAGGCCTCCCAGTCGAAGTCGGGCCAGGCCGAGAGGTGCGCGTTGTAGTTGCCGACGGCGCCGTTCATCTTGGCGAGCAGCTTGACGCCCGCGATCTTCTCGCGTGCCGCGGCCAACCGCACCACCACGTTGGCGATCTCCTTGCCGACGGTCGTCGGGCTGGCGGTCTGGCCGTGGGTGCGGGAGAGCAACGGCACGTCGGCATAGGCGTGGGCCATATCGCGCAGCCTGGCGACGATACCGTCGAGCGCCGGCAGCATGACCTGGTCGCGCGCCGCCTTCAGCTGCAGCGCATGGCTGGTGTTGTTGATGTCTTCGCTGGTGCAGGCGAAGTGCACGAATTCGCTGGCCGACTGCAGCTCCGGCCTAGCTTCGAACCTGCTCTTGATCCAGTACTCGACCGCCTTCACGTCGTGGTTGGTGGTCTTCTCGATCTCCTTGATCGCCAGCGCGTCGGCTGCGGAGAAGTTCTTCGCCAGGCCCAGCAAGTAGGCGCGGGCGCCGGGCGTCAGCGGCTCGAATTCGGCGAAGCCGGCATCCGACAGCGCGATGAACCAGACCACCTCGACCTGCACCCGGCGGTGCATGAAGCCCTGCTCGCTCATCAGCGGGCGCAACGCGGCGAGCCGGTCGGCATAGCGGCCATCGAGCGGCGAAAGGGCGGTGACGGCGAAATGGGCGGCGGGTGAGGGGCTCATGGCCGGGATTGTAGGTGCGGGCCTGCGCCACACCGCGCCGCGGCGACAGCATGCTCGACGGTGCGTGCCGATAGAATCGTCCCTCCGTCGACCTCCGGCCGTTCCCCCATTTTTCTTTTCCATGAAATTGATCGGATCCAACGCCAGTCCCTACGTGCGCAAGGTTCGCGTCGTCATGGCAGAGAAAAAGCTCGACTACCAGTTCGTGCTGGAGAACGTGTGGGCCGCCGACACGGCCATCTCCGCATCGAACCCGCTCGGCAAGGTGCCCTGCCTGGTGATGGAAGGCGCCGAGGCGGTGTTCGACTCGCGCGTCATCGTGGAATACCTCGACACCCTGTCGCCGGTCGGCAAGTTGATTCCGTCCTCGGGCCGCGAGCGCGCCGAGGTCAAGACCTGGGAAGCGCTGGCTGACGGCCTCCTCGACGCCGCGCTGCTGGCGCGCCTGGAGCAGGGCGGCTTCGCCGGCCGTACCGAGAGCGAGCGTAGCCAGGTCTGGACCGACCTTCAGCTGGCCAAGGTCCACGCCGCGATCAAGGCGATCGCCAAGGGCCTGGGCGACAAGCCGTTTTGCAGCGGCATCCACCTGAGCCTGTCCGACATCGCCGTCGGCTGCGCCTTGCTGTGGCTGGAGTTCCGCTTTCCCGACATCGACTGGCGCGCCGACCACGCCAACCTGGCCCGGCTCGCCGACAAGCTGTCGCTGCGCCCGAGCTTCGCGGATACGCGGCCTTCCTGAGCGCTCCTGGCGGGCGCGTCGCGGCGCCCGTTCTAAGAGCGGCTAACACACCCTTCTGGCGTCGTTGCCGCACCTTGTCGTACTACTCGTACTGTCTGCGATGCGGCGCCTAGCCAGAACCGCTTCGCTGGGTTGTGTTAGCCGCTCTAAATGAAAAGTGGCTGTAGTCGGCGATCTGAAAAGGCCGTGCGATAGCTATTTCATAGCGGAGTCGGGCCTGCGAAGTTTTTGCCGGTCAGCCAGCAGGCATGCGCGGCCGACCTTCGCGACACGGCTGCGCCATCGCAGGGCACCGCTTTTCGAACCCGGGTATGGGGGAGGCTATCGGCGCCGAAGCGCCAGCCGCACTCCCCTTGCGACTGTCCGAATACAAAATTGCTGCGAAGCGCCCCGACGCGAAGGAGGGAGGGAGGAGGGAGGAGAAGAGTCGCCCCGGGATTGCAGTCCGGTCATCGGGGACCGGAAGGCTTCGCAACAAAAAACCGGTGAGCGGTGTTTACCGCGAGTGCGGAATATGAGCAGCAACCTACATCCGGGTTCCGCCGCCGTCGCTCCGTTTGCGTAATCTTTTGTAAGCTGACTGTCAGGAAGGAGCCGAGTCAATTCTTCGCCGCCAGCAGGTTCTCCACGTCGCGCACCAGGTCGCGGCTGTCGGGCGAGGTCATGCTGCTGTAGCTCTCGACGATGCGGCCGTCGCGGCCGATCAGGTATTTGTAGAAATTCCACTTCGGCGCGGTGCCGGTGGCCTGGGCCAATTGCCGGAAGAACGGATGCGCGTCGGCGCCGCGTACCGCTGTCTTGGTGAACATCGGAAACTGCACGCCGAAGGTGTTCTCGCAGAAATCGGCGATTTCCCTGTTCGACGCCGATTCCTGCGCGAAATCGTTGGACGGGAAGCCCAGCACCACCAGCCCCCGGTCCTTGTACTTGGCATGCAGGGCCTCCAGACCCTTGTACTGCGGAGTGAAGCCGCAGAAGCTGGCGGTGTTGACCACCAGCAGCACCTTGCCGCTGTACTGGCAGAGCGACTGCGGCTTTTCGTCCTGCAGCCGGTCGAAGGTGTAGCGCAGCGTGGCGGGGCAGGAGGCGGGGTCGGCCGCTGCCGTCGAGGTCGCCGGAGCGGCAGGCGTCGCCGCGGAAACGGCGCCGGCGGCGCAGAGCGCCAGGGCGGCCAGGACGGCCGGAAGGCGAAGGGCGCGGATCGGGATGTGCATGGTGGGCCGGATGGTGCGGCAGAACGCGGCTTCTGTCGAGCCGCCCGGGCCGGTGTCGCGGGGCCGGCGCCCTTGTCGGACAGGGACTCGCGGCCGCGAAAGCCGGGGGCGCGAACGGCTCGCATCTTCCTGGCGGCGGTGCCGCCTCCGGCCGTTTCACCAGGGGCGCCGCCTAAAATTGAGGCGTTACAAGGACTGCCATGCTCTACCCCGAACTCTTCAAGCAACTCGAATCCGTGCGCTGGGACATGGACCGGGACATTCCCTGGGACACGTTCGACGCCTCGCTGCTGGCCGACGAGCAGGCCGAGACGGTCAAAATGAACGCGATCACCGAGTGGGCGGCCCTGCCGGCGACCGAGATGTTCCTGCGCGACAACCGCGACGACAGCGACTTCTCGGCCTTCATGTCGATCTGGTTCTTCGAGGAGCAGAAGCACTCGCTGGTACTGATGGAGTACTTGAAGCGTTTCGCCCCCCAGCATGCGCCGACCGAAAAGGAGCTGCACGATATCCGCTTCGACTTCGACCCGGCCCCGCCGCTCGAGACGCTGATGCTGCACTTCTGTGGCGAAATCCGCCTCAACCACTGGTACCGCCGCGCGGCCGAATGGCACACCGAGCCGGTCATCAAGCAGATCTACACCACTCTCAGCCAGGACGAGGCCCGTCACGGCGGCGCCTACTTGCGCTACATGAAGCGGGCAATCGCCAAGTCGGGCGACGAAGCCAAGCTGGCCTTCACCAAGGTCGGCGTGCTGATGGCCAGCGCCCGGCGCACCGCGCAGGCCTTGCACCCGACCAACCTGCACGTCAATAAATCCTTGTTCCCGCGCGACACCATCCAGAGCCGCATGCCCGACCCGGAATGGCTGGAGCACTGGCTCGATACCCAGATCAAATTCGACGCGGCCTGGGAAGGCAAGGTCGGCGAGCGCATCCTGCACAACCTGAGCCTGCTGCTCGGCCGCACTTTCGCCACGGTGCAGGAGTTGAACCGCTACCGCAAGGAGCTGGGTGCGCAGATGGCGGCGACGCCCGGATCAGAAGCCCCATCCGCAGCAGCCCTGGAGACGAAGGCTTGAATCCACCGCCCGTCCGCACGGTTGCAGCGATCCAGGGGATGGGTTGAATCAACCGCCCTGGGCGACGTTGGCGGCCCTGCTTGCCGCAGTCGCTGCGTCGTGCGATGGAGTGGATGGATTTCGTAGCGGCACCGGCGGCTTGGTGATCCATTCCTGTTTCACAGGCAAGCCGTACTGCTGGAAGAGCCGGGCGACCTGCGCAAGATGCTCGGGTGTGCGGTCTACATATTCGCTGAAGCGACCGGAATCGTTATCGATCGACAACTCGCCGTGGTCGTCGTAGTAGAGCGTGCCGCAAATGCGGGCTTCGGGTATCTGGCAATTACTCTGCCAAGGTTGTTGCCATGGCTGGCCCCCGACCAGGGTGACGTGGCCTTGCGCGAACGGCTGTTTCTTCTTGCGTGCCTGCTTGGTTGTCATCGGCTCATCCAATGCCACGCCAGGATGCACTTCACCGATAACCAGGCTGCCGTTCTTGGCGATATTCCACTTGTATTCCAGTTTCTTTTCGCGCAGGTCGTCCAGCCGCAAGCGCTGAGCTAGCGAGCGCTGCGACGGGGTTGCACCGTCTGTCTCGGTTTGGGCACGGAACGTCGGCGTTCGCCGGCTGTTGTCGATTTCGTCGACAGTCATGCCGAAACGCTCGGCCAGGGCGGAGGAATCGCCGGAATGCGCGTCTTCCCGTGCCGGTGCGGTGGACACGAACAGCCGCGTCGGGTTGATCCTCACACGCGCCCGGCCTTCGCCGAGGTCTTCTATTTCCTGCTTCTGGATCGGTGTTCTGTGCACCGCTCCCGACTCGGTATCCCATATCTTTCCTCGTGCCGGCTGGACGCTTGCGAATAGCGCGTCGAGACGCGGGGTGGGTGTCGGGAGCCGGGCCAACGCGGCCGTAGCCGAATGGGTGCGGCGCAGGCGCGGTAACCCATCGAGGGGCCCGCCTGACGGTGGTGCGCAGATGCGTAGCGGGGTATCGCGCTGCGCGCCGATGCTGCCGTCCGGCGCGGCGGGCGATGTGGGGACACCGGTTGCGGAGATTTCCATGAAATTGCCTCGGATCGCCAAAATCAAATCTTCGGATCAACTCCTCCAGGTGCGTCGGTGCAATGCGAATCCATGGGGCATCAGGCGATATACGGCGCCATGCCAGTGCGCTCGGACGAGGCACTGCGGGGGCGGATAGACAGGAAAACAGCCGAGAAGCTCGCGGGAAAAGTGCATGACGGGCTCAGCGAATCAGATCATTCCAAGCAGTCGGTCGAGCTGCAGCTTGACCTTCACCTCGCCGTGGGTCACGCCGTTGGCGATCTTGTAGGCGGGCTGCATCGTGTCGCGTACCACCATCTCGCCGATCGGCGAGCCCTGTCGGTTCAGCACCACCGCCACCTTCGGCGTGGTGCCGGTGCGGCCGCGCTTGAGCACGATCGCCGTCTCGTTGCTCGCCAGCTTGACGAAGCAGCCCGGCGGATAGACGCCGATGGCGCTGAACAGCGCCTTGCCCGCCTCGTCCACCTTCTGGTCCCGGTCGAGGTAGCTGGCCCGCATCGCGACGGCCGCCGGCATGGCGGTGCGCGAGACCCGCGGCGACAGGCGTGCCGCGAAGATGTCGGCCCGTTCGATCAGCCGGGCCAGCCGCTCGGCCGGCTGCATGTCCTGCAGGGCCCCCGAGGGCGGCTCGTGGTGCAGTCGCACCGCATCGAGCCACAGCGGATCGGTGATGCCCTGGCGCTCGAGCAGCCCGGCCGAGCCGTGGGCATGCATGGCGATCACCGCCATCTGGTTCTCGTTGGGGCGGGCGGTCTGCTGGGCCAGCTCGTCCTGCAGCTCGGTCATGCTGATGTTCATCGTCAGCGCGGCCTTGCCCACCGTCTCGACCGTGGCGGCGTCCCATTTGAGGGTGTCGCGGGCCGCCATGATGCAGACCACGGCTACCAGCATGCCGTGCGTGGCGCTGTACATCTCCAGCTCGCTCGATGCGAAATGGGTCAGGGCGAACAGGGTGGCGTCGGGCATGCGGCGCGATAGCACGTCCAGCTCGGCGTGCAGCCGCCCCAGGCGGGTCAGGAAATCGGGGGCTTTCGGATCGCGCAGCAGGGCGGTCGCGCGGATCTGCATGTCGTGCCAGTCGGGCGGTGCACCACGCAGCGTCTCCTCGGCGCGGCTGCGCGGATCGACGGTCGGCAGCCCGGCGTCGATCCAGGCGGTCGCGATCTGGCCGATCGTGTGCTCCTTGCGCACCAGCACGTCGATCTGGCCCATGAACGCACGGTGCTGCTCGGGCGACTCGGCGATATCGACGCAGAGCGTGCCGACGCGCGTGACCATCGCCTGCACCTGGTCACGGGCCTCGAATACGAAGCCCTTCGACGCCAGCAGCGTACCGCTGGTGGTCCTGATCGAAAACGGCAACGGCTTGCCGATTCTGATCGAGTCGAGGTTGAGCGGGATGAGCTTCATGGGAGCCCGAGATTATCCTGCGTTTGTATGCAATCGTATCACGCAGGTGAGGAGCACTCCCCCAAAGCTGGTGACCGCGAACGGCGTCTCCTTATTGTCCTGGTTGCCCAAAATGCACAACCGGCCGCCGCGCGCCACCTGGCTGCCGGCGTACGGCATGGCGCCCGCCGAATCGCACACCGCAGGCGAAAGAGCCGGATATCGCATGCAATCCACATGCACCGAAGCGAGGAGCATACGACGCCGCTGTCGACGCGCCCGAAAAGCCCCAACCGGCGGTCGGATCCAGCCGCCCGCCTTCGCGGTCAAGGCTGCGGGCCGGCCGCCGGCTCGCCCTGCGGCGCCCGCCTGCCCCGCGCCGTGCGCATCACCCACTGCCCCAGGTCGTCGATGTAGGTGAACACCGGCGGGATCACCAACAGGCTCAGCACGGTCGAGGTGAGCAGGCCGCCGATGACCGCGACCGCCATCGGCGAGCGGAAGCTCGAATCGGCCGCGCCCAGGCCGAGCGCGATCGGCATCATGCCGGCGCCCATGGCGAGCGTCGTCATGACGATCGGCCGGGCGCGCTTGTGGCAGGCGTCCAGCAGTGCGTCCCGGCGGCTCATCGGCGGGCGGTCGTGCGCATCGGCGCCACTGACCGCATCACCGCCGGCGTGGCGCTGGCCGCGGCGGGCCAGGATCGCGTACTCGACCAGCAGGATCGAGTTTTTGGTCGCGATGCCCATCAGCATGATCAGCCCGATGAGCGAGGGCATCGAGAAGCTCTTCTGCGCGATCAAGAGGCCGACGAAGGCGCCGCCGAGCGACAGCGGGAGCGCGGCCAGGATGGTCACCGGGTGCAGGAAGTCCTTGAACAGCAGCACCAGCACGATGTAGATGCACAGCACGCCGGTGAGCATCGCCAGGCCGAAGCTCGCGAACAGCTCGCCCATCACCTCGGCGTCGCCCACCTCGGTCACCCGCACGCCGGGCGGCAGGTTCCTGACCGAGGGCAGCTCGCGCACCAGCTTGGCCGCGTCGCCCAGCGGCACACCCGACAGCTCGATCTCGAAGTTGATGTTGCGCGCCCGGTCGTAGCGGCTGATGACGGCCGGGCCGCCGGCCACCTCCAGCGTGGCGACGTCGCCCAGCATCACCGGGCCGCGGGTGCCGGGCACGGTCAGGCGCTCCAACACGGCCAGGTCGGTACGGGCCGCGTCGCCCAGGCGCACCACGATCGGCACCTGCCGCGTCGCCAGGTTGAGCTTGGGCAGCGCCACGTCGTAGTCGCCGACGGTGGCCACGCGCAGCGTCTCGGCGATGGCGGCGCTGGTCACGCCCCGGTCGGCGGCGCGGGCGGAGTCGGGCCGCACCGCGATCTCGGGGCGCACCAGGCTGGCCGACGAGCCGATGTTGCCGAAGCCCGGCACGCTGCGCAGATCGCGCTCCACGTCCCGGGCGGCGGCGGCCAGCGCCTGCGGATCGTCGCCGGCCAGCACCAGGATGTATTTCTCGTTGCCGCCGGCCAGGCCCACCTTCATCCGCACGCCGGGTTGCGATTCCAGCGCGGTGCGGATCAGGGACTCGGTCACCTGCTTGCGCGGCCGCTCGCCGCGCGGCACCAGCTGGATGGTCAGCGTGGCCTTGCGCGGCTCGGCCGCGGCGCTGCCGGCGACCGGGTCGGAGCCCGCGCTGCCGGCGCCGACGGTGGTGTAGATGCTCCTGATGTTGTCGAGCCGCATCAGCCGCAGGCGCGTGTCCTCGGCCGCGGCCATCGTCTGCCGCAGGGTGCTGCCGGGCGGCAGCTCCAGGTACACCTGGGTCTGCGAGTTGTCGTCGGGCGGAATGAAGCCGGTCGGCAGCAGCGGGATCAGCGCGATCGAGCCGACGAAGAACACCATCGCCGGCGCGGTCGTCGCCAGCCGGTGCCTGAGGCACCAGGCGACCCAGCGCATGTAGGCGGCGAGCCAGCGCGGCTCCTTCTCGGCATCGACGATCGGCTTCAACAGATAGGCCGCCATCATCGGCGTCAGCACCCGGGCGACCAACAGCGAGGCGAACACGGCGAGCGCCGCCGTCCAGCCGAACTGCTTGAAGAAGCGGCCGGCGATGCCGCTCATGAAGGCGGTCGGCAGGAACACCGCGATCAGGGTGAAGGTGGTCGCGACGACGGCCAGCCCGATCTCGTCGGCCGCCTCCATCGCCGCCTGGTAGGGCGACTTGCCCATGCGCAGGTGGCGCACGATGTTCTCCACCTCGACGATCGCATCGTCCACCAGGATGCCGATCACCAAAGACAGCGCCAGCAGCGTGATCACGTTGACCGAGAAGCCCAGCGCGTACATGCCGATGAAGGCCGGGACCACCGACAGCGGCAGCGCCACCGCCGAGACCAGCGTGGCACGCCAGTTGCGCAAAAAGAGCCACACGACGATCACCGCCAGGATCGCGCCCTCGTAGAGCAGGTGCATCGAGCCTTCGTACTCCTCGGCCACCGGCTGCACGAAGTTGAACGCCTCGGTCAGGGTGATGTCGGGATGGTCGGCCTTCAGCTGCTCCAGCACCTTCTGCACCTGCGCGCCCACTTCCACCTCGCTGGCGCCGCGGCTGCGGGCCACCTCGAAGCCGACGACCGGCTTGCCGTCGAGCAGGGCTGCGGCGCGGCGCTCGGCCACGGTGTCGGTGACGGTGGCGACCTGGTCGAGCCGGACGCGCTGGCCGCTGGCGAGCGAGAGCTGCAGCGCGCCCAGTTCGGCGGCCGATTGGACGGTGGCCAGGGTGCGCACCGGCTGCTCGCTGCCGCCCAGGTCGGCCCGGCCGCCGGCGCTCTCCGCCTGCACCTGCCGCAACTGGCGCGAGATGTCGGCCGCGCTGGCGCCGAGGGACTGGAGCTTGTTGGCATCGAGCGCCACCCGCACCTCGCGCTGCACGCCGCCCACGCGGTTGACCGCGCCCACGCCGGGCACCGCCAGCAGGCGCCGGGCGATGGTGTCCTCGACGAACCACGAAAGGCCCTCGTCGTCGAGCTTGGTGGACTGCACCGTGTAGGCCAGCACCGGCGTGCCGGCCAGGTCGACCTTGGTGATGATCGGGTCGCGCAGGTCGGCCGGCATGTCGGCGCGGACCCGGCTCACGGCCGAGCGCACGTCGTCCACCGCTTCCTGCACCGGCTTCTCCAGCCGGAACTCGGCCAGGATGGTGACGGTGCCGTCCTGCACCGTGGTGGTGATGTGCTTCAGGCCCTGCAGCGTGGCGATCGAGTTCTCGATCTTGCGGGCCACGTCGGTCTCCAGCTGGCCGGGCGCGGCGCCGGGCAGCAGGGCGGTGACGTTGACCAGCGGCAGGTCCATGTCGGGGAAGTTCTGCACCTTCATCGCCTCGAAGGACAGCAGGCCGGCGAAGGCCAGCAGCACGAACAGCATCACCGCCGGGATCGGGTTCTTGATCGACCAGGAGGAAACGTTCATGGCCGGGCTACCGCGAGAGGGGGGCAGGGTTTCGACATCGTCTGCTCCTTATTTCGTAGCAGCAGGTCGGGGCGTTTCGCCGGCTGCGGGTGTTTTCAGTTCCGATTCCTGCACCACCTTGACCAGGTCGCGGTCGTTCAGGAAGCCCGCGCCCTGCACCACCACCGGCGTGTCGGCCGCCAGGCCCGCGGTGATCTCCAGCCGGTCGCCCACGCGGCGGCCGGTCTGCACCTTGCGCTGCGACACCCGCTGGTCCTGGTCGACCGCGAAGACGTAGCTGAACGCCTCGCGTACCACCACCGACCGCTGCGGCACAGTCAGCGCATCGGTCTGGCCCAGCGCGAAGTCGCCGTGGGCGAACATGCCCGGGCGGAACAGGCCCCCGGGGCTGGGGCGGCCCGGCGCCGGGTCGGCCGGAATGCCGTAACCCGCCTGCGACGGCAGGTCGACGTAGACGAGGCCGTTGCGGGTCTGCGGATCGACCGTCGGCGCCACCATCCGCACCTTGCCCTCCAGCACCGCGCCGCTGGCGGCCACGATGCGGGCGACGGTGCCCGGCTGGATGCGGCCCAGCTCCGCCGAAGTGACCTCCGCCCGCCATTCGAGCCGGCCCTTCCTGACCATACGGAACAGCTCGGTGCCTGCGCCCACCACCGCGCCGACGGTCGCGGTGCGGGAAGAGATCACGCCGCTGTCGGGTGCGCGGACCGAGGCGTAGCCCAGCCGCACCTGCTGAGCGTTGTAGGCCGCGCGGGCCGCTTCCACCCGGGCCTTGGCGGTCTGCTCGGTGGTCTGGTACTGGGCGATCTGGGAGGCGCTGAGCGCGCCGCTCTTCTCCAGCGTGCGGGCGCGCCGGGCATTGGCCGCGGCGTCGGCGGCGGTGGCCTCGGCCTCCAGCACGCTGGCGCGCGACTGGGCCAGCTCGGCCTTGACCGTCTCGGCCGAGAAGGTGGCCAGCACCTGGCCGGCCTTGACCGTGTCGCCCACGTTGACACGCACGTCGGTCAGCCGCAGGCCGTTGGCCTCCGATCCGATGATCGCCTCCTGCCAGGCGGCGATGCTGCCGTTGGCGGCGAAGGTCACCGGCAGCGAGATTTTCTGCGGCAGCACGGTGGTCACGCTCAGGGCCGGGCGCGGCGCGGCGGGCTTGTCGGCCGCACGCGCGCGGTTCAAGCCGAAAAGGCCTGCAGCCGTTGCCAGTCCCAGGCCGCCAGCTATCAAAAGAAGAGCGACCCTGCGCCGTGCGGGCTGCGCCAGGGGGGCGGGCAGCAGGCGGGCGGCGAGGGTGTAGGCGGTGCGCAGGGCAGGGTGCATGGCGGTGTCCGGCAGGGGGCTGGAAGCGGTGGGCGTGGGGCGCGAAAGGGCGGCGGGGCGGGGATCGGTCGGGCCATCAGCGGGCCGCGCCGGGAGACGAAGGCGACGCGGGCGGTGCGGACGACGAGGACGGTGCCGGCGCTGCGAGCGCCGGGGTCGCAGCGGCCGACGGCGTGCCGCCCGCGCCCGCGCTGGCGACGGCGGTGCCCGGCGCGCCCGGCACCGGCCCGTCCTGCGAGAACGCCGGATCGCGCGGCCGGCGGCCGCTGGCTCCCAGCCGCCGCCGGCCGCGCGGTACAGCGCGATCCAGGCGGCCATGCGTTCGCGCTTCAGGTTCACCCGCGTCGTCTCGGCCGCCAGTGCGGTGCGGCGGGCGTCCTCCAGCTGGATCTGGCTGGCCAGGCCCGCGTCGTAGCGCGCCTGGAAGCCTTCGAACGAGGCGCGGTAGCCGGCCGCGGCGGTCTCGGCATCGGCGGTGCGGTCGGCGGTGGCGCGCAGGTTGACCAGCGCCTCCTCCACCTCGCGCACCGCCTGGCGCAGGCGTGCGCGGTAGACGGCGACCGCCTCGTCGTACTTGATGCGTGCCGCGGCGGCGTTGGCAACGCGCCGGCCACCGTCGAACAGCGGCAGCGACAGCTGGATCGGCCCGAGCGTCCAGATGTTGCTGCTGCCCGAGACCGACGGTGCATCGACATAGAAGCGCCCGACCGATCCGCCGATGGTGAGCCGCGGATAGCGTTGCGCGTCGGCATTGCCCACGTCGGCGCTGGCGGCCACTACGTCGCGCGCGGCAACCGCGATGTCGGGCCGCTGGGCCAGCACCTGGGCCGGCAGCTCGGCGATGGAAAAAAGCGATTCCGGCGGCGGCCGCACCGGCGTGGCGGCCAGCTCCTGCCGCAGCAGATCTTCGTCCAGCGCGGTGAGGGCGACGAGGCCCTTCACCGCCACGTCGCACTGCGCCTGCTGCTGCAGGAGGCGGTTGCCCGCGTCGGCCGCGCTGGCGCGGGCCAGCGCGTCGTCGGCCGGTGCCTGGAAGCCGGCCTGGGTGCTGAGAGCCGAGTGCCGGGCGCTCTCGCGGCGCGACCGGGCATCGCTGCGGACCACCTCCAGCTGCTCGCGGCAGGCGCGCAGGGCGTTGAGCTGGTTGGCCGTCTCGGCCGCGACCGACACTCGCGCGTCGTGCCAGCCGGCCTGCGCGCCTTCGAGCCGGGCCTGCGCCGCGTCGCGCGCCGCACGGTTGCCGCCGAACACGTCGGGCTCCCACGACGCCTGCAGGTTGCCCTGCGCCGAGGTGGCGACCGCGAAGAACTGCGGCTGGAAACCGCGGCTGATGTTGGCGGTGGCGTCCAGCGTCGGGCCCAGCGCCGCGCCGGTGGTGATGCGCTGGGCGCGCGCCTGGCCGATGCGCGAGGCCGCCTGCGCCAGGGTGGGGCTGGCCGCGTTGGCGGCATCCACCAGCGGGGCAAGCAGCGGATCGCCCGTGCCTTCCCACCAGCGCGCCAGGCCGGCCGGGGTGCCGCCGTGGGGCAGAGACGGATCGACGGCCGGGTTGGCGGCGATGGTGGGGACTCCGGTGGTCGGCGCCGGCGGCAGCGGTGTGCGCCAGGCGGTCGGCACCGGGGCCTCGGGCACCGCGGGCGGGCGCGGCAGGGTGCAGGCGGCCAGCGCCAAGGGCAGCAGGATCGGTGCGAAGCGGCCGGCGACGCAGGGGCGGAGCGCGCCGGAGCGCGGGGCGAGGGGCTGGTTCATGGCACGGGTTTCCGGGTCTTGCGGCCGGCGGGGGTGCGCTGCGGGGCAGCCGGCTCGGCTGCGCCGGACGGCGCGCGGAAGGAGCGGTTTCGGGTGGCGGCAGTGCGCCCGATTGCCGAGCGGGCGGCCGCGGGCGTGCGTGCCGCGGCAGCACGGCGCCGACGCTCGGTCGTGACCAGGGCCAGGCCGTTGTCTGTCAGTCGGTCGGCCCAGGTATCGATCGCGTCGGTGCTGCCGAGCAGCCCGGGCCGCACCGCCTCGACGATATCCCGTGCCACGAACAGGTGGATCGCCAGCCCGTCGAGCGCGAAGGCCAGGCGGTGCAGGTCGTCGTCGTCTTGCCGCATGTCCAGGTGGCGGCGCAGCACGGCCAACAGCGCAGCATGCGGCGCCATCGCGTCCTGGCGCATTTCCTCGGCCCACTGGTCGGTCGGCTCCAGCATCTCGCGGATGCGCAGCCGCAGGCACTGGCGGGCCAGCTCGCCCTGCTTGAGCGGCTCCACGAAGAAGGCGTAGTAGGCGTGCAGCGCCTGGCGCAGCGACAGGTGCGGCGGGCTGATCAGCGGGATCACGTCGCGCGCCGCGCCCATCGGCTCGGTGAAGGTGGAGGCGTAGAGGCCGGCCTTGTCGCCGAAATAGTAGCGGATGGCCGCCAGGTTCACCGACGCGGCCTGCGCGATCTCGCGGGTCGAGGTGCGGGCGAAGCCCTTCTCGGAGAAGAGCCGCAGCGCCGCGTGCAGCAGGCGCTCGCGCGCCTCGGCTCCGTCGGCGCGGTGTGCGGCGGGCAGGGCGGTCGGGTCGGGCAGGGTGGAATCCATCGGCCGCGATTAGAGCACGACTTCAATCGGTCGATTGAATTGTCGTCGGGGGAGGGCCGCGCGGCGAATGCCGCACGACCGTCCGCCACCAGCGTGCGGATCGTGTCGTCGTCGTCGCGCGCCGGAGCCTGCGGCAGCGCCACCACCGCCAGATCGAGGCTGCCGACGGCGAGCCGGGCCATGCTCTCGTCGGAGGTGCGCACCCGCACTTTCACCTCGATGCCGGGATGCGCGCGGGCCAGGCGCTCCAGTGCCGGGCGGGCGACGAGGCGTACGAAGCGAGGGGTATCGTGCTGACCATCGGCTTGCATGCCCGTCCGCTTGGCGCCGTCACCACGGACGAGCGCATCCACGAATGTCCGGTGGAACGGTACCGCGGAGCGGCCCATGTGCGGGTGCTGCCGATGGCGTCGGATGCGCCGACGGAGCGCCATCCGCAGGTCGGCAACGGCACCGAACGACATGCACCTGGCCGTGACCCACAGCCTGCGCACCGGCCAGACCGTGCCGAGCGCGGTGCTCGACAACCTGGGCAGGGGTGCGGCCGGTGCGGCGGTGCGGAACCCGCGCCTGATAGCCGGGGCGGGCCGTCCGGCAGATTAGAAGCTTTCCCAGTCTTCGGCGTTGCCGCCGGGCACCGACTGCGTCGCTTTCGCCGGGGCGGGCGCTGCGGCAGTCGGACGCGTCGCCGGCTTAGGGGCCGCCGGCGCGGGTTGCGCCGACAGGCGCCGCACGGCGACCGGGCTGGCGGCCGGCGGACTGGCGATCGCCCGTGCGGCGGCAGGGGCCGGCACGGCCGGCGTAGGGGCCATGGCGCGGCGTGCAGCCATCGCGCCGTGGTCCAGCTGGAACACCGCGACGGTGTCGACCAGCTGCTGGGCCTGCTGCTTCAGGCTGGCGGCTGCGGCCGCGCTCTCCTCGACCAGGGCCGCGTTCTGCTGCGTGACCTGGTCCATCTGGGTGATCGCCTCGCCGACCTGGGCGACGCCCTGGCTCTGCTCGGCGCTGGCGGCGCTGATCTCGCCCATGATGTCGGCCACCCGGCGGATCGAATCGACCACCTCGCGCATGGTGGTGCCTGCCTGGTCCACCAGCGCGGTGCCCTGCTCGACCTGGTTGACGCTCGACGAGATCAACGACTTGATCTCCTTGGCCGCATCGGCGCTGCGCTGCGCCAGGCTGCGCACTTCGCTGGCCACGACGGCGAAGCCTCGGCCCTGCTCGCCGGCACGGGCGGCTTCCACCGCTGCATTCAGCGCGAGGATATTGGTCTGGAAGGCGATGCCGTCGATCACCGAGATGATGTCGGCGATGCGCTTGGAGCCTTCGTTGATGCCGCGCATCGTGTCGACCACCTGACCGACCACCGCGCCGCCGCGTTCGGCCACGCTGCTGGCGCTGACGGCCAGCTGGTTGGCCTGGCGGGCGTTGTCGGCATTCTGCCGCACGGTGGAATTGAGCTGCTCCATCGACGCGGCGGTTTCCTCCAGCGCGCTGGCCTGCTCCTCGGTGCGCTGGCTCAAATCGGCATTGCCCTGGGAGATCTGCGCGCTGGCGGTGGCGACGCTCTCGGCGTTGCCGCGGACGTCGGCCACGACCCGCGAGAGGCTGTCCTGCATCCGTTTCAGTTGGGCCATCATGCTGCGGTCGTCACCGGCGCGCAGATCGATCTGCACCGACAGGTTGCCCGCGGCGACGTTCTGCGCCAGGTCGGCGGCACTGGCCGGCTCGCCGCCGAGCCGCCGCGTGACCGAGCGCACGATGGTCACCGCCAGCAGCGTGGCCGCGGCACAGATCAGGACGAGCAGGCCGATCACCCAGGTACGGGCGGTTTCGTAGCTGCTCTTGGCGCCACCGGCAGCCGCGGCGGCACCCTTGTCGTTGATGTCGATCAACGATTCGAGTGCTTGCAACGTCCGCAGGAGCGCGGCGCGCGACGGGCCGCGGTAGGCGTCCCGGGCCTGCGCCATCGAGGCCACGCCGGCGCGCGACAGTGTCAGGAGCGCTGACTGTGCGGCTAAATATTCGCCGAGGCCGGCGCGATAGGCATCGTACTGCCGGCGCTCATCGGGAGTCGCGATCAACGGTTCGTAGGCGGCCGTATGCTCGGCCAGCGTAGCCTTGGCTTTCGCGATGCGCTGCTCCACATCGTCCATGTCGCTGCCTCCGGACGACAGCAGATGATCGCCTTCCGCGCGGCGGATCTGATTGACGCTGGCGCGCATCTTGCCGAGGACGTTGACGCTGGGCATCCAGTTGGTGGCGATGTCGTCGGTGCGGGCGTAGATGCCCGACATCTGGAAGATGGCGAATACACCGAGGACGAGGGTGAGAACCACGACCGAAAAGAAGGCGGTACCGAGTTGGGTACCGAGTTTGGCGTTGGACAAAGGCATGGCGTAGGCGAAATACGGAAGAACATGCCGGCACACCCGGAAGGCGGCCAGCTCGGAGGATTTGGAAACACACAGAATTATTTGTTACTTTTTGCTGCGGAGTTCGTAGGACAATTTCCCGCGCGAGGGGTAAACCTTTCGTTCTGCCGTCGTAGACGTGCAATTTCACCCTGATTAAAATCCATTTTCCATCTATTGGATAGTAAAGGGCCGTGATTTTTCAATTGCTGGAGGTTGTTTCGACCAGGCGTCGCGGTGGTGTTTCGATCTTTCGGCCGACAGCGCTTTCGGGAGCATCGTCGGCAGAGGGAAGGGCGGAGGAGTCAGCTGCGCATTGCCTGCGCCACGGCGTCGAGCAGAGTCGAGATGTCGAAGGGCTCGACCAGGATCGACTGCGTGCCCAGCACCCGCCCGACCTCGACCATGTCGGCGTAACCGGTCGCAAGGATCACCGGCAGGCCGGGAATCTCCCGTAGTGCGTGCTGGATGACCTGGGCGCCGTTCATCAGTGGCATCGCGTAGTCGACGATCAGCAGCTCGGGCGGATGGATGGCCAGGGCCGCCAGGCCCGCATGGCCGTCGGCCGCGTCGGTGACGATGTGGCCGGCCAGCTGCAGGCTCTCGACGATCACCCGGCGGACGTCGGCGTCGTCCTCCACCACCAGGATGCGGTGGCTCAGGCCCGGCTGGGGCGGCGCGGAGGCAGCCTCGGGCAAGGCCGCCTCTTGACGGTCGTCGAGCAGCGGGAAGCACATCTCGACCACTGTGCCCCGGCCCGATTCGCTTTCGATGCGCGCCAGGCCGTCCGACTGCTGCGCGAAGCCGTAGACCTGGCTCAACCCCAGGCCGGTGCCACTGCCGACCGGCTTGGTGGTGAAGAACGGGTCGAACACCTTCTGCAGCAACGCCGCGGGAATGCCGGGGCCGTCGTCGGCCACCGACACCACCACGTAGGTGCCGGGCGACAGGGCCGGGTCAGGTCTGGCCTCGGCCCGCCGGGTGGACAGGGTCAGTCTGCCGCCCGAGTCCATCGCGTCCTTGGCGTTGACCGCCAGGTTGAGTACCGCCATCTCGAGCTGGCTCGGGTCGAGCTTGGCCCAGAGAGGCTCTTCCGAAAGCTCCCACCGCAGCTCCACGCCGGCACCGACCGACACCGACACCAGCTCCTGCATGCCCAGCATCAGCGCATTGATGTCGGTCAGGCGCGGGAGCAGGGACTGGGCGCGGGCGAACGACAGCAGCTGTCCGGTGAGCCGGGAGCCGCGGCCCACCGCCCGCTTGGCCTGCGCCGCCACCTTGGCGACGCGCGGCTCGGGCGCCAGGCGGGCCAGCAGGTCGAGGTTCATGCTGACGACATGCAGCAGGTTGTTGAAATCGTGCGCGATGCCGCCGGTGAGCCGGCCTATCGCCTCCATCTTCTGAACCTGCACCAAAGCCGCCTGGGCACGCTCGCGCTCGGAGATCTCTGCCATCAGCCGGTCGTTGGTGCCGGCCAGCTCGCGGGTGCGGGCCGCGATGCGGCCTTCGAGCTCGCCGTTGAGACGCTCGACGGTGGCTCGCGCCTCGCCGAGGTCTTCGAGGTTGCGGCGGGTCGCGTACTGGCGGTTGCGGGCGCGCACCGCGGCCTCGACGGCGCTGGCGAGGGTCTCGGCGTTCACCGGCCGCTCCAGCAGCACCACGTTGCCGAGCGCGTGCAGCGACGCGGCGGCGCGCACCGAACGGCGGGTGGGTTGCCGCGTGGTGAGTACGATGAAGGGAAAGTCCGACCAGCTCGGCTGCCGGCGCAGCCAGTTGTCGAGCGTGCCGCCCGGCGTCACGCCGAACGCCTCTTCGGTGACCACCGCGGCGGCGGCCCCCTGGGCCAGCCCGGCCAGCATCTCGTCCTGCGACTGGCAGACCTGGGCGGGAATGCCGCGGCCGGCCAGCACTTCGTGCACCACATTGGCATCGCGTCCCCGCGGCGCGTGCACCATCACCCGACGTTCCATGGCGATCAGGGCTCGTCGATGGCGGGATCGTCGCTCAGCAGAGGCTGCGCGCCGCGGTAGGTCGACACGCCGCGCATCACCCCTTCGAAATCGTTCAGCGCGGTGCCGATCTGTATGCCGTCGGCGCCCATGCGGAATTCGCGGATCGTAAGCTCGTGGTTGCGGGTGCGGCTCTTGACCACCGACACCGCCTTCAGCAGGTTGCCCCGCGCCTCGAAGAACCGGAACAGCAGGATCGCGTCGCTCAGGTAGCTCAGGTCCACGTCGCTGCCGCCCGCGCCGAAGAGGCCGTGCTGGCTCAGCACCAGGATCGTGGCGATGCCGCGCTGGTTGAGGTAGGTCAGCAGCTCGTGCATCTGCAGCAGCAGGAACTTGCCGCCCGGCATCGCCTGCAGGTAGGCGTTGAGGCTGTCGATGCCCACCATCGAGGCGCCGCGCGTCTCCACCGCCCGGCGCACCAGGCTCGCGAACTCGCCCGGCGAGACCTGCGCCGGGTCGAGCGGGACGATTTCGAGCAGGCCGCTCGCGACGTGGTGCTCGATCACGATGCCGAGCGCCTTGCAGCGTGCCATCAGCGTGCCCAGCCCCTCGTCGAACAGGTAGTACGACACCTTCTCGCCGCGGTCGAGCGCGGCCGCGATGCAGGACATGGCGATGGTGGTCTTGCCGACACCGGACGGTCCGGCGAAGAGCGTGTTGCTGCCGTAGGTCAGGCCGCCGCCGAGCATGGTGTCGAGCGCCTCGGTACCGCTGCTGCCGACCCGGTGCGAGAACTCCACCTTGTGCTCCGACGCGATCAACCGCGGATACACCGACAGCCCGCCTGTGTCGAGCTTGAAGTCGTGTTCCCCGCCGCGGAACTTGGCGCCGCGCAGCTTCGACACCCGCAGGAAGCGCTTGTCGCCGCCGTACTCGCCGACCGTCTGCTCCAGCGTGATGACGCCGTGGGCGACGCTGTGCAGTTGCAGGTCGTTGGACTGGGCCGAGCGATCGTCGAGCATCAGGACGGTGCAGCCCGACGTCGAGAAGAAGTGTCTGAGCGCCAGGATCTGGAGTCGGTAACGCAGCGGGTCCTGGGCCAGCAGTCGCATCTCGGACAGGCTGTCGAACACCACGCGGTGCGGCCGGGACCGCTCCACCTCTGCCATCACGCCGCGGGTGGTCTCGCCCAGCTCGACCTCGGACGGGTGCAGGATCGACTGCTCCCTGTCGGGGCTCAGACCTTCGAGGGTGACCAGCTCGAAGATGTTCAGCCCGTCGAGCGTCCAGCCGTGCGACGCCGCCACGGTGCGCAACTCTTCGGCGGTTTCCGAAAGTGTGACATAGAGCGCGCTTTCGCCTTGCGCCACGCCCTGCAGCAGGTACTGGATGCCGAGCGTGGTCTTGCCGGTGCCGGGCGAGCCCTCGACGAGGTAGAGATTGTGCGAAGGCAGGCCGCCTCCCAGGATGTCGTCGAGCCCGGCAATGCCTGTCGAGGAACGCGCTTGTACGGGGCTGGTGAAGGGCGGGTTGGAGGTCATGGGAAGGGGCGTGCTCGGAGGGTTGCGGAAGATGCCCTCTGTCGGGCGTTGACGCCGGCGGCCAGCATACCCGGTCGGGATGGTTTCCAAATACCGAGGCAGTGCGAATACGGCCCGGATCGAGGTGTATTGCGGCCCGTCGGGCGGACGGGCTGCGGCGGTCCGGCGGCGACGGCTCAGCCGGCGGCCGCGAAGCCCACGGTTGCGGTGCCGATCGCCCGTGCCCGCGCCTGCTGGATCCGCTCGCCGATCCTGGGGCCGCAGGCGCCTTCGCGGGCGGCCTGGGCGGCGACGGCGGCGGTGTCCACCGTCTGCGCCGCATGCAGCGCGGCCCGCAACCGGTCGCGCTGGGGATAGGGCGCGTCTTCCTTGCCGCCGCGGCCGCGGGCATCGCATTCGCAGGCGAGCAGGACGTCCTCGAAGCGCTGCGGCCGGCGCCAGGCGTCGCAGCGGTCGAGCAGGCGGACCAGGGCGGCGGGGTTCAGCTCGCCGCTGCGGTGGATGTTGCCGTGCTCTCGCGCCACCACGTCGGCCAGCTCGCGGCATTCCACCGGCACCCGCAGCCGCTCGCAGACGCTCTGCAGCAGCCGGGCGCTGCGCTGTTCGTGGCCGATGTGGCGCGGCAGCACGTCGGCGGGGGTGGTGCCCTTGCCCAGGTCGTGGCACAGGCAGGCGAAGCGCACCGCCAGCGGTGCCCGCAGCCGGGCGGACATGTCCATCACCATCGCCAGGTGCACGCCGGTGTCGACCTCGGGGTGGTAGTCGGCGCGCTGGGGCACGCCCCAGAGCCGGTCGACCTCGGGCAGCAGCCGGGCCAGCGCGCCGCAGCGGCGCAGCACCTCCAGCATGCGGGAGGGCGCCGGCTCCATCAGGCCGCGCGCCAGTTCCTGCCAGACGCGCTCGGGCACCAGGGCGTCGGCCTCGCCGTCGTCGACCATCGCCCGCATCAGGGCCTCGGTCTCGGGAGCGACGGTGAAGTCGGCGAAGCGGGCGGCGAAGCGCGCCAGGCGCAGGATGCGCACCGGGTCTTCGCGGAAGGCGTCGGTCACGTGGCGCAGCACCCGGGCCTCCAGGTCGCGCCGTCCGCCGTAGGGATCGACCAGGCCGGCGTCGCCCACCGCGCCCGGCGGCTGGGCCATGGCGTTGACCGTCAGGTCGCGGCGGGCCAGGTCTTGCTCCAGCGTCACCTCGGGCGCGGCCTGCACCGCGAAGCCGCGGTAGCCGCGCGCCGTCTTGCGCTCGGTGCGGGCCAGCGCGTATTCCTCGCGGGTACGCGGATGCAGGAAGACGGGGAAGTCGCGGCCCACCGGCACGTAGCCCTCGGCCTCCATCGCCTCGGGCGTGGCGCCCACCACCACCCAGTCGGTGTCGTTCACCGGCAGTCCGAGGAGCGCATCGCGCACCGCGCCGCCCACCTTGTAGACCTGCATCGGCACGCTCAGCGGGCGAGCCGGCAGGGCTCTTCGAAATTCCGGAAATCCTGCTCGGCCAGGGCCCCGTCTATCCAGGCGGCCATGCCGGGCAGGGCGGCCACCCGTTTCGCATGGTCGGCCACGGCGGGCGGTACCGGCAGGGCGTAGGTGCGCAGCCGCATGCAGACCGGGGCGAAGAAGGCGTCGGCCGCGCTGAAGTTGCCGAAGAGCATCGGCCCGGCGCAGCGCCCGAGCAGGCCGGTCCGGAGGACGCGGTGGTGTTCGACGTCGGCGTGCACCCCGGGCTGGTCGCGCATCGATAGCATCGATACCCAGGGGCGCATCGACCAGGAGGAGTGGTTTTTTTTGCCGATGACGAGGATGGGCATGGCGGGTCTTTCGGTGGGGCGGCCCTTGTGGTGAAGGGGTGGGGCCGATGCATGCGCAGGGGCCGGGGACATGCGGGCGGTTACGTTTTGTTCGGGTTTCGGCGTTACACTTTTTAGTATGCACACCTTAGCGGCGAGCGGTTATTTTCGCCGCCGCCTCACCCATTTCTGGAACCGCGATGGGCGTGCCATCCTGTGGATGGCGTTGGCTTGGGCGCTGGGGCTGTGGCTTTTCCAGATCGTGGCAGAGAAGGCGGCGGTGCGCCAGGCGGTGGGCAGCGTCCACCCCAGCGCCCCGATTTCCTTGCAGCGCCAGGCAGGCGGGCAGGGCATCGGCGGCAAGCTGGGCTTCCTGGTCGACCGTACCGGAGAGCTGCGGATCGAGCAGATCGTCGCTGCCGATACGCAGGACCCGCACCTGCGTTTCCGCTATCCCGGCGACACCCAGCGGATCGGCGTGGGCCTGGGTCGGGGCGTGGTATGGGCCAAGTTCCAGTTCATCGTGGCGGAGCGGGCGCGCGATGCCCACTGGCTGATGGTGATGCCGTCGGTGGCGGCGCGGGATCTCCGATTCCACGGTCCGTACGACGCCGGCGGCACCCGCATGGCACCGCCGCAGGTGGCCGGTGCCGACCACCCGTTCTCGTCGCGGCCGGTGCCGACCGAGCGGATGTCGTTCCCTTTCCGGGTGCCGGAGCCGGGGCTCTACACCGTCTACTTCCGGGTGCAGTCCGATGTCATGCAGGTCTACGCGCCCCGGCTGTGGAACGAGACCGACTATCTCGTCTCCACCGAAGGCAAGCGCCTCTTCGACGGCCTGACCTACGGCATCCTGCTGGGCATGCTGGTCTACAACCTGCTGCTGCTCTCGATCTTTCGGGAGCGGATGCATACGTACTACCTGATCACCTGCGCCTGCGCGGTGCTGACGCTGGCCAGCTTCAACGGCCACCTGTCCCGCTACCTGTGGCCCGATGCGCCGGCGCTGCCGCAGTACCTCTACACCGCGGCACCGCTGCTCTGGGCCGTGTTCGCCAGCCAGTTCGGCCGCCATTTCCTCGATCTGCGGGCGCATGCGCGCCGCATCGACCAGGCGTTGGCGGCACTGGTGCTGGTGCTGACCTGCATGCTGGTGGCGGTGACCGCCGACGGCGACTTGTCGCTGCAGGTGCGCTGGCTGTCGCGGGCGACCGAGGTGGTCGCGGTGCTCGGCCCGCCGCTCCTGGCGGTCGGCGGCCTGCGGGCCTACCGTGCCGGTTTCAAGCCGGCGCTGCTCTACCTGAGCGGGTTGGCGATCCTGGTGTTGTCGGCGCTGCTGCTGATCCTTTCGAACTGGGGTGTGCTGCCCTGGAGCGGCCTGCAGCTCAATTTGCTGCAACTGGGCGCCGCGGCCGAGCTGGTGGTGCTGTCGGTGGCGCTCGGCAGCCGCCTCCGGTCGCTGCGGCGGGCACAGCAGGAGCTGCACGCCCGCGCCGACAGCCTGGTGACCCAGGCCGAGACCGATCCGCTCACCGGCGTGGCCAATCGGCGCGGCCTGCAGCGGCGCGCCGAACGGCAGTTCGCCACCGGTGCGCCGCAGGCCCTGCTGCTGCTCGATCTGGACCGCTTCAAGCCGATCAACGACCGCTTCGGCCACCACGCCGGCGACCTGGTGCTGGTGGAGCTGGCGCGGCGCCTGCGCAGCGAGCTGCGCGACATCGACACGGTCGCGCGGCTGGGCGGCGACGAGTTCGTGGTGCTGGTGAGCGGCGAGACCGACCGGGGCGCGCTCTCGGCGATGGCCCACCGCATGAGCGAACAGATGCGCGCGCCGGTGGACTACGAAGGCCGGGCGCTGATGGTCACCGCCAGCATCGGCATCGCGCGGTTCCCGAGGGATGCGCGCGACCTCGCCGGCTTGCTGCGGGCTGCCGACGCGGCGATGTACCACAGCAAGCAGCAGCACCATTCGGACTTCGCCTTCCCCGAGGACATGCAGCCCGCCGCCCGGGCCGCGGGCTGAGCCCCGCGCACGGCCGTGCCTGACCTACTGCGGCCAGACCACGCCGTTGTCGTTGAGAATCGCGTCCAGCGGCAGGTCGTGCGCCTCGGGCTCGAAATCGGGCAGGAAGCCCTGCCCGAAGCCGAGGCCCACGGTGAACGGCCGCGGCTCCAGCGATGCCAGCGTCCGGTCGTAGAAACCGCCGCCGTAGCCGAGCCGGTAGCCGCCCGCGCCGTAGCCGACGCAGGGCACGAAGAGCAGGGTGGGCACCACCACCTCGGTGTCCTTCGGCTTGGGGATGGCGTAGGCGTCTTCCTCCATCGGGCAGCCGGGGTACCAGACGTGGAAGGTGAGCGTGCCGGCCGTCTTGTCGACCACCGGCAGGCCGATCTGGCGGCGCTGCGGCGCGCCCTGCAGCTCGCCGTCTTCCTTCCAGCGGTGCAGCGCCGGCAGCGGATCGAACTCTCCCTTGATCGGCCAGTAGGCGCCGATCACCGCGTCGGGCCGGCCGATGAGCCAGATGCGCATCACCCGCTGGAGCTGGTCGGAGCGAGAGAGGCGGTCCGGCAGATTCAGTCTTTCTTCGATCAACGCCCTGCGAATGGCTGACTTGTCCATAATTCCTTCGATGAAATTCCAGAAGATTCTGACATCTGCGCTCGCCTTCGGGCTGCTGGCCGGCACCGGGGCCGCCGCGCAGGCCCAAGGCACGCCCGCCGGGCGAGGGGACGATGTCCTGCTGGAGATGAACCAGGCCTTCAAGCGCGGCGACCGCGCCCGCCTGGCGGCGCTGCTGCCTATGGCCCAGGGCCACGCGCTGGAGCCGTGGGCCGCCTACTGGGAACTGCGTGCCCGGATCGACTCCGCCCAGCCCGAGGAGATCGAGGCCTTCTTCGCCCGCTGGTCCGGCACCTACCAGGAAGACCGGCTGCGCAACGACTGGCTGCGCATCCTGGGCCAGCGCCGCGACTGGCAGCGCTTCGCCGACGCCTATCCGCTGTTCCGCATGAACGACGACCGCGAGGTGCGCTGCTACGCCATCGTGGTCGAGCGGCTGCGCGGCACCGGTCCGCTGCCCGCGGCCACCGTCGACGAGGTGCGCCGCAACTGGTACGGCATGCGCGAATCGGACGACGGCTGCACCCTGGCCGCGGCCGAACTGTTCGCCGCGCGGCAGTTCACCGCCGACGACGTCTGGCGCAAGGCGCGCCTGGCGATCGACGCCAACCGGCCACGGGTGGCCCGCGCCGCTGTCGAGATCGTGGCGCCCGAGGAATCGGCCCTGGTCGCGCAGATCGGCGACAACCCGGCGCGCTTCCTGGCCTCCAAGGCCACCGCCGGCAGCCGCACCCGCAAGGAACTGGTGACGCTCGCCTTGCTGAAGATGAACGCTTCCGACCCCGACGCGGCCGCCCAGCAGCTCGACAGCAAATGGAGCGTGCAGATGAGGCCCGAGGAGCGCAACTGGGTCTGGGGCGCGATCGGCCGGCAGGCCGCCTCGCGCCTGTCGCCCACCGCGCTCGAATACTTCGCCAAGGTCACCCGCGATACCGACCTGCATGGCGAGATGCTGGCCTGGAAGGCGCGCGCCGCGCTGCGCGCCGGCAACTGGAAGGAAGTGCTGTCGGCCATCACCGCGATGGACGACGCGCTGCGCGTCGACAGCGCCTGGGTCTACTGGCGTGCCAAGGCGCTGCTGGCCGGAGGCCCGCTGGGCACGGCACCGGCGCCGACGGCCGCGGTGCAGCCCGAAAGCGCCTCGCTGCCCGCGGCCACCGCGGCGGCGGGCAGGGTCTCCGACCGGCAGCGGGCCGAGGCGCGCCAACTGCTCGAAGGCATCGCCAGCCCGCGCGGCTTCTACGAGCAGCTGGCGCTGGAAGAGCTGGGCCAGCGCATCGCGATGCCCGAGCGGCCGGCGCCGCCCACCACGCAGGAACGCGAGGCGGCCCGCACCAATCCGTCGCTGGCCCGCGGCCTCTACGCGATCCTGCTCGGCCTACGCAGCGAAGGCGTGCGCGAGTGGAACTACGCCACCAACCTGCATGCGACAGGCGGCATGGGCGACCGCGAACTGCTGGCCGCCGCCGACATGGCCTGCCAGAGCGAGATCTGGGACCGCTGCATCAACACCAGCGAACGCACCAGATCGGTCTTCGACACCGGCCAGCGGTTCCCGATGCCGCACCAGTCGGGGGTGGTGATGCGCAGCCGGCAGATCGGCCTGGACCCGGCCTACGTCTACGGCCTGATCCGCCAGGAGAGCCGCTTCATCACCGATGCCCGCTCGGGCGTCGGCGCCTCCGGCCTGATGCAGGTCATGCCCGCCACCGCGCGCTGGACGGCCAACAAGATCGGGATGGGCGGCTTCCGGCCGGAGCAGATCAACGACCGCGATACCAACATCGCCATCGGCACCGCCTACCTGAAGCTGGCGCTCGACGACTTCCAGGGCTCGATGCCGCTGGCCGCCGCCGCCTACAACGCCGGCCCCGGCCGGCCGCGCAGCTGGCGCAACGGCCCGGTGGTCGACGCCGCGATATGGGCCGAGAACGTGCCCTTCGCCGAGACCCGCGACTACGTGAAGAAGGTGCTGGCCAACACCACCAGCTACGCCGCGATCCTGAGCGGCCAGCCGCAGTCGCTGCGCGCCCGGCTCGGTACCGTCGGTCCGAAAGACCCGAACTTCGTCGAGCCGAACAAGGACCTGCCCTGAGCCGGGTTCTTGAAAGAAAAGAGGCTGTAGCCGGCATGCGGAAACGACCTGTAGCTATTAAAAAAATAGCAGCGGTCCGGATGCCCGTGCGGCGCTTGGCCGCCGACGTTGGCGGCAACCGTGCTTTTTCTCGCGGGCGCCGGCATGGCGGGCCGGAGCCGTCCCCATAATCCGCGCCATGGAAACCAAGTGGCTCGAGGATTTCGTCAGCCTGGCCGAGACGCGCAGCTTCAGCCGCTCGGCCCAGCTCCGGCATGTGACCCAGCCGGCGTTCTCGCGGCGCATCCAGGCGCTCGAGGCCTGGGCCGGGGCCGACCTGGTCGACCGCAGCTCGTATCCCACGCGGCTCACCGCCTCGGGCGAGACGCTGTACGCCCAGTCGCTCGAACTGCTGCAGTCGCTGCAGACCACCCGCGCGATGCTGCGTGGCCGCGGTACCGCGGGGCAGGACGTGATCGATTTCGCGGTGCCGCACAGCCTGGCCTTCACCTTCTTCCCGACCTGGATCTCGTCGCTGCGGCAGGGTTTCGGCTTGGTGCGCAGCCGGCTCCTGGCGCTCAACGTGCACGACGCGGTGCTGCGCCTGATGGAGGGCAGCTGCGATTTGCTGATCGCCTACCACCACAGCGCCCAGCCGGTGCAGCTCGACGCCTCGCGCTACGAGATGGTGGCGCTCGGCGAGGAGACGGTCGCCCCCTACACCCGGCCCGATGCCGACGGCAAGCCGCTCCATACATTGCCCGGCCGCGCCGGCCAGCCGCTGCCCTACCTGGGCTACGGGCCGGCGGCCTACCTGGGCCGGGTGGTGGAGCGGCTGCTGAAGGACCACGGCACCGCCATCCACCTCGACCGGGTATACGAAACCGACATGGCCGAAGGCCTGAAGGCGATGGCGATCGAGGGCCATGGCATCGCCTTCCTGCCGCAGAGCGCGGTGCGGCGCGAGCTGCGCGGGCGCCGGCTGGTGAGCGCCCAGCCGCACAGCCTGCCGCCGCTGGAGGTGACGATGGAGATCCGCGCCTACCGCGAGAAGCCGGTGGTGCGCAGCACCGCATCCGAGCGGGCGTCGGTCCGCGGCCGGGCCGCGGCGCGCCGACCGGCCGACGCGCTGTGGGAGTACCTGCAGGCCCGCGCGCCCGCCACGTGACGGTTCGCAATGCGTTCGGTCGCTTCATGCAACTTGTGCATGCGGCTGCGTGCACACGGCATTGGATAGGCACGCTGTACGCCCCTTACATTCCGTTCGCATGTCACCGGAGACGTCGCCGCGGTTTTTCGGATGGCATTGGGCACGGAGCTTGCAAAGACCGCCTGCGGTGTGAGACGGCACCCACCGTGTGTTACCAGCCATGAAACTTTTGTGAACCCGTGTACGACTGACTCCGCGCCACCATGGCCACCTCTCGGTTGTAACCCCCTGCGGCCGCCCAGGAATTCCGTTCTAGACTCCCCCCCTGTTCCATTTGCATGAATTCAAGGAGATTCGCATGAAGAAACAATTGCTGACGATCGCCGTCCTGGCAACCATGGCTGGAGGCGCATCGGCGCAAGCTACCGACACACTCGCCAAGATCAAGGCGTCGGGCGTCATCACCGAAGGTGTGCGCGAATCCTCCGGCCTCTCCTACACTCTGGGCGACGGCAAGTACACCGGCTTCCACTACGACGTGTGCGCCGCCATCATCAACGACATCCAGAAGAACCTGGGCCTGTCGAAAATCGAGACCAAGTACCAGCCGGTCACCTCGCAGAACCGCATCCCCCTGGTGCAGAACGGCACGGTCGACCTGGAATGCGGCTCCACCACCAACAACGCCACCCGTGCCAAGGACGTGTCCTTCGCCGTGACGACCTACGTGGAAGAAGTCCGCATCGCCACGAAGGCCAACTCGGGCATCAACGGCATCAAGGACCTGGCCGGCAAGACGATCGCCACCACGACCGGCACCACCTCCGTGCAGACGCTGCGCAAGCACAAGCGCGCCGAGAACGTGCAGTTCAAGGAAGTCTTCGGCAAGGACCACTCCGACAGCTTCCTGCTGCTGGAATCGGGCCGCGCCGACGCCTTCATCATGGACGGCTCGATCCTGGCCGCCAACATCGCCAAGTCGAAGGCGCCGGCCGACTTCAAGATCGTCGGCGAAGTGCTGTCGGTCGAGCCGATCGCGATCATGATGCGCAAGGACGACGCCGCTTTCAAGAAGGTGGTCGACGACAGTATCAAGGCGCAGATCGCCTCCGGCGCGATGGCCAAGCTCTACGACAAGTGGTTCATGCAGCCGGTGCCGCCGGCCAATGTGAAGATCGGCCTGCCGCTGTCGGCCGCCACGAAGGACGCGTGGGCCCATCCGAACGACAAACCGATGGAAGAGTACGCCGTCAAAGAATAAACGCGAGCCTTGCCGCGAGCGCCGACGCCCACCGCCCCGGTGGGCGTTGTCTTGTGGAGAGCCGCAGGTGCGCCGCCCCGGCGGTACTGCAGCAGGCGCTGATCGACATAACAGCTTGAGAAGGAATCCCCATCATGGGATCGAATTGGGATTGGCAGGTGTTCCTGCAAGACCCTGGAGGCGAGCATCCGACCTACCTCCAGTGGCTGATGTCCGCCTGGGGGTGGACGGTGTCGGTATCGCTGCTGGCGCTGTTGGTGGCCCTGGTGCTGGGATTCGCCGTCGGTACCCTGCGTACGCTGCCCGACAACCCGGTGTGGGTGAAGCTCGGCAACGCCTGGGTGGAGCTGTTCCGCAACATTCCGCTGCTGGTCCAGATATTTCTCTGGTACCACGTGGTGCCGGCGCTCTTCACGCCGATGCGCAACCTTCCGGGCTTCGTGCTCGTCGTGCTGGCGCTCGGCTTCTTCACCTCGGCCCGTATCGCCGAGCAGGTGCGCTCGGGCATCCAGGCCCTGCCGCGCGGCCAGCGCTATGCGGGTATGGCGATGGGTTTCACCACGTTGCAGTACTACCGCTTCGTGCTGATCCCGCTCGCGTTCCGGATCATCCTGCCCCCGCTCACCAGCGAGACGATGAACATCTTCAAGAACTCGTCGGTCGCGTTCGCGGTGTCGGTCGCCGAACTGACCATGTTCGCGATGCAGGTGCAGGAAGAGACCTCGCGCGGCATCGAGGTGTACCTGGCCGTGACCGGCCTCTACATCGTGTCGGCCTTCACCATCAACCGGGTCATGGCGTACTTCGAGAAACGGGTGCGCGTCCCGGGCTTCGTGGTCGCCGGCGGCGGCGGAGGCCACTGACATGAATCTCGACTTCGCCTTCCTCAACTGGGAGTTGATCCGCGCCTTCGTACTGAAGGGCTTCTGGTTCAGCATCGGCCTGACGATCGTCGCCACCATCGGCGGCGTGCTGCTCGGCACCGTGCTGGCGCTGATGCGGCTCTCGGGCAAGCAGCTGCTCGCCGTGCCCGCCACCCTCTACGTCAACGGCATGCGCAGCATTCCGCTGGTGATGGTGATCCTGTGGTTCTTCCTGCTGGTGCCCTTCCTGATCGGCCGTCCGATCGGTGCCGACGTGTCCGCGTACGTGACCTTCATCGCGTTCGAGGCCGCCTACTTCAGCGAGATCATGCGGGCCGGTATCCAGTCGATCCCGCGCGGCCAGGTGCATGCGGGCCAGGCGGTCGGCATGAGCTACGGGCAGAACATGCGCCTGGTGGTGCTGCCGCAGGCGTTCCGCAACATGCTGCCGGTGCTGCTGACGCAGACCATCATCCTGTTCCAAGACACCTCGCTGGTCTACGCCATCGGCGCCTACGACATGCTCAAGGGCTTCGAGACCGCCGGCAAGAACTACGGCCGTCCGATCGAGGCCTATCTCACCGCCGCGGTCGTCTACTTCGTGATCTGCTTCGCGCTGTCGTGGCTGGTCAAGCGGCTGCACAAGAAAATCGCCATCATCCGTTGAGCGGAGAGTCAAACATGATCGAACTCAAGAACGTTTCCAAGTGGTACGGCAGCTTCCAGGTGCTGAACGACTGCTCCACCAACATCCAGAAGGGTGAGGTGGTGGTGGTATGCGGACCTTCGGGCTCCGGCAAGTCGACCCTGATCAAGACCATCAACGCGCTCGAACCCTTCCAGAAGGGCGAGATCTACGTCGACGGCACCGCGGTGCACGACCCGAAGACCAATCTGCCCAAGCTGCGCAGCCGGGTCGGCATGGTGTTCCAGCACTTCGAGCTGTTCCCGCACCTGTCGGTGACCGAGAACCTGACGATCGCCCAGATCAAGGTGCTGGGCCGCAAGCCCGACGACGCCAAGGCGCGCGGCCTGAAGATGCTCGACCGCGTGGGCCTCACGGCGCACAAGGACAAGTTCCCGGGCCAGCTCTCGGGCGGCCAGCAGCAGCGCGTGGCGATCGCCCGGGCGCTCTCGATGGACCCGATCGTGATGCTGTTCGACGAACCCACCTCGGCGCTCGACCCCGAGATGGTCGGCGAAGTGCTCGACGTGATGGTGGGCCTGGCCAAGGAAGGCATGACCATGATGGTCGTGACCCACGAGATGGGCTTCGCCCGCAAGGTCTCCAACCGGGTGATCTTCATGGACGTGGGCGGCAAGATCCTCGAGGACTGCTCGCGCGACGAGTTCTTCAACAACTCCGATGCCCGCCAGCCGCGGACCAAGGACTTCCTGAACAAGATCCTGCAGCACTGACCCGCCGCCCTATCCGCGAAAGGGCCGCAGCATCGTCGCCGCGGCCCTTTCGCATCCCCTGGAATCCCCCCGCGCCGCCATCGGTTTGTCGCATACTGTCGGGCTAGTCCCAGCGGCGCCGTCGGCGCATTTCTCATGGCAGCAGTCTTCCCCGAAAACGAAGCGCAGCGCATCGCCGGGCTGCACGGATTGCACATCCTCGACACGCCGCCCGAGGCCGACTACAACGACCTGGCCCGGCTGGCCTCCGAGATCTGCGGGGTGCCGGTGGCCCTCATCACCCTGGTCGACCGCGACCGCCAGTGGTTCAAGGCCCGCGTCGGCACCGACGTCGCGGAACTACCGCGCGAAATCTCCTTCTGTGGCCACGCGATCCTCACGCCCGACCGCCTGATGGTGGTCGAGGACCTGCTGCTGGACCCACGCTTCTGCGACAACCCGCTGGTCACCGACGATCCCAAGGTTCGCTTCTACGCCGGCGTGCCGATCGTGCTCGACGACGGCGAGGCGCTCGGCACGCTCTGCATCGTCGACACCGTGCCGCGCAGCCTGCCGCCCGCGCAGGCACGGGCGCTGCGGGCCCTGGCGCGTCAGGTGGCGGTGCTGTTCGAGCTGCGACGCCGGGTGGCGCAGGTGGAACGGCAGTCGGCCGCGCTGCAGGCGCTGTCGGAGCGCCGGCTGGCCGAGCAGCGGCACAGCGCCGAGCGGCTGGAGCTGGTGCTGCGCGGCGGCAACCTCGGCTTCTGGGAGCTTGACCTGCCGGGCAACCGCTGGACGGTGAACGCCCGGGAGCGGGAACTGCTCGGCTACACCGAGGACGACGCCCGGCCCGGGCGGCTGCGTTGGCAGAGCCTGGTCCACCGCGCCGACTGGCGGGCCCTGCGTGCCGCGCTCGACGCGCATCTGGCCGGCGAGAATCCGTACTTCGTCAGCCAGTACCGGCTGCGCCACCGGGCCGGCCACTGGGTCTGGGTCCAGGGCCATGCGGTGGTGGTGTCGCGCGACGCGGCCGGCTGGCCGGCGCTGATCGTCGGCACCCACATGGACATCACCGGCCGCCGCCGCGAGCGCGCCGCCCTGGAGCATGCGCGCGACATGCTGGGCCGCACCGGCGCGATGGCCCAGGTCGGCGGCTGGGAACTGGACGTGCTCAGCCGGCGCTTGCACTGGTCCGACGAGGTCTACCGCATCCACGAGGTGGAGCGGGGCAGCGACCCGTCGCCGCACGACGCCCTCGCCTTCTATGCGCCCGAGGCCCGGCCCGCGATCGAGACGGCGCTGGCGCGCGCCTTGGAAGATGGCACGCCCTGGGACCTGGAACTGCCCTTCGTCACCGCCCGGGGCCGCCCGCTGTGGGTACGCGCGCAGGGCATGGCGGTGCACCGCAGGCACGGCCGCACCACCATGCTGGCCGGCGCTTTCCAGGACATCACCGACCGCAAGCGCGCCGAGCTGCGGGTGGCCGAGAGCGAGACCCGGCTGCGCACGATCACCGACAACCTGCCGGTGCTGATTGCAGAATTCGACACCGAGCAGCGCTTCCGCTTCTGCAACGCCACCTACCGCGACTGGCTGGGCACCGACCCCGAGAAGATGCTGGGCCGCACGGTGCAGCAGTCGGTCGCGCCCGAATACTTCGAGCGGCGCCGCGTCTATCTGGACCGGGCGCTGGCGGGCGATAAGGTGAGCTTCGAGCAGACGCTCGATCTGCCGGCAGGCCTGCGCACGCTGCAGAGCACCTACCTGCCGCAGCGCGACGCCGACGGCCGGGTGACCAGCATCTATGCGCTCACCACCGACATCACCGCGCTCAAGGACACGCAGCGCCTGCTCGATGCGATGGCCCGCACCGACCTGCTCACCGGCCTGCCCAACCGGCGCCATTTCGACGAGCGCCTGGCCGAGGCCGCGGCCCGCAGCCGCCGCACCGGCAGCGCGCTGGCGGTGCTGTACCTGGACGTGGATCGGTTCAAGTCGATCAACGACACGCGCGGCCATGCCGCCGGCGACGACGTGCTCTGCGGACTGGCGCAGCGGCTGCGAGACTGCCTGCGCGAGACCGACCTGGTGGCGCGCCACGCCGGCGACGAGTTCGCGATCCTGCTGGAGGGCGCCGCCGTGCCGTTCGATCTTCCGGTGGTGGGTGCCAAGCTGCTGCGGGCGATGGAGACTCCGCTGATGGCGCAGGGTGCGCCGCTGACCGTCGGCATCAGCATCGGCGCCACGGTGTACCGGGGCGGACAGGGCTCGCCCGACGAACTGCTGCAGCGCGCCGACCGGGCCCTCTATATCGCCAAGACCGAAGGCCGCGGCCGTTTCCATCTGGGCGAGGTGGGCTGAGCTGCGTCGGATTGCAGGCCCGGTGGGGTGGCCGTGTCGGAGGAGGGCCGGGGCGCCGGACTGGCGGCATCCAGCAGTGCGCTGTACTCGGAAGAGGACGGCGTGGTGCGACGGCGAAAAGCGGAAGGCGATAGGGGCGAACACCCTAGGGCTTGCCCGGCCGGCGCGCCTGGCCCGGTTCCGCCAGCAGGTGCGCTTCCACCTCCTGCCAGAGGCGGTCGCGCTGGGCCAGCGCTTCCGACACCGCCTCGTGCCGCAGCTGCGCCACGGCCGACACCAGCGCGTTGCACAGGAAGAACGCGGCGGTGTAGGAGTTGAACGGCGACGCGTTGGAGGTCCGCACCAGCAACCGGTGGTCGGCCAGCATGGCCAGCGGTGCGGTGGCGCTGTCGGTGATCGTAAGCACCCGGCCGCCGGCCGCGCGGAAGCGTTCGGCCACCTTCACCGGGCCGCTCGCGTAGCGGCGGATGCTGAAGGCCAGCAGCAGGTCGCCCGGTTGCACCCAGAGCAGCTGGTCGGTGGCGGCGATGGCGCCGGTGCCGAGTTCCTGCACGCCGGGACGGCACATGTTGAGGTGCAGCGTCAGCCAGGCCGCCACCGGCGCGCTGTTGATCTGCGCCAGCACGAAGACGCGGCCGGTGTCCCGCGCCAGCAGCGCGGCCATCGCTTCGAAGGCCTCCATGTCCAGCCCGTCGTGGGTGGCGGTGATGTTGTGCTGGTCGTGCAGCAGCGCGTCGTCCACGCACTGCTGCAGGCTGCGCCGGGTGCCGATGGTGATCGGTGCGCGCTGGCCCGCCGTCTGCAGCAGGGCGGTCATCTCGGCGCGCGCCTCGCGCTGGGCCTCGGCATAGCTGCCGTAGCCCAGCTTGGCGAAGAGCCGCACCACGGTCGAGGCGCTGGTGCCGGTGCGGGCCGCGAGCGCGGTCGCCGATTCGAGCAGCGCATGCGGGTAGTCGCGCTCCAGCGCCTCGGCCAGCGTGCGTTCGGAAGCGGTCAGGCCGACCGCGGGATCGGCCAGGCGCTCGGGCAGCAGGGCTACCGGGTTCTGCAATGGTGATTTCATGGTGTCGCTTTTGTGCAATATGTATTGCAAACAACCGGTCTGCATGTGACACTTCGGCGAAAACGCCCCACCGTACGGCTATCGCCAGAAGGATTCTCCATGCACGATACGCTCGACCCCACTCGTGCCCTGACACGCGCCCACATCCTCGACTGGCTTGCCGGTCAGGCGCAGGCGATGCAAGATCTGTTGCAGGAAGTGGTCGATATCGACAGCGGCAGCCGCGACGAGTCGGGAATCGCGGCGGTGGCGGGCGTTTTCCGCAAACGGTTGGAGCGGGCCGGCGTCGCCGTCGAACTCGTGCCAGTTTCAGGTTACGGCCTGCTGCTGCAGGCGCAAGTGCCCGGCCCGTCCGAAGGCGCCCCGATTTTGCTCATGGGCCACATGGACACCGTCTACCCGGCCGGCACCGCAGCGCACCGACCTTTCCGGGTGGATGACGGCCGTGCGTACGGCCCTGGCGTGGCCGACATGAAATCGGGCCTGGTGATGAACGTCTTCGTAGCCGAGGCTTTCGCCCGCTGCGGCGGCCACCGGGTGCCGCTGCGGCTCTTCTTCTCGTGCGACGAGGAAATCGGATCTCCCGCCACCCGCGAGAAGATCATGGCCGCGGCACAGGGCGTGCGCGCGGTGTTCAACGCCGAGCCGGCCCGCGTCACCGGTAACCTGGTCACCAGCCGCAAGGGTTCGATGGCGATCGAGTTCGAGGTGGAGGGCGTGGCCGCCCATGCCGGGGTCAACCATGCCGCCGGCGCCAGCGCCATCGGCGCCCTTGCCCACAAGATCGTGGCTTTGCACGCCATGACCGACACGGCCAGCGGCATCAGCACCAACGTCGGCGTGGTGGCCGGCGGCGTGGTGCCCAACATGGTGGCACCGCTCGCGAAGGCCGAACTCGACGTGCGCTACACCGCCGATACCGATCCCGACAAGCTGTTCGGCCAGGTGCGGGCCATCGTCGAGGCCGAAGACGTGCCGCGCACCCGCGGTCGGATCACCGCGGTGCGCCGGACCCTGCCGATGAAGCCGACGCCCGACGCCCTGCTGGCGCTCTACCAGCGCGGCGCCGAATCGCTCGGCTTCAAGGTGCAAGGCGAATTCACCGGCGGCGCCGCCGACAGCGGCCTCACCGCATCTGTGGGTGCGCCGACCTTGTGCGGCACCGGCCCGGTCGGCGGCCATGCCCACACCGAGCGCGAGTACTGCGAGCTGGCCACCTTCGTGCCACGCGCCCAGGCACTGGCGCTGGCCATCCTCGACCACCCCTGATCCCCGTTCCGCCTGCCCCATCCCCTTCGTACCCACCCCCGAGAGGAGTTCCATGCCATCCAAGCAGAACCACCGCCGCCAGATCCTTCGAGCCGGCCTCGGACTGGGTCTTGCCGGCTTGGCACCCCTCGTGGTCCAGGCCCAGGAAAAGTACCCGTCACGTCCGATCATGCTGGTCGTGCCGTTTCCGCCGGGCGGATCGGTGGATCTGATGGCGCGCCAGTACGCCGAGCCGTTGTCCCGCCTTCTGGGCGTGCCGATGGTGGTCGATAACCGGCCCGGCGCCGGCGGCTCGGTGGCATCGCTCGCGGTGGCGCGCGCCAGGCCCGACGGCTACACGCTGGTGGTGTCGTCGCAGAGCAGCCATTTGGCCAATCCGCTCACCCAGCCCAAGGTGGGCTACGACCCGCTCAAGGACTTCGAGAACATAGCGATCCTCGGCCGCCAGCCCAATGTGCTGGTGGTGCATTCCAGCCTGCCGATCAAGTCTTTCAAGGAATTCGTCGACTACGCCAAGAACAATCCCGGCAAGCTCAACTACGGCAGCGGCGGAGTCGGCAGCATGGGTCAGCTGAATGTGGAAATGCTGAAGTCCGTCGCCGGCGTCTACGCCACCCACATCCCCTACCGCGGTGGCACCCAGTTGATCACCGCGGTGCTGGCCAACGAAGTGCAATTCATCCTCGACAACCTCCTCATCATGCTGCCGCACATCCAGTCGGGCAAGGTGCGCGCGCTGGCGGTGGCGGCCGACGAGCGCATGCCACAACTGCCGGATGTACCGACGATGGCAGAGGTGGGCTATCCCCAGCTCAACCTCACTTCCTGGACCGGCCTGGCCGCGCCCGGCGGCACGCCCGATGCTATCGTGCAGACGCTGTACAAGGCGGTGCGCCAGGCCGCGACCGCGCCGGCGATGGTCGCCAACTTGAAGGAGCGCGGCGTGATCGTGCCCGAGGAAATGCCACCCGCCGCTTTCAAGAAGATGATGGCCGACCGGATGGTGAGGTTCGGCGAAGTAGTGCGCAAGGCCGGCATCACCGCCGAGTAAGGTCGGCGCCGTGTCGGCCGCCGCTGCAATGGGACAATGCCGTCCCATGACCGCAGCCGCCCCCGATACCCTCACCCTGATCCGTCCCGACGACTGGCACCTGCATGTGCGCGACGGCGCCGCCCTGCAGGCCGTCGTGCCCGCCACCGCCCGCCAGATGGCGCGGGCGCTGATCATGCCCAACCTGCGCCCGCCGGTGACCACCGCGCAGCAGGCGATCGACTACCGCGACCGCATCCGGGCCGCGGTGCCGTCCGGCACCGCTTTCGAGCCGCTGATGGCGCTCTACCTGACCGACCGGCTGCCGCCCGGGGAGATCGTCCGCGGCAAGGCGGCCGGCGTGGTCGCCGTCAAGCTCTACCCGGCCGGCGCCACCACCAACAGCGATGCCGGCGTGACCGACATCCGACTGGCCTATCCGACGCTGGAGGCGATGCAGAAGCACGGCCTGCTGCTGCTGATCCACGGCGAGGTGGCCGACGCGTCGATCGACGTGTTCGACCGCGAGGCCGCCTTCGTCGAGCGGGTGCTGATCCCGCTGCGCCGCGATTTCCCCGAGCTGAAGATCGTCTTCGAGCACCTGACCACCAAGGAAGGCGCCGACTACGTGCGCGGCGCCGACCGTTTCCTCGCCGCCACCATCACGCCGCAGCACCTGCTCTACAACCGCAACGCGCTCTTCACCGGCGGACTGCGGCCGCACTTCTACTGCCTGCCGATCTTGAAGCGCGAATTGCACCGACAGGCACTGGTCGAGGCGGCCACCAGCGGCAGCCCCAAGTTCTTCCTGGGCACCGACAGCGCGCCGCACGCCGCCCACTTGAAGGAACACGCCAGCGGCTGCGCCGGCTGCTACAGCGCGCTCGCCGCGCTGGAGCTGTACGCCGAGGCCTTCGACAACGCTCACGCCCTCGACAAGCTCGAAGGCTTCGCCAGCCTGCACGGCCCCGATTTCTACGGCCTGCCGCGCAACACCGACACGGTGACGCTGCGCCGCCAGACCTGGACGGTGCCCGAGACGGTGCCCTTCGGCGACGCGACGCTGAAGCCGCTGCGCGGCGGCGACACGCTGGCCTGGAAGCTGGTATGACGCTATCCACCGACCTGCGCGCGCGGCCCGCATGGCGCCGCTGATCGACACGAGGGGACTTCGCAAGTATCCGTTCGCGACAAGCGCCTGCACAAGCCCGCCGAGGCGTGACTCGTTGCTGCGGTGTCGAGAGCCTCGTCTGTCGACCGGAGGCGGCCGTGGTTCGCGGCATGATGTCTGAACGCGCATGCCGTTGAAACGCCCTGCCGCATTGGCGGGCATATGGCAGACGTCCCGAACGTGTGGGACCCCGATGCGACCCTCCGATTCGTCGCCGAGCACTTTCGTGCCGCCGCCGGTAGTCGGCGTGCCGGGCTGTTGGCCGGCCAACGAGGCCCCGGCGTCCTACGACGATCCGCGCGTCTTCCGGCCGGCCCGGGTGTCGGCGGGCGCCTGAACTTTTGCTCCTATCATCGCTCTCATGCAAGTCCCTCGCAGGGCAGCACTCAGAACCAGACAACACAGCGAATCTGCGACGTGGCACGGCTTGAAGGGCGGCACCGCTGCCTCCATCTGCTGCGCGATGGACATGCAAGTCCAACCACGGAGAATCCATGAAACGCATCGCCTTGTTCGTCCTCACCAACCTCGCTGTCGTGGTGGTGCTGGGCATCGTCGCCAGCCTGCTGGGCGTCAACCGCTACCTCACGCCCAACGGCCTCGACCTCACCTCCCTGCTCGGCTTCGCGCTCGTCATGGGTTTCGGCGGCGCCATCATCTCGCTGCTGATCAGCAAGCCCGTGGCCAAGTGGAGTTCGGGCGTGCGGGTGATCAACCAGCCCGCCAACGCAGACGAGGCCTGGATCGTCGAGACGGTCCGCAAGTTCGCCGACAAGGCCGGCATCGGCATGCCCGAGGTCGGCATCTTCGAGGGCGATCCCAACGCCTTCGCCACCGGCGCCTTCAAGAACAGCGCGCTGGTCGCCGTCTCCACCGGCCTGCTGCAGGGCATGACCCGCGAGGAGGTCGAGGCGGTGATCGGCCACGAGGTGGCCCACATCGCCAATGGCGACATGGTCACCATGACGCTGATCCAGGGCGTGATGAACACCTTCGTGGTGTTCCTGTCGCGCGTCATCGGCTACGCGGTCGACAGTTTCCTCAACAAGAACAACGAGAGCCGCTCGGGCCCCGGCATCGGCTACTGGGTGACGACCATCGTGCTCGACATCGTCCTGGGATTCGCCGCCGCGATCGTGGTGGCCTGGTTCTCCCGCCAGCGCGAGTTCCGCGCCGACGCCGGTGCCGCCCAGCTGATGGGCCGCAAGCAGCCCATGGTCAACGCCCTGGCCCGCCTCGGCGGCATGGTGCCCGGCGAACTGCCCAAGAGCGTGCAGGCGATGGGCATCACCGGTGGCATCGGCAAGCTGTTCTCGACGCACCCGCCGATCGAGGAACGCATCGCCGCACTGCAGCGGAGCTAACCCCCAGGCTCCGCACTGCGTATCTTCGCCCACCCCCTTGCAGGGGGCGACACCAGCGGCCCGGCGAAGCCGGATCCGCGGTGTTTCCGATGGGGGTGCCGCTTCGTTTGGTGGTGCTCAGCGCGGGCGTTGCATCTGGAACTGGGCTTCGGCGCCGATCTCGAAATAATCGGCCGGCCCGCCGCCGCGCAGGATCGGCCGCGCGGCGGCCGTCTGGTAGATGCCGTCTTGCAGCAGGCTGCGATCGATGTGCACGCCCACCACCTCGCCCAGCACCAGCCAGGTATCGACGGGCGTGCCCGCGGCGCTCTGCAAGCGCAGCACCTGGCTCAGCCTGCATTCGAACGACACCGGGCTCTGCGCCACCCGCGGCACGGCGATGCCGCGGGACGGCGCGGGCGCAAGGCCCGACAGCGCGAACTCGTCCACCTCGGGCGGCACCGCGGCGCAGGTGGCGTTCATCGCCTCGGCCAGCGGGCGGGTCGCCAGGTTCCAGGCGAATTCGCCGGTCGCCTCGATATTGCGCACGCTGTCCTTGTAGCCGATGCTCGCGAAGCCGACGATCGGCGGCGTGTAGTTGAACGCGTTGAAGAAACTGTAGGGCGCCAGGTTGAGCCGTCCCAGCGCGTCGTGCGACGAAATCCAGCCGATCGGCCGGGGACCGACGATGGAATTGAACGGATCGTGCGGCAGGCCGTGGCCGTCGGCGGGGCGGTAGTAGTGGAAATCGGGCACGGGGCGCTTCTGCAAGGGCTCGGTCATGTGCAAGCGAGTCTACGATCTCCTGGTACCAGCGCTATATCGCGGTGAATAGCTAGAGCGTGTCATGCCTGTTGCAACAGGCGTCGAAGACAGCGGGGAGGTCATGTGTGCCATACAGATTGCTACCGGCGGCACGCTGTTGATCGGTTGGGCGGCCCACCCGCCTACCCGGCCTCGGACGTGTCGCGCGAGTTGCGCTGCCTCGTCCGAGGCGATGCGCCCGAACAATTCGGCATCAGATGCTGGACTACGGCGCGACGTGCCCTGTGGGGTCTCTTCGCGTCTGCGATCACCACTTCGCCGTACGGTCGTCCCATGCCTCGGGGTACTTACATTCGACATCGAAGCAGTGAAGCATCTGGGCCAAGTGCTCCGACAGTGTCGAATGCCGAGGGCACAACTGTCAGCGGCGCGGCTACCAGATGCGGCTTCTACGTGGCTGTGACACGCCAGTTCATCTCAACACTTCGAACCAGATCTATGTTCACCGTCAATAACCATCGGTTGCCGCCAGCGTACCTGACCGCGACAGAGCCATCGGTCGAGCCGACGCCTGCCGCGCATGGCCCGTCTTCAGGTTTCGAGTCGGCGCGATCCCTTCCGGGATCGAGCGCTCGCCGTGCGCCGCCGGGCGGCGTTGCTCCGCGCGCTCCGACAGGGTTACTCGGCGAAATGACCAGAAAAGTGGTCAATGCTGCAACGAAAACGCTCGCATCGGCATGCGGGCGCGTCTCGCTCGAAGAGGGCAGTGCCATCCAGGGAAAGACCTTGCTTCATCGGTCGATTCTGCACGCCGTGAACAGCAGTGCGATTCGTGGCAGCGTTCGCCCCGAATTGGCGGTAACACAGGGGAACAGATTGATCAGCGTCGACGTCGGTGGCAACGCTATTTTTTCCAGGCAGGCAGAACTCGTGAAGACAGCCAAAAAAGAGGTGCTGATTCAAACGTTCGCATGGGACCCCAATTCCACGGGCGCCCAAATGATCTTGGACTCGCTGGCAGGGCTGGCCGACCAACGAGCGGACGATGCAGAGAAGCTGGCAGTGCGCCTGATGGTGGACGAGGGAACCGGCTTGGCCAAGAAGTTCATGTTGATGACCTCGGCCAACAAGGGCAAACGCGCCGGCCCCAGTCGTTGGTCATCTTCGCCGCAAGCCCTGGTCGGAAACTATAAAAATAGGCCCGATCACAAGTACGCAAAGATCACCGAAAAAATTGATTTCCAGGTGCGGGTTTATCAGCATAGTTCGTCGAACTCATTGCACAGCAAATCGGTGGTGGTGGATGGGGTCGCAGCAGCCATGACGGGCGCTAACGTTCAGTCCAGAAACCATGGCGAAATGCCGGCCTACGATCTCGGCGTCACGATGTGCGGCCCGATGGCATCGGGTCTGCGCGACGACTTTGTGAGCCATTGGAACGCCGCCGTGAATCCCGATCAGGAAACACAGACCATGCGCTTGGCGCCTATACCAAACGCTATCGAACGGGATGAACCATCCGAAGGCGTTGTCATGGCGTTGCTGACGCGGACATCCAACTGGAACGTGCTGCATAACGGCGTTTCCAGTCCACAAAACCAAGGCTTCATCGCTGCGATGCGCAACGCGGAAAAAAGTATTCAGGTCATGACGCCCAACCTCAATGCGCCTGCTGTTCGCAACGAGTTGGTCCATGCTGCCAACCGAGGGGTGACCGTCCAGATACTGGTTTCGAAGGGGTTCAATGATGAGCGTGTGAAGGGGTTCATTGCGGGCGGTACGAACGATGAGTCTATTCGGGATATCGCCAGCAGAATAGGGGACAAGAGTCGCCTGGATATCCGATATTTTCAGAACCCGAAGCATCTAGGAACGGACCCTCTTCCAGACGGAAATGCCGCCGGTAACGGCGCCAGCCATGTCAAATTTATGGCGGTGGATGGAGAAGTCGTCATTGTTGGATCTTCCAACATGGACAAGACAAGTTGGCACTTCTCTGCCGAAACGAATGTGGCCATCCTCGATGCCGAGGCTACACAAACCATCGGCAACGCGGTATTCGCACCAGCGTGGAACAAGTCACAGCCCGTGCCGTGATCACCGGCTTTTTTGCAGCACCTCCAGAGCCTGCAGGCAATGGCGCAAGGCGCACCTGGGCGACGTGTCAGCCGAGCCTCTCCCCGGCTTTCCCGAAGGGTGGGTCCCGCAGGCAGGCGCTCGCAGCGTTGCGGCCCTTGCCAAGGCCGCAAGACTTGGCGGCGGCCCGCGCCTTGCGATCACCCGCCTGCGGGGCCCACGCGAATACGTCAAAGTGCATAACACGCTCTAGGGTCGGGGGAGTTGCGTCCGGCGTGCGGTAACAATGGACGTCGGGCACAGGGCGCTTCTGCGGTAGTTCTACATTCAAGCTCCACGAAGCGAGCTGACATTGCGGGCTCAAGCTTCGGCCGGCTTTGTCGATACAGTCACCCAGGGCCATGGTTTTCCTGGCACAGCCCGGTACGGAACTTCTTCCAAGATTGGTGACGCTTCATGTTGTTTTCTCGTTCCCGACTCGCCCCGCGCCTGGCCCTGGCTTTCGGCCTGGTATGCATCGTCATGGCGCTGGCCGCCGGCATCGGCATATGGCGCCTGACGCAACTCCAGGGTCTGGCCGACGATTTGGGCGGCGATTCGGCCGAGCGGGCGCTGCTGGCGCGGGAGCTGCACGCCATCGTCGTGCTCAGCGCGAGCCGCGCCGAGACACTGCTGGAGATCGACAACACCACCGCCTACGCCAAGCGGATCGAAGCCGACCGCAAGCTCACCTCGGTCCGCTCCGAGCAGGTGCGAAAGCGCCTGGACGAACTGACCGGCGACGCCGCCTCCAACAAGCTCTTCGCCGCGATCGACTCCGCCGGCGCCCGCTTTCGCGGTGTGCGGGACGGCCTGGTCAAGCGCCGCCAGGCCGGCGAGACGCTTCCGGCCGATGCGGTCGCCACGCAATTGCGTCCCGCCGTCGGCGCCTACACCGCCGCGGTGAACGACCTGGCCGAGCTGCAGCGCCAGCGGGTGGTCGAGGCCCGCGCCGCCGCCCACCACAGCGCGCGAACCGGCACGGTGCTGCTGGTCGCCGGCTCCCTGCTCGGCCTGGCGATCAGCGTGCTAGGCGCCTGGCTGTTGGCGCGCTCGATTCTGCAGCCGCTCTCGCATGCGTCGGGCCTGGCCGGCCGGATCGACCAGGGCGACCTCACCTCCAGCCTGCCGCCGGCCCGGCCCGGCAGCCGCGACGAGGTGCAGGCCCTGCTGGTCGACCTGGGCGGCATGCAGTCACGCCTGGTGGGCCTGGTGACCGACCTGCGCGGTGCCAGCGCCGCCGTGGCCGGCGCCAGCGCCGAGATCGCCACCGGCAACAACGACCTGGCGGCGCGCACCGAGCAGACCGCCTCCAACCTCGAAGAGGTGGCGGCCAGCATGGAGCAGCTGCTCGCCACCGTTCGCCAGACGGCCGATGCCGCCCGGCAGGCCAACGCGCTCGCCGCTTCGGCCGGCAGCGTGGCCGACAGCGGCCGCGACGCGGTGGCCAGGATGGTCGCGACGATGGAGGGCATCGCCGGTTCGTCGCGCCGCATCTCGGACATCACCGGCGTGATCGACAGCATCGCGTTCCAGACCAACATCCTCGCGCTCAACGCCGCGGTGGAGGCGGCGCGGGCCGGCGAGCAGGGCCGCGGCTTCGCGGTCGTGGCGAGCGAGGTGCGCAGCCTGGCCCAGCGCTCGGCCACCGCCGCCCGCGAGATCGGCGGCCTGATCGCCGAGAGCGTGCGCCAGGTCGACGACGGCACTCGACAGGCCCATTCGGCCGGTGCCACCATGGGCGAGATCGTAGATTCGGTCGGCCGGGTGACGGCCATCATCGGCGAGATCACACTCGCCACCGGCGAGCAGAGCGCCGGCCTGGGCCAGGTGAGCGAGGCGGTGACCCAGCTCGACCAGATGACCCAGCAGAATGCCGCACTGGTGGAGGAGTCGTCTGCCGCGGCCGAAGGCCTGAAGGCGCAGGCGCAGCACCTGGCCGACCTGGTCGGCACCTTCCGGCTGCCGGCCGGGGCATCGAACGCCCTGGCGCTGCGCTGAGAAGTTGCGAGAGAACCCGCTTCGCGACCCGATCGCGCCGCTGGGGTTCTCACCGTGCCGAAATACGGCTCCGGTCCGCGCCGCATCCCCGGGCCGCTCGAGACGGTTCTTTCACATCTCATGCGCCGACGTCCGGCGCGTCGCGCCTTCCGACAGGTTCTCGCGGTATCGGGCCGTGGCAACGCTCCGCGCCACGGCCTCGGCCACCTTGATGCCGTCCACGCCCGCCGACAAGATGCCGCCGGCATAGCTGGCGCCTTCGCCGGCCGGGAACAGGCCGCGCAGGTTGAGGCTCTGCAAATCCTCGCCGCGGGTGATGCGGATCGGAGACGAGGTGCGGGTCTCCACACCGGTCAGTACCGCGTCGTGCTGGTCGAAGCCCCGGATCTTGCGGGCGAAGGCGGGGAAGGCCTCGCGCATCGCGGCGATCGCGTAGTCGGGCAGTGCCTCGTGCAGGCTGCCCAGGCGCACCCCGGGCTTGTAGCTGGGCTGCACCGCGCCGAAGGCGGTGGAGGCGCGGCCCGCGACGAAGTCGCCGACCAGCTGGCCCGGCGCCTCGTAGGTGCCGCCGCCGAGCACATAGGCGTTCGATTCCAGCCGGCGCTGCAGCTCGATGCCCGCCAGCGGATGCGGCCGGCCCTGCGTGTCGTCGGCCACGTCGATGTGGCGGTAGTCGGTCGGGTAGTCGGCCGGGTCGATGCCGACCACGATGCCGGCGTTGGCGTTGCGCTCGTTGCGCGAATACTGGCTCATGCCGTTGGTGACCACGCGGCCCGGCTCGCTGGTGGCGGCCACCACCGTGCCGCCCGGGCACATGCAGAAGCTGTAGACCGCACGGCCGTTGCTCGCGTGGTGCACCAGCTTGTAGTCGGCCGCGCCCAGCAGCGGATGGCCGGCGTGCTTGCCCCAGCGCGCCCGGTCGATCAGGCCCTGCGGATGCTCCACCCGGAAGCCGACCGAGAACGGCTTGGCCTCGATGTGCACGCCGCGGCGGTACAGCATCTCGAAGCTGTCGCGGGCGCTGTGGCCGAGCGCCAGCACCACATGGTCGGTGCGCAGCTCCCGCACCGCGCCGGTGGCCTGGTCGAGCACCGTGAGGCCGCGCACCTGGCGGCCGGCGTGGCCGTCCTCTATCAGCACGTCGGTCACCTTCTGCTCGAAACGGATTTCGCCGCCCAACGCGACGATCTGTTCGCGGATGTTCTCGACCACCTTCACCAGCTTGAAGGTGCCGATGTGGGGGCGTGCCACGTAGAGGATCTCGGGCGGCGCGCCGGCCTTGACGAACTCGTGCGTCACCTTGCGGCCCAGGTGGCGCGGGTCCTTGATCTGGCTGTAGAGCTTGCCGTCGGAGAACGTGCCGGCGCCGCCTTCGCCGAACTGCACGTTCGATTCGGGCGTGAGCGTGCTCTTGCGCCAGAGCCGCCAGGTGTCCTTGGTGCGCTCCCGCACCGTCTTGCCGCGCTCCAGCACGATCGGCTTCAGGCCCAGCTGCGCCAGCACCAGCGCCGCGAAGATGCCGCAGGGGCCGAAGCCCACGACCACCGGCCGGGCCGGCGTGGCGAAGGGTGCGCCGGCCGGCGGGTACCAGGCCATGTCGGGCGTCGGGGCGATGTGCGGATGGCCCGCATGGCGGGCGAGCAGCGCGGCCTCGGCCGCCGGGTCGGCCAGTGTCACGTCGGCGATGTAGACCTGCAGCAGCTCGGCCTTGCGGGCGTCGAAGCTGCGCTTGTGGACATGCACGCCGGCGATGGCGGCGGGATCGAGGCCCAGGGCGGCGGCGGCGGCCCGGGGCAGGGCGTCTGCCGTATGGTCGAGCGGCAGCTTGATTTCGGAGAGGCGGATCATGTTCGTCGGGCCCGTGTTGATCGGGCAAAAACGGGTCGCAGAGGGCGCACATGATAGGGGCGGCCGGATGCCCGGGCCGGCGCAAGGCCGGCGCCTACTGGTCGGCGGCCATCTCGCTCAAATCCGTTTGCTATTAATTTAATAGCTAGAGGTCGACGTCTTACGCTGGCTACAGCTCTGTTTCACTCGAAAATGGGCTTCCGGGCCCGGCGCGTGTCATGCACTTCGACGTATCCGCGTGGGTCCCGCAGGCGGGCGATCGCAAGGCGCGGGCGGCCGCCGAGGCTTGCTGCCGTGGCCAGGACCTCTCGCCGGCTTTCGCGGGCACGTCACAGTGCATGACCCGCTCTGGGCGAGGACGGGCCCGCCGCGAAAGGGTCGGGCCGGCAGGAAGCCGTCGACCGAGAGGTATCCGAAAACCTCGCACGGCCTTGCGGGCGTCCAGCGCGGGCCACTGGCGCGCAGGTGGTAACTTCTGCAGCCTTTCCATACCGAGAGCCTATTCGCCATGTCCATTGCCTGCCTGCCGAGCCGCCTGGGAACGCTGTTGCTGCTCGCCGCCGCCGTGTCGGCCCACGCGGTGGAGCTTACCGTCACGATCGAAGGCGAGGGCCTCGGCAAGGGCGCGGTGCAGACCGCGCTGTACTGCGGCGCCGAGGGCTGGCTGAAGGACAAACCGGTGCGCGGCGAAACAGCCCGCGCCGGCGCGGACGGCCGGGCCGTCGTCGTGTTCCGCAAACTGGAGCCGGGCCGCTACGGCCTGTCGGCCTTCCACGACGAGAACGCCGACGGCACGCTCGACACCTACCCGCTCGGCATTCCCCGGGAGGCCTACGGCTTCAGCCGCGATGCGCGCGGCATGTTCGGCCCGCCGTCCTTCGACGCCTCGGCGATTGAGCTGCAGAAGGACACGGCCATCACGGTGCAGGTGAAATAGGGCAACCGTCGCGCACAGGAGGCGCCGGTCGCCCGACGCCGACGGCTACAGCCCGAAGATCGACCGGGTGAGCCGGGGCAGCGTCTTGTCGGCCGGCATCGCTTGGGCCAGGCAATGGCGGGCCCGCTCGACATGCGACTGCAGCCGCTGGCGCGCCGTTGCATGGCCGAGCAGCGAGACGAGGTTCGACTTGCCCACGTCCTGGTGGCAGTCCTTGCCCAGCGCGGCCGGCTCCATCTCCACGTCGGCCAGGTCGTCGGCCAGCTGGAACGCCTGCCCCAGGTGGCCGGCGGCCTCGCGCATCAGGTCGCGGGTGCGCGTACCGGCGCCGGCGGCCAGGCCGGCCAGCTCGAAGGCGGCGGCGAACAGGGCGCCGGTCTTCTGCTCGTTGGTGGCGCTGGCCGCGTCGGTGGTGCAGGCGGTGCCGGCTTCGTGCAGGTCGCGGTACTGGCCGGTGACCAGGCCGTCGAGCCCGACCGCATCCGACAGCACCCCGACCATTTCCGTGCGCACCAGCGGCGCCACATGCGGGGCGGTGGCGGTGGTGCGCCAGGCGCAGGCCAGCAGCGCCACCGCGGCGAGCATCGCCACGTCTTCGCCGAAGGTCACATGCACCGTCGGCTGCCCGCGGCGCAGCTGCGCATCGTCCATGCAGGGCATGTCGTCCAGAAAGAGGGAGGCGGCGTGCACCATCTCCAGCGCGCAGGCCACGTCGACCAGCTTGTCCGGGTCCAGCCCCAGACCCCTGGCCGACAGCAGCAGCAGCAGTGGGCGCACCCGCTTGCCCGGCGCCAGGGTGCCGTAGCGCATCGCGGCCGCGACCCGGTTGCGGCCGTCGGCGGGCAGCAGCGCGGCGAGCCGTTCCTCGACGGTGGCCCGCAGTTCGACCATCAGCAGCTCCTCGCCGTCCTCGCGTCGCGCGGTCGCATTCACAGGCGGCTGGGTTCCGAGATTGACGAGCATGGACGTGGTGGAAGGTACGGCAAAGGCGCTTAGCGTACACACCTTAGCCAAAAAGCGGTTGCGAGGGGCATGCCGGGCACAATCGCGACCACGTCCTACCTCCCGGGTGTACACAATAGCCCTCGCACGCCGCCGGCCCCCGCCGGAGCGCGACAAACCCATGCACCTCGCCTTCATCGCCCCTCCTTTCACCAGCCACGTCCGGGCGCTGGAAGCGCTCGCCGCGGTGCTGCTGGAGCGGGGTCACCGGGTCAGCTGGCTGCACCAAGCCGACGTGGGCGGGGTGGTCCGCGACCGGCGCATCGACTTCCACGTGGTGGGTGCGGCCAGTCGTCCGCCGGGCAGCCTGGAGGCGCTGGTGGCGCGCGCCGCCCGGCCGGGCGGGCCGCTCGGCCTGCGGCGGGTGATAAACGACGTGGCCGCCGGCACCGACATGTTGTGCCGGGAGGCACCGGCGCTGCTGGAGCGGCTCGGCGTCGACGCGATCGTGGCCGACCAGATGGAGGCCGCCGGCGGCCTGCTGGCGGACGGCCTCGGCATTCCGTTCGTGTCGGTCGCCTGCGCGCTGCCGGTCAACCGCGATCCGCGGGTGCCGCTGCCGGTCATGCCATGGGGCTATGCGGCCGACGAGCGCGGCGAGCATCTCAACGAAGGCAGCGCGCGGGTCTACGACTGGCTGATGACGCCGCACGCCAAGGTGATCCGCCACCATGCCGCGCGCTTCGGCCTGCAGGGCCGCGACACGCTGTCGGACTGCCTCTCCACCCGTGCCCAGATCAGCCAGACGACCGCCGGATTCGAATTCCCGCGTACCGCGCTGGAGCCTTACTTCCACCACGTCGGCCCGCTGCGCGGCGCGCGGGCCGAGGAGCCGCCGCTCGACTTGGCGCTGGACCCGGCACGGCCCTTCGTCTTCGCCTCGCTCGGCACGCTGCAGGGCGGCCGCTACCCGCTGTTCAAGCGCATCGCCCAGGCCTGCCGGGCCGAGGGACTGCAGCTGCTGGTGGCCCACTGCGACCGCCTGGGGCCGCGCGACGCGGCCGCGCTGCTGCGCCACGGTGCCACCGCGGTCACCGGCTTCGCGCCGCAGCGCTCGGCTCTGGACCGGGCCGACGTGGTGGTGACGCACGCCGGCCTCAACACCGCGCTCGACGCGCTGGAGGCCGGCACGCCGCAGCTGGCCCTGCCGATCGCCTTCGACCAGCCGGGCGTGGCCGCGCGCATCGTGCATGCCGGCACGGGCCTGCGGGTATCGCCGCCGCTGGCCAGCGTGGGTGCGCTGCGGCGCACGCTGCGGCGGCTGCTGGACGAGCGTTCCTTCGCCGAGCGCAGCCGTGCCCTCGGCGACGAGATCGGCGTCTCGGGCGGTGCCGCGCTGGCGGCCGACATCGCCGAGGCCGCGCTGGCGCCGCGTTCGGCCGCGGCGTCGCATGTCAAGGCCGCACACGAGGTCCGGAGCCCGACCCATGCCTGAAGCACCCGTCGCGACCGACCTCGACGCAGATCTGCTGTTGGTCGGCGGCGGCCTGGCCAACGGCCTGATCGCGCGCTGCCTGCGGCTCGCCCATCCGGATTTGCGGGTACTGCTGCTGGAAGCCAACCCGGCGCTCGGCGGCAACCACACATGGTCCTTCCATTCGACCGACCTGAGCGCCGCGCAGCGGGCCTGGATCGAACCGCTGATCACCTACCGCTGGGATGCGCACGAGGTGGCCTTTCCCGGCTACCGCCGACGGCTGCCGGGCGGCTACAACGCGGTCACGTCGGAGCGCTTCGACGCCACGCTGCGTGCCGAGCTGGGCGATGCGGTGCGCTGCGGCACGCCGGTCGATGCGGTCACGCCCACCACGGTGCGACTGGCCGGCGGCGGCGTGCTGCGGGCCCGGGCGGTGATCGACGGCCGGGGCCATCCGCCGGCCGCGCACCTCGCGCTTCGCTTCCAGAAATTCCTGGGCCAGGAGCTGCAGCTGGCGGTGCCGCACGGCCTGACCGCGCCGGTGCTGATGGACGCCACGGTCGACCAGGTCGACGGCTACCGCTTCGTCTACCTGCTACCCTTTACCGCCGACACGGTGCTGGTCGAGGACACGGTGTATGCCGACGGCGCCACCCTGTCGCGCGACCTGCTGCGCGGCCACATCGCCGACTATGCTGCCGCCCAGGGCTGGACGATCGTGAAGGTGCTGCGCGAAGAGGAGGGCGTGCTGCCGATCGCGCTGGCCGGCGATGCCGAGGCGCTCTGGCGCGGCATGGGCGGCGTGCCGCGGGCCGGCCTGGCCGCGGCGCTGTTCCACCCCACCACCGGCTACTCGCTGCCGCAGGCGGTGCGCCTGGCCGACCACTTGGCCGCGTTGCCCCGCTCGGCCTTCGACGACGGCCGCACGCTGCTGGCCGCGGTGCGGGCGCATGCGCTCGGCCACTGGCATGCGACCGGTTTCTTTCGTGTGCTCAACCGCATGCTGTTCCTGGCCGCGGCGCCCGCTGCGCGACGCAGGGTGATGTCGCGCTTCTACCGCCTGCGCGGCCCGCTGATCGCACGGTTCTACGCCGGCAGATCGTCGTGGCTGGACAAGGCCCGCATCCTGACCGGCCGCCCGCCGGTGCCGCTGGGTGCGGCCCTGCGTGCGGTCCTCTCGCCGGTGCCTTCCGCATCCGCCGTGCCTCCCCCGCCGTCCCCCGGCGGGCCGGCCCCAACGTCCCGCGTGGCACCTCTTCCATGACAACTTCGACAGCATCCCCGCCCACCGCCGCAGTCATCGGTGCCGGTTTCGGCGGCCTGGCGCTCGCCATGCGGCTGCAAGCCGCCGGCGTGCGCACCACCCTCTTCGAATCCCGCGACAAGCCGGGCGGCCGCGCCTACGTCTACCAGGACCGGGGCTTCACCTTCGACGCGGGGCCGACGGTGATCACCGATCCGTCGGCGCTGCAAGAGCTGTTCGCGCTCACCGGCCGCCGCATGGCCGACTACGTGGAGCTGCTGCCGGTCGCACCGTTCTACCGCCTCTGCTGGGAAGACGGCACCCACCTCGACTATGCCAACGACCAGGCGGCGCTCGACGTGCAGATCCGCGCACTGTCGCCGCGCGACGTCGAGGGCTACCAGCGCTTCCTGGCCTATTCCCGTGCGGTGTTCGAGGAGGGCTACCGCAAGCTCGGCACCGTGCCCTTCCTGCAGTTCCGCGACATGGTCGCCGCAGGTCCGGCGCTGGTGAAGCTGCAGGCCTGGCGTAGCGTCTACAGCATCGTGTCGAAGTTCATCGAGGACGAGAAGCTGCGGCAGGTCTTCTCGTTCCATTCGCTGCTGGTCGGCGGCAACCCGTTCGAGACCAGCTCGATCTATGCGCTGATCCATGCGCTGGAGCGCGAGTGGGGCGTCTGGTTTCCGCGCGGCGGCACCGGCGCGCTGGTGCAGGGCATGGTGCGCTGCTTCGAGGACATGGGCGGCACGTTGCGCCTGTCGACGCCGGTCGAGCGTATCGAGGTCGAATCGGGCCGGGTCACCGCGGTGGTGGCCGGCGGGCAGCGCCAGGCCTTCGACCAGGTGGCCTCCAACGCCGACGTGGTCCACACCTACGAGCGGCTCCTGGGCCACACCCCCCGCGGTGCGACCGAGGCCAAACGGCTGCGCGGCAAGCGCTTCAGCATGTCGCTCTTCGTGGTGCACTTCGGACTGTCGCGGCCGCAGCCGCAGCTGCGGCACCACACGGTGTGCTTCGGCGAGCGCTACCGCGAGCTGATCCACGACATCTTCCACGGCAAGGAGATCCCGGCCGATTTCTCGTTGTACCTGCATGCCCCCTGCGCCACCGACCCGTCGCTCGCGCCGCCCGGCTGCTCCAGCCACTACGTGCTGGCGCCGGTGCCGCACCTGGGCAACGCCGACGTCGACTGGCGCGTGGAAGGCCCGCGCCTGCGCGACCGCATCTTCGACTACCTGGAGCAGCACTACATCCCCGGGCTGCGCGAGAGCCTGGTCACGTCCCGGATGTTCACGCCCGACGACTTCCACAGCGAACTCAACGCCCACCTGGGCTCGGCCTTCTCGCTGGAGCCGGTGCTCACGCAGAGCGCCTGGTTCCGGCCGCACAACCGCGATGGGGAGATCCTCAACCTCTACATCGTCGGCGCCGGCACCCACCCCGGCGCGGGCGTGCCCGGCGTGGTCGGCTCGGCCAAGGCCACGGCGGGACTGATGCTGGAAGCGCTGCCATGACGGCGGCCGACGCCGCGGTCGAGGACACTGTCGTCGCCCACGGGGCGGAGGCGATCCGCGTCGGCTCGCACAGCTTCGCGGCCGCCGCGCGGCTCTTCTCCCCGCCGGTCCGTGAGGGCGCGGTGATGCTCTACGCCTGGTGCCGCCACTGCGACGACGTGGTCGACGGCCAGGTGCTCGGCCACGGCCAAATCGGCGGCGCGCGCGACGACGGCGCCGCCCGCCTGGCCGAGTTGCGCGAGCGGACGCGCCGCGCCTGCGCCGGCCGGCCCGGCGACGACCCGGTGTTCCAGGGCATCGCCGCGGTGGTGCGCCGTCACGGCATCCGGCCGGTCTATCTGGAGCAGCACCTGGACGGTTTCGCGATGGACGTGGCGGGCCACCGCTACACCACGCTCGACGACACGCTGGGCTACTGCTGGCGGGTGGCCGGCGTGGTCGGCGTGATGATGTCCCAGATCATGGGCCGCAGCGAGCCGGCGGTGCTCGACCGGGCCTGCGACCTGGGCATGGCGTTCCAGCTGACCAACATCGCCCGTGACCTGGTCGAGGATGCCGCCATCGGCCGCATCTACCTGCCCGCCGAATGGCTGGCCGCCGAGGGTCTGCCGGCCGATGCGCGCCTGGCCGAGCCACGCTACCGCGCCGCGCTGGCCCGGGTCGCCCAGCGCCTGGTGGATACCGCCGAGCCCTATTACGACTCCGCCGCCGCGGGCCTGCCGGCCTTGCCGCTGCGCTCGGCTTGGTCGATCGCCACCGCCCGCAGCGTCTACCGCGCCATCGGCCGCAAGGTGCAGGACCGGGGCGCCGCCGCCTGGGACCGCCGCGCGTCCACCACCGGGACCGAAAAGGCGCTGTGGGTGGCCGCCGCCGCCGCGCAGGCCGTGGCGTCGCGGATGCGCAGCCCGTCTGCGTCGGCGCGCGACGCGGGCCTGTTCCGCCGGCCGGTCTAGAGCGCGTCGGGTTTTTGCTGCGGCTGCCGGGCGTGCAGTTCCTGGATGCGGTGCCGCAGCTGCTCGGGCGCCGGCGCCCACAGGAAGCCGAACGACACGCAGCCCTGGCGTCCCTGTACCGCATGGTGCAGCCGGTGGGCCTGGTAGAGCCGCTTCAGGTAGCCGCTGCGCGGCACCCAGCGCCAGGGCCAGCGCTTGTGGACCAGCCCGTCGTGCACGAAGAAATAGAGGGCGCCGTACAGCGTCATGCCCGTGCCGATCCACTGCAGCGGCCAGCGGCCCGCCGTCCCGAGGGCGATCAGCACGATCGCGACGCCGGCGAACACCACCGCGTACAGGTCGTTCTTCTCGAACCAGCCGCGGGTCCGTTCGTGGTGCGACCGGTGCCAGCCCCAGCCCCAGCCGTGCATCACCCAGCGGTGCGCCGCCCAGGCGAAGACCTCCATGCCGACGACGGTGGCGAGGACGATGCCGATCGGCACCAGAGTGGTGCGCATGGGGGCTCCAGAAATCAGGACAGGGGCAGGGCGGACAGCTCTCGGAGTATGCCGCCGCGCCGGTCGCGCGGTGCCGTACCGGCCGGCGCCCACACCGGCTGCGCGGGATAGGCCTGCCGCACTGCGATAATCCGCAGGTGAAGTCCGCCGGACCGCCGCTGGTGCATGTCTCGAAAGAGCGCACTGGAGGAACGTCCGGACTGCACAGGACAGCGCAGGAGCTAACGGCTCTCCACCGCGAGGTGAGGATCAGAGCAACAGAGACGAGTCTGGGCGGGTACATGCCACCGAAGGTGTTCTGTGGGTGCCGGCGAAAGCCGGTAGTCGGCTGGCGCAAGCCGGTCGGCCCGGGCGCAAGCCCGGAGCCCACAGCCACCCTGGGCAGGCGGCGCCTGCCCAGGGTGAAACGGGCAATCTCTGCGCGCAGCAACACCAAGTAGGCCAGCGTCGATGTGGTTCCGCAGAGCTGGCGGGTAGGTGGCATCGAGCCGGGTGGGCGACCCCCGGCCCAGAGTAATGGCGGTCACGCCGGGCAACCGCAAGCGCGCCCGGCGCACAGAATCCGGCTTACAGGCGGACTTCACACTTTTTTCGTTCCGTGTACACGGTGGTGCGCAGGTAGTAACCGATTCGGCAGCAACGCTGCAGCCCAGCTAAGAGCGGCTAACACAACCCAGCGAAGCGGTTCTGGCTAGGCGCCGCATCGCAGACAGTACGAGTAGTACGACAAGGTGCGGCAACGACGCCAGAAGGGTTGTGTTAGCCGCTCTAACCGCCGCCACGCGTACCGGAGATCAGGGCACGGTGTCGGACCGCCGAAAGTCGTCGGCCGCAGGTTCCGGATGCGGGGACGATGCAGCGCTCGCCGCAGCCTTTTCGCTCCACTCGTCGGAGGACGCTGGCAAGCTTTGCAGTGCATCGAGATAGCGCTGGCGCCACCAGGCCAGGTCCTCCGTCGCCACGTTCTTTAAAAGCATGGAATGTCTGCGCTGGCGCTCGTCCAGCGGCATCGTCAAGGCCCGTTTGTAGGCGTTTGCGATGGCGTGTCTGTCATGCGGCTGAACCATGACCGAGGCGCTGAGTTGAGACGCCGCTCCTGCGCGTTCGGACAGCACCAGGACCCCGGGATTTTCGGGGGGCTGCGCCGCGACATATTCCTTGGCCACGAGGTTCATGCCGTCCGCAGAGGGCGTGACCACGCCCACCGGCCCCATGCGATATATCTCGGGCAACGCTTCGCGTTCCACCGAATGGTTGAAGTACAGCACCGGCTGCCAGGTGTCGGTTCCGAACTCGCTGTTGATCCTGTCCACCAGGGCGCGGGTCTTTTTGCTCAGATCGCGATACGCCTCCACGCTATCGCGTGTCGGCGCAGCGACCTGAACGAAGGTGACCTCTCCTCGCATCTGCGGGTTCTTGTCCAGGAGTTCGCTGAATGCTTCCAGGCGCGTCGGTATGCCTTTGCTGTAATCGAGCCGGTCGACGCCAATCATCAGGCGGCGCCTGCCTGCTTCGCTGCGCACCTTGTCCAGCACTTCCTTCGACTTGGGGGTGGGAACGAGCGCATTGAGCTTCCCGACATCGATCCCGATGGGAAATTCCTTGAAGGAGGTGCTCCTGCCGAAGCTTTTGACCTGCGAGCCGTCGGGCGCCGTGTCGAGGCTCTGCACTGCCATGTACCGGGAGGGGGAACTCCTGCTGAAACTCTCGGCACACGGGCCTTCTATCGCATCGCCCACACTTTCGGCTGTCACGTACTGGCGGAGGTTTTGCACGTCTTTTTCGCTCTGCATACCGACGAGGTCGTACGAGAACAAGGACTTCATCAACTGTTGGTGCCGAGGAATCTCCTTGATGACAGCAGGCGGCGGCAGCGGGATGTGATTGAAGAATCCCATCCGCTGCCGGCAGCCCAGGGCGCGCAATTCCTCCGCGAGAGGGATGAGGTGGTAGTCGTGAATCCACAGAACATCGTCGTTCTTCAACAGCGGGGCCAGCTGGGCGGCGAACATCTTGTTGACCTGCTCGTAGGCTTGGGAGAACTCCGGTTTCGGGTCTGCGTACTCCATCTTCTCGTGGAACACCGGCCACAGCACCGAATTCGCGAAGCCCGCGTAGTAGTTGTCGTGTTGCCAGCGGCTCAAGTCGATCTGCGCGAACGTCGTGCGGCCGAACTGTTGCGACCGGACGCACGGAGACGGCTCGTCATGCGTTTGGCCACTCCAGCCGAACCACAGCACCTTGGCTTCCTGCGACATCTCGCCCAATGCCACGGCAAGCCCGCCAGCCGCCGGTTTCGCAGGGTCTGGCAGCCGGTTGGACACGACGACGATGCGAGCGGCGTTGCATGGGGCGCTCGACATGTCGTCTTCTGCTCGTGGCGGCGGTGCTTGATTCGGACAGCTGTCGTGGCGTGCGGAGAGCGTTTCCAGCGATGGAGGTCCGGCAGGAAAATGGCGGGCCGATGCGGGTGGCGACGTTTCGTTGGGGTGACTCTGATCCGAAGCGGCCGTCCAGCGGGTGTCGATCTGGGCTGCGGTAGGAAGCATCTGCTGCTTTATTACTTTTCAACGTGGGCGGAACCGAGCCGTGTCGCGGTGACGGGCCGCTCGCTGCTGCATGAAAACGAAGTCTTCAACGGGTTGCCATGCGCAAATGCGCGTTAAGCGAAGCCATGTTTTTTAGCGCGAAGCGATCGCCCGCCGAGAGTCAAAACCGCTCGTACGGCATCAGATAGCGCCAGTGCCCCGGTTCCAGCCCGGCCAGGGCCATGCGGCCCACGCGGATGCGCTTCATCGCGCGTACCTTCAGCCGCACCGCCTCGCACATCTGCGCGGCCTGGCCGGGCCAGTGGCCCTTCGTCGCGAAGCGCAGGCCGGTCGTGCCCTCGCCGCTGCGGCTGATGCTGACCTTGGCGGGCAGCATCGCCCGGCCGTCGACCACCGGCGCGCGGTTGAGCCACTCCAGCGCCTCGGGCGAGACCGCGCCGCCCACCTCGACGATCAGCTCGTGCTCGACGAAGGCGGCTTCCTCCAGCAGCTTGCGCTGGATCCGCGGATCCTGGGTGAACACGATCAGGCCCGACGCGGCCGTCTCCAGCGGTGTCACGCACTGCTGCCGCGCGAAATGCCGTTGCAGGCCGCGCTCGGTCGATCGGTCCTGCGCAGATCGGTTGATCGGCTGCAGCAGCTGCAGTGCCGGGCCTTCCCGGCCGGGCCGGGCGCCGGCCTCGAAGCCGATCGGCTTGTGCATCAGCATCGTCACCGGCAGCGACGGGCCGGGTCGGGCCTTCGGGTCCACCGTGACCTGCTGCGCCGGATGCACCCGCTCCTGCGGCACGTCGACCATCACGCCGTCGACCTTCACCCATCCGCCCTCGATCAACTGCTCGGCCTCGCGGCGCGAGCATCCGCGCTGGGCGGCCAGGTGTTTGGCGAGGCGGAGGGTTTCGGTCATGGGGGTGGAGGCGGGAAGCGACGGGCGAAAGGTCCAGTGTAGGCGCGGAGCACGCGCCGTCTGCCTGTCGCTATTGTTGATATGGCTGGTGGCCGTCGCTGCTGGCCGGCATGATGGCGGCGCAAGGAGGACACGACGATGGCGACGGCGCTGGCGATGGGATGGAGCGAATGGGCCGGGCTCGACGGCCTGGGGCTGGCGGCGCTGGTGCGCAGGGGCGAGGTCACGCCGGCCGAGCTGGCCCGCCAGGCGGCCGCCGGGGTGGCGCTGACCGATCCGGCACTGGACGCGGTGGTCGAGCTGTTCGACGACGCGGTGGCCGATCCGCTCTGCGACGGCATGTCGCCCGACGGCGCGTTCGCCGGCACCCCGTTCTTCCTCAAGGACCTGGGGCCGACGCTCGCGGGCCGACTGCAGGAGATGGGCTCCCGCATGATGCAGGGCCACCGGCCGGCGCACGACAGCTTCCTCGCCGGCCGGATGCGGCGGGCCGGCCTCAACATCATCGGCCGCACCACCACGCCCGAGTTCGGCGTCTGCAGCTCGGTCGAGAACACGCTGCACCTGACCCGCAACCCGTGGGACACCGGCTACACCACCTGCGGCTCGTCGGCCGGCACCGCGACGATGGTCGCGGCCGGCGTGGTGCCGCTGTCGCACGCGACCGACGGCGGCGGCTCGATCCGGATCCCCGCGGGTGTCAACGGCAACATCGGCCTGAAGGTGTCGCGCGGCGTCTTCTCGCTGGCGCCGCACGCGTCGGACCTGACCGGGCTGGTGTCGATCCAGGGCTGCCACAGCCGCACCGTGCGCGACACTGCCGCCTTCGTGGACCACTGCCGCGGTGGCGCGCCCGGCGAGTTCATGCCGTTCTGGACGCCGGCGCAGTCGTACGGCGAACTGATCGCCACCGACCCGCGGCCGCTGCGCATCGCGGTGTCCCACGCATGGGGCGACTGGCGCGCGGTGCCGCACTTCGTGGCCGAGCTGGAGAAGGCGGGCCGGCTGCTGCAGGGCCTGGGCCACCAGGTCGAGTGGGTGACGCCGCCGGTCGACTTCCGGGCCGCGTTCGCCGCGCAGACCACCTGCTACATCAGCAACTTCGCCCAGATGATCGAAGGCCACCTGCAGCGGCGCGGCGAAACCCGGCCCGACCCGGACCTGCTGGAGCCGATCAACATCAAGATCTGGGAGGCGGGCCGCGGCATCTCGTTCGCCGAGCGGGCGGCGATGCAGGCGGTCTTCAACACCACCGCGCGGGCCTTCGGCGAATTCTTCGAAAGCTGGGACATCGTCCTCACCCCGATCACCGCGCTGCCCACCCCGAAGGTCGGCACCACCGAGTACCTCACGACCAGCACCAACCCGTCGGTGCACGACTGGTTCGAGAACCTCTGGCGGAACTTCGCCTACACGCCGCTCGCGAACCTGGCCGGCCTGCCGGGCATCTCGCTGCCACTGGGCACGCAGGAGAGCGGCCTGCCGCTGGGCATCCAGGCGCAGGCGCGGCAGGCGAACGACGGCCTGCTGCTGCAGCTGGCGGCGCAGGTGGAGCGCGCGATCGGCGGCCGCTGGAACGACGGCCGCCGGCCGGCTGTGCATGTGGCGCAGGGCGGCTAGTCGCGCGACGCGGCGGGGCGGGCCCGGCACCCGGCCGCCGTCGCACCGGCCGTCGCGGCGGCGGCCCGCCGGACCCACGATGCGCGCGGATAATCGCCCGATGCAGATCCGCTTCACCAAGATGCAGGGCGCCGGCAACGATTTCGTGGTGCTCGACGAAACCGGCGGCCCGCTCGGCCTGACGACCGCGCAGTACCGGTTCCTGGCCGACCGCCACTTCGGCGTCGGCGCCGACCAGATCCTCAGCGTGCGGCCCGCGCCGACGCCGGCGGTCGATTTCGAATACGTGATCCACAACGCCGACGGCGGCGAGGTGGAGCAGTGCGGCAACGGCGCCCGCTGCTTCGCCCGCTTCGTGCGCGACCAGGGCCTCGCCACCCGGGACGAGATCCGGGTCCGGACCCGTGCCGGCACCATCACCCCCCGCATCACCGCCGACGGCCGCGTGACCGTCGACATGGGCGCGCCGGTGTTCGACCTGCCGCAGGTGCCGTTCGATGCGGCCGGCGCCACGCCGCAGACCTCGGGCGGCTGGGAGACCTGGCCGCTGGCGCTCGGCGCCGCCGGCGTGTCCGTGCAGGTAGCGGTGCTCTCGATGGGCAACCCGCACGCGGTGCAGGTCGTGGACGACGTGGACACCGCGCCCGTCGCGCAGCAGGGCCCGTTGATCGAGCGCCACGCCAGCTTTCCCCGCCGCGTCAACGCCGGCTTCCTGCAGGTCGTGGACCGTGGCCATGTGCGGCTGCGGGTCTACGAACGTGGCGCCGGCGAAACGCTCGCCTGCGGCACCGGCGCCTGCGCCGCCGTGGTCGCCGGCATACGCCTCGGGCTGCTCCATTCGCATGTCGACGTGCAGACCCGCGGCGGCCTCCTCACCATCGCCTGGGCGGGCGGCGGCGCGCCGGTCTTCATGACCGGCCCGGCCACCACCGTCTTCCACGGCCATATCGACCTACCGGACCTCCCATGACCAGCCTGCCCCCTTCCGCCGACTCCGCCACCGCGGTGCCCCCGATCACCGAGGACGACATCGCCGACTACCTCGCCAACACGCCCGACTTCTTCGAGCGCCATGCCCAGGTGCTGGCCGCGGTGCAGCTCACCAGCCCGCACGGCAGCCGCGCGGTCAGCCTGCAGGAGCGCCAGGCCGAGATGCTGCGCGAGAAGATCAAGGGCCTGGAGCAGCGAATCATGGAGATGATGCGCAACGGCAGCGAGAACACGGTGATCGCCGACCGGCTTCAGCAGTGGTCGCGCGCGCTGGTCGCCGCCCGCGACGCCGCCACGCTGCCCGAGCGCATCGTGGCCGAGGCGCGGGAGCAGTTCCTCGTGCCGCAGGCGGCCATCCGCCTCTGGGACCTGGCCCCCGCCTATGCTGTGCAGCCGTGGGCCGCCGACGTGGGCACCGACACCCGCAGCTTCGCCGCATCGCTCGCCACGCCGTACTGCGGACCCAACCGCGGCTTCGACGCGGTGCGCTGGCTGGAGGCGCCCGAGCGCGCCGCCTCGGTGGCGCTGCTGCCGCTGCGCAACGGCCCGGTCGCGGCGCAGGGCCCGGTCTTCGGCCTGCTGGTGCTGGCCTCGGCCGAGGCCGACCGGTTCGACCCGGCGATGGCCACCGATTTCCTGGAGCGCATGGCCGAACTGGCCGGTGCCGCCACCGAGCGGCTGCGCGCCGTCCCATGAGCGCCGCCGGCCGGCTGGTGGTGCCTGGGGCGGGCGGGCGGCATACCGCACCGGCCGAGCGGCGCAAGGCCGCTGCGGCCGCGGCTGCATCGGCCGGTGGCACGGCCAAGTCCCCGGCGAAGGTCGGTGTCGCTCCCGCTCCGGCCGGAGAAAACGCAGACGCGACGCCCCCGCTCGGTCCGCTGATGGCCCGCTACCTCGAACACGCCACCTTCGAAAAACGCCTGGCCACCCGCACCGTCACGCTCTACGCGCTCGATCTGCAGAAGCTCGCGGACGCCTGCGCCGCGGCAGGCGTGGCGCCCGAGGCCGCGGCGCACCACCACATCCGCCGTTTCGTCGCCCAGATGCATGCGGGCGGCCGCAGCGCGCGCGGCATCGCGCTGATCCTGTCGGGCTGGCGCGGCTTCTACGCCTGGCTCGGCCGCGAAGGCCGCATCGCGCAGAACCCGGTGCAGCATGTGCGGGCGCCCAAGGCTCCCAAGCCGCTGCCGAAGGCGCTGCCGGTCGATGCCGCGGTGCAGCTGGCCGATTTCGCGGACCCGTCGGACGAGCCGCAGGATGCTTGGCTGGACGCGCGCGACGGCGCGATGGTCGAGCTGCTCTACGGCTGCGGTCTGCGGGTGGGCGAGCTGGTCGGCCTGGACGCCGCCCCCACCGCCGCCGGCCAGGCCGCCGGGCGCGGCTGGATCGACCTGCAGGACGGCATGGTCCACACCTGCGGCAAGGGCCGCAAATGGCGCAGCGTGCCGATCGGCGGGCAGGCCGCGGCGGCCATCGCGCTGTGGCTGCCCCAGCGGCTGGCCGCGCTGCCGGCCGATGCGCTGTCGCAGCCGGCGCTGTTCCCGGGCCGGCGCGGCACCCGGCTCACCCCGCAGGCGGTGTGGCAGCGCCTGCGCCGCCGCAGTGCCGCCGCGGGCCTGGCGGCGCCGGTGCATCCCCACATGCTGCGGCATTCGTATGCGAGCCACCTGCTGCAGTCCAGCAGCGACCTGCGTGCGGTGCAGGAGCTGCTGGGGCACGCGAGCATCACCACCACGCAGGTGTACACCCGGCTCGATTTCCAGCACTTGGCGCAGGTGTACGACGCGACCCACCCGAGGAAATAGTTCACCCCCAGGCTTCGCACTGCGTGTCTTCGCCTACCCCCTTTCCGGGGGCGCCGCCGAGCGACCGGCAGAGCCGGATCGCTGGCGGCCCTGGGGTCTTCGCTGCGCTCGACGGATGGGAATGCGATGCTATTGAAAGAGTAGCTGGAGGTCGGCGTGGGGCGACGGCCAGGGGCAATTTTTGTTCGGAAATCGGCGTGCTGGACAATCGGGGGCTTATGAAAACCATCCGCTTGCGCGAAGGCAAGGAGCGATCGCTCCTGCGCCGACATCCCTGGATATTCGAATCGGCCATCGCCAAGGGCGGCGGCGACAGCGGGGAGACGGTGCGGGTCGAGGGGCACGACGGGCGCTTCCTGGGCTGGGCGGCGTTCAGTCCGGCGTCGCGGATCCGGGCGCGGGTGTGGAGCTTCGACGAAGGACAGCGGATCGACGCGGGCTTCTTCCACGCCACGCTGGCGCGGGCGATCGCGGCGCGGGCCTGGTTCGATATCCAGAGCGACGGCCAGCGGCTGGTGCACGGCGAATCGGACGGGCTACCGGGGCTGGTGGTCGACCGGTACGGCGACGTGCTGGTGGCGCAGTTCGGCTCGGCCGGGGTGGAGCGCTGGAAACCGCAGATCGCCGACGCGCTGCTCCGGATCACCGGCCTGTCGCAGCTCTACGAGCGGTCGGATGCCAGCGTGCGCGCCCTCGAAGGCCTGCCGGCGGCTACCGGCTGGTTGCGCGGCGACGCGGCGGTGCCGACCGAGCTGACGATCCGCGAGCACGGCTGGCGCCTCACGCTGGACGTGGCCGAGGGCCACAAGACCGGCTTCTACCTGGACCAGCGTGACAGCCGCCGGCGCTTCTTCGAGACCACGCGGCGGCGCGGCTTCCAGCGGGTGCTCAACTGCTACTGCTACACCGGCGGCTTCACCGTGGCGGCGCTGGCGGGCGGTGCCGAACACGTCACCTCGATCGATTCTTCGGCACCCGCGCTGGAACGGGCCGCAGCGCATGTCGCATTGAACGGTTTCGACCCGGCGCGCGCTGAATTCCTGGACGCGGACGTGAACGCCGCGCTGCGCCGCTTCGCGCAGGAGGGCCGGACGTTCGACGCGATCGTGCTCGACCCGCCCAAGTTCGCGCCCACGGCGGCCCATGCCGACCGGGCCGCGCGGGCCTACAAAGACATCAACCGCATCGCACTGGGCCTGCTGGAGCCGGGCGGCGTGCTGTTCACCTATTCGTGCTCGGGCGGCATCCCGCCGGAGCTGTTCCACAAGATCGTCGCCTCGGCCGGGGCCGACGCCATGGTGGACGGCTTCATCGCCGAGCGGCTGATGGGCGCGCCCGACCATCCGATGACGCTCTCGTTTCCGGAAGGCGACTATCTCAAGGGCCTGGTCGTCGTGCGCCGGTCCTAGAGCGTGTTATGCACTTCGACGTAACCGCGTGGGTCCCACGAGCGCCTGCCCGCGGGACCCACCCTTCGGGAAAGCCGGGCAGAGGCCCGGCCGCCGCGTTGCAGTCCGCTTGCGGTATCCATACCGCGGTACATCCTGCGCCATGCCGCCGGGCCTCTCCCCGGCTTTCGCGGGTACGTCGAAGTGCATAACACGCTCTAGGGCATCCCGGGAAGGTGTTCGGGCAGCCAGCCGGGCGCGGCCAGCCGCAGGCCGTAGGCGACCACGTCGCGCGGCCAGTGCGCGGTGTGGCGCGCGAACGCCTCCCGATCGCCGGCGAAGAGAGCGCAGCAGGCGTCGTCGAAGCCCGGCGCATCGCCCGCCAGCGTGCGCAGAGCGCGGTAGGCAGCCTCGCGGGCACCTCGGACTTCGTCGTGTACATCGGCCGCGCGCTGCCGGGCCTCGTCGACCAAATGCCGCAGCGTGACCGACGCGCCGTCGGACTGCTCGCTGAGCCAGTTCCAGTGCCGCGGCAGCAGGCTGACCTGGCAGGCGACGGCGCTGCGCAGGAAGACGGCTTCCTCCTCTGCCGCCAAGTCGTCGCCGACGGCGGCTGTCGCCGCGGGCAGCCCGTCGGGTACAGTACCGTCGCGGCCACCACTCCAGAGCGGGGCGCCGCAGTCGTTTTCGATGAAGATGCCGAAGGAGGGATCGCGATGCCGGTCCCGGAAAACTGCCACCGGCGCCGAGAGCGAACTGCAGCTCTGGACGAAAGAGGGACAAGGCAGTTTGGGCGAAGCGAATGTCATAGGCACTGACGAGCGGTCACGATTCCATTCTACCCATGTAGAAACATATTTGTAAACCGCCGTATGTCCGTTCGACAAGAAAAGCCGGCACCGAAATCGCACTCGCTCGCTACACTGGCCGATTGCTCGTTTTTTCACCAGGACGCATCATGAGCCTCATACCCGCCACGATTCTTACAGGCTTCCTGGGATCCGGTAAAACCACACTGCTCAAGCGTGTGTTGTCGGAGGCTCACGGCCAGAAGATCGCGATCATCGAGAACGAATTCGGCGAGGAGAACATCGACAACGACATCCTCGTCTCCGAAAGCAAGGAGCAGATCGTGCAGATGAGCAACGGCTGCATCTGCTGCACGATCCGCGAGGACCTGCGCGAGGCGCTGCAGCTGCTGGCCGCCAAGAAGCGCAAGGGGCTGCTCGATTTCGACCGCGTGGTGATCGAGACCACCGGCCTGGCCGACCCCGGCCCGGTGGCGCAGACCTTCTTCATGGACGAGGAGATCGCCGAGAGCTTCTTGCTCGATTCGATCCTGACGCTGGTCGATGCCAAGCATGCCCAGACGCAGCTCGACGACCGCCAGGAGGCGCGCCGCCAGGTCGGTTTCGCCGACCAGATCTTCCTGAGCAAGACCGACTTGGTCGCCCAGGACGAGGCCGATGCGCTGATCCACCGGCTGAAGCACATGAATCCGCGTGCCCCGATCCAGGCGGTGCATTTCGGCGAAGTGCCGATCAAGGATGTGTTCGATCTGCGCGGCTTCAACCTCAACGCCAAACTCGACATCGATCCCGACTTTCTGAAGGAAGACGACCACGACCACGACCATGCCGAGGAGGGCGAAGCCTGCGACCATCCGTCGCACCAGCACGGCGCCGGTCACCACCATCACCATGACGACGATGTGAAGAGCTTCGCCTTCCGGTCCGACCGGGCGTTCGACCCGGCCAGGCTGGAGGATTTCCTGGGCGCAGTGGTCAACATCTACGGTCCGCGGATGCTGCGCTACAAGGGAGTGCTCCACATGCAGGGCACCGACAGGAAGGTGATCTTCCAGGGCGTGCACCAGCTGATGGGCAGCGACCTGGGTCCGGCCTGGGCCGATGGCGAAGCGCGCAGCAGCAAGATGGTCTTCATCGGCATCGACCTGCCGCGGGACATCTTCCTTCAAGGTCTGGAGCAGTGCCTGATCCCGTCGACATGATTCCGCGTTTTTCGTACGTCGCAGGCCCTGCCGCGGGTGCGGAAAGATTATATGACCGGGGGTGCGTGACCGACACTCCAAATCGATACAATCGCGCCCCGGCGACAAACCGGGGGCGATCGGCCACCGTGATGATGTCGTCAATCCCGCGAGGAGACAGCGAGTGACAGCCCAGTCCAAGAAACCCAAGAAGGCCGCCGGCCCGGCCCCTGTGCCGGAGGCGCCCGCAGCCCCCGTCGCGCCCGTCGCCACGTCCACGCCGGATGTGCCGCGCAGCACCCGTCCCTCGTCGCGCCTGACGCAGTTGACCGTGCCGTCGATGGCCCAGCATGCGGTCGCCTCCACGGCGGCCAAGGCCAGTTTCTCCCAGGCGTCGTCGTCGCCGGTGCCTGCGCCCGTGTCGTACACGGTGCCCAAGAAGGATCCGAAGCTCGCCCAGAACTGGAAGACCAAGTCGGCCGAGGAGCTGACCGACGAGGAAGTCCTGTCGATGGCCGACGCCGAATACATGAACGAGAAGCAGACGGCCTTCTTCCGCCTGAAGCTCGTGCGCCTGAAGCAGGACATGCTCAACAACGCCGGCGAGACCACCGAACACCTGCGCGAAGACACCGTCGTCGTGCCCGACCCGGCCGACCGCGCGACGATCGAGGAAGAGCACGCCCTGGAGCTGCGCACCCGCGACCGCGAGCGCAAGCTGCTCAAGAAGATCGAGCAGTCGATCGTGCGCATCGACGCCGGCGACTACGGCTACTGCGACGAGACCGGCGAGCCGATCGGCGTAGGCCGCCTGCTGGCCCGCCCGACCGCGACGCTTTCGCTCGAAGCGCAGCAGCGGCGCGAGCTCAAGCAGAAGATGTTCGGGGACTGAGTTCCCGCCGACGGTCCGAGCAACACCGGATGTAGGCCATGGCCAAGAACGAAACGCCGGGTTTTCTGTCCAGGGTGGTGCGCTTCGTGCGCAGGCCGGACGCTGCCTGGGCCGACGACGACGTGCCCGGCGATGAAGCCGACAGCGGCTACAGCAAGCAGCTGCTCAAGGAGGTGGTGGAGCGGCGTCGGCGCGACGATACGGTCCGCAAGCGCGAGTTCGACCAGCTGCGGCGCCTGCGCCGCCGCGGGGCCGGAGTCGACACCGGCGGCGAAGGCGCGGTGTCGTTCTTCGCCACCAGCCTCCTGAGCCGGCCCGACGACCGGGCCGTCACCTTGCGCAAGATCGACGAGATCGAAGAGCAGATGTCGCAGCAGTGGTGGACCACCCGGCCGGCAGAGCCGGGCGAACTGCCGGTCCGCGTGGTGCCGGCGGGCGGTCCCCCTCTCTACGCCCATCGTGCCCGGGCATCGGCGTCCGGCGGCGCCGCGCGCGGCGGCCCCGATACCGGGGCCCCCGTATCCGGCGATCTGCAGGTCGACATCGAACTTCCCGACGCCGGCCACGATCTGCCCGAGGCGCCGCCCCTGATGGCGGAGCTGGAGCTGCAGTCCACGGTCGAGGACCTGCCCGGCTTCGTTCACGATCCGCAGCTCGAGGAGTCCGCGATCCGCTTCGCCAATGCCGACTACAGCGGCGCGGAGGCCGCGCTGCGGCTGCTGGCCGCGGAAGACGGCGGCGCGAGCGAGTCCGCATGGGGTGCTTTGTTCGACCTCTACCGCTGTATCGGCCAACAGGAGCGTTTCGAGTCGGCGGCGCTGGAGTTCGCGCAGCGCTTCGGTCGGTCGCCGCCGTCCTGGTACTGGGTCTGCCCGCCGGGCACGGCGACCCATTCGCTGGAGCAGGACGATTTCCGCTGGCACTGCGCGGCGCAGGTCGACGGCGCCGCCGTCAAAGCACTGGAGGATTCCCTGGTCGATGCGCCCGCGCCCTGGCTGCTCGACTGGTCGGCGCTGGAAGGCTTCCACGACGACGTGGTGCTGCCGCTGCTGGCCGCTTTCACCCGCTGGGGCGATCTGCGGATCCCGATCCGGCTGGCCGGGGTCGAGTCGCTGCTGCAGGCGCTGCAGGCGCGCACCCCGTCGGCCGATGCGCTGGTCGATCCCATCTGGTGGCGGCTGCACATGGAAGTGCTGCGCGTCTTGGGTCAGCCCGATGCCTTCGAGATGGTGGCGCTCGACTACTGCGTCACCTACGAGGTCTCGCCGCCCTCGTGGCAGCCGGCGCGCTGCGAATGCCGCACCGTCAGCGGCAGCGCGGCGGAGGACGATTCGACTCTCGGTCCAGACCTGTCGGCCGCCGCCGCAGGGGCCACGGTGCCGCCCCCGGATGCCCGGGGGGCGGGCTTCGGGTCGCACTTCCCGGTGCTCACTCAGACCCTGCTGCCGCCCGCGCCGGTGGCCGAGCTGGCCGGTGAGATCACCGGCGACCCGGATGCCGCCATCGCCCGGCTCGACGCCGCGGCCGAGCACGGTGCCGACACGGTGATCGTCTCGTGCGACCGGTTGGTGCGGATGGATTTCTCGGCGGCCGGCTCGGTCCTCAACTGGGCCGCGGCGCAGGCCGCCGCCGGGCGCAAGGTGCAGTTCCGCAACCTGCATCGACTGGCGGCCACGTTCCTGAACGTCATCGGGGTGGACGAATACGCCCGGGTGCACGCCCGCAAAGATTAGTCTGTCGCCCCCCCGCCCTCGCCCGGCGACCTCCGGGCTTGTTTCCAGCGGTTTCGGCCGGCCGTCGCGGCATTGCAAAGCGGGGCTCCGGCCCTACCTGACGCGGCTATGGAACAATTTCACGGCACCACCATCCTCAGCGTGCGCCGCCAGACGCCGCAGGGTATCCGGGTGGCGATCGGCGGCGACGGGCAGGTCACGCTCGGCAACATCGTCGTCAAAGGCACCGCCCGCAAGGTGCGCAAGCTGCACCACGACAAGGTGCTGGCCGGCTTCGCCGGCGCCACCGCCGATGCCTTCACGCTCTTCGAGCGGTTCGAATCCAAGCTGGAAAAGCACCAGGGCCAGCTGGTCCGCGCCGCGATCGAGCTGACCAAGGACTGGCGCACCGACCGGGTCCTCCGGCGGCTGGAGGCGATGCTGGCGGTGGCCGACCGCACCGCCTCGCTGATCATCACCGGCAACGGCGACGTGCTGGAGCCCGAGCAGGGCATCGTGGCGATCGGGTCGGGCGGCGCCTACGCGCATTCGGCCGCCAAGGCGCTGCTGGAGCACACCGATCTGGCGCCGCGCGACATCGTCAAGAAGTCGCTGGAGATCGCGGGCGAGCTGTGCATCTACACCAACATGCACCACACCCTGGAAACCCTCGACTGACGCGGCAGGGTGAGGTCGGTCGCCGCGCGTCGCCATCGGTGCCAACGCCTTCGGTACGTCCCGGACACCCATCTCCAAGAGAAAAATGGCTGTAGCCGGCGCCGCACGCCGGCAATCAGCTATCAATTGAATAGCAACCCAATTCCGAGCACGCCATGTCCTCCATGACCCCCCAGGAGATCGTCTCCGAACTCGACCACCACATCGTCGGCCAGCAGCAGGCCAAGCGGGCCGTCGCGATCGCGTTGCGCAACCGCTGGCGGCGCCAGCAGGTCGAGGGCAAGCTGCGCCACGAGATCACGCCGAAGAACATCCTGATGATCGGCCCGACCGGCGTCGGCAAGACCGAGATCGCCCGCCGGCTGGCCCGCCTGGCCGACGCGCCCTTCATCAAGGTCGAGGCCACCAAGTTCACCGAGGTGGGCTACGTCGGCAAGGATGTCGACTCGATCATCCGCGACCTGGTCGAGGTGGCGGTCAAGCAGACCCGCGAATCCGAGATGAAGAAGCACCGCGCCCGCGCCGAGGACGCCGCCGAGGACCGCATCCTCGACGTGCTGATTCCGCCGGCCCGCCCCACCGGCGTGCCGGACGCCTCGGCCGCGCCGGCCCTGGCCGCGCCCGAGGGTGGTGCCCGCCAGGCCTTCCGCAAGAAGCTGCGCGAGGGGCAGCTCGACGACAGGGAGATCGAGATCGATCTGGCCGAGCCCGCCCGGGCTCTGGAGGTGAGCGGCCCGGCCGGCATGGAAGAGATGACCGAGCAGCTGCGCGGCATGTTCAGCCAGATGGGCGCTACCAAACGCAGGACCCGCAAGCTGCGGATCGACGAGGCGATCAAGCTGCTGGTGGAGGAGGAGGCTGGCAAACTGGTCAACGAGGAAGACAGTCGCACCCGCGCTGTGACCAACGCAGAGCAGAACGGCATCGTCTTCATCGACGAGATCGACAAGGTCACCTCGCGCAGCGAGGGCGGTGGCAGCAGTGCCGACATCTCGCGCCAGGGTGTGCAGCGCGACCTGCTGCCGCTGGTGGAAGGCACGGCGGTCTCGACCAAGTACGGCATGGTCAAGACCGACCACATCTTGTTCATCGCCTCGGGCGCGTTCCACCTGAGCAAGCCGAGCGACCTGATCCCCGAACTGCAGGGCCGGTTTCCGATCCGTGTCGAGCTGCAGTCGCTTTCGGTCCAGGATTTCGAAGCGATCCTCACCCAGACCGATGCGTCGCTGGTCAAGCAGTACCAGGCGCTGCTGGCGACGGAGGGCGTCGAGGTCGATTTCGCGCCCGAGGGCATCACCCGCCTGGCCCACATCGCTTACGACGTCAACGAGCGCACCGAGAACATCGGCGCGCGGCGCCTGTCGACGGTGATGGAGCGGCTGCTCGACGAGGTGAGCTTCGACGCGGCCCGCATGTCCGGTCAGACGGTGACGGTCGATGTCGCCTATGTCGACAAGCGCCTGGGCGAATTGAGCAAGGACGAAGACCTGTCTCGCTACATCCTCTAGGCGGACGAAGCGCCGCAGATCGCCACGGTTCGCCGCGTACGGGCGGTGCATTCGGCATAGAAAACTGCTGCCTGCAACCAGGCCACGCCGCGTGCGAACGCCAGGCGTGGTCTTCTCGCGTCCAGAGCGTGTCACGCACCTCGACTTACAGCGGCTAACACAACCCAGCGAAGCGGTTCTGGCTAGGCGCCGCATCGCAGACAGTACGAGTAGTACGACAAGGTGCGGCAACGACGCCAGAAGGGTTGTGTTAGCCGCTCTTAACCGCGAAAGCCGGGCCTCTCCCCGGCTTTCCCGAAGGGTGGGTTCCGTGGGCAGGCGCTCGCGGCGTTGCGGTCCTTGCCGAGGACGAGCTTTTGGCGGCGGCCCGCGCCTTGCGATCACCCGCCTGCGGGACCCCCGCGGGTACGTCAAGTGCGTAACGCGCTTTAGGACCCGAGCCTTCGCGCTGGCGTAGGACAGCGGGAAGCACCGGTGCAGGCAGGGTGCGCGCTGCGACGTCGGTGTTTCCGCAGGTTTGTTACGTGTCGGGCCTGCTTCGCACAGGTCGGCCGGGTCTGAGGAAGCACTTTGACTGGCTCTCCTAAGTGCTTAATTCAGAAGGTTTTTCCCTCACAACAGGCATTCGCAAGTGCTTGTAAGTTGTTGATTTCATTGTGGAAGTTGATAGCCGGCATTGGTGTGCGCCGCTTTTCCTGCTACAGTGCAAAAAAGTGCAATTAAGTGGTGAAAAGTGGCTGCGCGCCCGCTTTCCCCCGGCACTACAAGCGAATCCAAACCCAGGGGTCTTCCAGTCGTGTTTCAAGGAGCGTCATCGCTGAGTCTCGATGCGAAGGGGCGGCTGTCCGTCCCTACGCGGCATCGTGACGTCCTGGCGGCGACGGCGGCGGGCCAGCTGACGATCACCCGGCATCCCGACGGCTGCCTGATGGTTTTCCCGCGCCCCGAATGGGAGAAGTTTCGCGAGCGCATCGCCCAGCTGCCGATGTCGGCCCAGTGGTGGAAGCGCATCTTCCTCGGCAACGCGATGGACGTGGAGATGGACGCCACCGGCCGGGTGCTGGTCTCGCCCGAACTGCGCCAGGCCGCCGGCATCGTCAAGGACACGATCCTGCTCGGCATGGGCAGCCATTTCGAGTTGTGGGACAAGGCCGCCTACGAGGCGCAGGAAGCCGAAGCGCTGCAGGGCGCGATGCCCGATGCGTTCAAGGACTTTTCCTTCTGAGGCCGCCGGTGTCGATCGACGTGCCCAACCACCACACCACCGTCCTGCTGCAGGAAGCGGTGGACGCGCTCGTCGTCTCGGGCGGCGGCGCCTATATCGACGCCACCTTCGGCCGCGGCGGCCATGCGCGGCTGATCCTGTCGCGCCTCTCGGCCGCGGGCCGGCTGCTCGCCTTCGACAAGGACCCGGACGCGATCGCCGAGGCGGCGCGGATCGAGGACCGGCGCTTCGCCATCCGCCACGAGGGCTTCCGCCAACTCGGCGATCTGCCGCCGGCCAGCGCCGATGGCCTGCTGATGGACATCGGTGTCAGCTCTCCGCAGATCGACAACCCCGCACGGGGTTTTTCTTTTCGTTTCGACGGCCCGCTCGACATGCGCATGGACACCACGCGCGGCGAGAGCGTGGCCGACTGGCTGGCCACGGCCGAGATCCCACAGATGGCGGAGGTGATTCGTGACTATGGCGAAGAACGGTTTGCTCTACCGATTGCAAAGGCGATTGCAGCTCGCCGACAGGAACGGGGCCCAATTTCAACCACCACCGAGCTGGCCGAGCTCGTGGCTGGTACGGTCAAAACCCGCGAGCAGGGCCAGAACCCTGCAACGCGCACATTTCAGGCTCTTCGGATTTTCATCAATGCCGAGCTTGAAGAGCTGCAACAGGCGCTAGAGGCCAGCCTGTCGGTGCTGCGCCCGGGCGGCCGTCTGGCGGTGATCAGCTTCCATTCGCTCGAAGACCGCATCGTCAAGACCTTCATCGCCCGGCACTCCAAAGAGGTGTACGACCGCCGCGCGCCCTTCGCCGCGCCGCAGCCGATGCACTTGAAGGCGCTGGGCCGGTTGCGCGCCTCGGCCGAAGAGGTGGCCGCCAACCCGCGGTCGCGCAGCGCGATCCTGCGGGTGGCCGAACGCACCGAGGTCCCGCTGTGAGCGGGTCTGCACCATGACGCGGCTGTCCGTCGTGCTCCTGATGGCCGTGCTGGCCAGTGCGCTGTATCTGGTGCACACCCAGTACGAATCGCGCCGCCTGTTCACCGAGCTGGAGCGGGTGCGGGCCGAGGCGGTGCGTCTCGACGTCGAGCGCGACCGGCTGCAGGTCGACAAGCGCGCCCAGGCCACGCCGCTGCGGGTCGAGAGGCTCGCCCGCGACCAGCTCAAGATGCAGGCCGCCACGCCGGCGATCACCCAGTACATCGGCTATCCGGTGCTGCCGCCCACCCGCACCGCGACGCCGCCCGCCGGCACGCCCGCGGCCGCCGCGGCCACGGCCGCAGCCGCAGCAAGGAAGGCCACGCGATGAGCCGCAGCCGCAGCGTCCAGTACACCTCCAGCCCCTTGCTCGCCAGCAAGACGCCGGTCTGGCGCAGCAAGTTCATCGTGGCCGCGATCGCGCTCGGCTTCACGGGGCTGGTCGCGCGGGCGGTGTACGTGCAGGTCATCGGCAACGACTTCTTCCAGCGCCAGGGCGAGGTGCGCTTCGCCCGCACGCTGGAGCTGCCCGCCAACCGCGGCCGCATCCTCGACCGCAACGGCCTGCTGCTGGCGTCGAGCGTCATCGCGCCCAGCATCTGGGCGATTCCCGAGGATGTCGACCGGCAGGACCCGGAGGTGGTCGCCAAGCTGCGCCAGATGGCCAGGCTGCTCGACATGACGCCCGCCGCGCTCGACAAGAAGCTGGCCGACGAGGACAAAAGCTTCGTCTGGATCCAGCGCCAGGTCGACGAGCCCATCGTCAAGCAGATCGCCGCGCTCGACATCAAGGGCATCTACCAGCGCAAGGAATACAAGCGCCAGTACCCCGAAGGCGAGTCGGCGGCGCACATCGTCGGCTTCACCAACGTGGAAGACCGCGGCCAGGAAGGCATCGAGCTGGCCTTCAACGAGGCGCTCGGCGGCAAGGCCGGCTCGCGCCGGGTGATCAAGGACCGCCTGGGCCGCGCGGTCGAGAGCGTGGGCGAGACGGTGCCGCCGCTCGACGGCAAGGACATCCAGCTCTCGATCGACAGCAAGGTGCAGTTCTTCGCGTACCAGAAGCTGCGCGACCAGGTGATCGCCCAGAAGGCCAAGGCCGGCAGCGTGGTGGTGCTCGACACCGTCACCGGCGAGATCCTGGCCCTGGCCAACTATCCGAGCTACGTGCCCGACAAGCGCCAGAACCTCACCGGCGAGCAGCTGCGCAACCGCGCGCTCACCGACACCTTCGAGCCCGGCTCCACCATGAAGCCGATCACCATCGGCACCGCGCTGGAGCTGGGCCGCGTCAAGCCCAGCACGATGATCGACACCTCGCCGGGCCGCATCACCGTCACCGGCTCGACGATCACCGACACCCACAACTACGGCATGCAGACGGTCGAGGGCGTGATCCAGAAGTCGAGCAACGTGGGCGCCACCAAGGTGTCGCAGAGGATGACGGCGCACGAGATGTGGGACAGCTTCTCGGCGCTGGGCTTCGGCCAGAAGCCGCAGATCTCGTTCCCGGGCGCGGTGACAGGGCGGCTGCGCCCGTGGAAGACCTGGAAGCCGATCGAGCAGGCGACGATGTCGTACGGCTACGGCCTGTCGGCCAGCCTGTTCCAGATGGCGCGCTCCTACACCGCCTTCGCGCACGACGGCCAGATCATCCCGGCCACCATCCTCAAGTCGGACACGCCCGCGGTCGGCACCCAGGTCTTCTCGCCGCAGAACGCGGCCGCGGTGCGCCACATGCTGTGGCTGGCCGCCGGCCCCGGCGGCACCGGCCAGAAGGCGCAGACGGTGGGCTATTCGATCGGCGGCAAGTCGGGCACCGCCCGCAAGCAGGCCGGCAAGGGCTACGCCGCCGGCAAGTACCGCTCGTGGTTCACCGGCATGGCGCCGATCGAGAAGCCGCGGATCATCGTCGCGGTGATGATCGACGAGCCCAACGCCGGCTCCTACTACGGCGGCACCGTGGCCGGCCCGGTCTTCGGCGAGGTGGTGCAGCAGACGTTGCGCATGATGGGCGTGCAGCCCGACATGGCGGTCAAGCCGCAGATCGTCGCGACCGAAGTCGAGGAGTCGTTCTGATGGCCGTCGCCTCTCCGATGCCCGCCTTCACCACCGTGCCGCAGGCGCTGGAGTGGCTGCGCGCGCACGTCCACGGCGGCCTGCAGGTCGACAGCCGCAAGGTCGGTGCCGGCGACGGCTTCATCGCCTGGCCCGGCGCGGCGAGCGACGGCCGAGCGCATGTGCGGGCCGCCTTCGCCCAGGGTGCGGCCGCCTGCCTGGTCGAGCACGAAGGCATCGCCGCATTCGACTTCGACGGCGCCGGCCCGGTGGCGGCGTTCGCGGGCCTCAAGGCCGCGACCGGGCCGCTGGCCGCGGAATGGTTCGGCGCACCCTCGGCCGCGCTCGACGTGCTGGCGGTCACCGGCACCAACGGCAAGACGACCACCGCTTGGTGGCTGGCGCAGGCGCTATCGAAAGTAGAGCATGAAGCCGGCACCGGATGCGGGCTGATCGGCACTTTGGGCATCGGAATCCCGCCCCGGGTGGTGAGCAGCGGCCTGACGACGCCCGACCCGGTGCTGCTGCAGCGCGAGTTCCGCCGCTTCGCCGATGCCGGCCTGGGCGCCTGCGCGATCGAGGCGTCGTCCATCGGCATCGCCGAGCGGCGGCTGGACGGCACCCGGATCCGCGTGGCGGTGTTCACCAACTTCACCCAAGACCACCTCGACTACCACGGCACGATGGAGGCCTACTGGCAGGCCAAGGCGGGCCTCTTCGTCTGGCCGGGCCTGCAGGCCGCGGTGGTCAACATCGACGACGCGGCCGGTGCCGAGCTGGCCCGCATCGTGCCTGCGGGCTCGGTCGACCTGTGGACCGTGTCGCTGCAGGGCCCGGCGCGTCTGACCGCCGAAGACATCGGCTACGACGCTGTCGGCCACCTGCGCTGCACCGTGGTCGAGGGCGCCGACCGGCACCCGCTGGCCGCGCCGGTGATCGGCCGCTTCAACCTCTACAACCTGCTCGGCGTGCTGGGCACGCTGCGGGCGCTGGGCGTGCCGCTGGCCGCCGCCGTGGCCGCCTGCGCCGACCTCGCGCCGGTGCCGGGCCGCATGGACTGCATCGCCCGCGCCGGCGCGCCGCTGGTGGCGGTGGACTACGCCCACACGCCAGACGCGCTGGAGAAGGCACTGCAGGCGCTGCGGCCCCTGGCGGCCGAGCGGGGCGGGGCGCTGGTCTGCGTCTTCGGCTGCGGCGGCGGGCGCGATCCGTTCAAGCGGCCCCGCATGGCCGCCGCCGCCGCGCAGCAGGCCGACCGCGTCTGGATCACCAGCGACAACCCGCGCCACGAATCGCCCGCTACGATCGTCGCGCAGACCGCCGTCGGCCTGCCCGTCGGCACCCGTGCCGAGACCGAGGTCGACCGTGCCCTCGCGATCCGCCGCGCGGTGGCCGAGGCCGGCCCGCACGACGTGGTGCTGGTGGCCGGCAAGGGCCACGAGGACTACCAGGACATCGCCGGCACGCGGCTGCCGTTCTCCGACCGCGAACAGGTCGAGGACGCACTCGACCGCCGCGCCGCACACGAGGCCCGCGCATGACGCCGCACGACACCACCGCTTCCATGCCGATGCAGCTGACGCTGGCGCAGGCCCACGCCTGGACCGGCGGCCCCCGCCTGGTCGGCGACGGCACGCTGCCGATCGCGCGGGTGCACACCGACACCCGCAGCCTGCAGCCCGGCGACCTGTTCGTCGCGCTGCGCGGCGAGCATTTCGATGCCAACGACTTCCTGGCCGAGGCACGCGCCGCCGGTGCGCAGGCGGCCATCGCCCACGGCGGCCTGGCCGCGGCCGGCCTGCAGGGCGTGGAGGTGCCCGACACCCGCGCCGCGCTGGCCGCGCTGGCCGCCGGCTGGCGCCTGCAGTTCCGGCTGCCGCTGATCGCGGTGACCGGCAGCAACGGCAAGACGACCGTCACCCAGATGGTCGCGTCGATCCTGCGCGCGGCGCACGCAGAGGCCGCCTTCGCCACCCAGGGCAACCTGAACAACGACGTCGGCGTGCCGCTGACGCTGCTGCGGCTGCGGCCCCACCACCGTGCCGGCGTTGTCGAGCTGGGCATGAACCACCCCGGTGAGATCGCGGTGCTGGCCCACATGGCCCGGCCCACCGTGGCACTGGTCAACAACGCCCAGCGCGAGCACCAGGAGTTCATGCACACCGTCGAAGCGGTGGCGCACGAGAACGGCGTGGTGCTGACCGCGCTGCCCGACGACGGCGTGGCCGTGTTCCCCGCGGGCGACACCTTCACCCCGCTCTGGCGCACCCTGGCCGGCGCCCGGCGCTGCCTGACCTTCACCGACGCGGCCGCCGACGCGGTGCCCGACGCCGACCTGCGCCTTGCCGACGCGCAATGGCAGGGCGACGCCTGGCGGGTCCGCGCCGACACGCCGGAAGGCTCGCTCGGCTTCCACCTGGCCGTCGCCGGGCGCCACAACCTGCGCAATGCGCTGGCCGCCGCCGCCTGCGCGCTGGCCGCCGGCGTGCGGCTGCCGGCCATCGCCGCCGGGCTGGGCGCGTTCCACCCGGTCAAGGGCCGCTCGCGTGCGGCGCAGCTGACGGTGCAGGGACGGGCGGTCACACTGGTGGACGACAGCTACAACGCCAACCCGGATTCGGTGCGCGCCGCGATCGACGTGCTGGCCGCGCTGCCCGGCCCGCGCCTGCTGGTGCTGGGCGACATGGGCGAGGTGGGCATCCAGGGCCCCGCGTTCCACGCCGAGGCCGGCGCCTATGCGCGAGAGCGCGGCATCGAGCGGCTCTTCGCCTTGGGCGCCCAGTCCACCGCCGCCGTGGCCCGCTTCGCGCAGGCGGGCGGCGACGGCCGCCATTTCGCCGACTACGCCGCGCTCGAAGCCACCGTGCTGCTGGCCACCCGCGAGGCCGCCAGCGTCCTCGTCAAGGGCTCCCGCTCGATGCAGATGGAGCGGGTGGTCCAGGCCCTCGAACGCCTCGCGGCCGATGCCGGCGGCGCCGCTTTTCCAGAACAACCATCCCACCACGAGGCGACCCGCCATGCCGTTCCCTGAACCCGCCCGCCGGGCCGCCCCCACCGGAGCCGCCGCATGCTGCTGAGCCTGGCGCAGTGGCTGCAGACGATCTCGCCCGACTTCGGTTGGGCGCGCGTGTTCCAGTACCTCACCTTCCGCGCCGTGATGGCCGCGATGACCGCGCTGCTGCTGAGCCTGGCCGCCGGACCGTTCGTGATCCGCCGCCTCACCGCGCTCAAGATCGGCCAGCCGGTGCGCGGCTACGGCATGGAGACGCATCTCTCCAAGAGCGGCACGCCGACCATGGGCGGCGTGCTGATCCTGCTGGCGATCGCCATCTCGACCGTGCTCTGGGCCGATCTGGCCAACCGCTTCGTCTGGATCGTGCTGCTGGTGACGCTGGGCTTCGGCGCCATCGGCTGGGTGGACGACTGGCGCAAGGTGGTGCGCAAGGACCCCGAGGGCATGCGCTCGCGCGAGAAGTACATGTGGCAGTCGCTGATCGGCCTGGTCGCGGCGCTGTACCTGGTGTTCAGCATCTCCGAGAGCTCCAACTGGCGGGTGATCGAGCTCTTCGGCACCTGGGTGCGCTCGGGCTTCGACGTCGACCTGCCGCCCAAGGCCGGCCTGCTGCTGCCCTTCTTCAAGGAAGTGTCGTATCCGCTGGGCGTGTTCGGCTTCGTGATCATGACCTACCTGGTCATCGTCGGATCGAGCAACGCGGTCAACCTCACCGACGGCCTCGACGGCCTGGCGATCATGCCGGTGGTGATGGTCGGCTCGGCGCTGGGCATCTTCGCCTACATCACCGGCAACGCCACCTTCTCGCGCTACCTGCTGTTCCCGCACATCCCCGGCTCGGGCGAGCTGCTGATCTTCTGCGCGGCCATGGCCGGCGCGGGCCTGGCCTTCCTGTGGTTCAACGCGCATCCGGCGCAGGTCTTCATGGGCGACGTGGGCGCGCTGGCGCTGGGCGCAGCGCTGGGCACCATCGCGGTCATCGTGCGCCAGGAGATCGTGCTGTCGATCATGGGCGGCATCTTCGTGGCCGAGGCGCTGTCGGTGATGGCCCAGGTGCTGTACTTCAAGTACACCCGCAAGCGCTACGGCGAAGGCCGCCGGCTGCTGAAGATGGCGCCGCTGCACCACCATTTCGAGAAAAGCGGCTGGAAGGAGACCCAGGTCGTCGTGCGCTTCTGGATCGTGACGATGCTGCTGTGCTTGGTCGGTCTCTCCACGCTGAAGCTCCGGTAAGCGCATGCGCCATCTGCAAGACCTCCCCGTACTGGTCCTGGGTCTCGGCGCCTCGGGCCTGGCCATGGCGCGCTGGTGCGCGCGCCACGGCGCAGGGGTGACCGTGGCCGACACCCGCGAGGCGCCGCCGCAGCTGACCGCGCTGCGCCATGACGTGCCCGGCGCGACCTTCGTCGCCGGCCCGCTGACCGCGGCGCTGGTCGAAGGCGCCGCGGTGCGCGCGGTCTACCGCTCGCCCGGCCTTCCGCCGACGGTGACGGCCGAGGTGCTGGACGCCGCGCGGGCGCTGGGCCTGCCGGTGGGCGGCGAGCTGGACCTGTTCGCCCGCGCGCTGGCCGATTTGCGCGACCAGACGGCGGACGCGGCCGACGCCACCGCTGCGCCGGACGCAATCGACGGCGTGACACGAGGGGAAGCTGCGGACGCGGAGGGCGTCGATACCCCGTCCGCCGATCCCGCACCCGATGCGTCTTCCACTGTGGATGCCGACGCCGATGCGGCCATCGATTCCGACACGGCAGCGCCCGCCGACGTTCCCGCTGCCCATTCCGACACGCCGTCAGCCGCCGACACCGACGGCACGGCCACCGCCGTCGCCGCCATCCCCGACGCCGACGACCCGCTGCACTTCGCCGACGCCGTCCCGATCGAGCCTCCCGCCGTGCTCACCGGCTACCGACCCGCGGTGCTGGCGATCACCGGCACCAACGGCAAGACGACCGTCACCGCGCTCACCGGCCTGCTGGTCGAGCGCGCCGGCAAGACGGTGGCGGTGGCCGGCAACATCGGCCCCACGCTGCTCGACACCCTGTCCGCGCACATCGACGCCGACACGCTGCCCGACGTCTGGGTGCTGGAACTCTCCAGCTTCCAGCTCGACGGCGTGCAGGGCTTCGAGCCGACCGCCGCCACGGTGCTCAACATCTCGCAGGACCACCTGGACTGGCACGGCAGCCTCGACGCCTACGCCGCCGCCAAGGCACGGGTGTTCGGCAGCCGCGCGCTGATGCTGCTCAACCGCGAAGACCCGCGGGTGATGGCGATGCTGGACGGCGCGGCGCAGCCGGCACCCGCAGCCGCCGATGCGGCCACCGCCGTCACGCCGGCACGGCGCACGCCCTTCAAGCTCAGGCAACCCAAGCCGGTCGCGCGCACCTGGTTCAGCTTCGGTGCCGATGCGCCGCAGCGCGCGGGCGACTACGGCATCGACCTGGTCAACGGCATGGCCTGGCTCAGCCGCGCGCTGGAGGCCGACGAGACCCGCAAGTCGCGCCGTGCCGCCGCCGAAGACCTGCACCTGCAGCGCCTGATGCCGGCCGACGCGCTGCGCATCCGCGGCCGGCACAACGCGGTCAATGCCCTGGCGGCGTTGGCCCTGGCCCAAGCCGCGGGCTGCGCGCTGGCGCCGATGCTCTACGGCCTGCGCGAGTACCGCGGCGAGCCGCACCGCGTCGCGTCGGTCGCGGTGGTCGAGGGCGTCGAGTATTTCGACGACAGCAAGGGCACCAACGTGGGCGCCACCGTCGCCGCGCTGCAGGGCCTGGGCGCAGAGCGGCGCATCGTCGTGATCCTGGGCGGCGACGGCAAGGGCCAGGACTTTTCGCCGCTGGCGGCCCCCGTGGCGGCACATGCCCGCGGCGTGGTGCTGATCGGCCGCGACGCCGTGGCGATCCGCGCCGCATTGGCCGATGCCGGCGTGCCGCAGGTCGCGGCCGACACGCTGCAGGACGCGGTGCAGGCCGCGCGCGGTCTGGCGCAGGCCGGCGATGCGGTGCTGCTCTCGCCCGCCTGCGCCAGCTTCGACATGTTCACCGGCTACGCGCACCGTGCCCGCGTCTTCTGCGAGGCGGTTGAGGCGCTGGCCGAAGACGCCCTGGCGGGCGGCCAGGGCAGCCAAGACAACGACGCGCACGCGCCCACCACCGAGGTTTCTTCTTCATGAGCGCCGAGTCCGCAACCCCGGGCCTCGGTGCCCGCATGCACGGCTGGTTCGGCGGCCTGTCGCAGGCGGCGGGCGAGGTGCTGCCGGTGCGCATCGGCTCTCGCGAATTCGCCCGCACCCAGTCGGCACCGGCGCGGCTGCTGGGCTTCGACCAGGCGCTGCTCTGGGTCACCGCGGCGCTGCTGGTCTGGGGCTTGGTGATGGTGTATTCGGCCTCGATCGCGATGCCCGACAACCCGCGCTTCGGCCGCATGGGCTACAGCCAGACCTATTTCCTGATCCGCCACGTGATGGCGCTGGTGCTGGCCTTCGCCGCGGCGGTGCTGGCCTTCCAGGTACCGGTGCGCACCTGGGAGAAGGCGGCGCCCTGGCTCTTCGTCGCCTCGATCGTGCTGCTGATGCTGGTGCTGGTGCCGCACGTGGGCCGCAGCGTCAACGGTGCGCGCCGCTGGCTGCCGATGGGCGTGATGAACTTCCAGCCGTCCGAACTCGCCAAGCTGGCGATCGTGCTGTACGCGGCCGACTACATGGTGCGCCGCATGGAGGTGAAGGAACGCTTCTTCCGCGCGGTGCTGCCGATGGCGCTGGCGGTGGCCATCGTCGGCGCGCTGCTGCTGGCAGAGCCCGACATGGGCGCATTCATGGTGATCGCGGTGATCGCCATGGGCATCCTGTTCCTGGGCGGCGTGAACGCCCGCATGTTCTTCATGATCGCCACGGTGATCGTGTTCGCCTTCGGCACGATGGTGATGTCGAGCCCCTGGCGGCGCGAGCGGATCTTCGCCTACCTCGACCCGTGGAGCGAGCAGCACGCCCTCGGCAAGGGCTACCAGCTCTCGCACTCGCTGATCGCCATCGGCCGCGGCGAGATCTTCGGCGTGGGCCTGGGCGGCAGCGTCGAGAAGCTGCACTGGCTGCCCGAGGCGCACACCGACTTCCTGCTGGCGGTGATCGGCGAGGAGTGCGGCCTGGTCGGCGTGGGCATCCTGATCGTGCTGTTCCTCTGGCTGACCCGCCGCATCATGCACATCGGCCGCCAGGCGATCGCGCTCGACCGGGTCTTCGCCGGCCTGGTGGCGCAGGGCATCGGCATGTGGGTCGGCTTCCAGTCGTTCATCAACATGGGCGTGAACCTGGGCGCGCTGCCGACCAAGGGGCTCACGCTGCCGTTCATGAGCTACGGCGGCTCGGCGATCCTGATGAACCTGATCGCCGTCGCGATCGTCCTGCGGATCGATTATGAGAATCGTGTGCTCATGAGAGGCGGGCGGGTATGAGCGCAAAGACCGCACTCGTCATGGCCGGCGGCACCGGCGGCCACATCTTCCCCGGCCTGGCCGTGGCCGAGGCGCTGCGCGCGGCCGGCTGGCAGGTGCACTGGATCGGCGCGCCTGGCAGCATGGAGAGCCGGCTGGTGCCGCCGCGCGGCTTCGCCTTCGAGCAGATCGCGTTCTCGGGCGTGCGCGGCAAGGGTCCGCTCACGCTGGCGCTGCTGCCGGTGCGACTGCTGCGCGCCTTCTGGCAGAGCGTGCAGGTGCTGCGTCGGGTGCGGCCGCAGGTGGTGCTGGGCTTCGGCGGCTACATCACCTTTCCCGCCGGCCTGATGGCCCTGCTGCTGGGCAGGCCGCTGGTGCTGCACGAGCAGAACTCGGTCGCGGGCCTGGTCAACAAGGTGCTGGCCCAGGTGTCGGACCGCAGCTTCACCGCGTTCCCCGAGGTGCTGAAGATCGCCGAATGGATCGGCAATCCGCTGCGTCCCGCCTTCCTCGCCCAGCCGGTGCCGGCCGCACGCTTCGCAGGCCGCAGCGGCCCGCTGCGGCTGCTGGTGGTCGGCGGCAGCCTGGGCGCCAAGGCGCTCAACGACACGGTGCCGCAAGCGCTGGCGCTGATCCCCGCGGCCGAGCGTCCGGTGGTGGTGCACCAGAGCGGCGAGAAACAGATCGACGCCCTGCGCGCCGCCTATGCGCAGGCAGGCGTCGAGGCGACGCTCAACCCCTTCATCGACGACACCGCGCAGGCCTTCGCCGATGCCGACGTCGTCCTGTGCCGCGCCGGCGCCAGCACGGTGACCGAGATCGCGGCCGTGGGTGCCGCGGCCGTCTTCGTGCCGTTCCCCTCGGCGGTGGACGACCACCAGACGACCAACGCCCGCTTCCTGTCGGATGCCGGCGCCGCCTGGCTGCTGCCGCAGCCGCAGCTCGGCGCCGCGGGCCTCGCGCAGCTGCTGCATTCGCTGACCCGCAGCGAGTTGCAGGCCCGCGCCGAAAAAGCCCTGGCGCTGCGCAAGACCGGCGCGGTCGAGACGATGGTCGCCGCCTGCGAGGAGCTGGTGGCATGAACGCCCGGAATATGAATAAAAAGTGCCTCCAGCCGGCGCCGTGCGCCGACTGCATGCTACAAAAAAAGGAGCGTTCCGCATGAAGCATGCGATTCGCCACATCCATTTCGTGGGCCTCGGGGGGGCCGGCATGAGCGGCATCGCCGAAGTGCTGTTCAACCTGGGCTACGCCATCTCCGGCTCCGACCTGAGCGACAGTCCCACGCTGCACCGGCTGAAGGCGCTCGGCATCCGCACCTGCATCGGCCATGCGGCCGCGCACATCGACGGCGCCGACGCGGTCGTCACCTCGACCGCGGTGCAGGCCGACAACCCCGAGGTGCTGGCCGCCCGCGAGAAGCGCATCCCGGTGGTGCCGCGCGCGCTGATGCTGGCCGAGCTGATGCGCCTGAAGCAGGGCATCGCCATCGCCGGCACCCACGGCAAGACGACCACCACCAGCCTGGTCACCAGCGTGCTGGCCGAGGCGGGCCTGGACCCGACCTTCGTCATCGGCGGCCGGCTCAACAGCGCCGGCGCCAACGCCAAGCTGGGCAGCGGCGACTACATCGTGGTCGAGGCCGACGAGTCGGACGCCTCCTTCCTCAACCTGCTGCCGGTGATGGCCGTCGTCACCAACATCGACGCCGACCACATGGAGACCTACGGCCACGACTTTTCGCGGCTGAAGGGCGCCTTCGTCGATTTCCTGCACCGCATGCCCTTCTACGGCACGGCGGTGCTCTGCATCGACAACCCGGCGGTGCGCGAGATCCTGCCGCAGGTCACCTGCCCCGTCACCAGCTACGGCTTCGCCGTAGACGCCGAGGTGCGGGCGCTGAACGTGCGGGCCGTGGCCGGCAAGATGCACTTCACCGTGCAGCGGCGCAACGGCGTGGTGCTGCCCGACCTGGAGGTGGTGCTGAACCTTGCCGGCGAACACAACGTGCTCAACGCGCTGTCGGCCATCGCCATCGCGGTCGAGCTGAACATTCCCGATGCGGCGGTCGTCGCAGCGCTGGCCCACTTCAAGGGCGTCGGCCGGCGGTTCCAGCCCTACGGCGACTGGCCGGTCGATGCGGCGCACGGCGGCGGCCGCTTCACCGTGATCGACGACTACGGCCACCACCCGGTCGAGATGGCCGCCACCCTGGCCGCGGCGCGCGGCGCGTTCCCGGGCCGCCGGCTGGTGCTGGCGTTCCAGCCGCACCGCTACAGCCGCACCCGGGACTGCTTCGACGACTTCGTGCAGGTGATCGGCCAGTTCGCCGACGCGGTGCTGCTGACCGAGGTCTATGCCGCCGGCGAGGCGCCGATCGTGGCGGCCGACAGCCGGTCGCTCGCCCGTGCGCTGCGGGTGGCCGGCAAGGTCGAGCCGCTTTTCGTGGCCGACGTGGCCGATCTGCCGCAGGCGATCCGCGACAACGCCCGCGGCGGCGACGTGGTGCTCTGCATGGGCGCCGGATCGATCGGCGCCGTGCCCGGCAGGCTGGTCGACCTGCTACAGGAAACAGAGCAAATGGCCGTGGAAGGACAAAGGCGTTGAGCACATTCGATTCACCATTCGCGCCCGACGTGGCGGCCTTCGGCAAGGTGGCCGTCCTGATGGGCGGCGCATCGGCCGAGCGCGAGGTGTCGTTGATGTCGGGCACCGGCGTACTGGCGGCGCTGCGTTCGCGCGGTGTCGATGCGCACGCGTTCGACCCGACCGAGCGCGACCTCTCGGCGCTGAAGGCCGAGGGCTTCGCCCGCTGCTTCGTCACGCTGCACGGCCGCTTCGGCGAAGACGGCACGGTGCAGGGCGCTCTGGAACTGCTGGGCATTCCCTACACCGGCCCCGGCGTGATGGCGTCCGCCATCGCGGTAGACAAGGTCATGACCAAGCGCTTGTGGCAGGCCGATTCGCTGCCGGTGCCGCGCTACGTGCGCCTGGCACCGGACCGGCACTCGGCCGACCAACTGCATGCGGTGCCGGGCGTGCTGGGTTTGCCACTGATCGTCAAGCCGCCGCGCGAGGGCTCGTCCATCGGCGTGACCAAGGTGCGTGAGGCTGGCGCGCTCGGCGCCGCGGTGGCGCTGGCCGCCCGCTACGACCCCGACGTGCTGTGCGAGGAGTTCATCGACGGCGAGGAATACACCTGCCCGGTGCTTGGCACCGGCGCCGAGGCGCACGCCCTGCCGGTGGTCCGCATCGTCGCGCCGGGCGGGCTCTACGACTACCAGAACAAGTATTTCACCGACGATGTGCGCTACGACTGCCCGAGCGGCCTGCCTGCTGCCGAAGAGGTCGAACTGCAGCGCTTGGCGCTCGCCGCCTACCGCACGCTGGGCTGCCGCGGCTGGAGCCGGGCCGATTTCATGGTCCGCGCAAGCGACCGGCAGCCCTTCCTGCTGGAGATGAACACCTCGCCCGGCATGACCTCGCATTCGCTGGTGCCGATGTCGGCGCGCGCCGCGGGCATCGGCTACGAAGAACTGTGCCTGCGCATCCTCGCGACCGCGTCGCTCGACTACGCCGCCACCGTGCGGCATTCGCACGCCGTGCAGGCCTGAGAGATCCATGGCCGATACGCTGCCGCAACCCTTCGACGTCCGGCTCATGAACGTGACCGCCGCGGTCCTGTTCCTGGGCTGCGTCGCGCTGGTCGTGGCCGCCTGCGGCTGGTGGGTGGTGCGCAACCCTGCGTTCGCGCTCGGCAGCATCGTCATCGAGGGCGACCTGGCCCACAACAACGAGGCCACGCTGCGTGACCATGTCGCGCAGAAGCTCGAAGGCAACTTCTTCACCGTCGACATCGCCGGCACCCGCGCGGCCTTCGAGCAGGTGCCGTGGGTGCGCCGCGCCGCGGTGCGCCGCGAGTTCCCGAACCGGCTGCACGTGGTGCTGGAAGAGCATGTGCCGGTCGCCTTCTGGGGGCCCGACACCGGCTCGGCGATGGTCAACGACCACGGCGAGGTGTTCGACCCGAAGGTGGCCGATGCCGAGGACGACACGCTGCCCCGCCTGGGCGGCCCCGACGGCCAGGCCCGCGAGGTGCTGGCGATGGAGCGCCGGCTGGTGCCGGTCGTCGCGCCGCTCGAGATGCCGCTGGAAGAGCTGCTGCTCTCCAACCGGGGCAGCTGGCGCGCGACGTTGGCTGGCGGCGCGGTGGTGGAGCTGGGCAGCGGCACGCCGGAAGAGGTGGAGACGCGGCTCGGCCGCTTCGTGCGCACCCTGAAGGACGTGACCGCCAAGTACGGCCGCAAGTCCGACGCGCTCGAGGCCGCCGACCTGCGCCATGCCGACGGCTATGCGCTGCGGCTGCGCGGCGTGACCACCGTCAGCGCCGAAGTCGCGGCCCGGCCGAAGCCGGTGCCTCGGCCCAGGCCGGCAGTCCCGGCCGCGCCCAGGAAACCGACAGCGCCCGAGAAAAACGACATATAGCGCACAGCACAAGAATTACGGGATCACATATGGCAAAAGAGTACAAAGATCTGGTGGTGGGGCTCGACATCGGCACGGCCAAGGTGATGGTGGTCGTGGCCGAGGTGCAGTCGGGCGGCGACCTGAAGCTGGCCGGCCTGGGCGTGGCGCCGAGCCATGGCTTGAAGCGCGGCGTGGTCGTCAACATCGACGCGACGGTGCAGAGCATCCAGCAGGCGCTCAAAGAGGCCGAGCTGATGGCCGACTGCAAGATCACCCGCGTCTACACCGGCATCACCGGCAGCCATATCCGCGGCCTCAATTCCAGCGGCATGGTGGCGATCAAGGACAAGGAAGTCACCCCGGCCGACGTGGCCCGGGTGGTGGAGACCGCCAAGGCGATCAACATCTCGACCGACCAGCGGCTGCTGCTGGTCGAGCCGCAGGAGTTCGTGATCGACGGTCAGGACGTGCGCGAGCCGATCGGCATGAGCGGCATCCGGCTGGAAGCCAAGGTGCATATCGTCACCGGCGCCCAGAGCGCGGCGGAGAACATCGTCAAGTGCGTGCGCCGCTGCGGCCTCGATGTCGACCAGTTGATGCTGAACCCGCTGGCCAGCAGCCAGGCGGTGCTGACCGACGACGAGCGCGAGCTGGGCGTGGCGGTGGTCGACATCGGCGCCGGCACCACCGACGTGGCGATCTTCACCGGCGGCGCGATCCGCCACACCGCGGTGATCCCGATCGCGGGCGATCTGATCACCAGCGACATCGCGATGGCGCTGCGCACGCCCACCAAGGATGCGGAAGACATCAAGGTCGAATCGGGCGTCGCCAAGCAGCTGCTGGCCGATCCCGACGCGCAGGTGGAGGTGCCGGGCCTGGGCGACCGCGGCCCGCGCATGCTGAGCAAGCAGGCCCTGGCCGGCGTGATCGAACCGCGCATCGAGGAGATCTTCTCGCTGGTGCAGCAGGTGATCCGCGAGTCGGGCTACGAGGAAATGCTCTCGTCGGGCATCGTGCTGACCGGCGGCAGCGCCGTGATGCCCGGCATGGTCGAGCTGGGCGAGGACATCTTCCTGAAGCCGGTGCGCCGCGGCGTGCCCAAGTATTCGAGCGCCTTGGCCGACATGGTCAGCCAGCCGCGCGCCTCCACCGTGATGGGCCTGATGGAAGAGGCCCGGCTGGCGCGGCTGCGCGGCTTCAAGGTGGCGCAGAAACATGGCTCCGTGAAGACGGCTTTCGGCCGCTTCAAGGACTTCATCGTGGGGAATTTTTAATGAACCCCCAGGCTGCGCGCTGCGCGTCTTCGCCGACCCGCTTGCAGGGGGCGGCACCGGTGGCCCGGCAAAGCCGGCTCCACGGTGCCCCTGGTACGTCGCGCGCTTTCTGCTCCGCAGGAGCCTTGGCATGAGCTATTCCTGCAAGCCCTGGCTGGCACGTGGCAGCCCGCCGCCGTCCGAGCGGCGTTGGCGATGGCGACGCTCCGGCCCGCCGGAGCCCGCCGCATGACCCGATTTTCAGATTCCCTTCCATTCCCGCATCCGTCCGCACCAGTTTCAAGGAGATTCACATGAGCATCGAAATGATCGAAGTAGAAGAGTTCAACCAAGGCACCCAGATCAAGGTGATCGGCGTCGGCGGCGGCGGCGGCAACGCCGTCGAGCACATGATCGACCGCGCGGTGCAGGGCGTCGAATTCATCTGCGCCAACACCGATGCACAGGCCCTGTCGCGCACCGCGTCGCACCGCACCATCCAGCTCGGCCACAGCGGCCTGGGCGCCGGCAGCAAGCCCGACAAGGGCAAGGAAGCGGCCGAAGCGGCGGTGGACGACATCCGCGCGGCGATCGACGGCGCCCACATGCTCTTCATCACCGCCGGCATGGGCGGCGGCACCGGCACCGGCGCGGCGCCCGTCATCGCCCGGATCGCCAAGGAGATGGGCATCCTGACGGTCGGCGTGGTCACCAAGCCGTTCGAGTTCGAAGGCGGCCGCCGCATGACCAATGCCGACGCCGGCCTGCTGGAGCTGGAGGCGAACGTCGATTCGCTGATCGTGGTGCTGAACGAGAAACTGCTCGAAGTGCTGGGCGACGACGTGACCCAGGACGAGGCCTTCGCCCATGCCAACGACGTGCTGAAGAACGCGGTGGGCGGCATCGCCGAGATCATCAACGTGCCCGGCCATGTGAACGTCGACTTCGAGGACGTGCGCACCGTGATGGGCGAGCCCGGCAAGGCGATGATGGGCACGGCCGTGGCCGACGGCCCCGACCGCGCCCGCATCGCGGCCGAGCAGGCTGTCGCCTGCCCGCTGCTGGAGGGCATCGACCTGTCGGGCGCCAAGGGCGTGCTGGTGCTGATCACCGCCGCCAAGGGCAGCCTGAAGCTGTCGGAATCGAAGCTGGCGATGAACACCATCCGCGCCTATGCCTCGCCCGATGCGCACGTCATCTACGGCACCGCCTACGAAGACAGCCTGGGCGACCAGATCCGCGTCACCGTGGTGGCCACCGGCCTGTCGCGCGAAGGCCAGCAGCGCCGCACCGCGCCGCCGCTGCAGGTGCTGCGCACCGGCACCCACGACATGGCGTTCAACCTGCCGGTGGGCGTGTCGGGCGGCGCGATCTCGGGCAACCACCTGAGCGGCGTGTCCCAGGCCGACTACGGCAACATGGCCGTGCCGAGCGTCTGGCGCACCAACCGTACCCAGGCGGCTGCCCGGGTCGATGCGCTGGCTTCCGGCGGCATGGACGACCTGGAAATTCCGGCGTTCCTGCGCAAGCAGGCCGACTAGATCTAGCTCCCCCCAGGCTTCGCACTTCGTGTCTTCGCCTCCCCCTCGAGGGGCGGTGCTGGCCGACCGGCGGAGCCGGATCGGCGGCACCCTGGGGGTTCGGCTCGTGCTGCGCACATCGCCTTTTTGGAAGGTGTGCGCTTTTTGCTATCTGCGGGATAGGCGGGGGAACGTCCCTGCTTTACCTGGGCGCAACCCGCCAAAACTAGAATCCGGGCCTATGTTGCAGCAACGCACTCTCAAGACACTGACCCGCGCCGTCGGCGTGGGCCTGCACAGTGGCCAGCGGGTCGAGCTGACGCTGCGGCCGGCGCAGCCGGACACGGGTATCGTGTTCCGGCGGGTCGACCTGCCGGAGCCGGTGGACATTCCGATGGCGGCCACCGCCGTCACCGACACGCGGCTGGCGTCGACCATCTCGACCGGCAGCGCCAAGGTGCATACGGTGGAGCATTTGATGTCGGCCTGCGCGGGGCTGGGCATCGACAACCTGTATGTGGACATCACGGCCGAAGAGGTGCCGATCCTCGACGGGTCGTCGTCGTCCTTCGTGTTTTTGCTGCAGAGCGCCGGCATCGAGCTGCAGCGCGCGCCCAAGCGTTTTATCCGCGTACTGCGACCGGTGGAGGTGCGCCAGGGCGAGGGCGCTGCCGCCAAGTTGGCGCGGCTGGAGCCGTACCACGGCTACAAGCTGAGCTTCGAGATCGACTTCGACCACCCGGCGGTCGACCTGACCGGCCAGCGCGTCGAGTTCGATTTCGGCGTCGGCAACTACAGCCGCGACATCGCCCGCGCCCGCACCTTCGGCTTCACCAAGGATGTGGAGACGATGCGCTCCAGCGGCCTGGCCCTGGGCGGCGGTCTCGACAACGCGATCGTGATGGACGACTACAAGGTCTTGAACAGCGACGGTCTGCGCTACGACGACGAGTTCGTGAAGCACAAGATCCTCGACGCCATCGGCGACCTGTACTGCGTCGGCCGCCCCCTGCTGGCCGCCTACAGCGCCTTCCGCTCGGGCCATGCTATGAACAACCAGCTGCTGCGCGCCCTGCTGGCCGAAGAAGCCAACTACGAGATCGCCACCTTCGCCGACGAGCGCCAGGCCCCGCGCGGCTTCGCGCAGATGGTGCGGGCGTGGTAGGGGGTGAGGTATCGGGATTCGGGTTTGACCGGCCCTGGCTAAAAATTTAGGGGTGCGCACCCGCTGGTGCTTACATCCGTCGGTAGATCCCGAATGTCAGGCACATGATGGTGATCATCGGGATTGTCGCGGAGAAAGCCGCTGTGACGCCAAATCGATCGGCGAGCGCACCCAGAGTGAACGACGCAAGCTGTCCACCCAGGGTAAGAGAAACAACCATCAACATCGAAAGCGTGGCGCTTGACGCGGGATTCCGATCCATGGCCCGCCCGAGAAATATCGGAAACAGACCGCCAATCCCACTGCCTAGCAGGAAGTTTCCGATCAACATCGAGGGGACGGTCTTTCCCATGACAACAAGGGCTTCGCCACTCAACGCAAGGAAAAGCATCGCCCATTGAGCACGAGCGGATTGCACGCCTTCGTCAAATAGGATGATGGATAATCTTGAGACGATCATTCCGGCAGTGAAGACCGATATGCAGAAACGCGCGAGGTCCGGTCCCATGCCACCTTCGATCGCATAGGTGACGAACCATACATTCTGGGTCCATTCGACTGTGCCGAGCGAGAAGCTGGCAATCGCCAATACCGCGACTTCGGCAAAGGGCGGCGCACCGTGGCCAGCTTCGGTTTTTTCGATGGTGGTGGCCGATCTTGCAGAGCGCTCAGCGAAACGGCGTTGCGTGAATTGCCAAAAGAACAGGATTCCAACGGCTGAAAATCCGATGGCGAGCACCAGGTAAAAAGTTTGCCACTGCATCTGCCGGTGCAACAGGGCCACAATGGCAAGTGGGGCCGCCATGTTTCCGATACTGAATACGACATCGAGGACTGCCAGAGCCGAAGATCGGCGTTCGGCGAAGAGATCTCCGAAAAGCGTGTGCGATGCAGTGAAGATCGATCCGCCGCAAAGTCCAAGAGCGAGATAGAGCGCGAAAAAATGGCCTGCGTATATCGTCGCGAACTGCAGCAGCGACAAAACAGCGGTAACGCAGGACAGCACCGCGAGAACCAGGACCGCTCCATATGCCCGCAATAACACCGTGGCTGTGAAAGAGCCGGCGCTGAAGCCAATGGACCACAGGACAAAAAGCATGCCTGCCATGAATGGCGACAAGGAAAAATCCTGCATCGCATTCGGAAGCAGCGCGCCTATCGAGACGCCCAGCAAACCCCAGAAAAAGAAAGATATGCTGGCCGAAGCGCCGAGGAAATATCGGTTATTTGTCAAAAAGGATTACTGTTTTGAGCTGCGAGGTGAGGTGATAGTTTTCAAAAAAATGGATGATCTCATTCGGCTTCCAAAAAGACATGTCCTTGGTCATGATCCAGGCGGGATCGATAATTTTGCTGAGCAGTAATTTCTTGGCGGTTCTCATGACGAAGGCCGTGTGATGCATAGGGAAGTGGTCGACATCGAAGCCGGCCGACGACAGCGTGATGCCCTTGGCCAGCATGAGCCAGGTATCGAATTGCTGAAGGGTCTGGGAGGCACCGTACAGCACGTATTTGGAACCCGGTTTCGTTGCACGCATGGCCGCACGCCGAGGGCATGATTCCGCATCGATATTCACCAATGGCGGCAGCGCGTCGAAAACATAGTCAAAGACGTTGTCTTCCGATTCGCAAAGTTCGTCAGTGGATCCAAATACCATGTCGGCATAATTTTTGCGGGCGATGTCCTGATGCGCCGGATTGTTTTCGAGAACCGCAACAGACTTCGTAGCATGGAGATTTTGCAGGATCGCTCCGGCGATCGCGCCGCAAGGGCCGCCGCCCAGCACGAGCACGCGGCTGCCGACCGCGGGAGGATGGGAAAGAATGGATCGAAGCACGGCCGTAATCGGCTCGATCAACGGGGCGTCGCGATCCGCCAGTTCGGCGGGGAGCGCAATGGCGGCAGCACGTTCGTCGTCGCGGAAGTAGCGCCCCGTCTTGAAGGGTGAAGATCGCAAATCCCCGGCAAAGAGCGGTCGCAAAGCGCGATACTCGGCCAACCCGCCAAAATCGGTCTGTCCGAAGTAGGCAAGGCGCTGGTCAAGCAGCGAGGACGGGCAGTCGTCCCCTGTGTCGACAACGGTGCCGCAATATTCGTGACCCAGAATGGCCGGGTACTGCTCGGCCGACAGATTTCCGTGAAAATGGGAAATGTCGGTGGAGCAAATAGAAACTGCCGATGTTTTAAGAAGAACGCCATCTTTCGGCGTCTCCGGGATTGCGCGGTGCGATACGGCAAGCTGGGTTGGGGCGCTAAGCTCGATAACTTGCATAGTGCAGGACATGGAAATCTCCTCTGAGCGCAGCGCTGACCAAACAGGGCGTATTCACACTTTAAGCGCAGAATCCTGGATTTCAATGGACGAGGGTGGAATGCGGAGAACTGCTGGTGAGCAGCTCCGTTAGAACGTCGGCGGAGACCGTACGCCCAAGCCCTGGCGGGGCGACCGTCGATTTAGCGACGATGGCATCGAGCTGCATCCGGCTGTGTGTCCGTGCCCCTGGGCGGATACACGCTCTAGTAGCTCCGGCCATCCTTGTACATCGCATGCTGGCGCCGCTGCAGCGGCGCCACCGCGGCCAGCTTGGCCATCGCATGCCCTGCATGCGCCTGAATGATCGCCAGGCCCAGCGCATCGGCCGCGTCCGGTCCCGGCAGGCCGGGCAGCTGCAGCAAGCGCTTGACCATCTCCTGCACCTGGTTCTTGGCCGCGCGGCCGTGGCCGACGATCGCCTTCTTCATCTGCAGCGCGGTGTACTCCGTCACCAGCAGCGGCTCTTGCCGTGCTACCAGCGCGGCGATACAAGCACCCCGCGCCTGGCCCAGCAGCAGGGTGGACTGCGGGTTGACGTTGACGAACACGATCTCGACCGTGGCGATTTCGGGCTTGTAGCGCTCGACCACCTCGCGCACGCCTTCGTACAGCACCTTGATCCGGCCGGGCAAATCGCCCAGCGGCAGGTGGGTGGTGCGGATCGTGCCGCTGGCCACGTAGGCCAGGGCATGGCCCTCGGCATCCACCACGCCGAAGCCGGTGGTCTGCAGCCCCGGGTCTATTCCAAGAATGCGCATGCTATGTTTTTTATAGCTAGTAGCCGTTGCCAATCGACGGCTACACGCTCTAAAGATCGTAGTATCAGCGGCGGACAAATGCTGGCGCAGCCGCTTCAACGCGTCGGCGTGCTGGCCGCCGCGGGCAGTTCCGGCAGCAGCGACGGCGCGACCGACGTGGGCGACACGGGCGTCGTTTCGGCAGACGAGGGTGGATCTTCCATGCCGCTTTCGGTTGGGTCCGTCACCGGGGCGGGGGGCGATGCGGAGGGAGATTCGGCGGGCAGGGCCGTGTCCGACGAAGAGGCGGCCGGTGCGGGCGCTGCGGCCGCTGCCGGCGTGGGTGCCGGCTGCAGCCGTGCGGCCCGGGCGCGCAAGGCAGCGTTGTCGGGGTCCAGCACCAGGGCACGGGCATACCGCTGTTGTGCCAGCGCCAGGTACACGTCGCCCAGGTTTTCATATGCCACGGCGTAGTCGGGTTTGAGGCGCAGCGCGGCTTCCAGCGACTGCAGCGCCGCGTCCCACTGGCCGTCGGCGGCCTGCAGCGCGGCCAGGTTGTTGAGCGGCTCGGGCAGGGCGGGGTAGTCCTGCGTCAGCTCGCGCAGCGTGGCCAGGGCGGCGGCGCGCCGTCCCAGAGCCGATTCGGCGCGGGCCTTGACGAAGCGCATCTGCGCATCGCGCGGGTGGTTCTGCAGGAACGCGTCGGCCTTCGCCAGGGCCTCGGCGTTGCGGCCTTTGCGCAGCAGGGCGTCGGCGGTCTCGGCGGCGTGGGTGGGGGAGGTGCAAAGTGCGCCGAGCAAGGCCAGCACAGGCAGCAGGCGGGCGGCGGAGCGGTGGGATCGGGTCATGGTGTTACGGTGTTCAGGGCGCCTGCACCGCGCCCATGCGGCCGACGATGGTGGCCGCGCGCTGGCCGAGGTAGGCCGATTGCGGCGCGCGTTCGAAGAATTTGGGGCGGGGCAGCATCACCGCCAGCCGTGCCGCTTCGACCGGGCTCAGCCGGGCGGCGGGCTTGCCGTAGTAACGCTGGGCGGCGGCCTCGGCGCCGAAGACGCCGTTGCCCCATTCCACGCTGTTGAGGTACAGCTCCAGGATACGCTGCTTGGAGAGCAGCGCGTCCAGCAGCAGCGCCAGGACCAGTTCCTGGCCCTTGCGCAGCAGGGTGCGCTCGCCCGAGAGGAACAGGTTCTTGGCCAGCTGCTGGGTGATGGTGGAGCCGCCGTAGACCTTGGGTGTCGGGGCGGTGCCGCCCGCTCGCCGGGCCCGCCGCGCGGCGCGCTCGGCGGCGATCGCATTCTTCTGCCAGGCGCCTTCGATCGCGCCCCACTCCACGCCGCGGTGCTCGGCGAACGAGGCGTCTTCCGAGGCGATCACCGCCCGCTTCAGGCTGTCGGCGATCCGGTCGTACGGCACCCAGGTCTGGCGCCACTGCACCGGTGCGTCGCCCCGCGCCAGGCGGAAGGCCTCGGAGCGCTGGAACGCGGTCGATCGCGGATCGATGATCGCCATCGCCGCCACCCGCCCGACGAAGTAGAGCTGCAGCCCCAGCCCGGCCAGCAGCACCAGCCCCATCAAGCGCAGGGTGGCCTTCATCGCGCGGTGCCCTGCCATTGCGATGCGGGCCGGCTCCGGTGGCGGGTAGGAGGCATGCGGCGCGGGTCGGGCTAGGCCATTTCGGCGCGCAGCGCCGCCAGCACGTCCTGGGTGGGCGGCTGCACGCCGCGCCAGAAGCGGAACGCCTCGGCCGCCTGCTCCACCAGCATGCCTAGGCCGTCGCGGGGCGCGGCGCCGTAGCGCTGCGCCCACGACAGGAAGGGCCGCGACGCGGGGCCGTACATCATGTCGAGCGCCAGCGTGCCCGGCCGCAGCACCAGCGGCGGCACCGGGATGCCGCCACCCTCCAGGCTGCTGGAGGTGGCGTTGACGACGATGTCGAAGGAGTCGTCCAGTTCTGCGATCGGCACCGCCTCCAGCACAGTGCCGCAGGCGCGGGCCCAGGCGGCATGGCGCGCGACCAGCGCCTCGGCCCGGGCCGGGGTGCGGTTGACCACCACCAGCCGCGCCGGCGCCGTCGCCACCAGCGGCCCCAGCGCTCCGGCCGAAGCGCCGCCCGCGCCCACCAGCAGCACGCTGCTGCCGGCCAGCGGCACGCCGGCATTGCGCTCGATGTCGGCCACCAGGCCGGCGCCGTCGGTGTTGTCGGCATGGATGCCGTCGGTCTCGAAGCGCAGGGTGTTGGCGGCACCGGCCAGCAGGGCGCGGTCGGTCAGGCGGTGGGCGAAGCCGGCGGCCTCGAACTTGAACGGCACCGTCACGTTGCAGCCCCTGCCGCCGCTGGCCGCGAAGGTGCGCAGGCCGTCGACGAAGCCGTCGAGCGGCACCAGCAGCCGGTCGTATTCGATCGACTCGCCGGTCAGGCGCGCGAAGGCGGCGTGGATCCAAGGCGAGCGGCTGTGCGCCACCGGGTTGCCGACCACGCAGTAGCGGTCGGGCGTGGCGCCCGCCGTCACGGCGCGGGTTTCCGAGGGGATTACGTCAGCGGACATTGGTTTCCAGTGTGGCGTCGCGGGTGAACTTGAAGCGCGAGACGACCGCGATCTGGTCGGCCTTGGCGCGCATCGCGGCATCGAACGGGCCGAACGGCGCGGCGCTCCGTGCGATGGCCTCGGCGCGGCGGTCGAGCACCGCGTTGCCGGAGGTCTGCACGACGTCGGTAGCGAGCACGCTGCCGTCGAAATTCACCGTGATGATCATCGTCAGCTCGCCGTAGAGCTTCTTGCCGGCGGCCTCGGGGAAGTTGACGGTGCCGCGGTCTTCCACCTTGTGGCGCAGCGCGTCGTAGTACACGGCATAGACCGCCTCGCGCGTGGCGGGGCTCACGTAGCGCTTGCGGGGCCGGGCGTTCTCTTCGTTGATGCGGCGTTCGATCTCGGCCAGCAGCTTGACCAGCTGGCGGTGCTTTTCCTCCTGGGCCTGTTTCTCCGCCGATTCGGCGGGCTTGCGCGGGTCGGGCGGCGGCATCGAGGCGATCTGCTGGCGGATCTGCGCCAGCAGCTGCATCTGCTGCTCCTGCATCGCATCGACCTGGCGCTGCGTCTCCTCGAAGCTCTCGCCGATGGTTGTCAGCGCCGAGTAGGGCAGGGGCGAGGCGGCGCGACCGGCGGCCGCCTCGCCGCCACCGGCCAGCGACGCCTGCGCGATCGCCTGGGCTTTTTCGGGCGGCGGCTCGTTGGTGCGGGCGTTGACCAGGATCACGTCGAGCGGCGTGTCCTGCAGCACCCGGCTGAACGCCTCGGGGTCGACGAAGCGCACGGTGAGCAGCACCGCGTGCGCCGCGATCGATGCGCCCAGCGCGATCTTCAGCGGCGAGAGGGAGGCGAGAAATGTGCGCAGCGACACGGGGGCTCCGGTAGAGGGGCGGCGGGTATGCGTAAAGGGACGGGGCGGGGTCGGGTGGTCAGGGCGCGGCGTCGGCCGGCGCGGGCGCCGCGGCCTCGTTCACGTCCAGCGCGATCGCGATCGGGCCGGCCACGGCTTCCTCTTCGCCCGACTCGTCCTCTTCCTCGGCCGGTGCCGCCTCGGCATCGAGTCGCTCGACCACGGTGCCGTGCACGTCGAGCGCGATCTCGTCGATCTCGCCCAGCCGTACCCGCACCCGGGCGCCGCGCGGCAGCTGCTGGCTGCCGAACACCGGCAGCACCAGCGGCAGCGCATCGGCGCGCACCAGCACGCCGCCGCCGGGCAGGTTGTCCTTGAAGACGGCGCAGTCCAGCTCGGTGATGCCGTTCTGCTGCAGGTACTTGAGCGTCCAGAAGCGTTCCATGCCGCCCTGGTGGGCGTTGTAGGCGCTGTAGGCCGCGTCGAAGCCCGAGATGATCGAGAACAGCTCGGCACCCTTGGGCTTGAACGGCGCGGCCAGAGCGGCGGTGCGACCGTGGCGGGCGGCGGCGATGATCTGCCACTGGTTGACCAGATCGACATAGCGGCGCAGCGGCGAGGTGCTCCAGGCATAGCTGGGCACGCCGATGCCCGCATGCGGCAGGGCCTTGGTGCCCATGCGCACCTTCACGCCCGGCAGCATGCTGGCCTGGCTGCGGTAGATGCCGGGCACGCCCAGCGCGCCCAGCCAGTGGCCCCAGGTGCTGTTGGCCAGGATCATCGCCTCGGCGACGATCAAATCGAGCGGTGCGCCGCGGCGGCGGGTGGTGATCTGCACTTGCTCGGCGCCGGTGGGTTCGCTGCCGTCGTGGTCCTGCAGGCGGAAGTTGTAGTCGGGCCGGTTGAAGTTCTCGGGCTTGCCGCGCACCACCTCGCGCCGGGCCTTCAGGGTTTGCGCCAGGCGGAATAAAAATGATAGCGCGTCGCCGGCGCCGGGCAACGGCTCCAGGGGGTTTCGGTGCCTGACAGCGGCATCGGTGAGCCACTGCTCGGTGATCAGGTCGTCGAGCTGGTCGTGGCGCAGGTTGGCGACCACCGGCACCCGCTCGATTTTCGTCTCGGTGCCGGTGATCTCCAGCGTCGCCTCGTCCATCGCCACGTAGAGCGACACGGCCGGCCGGGCCTGGCCTGCGCCCAGGGTGTAGCGCTGCACCACCTCGTCGGGCAGCATCGTGATTTTGTGGCCGGGCATGTAGACGGTGGAGAGCCGGTGGCGGGCCACCTGGTCGATCGCGTCGCCCGGCGCCAGCACCAGGCCGGGCGCGGCGATGTGGATGCCGACCGTCACCGTGCCCGAGCCCAGGCCCTGGACCGACAGCGCGTCGTCGATCTCGGTGGTCTGCGAATCGTCGATCGAGAAGGCCTCGACGCCCGCGGCCAACGGCAGCGCGTCGTCGGCGATCTCCGGCGCCTGCAGCGGCGGGAAGCCGGTGCCCCTGGGGAAGTTGTCGAAGAGGAAGCGCTTCCAGTGGAACTCGTAGGCCGAGGCGATCGCGCCGGCCTTCTGCAGCAGGTCGAGCGGCGCGGTTTGGGTGGCGCGGGAGGCCTCGACGACGGCCTTGTACTCGGGCGTATTCTTGTCGGGCTTGAACAGGATCTTGTAGAGCTGGTCGCGGATCGGCTGCGGGCATTCGCCGCGGCCGAGGGCGGCGGCCCAGTCGTCGATCTGCTGGGCGACCAGCTTCTTCTTCTCGATGGCGGCCAGGGCCTGCTGCAGGATCTCGGCCGGCGCCCGCTTGAAGCGGCCCTTGCCGGCGCGGCGGAAGTAGTGCGGCGCGTCGAAGAGCCGGAGCAGCATCGCCACCTGCTGGACCAGGGTTGCGTTGGCGCTGTAGTAGTCGCGGGCCAGGTCGGCGAAGCCGAATTCCTCCTCGGAGGCGAACTCCCAGGCCAGCTCCAGCTCGATCTCGGGCGCCAGCGCCTGGGCCTCGGCCAGCAGCGCCGCCGGCTGGGGTTTCTCGAACTTCAGCAGGATATGGGCGGCCTTGACCTTGACCCGCTTGCCGGAATCCAGCTCCACCTGCGCGGAGGACTCGGCCTCGGAGAGCACACGCCCGGCGAGAAATTTGCCGGCTTCTTCGAACAATGCATACATGGGGCGGGATTCTCCCATCCCTGGCGCCCGGAGGCTGGGCGGCAGAAGGCGTCGAAAGCGAGAAGGGGCCCCAGCGAGGACAGTTTTTGCCGGATTCGCCGCCGCATAGCAGCGCTATGGGGCAAGAAGCCGGTGAAAAATGGACCGCTGCGGTCGCTTCGCAGCCGACGATGCTTTTGCCGCCCAGTCTCCTAGGCTCATTCCAGGTCGAGGAACGCGCAGACGGCGTCGATATGCCGGTCGAAATCCGAGATCGCATGGTCTCCGCCGGGCAGCACGGTGCGGGTGGCGCCGGCGTAGCGGGCGTCCATCTCCCGCCAGCTCAGCACCTCGTCGCCCTGGGCGATCAGCGCGAACTGGCGTGCCGGGTCCACCAGCGGCGGCACCTGCAGCGCCCGCAGCTCGTCCACGTGGGCCGGGGCGAAATAGAAGTTCTCTTCCGGCGCATGCCAGGCGGTCTGCTGCCCGATGTAGCGGGCCAGGTCGCGCGCCGGGTCCACCGCCGGGTTGATGAACACCGCCCGGGCGCAGCCGGTGTGCGCTTGCACCCAGCTGGCATAGAAGCCGCCGAGCGAAGAGCCGACCACCGCCATCGTGTCGGCGGGCCAGCCGTGCACGCCCTCGGCCACCGTGCGCATCGCCTCGGTGGGGGAGGGCGGCAGCTGCGGGCACCACCAGCGCACCGCCGGATGCCGCCCGGCGATGCGCGCGGCCATCGCCCGCGCCTTGGCAGATTGGGGAGAGGAGCGGAAGCCGTGCAGGTAGAGCAGGTGGGTGGTGGGCATCGGGAAAGACTTCGTTAGAGTCCCAGTGGGGCCTCGATAGGGAAGGCCCGTCGGCAGCAGGGCATGCGCACGTTGCGGCGATACCGATCGCATCCAACCGCCGCCCACCGGCGTACAGGGGATATACGCTACGGCTAGGATCGGCGCCGGCCACGGCAAGATTCTGCCCCTGCTCACACCCGTTTCGCTCCTTTCGGGCCGCCACCGGCGGCGATCCTCTTGCCAGACATTGCCCCTTCGGATCCTGCCGCGCTGGCCCCTCCTGGCGACGCCGCGCTCGAATTCCTGCTGCGGCGCATGCGGCACCGCAGCGACTTCCCCGCGCTGTCCGAATCGGTGGTCCGGATCCTTCGGACGGCCGATTCCGACCGCGAGAGCCTTGCCGACCTGACCCAGGAGATCCTGAAGGACGTCGCCCTCACTCAGAAGCTGCTGCGCCTGGTCAACAGCGTGCAGTTCGCCCGGTCGGGGCAGGGCGCCATCGGCACCATCTCGCGTGCGGTGAGCCTGGTCGGGTTCAACACGGTGCGCAACCTGGCGCTCAGCCTGTTGCTGCTCGACCAGATGCAGAACAAGACGCATGCCCAGCAGATGAAGGAGGAGTTCGTGCGCGCGCTGGTGGCCGGGGCGGTGGCCAGCGAGATGTCGCCCGATCGCCGGGAGAGCGAAGCCGCCTTTCTCTGCGCCGTGTTCCAGCGCCTGGGCCGGATGTTGGTCCGCTTCTATTTCCAGGAAGAAGCCGACGAGATCGGGCGGCTGCTCGCGTTGCCCGGCGCACCCGCCGGCGAAGAGGCCGAGCAGGCCGTCTCGGCCCAGGTGCTGGGCCTGGGCTACGAAGACCTGGCCGTGGGCGTCGCCAAGGCCTGGGCCTTGCCCGACACGCTGCAGCGCGGCATGCGCCGGCCCGTCGGCCAAATGCCGGCCCGTGCGCTGGAAGACCCGGCCGAGCGGCTGCGCTGGGGGGCCGCCCTGGCCGGCGACGTGGCCGCTGTGGCCGTGGCCGCCGATCCCGCCAGCCTGCTCGACAGCCTGCGCGCGGTGGCGCGGCGCCATCCTGTATTGGCCAAGGGCGGCGCCAACGCCCTGGCCCGCGCGGCGGCCGAGGCCCGGCGCCGCACCTCCCAGCTGACCCGGGCGATGGAGCTGCGCCTGGAAGCGGGTTCCGCCACCGCGATCTGGCTGCAGCCCGAGCCACCGGCCGAGGAAGTGCCGGCGTCGGCCGAGCCGCTCACCGTGGAGCAGCTGCGCGGCAGCTACGCCCAGGCCCGCGCCGAGCGCGCCGCCGGTACCGCGCCGGCCGCAGAGCCTTCGCTGGCGGCCGCGTCCCCGGTGGCGCCCCGGCCCGCGCCATCCTCCGCCGAGGTGCTGTCCGCAGGCGTGCAGGAAATCGTCGACGCGATGGCCGGCAGCGGCATGCGGCTCGATGACATCGTGCGCATGGTCATGGAGACGATGCTGCGCGGCCTGGGCTTTCGCTGCGTGGTCTTCTGCCTGCGCGACAACCAGGCCAACGTGCTGCAGGGCCGCTTCGGCCTGGGCGAGGGCCAGGCCGCCGCGGTACGGGCGCTGCGGGTGCCGCTGGGGCACCCAGAGCGATCTGTTCGCGGCCGTCTGCCTGCGCGGCGGCGACCTGCTGGTGGCCGACACCACCTCGCCGCGCGAACTGCAGCGCATGCCGGCCTGGTACCGGCAGCACTTCGACGCCGGCGCCTTCGTGCTGCTGCCGCTGATGCGCAACGACAAGCCTTTCGCCCTGCTGTATGCCGACCATGCGCAGCCGGGCGGCATCGTGCTGGACGACCGGGGCTTCGCGCTGCTGCGCACCCTGCGCAACCAGGCGGTGATGGCGTTCCGGCAGGCCGGCTGATGGCCGCGGTGCTTCCCGGCGGGCGGGATAATCGCCGGATGTCCGCTGTCTTCGATAAGCCCTCCTGGGGCAAACGCCTGCTTCCGCTGTTCCAGGGCTTCGACTGGTGGCTGGCATCGGCGGTGGCGCTGCTCTGCGGTGCCGGCCTTGTGACGATGTATTCGTCTGGCTTCGACCACGGCACCCGCTTCCTCGACCACGGCCGCAACATGCTGCTGGCCGGCGGGATCATGTTCGTGGTGGCGCAGGTGTCGCCGCAGCGGCTGATGTCGTTGGCGCTGCCGCTCTACGCTCTGGGCGTGGCGCTGCTGGTGGCGGTGGCGATGTTCGGCATCACCAAGAAAGGCGCCACCCGCTGGATCAACCTGGGCATCGTGATCCAGCCGAGCGAGATTCTGAAGATCGCCATGCCGCTGATGCTGGCATGGTGGTTCCAAAAGCGCGAGGGCCAGCTGCGGCCGCTCGACTTCCTGGCGGCCGGCCTGTTGCTGGCGGTGCCGATCGGCCTGATCATGAAGCAGCCCGACCTGGGCACCTCGCTGCTGGTGCTGGCGGCGGGGCTCTCGGTGATCTTCTTCGCCGGCCTGTCGTGGAAGCTGATCCTGCCGCCGGTGCTGGTGGCGGCGGTGGGCATCCTGCTGGTCGTCTGGTACGAGCCGCAGCTCTGCGCCCAGGGCGTGCGCTGGTCGGTGCTGCACGACTACCAGCAGCAGCGCATCTGCACCCTGCTCGACCCCACCAAGGACCCGCTGGGCAAGGGTTTCCACATCATCCAGGGGATGATCGCGATCGGCTCGGGCGGCGTCTGGGGCAAGGGATTCATGGCCGGCACCCAGACCCACCTGGAGTTCATTCCCGAGCGCACCACCGACTTCATCTTCGCGGCCTTCTCGGAAGAGTTCGGCCTGCTCGGCAACGGCCTGCTGATGGCCGGCTTCGTGTTCCTGATCTTCCGCGGGCTGGTGATCGCGGCCCAGGCGCCGACGCTCTTCGCGCGTCTGCTGGCCGGTGCGATGACGATGATCTTCTTCACCTACGCCTTCGTGAACATGGGCATGGTCAGCGGCATCCTGCCGGTGGTGGGCGTGCCGCTGCCCTTCATCAGCTACGGCGGCACCGCGATGGTGACGCTGGGCATGGGCCTGGGCATCCTGATGTCGATCGCGCGGGCCCGGCGCCTGATCCAGACCTGATGGGGCGGGTCCCCACTGCCGAGGCCTCCACCGCCGCGGCCGTCGCCGCGCTCACCGGCGCACTGGCGCTGAGCCAGTTCTTGCGCAGTTGCCTGTCGGTGATCTCACCCGAGCGGTCTGCGCCCGATCGTGAGGGCCCACGGCCGCCGTCGATGCGCAGCCGCGGCTTGGGTATCCTCAACACCTTCGTCTTCCTGGTTCGGCCCTGGTCTGGGCCGGCCTCGGCCGAATCGCCGAGGCCGGGCAGCGCCACCGCTGGACGCCGATCACAACCTTCGGCTGGATCTTCGGTGCAGCCGCGCTGCTGCTGGTCTGCGGCGCGCTGTCTTACGCCTTCAGCCCGGCACGGCCATCGCCCCCACCGCCGGCATGTGCCGGCCCGAGTGCCTAAAATCCCGGGATGATCTCCCGCGAACCCACCCTCGAACGCCTCGCCGTCGCCCAGCACCTGCTGCTGGAGCCCTTCGGTCTGGACGAATCCCACCTGACCCGCGCCCTGAACGAGATCAAGGCGCACAAGGTCGACGACGCGGACCTGTACTTCCAGTACACCCGCAGCGAGGGCTGGAGTCTGGAAGAGGGCATCGTGAAGACCGGCTCGTTCAGCATCGACCAGGGCGTGGGCGTGCGCGCCGTCAGCGGCGAGAAGACGGCTTTCGCCTATTCCGACGACATCTCCGAGGCGTCGCTGCTGGATGCAGCGCACACCGTGCGGTCGATTTCGGGCGTAGCCGGCACCGGACGCGTCCGGATTGCTCCTAAAAAGATAGCAAAAAGCCGCTCGCTCTACCCCGAGCTGGACCCGATCGCCTCGCTCGACAGCAACGCCAAGGTGGCGCTGCTGGGCCGGGTGGAGGCCCGCGCCCGCGCCAAGGACCCGCGTGTGGCGCAGGTCATGGCCGGTCTGGCCGCCGAATACGACGTGGTGCTGGTGGCCCGGGCCGACGGCACCATGGCGGCCGACGTGCGGCCGCTGGTGCGGCTGTCGGTGACGGTCATCGCCGAGCAGAACGGTCGCCGCGAGGTGGGCTCCGCCGGTGGCGGCGGCCGCTTCGGCCTGGCGTACTTCGACGACGCGCTGATCGGCCAGTACGTGGACGACGCGGTGCGCCAGGCGCTGGTCAATCTCGAATCGCGTCCGGCCCCGGCCGGCGAGATGACGGTGGTGCTGGGTGCGGGCTGGCCGGGCATCCTGCTGCACGAGGCCATCGGCCACGGGCTGGAGGGCGACTTCAACCGCAAGGGATCGAGCGCCTTCACCGGCAAGATCGGCAAGCGGGTCGCGGCCAAGGGCGTGACGGTGCTCGACGACGGCACCATCGCCGACCGCCGCGGCTCGCTCAACGTCGACGACGAGGGCAACGCCAGCCAGCGCAACGTGCTGATCGAGGACGGCATCCTGCGCGGCTACATCCAGGACTCGATGAACGCCCGGCTGATGGGCGTCAAGCCCACCGGCAACGGCCGCCGCGAGAGCTACGCCCACGTGCCGATGCCGCGCATGACCAACACCTACATGCTGGGCGGCGACAAGGATCCGCGGGAGATCGTCGCCAGCATCGAGAAGGGCCTGTACGCCACCAACTTCGGCGGCGGCCAGGTCGACATCACCAGCGGCAAGTTCGTCTTCTCGGCCAGCGAGGCCTACTGGGTCGAGAACGGCAAGATCCAGTACCCGGTCAAGGGCGCCACCATCGTCGGCAGCGGCCCCGAGTCGCTCAAGAAAGTCACCCTGATCGGCAACGACATGGCGCTCGACCCGGGCGTGGGCACCTGCGGCAAGGAAGGCCAGAGCGTCCCGGTGGGCGTCGGCCAGCCGACGCTGCGGATCGAAGGCCTGACGGTCGGCGGCACCGCCTAGGCTGCGGCCTCAGCTGCCGAAGCTCAGCAGCACGCCGTTGTCCGTGTAGGCCACGCTGGCCGGCACGGTGCCGCCGACCTGGACCGCCGAGAAGGTGCCGCTGCGCAGGCCGGTGCCCAGCACGGTGATGCTCTGGCCGGCCGTGGGCTGGAAGCCGGCGGCGAAGCTGATCCGCAGCGTGCCATCGAGCGTGGCGGTGCCGGTGCCGGATATCGTGCCGCCGCCGGCGCTGCCCAGCACCAGGTTCAGCGTGCCTCCGGCGCGCTGGGTGAACTGGCCGCCCAGCGTCAGCACCGCGTTCGGCGAGGTCTGCAGGCTGCCGCCCGACAGGTACACGTCGCCCTTGCCCAGCGCGCTGGCCGAGCCCGCGACCAGCGTACCGCCCTGCAATTCGGTGCCGCCGGTGTAGCTGTTGGTGCCCGCCAGCGTCAGCGTGCCCGAGCCCTGCTTGGTCAGCTTGCCGGCGCCGGCGATGTCGTTGCGCCAGGTGTCGGCGGCGTGGAAGCCCCCCTTGGAAGCGTCCATCGACACCGTGGCGTCGCCGTTGAAGGCGCCATAACCGTCGGCCGCGGCGGCCAGGTTCAGCCGGCCCCAGCCTTCGGCATCGCCCAGTAGCGGGTGGCCCGAGGCGACCGCGGTGGTCTTGAGCACGATGCGGCGCTGCGCGGCGTCCAGGTAGGGCAGCCGGGTTTCCAGCAGCACTTCGGCGCCTTTCGGCACTGTGGCGGTCGCGGTGGGGGCGGCGATGGGCGGGAAGCCGTAGGTCATGCGCTGCAGGAAGGCCGCGCGGTTGGCGGCGGCACCGGCCTGCGGGTCGGTGGCGTTTGTCGCGCCGTGGGCGAAGGCGTCGAGGCTGTTGGCATCGGTTCCGGTGCGGGCCTGCAGGTAGCTCTGCGCCTGGGCATAGGCGGCGTTCTTGATCGCCGCGTTCGCACTGTCGTTCAGGATCGCCGCGGCCAGCGCGGTGCCCATGATGCGGCCGCCGATCACGTCGGTCGGCGAATGCATGCCGGCGACGACGCGGTTCTGGCCGAGCTGCGACGCGCGGGTCAGCAGTTCCTGGTAGCGCTGCGGCACTGCGTAGGCCAAGGCGTAGGAGGCCAGGTAGGCGGCGTTGGTGTGGCCGCTCGGGAAGCCGCCGTCGGTCGCCGGCATGGTGCTGATCGCGGGGCGCAGCGCCGGGATCACGATGCCGGTGTCGTTCAGCCAGCGGAACGGCCGCTGGTACTGGTAGAAGCCCTTGGCCGGATTGGTCGAGGAAAAGTTGCCGCGCAGGGTGGCGATCAGGGCCACCACGCTGCCGAGTTGCGAGGTGGCGGTGCCGGCACCGTTGCCCGCGTCGTCGTACTTGACGGTGGTGGCGTCGGTCGCGACGCCCGCGATGGTGGTGGTGGCGCCCGAGCCGGCGACGAAGGCCTGCTGCAGCGGACCCAGGCCGCTCAGCACGCTGAAGTTCTGGCTGCGGCGGTCGTCGAGGTAGGCCGCGTCCTGCTCGGCCTGGGTGCGGCTGGCGGCGATCGTGCGGTTCTGCTGGATATTGGCCGCCAGGATCGGCGCGCCAACAGCGGTGGCCGTGCCGTTGTTGAAGCTGCTGCCGGGCGTCCACAGCGTCGAGAAATCCGACAAAAGGCGCAGGCTGGCGTTGGTCGCGACGGTGGTGTTGGCGGCGACGTTGGTCTGGTAGGTGTCGACGAACGCGGTCGCGGACGGCAGCGGCGCGGTGTCGACCGTGCCCAGTCCGCCCGGGGCGGCAGGTGCGGCGGGACTGTCGCCGCCCCCGCCACAGGCGGTCAGGGCGAAGGCGGCCGTCAGGGCCAGGGCGAGAGGATGGCGGGCGAAGTGGAAGGCGGGCATGGGAAAGCGATGGAGGGAAAGGACAGGGGCTCTGCCGGAAGGGTTGCGACACGCCTGGAGCGCGCGGCCGGCGCAATCTACGGTGGCCGCATGACAACGGCGTGAAGCGCGCGTGGGCTCGACGCCACATGCGCTGCGTGGGCGCTGTGCTACATTGGCCGCCATGCAAGCCCGCCGCCACGCCGCGTTTTATTTTTGGTTCCGTTCATCCGGCGGATCAGAGGCGCGCGCGTAAAGCACACATAACCCCTCCAGAAACCGCCGAAGCTGAAAAGCCCGGCGGTTTTTTCGTTTCGGGCCCCGAGTTTTCCAAAGCCGATCTTTCCCACGATTCCCAGGAGCACACCATGAATGCAGTCCCGACCCAAGCCTCCGCTCTTTCCAGCGAGCCGTGGTATGCGCACATCGACAAAACCAGTACCACCGACGACGAACGCATCAAGGACATCACCGTGCTCCCGCCTCCAGAACATCTGATCCGCTTCTTCCCGATCCGCGGCACGCCGGTCGAATCGCTGATCGCGGGCACCCGCCAGAACATTCACAACATCATGGCCGGCACCGACGACCGGCTGCTGGTGGTGATCGGCCCCTGCTCGATCCACGATCCGGCCGCCGCGATGGAATACGCCCGCCGCCTGAAGGCCGAACGCGAGAAGTACGTCGGCACGCTCGAGATCGTGATGCGCGTCTACTTCGAGAAGCCCCGCACCACCGTCGGCTGGAAAGGCCTGATCAACGACCCGTACCTGGACGAGAGCTTCCGCATCGACGAAGGCCTGCGCATCGCCCGCCAACTGCTGATCGACATCAACCGCCTGGGGCTGCCGGCCGGCAGCGAGTTCCTGGACGTGATCTCGCCCCAGTACATAGGCGACTTGATCAGCTGGGGCGCGATCGGCGCGCGCACCACCGAGAGTCAGGTCCATCGCGAGCTGGCCTCGGGCATCTCGGCACCGATCGGCTTCAAGAACGGCACCGACGGCAACATCCGTATCGCGACCGATGCGATCCAGGCGGCAGCCCGCGGCCACCATTTCCTGTCGGTGCACAAGAACGGGCAGGTCGCGGTGGTGCAGACCGACGGCAATCCCGACTGCCACCTGATCCTGCGCGGCGGCAAGGCGCCCAACTACGACGCCGCCAGCGTGCAGGCCGCCTGTGCCGACCTGGAGAAGGCCGGCCTGGCGCCCTCGCTGATGGTCGATTGTAGCCATGCCAACAGCAGCAAGCAGCACGAGCGTCAGCAGGTGGTGGCAGAAGACATAGCAGCTCAGATCACGGGCGGCTCGCGCGGCGTGTTCGGCGTGATGATCGAGAGCCACCTTCAGGCCGGCGCCCAGAAGTTCACGCCCGGCAAGGACGACGTGGGCGCTCTGGAATACGGCAGGAGCATCACCGACGCCTGCTTGGGTTGGGACGCTTCGCTTCAAGCGCTGCAGTTGCTGTCGGACGCGGTGCGCGCGCGCCGCGGTTGAGTGCATGGCGTCGGAGCGGTGGCAGGTACCGACGCTCTTGCGAGAGTCGGTATGTAAATGAAATAAACAAATATTAATATGATTTTTTCGTGATTATCGGCTTCGTGTGCCGATAGTTATGTTCGCGTTTTCTTGTTGTTTTGGTGGGGCTGCGTTGGATATTCGCCCGGCGATATTTAATCGTAAATATGCCGACAAAGCTTCATCAACCACATGGAACGAGCCGAACGACCATGAAACTCACACCCACTGCCAACACGTGCGACAGTCCTGCCCTGCGTTGCGATCCCGAATTCCCCAGCTCCTCCGCACAGACGTCACGGGCCCGGCCCTCTTTCCCGGCAAGTCCGGATTCCGGTCTATCGCTCCAGCGCCGTGCCGTCGGAGATACCGGCGTGCAGGCCACGCGGCCTCCGCGTGTGGCGTTGGCCTCGACCGCGACGTCCTCGCCAACGGCGCTACCCGAAGGCGCCTGGGAGCGTCTGCAAAATTTGCCGCCGTCGTTGTCGGGGTGCCTCACGCCCAGCGAACAGAAACTGGTGGCCGATACCATCGGCGAGCTGCGTCACCATGTCGAGGCGGGCCAGCTGAATTTCGTGCCGGTGTTCGGGCACTGGTCGCTGCGCACCGACAACCACCGCGTACTCGGCAAAGCCAGCCAGGCCGACGTCGTCGAGGGCCGCGACACGCTGCCTGCGTCCATCAAGGACTACGGCATGGATTTCGTCAGCAGCACGGTATTTCGCGGTACCCCGCGGCATCCGGGAGCGGTGGCTTCCATCACCGCGCGGATCGATGACCAGGTAGCGGGGATCGTGCTCAAGCTGCCTCTCGCCCGGGCAGAAGAACTCCTGATGGGCTTGCTGGAACGCGAACTCCTCTCCGAGGCCGACCTGCGCGCAGTGGCCGACGTGGAGGGCCAGCCGCGTTCGAATCTCATGTACCGCCCGGCCGTGCGGCCCGTGGTCCTGGACGACGGCAGCACGGTGCACGCGCTGGTGTTCGAGACCAATCCTCATGGCGCTAAATCCCTGAGCCGGGTATTCGACGATGCCGATGGTTTGACTCCACCGCGGCTGGCGTATTTCATGACGGCCCAGGGTGGCTTCGAACACGCTGGTCAGCGGCTCGGGGGCTCCAGTCTCGACTATTGGCGTGCCGGGATGCAGCTGCTCGAAAAATCGGGGATACGGCCTCCCGCCCTGCTGGGCGAGGCCTACGACATCGCCAGCACGTCCGAATCACTTCCGGAGCCGCTGGAGATGATGTGCGGAGCCGCCACCCCGCGGGGTAGCTGGCATGAACAACGCGACCGGCTTGCGCGGGCCGAGAGGAGCCTGCCGCAGGTCTACACCACCCTGCAGGCCCCCGAGGCCCAGGCCCGCCACCACCAGCACCAGGAGGCCATGGACTCCGCACTCACGCGCCTGCGCTCCAGTACGCCGGCCCTCCAGCGGCAGGCCGACGGAGCGGATTTCCGCGATGTGGTGGCGGACGCTTTGCCGCAGCTCCTTCGGGACATCGGTTTTCAGCCCGAAATCTATGCGGCGAAGTCCAAGGAAACGCTGGGCTACGGCCGGTACCTGCTGCACAGCGACACGACACCTGAAAACAATTTCTGCCTGCAAATATTCGCGTTCGATCCCACCCAGAAGACGCCGATTCACAACCATCCGAACGAATGTGCGTCCTTCATTGCGCTTGGACAGCTTCGGGAGCGTCTGTACGACGATGGAAAGAACGCAGTGAAGCGCGACGACAAACGGTTCGTCAAAAAACTTGTCGGGAACGAGCGGCCGCAAAGCTCGTGGGCGGGCTTCAACGCCCAGGAGCTGGACATCCCGCACAGCCTGAAGAACAAGAGCGACAGCCTTGCTGTATCGGTGCATTTGTACCGCGACATGGATGGCATCTCGGGAGGCGCGCAGGTCGCCGCCAAGGACCGCTTCGAGCGGATGCCATCCCAAGAGCCCGAAGTGGTGCAGTAAAGCTCTTGTCCGGCGTTCCGCGACTGCGTGCCGGGACGCCAGGGCGGGCCTCTGCCAGGGCGTCTCCAGAATCCCGGTCGCGCGGGAAACCGGCACAGGGTCGAGCCGGCCGGGCTCGGCGGCGCTGTCAGCCCGGCGCCCGCGCCTGCAGCGCCTGCAGCAGCCGCGCATGGATGCCGCCGAAGCCGCCATTGCTCATGCAGACGACCTGGTCGCCCGGCCGGGCGGCGGCGGCCACCTGCGCTACCAGGGCGTCGATACTGGCGGCGGTCCGGGCCCGGGCGCCTAGCGGCGCCAGGGCGGCGACGGCGTCCCAGTCCAGGCCGGCGGTATGGCAGAACGACAGGTCGGCGTCTTCCAGGCTCCACGGCAGCTGCGCCGCCATGTGGCCCAGTTTCATCGTGTTGCTGCGCGGCTCGAACACCGCCAGGATGCGGGCTGCTCCACCGGCGCCCTGGCGGCGGCGCAAGCCGTCGAGGGTGGTGCGGATGGCGGTCGGGTGGTGGGCGAAGTCGTCGTACACCGTCACGCCGCCGGCCGTGCCGCGCACCTCCATCCGGCGCTTGACGTTGCGGAATTCGGCCAGCGCCGCCGCGGATGCCGCAGGCGCGATGCCGACATGCTCGGCCGCCGCGATCGCCGCCAGCGCGTTGTACTGGTTGTGCACGCCGGTCAACTCCCAGGCGACATGCGCGACCCGCCGGCCGTGCTGCAATACGTCGAACGCATGCGGCTCGCCCGCGGCGGCGAAGTCGTCGCCGGGCGCGCCGAAGCGGCGCACTTCGCTCCAGCAGCCCTGGGCCAACACGGTGGCCAGGGCCGGCTCCTGTCCGTTGACGACCAGCCGGCCGCTGGCCGGCACGGTGCGCACCAGGTGGTGGAACTGGCGCTGGATCGCCGCCAGGTCGTCGAAGATGTCGGCGTGGTCGAACTCGAGGTTGTTCAGCACCGCGGTGCGGGGCCGGTAGTGGACGAACTTGCTGCGCTTGTCGAAGAAGGCGGTGTCGTATTCGTCCGCTTCTAGGACAAAGGCTCCCCGGCTTTTCAGGCGCTGCCGCGCCTGTAATTCGCCACCCCCTGAGGGGGAGGCCCCGCCTGCGCCAGGGGGACCCTGGCGTGGCTCGGACTGGGAGATGCTGCTGGATTCTTCTGCCTGGTTGGGCGGGTTGCCCAGCCGGGCGGATACGCCGAAGTTCTGGGGGACGCCGCCGATCAGGAAGCCGGGGGCGAGGCCGGCGTGCTCCAGGATCCAGGCGAGCATCGAGGTGGTGGTGGTCTTGCCGTGGGTGCCGGCGACGGCCAGGACGTGGCGGCCCTGGAGCACGTTCTCGGCGAGCCACTGGGGGCCGCTGGTGTAGCGGGCGCCGGTGTCGAGGATCGCCTCCATCAGCGGGAATGTGGGCGTGCCGTCGGCCAGCCGCGCGCGGCTGACGACGTTGCCGACCACGAACACGTCGGGCGCCAGGGCCAGCTGGTCGGCACCGAAGCCTTCGATCAGGTCGATGCCGAGGGCGCGCAGCTGGTCGCTCATCGGCGGGTAGACGCCGGCGTCGCAGCCGGTCACACGGTGGCCGGCCTCGCACGCCAGGGCGGCCAAGCCGCCCATAAAGGTGCCGCAGATGCCCAGAATGTGAATATGCATGGCGCGCGATTCTAAGAGCGGCTAACACAACCCAGCGAAGCGGTTCTGGCTATGCGCCGCATCGCAGACAGTACGAGTAGTACGACAAGGTGCGGCAACGACGCCAGAAGGGTTGTGTTAGCCGCTCTAAAGGTGAGGGTCCGAGGTGCGGCCAGCCGTTATCCCGCTTCGACCAGTAGCTATAAATTTAATAGCGTTTTCCCCTGTGCCGCAATCGGGCGTGGCGTCGCCGGCGCGGCGCGGCGGCGGCTTCGCGCGAGAATGCAGGCCCGCCCACCGAGGATCGTTATGGACACACCCAAAGCCGAGATTGCCGCCACCGCAGCCCGGCTGGTGGTGGAGGAAGGGCTGGAGTACGGCGCGGCCAAGCGCCGTGCCGTCAAGCAGCTGGGCCTGCCCGGCCGTTCCGCGCTGCCCGACAACGACCAGATCGAGGACGCGGTGCGCGAATACATCGACCTGTTCTGCGCCGACACGCAGCCGGCCGAACTGCGGGCATTGCGGGAACTGGCCGTCGTCTGGATGGAGCGCATGGCGCAGTTCCGGCCGTACCTGGCCGGCGCCGTCTGGCACGGCACGGCCACCCGGCATTCCGACGTCTATATCCAGCTGTTCTGCGACGACTGCAAGTCGGCCGAGATCGCGCTGATCGACCACCGAGTCGACTACGAGCCGCAGACCGTCACCGGTCTTCACGGCGAGCCGGTGGAGGCGCTGACGCTGGCCGCCCGCTGCACCGAATTGCAGACAATGGTGGGAGTGCACCTGCTGGTCTACGACCTTGACGACATGCGCGGCGCGCTGCGGCCCGATTCAAAGGGCCGCTCGCCGCGCGGCGATGTCGCGGCGGTGCGGGCACTGCTGGCGCAGACCGGCTGACGCGCATTCCCTATATTCTGTTTCCCCGCATGACCGACCCGACCGACCGCCCATCGCCCACCGACTCTCCTGCCGGCGCAAGCACGGTCCCGGCACGCAAACGCCGTGGCCTGCTCGTGGTAGCCGCAGGCGGCGTGGCGGCTTTGACGGGTGCCGCGGTGTCGTGGCGGCACTGGATGCCGGGCGAAGCGGCAGGCGGCGCCGACGACGCGGCGGCGCTGTGGCAGCAGTCGTTCGAAACGCCGACCGGCGCGCCGCTCGACATGGCGGCGTTGCGCAACCGACCGCTGCTGGTCAACTTCTGGGCGACCTGGTGCCCCCCCTGCGTGGAAGAGCTGCCGATGCTCGACCGCTTCCACCGCCAGCAGGTGGCCGGTAACGGCTGGCAGGTGCTGGGCGTCGCGATCGACCAGCCGTCGGCCGTGCGGCGGTTCCTGCAGACGACGCCGGTGCGGTTTCCAGTGGCGATGGCCGGCATGCAGGGCACCGACCTGGCCAGGACGCTCGGCAACGATGCGGCCGGCCTGCCCTTCACCGTGGCCCTCGACAAGGGCGGTCGCGTGCTGCACCGTAAAATGGGCCAACTCAGCCAGTCCGATCTGCAGCGCTGGTCCGCAGCGTAGAGAGGGTCGGCACCCCTTCGAATACGGCCGAGGCATTCATAAACCTCGGCCGCTTTACGAGAAATTGAGGGGCAAAGCGCGCGGTATCTCCAAATTGGAGTAAATTCGCGCTCTATTTTTTACAGGCAGCTTACATCTGCCGGCTGGAGCATTCATGGATTTGCGCAAACTGAAGACCCTGATCGACCTGGTCTCCGAATCGAACGTTTCCGAACTCGAAATCACCGAAGCGGAAGGCAAGGTCCGCATCGTCAAGGGTGGCGGCGCGGTCGTCCAGCAGTTTGCCATGCCGGCACCGGTGGCCGCGCCCGCTGTCGGCCCCGCCCCGGTCGCGCCGGCCCCGGTGGCCGTCGAGCCCGACTTGCCGGCCGGCCATATCGTGAAGTCACCGATGGTGGGTACGCTCTACCACGCCGCCAGCCCGGGCGCGAATTCGTTCGTCGAGGTCGGCAGCCAGATCAAGGAAGGCGACACGATTTGCATCATCGAGGCGATGAAGATATTGAACGAGATCGAGGCCGACAAATCGGGCATCGTGACCCAGATCCTGGGCGAGAACGGCCAGGCCGTCGAATACGGTCAGCCCTTGTTCGTGATCGCCTGAGCCGGGTCCGCCTAGATGTTTAAGAAGATCCTAGTTGCCAACCGCGGCGAGATCGCCTTGCGGGTCCAGCGTGCCTGTCGGGAAATGGGCGTCACCGCCGTGATGGTCTATTCGGAGGCCGACAAGGACGCCAAGTACGTCAAGCTGGCCGAAGAGGCGGTCTGCATCGGCCCGGCCGCCTCGTCCAACTCCTATCTCAACATGCCGGCGATCATTTCGGCGGCCGAGGTGACCGATGCCGAGGCGATCCACCCCGGCTACGGATTCCTGAGCGAGAACGCCAACTTTGCCGAGCGGGTCGAGAAGAGCGGCTTCCAGTTCATCGGCCCCACGCCCGAGTCGATCCGCATCATGGGCGACAAGGTGTCGGCCAAGCAGTCGATGCTCAAGGCCGGAGTGCCCTGCGTGCCCGGCTCCGAGGGCGAACTGCCCGACGATCCGGTGGTGATCAAGCGGATCGCCAAGTCGATCGGCTATCCCGTCATCATCAAGGCCGCCGGAGGCGGCGGCGGCCGCGGTATGCGGGTGGTGCACACCGAGGCCGCGCTGATCAACGCGGTGCAGATGACCAAGGCCGAGGCCGGTGCCGCGTTCAACAACCCGGCGGTGTACATGGAGAAGTTTCTCCAGAACCCGCGCCACATCGAGATCCAGATCCTGGCCGACAAGCACCGCAACGCGGTGTACCTCGGCGAGCGCGACTGCTCGATGCAGCGCCGCCACCAGAAGGTGATCGAGGAAGCGCCGGCGCCGGGCATTCCGCGCAAGCTGATCGAGCGCATCGGCGAGCGCTGCGTGGCTGCTTGCAAGAAGATCGGCTACCGCGGCGCCGGCACCTTCGAATTCCTCTACGAGAACGGCGAGTTCTACTTCATCGAGATGAACACCCGGGTGCAGGTGGAGCATCCGGTGACCGAGCTGATCACCGGCGTCGACATCGTGAAGACGCAGATCATGGTCGCGGCCGGCGAAAGGCTGCCGTTCACCCAGCGCCAGATAGAGCTGCGCGGCCATGCGATCGAATGCCGGGTGAACGCCGAGGATCCCTACAAGTTCACCCCGTCTCCCGGCCGGATCACCACCTGGCACGCGCCGGGTGGCCCGGGCGTGCGGGTCGATTCGCATGCCTACAGCAACTACTTCGTGCCGCCGAATTACGACTCGATGATCGGCAAGATCATCACCCACGGCGACACCCGCGAGCAGGCCCTGGCCCGCATGCGCACCGCGCTGCTGGAGACGGTGATCGAAGGCATCAGCACCAACATCCCGCTGCACCGCGAACTGCTGCTCGACGCGCGTTTCCAGGAAGGTGGCACCAACATCCACTACCTGGAAGAGTGGCTGGTACAGCACAAGCGATGAGGACGCCTCCCCCCCGAAGCGCCTGCGGCGCCTCCCCCTCGAGGGGGCGCTACCTGCGGCCCGGCGAAGCCGGCTCCGCGGTTGCTCTGACGAAAGCACTGCATGTTTGAGATTCGGCTGCTCGTTCCCGAGGACCGCGTGGAGCCGGTCAGCGATGCTCTGGAGGCGCTCGATGCGCTGTCCGTCAGCGTCGAGGATGCCGATGCGCAGACCGATGCCGAGCAGGCCCTGTTCGGCGAGCCCGGCATGCCGCCGCCGAAAGACGGCTGGCAGCGCTCCCGGGTGATCGCGCTGTTCGCCCAGGACGCCGATGCCCGGGAACCGGCCACGCTGCTGTCGGCCCAGGATTTCTTCGCCGACTGCCAGGTGCTGGAGATCTCCGAGGTGGCCGAGCAGGACTGGGTGCGCCTCACCCAGTCGCAGTTCGCGCCGGTTGAGATCACACCCGATTTCTGGATCGTTCCCACCTGGCACGAGCCGCCGGCCGCCGCGCGTCACGTGATCCGGCTGGATCCGGGCCTGGCCTTCGGCACCGGCACCCATCCGACGACCCGCATGTGCCTGCGCTGGATCGCTCGCCAGGCTGCGCCGTTGGGCCGTGTGCTCGACTACGGCTGCGGCTCGGGCATCCTGGCGATCGGCGCGTCGCGCTACGGCGCGTCGGAGATCGACGCGGTCGATATCGACGAGGCTGCGGTGCAGTCGACTCTGCAGAATGCGGCCGCCAACGCTGCAGCGCTGCAGGCCGGCCCGCCGACACAGGCGCAGGGCGTCTACGGCACCGTGCTGGCCAACATCCTGGCCACGCCACTCAAGGTGCTGGCGCCGCTGCTCTGCGCCCATGTGGCGCCCGGCGGGTCGCTGGTGCTCGCCGGCATCCTGGCACGCCAGGCCGAAGAGTTGAAAGCCGCCTATGCGCCGTACCTGGCGCTGTCGGTGGCCGATACCGAAGACGGCTGGATCCTGATGACCGCGCGACGCGCACCGGCTTGAGCACGACGCGGACTCGGGGCCGGACACGCCTCGGCAGCTGCCTAGAATCCGGGCTGCCATGAGCCTCATCACCCGCTGCCCCAACTGCGCCACGATGTTTAAGATCGTGCCCGACCAACTCCGCATCTCGGATGGCTGGGTACGGTGCGGCCGTTGTTCAGATATCTTCGATGCGGCGCGGCATCTGCAGTCGCAAGAAGAAGTGGCGGGGGTCGCCGATGGCGCCAACGCGCCGGCGCCTGGGCCGGTGAACGATCCGGTAGCCGCTGCGACCGCTATGGCCGCTTCGCCCCTCGAAACGCCTGTGCTCGGTTCTCCGCCGCTTTCGGACGACCCGGGCGTGGTTCCGACGCCCCTGCCTGTACCCGCCAGCGCTGCAGCGCCGACAAAGGCACCGTCGGTATGGCTGCGCCGCTCCGGCGCCAGCGCACTGCTGCACCGGAGCAACGCACCCGAGCCGGTGGACGAGCAGGGCGAAGACGAATACGAAGACCTGTTCCATTCCCGCAGCGGCCACAGCACCGCCTGGCAAGAAACGCGGCAGGAGCCCTATGCAGGTCTCGCGCATGCACCCGCCAACCCTTTCGACGACACCGACCCCGAGCTCCTGCCGGCACAGCAGGCCCGCGCGCTGGCGGCGTCGGGCCGGCCGGTGTCCGCCGAAGGCCCGCTGGCGGTGCCGATCCTCACCGAGGACGTGCCGTCTGCGTTGCTGCTGCAGACGGCCGACAGCGACGTCGCGCAGAGTCCGCTCTACGATTCGGTTTTCGCGGTGCACGAGGTGCCGATGGCAGGCACCGCCGAGGCGGAGGCAGAATCCGATCCCGAGGAAGACGCCAAGCTGCTGGAGCTAGACTTCGTGCGCCTCGCCGAGCGCAAGGCTTTTTGGCGACGGCCGGCGATCGTCGCCGTATCGGCGCTGGTCTGCGGGCTGCTGGCTCTGGCGCTGGCCGGCCAGGCTGCCCTGCGGGAGCGCGACCGGCTCGCCGCCACGGTGCCTGCGCTGCGGCCGGTGCTGGCCGCACTTTGCGTGCCGCTGTCGTGCCAGGTGGGGCCGCGCCGGCAGATCGAGGCGATCGCCATCGAAGGCTCGGCCTTCAACAAGACCCACGGCAACCTCTACCAGCTGAGCATCGACCTGCGCAGCAGCGCCACCACGCCGCTCGCCATGCCGGCGCTCGAACTGACCCTTACCGATACCGACGGCCAGACGCTGGTGCGCCGGGTGCTGGAGCCGGTCGACCTGCGGGCGCCGCAACTGCTGCAGCCGCAGGGCGCCTGGAGCGGCACGTTGCCGATGCGGGTGCAGGACCCGGCGATGGCCTCGCGCATCGCGGGCTACGGCCTGCTGGCTTTCTATCCCTGACGGCGGCACGGCCGCCGTCGCTTTCTTACTCCTTCTACCCCCACACCCATGGCAGCCATCATTTGCGGTTCTCTCGCGTTCGACACCATCATGAATTTCGAGGGACGGTTCGCCGAGCAGATCCTGCCCGACCAGATCCACATCCTCAACGTGTCCTTCCTGGTGCCGTCGTTGCGCCGAGACTTCGGCGGCTGCGCCGGCAACATCGCCTATGCGCTCAAGCTGCTCGGCGGGACGCCGCTGCCGATGGCGGCGGTCGGCACCGACGGCGACGGCTACCTGCAGCGGCTGCGCGACCTGGGCATCAGCACCGAACTGGTCCTGACCTTGGACGACCTGCACACCGCCCAGTGCATGATCACCACCGACATCGACAACAACCAGATCACCGCGTTCCACCCTGGCGCGATGATGCAGGCTCACCGCAACCTGATCAAGGCGCGTCCCGACGTCGCCCTGGGCATCGTCTCGCCCGACGGCCGAGACGCGATGCTGCAGCATGCCGAACAGTTCGTGGCGGCCGGCATCCCGTTCGTTTTCGATCCGGGCCAGGGACTGCCGATGTTCGACGGCGAGGCGCTGCGCCGGTTCGTCGAGCAGGCCGACTGGGTCACCGTCAACGACTACGAAGGCCGCATGCTCACCGAGCGCACCGGCTGGAGCCTGGCCGACATTTCGCGCAAGGTGCGCGGCCTGGTCGTGACACTGGCCGGCGAGGGCTGCGATGTCTGGGTCGACGGAGCGGCCGTGCGCGTCGCGGGTGTTCCGGCCGAGGCGGTGGTGGACCCGACCGGCTGCGGCGACGCCTGGCGCGGCGCCCTGCTGCACGGGCTGGAGCAGGGTTGGGACTTGGTTCGCTGCGCCGAGTTGGGCAACCGCATCGGCTCGCGCAAGATCGCCCAGCGCGGACCGCAGAACTACACGCTCGACTGACCTGCCGGGCCGCTACCTACAACGCCCGGAAACAAAAAACCCGGCACCTTGCGGATGCCGGGTTGGGCGAGGCATGCCGAGGCTTAGGGCTTGCTTCCCGTCGGAAAAGGCCATGCGGCTTGGGGGTTCAGTGTGGTCTGGGCCGCAGGTGCTGCGGTGGCCGTCGCGCCAGTGGCGGCCTTGGCCTTCTTGGGGGCGGCAGGCTTGCTGGTGGTGGTCTTGGTCGCTGCCGGCTTGGCAGAAGGCTTCGGTGCCGGTGCAGCGGCCTTCTTGGCAGCAGCCTTCTTCGCAGGAGCCGGCGCTGGCGCAGGTGGGGCCTTCTTGGCAGCCGGAGCAGCCTTCTTGGCAGCCACGACTTTCTTCGCAGCAGCCTTCTTGGCCGGTGCCGGTGCAGCCTTGGCGGCTGCCTTCTTCGCAGGTGCGGCGACCTTCTTGGCAACGACCTTCCTGGCCGGGGTTGCCTTGGAGGTGGATGCCTTCTTCGCCGGCGTCGCCTTGGTAGAGGCCGACTTGGAAGCCGTTGCCTTGGTGGTCGCGGCCTTCTTGGTCGTGGCGGCCGTCTTGCTTACGGCGGCTTTCTTGACCTGGGGTGCCTTGGTGGCGGTGGTGGTCTTCTTGGCGGTGGCCTTCTTGGTGGTCGCGGCCTTGGACGTCGCTGTCTTGGCGGTCGTCGCGGCCTTCTTCGCCGCTACGGGCTTCTTCGTGGTCGTTGCCGCAGCCTTGGTCGCGGTGGCCGCCTTCTTCGTGGTGACGGCTTTCTTGGTAGCCGGTTTTTTCGCAGTTGCCATGACTTTCTCCTTGGTCATATTACAAAGAGCACTTCATGCGCAGCGCGCCGCACGAAGCGATTCATGGCGATGGAGGCGTTGCCCCAGTGCCATGAATGCGGGAACGCCCGCCTTGCACACTCTTATCGGTGTGTCCAAAAGCGGGCGTGTATTTGAATGCATGTGGTGAGCGAAGGCGCTCAGTCCCAGGACAGCGCTCCGCCGGACTGGTACTCGATGACGCGCGTCTCGAAGAAGTTGCGCTCCTTCTTCAGGTCGATCATCTCGCTCATCCAGGGGAACGGATTTTCTTCGTTCGGGAACAGCGGCTCCAGGCCGATCTGCGTGGCGCGGCGGTTGGCGATGTAGCGCAGGTAGCCCTTGAACATCGACGCGTTCATGCCCAGCACGCCGCGCGGCATGGTGTCTTCGGCGTACTTGTATTCGAGCTCTACCGCCTTCAGGAACAGGTTCTTGATCTCGCACTTGAATTCGGACGTCCAGAGCTGCGGATTCTCGAGCTTCAGCTGGTTGATCAAGTCTATGCCGAAGTTGCAGTGCATCGACTCGTCGCGCAGGATGTACTGGTACTGCTCGGCCGCGCCGGTCATCTTGTTCTGCCGACCCAGCGCCAGGATCTGGGTGAAGCCGACGTAGAAGAACAGGCCCTCCATCAGGCAGGCGAAGACGATCAGCGACTTCAGCAATGTCTGGTCGGTCTCGAAGGTCCCGGTGTGGAAGTTCGGGTCCATGATCGCCTCGATGTAGGGGATCAGGAATTCGTCCTTGTCGCGGATCGACGGGATTTCGAGGTAGGCGTTGAAGATCTCGCTCTCGTCGAGGCCGAGCGACTCGACGATGTACTGGTAGGCGTGCGTGTGGATCGCTTCCTCGAACGCCTGGCGCAGCAGGAACTGGCGGCATTCGGGCGCGGTGATGTGGCGGTAGGTGCCCAGCACGATGTTGTTGGCGGCAAGCGAATCGGCGGTGGTGAAGAAGCCGAGGTTGCGCTTGACGATGCGGCGCTCGTCCTCGGTCAGCCCGTTCGGGTCTTTCCACAGCGCGATGTCGCGCGTCATGTTCACTTCCTGCGGCATCCAGTGGTTGGCGCAGGTGGCCAGGTACTTCTCCCAGGCCCATTTGTACTTGAAGGGAACGAGCTGGTTGACGTCGGTCTTGGCGTTGATGATGCGCTTGTCGGCCGCGTTGACGCGACGGTGCACCGGCGCTGCGGTGGCGCTTGCGGGTGCGGCATCCGATGGCGTCGCAGCGGTGTTCGCAGAGGCCGTCGTGTCGCGCGAACCGGCCGTGGTGTCGGGCTGCGGTGTCGGCGTCGAGGGCTTGACTTCTTCGTCCCAGGTCAGCATAGGTTTTCCAGTGGTCGGATTATGAAAGCAGGCATGGGAAATGAAAAGGACCTGTCACAGGTCCATGCATTTCCACATGCCTCGATGTTGCTGCCGGGCATCGCGCGGAGAGGATTTCCACCGCGATGTCCGCGCGTTTTTTGGGGGCCGTCTTGCTGGGGCTTTTTTACTGGCACGCCTCGCAGGTCGGGTCGTCGATAGCGCAGAACTTCACGTCGGTCGCGGGCAGCGCACCGGCCTGGGCGGCAGCGGCTTCGAGCGCGCCGGACGCGGCCACCGCGTTGGCCTGGGCGACGTGCGGGTCGCCCGACGACACCGCATTCAGGCGGTCCGATTGCACCGTCGATTTCTCGGCATGCGTGGCGCTCTGGGTGCGCAGGTAGTAGGTGGTCTTCAGGCCGCGCAGCCAGGCCAGCTTGTAGGTGTCGTCGAGCTTCTTGCCCGATGCGCCGGCCATGTAGATGTTGAGCGACTGCGCCTGGTCGATCCACTTCTGGCGACGGGCCGCGGCCTCGACCAGCCAAGTGGTCTCGACCTCGAACGCGGTGCCGTAGAGCGCCTTGATGTCCTGCGGCACCCGGTCGATCGGACGCAGCGAGCCGTCGAAGTGCTTCAGGTCCATCACCATCACGTCGTCCCACAGGCCCAGGCGCTTCAGGTCGCGCACCAGATAACCGTTGATGACGGTGAATTCTCCCGACAGGTTCGACTTGACCGAGAGGTTGCCGAAGCAGGGCTCGATCGAGGCGTCGACGCCGACGATGTTGGAGATGGTGGCCGTCGGCGCGATGGCCACGCAGTTCGAGTTGCGCATGCCGTCGGCGGCGATCTTCTTGCGCAGCGCGTCCCAGTCGAGGGTCGAGGAGCGGTCCACTTCCACGTAGCCGCCGCGGGCCTTCTCCAGCATGTTGATGGTGTCGAAGGGCAGGATGCCGCGGTCCCACAGCGAGCCCTTGTAGCTCTCGTACTGGCCGCGCTCACGGGCCAGTTCGGACGAAGCCCAGTAGGCGTAGTAGCAGATGGCTTCCATCGACTGGTCGGCGAACTCCACCGCGGCCTGCGAGGCGTAGGGGATGCGCAGCTCGTACAGGCTGTCCTGGAAGGCCATCAGGCCCATGCCCACCGGCCGGTGGCGCATGTTGGAGACGCGGGCCTTCTCGACCGCGTAGTAGTTGATGTCGATCACGTTGTCGAGCATGCGCATCGCCGTCTTGATCGTCTTCTTGAGCTTCTCGTGGTCGAGGACCGAACCTCCGGCAGTGCCTTCGGGCGCCGGCTTCAGATGCTGCAGCAGGTTGATCGAGCCGAGGTTGCAGACGGCCGTTTCCTCGTCGCTGGTGTTGAGCGTGATCTCGGTGCAGAGGTTGGACGAATGCACCACGCCGACGTGCTGCTGCGGCGAGCGCACGTTGCAGGCGTCCTTGAAGGTGATCCAGGGATGGCCGGTCTCGAACAGCATCGAGAGCATCTTGCGCCACAGGTCGGTCGCGGGGACGGTCTTGGACGGCTTCAGCTGGCCGGCGGCGGCCTGGGCCTCGTAGGCGACGTAGGCCTTCTCGAAATCCTCGCCGAACTTGTCGTGCAGATCGGGCACGGTGGATGGCGAGAACAGCGTCCAGCTGCCCTTTTCCATCACGCGGCGCATGAACAGGTCGGGGATCCAGTTGGCGGTGTTCATGTCGTGGGTGCGCCGGCGGTCGTCGCCGGTGTTCTTGCGCAGCTCCAGGAACTCTTCCATGTCGAGGTGCCAGGACTCCAGGTAGGTGCAGACCGCGCCCTTGCGCTTGCCGCCCTGGTTCACCGCCACGGCGGTGTCGTTGACCACCTTCAGGAACGGCACGACGCCCTGCGATTCGCCGTTGGTGCCCTTGATGTGGGAGCCGAGCGAGCGCACCCGGGTCCAGTCGTTGCCCAGGCCGCCGGCGAACTTCGACAGCAGCGCGTTCTCCTTGATCGATTCGTAGATGCCGCCCAGGTCGTCGGGCACCGTCGTCAGGTAGCACGACGACAGCTGCGAGCGCAGCGTGCCGCTGTTGAACAGGGTGGGGGTGGACGACATGAAGTCGAACGACGAGAGCACTTCGTAGAACTCGATCGCGCGGGCTTCGCGGTCCTTTTCCTTCAGCGCCAGGCCCATGGCGACGCGCATGAAGAAAACCTGCGGCAGCTCGATGCGGCTCTTGCGCACGTGCAGGAAGTAGCGGTCGAACAGGGTCTGCAGGCCGAGGTAGTCGAAGCGCAGGTCGCGCTCGGCCTTCAGCGCCGCGGCCAGGCGGGGTAGGTCGTAGGTCAGCAGCGCCGGGTCGAGCAGTTCGTTGTCGACGCCCTTCTGCACGAAGCCGGGGAAGTAGTCGACATAGGCCGCGGCCATCTCCGACTGGGTGACGTCCTTGCCCAGGACTTCCCTGGCGATCGTGTGCAGCAGCAGGCGGGCGGTCGCGTAGGTGTAGTCGGGGTCTTTCTCGATCAGGGTCCGCGCGGCGAGGATCGAGGCCTTGTAGACCTCGTCGACCGGTACGCCGTCGTAGAGGTTGCGCATCGTCTCGGCCAGGATCGGATCGGCCTTCACGTCGGCGCCCAGGTTCTCGCAGGCGGCGCTTATCAGGCTGCGCAGCCGGGCCGTGTCGAGGACGAAGCGCTGGTCGCCGTCGGTGACGTGCAGCGACGGGGTGCTGGGCGCGGCCTCCTCCTGCTGGCGAGCGCGCTCCTGCGCATGGCGCTCGCGGTAGAGCACGTAGGCGCGCGCCACTTCGTGGTGGCCGCCGCGCATCAGGCCCAGCTCGACCTGGTCCTGCACGTCTTCGATGTGGAAGGTGCCGCCGCCCGGCCGCGAGCGCACCAGCGCGCGCGCCACGGATTGTGTCAACTCGTCGACCGTCTCGCGCACGCTGGCCGATGCCGCGCCCTGGGTGCCCCGCACCGCCAGGAAAGCCTTCATCAGCGCCACGGCGATCTTCTTCGGCTCGAACGGCACAACGGCGCCGTTGCGGCGAATGATCTGGTAATTGCCGACGACGGGGGACGTGACGCTGGCCGTCATCGGGGTGTCTGCTGCCAGGGGATGGCGGGTGGCGGTGGGCGCGAGGGCGGCGAGAAGGGCGGCAGGCTGCATTGAATTCCTCTGGAAACGGATGGAGGGCAGAAAACAAACGCGCCGAGGACATGGCTCGGCGCGTAGAACAGAGGCGGTGGAAACACGGTTTTGCAGGCCCCAAGCCCCATATATGGTGTATGGGTCAGGGCTCGTACGCTACCGGTAGTGGTAGCGTAAAGGCCAACGGCCAAATTGGCAAGGCTTGCACCGGCGCGGCTTGCAGGACGTTTTGGGCTGGAGAGGCGCGCGGATGGCCGGCCTCAATCGTTTGCATTTTTTATGGATTGGGCGACGACCGGCAGCGGCAGTGCCAAAGACGCCGGGGGCAACAGGGCATTGAGCTGCTGCCAATCGAACCCCGGCCCGGGATCGTGCTTGCGCCCCGGCGCGATGTCGCAATGCCCGGCGATGTAGCGGACCGGGTAGCGCTCCCGCAGGCCGGCGCAGAGTGCGGCCAGTGCGGTGTACTGTGCCGGCTCGAACCGGTCGCCCTCCAGGCCCTCCAGCTCGATGCCGACCGAGTCGTCGTTGCAGTTGTCGCGCCCCCGCCAGGCCGAGCGGCCGGCGTGCCAGGCGCGGGCATCGCAGTCGACGAACTGCCACAGAGCGCCGTCGCGGCGGATATAGAAGTGGGCGGAGACCTCGACGCCGCGCAGCCGGTCGAAGTAGGGATGGGCGTCGCAGTCGAGCGTGTTGCCGAACAGGGCGAAGACCTCGTCGCCGCCGTACACACCGGGCGGCAGGCTGATCGAGTGCACCACGGCCAGGTCGACGACCGCGCCCGCGGGCCGGAGGCCGAAGTTAGGCGACGCGAACCGCCGCGCGGGCCGGTACCAGCCGCCGTCCCACGGACCGGGCGCGCCGGCCCCGGCGTCAGCGGGAGGCATCGTCCAGGCCGGCGTCCTCGTCGGCAGGCTCGTGGCTGCCCTGCGGCGTCGCGATGCTGAGCCGGGCGATACGGTAGCGGATCTGGCGCAGGCTGATGCCAAGGTTGGCGGCGGTGGCGGTACGGTTGAAACCGGTCTGGTGCAGGGCGCGGACCAGGATCTCGCGTTCCCGGGCGTCGAGGTAGGCCTGCAGATCGTGCGGCAGGGGCGGCGGCTCGGCGGGGCCGCCGTCGGCCACGACCACCGGCACCGGCTCGGGCGGGGCGGCTGGCTGCTGCATCCCGGGCGCGCCGTGCTCCGCGTCTATCTGCAGCGTGTCGCCGTCGCTCAGCGCCACGGCGCGGTGCAGCAGGTTCTCCAGTTCGCGTACGTTGCCGGCCAGCGGGTGGCGCTGCAGCTGGGCCAGTGCGGCCGGCGACAGTGCGGGCACCGGCAGACCGGATTCCTGGGCAATGCGCGACAGCAGCGCGGCGCAGAGGGCGGGCAGGTCTTCGCGCCGCTCGCGCAGCGGCGGGATCGCGATCTCGATCACGTTGAGCCGGTAGAACAGGTCTTGGCGGAAGCGGCCGTCCCGCACGTCGGTCGACAGGTCGCGGTGGGTGGCGCTGACAATGCGCACATCGACCGGCTCTTCCTGCGTTGCGCCGATGGGGCGCACGCTGCGCTCCTGGATCGCGCGCAGCAGCTTGGATTGCATCGCGAGCGGCAGGTCGCCGATTTCGTCGAGGAACAGAGTGCCGCCGTGCGCCGCCTGAAAATAGCCGTCGCGGTCCTGCAGCGAGCCGGTGTAGGAACCCTTGCGAGCTCCGAAGAATTCGGCCTCGAGCAGGTTCTCGGGAATCGCGCCGCAATTGACGGCGACGAACGGGCCGTCGGCCCGGTGGCTGCAGGCATGCAGCGCCTGCGAGATCAGCTCCTTGCCGGTGCCCGATTCGCCTCGCACCAGAACCGGCGCCATGCTGCGCGCCACCTTCACCACCCGCTGCTTGACGCCCGCCATGGCCGGCGAACTGCCCACCAGCCGGGCCAGCGCCGCCGCGGAGCCGGTCGCGTCGGCGGTGCCCTCGCGCAGCGCCGCCGCGCCGCCGGCCGCGGTAGCGGCGGGAAGCGCCGCATCGTTGCGGCTGCCGCGCGTCGCCTGCAGCGCGGCGGCCACGACGGCGCGGAACTGCTTCAGGTCGACCGGCTTGGTGAGGTAGTCGAAGGCGCCGGCCTTCAGCGCCTCGACCGCGTTCTCGGCCGAGCCGTAAGCGGTGATGACGATGCAGCGCTCGGGCCGCTGCAGCGAGCGCAGCAGGTGCAGCACCTCCAGGCCGGAGCCGTCGGGCAGGCGCATGTCGCAGATGATCGCGTCGAAGCGGCGGGCCTGGAGTTGTTCGCGCGCCTGGAGCACGCTGTCGGCGGCCTCGACCCGGTAGCCCTCCCGCAACAGCGTCAGCTCGTAGAGGGTTCGCAGATCGGGTTCGTCGTCGATGACGAGGATGGCGCCGTCTGAGGCGGAGGTACGGGAAGAGGTGCTCACACGACTATTGTGTCAAAGGGCGAGTCGGCCGCCGCGTCGTGCGGCGTCCGGAAGGCCACGGTGAAGGCATTGCCTTCCACCGGACCCAGCGCGGTCGCCCGCTCCACCCGGCGGTAGCCGATGCCGGCACCGTGGCGCTCGCACAGTTCCCGGCAGATGTAGAGGCCCAGGCCGCTGGAGCGGCTCTCCGACGAGAAGAAGGGCTCGAACAGCCTCTGCTCGACCATCTGCTCCAGCGGCGCGCCGTCGCTCCAGACCTCCAGCAGCGTCTGTCCGCCCGCCGCCACCCAGGTGCGCACTTGCAGCGCGTCTCGGTCGGGGCCGATGTAGCGCAGTGCATTGTCCAGCAGGTTGACCAGCACCCGGCGCAGGTGGTCGGGGTCGAAATCCACCCGTACGCCGGCGCCCGCCTCTGTCGCGACCTGCAGGCCGCAGCCCTGGCCGGCATGGCCGTGCCAGTCGGTGCAGACCGAGCCGACGGTCTCGTCGAGCGGGATCGTGGGCGTGCCGTCGAAATCGAGTTGACGTTGGACACGCGAGACGTCCAGCACCTCCTCGGCGATCTTGGCCAGGCGCTGGGCGTTCTGCCGCACCAGGGCCGAGAGCTGCCGCTGGGCCGGATCGTGCAGGTCCTCGTCGAGCAGCGCATTGGCCTGCACGATGGCCGCCAGTGGGTTGCGGATCTCGTGCGCCACCGCGGCCGACATGCGGCCCATCGCGGCGAGCTTCTCGGTGCGCAGCCGGGCCTCGGTCTCGCGCAGATCCTGCAGGAACATCACGCAGAGCGTTTCCGAAGGGTGTTCGCGCAGCGGCGTGAGCCGGGTGCGCACATGCAGCCGCCGCGGACCGTGGCCCGGATGCACCAGGGCCACGTCGGTCATCTGCCGGCCGCCGTCGCCCACGGTGCGGCGGGCCAGCTCGGCCAGCGGCTCCCAGGCGGGCTGGTCGGCGAGCGAGAACGGTGGCGTGTGGGTGCCTGCGTCCAGCAGCACCCGTGCCGACGGATTGGCCGCGCGCACCATGCCGTTCGCATCGACTACCAGCACGCCGTCGGTCAGGGTCTCGATCACCAGCTCGTTGACCTGGGCCTGCAGCGCCGCCGCCCGCTGGCTGCTGCGGGCGATGGCCTCCTCGCGGCCCAGGCGCGTGACCAGCGGCTGCACCAGCACCGCGATCACGAAGTAGCCGAGCCCGGTGAGCCCCGCCTGCAGCAGCCGCGGCGTCGAGAATCCGGTGGCGTCGGGCCAGAGCAGGGTGGCGTCGGCCAGCAGCAGCAGCGTCACGCCGGCGGCAGTGCCCAGCGCCATGCGCCGGGTGCCCAGCACCGAGGCCATCAGCACCGGCAGGCCGAGCAGCGGCGTGTAGTTCATGCCGCCCGACTGCAGCACCTGCATCGCCGAATAGGCGAGCAGGTCCACGCCGATGGTAGGCAACCAGAGCGGGCCCAGCGTGGCGTCGGCCCGGCGCGGCCGCAGGCAGATGCGCACCGTGAACGTCGCGGCCAGGTAGGCGAAGCAGACAGCCACGAAGGCCGCGCCGTGCTGCTGGCCCATCGCCTGGATCAGGGCCTGCAGCAACAGCAGGGCCGCCGCGACCACCACCCGCGCGGTGGCGAAACCGTCCCAGATGCGCAGCAGGCCGGTGGGCGGCGCTGCGAGCCAGCGGCCGGCGAAGCCGAACCGCATCGTCATGGCGCGGCGTCGGGGTTGCGGCCCAGCCGCTGGTGCGCGGGCCCGCAGAAGGTGCCGTCGCGGGAGACCAGTGCATCGCCGCGCGGCAGGTGCAGGCCGCAGTGCTCGCACCGCACCATCGCCTCGGGCAGCGGCGGGCGGGAAGCAGGCGGCGGGGTGGCCGGCGGTGCACGGCGGCCGCTTCGCCACAGCCAGACGAACAGGGCGACCGCGACCAGGACGACGAGCAGCTTCATGCCGGTGCGCGGTGCAGGACGACCTCGAGCACGAAGCGCGAGCCCACGTAGGCCAGCAGCAGCAGGGTCGAGCCGATGTAGAGCCAGCGCAGCGCGTTGCGCCCGCGCCAGCCGAAGCGCGCCCGGCCCAGCAGCAGCACCAGGAAGGTGAGCCACGACAATACCGAGAACACCGCCTTGTGGTCCCAGCGCCAGGCGCGGCCGTAGAGCGTTTCGCCGAACAGCAGCCCGGCCGCGAGGGTGGCGGTCAACAGCACGAAGCCTGCGTTGACGAAGCGGAACGTCAGCCGCTCCAGCATCAGCAGCGGCATGCCGCTCTGCGGGTCGGCCGCCAGGCGCATCTGCTTCTCGGCCCGGGTCATCAGCCAGGCATGGACCAGCGCCGCGGCGAAGAGTCCGTACGAGGCGACGCCCAGCGCCAGGTGCAGGGGCAGCCAGGGCGAGTTCCGCGCATGCAGTGCGGTGCCGGGAAAGGCCAGTGCCAGCAGCACCGCCACCGCGCCCAGGCCGCACAGCGCCCAGCGCGCCCGCAGCCGCGGATAGAGCCGGCTCTCGACCGCATAGACGGTGAGCACGAACCATGCGGTGATCGAAAGCGCCGGCGCGAAGCCGAAGTGCGGCGGCGTGAAGACCAGAGCCGAGCAGAGTGCGGCACCGTGCAGCCCCCAGGCGGCGGCCAGTGCCGCGCGGCTCACGCGCGGGGCCAGCCGCGCGGCGAACAGGGCGGGCAGCGCGTAGGCGAGGGCGGCAGCAACACACAGCACGAGGCTGGCCGGGGACGCGCTGGGTAAAATCATGCCGACGAGTTTAGTGGCGTTCCCGCCCTCTGCCAGCGCCGGTGGCGCACACTGCCGGGCGCTTTCTTCACACCCTGCGACCGCCCGTCGTCCGGCCCCGTCCCCGCCCTTTCCTCCCTCCTCCATTCCGACCATGGCATCCGCACTTACCGACAAACTCACACGGCTCGTCAAGGAGATGCGCGGCCAGGCCCGCATCACCGAATCCAATGTGCAGGACATGCTGCGCGAGGTGCGCATGGCGCTGCTGGAGGCCGACGTGGCCCTGCCGGTGGTGCGCGACTTCATCGCCCGGGTGAAAGAGAAGGCGCTCGGCCAGGAAGTGCTGGGCTCGCTCAAGCCCGGCCAGGCGCTGGTCGGTATCGTCAACCGCGAGCTGGCCGCCACCATGGGCCAGGGGATCGCCGACATCAACCTGGCGGCCCAGCCGCCGGTGGTGATCCTGATGGCCGGCCTGCAAGGCGCGGGCAAGACCACCACCACCGCCAAGCTGGCCAAGCACCTGATCGAGAAGCGCAAGAAAAAGGTGCTGACCGTCTCCGGCGACGTGTACCGCCCCGCCGCCATCGAGCAGTTGAAGGCCGTGACCCGGCAGGCCGGCGCCGAATGGTTCCCCAGCACGCCCGACCAGAAGCCGCTGGCGATCGCGCAGGCCGCGCTCGACCATGCCAAGCGCCACTACTTCGACGTGCTGCTGGTCGATACCGCCGGCCGGCTGGCGATCGACGAAGCGCTGATGAACGAGATCCGCGAGCTGCACGCCTTCTTGAAGCCCACCGAGACGCTGTTCGTGGTGGATGCGATGCAGGGCCAGGACGCGATCAACACCGCCAAGGCTTTCAAGGAAGCGTTGCCGTTGACCGGCATCGTGCTGACCAAGCTCGACGGCGATTCGCGCGGCGGCGCGGCGCTGTCGGTGCGGCAGATCACCGGCGCGCCGATCAAGTTCGCCGGCGTGTCCGAGAAGATCGACGGGCTGGAAGTGTTCGACGCCGAACGCCACGCCGGCCGCATCCTGGGCATGGGCGACATCGTGGCCCTGGTAGAGCAGGTGACTGCCGGCGTCGACGTGGAAGCGGCCCAGAAGCTGGCCGCCAAGGTGAAGAGCGGCGAAGGCTTCGACCTCAACGACTTTCTGGGCCAGCTGCAGCAGATGAAGCAGATGGGCGGCCTCTCCAGCCTGATGGACAAGTTGCCGGCCCAGCTGTCGGCCAAGGCCGGTCAGGTCGACATGGACAAGGCCGAGCGCGACGTGCGCCGCAAGGAAGGCATCATCCAGAGCATGACCACGCTGGAGCGCCGCAAGCCCGAGCTGATCAAGGCCACCCGCAAGCGCCGCATCGCCGCCGGCGCGGGCGTGCAGGTGCAGGAAGTCAACCGCCTGCTCAACGAGTTCGAGCAGATGCAGACCATGATGAAGAAGATGAAAGGCGGCGGCCTGATGAAGATGATGAAGCGCATGGGCGGCATGAAGGGCATGGGCGGCGGTGGCATGCCCAAGTTGCCGTTCTGAGGCGTTTCACATATGAAAAAGGCCTGTAGCCGGCGAATGGCGCCGGCTTCTAGCTACTGAATAGATAGCAAAAGAAAAAGCCGACTCGCAAGTCGGCTTTTTCGTGGGCGGCCCCGGCAGGGGCATCGCTCGGTCTTAGGCGGCAGCCGCCAGGGGCGTCGCCAGCCGTGGGCGCGACAGGCGGTTGGCATGCAGGCGGGCACGGCGCAGCACAGAAGGCGACCAGCGCTCTTCGGGGATCAGCAGGAAGGCCCGGCTGCGCATCGCTGTACCCAGCTCGATGTGGCTGGTCCAGACGCTGACCGGGATCGCCAGCAGCAATGGCAGGCCGACCGGCACCAGCCAGACCAGGGCGCTCGGGTCGATCATCGCGATGCCGACGGCCAGCACGGCGACCACCAGGGACATCGGTGCGAGCGTAGCGGCGGCACCCTTCCAGGACAGCGCCAGCGCTTCACGGGGAGGCGACTTCCAGTCCAGCTTCATGCCGGTGATGGCGACCAGCACGAACAGCGAGTGGGCCAGCATGCGGACCGGCGACTGCAGCAGGGCCAGCACGCTTTCGAGGGCAGAGCTCTTCAGCAGCGCGAAGGTGCCGCCGAACATGCGTTGTTCGCCCTTTATCAGCACGGCGACGATGCCCAGGATGCGCGGCAGGAACAATACGCTGATCGTGAAGGCCCAGAGGCCCATCAGTTCGGCCGGCAGCACGTCCCAGTTGGTCGTGGCGATCTTGCTGCCCGACAGCCACAGAGCGGTCCCCAGGGTCATGAAGGCCAACCACAAGGGAGCCGACACATAGGACAGGGCGCCGGTGACGAACATGGCGCGGTGCACGCTGTGCAGGCCGGGCTCTGCCATCAGGCGGGCGTTCTGCAGGTTGCCCTGGCACCAGCGGCGATCGCGCTGCAGTTCCGACAGCAGGTCGGGAGGTTGCTGCTCGTAGCTGCCGACCAGGTCGGACACCAGCCAGACCTGGAAGCCGGCACGGCGCATAAGCGCGGCCTCGACGAAGTCGTGCGACATGATGCCGCCGGACATACCGCCCTTGCCTTCGATCGGGGCGAGTGCGCAATGCTGCATGAAGGGCTCGACGCGGATGATGGCGTTGTGGCCCCAGTAATGGGACTCGCCCAGTTGCCAGAACTGCATGCCCAGGGTGAACAGGCGGCCGGTCATGCGGGAGGCGAACTGCTGCGAACGGGCGTGCAGGGTGACGTGGCCGATCGACTGAGTGGCGGTCTGGATGATGCCGGCCTTGGGGTGGGCTTCCATCAGTTTGACCATGGTGGAGAGACAGTCGCCGCTCATCACGCTGTCGGCATCGAGCACTACCATGTAGCGATAGTCCTTGCCCCAGCGGCGGCAGAAGTCGGCCACGTTGCCGGCCTTGCGGTGGGTGCGGCGGGTGCGCAGGCGGTAGTACACCTCGATCTGCGGCTGGTCGGGGTTGGCGGCCAGCGCGGCGCGCAGGTCTTCCCAGGCGGCCCGTTCGGCCTTGGCGATGGCCGGGTCGTAGCTGTCGGACAGCACGAACACGTCGAACACCTTGGCGTTGCCGGTGGCGGCGACCGATTCGCAGGTGGCGCGCAGTCCGGCGAACACGGTGGCGACGTCCTCGTTGCAGATCGGCATGATGATCGCGGTGCGGGCATCTGCGTTCATCGCATGGTCGCGCACCTCCTTGGCGGAGATGGTGTGCTTGTCGCCGCGCAGGCTGACCCAGAAGCCCATCAGCGCGGTGGTGAAGCCGGTGACGACCCAGGCCGACAGCAGGGCGAACAGTGCGATCTGGCCGTATTGCAGTACGGCGCTGTCGTACACCGGCTGGATGCCAGCGAACAGCGTGGTGGCGATGGCGGTGGTGATCAGCGTGATCAGCAGGAACACGGCACGGCGGCGCGACGCGGCACGCTGCCAGGCTTCGGGCGCCATCTGCTCGGCTTCCAGCGGGGTTTGCACTTCGTGCGAACGGCCGGTGAGCGCCATCAGGGTGGAAGTGCCGAGGCTGTTCCAGAAGCCGCGCCATGGCTTCGCGGGCATCGAGCCGCGGTTGACCGGGGGGGCGGTCACGGAATTGGGGTGGCGCTCTTCGCGCAGGTCGCTGCGGAAAGACACGACAGGGATCGCGGCCGTGGCTGCCGGGGTAGGCAACGCGACGCGCGGGCTGGCAACGGGTCGAAGAGGATTCATGGTGTCACTCACTGGTCGGTCCCTAAACATCAGGAAGCAGCGAACCCGGAGCCATCGGCAGGACGGTCAACACGAGAGGCGGCGGGGCTGCACATGCGCTATGCAGTGCAATCCCTGTGCCACCATGAATAAATCATTTAATATCAAAGACTTAAGACGTATTTCTCGAAAAGTTTTGAGAGTTTTCAGCGTTAACCCTCAAAAAACATCCGTTTTTGTCGCCATGTGGCGACAGCGCAGCAGCTTTGCCTAGGTGAAGCCTTATGAATCAACAGCTTAGCCTTGTCGTCCTTCTGCGACACCGTCTGTGGAAACAGCGACACCGTCGCCTTTGAACTGCCCTGGCGTCAGCGCGTGCTTCTGCAGCAACCGGTAGAACTCGGTCCGGTTGCGGTCGGCCAGGCGCGACGCGTCGGCCACGTTGCCGTCGGTGAGCTTCAACAGTCCCACCAGGTAGTCGCGCTCGAACTTCTGCTTGGCGTCGGCGTAGTTCAGCACTTCGATCGAGGGTGTGCGGAGCGCGCGCTGGACCAGCGCCAGGGGCACCAGCGGGGTCGTGGAAAGCGCACACACCTGCTCCACCACGTTGAAGAGCTGTCGCACGTTGCCCGGCCAGGCCGCGGTGGTGAGGGCTTTGAGGGCTTCGGGCGCGAAGCCCGACAGACGCTTGCCGTACTTGCCGGCCAGCTTCAGCAGGAAGTGGTTGGCCAGGAGCGGAATGTCTTCCCGCCGGTCGCCCAGCGTCGGCAGGGTAAGCGTCACCACGTTCAGCCGGTAGTACAGGTCTTCCCTAAACTGACCGGTCTGCATCGCCGCGTCGAGATCGCGGTGGGTCGCGGAGATGATCCGCACATCGACCGGAATCGACTGGCTGGAGCCGACCGGCCGTACCGCCCGCTCCTGCAGCACCCGCAGCAGCTTGACCTGCAAGGCCGGCGGCATGTCGCCGATTTCGTCGAGCAGCAGCGTGCCGCCCTCGGCCGCCTGGAACAGGCCCTTGTGGTTGGCGCTGGCGTCGGTGAACGCGCCCTTGACATGGCCGAACAGCTCCGACTCCAGCAGCGCCTCGGGAATCGCGCCGCAGTTGACCGCGACGAAGGGTTTCCGGGCCCGGGGGCTGGCGCGGTGGATCGCGCGGGCCAGCATTTCCTTGCCGGCGCCGCTGTCGCCGCGCAGCAATACCGACGCGTCCGACTGGGCGATCATCCGGGCCTCGGCCAACACCTCGGCCATGCGGCTGGACCGGCTGACGATCTCCGAGCGCCAGGATTCGTCGGCATGGATCTCGCTGACGGTAGGAGCGCTCAATGCCAGGGCTTGCGAGATCTTGTCGAGCAGTTCCTTGCCGTCGAACGGCTTGGTCAGGTAGGTGAACACGCCGCGAGTGGTGGCCTCCACCGCGTCGGGGATGGTGCCGTGGGCCGTCAGCAGGATCACCGGCAGCGACGGATGTCGCGCGCGGACGATGTCGAACAGCGCCAGGCCGTCCTTGCCCGGCAGCCGCACGTCGGACAGCACCAGCTGCGGATGGGCGATGTCGAGTTGGGTCAGCGCCGACTCGGCCGAGCTGACTGCCGTGACCCGGTAGCCCGCCGCGGTCAGCCGCATCGACAGGAGCCGCAGCATGTCGGCATCGTCGTCCACCACCAGCAGGCTGGGGGCGTGGGTGGCCGGTGAGGGAGCGGAGGCGCTCATCGGATCGGCTCCTAGGGGTTCGGCTTGGCCGCCGGAGCGGGGGGCGGGTTGGCGGTCGCCGCGCCATTGGCGCCGGAGCGGGTCAGGCTGCGCTCGATGGCGCGCACCGCCTCCAGCCGTTCGCTCAGCTGGTCGATGCGGCGCTGGTTGTCGCGCAGCTGTTGGGACTGGCGCTCGACCATGTCCTCCAGCCGACGCTGGTCGCCGTAGCGCGAGGTGAGCAGGCGGACCAGCGGGTGCAGCCGGCGCGCGGCTTCGCTCTGGTTGTTCAGCAGGCGCTGCAGCAGCGTCTGGGCGCGCATCGTGTCCTGCGGGCTGCGGGTCTGTGCCAGGGCCACCGCCAGCTGCAGGTCCTGGAACGGCGTGCGCTGCGCGTCGCTGGAGGTATCGCCCAGCCGGGCGGTCTCCTGCGACAGCTCGGCCGGCGACATGGTGCGGATCCGGTCGGCATAGGCGAGCAGGGCCACGTTCCCCTCGGGCGGCGGCACCGGCGCAGCTTCCTGCGCCGCCGCAGTGGCGTCGCTGCGGGGCGGCACCGGCGGCTTGGCGCCGGTCACCGGCGGCACGACGACCACGTCGTCGACATCGGCGGCGATATTGGCCGCGGCGGCGGCCGAAGGAGGCGGTGCGGGCGGCGCGGCGGGGGCCGGCGCCGGCGCCGGGGTGGCGCAGCCGGCCGCCAGTGCCACGGCGCCTAGTGCGCCGGCGAATCGAAAGCGGTAGGGCAGGGTACGGCTAGATGACATGTGGCAGATCGATGCGGAAATGGGCGCCGGTGGTGCCGGCCATGAGTTCGATGTGGCCGCCGTGCGCAGCGATGTACTCCTGCACGATCGACAGGCCGATGCCGTTGCCGCGTGCGGCATCGGCGGGCTGGCGCTGCCCGCGGTAGAAGGGTTCGAAGATCCGGGGGCGGTCGTCCTCGGCCACGCCTGGGCCCTGGTCCTTGACCTCGATCGTCACGCCGTTGCCCAGGCGCGCCAGGCGCAGCACGATAATGCCGTTGCGGGGCGAGAAGCGGATCGCGTTCGACAGCAGGTTGGCCACCACCGTCGCCAGCTTGCCGGCGTCGACCTGGGCCGACACCGGCGTGCCCTCGACCTTCACCGCCAGCGCGTGCGCCTGCCACTGCAGCCGCTGTGCATCGACCTGGTCCTCCAGCAACTGCAGCAGGTCGGTCTTTTGGCGCTGCAGCTGGCGCGCCTCGAAGGCGGCTGCGTTGAATCGCAGCAACGCCTCGATCTGGCTTTGCAGCACGACGGTGTTCTGCTGCAGGATGCGCGCCACCTCGCGCTGGTTGTCGGTCAGCGGGCCGGCCACGCCGTCCTCGAGCAGGGCCACGCCCTCGCGCAGCGCGGCCAGCGGCGTCTTCAGTTCGTGCGAGATGTGGCGCAGGAAGCGGGCCTTGTCGGCATCCAGCTCGGTAAGCCTCAGCCGCAGCCATTCGAGCTGCTGTCCCACGCGGCGCACATCGGCGGGGCCGCGGATGTCGATCGGCTCTTCCAGCTCGTTCTCGCCCAGGCGGACGATCGCCCGCTCCAGCCGCTTGAACGGCCGCGCCAGCCACAGGCCGAAGGCCACCGCCAGCAACACCGCCAGGCCGATTGCCCCCACCACCATGCGGGTGAGCCGGGCGCGGCTGGTGTCGAGTTGTTCGGTGAGCGCGGTGTTGCGGCCCTCGATCGCGCGCTGCACCTCCTGCGCCACCAAAGCGTTGACCGATTCGAGCTCTCGGAATTCCGACGACATCGACCGCTCGCGGTCGAGCGCGGTCTCGGACGGGCCTGCGAACAGGCCGGTGATGGTGGCCAGCTGGGCGCGCCAGCGCTTGGCCACATCGGCCGGGACGTCGCCCGGCTCCAGCTGCGCGAGCAACTCGGTGCCATCGAGCGCCGCCTCGTCGAAGCGCTTGCGCAGCATCGCGTCGTTCAGGATCAGCGACTGGCGACCGGCGCGCTCCATCGTGGCGCTGCGGTTGGCTAGGTCTTGCACGATCGCGTTGAGCTGCAGCGCGCGGGCCGAGAAGCCGCGGCTCTGCGCCATCAACCCGTCGAAGGTGAAGACCGCGCGCAGCGAGATGCCGCCGAGCAGCGCGGCGATCAGCAGAAAGCCGACCAGCAGCAGCTGCTGGAACGATCCGCGGACCGGCCGTCGCCGCGTGCTGCCGGACGCCACCGGCAGTGCCACGGGCGGTGCGGTGGCACTCATGCTGCCAACGCCGGCAGGGACACGTCTTCCCGCGGCGCAACCGCGCCGCGCAGCGAATAGCCCTGCGCCTCGGTGATCCGCAAATCTACCATCTGCCCCACCAGCCGCGCCGGGCCCGCGAAGTTGACGACACGGTTGCACTCCGTGCGGCCCATCAGCTCGGGCGCTGAGGCCGACGACTTGCGCGACGGGCCTTCGACCAGGATGCGCTGGACGGTGCCGACCCGGCTGGCGCTGATCGCCCGCACGTTGTCGTCGATCGCCGCCTGCAATTGCTGCAGCCTGCGCAGCTTGACCTCGTGCGGCGTGTCGTCGTGCAGGTTGGCGGCCGGCGTGCCGGGCCGGGGGCTGAAGATGAAGCTGAACGAGGTGTCGTAGCCCACGTCGTGGATCAGCTTCATCATCTTCTGGAAGTCGTCCTCGGTCTCGCCGGGAAAGCCGACGATGAAGTCGCTGCTCATCGCCAGGCCGGGGCGGATCGCGCGCAGCTTGCGCACCGTGCTTTTGTATTCCATGGCGGTGTAGCCGCGCTTCATGGCCATCAGGATGCGGTCGCTGCCGTGCTGGACCGGCAGGTGCAGGTGGCTGACCAGCTTCGGCACCTCGGCATAGGCCTGGACCAGGCGTGGCGTGAACTCGTTGGGATGGCTGGTGGTGTAGCGGATACGTTCGATGCCGGGGATCTCGGCCACGTACTCGATCAGCATCGCGAAATCGGCGATTTCTGCCGTGCCGGCCATCGCACCCCGGTAGGCGTTCACGTTCTGGCCGAGCAGCGTCACTTCGCGCACGCCCTGGTCGGCCAAGCCGGCGACCTCCACCAGCACGTCGTCGAAGGGGCGGCTGACTTCCTCGCCCCGGGTGTAGGGCACCACGCAGTAGCTGCAGTATTTGGAGCAACCCTCCATGATCGAGACGAAGGCGGTGGCGCCGTCGACCTTCGCCGGCGGCAGGTGGTCGAACTTCTCGATCTCGGGAAAGCTGATGTCGACCTGCGGCCGGTCCTGCTGGTCACGCGCGGCCAGCATCTCGGGCAGGCGGTGCAGCGTCTGCGGACCGAAGACCACGTCGACATAGGGCGCGCGGGCGATGATCGCCGCGCCTTCCTGGCTGGCGACGCAGCCCCCCACGCCGATCTTCACGCCCCGGGTCTTCAGGTGCTTGACCCGGCCCAGGTCGCTGAAAACCTTTTCCTGTGCCTTTTCGCGTACCGAGCAGGTGTTGAACAGGATCAGGTCGGCCTCTTCCATGTCCTGCGTGGGCTCGTATCCCTGGGCCGCGCCCAGCACGTCGGCCATCTTGTCGGAGTCGTACTCGTTCATCTGGCAGCCGAAGGTCTTGATGAATACTTTTTTGCTCATGGGACTTGCCCGGCGGGGGCGGACGTGGGATCGTGCGATGCGGAAAAGGCGCAGCCCGCGTCGCCGCGATCCGGCGCGAGGGCTTGCGCTGCGGGTCAAGAGCCGAACAGGGATTCCAGCAAAGAACGCTGCTTGCCCGGACGCAGTGCCGCCTCTTCGGGCGTCAGCAGCCAGACCTCGGCGATCTCGCCGAACGCATCGCGCCGGTAGTTGACGGTGAGGTCCTGTTCGGCCAGCGTGGCGGACAGCACCGCGCGGCCCTGGGTGTCGCGGATCAGGCCGCCCACCGAAAGCCGATCCGGCCGTCCGTCCATCAGCACCACCGGCGGGTAGGTGACGCGCAGCTGGCCGCGCATCGCCGTCTCGGGGAAGTTGCGCACGGCCGCCATCGACGCCGCGGTCTGTGCCTGCAGGGAAAAGCACGCACCCCACGCGCAGCAGAGCAGCGCCAGGCCGGCGGCGTGCCGGCGGGCGGAGGACAGGAGCGGAGGAGCGGGCGTGGCGCCCAGGCGGCGTGCGCAGCGGGTCATGGTGTGCGTCCAGGGGCTGGTGCCGCCATTCTAACGGGCGCCGCCTGGCGCCAGGGTCTCACAGGGGCAGGCAGCGCAGCCGCAGCCGGGGAGATTCGAGCTTTTCCGCATACCAGCCGTCGCGGGCCGGAGAGATGAGCGCAGCCAGACCCTGCATCAGCAGCACGTCGTCGCCGGCCTTGGCGGACTTGTAGCACTCGTTCAGCGTGGCCAGCGAACGGCGCAGCGCGGCGGCAGGTGCGGCATCGGACTTGTCGTCCGTGGCCGCCTGGCCGGCGAGCCAGGTTTCGTAGGCTGCCAGCGTCTGTTCGGACAGCTTCTCTCGCACGTCCTTCGGAATCATGTTGCCGTAGAGCTGCTGCAGGCTGTCGGTGCCCGACCGAGAGAGATGCAGCGACACGTCGTACTGCGCTTCGAAGGCGCCCTGCCGGTAGACGACGCGCTGGACGCGGTAGTCGAGCCGGCCCTTTGCGCCGCCCAGCGTGGCGACGAGTTCGCGGGCGGACGCGTTGTCGGGATTGCCGTCGAAATCCGCTTTCAGTGCCTGACCGATCGCCGCGTCGTCGGGGAAGCCGACGGCTGAATGGCCGGCGCCGGGCCGGTCGCAGGCCGTGAGAAACAAAAGGAGGGTGCAGGCGACAAGAGCTGCGGGCCGGTAGACGAGCCGTGGGCGCCGGGAAGCAGTGGCAGGGAATGGATGCATGGACGTAATGGACCACGACCCGGTACTCAGACCGCCGAAAAATATATATAAGGGTGTAAATATGGGTCTAAAAACGTTCCAAACGTGCGACATCTCTGTCAGCAGTTACGCAGTCGTCCTATTGACACCTTCCTTCAAAACCTTTGTGGTACCGCCCGCCATCATCCGGCTTCAGCTTCCTGCGGGTCCTCCGGGGAAAGGTGCAACACGACGGAAGAAGTTCCGTCCTTTATGCCAACGGACGAAAGCTCGCACCACGATTTCAGCGCACGATGCGTATGCAATGGGTCGCATTTGGTGGCGAAATTGTAAGTTTTTTTGCCGGGTTTGTATTACAAATTCGTCAAGTGCCTGCCATAAATGGAATGTACAAACGGAGCCCTCCCACTCCGCCGGGCCTTCCGGTTTCATTCGTCAATCTTGAGGAGTTCCCATGCATAAGAAATTTGCTCTCGTCGGTATCGTCTCGCTGGCGTTCGTCTCGTCCACCGCTTTCGCCCAGTCGGGCTCCATCAGCATTCCCGGTGTCGCCAAGGCCAACGGCTCGATCGGCTCCACCGTGACCGACAGCCGCATCACCGTCGCGAACAACAACGCCAAGAACGTGACGGCCGGCGGCGGCGGCCTGAGCTTCAAGATCGGCGAGGTGACGATGGCGGGCCTGGCCAACGTCAACAACGTGAACATCACCGGCTCGACGGTGAAAAACTCCGACATTACCGTCAGCGGCAACGTGGCGGACAACGTCAACGCGATCGGCGGCACCGCCAACGTCAACTCGGTCAACATCAACTGATCGGCCTGACGCCAACGCCAACGCCGCACGGGCCCGCCAGCGGGACCGGTGCGCACCGCCCGGCCCCGCGCCGTGGCAACTTTCGGAGAAGCCCGTGCACTTCGCCCTGAAGAAAACCCTGCCGGCCATGGCGATCCTCGCCGGCGGCACGCTGGCCCCGCCGGCCCAGGCCCAGGAGAGCGTGCTGAACGGGCTGGGCTGGGTCACCGCACGGCCGGGATCATCGGTCGAAGCCTCTTCGGTGCAGTCGGTCGGCAATCGTGCGCCGGCGGATGTCAACGCCAGCGGCGCCAAGGCGAGCGCCGGGCTGGGCGTCGCCGGCTCGGTCGAGCTGATCTCCACGGCGCAGGCCAATACCGCCGGCATCAGCGCCCTGGCCGTCACCGGCTCGCGCGTGCTCGTGCTGCAGAACCAGGCCGGCGGCTTCGTGCGGGCGGTGGGCGGTGCGGCCACGGCCAACACGGCCCTTCTTGCGGGCGGCGGAGCGCGCCGGCCCTTCGCCGATTCGCGCATTACGGTCGCGGGCAACCGGGCCGACAACGTCGAGGCGATCGGCGGCAAGGGCGCCGTGCCGCTGGGCGCCGGGTCTCTCCAACTGCCCGGTCGGGCCACCGCCAACGGCGTCCTGATGGACGAGACGGACACCCGCCGCACCGAGGTGAGCAATCTCGGCAATCAGGCGCGCGGCATCGGCTCGGTGGGCGGCGCGGCGCTCGCCAATGCGCTGACGGCCAACCGCAGCACGCTGGAGGACCTGCGCCTCACGCAGAGCGGCAACCGCGCGTCCGACCTGCAGGCGGGCGGCGGCTCCATGAGCTCCGGGTGGGGCATGGTGGCTCAGACCGAACTGGCCGGCGTGTCGGCCGGCAACGCGGTGGCGGTGGCCGGCAGCCGTGTGCAGGGAACACGCATCGACCAGACCGGCAACACCGCCGAGGGTAGCCTGGCCGTGGGCGGCAGCGCCCTGGCCAACAGCGTCAACCTGGCGGACTACCAGGGCAGCGAGTTGCGGCAGTACCGTACGGTTCAGTCAGGCAACATCGCGCGCAGGGTCGATGCCTGGGGCGGGACCGCGTCGGTGCTGAAGGGCGCGCTGGCTTCTTCTGACAACGGCGCGATGGCGCTGGCCAACACCGTTTCGCTGCGGGCGGGTGACCTGTCGGGGGCGACCGAGCACCTGCTCTCTGGCAACACCGCCGACACGGTACAAGCCACGGGCGGCGGCGCGGCGGCCAACAGTGTCTGGCTCGACGACGTGCGCATCCGCAACAGTCGGGTGACGCTGACGGGCAACACGGCCAGCGGTGTGGACACCGCTGGCGGGCGGGGGAATATCGGTGGCGGCGTGGTCGGCGCATTCGAGCGGCGCGGCCGTGCGCTCGCCAACAGCCTGGTGTTAGACCAGCAGACGTCGCTGAAGGACACACCGGTCGTCCTGGCCGGCAACGAAAGCCGCGGCGTCCGGGGCCACGGCGGCCTGGCCGCGGCGGGCAGCGTGCTCGCGACGCAGTCGCAGATCGAACGGGGCAACATCACGCTGAGCGGCAACCGCGCCGACGGGGTCTCGGCCCAGGGCTACAGCGGCAGCCTGGGCGCGGGCCTGCTGTTCGACAGCCAGCAAAACGCGATGGCGCTGGCCAATACGGTCGGGGTGTTCAACTCCCGCACCGATGCCCGGCAGTTGCTGGTGGCCGACAACACCGCACGCCAGCTCTCGTCGCAGGGCGGGAAGTTGAATGCCAACAGCATCTCGGTGGAAAGCGGGGAGGACGGCGGACCGTCCTCGCTGTCGGCATCGGTACTCATGAGCGGCAACACCGCTACGGGCGTGTCGTCGGGCGCGGGCAGCACCAGCGGTCCGGGGCATGTCTTCAGCGGCGAGAGCGCCGCCCGTGCCGCCGCCAACGCGGTAGTGCTGAACCGTGGCGCACGCGCCGACCAGGCCTCGGCGATGAACCTGGTGGGCAACCGAGCCGAGCAGGTCGGTGCGACCGGCGGAACCGCGCTGCTGAATGCGCTGGCCGCCTATCGCCAGGCCACCATCGTCGCGAGTCCGGCCACGGTCGTGGGCAACCGGGCCAGCGACGTGCAGGTGGGCGGCAAAGCACAGCAGGCGGCGGGCGTCGGCAACGCGCGCAACGGGATCCTCGCGGCCAACGCGCTCTACATGGAGGGGCCGGAGGGCGTGCGGATGGCCAACACGCCGCTTACGCTGTCGGGCAACACCGCCACAGGCCTGCGGGCCGACGGCGGGCGGATCAACGCCAACGCGTTGGCGATCAACGGCGCCGGCGCGGTCGACGCGTCCACGGTGACGCTGGCCGGCAACACCGCGCGCGGCATGCGCAGCCAGGGCACCGAAATCACGGTGCTCGGCCATGCGATCGAAAAGAACGTCGGCAATGCCAGCGCCAACACGGTGCAACTGCTCGGCAGCCTGCGCGCCGGCAGCCTGCAGCTGCTGGCCAACACGGCCGACCGGGTGTCGGCGGAGAAGGGCCTGGCGCTCGCCAACAGTCTGGTCACCGAACAGGGCAGTGCCACGCAGGGCCTGAAGCTCACAGTGGCCGGCAACACCGCCCGGGACGTGGTGGCGCGCGACGGCAAGGCCGCCCTGGCCAACAGCGTGCTCAACGAAGGCCGCATCGGCGGCAGCACGCTGCAGATGGCCGGCAACTCCGGCAGTGCCACCACCGGATCGGCCGATGCGCTGGCCAACAGCCTGCGCAACCAGGGCGGCGCGGATTTCTCCGGCAGCAACGCCACCATCGCAGGCAACCAGGGCGCCGCGCTGCAGGGCGGATCGGTCAACAGCATCGCCAACGGCGGCCGCTTCGGCGGCGCGCGGGTCACCGTCGCCGGCAACCGCGGATCGGCGTCGGGCAAGGGCCGGGCCAACGGCCTCGATAACGGCGGCAGCCTGAACGGCAGCACCGTGACGGTATCGGGCAACAACGGAACCGCAGCGGGCCAGGGCAGCGCCAACATGGTCGCCAACGGCGGCACCATCGCCGGGTCGAACATCACCATCCTGGGCAACCAGGGTAGTGCGCAGGGCGGTGGCGCGGTCAACAGCCTGGTCAACACCGGCCGCGTCGCCGGCAGCCAGATCACGATCGTGAACAACCAGGGCAATGCCAGCGGAGGCACGCTCAACGGCGTGCGCAACAAAGGCTCGATCGCCGGCAGCCAGATCGTGGTGATGGGCAACCAGGGCAGCGCCGGCGGCGACGGCACGGTCAACAGCGTGTACAACCGTGGATCGGGTTCGATCGCCGGATCGCAAATCGCGATCACCCGCAACCACGGCTCGGCCACGGGCGGCGGCGCGGTCAACAGCGTCGACAACCGTGGCCGCATGACCGGCCGGGTGGTGATCGCCGGGAACCAGGGCACGGCCACCGGCGGCGGCACGGTGAACTCGCTGGTCAACCAGGGTTCCATGACCGGCTTGGTGACGATCACCGGCAACCGCGGGTCGGCCTTGCCGGGCGGTGCCTCGAATTCGGTCATCAACCACGGCGTGCTCACCGGCGCGGTGGCGATCGTCGGCAACGCCACGGCGGCCGGCCCGGCGATGACATCGGGCAGCGTTCGCAACATGGGGGCACTGGTGGGCGCCGCGGCCGTCACCGGCAACATTCCCTCGGTCGCAAACCCGGGCTACACGGTCCCACTGCCTTCTCCGGGTGTCGTGAACCAATCGGTAACGATTGTTCCCGGATTCAACATTACAAACATGTAGCCGCGCCGAGCCGACAGCGCCGGGCGGCCCGGTTGCGACTTCACTCTTCACAGGAAAAGCCATGCACCCCGCCGATCCGCTTTTTTCTCGTTCTTCCGCTTCCTCCTCGCACTTCCAGCTGCTGGTCACGGCCGCGCTACTGCTGCTCGGCACCGGCGCCAGCCACGCCCAGCTGGTCAACTACGGCGAGCAGCTGTCCAACTACAAAGACGTCCAGACCAGTGGCGTCAAGCTGATCGACGCCACCACCCCCGGCGTGACGGCCCGTGCCCGTGTGGCTCGCGCGCTGTCGCAGAACACGGTGGTCGACCAGTCGGCACTGGTCCAGCCCGACGGTACGCTGAAGCTGCCCGATGACCAGAAGAACGTCGTCATCCGCACCACCTACAACGACGTGACCCGCGCGGCCGACGGTACCCTGCGCGTGGCCAGCCCGACGATCCAGGGCAACGTGACCGGCAACGTCACGCTGTTCGTCGACGGCAAGGGCGTCGAGAACATCACCGTCCTCAACAACGGCCGTTGAGGCCGTGTCGCGGACGGAAACCGCTGCCTGCGGGCAGGGCGCGGCCGCGTATTCCAATCAAAAAAGCGAATAACAAAAATGGTTCTCCGTTCTTCGTTTCTCGGCCGTGCGACGGCCCTGGCCTGCACGGCCGCATTGCTGGCCGGCTGCGCGACCACACGCAATTCCCTGGACGATGCCCAGAAGCTGATGGCCGAGCGCGAGGCCGAGAAGCCGCTGCCCTCTGCCAACCTGAGCCAGTACGCGCCGGCCCTGGCGCGGCTCGGCCGCATGCTCGAGGTCTATAAGGACGGAGATCCGGTCATCTACATGCAGACCCGCAGCATTCAGGACGCGACCAACTTGTCGCACCCGCTGGTGGGCGCCGAGATCCCGGGCGACATCACCGAGATGGTCCGCACCGCGGTCAACCGCATCGGCGCGCGGGTGATCTACGTGCCCTACCACCCAGACTACCTGGTGTCGCAGGCGCAGCTCGGTGCCAAGTTCGGCGTCACGATGCCCGACTTCCTGATCACCGGCGCCCTGACCGAGTTCGACCGGGCCATCTCCGGCGCGGGCCGCTCCAACAATGCCGCGATCGAGTTCGGCCGCGGCAACGGCAACACCGCGCTGGGCTTCGACGCCAAGCGCACGGCCATCTTCTCGGCCCTGGCGCTCGACCTGAACCTGGTGAGCTTCAGCACCCAGCAGATGGTGCCGCGCATCCAGGCGTCCAACGTGGTGAAGGTGCTCAATTTCAGCTCCGAGGACAACGCCAGCCTGGGCTTCTACGGCGACGCGTTCGGCTTCAAGCTCGAAGGCAAGTACCTCCAGGGCCGGCACTCGGCGATCCGCACGCTGGTCGACCTGAGCGTGATGGAGATCGTGGGCAAGGCCACCAACACGCCGTACTGGCGCTGCATTCCCAACGGCCTGCCCGATCCGGTGGTGATCGACAACATGCGCTCTTCCTACGAGGCACTTTCGCCCGAGCTGAAGCTGGGCCTGGTGCAGGTGATGCTGCGCAAGTACGGCCAGCCGGTGAACGTGACCCAGCAGCTCGACGAGCCGACCAAGCAGGCCCTGCGTGCGGTCTATTCGCAGCGCTTCCCGCAGGTGGGCGACCAGGTCGACGTGCTGAGCTGGCAGGGCTTCGAGCCGTTGTTCTTCAACGTGCCGATGCCGTGGGACGCCGAGCTGCAGCGTGCGGCCGCCGAGGCCGCACGGCCGCTGCCGACGCTGGCCGCTCCGGCGGTCGCTCCGGTCAACGCGATGCCCGGAGGCCGGGCATGAGGCCTTTGCTGCGCGGCATCGTGGTGGCCGCCTGCTGCTGCGTCGGCGCCGGCATGGCGCTGGCGCAGGGCGCCGCCATCGGCATTCCCGGCGGAGGCGGTGCCGCGGTGACGGGCGCGCCCGCCACTGGTGCACCGGCCGCTGCGGCGGCGACTGCGGCCGGCCAGGCTTCGACCGGCGCGCGCTACGTCGAAGCATGCCAGCAGTCGATCGAGCGCGGCATCGGCGGGCTCGGCTGTCAGGGCCCGCTCTATTCCGGCGAGATCAACCGGCTGAAGGAGGAGGCGCTGCGCACCAACAACCCGTCGCTGCTCACGCTGCTGGGCGACGCCTACCATAGCAACCGCTCTTCGGTGTCGGATATCGGCCAGGCCTACCGCTGGTACCTGCTGGGCGCGGTGCGCGGCGATCCTCGCGCGATGGAGCGGCTCACCTCCTTCTACAAGGACGGCCGCGGCGGCGTGGCGCAGGACAAGGTGAAGGCGCTGGGCTACTCGCGGCTGACGCAGCGCCTGGCCATTCCCGGCTCGGTGTCGGCGCAGCAGGCGACCGACACGATCCGCTTGCTCGGCAGCGAGATGGCGGACGAGGAAATCGTGCTGGCGGAGCGTTTCGCCAGCGAATTCGAGGAGCGGCTGCGCGGCCGGGTCGGCGCGCGGCCCGACGGTGCCGCGCCGGCCGCCACCGGAGCAGGCCTGCCCGGCGTGGGGGCCGCCGGCAGCGGCGGGCCTGCGCCGGAGCCGACGGGCATCGTGCCCCTGCGGCCTTGACCTGCGCCGCGGCCCGGTGCCGTGGCCCATTTTTCAGCGGAGGAGCTGCCACATGCGACACATCCCGACCCCCTCTTTCGACTGGCGCCACGTGGCGGGTGCCGGCCTGGCGCTGCTCGCGCCTCTCGCCGGTGCCGGCACCACGGTGATCGAGCAGCCCGGCAGCGGTACCAACCGGATCGAGGTCACCGGCAACCGCGCGACGAACGTGCAGGTGCACTGCGCCGACGGCCGTATCGCGGCGGCGCCCACCGCCAACGTGAACAGCGTCGATATCGACGGCAAGGCGCTGGAGGGCCGCACGATCGTGGTGACCGGCCGCAACAGCCAGGACGTGCGTCTGTCGCCGCAGGACTGCAATGTACCGGCCGTGCGCGGCTCCGGCGACGTCAACGTCAACGGCGTCACCATCCGCTGACGGCCGGGGCATCGCCTGGCGCGCGACCTGCGGCCGCGATGTCCCGGCCTTCCTCCAATCCAGGGAAAGGACATTCCATGCGCTCCACCATTTCATCGCCGCTCCGCCCGGGCGCGGGCCTCGGGCTGATCGCCGCACTGGTCCTGGCGGCCGGCTGTTCCGACAAGGCGTCGGATTCGGCCGCGCCATCCGGGCCGATCGCATCGGCTCCGGTGGTCTCCGTGCCGGCCGCTCCGCCCGCGGCGGCGCCGGCCGCCGCCGTCACCGCGCCTGCCGATGCGGCGCCGCAAGCAGCGGCGCCCGCCACCGGCACCACGCCGTCGAACACCGCCGTGCGGCACGTCGCGGTGAATGTCCAGGGCGCCGCGCCGGCGGGTCTCACCGTGCGGGTGAAGGCGGTCGAGATGGCGGAGGATGCGACGCTGCTGACGGTCAGCGCATCGTTCTCCAGCCGGTTCGCCCATGCCACCACGCTGGCCGGCACCGAGACCTTCCTGCGTGACGCCGCCGGCAACCAGCTGATGCTCAAGCGGCCCACCGGCAACCAGCAACTCATGATCCGCAGCAACGACACTATGGAAGGCAAGCTGGTGTTCCTCGGCAGCGTGCCGGCCGACACCAAGGAGATCACGCTGGTGATCAACCAGGGTAACCAGCCGGACGACATCACCGGCCCAGGCATGACGATCAAGCTGCCTCTGTCGGGCGCATGAGGTTCGGCCTGCCAGCGTCGGTTTGGTGGTGGGGCGGCCGCGTGGGCGGCCTGCTCCTGTGTGTCGCCTGTGGGGCCGGTGCGCTGTCGATGTCCGCCCGTGCGATGACCGTGAGCCGCGTGGCCGGCAGCCTGCGCGACACGCCGAGCACCTTCGTCCCGGTGGCGGTTCCCGAGACGCGATGGACGCCGGTGGAGGGCGGCCAGGCCGTCGGTACGGGAAGCGCCGAGAGCACGCTGCAGCCGGTGGCCCAGCCCGCGGCGCTGCAGTCGCGCTCGCCCGACACGTCGTTCGGCGCGACGAATGGGGCCGATACCGAGTTCCGCATCTTCCGCGAGGCCGAGGTCCCCCGGGACCGCCTGCAGGTCACCCGCGAGGTGCTGGTGGCCCTGCAGGCGCGGCAGACACCGCAGCAGTCGATCGTGGTCGACCTGCCCGCCGACGTGCTCTTCGACTTCGACAGGGCCACTCTGCGGCCCGATGCCGCGCAGGCCCTGGCCCGGGCGGCCGAGCTGCTGCGCAGCTACCCCGGCGCACCGGTGCGGATCAACGGCCATACCGACGCGAAGGGCAGCGACGACTACAACGATGCGCTCTCGCTCAAGCGTGCCCGGACCGTGGCCGCTGCGCTGCAACAGGACCAAGGCCGGACGTTTCCGACCCAGGGCTTCGGCAAGCGGCGGCCTGTGGCGCACAACACCGCCGCCGACGGCAGCGACGATCCGGTCGGCCGCCAGCGCAACCGCCGCGTCGAGATCGTCATCGAGCCGATCGCTCCGCCTGCGGGCGCCACCCGCTGAACCTGTCCAGGAGACGAACCCATGGCCCTGATCCCCTGCCCGGAATGCAAGCGCGAGGTCTCCACCCGCGCGATCGCATGCCCCGCCTGCGGCTGCCCGATCGCCGGGGGCCGCGAAGGTCCTGCGGCTCTCGGAGCACGGCCCGCAGTGGATGCGGGCGTGCTCGGCAAGCTGGCCGCGGTGCTCGGCGCGTGGGTGGTGGCACCGCATGTGGAGCGCACCATCGGCGTCGTCGCGTTCTGACTGATGGCGGCGTTCGTCGGCTATTTCCTCTTTTCGGGCGGGCGCTGACGGGCCGCCCGCGAAAAAGGCCGGAAGAGCCGGCATCGGGTGCGGACGCGCGCGACCTCAGCGGGCAACCGCGGCGAAGCGGCGATTGACCTCGTTCCAGTTCACCACCTGCCACCAGGCGGCCAGGTAGTCGGCGCGGCGATTGTTGTACTTCAGGTAATAGGCATGCTCCCAGACGTCGTTGCCCAGCAGCGGCGTGCCGCGTGTCTCGGCCACGTCCATCAGCGGGTTGTCCTGGTTGGGGGTGGAGGTGACGGCCAGCCTGCCGTCCTTCATCACCAGCCAGACCCAGCCCGATCCGAAGCGGCTGGCGCCGGCACGGTTGAACTCCTGCTGGAACTGCGCGAGCGAGCCGAAGTCGGTCGCGATGCGGGCGGCGAGTGCCGGCGACGGCGATCCGCCCTGGCCCACCGGTGCCATGCTGGCCCAGAAGAAGGTGTGGTTCCACACGCCCCCGGCGTTGTTGCGCACCAGCGTCGGGTAACGCGAGACGTTGGCCAACACCTGCTCGATCGAGGAGTGGGCCAGTACCGGGTTGGTGGCCGCCGCGCCGTTGAGCGCGTCGAAGTAGGCCTTGTGGTGGCGGCCGTAGTGAATCTCCATCGTGGCCCGGTCGATCACCGGCTCCAGGGCGTCCGCCGCGTAGGGCAAAGGAGCCTGGCGAAAAACCTGGGCCGCGGCCGGGCCGGGTGGCAGTGGCGGAGGCGCCGGTGCGGCCATTGGGGCCGACGCCATCGGCGCGGCGGCGTTCGGGGCGACGGGCGTGGTCAGGGCGCAGGCGGTCAGCAGCGTTGCGGCGGCGGCGAGGGTGGCGATCTTGTACATGGATGCGGTTCCTGTGGAGGGGCAAAAGGGCGTGTCCAGGCATACCGAGGCGCCCGACACGCCGCCGATTGTGAGGACGCCGCCGCGATTGTCAGCCGGCCGATAGCCGTGGCGGCCCATGCGCCGGATGCCGCCGCCGCGCTCGGAACCTCTCGGGCCGTACCGGAGGTCGATACCGCAGCCGCCGAACCGGCACCGAAGACCTAGTCTACCGGCTGGCCGAGGGCCTGGAGCCAGCGCCGACCGCCGACTATTTGCTATAAAAATAGTAGCAACCATCCGAACGTGGCATGCGCCGTTGCTCTCAGCCCAGGCGCGACAGGATTTCGGTGATCGCGTCCGGGTCCACCGGCTTGGTCAGGTGGTGGTTGAAGCCTGCCTCCATCGCCCGCTTGCGGTCGTCAGCGCCGCCCCAGCCGGTCAGCGCCACCAGGACAAGGGGCGCGCCTTCGATCGGCGATTCGCGCAACTGCCGCGCGACCTCGTAGCCGTTGAGGCCCGGCATGCCGATGTCGAGAAACGCGATCTCGGGACGGTAGCTGCGGACCAGGTTCAGCGCACCGACGCCGTCGTTGGCGATGCGCACCTCGTGGCCGTCCAGCTCCAGCAGCGCGGCGAGCGTCTCGGCACCGTCCTCGTTGTCGTCGGCCAGCGCCACGCGGCGGCCCGTGGCATGCGGAATTTCGGGGGCCGCGGGTGGCAGCGGGGCCAGCTCGGGCTCCAGCCGCACCGCGTTCGGAATGCGCAACACGAATTCGCTGCCGAGCCCCGGCCCGGCGCTGGCGGCCGAAACGCTGCCGCCGTGCAGTTCCACCAGGCCCTTGACCAACGCCAGGCCGATGCCCAGGCCGCCCTCGGAACGATCGAGGGCCGACTCCACCTGCGAGAACATCGCGAAGACGCGCTGCAGCGCCGTCGGCGTCAGGCCGATCCCGTTGTCGCGCACCCGCAGTTCCAGTTGCGAGCCGTCGAGTCGTGCCATCAGCAGGATGTGACCGCCCGGGTCGGTGTACTTGGCGGCGTTGGTCAGCAGGTTGGAGAGGGCCTGCGCCATCCGCAGCGGATCGGCCAGCACCCGCACCGGCACGTCGCCCAGATCGAGCGCCAGGGTATGGCGGCGTGCTTCCAGCAGCGGACGCGCGGTCTCGACCGCCGAGTCGACGATGGTGTGGAGCCCGATCAGCTGGCGGCGTACCTCCAGGATCCCGCGGGTGATCCGCGACACGTCGAGCAGATCGTCGAGCAGCAATGCCATGGTGCGCACCTGTCGCTCGATCACCTCGTGGCTCCAGCGCAGTTGCTGGATGGTGGCGGCCGGGTCGCTGGAGATGCGGGCGGCGCTGCGGATCGGCGCCAGCGGGTTGCGCAGTTCGTGTGCGAGCGTGGCCAGGAAATCGTCTTTGCGACGGTCGGCCTCCTGCAGGGCCTGCTCTGCCTGCTTGCGGTCGGTGATGTCGACCAGCACGCCGAGCATGCGCGAACCGCGGCCGCTGGCATCGCGCTCGATCCGGGCGCGGGCGATCAGCCAGCGGTGGCTGCCGTCGAGTTGCACCAGCCGGTATTCGGCATGCCAGTCGCTGCCGGTGGCGCAGGCCGCGCGGAACGACGCGCGTACCTGGTCCTGGTCGTCGGGATGGGCGCCCAGCACGAAAGATTCGAGCGGCGCGCCTGTCTCGGTTTCTTCGTTCGGCACGCCGAACAGCATCGCCATGTTGTGGTCGGGTACCAGAACGTCGCGGGCTATGTCGTAGTCCCAGGTGGCGATGTTGGCGGCCTCCAGCGTGGCCGCCAGCCGCTCGCGCGTCTGTGCCAATTGCTGGCCGGCGCTGGCACGCTCGACCGCGGCCCAGGTACGCTCCGCCACGTCGTGGGCCAGCTCGACCTCGTGCGGCAGCCAGTGGCGGGACTCGGAATGGGCGATGAACAGGTACGCCCCCAGAGTGTCGTGCTTGACCAGAGGCACCATCACCAGGCTCCGAAGCCCGAGGCGCCGGCATTCCTCTACGGCCTCGGGCAGGATCCGGTGGGCGGCCGCCGCCACGTCGGGCAACACCACGTTGCGCCCCTGCAGCATCTCGTCGAACAGAAGCGGCAACTGGCCGAGCGGATTGCGCCGGCCTTCGAGCGGCAGCAGGCGGCCGTCGTCGTGCCCCGAGGTGACCGCCGCGTGGCGGCCCTGCGCGTCGACTTCGGCGTAGCCGATCTGCGCCACCTGCAGCTGCTCGCTGAGCATCGCGGCCGACAATGCCTTGATCGCCTCCGGATCGTCCAGTGCCCGCAGCCGGTCGCCCAGGTGCAACTGGAAAGCCAGCATCCGCTCGGTCAGGATGCGGGCGGTAGTTTCGGCGCAGGTGCAGAACATGCCGACCACGGTGTCGGTGCTTTCCCCGCTGGCCGGATCGGTGCCGTGCACCGGAATATAGGTGAACGAGAAATGGGTTTCCTCGGCGTATCCGTGGCGGTCGAACATCGTGAAGCGGATGTCCTCCATGTGCACCACTTCACCGGCGTAGGCGCGCGCCATGATGGGCCCGACGTCCTGCAGGATGTCGGCCCAGATGCGGTCGAACGGCTGGCCCATCGCCCACGGATGCTTGTCGCCGCAAAGATCGGCGTATCCGTCGTTGTAGAGAACCGTCTTTTCGGGGCCCCATGCGATGAAGCGCGGTTCGGGCGCGGCCAGCATCAGCTCGATCAGGGTCCGCAACGCGGCGGGCCAGGTGTGCGGGGCGCCGAGCGGGGTTTTCGCCCAGTCGAACGTCCGGATCAGCGCACCGGTGGCACCGCCCCCACGGAGAAAAGGTAACGCGGCGGCTGAACGGAGAGGAGGGGAGGCTGGGGCGTCCAAAATTGTGGGCAGTCGGCGTCCAGCGGTGCCGGACCGGCAATCGAAGAATTATTGCAGGTGCTTCAGACCATGCGTGTGGGTGTGCAAGCAAGCGGACGTAGGACGGAATCCAGGCTGCGGGGTAGGACCGAGGCGGGTCGCGTCGCATGGCGCGCCAGGCTGGCGCTGCTGGTGCCGGCCTGCCTGGGAGGACGCCGCGTCGGCGACGTGCTGCTGCGCACTTCCAGCCACAGCGCCCGGCTGGAGCCGGCCCGGCGCAACATCCCGCTCGTGAAGTTCGGCGGCCTGAAAATCCCGGAGACCGCGCCAAGACGTGGCGGTGTGCCGCAGCGCATGGCGGTCGGCGTGCGGGAACAACGGGCGCGCGATGCCTGGAAGTAGCGTGGTGGAGCCGGACGACCGCGTCTTCGCCCTGCGCCTCGACCCGCAGGGCTGGACGGTGGAGGCGCCCGCAGCGCTCACGCTGGCCGAGGCCGCCGCCTTCGCCGGCATCGAACTGCCGACCTCGTGCCGCAACGGCACCTGCCGCGCCTGCCTGTGCCGCATGCCGCAAGGCAGCGTGCGCTACGCGATCCCGTGGCCCGGCGTGAGCCTGGACGAAAAGCGCGAAGGCTGGGTGCTGCCCTGCGTGGCGTATCCGGCGGCCGACGTGGTGCTGACCGTGCCGCGTGCACGGCGGGTGCCGCCCCCGGACGACAACACGCGCTGACAACCGCGCGCGAAGGGCATGGGAAGATCCGCACCCCTTTCCACCTTTGCGGAACAAAGCGCTATGAAGACGACGATCATGACGAAGGGTCTGGCCGCCGCCACTGCCCTGCTGCTGGCCGGCGCCGCGCGGGCCGAATCCATCGGCGAGGTGGACACCGTTTTCAAGTTCATCGGCCCCGACCACAAGATCGTCGTCGACGCCTACGACGATCCGAAGGTGCAGGGCGTGACCTGCTACGTCTCCCGCGCCAAGACCGGCGGCGTCAAGGGCGCGCTGGGCCTGGCCGAAGACAAGGCCGAGGCGTCGATCGCCTGCCGCCAGGTCGGCCCGATCAGCTTCGTCGGCAAGCCGCTGGAGCTGCAGGAAGAGGTGTTCACCGAGCGCATCTCGCTCGTCTTCAAGAAGCTGCGGGTGGTGCGCATGGTGGACCGGAAGCGCAGCACGCTGGTCTACCTGACCTATTCCGACCGGGTGATCGAGGGATCGCCGCAGAACGGGGTGACGGCGGTGCCGGTGGGGGCGGCCATCCCTGTGAAGTAGAGCTCTCCCCCAGGCTGCGCGCTACGCGTCTCCGCCCACCTCCTTCCGGGGGCAACACCGGTGGACCGGCGGAGCCGGATCCACGGTGTTTCTGGGAGATCGCGGCGCTGGGTTGCCGGCCCGCCGCTTAGAGCGGCTAACACAACCCTTCTGGCGTCGTTGCCGCACCTTGTCGTACTACTCGTACTGTCTGCGATGCGGCGCCTAGCCAGAACCGCTTCGCTGGGTTGTGTTAGCCGCTCTTAATTGTCGTCTCTGTTTTTTACACACCATGACCATCACTGCCAGCGCTCTCGACGCCCTGCCCATCCCCGCCAGCCTCTTGGGCGAATCGCCGCTGTGGCATCCGCAGGAGCAGGTGCTGTACTGGTGCGACATCTCGGGTCGCAAGCTCAACCGCTGGGACCCGGTATCTGAGCGGCACGACGCCTGGGACTTCGAGACCGACGTGGCCTGCTGCGCGGCGCGGGAGGCCGGCGGCCTGCTGCTGGCGCTGCGCACCGGCGTCGTCGCATTCGATCCGGCGACCGGCGTGCGCACGCCGCGGGCCGATGCGCCCTACGACCCTTCGACCGAGCGCTTCAACGACGGCAAGACCGATCCGCAGGGACGCTTCTGGGCCGGCACGATCTACGAGCCGCGCGATCCGCCCGACGCGGCGCTCTACCGCCTCGACGGCGACCGGATGACGCGGATGCAGGACGGCATCACCAACAGCAACGGCCTGGCCTGGAGCCCGGACGGCCGCACCATGTACTGGGCCGACACCCGCGGGCACCGGGTGCAGGCGCTGGATTTCGACGGCGCCACCGGCAGCGTGTCGAACCGCCGCACCTTCGTGCAGTTTCCGACGAAGCAGGACGGGCAGGACCTCTCGACCTACGGCGGCCGCCCCGATGGCGGCGCGGTCGATGCCGAGGGCTGCTACTGGGCGGCGATGTTCGAGGGCGCCCGCCTGGTGCGCGTCTCGCCGCAGGGCGAGATCGTCGGCACGCTGGCCCTGCCGGTGCGCTGCCCCACCATGGCCTGCTTCGGCGGGCCGGACCTGCGCACGCTCTACATCACCACCAGCCGCGAGAAACGGCCGGCCGACGAGCTGGCGCGCGAGCCCTGGGCGGGCCAGGTGCTGACGGCGCGGGTGGATGTGTCGGGGCTGCCGGCCGTACTCGCGCGCGACTGAGCGGTCTTCAGCCGCCGAGCGCGCGGTTGAGCGACGGCTGCACGATCTCTATTGAGTCGCCGATGGTGGAAGAAACGTACGAAGGACCGGCAAGCGTAATTCCCCCTTCCGGCGCATGCGTGACCGCTCCGGATAGATGACCCAAGCGATCGTACGGCGCGAGACCCCAAACCATTCGCCTAACTGCTGCATCGTCCACCACCCCGACGCGTAGCACTTACGAACCTCGTCCCAATGCTCACGCGGCAGGCGTGAATCCTTACCTCCCCATCGCTTTCCCCTCTGATACGCAGCCACCTGCCCCGCTAGCGTCCGCTCCCGAATCATCGCCTTCTCCAGCTGGGCAACCGCCCCTAAGACCTGCACCATGAATTCGCCGATGGGGGAGGTTGTATCGATGGGCTCAGTCAACGAGCGAAGCCCGATGCCAGCCTCTTTCAGCTTGGCAAGGATGGCAAGCAGATCAAACAAACTACGGGCAATTCGATCTAGTTTCCAGACCACCAACGTAGAACCCGGCCGCATGCTGGCCAAGGCTTTTTGCAACTGCGGGCGCGTGCCTACAGAGCTAGTTTTTTCAGAAAAAACGCGATGGACTCCTGCCCTGCCCAGCGCATCCATTTGCAAAGCTGTGTCCTGTTCCACGGTGCTAACTCTTGCGTATCCGACGAGCATCACTTCCCCCAAATCAGACCCTGTTTTTTCCAATCGCGATTCGTAAGCGCAAAGCGCAGCAGCGAGTTCACGACCTCGGTTTTCGATGCATCGAATTCCGAGCTTAGGCCGGCGATGGTTTCGGCGATCCGGTGATCAACAGCGATATCTAGGCGTGCATGAGCGGCTCGGTGTTTCGCTAGCCTTCGAGCATTTCCGGAAACGTTTTTCTCAGAGGGGTCAGTGCATGGTGGCATGGCTTGCCCCCTTGTCGGGCTCTGTGACGAGCCAGTACGAGCCTCTATCGGAATCCACGGCGTGACTCACGATCACATGCCCGTCGGTGCATTCGAAGGCTAGCTCCAGCACATCCCAGACGGTGCCGACGCCGGCGAATCGGAGCAGCTTGGACTTCTGAATGACGAGGCCATTCGAGCGGCTGTAACGGTTGCTTTCGAGCGGCGCGTCCTCGAAGTCTTTGAGGATGTATTTAGAGACGTAGGCGGCCATCTTGCCTATCGACATGTTGCGACGATAGCCGCCGTTCTTTGTGCGCCCACC
>NZ_QJTC01000003.1 GCF_003217575.1 Xylophilus ampelinus | reverse complement strand
GGGACGCAGCCCGCGGGGGCGACATCCCGCCTCCGCACCCATCAGCCGCAGCGCCAAGAAGGAGCCTCGGCCATCATCAGCCGGTCGCGGAGCCCCTCGCCCCCACCCTCTCCCAGGGCAAGAGTGCGGCCATCGAAAAGATGGCTACGAGCCGTCGCCGAACACCGGCCCGAGCCACTTCCTCACTGGATTTTTCGGTCTACAGCGCGAAGCCGGCCGCCTGCTTATATTCGTCGGAGATGCGGCGCAGCGCCTTCTGGCTGATGAGGTCGTCGATATGGCCGAAGGGCCTCCCGCCGCTGAGCGCATCGACGGTGGTGTTGATGAAGTCGGGCGGCACGGTGCGGTTGGTCTCGACGATGCGGGCGGTGGCGGGCCGGCGCCGAACCTCGTAGGCGAGCAGCGCGGCGCAGGTGTCGGCCCCCTCGCCCATGCGCGCCAGCTCCTCGGCCAGGGTGCGCGCATCGATCAGCGCCTGGGCCGATCCGCCGGAGCCGCGCGGGTACATCGGATGCGCCGCGTCGCCCAGGAAGGTGACGCAACCGAAGGTCCACTGCGCGACCGGGTCCTTGTCGACCATCGGGTATTCGAGAATATGGTCGGCCCCGACGATCAGCGCGGGCACGTCGAGCCAGCCGAAGCGCCAGTCCGCGAACAGCGGCAGCACGTCCTCGAGCCGGCCGCGCCGGTTCCAGTCGTTCATCGCGGCACCGGGGCGCTGGATCTCGGCCACCCAGTTGACGAGCTGCAGGCCGCCGGCGTCCACCGCGTCGACGATCGGGTAGACGACCATCTTGCCGGTCTGGATCGAGCCGATCCGCATGTAGCTCTTGCCGGTGAGGATCGGCGGGTGGCGGGTCACCCCGCGCCAGGTGTTGATGCCGGCGAAGGCCGGCCGCTCGTCGGGATAGAACTGGCGCCGCACCGCGGAGTTGACGCCGTCGCAGGCGACCACCGTGGCCGCGCGCACCGCCGGCAGCGGTGCGCCGTCGGAGCTGCGCACGAAGTGAAGCGTGGCGCCCCTCGCGTCCTGCTCCACCCCGGCGCAGCGGTGGTCGGTGTGCACATGGGCCGCGCCCACCCGGGCCAGTACCGCCTCGTACAGGATGCGGTGCAGCGTGCCGCGGTGGATGCCCAGCTCGGGCAGCGCATAGCCTGCATGGCGGCCGCGCGGCTCGCGGTAGATGAACTGGCCGTAGCGGTTGTAGAACACGCTCTCCAGGTTCTCGATGCCCGCCGCCTCCAGCTGCGGCTGCACCCCGAGCGCCGCCAGCTCGCGCATCGCATGCGGCAGCAGCGTGATTCCCATCCCCGCCTCGCCGAACGCCGACACCGCCTCGTAGATCTCGCTGCCGATGCCGCGCGCATGCAGCGCCAGCGCCAGCGCCAAGCCCCCGATCCCTCCCCCGACGATCGCAATCCGCTGCTTCACGCACATCCTCCAGTCATCGAGCCAAGCTCCAAGACCACTCATTAAAGAGCGTATTTCCATGGCGACCGCAGATTCCGGCTTCGCCGGTCTGCCGGTAGCGCCCTCCGGCAGGGGTGGGCGGCCACACGTAGTGGGCAAGCCTGGGGGCGAGCTAAATCCCTTCGGGCTTGATGTTCTGCGTCCGCACCACCCGCGCCCAGCGCTCGGCATCTTCCGCGACCATCCGCCCGAACGCCTCGGGCGTGCTGCCCATCGGGTCCATGCCCTGGGTCTGGAAGGCGGTGCGCAGTTCCTGCAAGGCCAGGATGCCCTGCAGCGTGTGGTTGAGGCTCGCGACCCACTCGGGCGGCGTGCGCGGCGGCGCGAAGATGCCGTACCACATCGTCACGTTCACGTCGCCGGCCCGGGCCTCGCGCAGCGTGGGCAGGTCGGGCAGCAGCGGATGGCGCCTTTCGGCGCCGATGCCCAGGCCCTGCAGCTTGCCGGCTTTCAGGTGCGCCAGCGCCACATGGATCGGCAGGAACATCACGTCGACCTGGCCGCCCAGCAGGTCGGTCACCGCCGGCGCGGTACCGCGGTACGGGATGTGGGTGATGCTGACCCGCGCGGTGGTCTTGAGCAGCTCCATCGCCAGGTGGTGCGGCGTGCCGACGCCGGGCGATGCGTAGTTGAGCCGGCCCGGCCGCGCACGGGCCGCCGCCAGCAGGTCGGCCGCGGTGCGCAGGCCCGATTGCGGCGACGCCACCAGCACCAGCTGGCCCCAGCTTGTCTGCGACACCGGTACCAGGTCCTTCAGCGGATCGAAGGGCAGCTGCGGATACAGGCTGCGGTTCATCACCAGCGTGCTGACCGTCACCAACAGCGTGGCCCCGTTGGGCACCGCGCGCACTACCGCGTCGGTCCCGATGTTGCCCGACGCGCCGGGCCGGTTGTCCACCACCACCGGGCGGCCGAGCCGCTCGCCCAGCCGCGGACCGATGCTGCGGGCCACCAAATCGATGCCGGTCCCCGCGGTGAACGGCACCACCAGCCGCAGCGGTGCCAGCGCGCCACCGCCGGCCGGCGGGTCCTGGGCGGACAGCACAAGTGGCATGCCACCTGTCGCCAAGGCGACCATTGTTGCCAGACAATGCGCGGCTTCCCGGCGATTCACCACCTCACTGCCCATGATGACCTCTCAAGACTTGCGATCTGTCCATTCTGCCGAAGCCGCTGCTGCATCTGCATCTGCGTCTGCATCCGAGAGAATCCTGGGCGCCCCCACGCCCGCCGAAAGCCTGGCCCGCCTCTATGTCCGCCCCGGCTTCCTGCTGCGGCGCGCCCACCAGATATCCGCCTCGCTCTTTGAAGACACCTGTCGCGAGGTCGGCCTGACACCCGCTCAGTACGGAGCGCTGACGGTACTGCAGGCGCGGCCCGGCCTCGACCAGGCCAGTCTGGCGCGGGCTCTGGGCTTCGACAAGGTCACCGTGCTGCGGGTGCTGCGGGTGCTGGAAGCCCGCAAGCTGCTGGTGCGCAGCACCACGCCCGACAACCGGCGCAGCCTGCACCTGGCGCTGACCGAACCGGGCCGGGCCCTGCTGGCCGATGCGCAGCCCCTGGCCGAGCGCGCCTACCAGCGGCTGATGGCGCCGCTGAGCCAAAATCAGCGGCAGCAGCTGACCGACCTGCTGGAGCTGATGACGCAAGGACTGGAGCCGGAAGCCCGCGCGCCGCTGGTGCGGACCGGCGTGGCCGACGCCGGCGAAGAGGACGACGACGAGGCCGGCGACGAGGGCTGAGGCGGGGCCGCGCGACCCGCTCCGCACGCCCCGGGGCAGCGTCTACGGAAGTCGCCCCTCAGATGCTACATTTTCGATAGCTGGAAGCCGGCGCGGATAGCCGGCTACACCCACTTTTCGCTAGAATTCGATGCCCCAGCGGGCCAGCGCGGCATCGTCGCTGCTGCGGGCATCCACCCAGCGGCCGCCGCCGGGCGTCTGCTCCTTCTTCCAGAACGGCGCCCGGGTCTTCAGGTAGTCCATCAGGAATTCGCAGGCCCGGAACGATTCGCCCCGGTGCGCCGAGCCGACCGCCACCAGCACGATCTGCGCGCCGGGGGCCAGCAGCCCCACCCGGTGGATCACCCGCGCCGCCCGGATGTCGAAGCGGGCATGCGCCGCGTCGACCATCGCCTCGATCGACTTCTCGGTCATGCCGGGATAGTGCTCCAGCTCCATCGAGGCCACGTCGTCCCCGGCATTGCGGCTGCGCACCGTGCCGACGAAACTGCACACCGCGCCGACGCCGCCGTCGCCCTCGCGCAGGGCCGCCACTTCGGCGGAGAGATCGAAATCGGCGGTCTGGATCGAGACGCGCGGCGCGCTGCGTGGGGACGTCATGCGGCGGATTGTGGCACCGGCCCGACGGCGGCCTGTCCAGGATGACGCATGCCCCGCCCGTTCGGAGCGGCACCGCGCGGGCGGATCAACCGCCGGTGACCGGCGGGAAGAACGCGACCTCGGCTCCATCGCGCAACGGCGCCGATTCGGTGCTCAGCACCTGGTCGATCGCCACCCGCACCGCCCGGTCGTGCGACAGGCTCTCGGCCCAGGCACCGCCGCGCGCGATCAGCTCGTCGCGCAGTTGGCCGGCGGTGGCGGCGTCGGTCTCGAGCAACTCGGTGCCGGTGCCGACGGCCTCGCGCACCGAGGCGAAAAAGCGCAGCGTGACTTTGCTCATAAAAAACCTTCGTGCCGGCGCACCGCGGTGCGCGCTTGCTTCATCCCATCAACTCCGAGAACGGCAGGAAGCGCACCGTGTCGCCGTGCGCGATCGCGGTGCCTGCCGGGTTGTCGACCAGGCCGTCGCTTCGGACCATCGAGGTCAGCACGCCCGAGCCCTGGTGGCCGAACAGCTCCAAGCCGCCGGCGGGGTTGCGCGCGACGCGCAGGAACTCGCGTCGATGCTCGGCCTTGCCCCAGTCGAAATGCGCGGGCATCGGCAGCGGCGTGGGGGCCAGTTGCGTCGCCCCCTGCAGCTTGAGCAGGAAGGGCCGCACCAGCATCAAAAAGGTGACGAAGCTCGACACCGGGTTGCCCGGCAGGCCGATGAAATGCGCCGCGCCGACGCGGCCGTACGCGAAGGGCTTGCCGGGCTTGATCGCCATCTGCCACAGCGTGAGCGTGCCGAGCGACCGCACCGCGGGCTTCACATGGTCCTCCTCGCCGACCGAGACGCCGCCGCTGGTCAGCACCAGGTCGTGCGCCTCGGCCGCGCCGCGCAGGGCCTCGACCGTGGCGGCGAAGTCGTCGGGCACGACACCCCGGTCGGTCACCTCGCAGCCGGCGCGCAGCAGCAGGGCGCGCAGCAGGAAGCGGTTGGAGTTGTAGATCGCGCCGGGCGGCATCCGGTCGGCCGGCACGTCGCCGGGCATGACCAGCTCGTCGCCGGTCGAGAACAGCGCCACGCGGGGCTTGCGTGCCACGGTCAGCGTGGCGCAGCCGATGCTGGCCGCCAGGCCCTGCGCGGCCGGGTCGAGCCGCGTGCCGCGCGGCAGCACCACCGCGTCGCGGGCGACGTCTTCGCCGGCGCGCCGGATCGCCAGGCCGGCGGCGGGCGCGATGTCGATCCGCACCGCGTCGCCACCGGCGCCCGCGGACGCGGACGCGGGCAATGCGGTGCAGTTCTCCTGCATCACGACCGCGTCGGCGCCGGGCGGTACCGGCGCGCCGGTGAAGATGCGCGCGGCGGTGCCGGGCCGCAGCGGCTGCGGCACCTGGCCGGCGGCGACGCGCTGGGAGATCGGCAGTTCGGTGCCGGGACGGGCGGTGTCGGCGGTGCGCACCGCGTAGCCGTCCATCGCGCTGTTGTCGTGCGGCGGTACCTGAAGGGCGGAGACCAGGTCGACGGCGAGCACCCGGCGGTCGGCGTCGAAGGTGGAGACGCTTTCGGTTTCGGACAGGGGCTCGGCGCAGGAGAGCAGCTCGGCCAGCGCGTCGTCGAGCGCGGTAAGCGTCTTGCGGGGCGCGCCGCGCGCCAGCGGCGCGGCAGGGGATGGTGGGGTGGAGGTCATGCGGGTATTTTCGGCGCATCCGCCCCGGGCTAGCGCATTTGGGAGGCTGCGCAGCAGAAGAATCGTCGGCTGCAAAGCGACCGCAGCGGTCCATTTTTCACCGGCTTCTTGCCCCATAGCCATGCTATGCGGCAGCGAGCCCGGCAAAAACTGTCCTCGCTGGGGCCGCTTTTCGCTTTCGACGCCTTCTGCTGCGCAGCCTCCTAGGGGTAAGCGAAGCGGGCCGCGTGCGCCAGCAGCCAGTCGCCGATGGCGGCGGCGTCGTTCAGGTCGAGCAGCGGCAGCGCGGTCGGCACCGGCAGGGCCGCGGGCCGGTCGGTGGCGACGGCGCAGATCGCGGCGTCCTGCGGATAGCGCGCCGGGTGGCCGGCGAAGTCGGCGGTCGGCGTGCGCCAGATCTCGACCTTGGGCAGGTCGCTGCCGCGAAAGCCCTCGACCAGCACCCAATCGACCGTCGGGTCGATCTCGGCGATCAGGGCGTGCACCTCCGGCTCCTGTGGCGCCGGGTATTCGCGCATCAGCGCCAACCGCACGTCGGACGCCACCAGCACCTCGCAGGCGCCGGCCTTGCGGTGGCGCCAACTGTCCTTGCCCTCGTGGTCGATGTCGAAGCGGTGGTGCGCATGCTTGACCACCGCCACCCGCATGCCGCGCGCCACCAGGTGGGCGATCAGCGGTTCGAGCAGCGTGGTCTTGCCGGAGCCCGAGTAACCGGCGAAGCCGACCACGTTCACCGTACGCTCCTGAATCGATAGCAAAAGGTCGGCACCGGACGCCGGCCAGCGCACGATTCGACTCGCAAAACGGTCGTCCGCGGCTCAGGCACAGTGCTGGGCGATGTAGGCCTGCACCGCGGCCACGTCGGCCGGCAGCGGCACGACGCGCTTGGGCAGCGATTCGATGCCGTCGAACTGCTTCGGCCGCTCCGGCTCCTGGCCCAGGGCTTCGACGATGGTGGCGGCGAACTTGATCGGCAACGCCGTCTCCAGCACCACCATCGGCACGCCGGGCTGCAGCTGCTCGCGCGCCACCTTCAGCGCATCGGCGGTGTGCGGGTCGACCATCGTCGCGAAGCGCTTCCAGGTGTCCTGGATGGTCGCGACGCGGTCGGCATGGGTGCTGCGGCCGCTGGCGAAACCGTACTTGCCCGAGGCGTCGGCGAAGGAGGCGTGCGCTTGCAGGTGGAACCTGCCGTGGGCGTTCAATTCGTCCGAGAACAGCCGCCTCACCTCGTCGCCGTCGCGCGCCAGCAGGTCGAACACGAAGCGCTCGAAGTTGCTCGCCTTGCTGATGTCCATCGACGGGCTGGAGGTCTCGTGCGTGTCCTGGCTGCCGCGCACCCGGTAGACGCCGGTGCGGAAGAATTCGTCGAGCACGTCGTTCTCGTTGGTGGCCACCACCAGCCGGGCGATCGGCAGGCCCATCATGCGGGCCACGTGGCCGGCGCAGACGTTGCCGAAGTTGCCGCTCGGCACGGTGAAGCTGACCTTCTGGTCGGTTCCGCCGCCGGGCCGCCCCGAGGCGGAATGCGCCCCCTCGGGGGGCAGCGATGACACGCCAGTGCCGAGCGTGGGGGCCTGGGGTGCGCGGCTGGCCTGGAAGTAGCCGGCGAAATAGTAGACGACCTGCGCCAGCAGCCGCGCCCAGTTGATCGAATTGACGGTGCCGATCCGGTACTTGCGCTTGAACTCCAGGTCGTTGCTCACCGCCTTGACGATGTCCTGGCAGTCGTCGAACACGCCGGCGATCGCGAGGTTGTGGATGTTGGCGTCCTGCAGGCTGAACATCTGCGCTTGCTGGAACGGGCTCATCCGACCCTGGGGCGAGGTCATGAAGACGCGCACGCCCTGTTTGCCCTTCATCGCGTACTCGGCCGCGCTGCCGGTGTCGCCGCTGGTGGCGCCGAGGATGTTGAGTTCCTCGCCGCGGCGGCCCAGTTCGTACTCGAACAGGTTGCCCAGCAGCTGCATCGCCATGTCCTTGAAGGCGAGCGTCGGTCCGTTGGAGAGGGCCTCCAGGTACACGCCGTCTTCCAGTTCGCGCAGCGGCACGATCTCCTTCGTGCCGAAGACCGCCCGGGTGTAGGTCTTCTCGCAGATCGCCTTCAGGTCGGCGGCGGGAACGTCGTCGATGTAGAGCGACAGGATCTCGAACGCCAGTGCGGCGTAGCCCTGCGTGTCGTACACCGTGCGCCACCGCGCGAGGGTGGCGGCGTCGGCCTGCGGATAATGCTCGGGCAGGTACAACCCGCCGTCGGGCGCCAGGCCTTCCAGCAGGATGTCGGAAAAACGCTTGCGCTCGGGGTGGCCGCGGGTGGAGAGGTAGTTCATGCGAGAGGACAGATCAATGCCACGTCGGGAAAGTAGGTCTGGATGCGTTTGCTGTCGCGTGTGAGCAAAGCCCATCCCCGCACGTTGGCGTGTGCACCGATGAAGAAGTCGGGAAGCGTTGCTGCGCGCTGGCCGCCCGCAATGCGGTAGCGGGCATGGGCGTGCGCCGCCTGAAAGGCCGTATCCGGGTCGATCGGATCGATGCCGATGCGTAATTCCTGCAGGAAACTCGCCAGGTCGGCCTGGCTCTCGAAGTCACGGGCGATCTCGGCATAGACAATCGCGTTGATGAAAAGCGGACCGGCCGATGCGGCTTGCAGCAAATGCTCTTCGCTCCAACCATACCAATCGGACGTACCCTCGATCAGATCGATCAGCACGTTGGCATCGACCAGGGTCATCGCATCGCATCCTCGCCGCGGGTGAATCGCATGATTTCCTCGGTCGACTGCTTCAGCAACCCGGTACCCCGCCATTTCCGCAGGGCCGCCCGGATGTCTTCCACATCGCGCTTCTCCGGCACGGCGGCCGTCATGCGCACGCTGCCATCGGGCAGCGGCTCATATTCGACCTCCTGGCCCGGCGCTACCTTCAAGTGCTGGCGAATCGCTTTCGGAATCGTGACCTGGCTTTTAACGGTGAGTGCGTAACCCATGGGATCTCCGGAAAAGTAATACCTCGAATTGTATTACCGCTTGCCGAATGGCTTCAAGCCAGCTCTTCCTTGCGGATCCGCACGATCGGCGCCAGCACCGTCGGCAGCGCCTGCATCTGGGCAATCACGCCGTCGATGGCGCCTTCGCGGGTGTCGTGGGTCAGGATGATCACGTCGGTCTGGGTGGCGCCCTCGCCGGCGACCTCGTCGGCTTCGCGCTGCAGCACCGCGTCGATGCTGATGCCGGCCTCGGCCAGCAGGCCGGTGACCTTGGCCAGCACGCCGGCCTGGTCGGCCACGCGCAGGCGCAGGTAGTAGCTGGTGACGGTCTCGGCCATCGGCAGCACCGGCAGGTCGCCGCCGTTGGAGAGGACTGCGTCGGGCTGGAACGCCAGGTGCGGCACCCGGTGGCCGGGGTCGGCGGTATGCAGGCGGGCGATGTCGACCAGATCGGCGATCACCGCGCTGGCGGTCGGCTCGCTGCCGGCGCCCTTGCCGTAGTAGAGCGTGGTGCCGACGGCGTCGCCCTGCACCATCACCGCGTTCATCGCGCCCTCGACGTTGGCGATCAGCCGCTTGGCCGGCACCAGGCTCGGATGCACCCGCAGCTCGATGCCACTGACCTCGCCAGAGGTCGCTCCCGTGCCCCCGCGGCGCTTGGCTATACCCAGCAGCTTGATGCGGTAGCCGAGTTGTTCGGCGTAGCGGATGTCCCGCGCGCCGAGCTTGGTGATGCCTTCCACGTAGGCCTTGTCGAACTGCACCGGGATGCCGAAGGCGATGGCGCTCATCAGCGTGGCCTTGTGCGCGGCGTCGACGCCTTCGATGTCGAAGGTCGGGTCGGCCTCGGCATAGCCCAGGCGCTGGGCTTCCTTGAGCACCACGTCGAAATCGAGGCCCTTGTCGCGCATCTCGGACAGGATGAAGTTGGTGGTGCCGTTGATGATGCCGGCCAGCCACTGGATGCTGTTGGCGGTGAGGCCTTCGCGCAGCGCCTTGATGATCGGGATGCCGCCGGCGACGGCCGCCTCGAACGCCACCATCACGCCCTTCTTGTGCGCGGCCTCGAAGATCTCGGTGCCGTGCACCGCCAGCAGCGCCTTGTTGGCGGTGACGACATGCTTGCCGGCGGCGATCGCCTCCAGCACCAGCTCGCGCGCCAGGGTGCAGCCGCCGATCAGCTCGACGACGATGTCGATCCCGGGGTTGCGGACGATGTCGCGCGGGTCTTCGACGACCCGCGCCGAATCGCCGACGATCTCGCGGGCCCTGGCCCGGTCGCGCCGCGACACGGCCACGATCTCGATGCCGCGGCCGGCACGGTGCCTGATCTCTTCCTGGTTGCGCCGCAGCACCTCGAACACGCCGGTGCCGACGGTGCCGATGCCCAGCACGCCTACTTGAATCGGTTTCATATCTCTCTCGGGGAACGCTGCGACTACGGGATGCGGCGCCGCGCATGCGACGCCATCGGAAAAGGCCGGGGCACTCCGCTCAGGCGCGGCGCTTGCGGTAGCTCTCGAGAAACTTCGCGATGCGGCCGATGGCCTCGCGCAGGTCGTCCTCGTGCGGCAGGAACACGATCCGGAAGTGGTCGGTGTCGGGCCAGTTGAAGCCGGTGCCCTGCACCAGCATCACCCGGGTCTCCTGCAGCAGCTCCAGGAAGAACTGGCGGTCGTCGGCTACGGGATAGACGGCAGGGTCGAGCTTCGGGAACATGTAGAGCGCCGCCTGCGGCTTCACGCAACTCACTCCGGGGATCGCGGTGATCAGTTCGTAGGCCAGGTCGCGCTGGCGGCGCAACCGGCCGCCGGGGCCGACCAGGTCGTTGATGCTCTGGTAGCCGCCGAGCGCGGTCTGGATCGCCCACTGGCCCGGCACGTTGGCGCAGAGCCGCATGTTCGAGAGCATGTTGAGGCCCTCGATATAGTCGCGCGCCGCCTTCTTGTCGCCCGACACCACCAGCCAGCCGGCGCGGTAGCCGCAGGAGCGGTAGCTCTTCGAGAGCGAATTGAAGGTGAGCGTCAGCACGTCTTCCGACAGGCTGGCGATGGCGGTGTGCCGCACGCCGTCGTAGAGCACCTTGTCGTAGACCTCGTCGGCGAACAGCACCAGTCCATGCTGGCGGGCGATGTCGACCAGGCTCTTGAGCAGCTCGGTGCAATAGAGCGCCCCGGTCGGGTTGTTCGGGTTGATCACCACGATACCCTTGGTGCGCGGCGTGATCTTGGCGCGGATGTCGTCGAGGTCGGGCATCCAGCCGTCGGCCTCGTCGCAGCGGTAGTGCACCGGCGTGCCGCCCGACAGGCTGGTGGAGGCGGTCCACAGCGGATAGTCGGGCATCGGCAGCAGCAGCTCGTCGCCGTCGTTGAGCAGCGCGTTGGTCGACATCGCGATCAGCTCGGAGGCGCCGTTGCCCAGGTAGATATCGTCGAGCGTCACGCCCGCGATGCCCTGCTCCTGGGTGTAGTGCATCACCGCCTTGCGCGCCGCGAAGATACCCTTGCTGTCGGAATAACCCGCCGAGTTGGGCAGGTTGCGGATCATGTCCTGCTGCACTTCCTCCGGCGCATCGAAGCCGAACACCGCCAGGTTGCCGATGTTGAGCTTGATGATCTTCTGGCCCTCTTCCTCCATCTGCTTGGCCCGGTCCATTATGGGGCCGCGGATGTCGTAGAGGACGTTGGCGAGCTTGGCGGATTTCTGGATGGCCTTCAAGGTTCCTCCGGAGGGCGGGCGGCAGCGGGGAAACCTATAATTGAACCACAGTTTGCCACGTGCAAAGCCGGCCCGCCGCGGTGCCCGCCGACGCGCGCGACCGCGCTGGCGCCCCGCTTTTCCGACGCTCCCCACTTCCCGCCCCCCGCCATGAAACTCCAGCCCGACAAGTTCGACGCGCCCTCCATCGGCGGCCACGGCCCGGGCTGGATCGGTCTAGGGACCGAGCGCATCGAATCGAGCGTGATCCTGGGTTCGCGCGGCGAGCGGATCGACTGGCCGTGCCGCCGTTTCGAAGACCTGAGCGCCGCCCACTTCGAGACGCTGGCCGGGCTGGACGCGGAGCTGATCCTCTTCGGCAGCGGCCTGCGCAACCGGTTCGCGCCGACCGCGTGGCTGCGGCCGCTGATCGCGCGGCAGATCGGACTGGAGACGATGGATACGGCGGCCGCCTGCCGTACCTACAATATCCTGGCGGGCGAGGGGCGGCACGTGTTGGCCGCGTTGCTGCTGGAGCCCCTGCCGGGCACACGTACTTCGGACGGCTGAAATACGGGGAAAATCCACGAAGTGGTAAAATTCGCAGTTGCGGTTGGGACCATCAAGGACGATAGCATCCTTTTTTCCCCAGCTTTCAACGACTACATCCTGGCACAGGGAAATAGAAGATATATGGCGATCGTTGTCAACAAGCCCATTCCCGAATTCGAAGCGAACGCCACGAACGGAATCAAAGTCTCCAACACGTCGCACCTCGGCCACGTGATGGTTTTGTACTTTTACCCTAAAGACAATACCCCGGGATGCACGACCGAAGCGATGCAGTTCCGCGACCGGTACAAGGACTTCGTGAAGGCCGGTGCCACGCTGTTCGGCGTGTCCCGCGACAACATGAAGTCGCACGACGAGTTCAAGGCCACGCTGGAACTGCCGTTCGAACTGATCGCCGATACCGAAGAGAAGATGTGCCACATGTTCGGCGTGGTCAAGAACAAGATCATGTACGGCAAGAAGGTCAAGGGCATCGAACGCAGCACCTTCCTGATCGGTGCCGACGGCCTGCTGGCCGCCGAGTGGCGCGGCCTGAAGGTGCCGGGCCATGTCGACGAGGTGCTGACCGCCGTCAAGGAAATCACCCGCAAGGCCGCCTGAGGCGCCTGCCGGATGCGGCCGCGGGCCGACACGGGGGTCATGCATAATGATCCGATGCTGTTGGGCCTTGCACTGCACCCCTCCTTCCAAAGCCGTCTGGTGTTCCAGACGGCTTTTTCGTTTGTCGCCCTGCTTTCCGACCGTCGTCCAGGCATCCCTCGCCGGCAACCGCCGGTGCGGCGACCCTCCCGTTGACCCTTTCCACGCGAGCTGAACGCCCCATGCCCCTGCCCCCCGCTCCCTCGAAACGCGCCGCCATCCTTCCCGCCGAAGCCTACGACGCAAGAGAATCGGCCACGACGCCGCCCGCCCGCCGGGCGCCGCCCAGCCGCCGCACCGCCCCGGACATGGCAGAGCCGGCGGCGGCACGTACCACCCGCCTGAAGGCTGCGCCGATCACCCGCCAGACCCCGGAGCGCTCGGACGACCAGGCGCCGACGGTGCCGGACGCACTGGTGGCCGCCGGCCCGGCGACCGCCTCGCTGCTGACCGCCCACCCGAGCGGCCGCCGTACCCCGGCGCCTGCGGCCGCGACGGTTGCCACGGCCCCGCAGCAGGTGGCGAACGCACCGGTGGAGGCGCCGGCCGTCCCCGCACCCGCCGTACGCGGCCGGGCGCGCCCGGCCCCCGCGGCGGCGCCCGCCGAAGCGGCTCCGGTGGCGGCCGCCGCGCCGCCGGTGCAGGCCCCGGCGGCGCGCGGCCGCAGGACGCGCGCCACGGGCCCGTCGAAGCTCTTCGTGCTCGACACCAACGTGCTGCTGCACGATCCGACCTCGCTGTTCCGCTTCGAGGAACACGACATCTTCCTGCCGATGATCGTGCTGGAGGAGCTGGACGGCCACAAGAAGGGCATGACCGAGGTCGCGCGCAACGGCCGCCAGGCCAGCCGCACGCTCGACGCGCTGGCCGCCGCCCGCGGCGCCGACATCGCCAAGGGCCTCAAGCTCGACACCACCGGCCACCGGAGCGCCGGCGGCAGCCTGTTCTTCCAGACCGAGACGCTCGACTACACCCTGCCGACCAGCCTGCCGCAGGGCAAGGCCGACAACCAGATCCTTGGCGTGGTCGAAGCGCTGCGCACCCGCCACGCGCCGCGCGCGGTGGTGCTGGTGTCGAAGGACATCAACATGCGTGTCAAGGCCCGCGCCCTGGGCCTCGACGCCGAGGACTACCAGAACGACAAGGTGCTGGAAGACGGCGACCTGCTCTACTCCGGCGCGCTGGCGCTGCCGTCCGATTTCTGGGAGAAGAACGGCAAGAGCGTCGAGAGCTGGCAGAACGCCGGCAGCACCTACTACCGGATCGCCGGGCCGGTGGTGCCGAGCCTGATGGTCAACCAGTTCGCCTACTTCGAGGCGCCGGGCGAGCAGAGCCTCTACGCCCGCGTCACCGAGATCCGCGAGAAGACCGCGGTGCTGCAGACGCTCAAGGATTACGGGTCCGCCAAGAACGCGATCTGGGGCGTGAACACCCGCAACCGCGAGCAGAACTTCGCGATGAACCTGCTGATGGACCCCGAGGTGGACTTCGTCACCCTCACCGGCACCGCCGGCACCGGCAAGACGCTGATGGCCCTGGCCGCCGGCCTGACCCAGGTGCTGGACGACCGCCGCTACACCGAGATCATCATGACCCGCGCCACGGTGAGCGTGGGCGAGGACATCGGCTTCCTGCCCGGCACCGAAGAGGAAAAGATGGGCCCCTGGATGGGCGCGCTCGACGACAACCTGGAGTTTCTGGCCAAGGGCGACGGCGGCAACGCCGGCGAATGGGGCCGCGCGGCCACCAACGAGCTGATCCGCTCGCGCATCAAGATCAAGAGCTTGAACTTCATGCGCGGCCGCACCTTCCTCAACAAGTACGTGATCATCGACGAGGCCCAAAACCTCACGCCCAAGCAGATGAAGACGCTGATCACCCGGGCCGGTCCGGGCACCAAGATCATCTGCATGGGCAACCTGGCGCAGATCGACACGCCCTACCTCACCGAAGGCTCGTCGGGCCTGACCTTCGCGGTCGACCGGTTCAAGGGCTGGCCGCACGGCGGGCACATCACCCTGGCCCGCGGCGAGCGCTCGCGCCTGGCCGACTTCGCGAGCGAAGTGCTGTGACGACCGGCGCCGCCCCAGGAGCACCCGCATGGCACTAGGCTGGATGACCGCGCTGCGGCTGGTGCCCTGGGGCGACGTGATCGAGGCGACGCCCAAGATCGTCAAGGGCGCCAAGAAGCTGTTCACCTCCACCCGCGAGGCGGCCAGGCCCGCCGCCGCGACCGTGCCGATGCCTGCCACCACCGACCCCAGGACCGTCGCCGCGCTGGCGCACGCGCTGCAGGCCCAGGTCGCGATGCTCGTGAAGGAGCAGCGCGATTCGGCCGAGCTGATCGCTTCGCTCGCCGAGCAGAACGCCAAGATCGTGACCGTGGTGGACGGCCTGCAGAAGCGGGTGCGGCTGCTGGGCGGCACCTGCCTGGTGCTGTTGGCCAGCGTGGGGATGCTGGTGATCTGGGCCGCGCAGCGCTAGGCGGTCCGCACCGACGATTAGCTACAAAATAAATAGCTAGAAGTCGGCGCCACTCAACGGCTTCCAGCATTTTTCATGCCCAAAACGGCTAGAAATCCCCCGAACCGGTCGCCAAGCTCTCGAAGCGGGTCAGCGGCTTCAGGAAGGCCAGCTTCACCGTGCCGGTGGGGCCGTTGCGCTGCTTGCCGATGATCACCTCGGCCACGCCCGGCTCCTTGCTGTCCTTGTTGTAGTAGTCGTCGCGGTAGATGAACATGATGATGTCGGCGTCCTGCTCGATGGCGCCCGATTCGCGCAGGTCGGACATCATCGGCCGCTTGTCGGTGCGCTGTTCCACCGAGCGGTTGAGCTGCGACAGCGCGATCACCGGGCACTGCAGCTCCTTGGCCAGCATCTTCAAACCCCGCGAGATCTCTCCCAGCTCGGTCGCGCGGTTGTCGCTGCCGCTGGAACTCGATCCGCTCATCAGCTGCAAATAGTCGACCACGATCAGGCCGAGCTTGCCGCACTGGCGTGCCAGGCGCCGGGCGTTGGCGCGCAGCTCGCTGGGCGTCAGGCCGGGCGTCTCGTCGATGTGCAAGGACACGGTGCGCAGCCGCTCGATCGCCTCGGTCAGCCGCGGCCATTCGTCGTCGCTCAGCTTGCCGGTGCGCAGGTGGCCCTGGTCGATTCGGCCGATCGAGCCGACGATCCGCACCGCGAGCTGCGAGGCGCCCATTTCCATCGAGAACACCGCCACCGGCAGACCCTCGTTGAGCGCCACGTGCTCGGCGATGTTCACCGCGAACGCCGTCTTGCCCATCGACGGCCGCGCCGCCAGCACCACCATGTCGCCGGCCTGCAGGCCCGAGGTCATCCGGTCGAGGTCGATGAAGCCGGTGGGCACGCCGGTGATGTCGTTGGGGTTGTCGGCCATCTCCTGGACCCGGTCGAGCAGCTCGACCACCAGCGTGTCCATGCTCTGGAAGCCCTGCTTCATCCGCGAGCCTTCCTCGCCGATGTTGAAGATCTTCTGCTCGGCCTCGTCGAGGATCTTGGCGACCGGCCGGCCCTGCGGATTGAAGGCGTTGGTGGCTATCTCGTCGCTGGCGGTCACCAGCTTGCGCAGGATGCCGCGCTCGCGCACGATCTCGGCATAGCGCCGGATGTTGGCCGCGCTCGGCACGTACTGCGCCAGCTGGTTCAGGTAGACCAGCCCGCCCATCTCCTCGGCCTTGCCCTGGCTCTGCAGGTGCTCGAAGACGGTGATCACGTCGGCCGGCTTCGAGGCGTTGATAAGCGCGCCGATGGCGCCGTAGATCAGCTTGTGCTCGTATCGGTAGAAGTTGTCGTCCTTCAGCAGGTCGCCCACCCGGTCCCAGGCGCCGTTGTCGAGCAGCAGGCCGCCCAGCACGCTGGACTCGGCCTCGATGGAGTGCGGCGGAATGCGCAGCTGCGCCACCTCGCGGTCGGCAGAAGACGGCGCGTCCGACGGGTCGAACGGAGGAAAGGTCGAAGTGGCGGGCATGGGGTTCTCGGGAAGCCTTCCATCCTAAGCCGCAAACGGGTGCGACCCTGTGGACAAGGCTGGGGGCAAACGGTGGACGCGCCGTGGATTCGCGGTGGGCAGTGCGGGACGACTTTTCGGATGTGCCGCGCCGCGCCCCAAAAGCAAAAGCCGCCCGAAGGCGGCCTTTGCAGGGGCGGGCAGGAAACGCTTACGCGGTCTCGCCGTAGACGGTGACGGTGATCTCGACGGTGACGTCGGTGTGCAGCTGCACGCTGACGGTGCTGTCGCCGATGGTCTTGATCGGGCCGTTCGGCAGGCGGACCTGCGACTTCGCGACCTTGTAGCCGTTCTTGCCGAGTTCTTCGGCGATGTCGGCATTGGTGACCGAGCCGAACAGACGACCGTCGACGCCGGCCTTCTGGGTGAGCTTGACCGTGGTGCCGGAGAGCTTCTCGCCCTGGGCTTCGGATTCGGCCAGCTTCGCAGCGGCGGCCTTCTCCAGTTCGGCGCGCTTGGCTTCGAATTCGGCCTTGGCCTTTTCGGTGGCACGGCGGGCGCGGCCTTGCGGGATCAGGAAATTGCGGGCGTAGCCGTCCTTGACCTTGACGATTTCGCCGAGATTGCCGAGGTTCACGACCTTGTCGAGCAGGATGATTTGCATGACAGAGGCTCCTTAGTTGGTCTTGTGCTGGTCGCTGTACGGGACCATCGCCAGGAAGCGCGCGCGCTTGATGGCAGTGTTGAGCTGACGCTGGTAGATCGCGCGGGTGCCGGTCAGGCGGGCCGGGATGATCTTGCCGTTCTCGCCGATGAAGTCACGCAGCGTGTCGACATCCTTGTAGTCGATCTCTTCGACGCCGGCGACGGTGAAGCGGCAGAAGCGCTTGCGCTTGAACAGCAGGGATTGGGTGTTGCGCTTCGGGCGCTTGTCTTTGTTGAATTTCTTGAACGTGGCCATGATGGAACCTCTCAAAAATTAATCTGGCTGGAATTCCTGGATGTGCAGGACGAGCTGTTTGCCGTTGCGCGGCGTGGCGAGAAAACCGGTGAACCGCCAGCCACTGCCGACGGCCTGCCGTACCAGCCGCTCCGCCACCGAACCGAACGCCACCGCCTTCACGGAGGCCCGCACATCCCGCAACTGGCCTGCCTCGGTGACCTTCGACTCGTGTTCGAGTCGCAGATCCAGGGCGGGCAGCCCGGCGGGGGTGTAGCGGATGGCGTTGGATTCGACGATGCAGGCGGTCAGGACGACCTGGTTACCCACTCCGCGCGAACGAGGACCGTTTAACGGTCGCGGTCGCCGCGCTCCTGGCGCTCGCCACCCCGGTCGCCGCGGTCACCACCACGGTCGCCCCGGTCGCCGCCGCGGTCACCGCGTTCGCCGGAAGCGGCGAATTCGGCTTGCTGCGCCTTGCGGGCTTCTTCGCGCTCGACGGTCTTCATCATCGACGACGGGCCGGTGTCGGCCTGCTTGCGGACCACGGTCAGGTGGCGCAGCACGGCATCGTTGAACTTGAAGGCATGCTCCAGCTCGGCCATCACGGCCTGGTCGGCCTCGATGTTGACGCACAGATAGTGCGCCTTGGCCAGCTTGTTGATGAGGTAGGCCAGTTGGCGACGACCCCAGTCTTCCACACGGTGCACCTTGCCACCGCCAGCGGTGATCATGCCCTTGTAGCGCTCCAGCATGGCCGGAACTTGTTCGCTCTGATCCGGGTGGATGAGCAGGATGATTTCGTAATGACGCATAGACTCTCCTTGTGGCTGAACCGCCCTGCCTGTCGGCTGATGGCGGCCTTGAGAAACAGTCGTCCGCTGCGTCGGTAGCGGTACGACAAGGCAAAGCCAGCGATTATAGCCTGGCTTTTCGCCTGGCTCCCGCCCCTTGCAATCGGTACCCCTGGCAACCATGTGCCCATGGCGACGATGCCCGGCGGAAATCCTGCCGACGGGTCTCGTCTCTTGAAATACCCGAAAGCGCCTGCATGTGGCGCGCGTGTCCACCCGAAACACTTCCGAAACGATGACCGACAACACCGCATCTCCTCCGAACGTGCCCGAAGACGCCAGCCCCGAAGAAGTCGAGGCGGCGATGCACGCCCACGCCTCCGACGCGCTCGCCACCGCGCAGGCCGAACTGGCCGCGCTGCAGGCCAAGAGCGCCGACCTGGCCGACCAGTACCTGCGCGCCAAGGCCGACGCCGAGAACGCCCGCCGCCGCGCCGAGGAAGAAATCGCCAAGGCCCGCAAGTTCGGCGTCGAGAGCTTCGCCGAAAGCCTGCTGCCGGTGGCCGACAGCCTGGAGGCCGGCCTGTCGGTGAAGGAAGCCACGCCCGAGCAGCTGCGAGAAGGCGCAGAGGCCACGCTGCGCCAGCTGACCGCCGCGCTCGAGCGCAACAAGGTGATCGCGATCCAGCCCGAGGCCGGCACCAAGTTCGACCCGCACCTGCACCAGGCGATCAGCATGGTGCCGTCGGAGCAGGAGGCCAACACCGTGGTCTCGGTGCTGCAGAAGGGCTACTCCATCGCCGAGCGCACGCTGCGCCCCGCGCTGGTGGTGGTCGCCGCGCCCAAGTAACCCTTTTCCAGTGGATGCCGTGAGGGCGGCACTGCGCAATTCGTAGGCACCGGCCTCTTGAACTGCGCGAAGTTATCCACAACTCGACGACAAGCAAACTTTTTCAGATCAGGAGAAATTCTCATGGGCAAGATCATCGGTATCGACCTCGGCACCACCAACTCGTGCGTGGCCATCATGGAAGGCAACACCACCAAGGTCATCGAGAACTCGGAAGGCGCACGCACCACGCCGTCGATCATCGCTTACCAGGAAGGCGGCGAGATCCTCGTCGGCGCCTCCGCCAAGCGCCAGGCCGTCACCAACCCGCGCAACACGCTCTACGCCGTCAAGCGCCTGATCGGCCGCAAGTTCGAAGAGAAGGAAGTGCAGAAGGACATCGACCTGATGCCCTATGCCATCGCCAAGGCCGACAACGGCGACGCCTGGGTGGAAGTGCGCGGCCAGAAGCTCGCGCCGCCGCAGGTCAGCGCCGAAGTGCTGCGCAAGATGAAGAAGACCGCCGAGGACTACCTGGGCGAAGCCGTGACCGAGGCGGTGATCACCGTGCCCGCGTACTTCAACGACGCCCAGCGCCAGGCCACCAAGGACGCCGGCCGCATCGCCGGCCTGGATGTGAAGCGCATCATCAACGAGCCGACGGCCGCAGCGCTGGCCTTCGGCCTCGACAAGCAGGAAAAGGGCGACCGCAAGATCGCCGTGTACGACCTGGGCGGCGGAACCTTCGACGTGTCGATCATCGAGATCGCCGACGTCGACGGCGAGAAGCAGTTCGAGGTGCTCTCCACCAACGGCGACACCTTCCTGGGCGGCGAAGACTTCGACCAGCGCATCATCGACTACATCATCGCCGAGTTCAAGAAAGAGCAAGGCGTCGACCTGGGCAAGGACGTGCTGGCCCTGCAGCGCCTGAAGGAAGCCGCAGAGAAGGCGAAGATCGAGCTGTCGTCGTCCGCGGCCACCGACGTCAACCTGCCCTATATCACGGCGGACGCCACCGGGCCGAAGCACCTCAACATCAAGCTGACCCGCGCCAAGCTGGAAAGCCTGGTGGACGAGCTGATCGAGCGCACCATGGCCCCTTGCCGCATGGCGATCAAGGACGCCGGCATCAGCGTCTCCGACATCAACGACGTGATCCTGGTCGGCGGCATGAGCCGCATGCCCAAGGTACAGGAGAAGGTCAAGGAGTTCTTCGGCAAGGAGCCGCGCCGCGACGTCAACCCCGACGAAGCCGTGGCCGTGGGCGCCGCGATCCAGGGCCAGGTGCTGTCGGGCGACCGTAAGGACGTGCTGCTGCTCGACGTGACCCCGCTGTCGCTCGGCATCGAGACGATGGGCGGCGTGATGACCAAGATGATCACCAAGAACACGACCATCCCGACGAAGTTCGCACAGACCTTCTCGACCGCCGAAGACAACCAGCCGGCCGTGACGATCAAGGTGTTCCAGGGCGAGCGCGAGCTGGCCTCGGGCAACAAGGCGCTCGGCGAGTTCAACCTCGAAGGCATTCCGCCCGCCGCCCGCGGCACGCCGCAGATCGAGGTGTCGTTCGACATCGACGCCAACGGCATCCTGCACGTCGGCGCGAAGGACAAGGCCACCGGCAAGGAAAACAAGATCACCATCAAGGCCAACTCGGGCATCTCCGAGGAAGAGATCCAGAAGATGGTGAAGGACGCCGAGCTGAACGCCGCCGAGGACAAGAAGAAGGTCGAGCTGGTCCAGGCCCGCAACCAGGCCGAAGCCAGCCTGCACGGCGTGAAGAAGTCGCTGGGCGAGCACGGCGACAAGCTCGAAGCCGGCGAGAAGGAGAAGATCGAGGCAGCCTCCAAGGAGTTGGAAGAAGCGCTCAAGGGCGATGACAAGGCCGCGATCGACGAGAAGAGCGCGGCGCTGATGGCCGCCAGCCAGAAGCTGGGCGAGAAGATGTACGCCGAGGCGCAGGCCGCTGCGGGCGGCGGCGCACCGGGTGCCGACCAGCAGCCGCAACAGCAGGCCTCCGCCGCGCCGGCCGACGACAACGTGGTCGACGCCGAAGTCAAGGAAGTCAAGAAGGGCTGAGCGCGCGGCACCCACCCTCTGCGCCGCGCAGCGCCCCGCAAAGGGCGGCGCGGCGCTCCCGCTCCAGGTAACCGGGTTTCCACCAGATGGCGAAAAGAGATTATTACGAGGTTCTCGGCGTCGCGAAGAACGCGAGCGAGGAGGACATCAAGAAGGCCTATCGCAAGCTTGCGATGAAGCACCACCCCGACCGCAACCAGGGTGACAGCGGCAAGGTGGCCGAGGAGAAGTTCAAGGAGGCCAAGGAGGCCTACGAGATGCTCTCCGACGGTCAGAAGCGGGCGGCGTACGACCAGTACGGCCACGCGGGCGTCGACCCCAACATGCGCGGCCCCGGTGGGGCGGGCGGTGAAGGCTTCGGCGGTTTCGCCGAGGCTTTCGGCGACATCTTCGGCGACATGTTCGGCCAGCAGCGCGCCGGTGGCGCGCGCGGCGGTGCGACCGGCCGCCAGGTCTACCGCGGCGCCAATCTGAGCTACGCGATGGAGGTCACGCTGGAGGAAGCGGCCAAGGGCAAAGACGTACAGCTGCGCGTGCCGACCTGGGACAACTGCGACACCTGCCACGGTTCGGGCGCCAAGCCCGGCACCAAGCCGATCACCTGCACCACCTGCAACGGTGCCGGATCGGTCCAGATGCGCCAGGGCTTCTTCAGCGTGCAGCAGACCTGTCCGCAGTGCCACGGCACCGGTAAGATCATTCCCGAGCCCTGCCCCACCTGCAACGGCCAGGGCCGGATCAAAAGCCAGAAGACGCTCGAGATCAAGATCCCCGCCGGCATCGACGACGGCATGACGATCCGCAGCGTCGGCAACGGCGAGCCGGGCACCAACGGCGGACCGCCGGGCGACCTGCACATCGAGGTGCGGATCAAGAAGCACGACATCTTCGAGCGCGACGGCGACGACCTGCACTGCCAGGTGCCGGTGAGCTTCATCACCGCAGCGCTCGGCGGCGAGATCGAGGTGCCGACGCTGGCCGGCAAGGCGGCCATCGACATCCCCGAAGGCACCCAGGCCGGCAAGCAGTTCCGGCTGCGCGGCAAGGGCATCAAGGGCGTGCGCGCCAGCTACCCCGGCGACCTGTACTGTCACATCGCGGTAGAGACGCCGGTCAAGCTGACCGAGCACCAGCGCAAGCTGATGCGCGAACTGGAAGAGTCCCTGAAGAAGGGCGGCGGCAAGCACTCGCCCACCGGCGAGAGCTGGACCGACAAGCTGAAGAACCTGTTCAGCTGAGGCGCGGCATACAGCCCTGAGCCGGAGCTGCGGGGCCGACCGCCGCAGCCGATGCGAAGAACGTGCGGCAGCACGGTCCACGAGATGCCGGCGCACGCGGCGTGCCGGCTCATGTGAGGATGCAGGCCTGGATCTGCTCGTTGAGCAACTCGCGCGCGCTGATCTCCGCCAGCATAATCTTCCAATTCCGGTAGCAGCAACGGTGGGTCATTCCAACGCGAATGATTCGGCATTGCGGGCAACCCTTCGCTCATCGCTCCTGAAGCGTCCGTGTTCAAGTAATACTTGGAGTGTGTTATGCACTTTTCCATAATCCGTTGAGTCACATAAGCTTTTCATAATTTCCAAGGAACCGGTTAATTTCTGCAAGGTTTATCACGCAACGGTTTTTGACGGACGCATAGCACTCTCTAACTGATTATTGATTTGAAAGAGTATTCCATGGAAATTCATTCCACCGGATCGACCGGCAATGCTCCCGCCTATTGGCTCACCTCTCAAGAATCGCCGCGTGATACGCCGCAATCCGTAGCCGGTTCTGCGGCACCTGCGCCCAAATCATCCGATCCTGCACTTCAGGGCCTGTCGACGATCAAGAACAAGACGCTGGCGCCAGAGCCGGAACAAGTCGATACCCGGTTTTCCGGAAGCGATTGGCGAAACAAGGCTTTCGAGGCACAGCGCAAGGACATTTCCATGCAACCCGGCACTTCCAACAGCCCTTACCTGACCGCACTCGATACGCTCCAACAGCGAGATTTTAAACCGGCGCCTGGTGGATTGGAAATTCCGTTCACGCCCAACTCTCTTTTGGGTGGAGGCAAGCGAACCTCTCAACTCGGCTCTTCATCGCAGAACGTCGTGGTTACCGATAATGCACTCAAGGAACTTCAAGAGGCAATAGACGATAAAAATTTTCTGATTGATGAGCTGCGGCAAGATCTGGAAACCGAGACCGATGCAGCTCAAAGACAACTTACTATACGAGCCCTGAATAATGCAATTAGTGATCTGTCGTCATATAAAACCCAATATGAGACGGCCCGAAACGCGCGTAGCAGAATCAACAATTAGTACACGTCCGCACAAGCGGAGTCGGCCGAGATAGACCGCTGAGAACGATAAATTCCTGGTGCAGATGCCGAATTGCTTCGCTTTCGGTGTCGATCAGCGCGGTGGCCGCTCCGATCTCCGGCCGTTTTGGCCGTCGAGGGCCCGCGCAAACGCACTCATGATCGGCTTTGGCATCGGGCCGCTTGGCGGCACCCTGGTCGCCCGCATCGCCGAACGCATCGACCTCTTGACCGTGCAGCAGGTTATGGGCTTTGACGACATCCCCGCATGGCCCGATGGGAGGGCAGAGCGATGGCCGTCCGGGGTGGATGCATGAGAGCGCGGATCCGGCAGGTATAGCCGTTCGGGTGCCGATGCCGGAAAGCGTCGCACGGGAACGGCGCATGCACCGTTCGCCATGCAAAACATCGTCAAACGCGATGGCTAACGCGCTTTTTATCTAGGAAAATAGTCGATGCATCGCAGACGACGATGACGCCACCCCGATGAAGAACCCCGACCGCAGCTTCGCCCGCCGTATCGACCTCACCTCCCTGCAGCTCTTCGTCGCGGTGTGCGAGCTGGGCAGCATCGGCCGCGCGGCGGAGCGCGAATTCATCGCCGCATCGGCCGTCAGCAAGCGCCTGGCAGAGCTGGAGGCGGCCGTCGGTACCGCCCTGCTCTACCGCCACAGCCGCGGCGTGAAGCTGACGCCCGCCGGCGAGAACCTGCTGCACCATGCCCGCTCGGTGCTGTTCGGCCTGGAGAAGATGCAGGGCGAGCTGAGCGAATACGCCGAGGGCGTGCGCGGCCATGTGCGGGTGCATGCCAACATCTCTGCGATCGTGCAGTTCCTGCCCGAAGACCTGGGCGCCTTCGTGCTGCAGCACGGCCAGGTGAAGATCGACCTGCAGGAGCACCTGAGCGCCGACGTGGCCCAGGCGGTGCGCGAAGGCGCGGCCGACCTCGGCATCGCCCACTACCCCGCCACCGCCAGCGCCCGGGAAGAGCCGCTGCAGAGCCTGCCCTACCGGCACGACCGTTTGGTGCTCGTCGTGCCGCAGGCCCACGCTCTGTCCCGACATGACGCTATAGATTTCGTAGCAGCACTCGATTACGATATCGTCGGGCTGCATGCCGCCAGCAGCATCGGCCTGGCGATGCAGAAGGCCGCGGCGCAGGCCGGCAGGCCCCTGCGGCTGCGGATGCAGGTGACCGGCCTCGACGCGATGTGCCGGATGATCGACAACGGCCTTGGCATCGGCGTGCTGCCCGACCGGGCCTTCGCCCTGATGGGAGGCGTCGGCACGCTGCGCGCCGTGGCGCTGCAGGACGCCTGGGCCGCCCGCGAGCTGCGGCTGCTGGCCCGCGATTTCGCGGCGCTGCCGGTCACCGCGCGCCTGCTGGTCGACCACCTCGCCGCGCCCGCCGAGAGAGCCGAGCGGGCGGCAGCCTAGTCCGCGCCGCAGCGAACATTCCGAACAGATTCCCCACCTGCGAAAGAAGCTCCACCATGGGACGCACCCTCTACGACAAGATCTGGGACGAGCACGTCGTCCACACCGAAGAAGACGGTACCGCCGTGCTCTACATCGACCGGCACCTGGTGCACGAAGTCACCAGCCCGCAGGCCTTCGAAGGCCTGCGCGTGGCCGGCCGCAAGGTATGGCGCGTCAGCTCCATCGTCGCCACCGCCGACCACAACACGCCCACCACCGGCTGGGAGCGCGGCTACGACGGCATCACCGACCCGATCAGCAAGGAGCAGATCACCACGCTCGACGCGAACATCGCCGAATCGGGCGCGGCCGCGTTCTTCCCGTTCCTCTCCAAACGCCAGGGCATCGTGCACGTCATCGGCCCCGAGAACGGCGCCACCCTGCCCGGCATGACGGTCGTCTGCGGCGACAGCCACACCTCCACCCACGGTGCCTTCGGCGCGCTCGCCCACGGCATCGGCACCAGCGAGGTCGAGCACGTCATGGCCACGCAGACCCTGCTCGCCAAGAAGGCGAAGAACCTGCTGATCAAGGTCGAGGGCGCCGTCGCCCCAGGCATCACCGCCAAGGACATCGTGCTGGCGATCATCGGCCGCATCGGCACCGCCGGCGGCACCGGTTACACGATCGAGTTCGCCGGCTCGGCGATCCGCGCGTTGAGCATGGAAGGCCGCATGACCGTCTGCAACATGGCGATCGAGGCCGGTGCGCGCGCCGGTCTGGTCGCGGTGGACCAGAAGACGATCGACTACGTGAAGAACCGCCCGCTCTCGCCCACCGGCGTCGAATGGGACCAGGCGGTCGCCTACTGGAAGACGCTGCAGTCCGACCCGGACGCCACCTTCGACGCGGTGGTCGAGCTGGACGCGACCCGGATCGTGCCGCAGGTCACCTGGGGCACCTCGCCCGAGATGGTGCTGGGCATCGACGACCGCACGCCCGACCCGGACAAGGAAAAAGACGCCGGCAAGCGCGACGCGATCGAGCGCGCCCTGAACTACATGGGCCTGGCACCGGGCAAGGCGCTCGACGACGTCTACGTAGACAAAATCTTCATCGGCAGCTGCACCAACAGCCGGATCGAAGACATGCGCGAGGCCGCCGCGGTGGTCAAGAAGCTCGGCCGGAAGGTCGCCCGGAACATCAAGGTGGCGATGGTGGTGCCGGGCTCGGGCCTGGTGAAGGATCAGGCCGAGCGCGAAGGCCTGCACGAGATCTTCAAGGCCGCCGGCTTCGAATGGCGCGAGCCCGGCTGCTCGATGTGCCTGGCGATGAACGCCGACCGACTGGAGCCGGGCGAGCGCTGCGCCAGCACCAGCAACCGCAACTTCGAAGGCCGCCAGGGCGCGGGTGGCCGTACGCATCTCGTTTCGCCGGCGATGGCGGCAGCGGCAGCGGTCCACGGCCACTTCGTCGATATCCGCAAAATTTAAGTACATCCCCAGGCAGCGCACTTCGTGTCTTCGCCCGCCCCCTGCAGGGGGCAACGCCAGCGACCCGGCCAAGCCGGTTCCGCGGCATTCGCTGAGAAAGACAGGGATACGTGACCGCCGAGGAAAGAAAGACAAGCATGCAGAAATTCACCGTACACCAGGGCCTCGTCGCGCCGATGGACCGCGAGAACGTCGATACCGACGCGATCATCCCGAAGCAGTTCCTGAAGTCGATCAAGAAGACCGGCTTCGGCGTGAACCTGTTCGACGAGTGGCGCTACCTCGACCACGGCGAGCCGGGCCAGGAGCCGGCCAGCCGCAAGCCGAACCCCGACTTCGTGCTGAACCAGCCGCGCTACGCCGGTGCCTCGATCCTGCTGGCGCGCAAGAACTTCGGTTGCGGATCGAGCCGCGAGCACGCGCCCTGGGCGCTGGACCAGTATGGCTTCCGCGCCATCCTGGCGCCCAGCTTCGCCGACATCTTCTTCAACAACAGCTTCAAGAACGGCCTGCTGCCGATCGTGCTGCCCGAGGCGACCATCGCCCGCCTGTTCGACGAGAGCCATGCGTTCCCCGGCTACCGGCTGACGGTCGACCTGGAGCGCCAGATGATCGTGGAGCCGGGCGGCCAGGAGATCCCGTTCGAGGTGAACGCCTTCCGCCGGCACTGCCTGCTGAACGGCTTCGACGACATCGGGCTGACCCTGCAGCACAAGGACAAGATCTTGGCGTTCGAGGCCGAGCGCCTGGCGACCAAGCCCTGGCTGGCCCACACGATGGTCGGCTGAAGGCGCGAGAGAACCTACTGCGCAACCCGATTGCGCAGCCGCGGTCCTCACCGTACCCAAGTACGGCTCCGGTCCTCGCTGCACACTCGGGCTGCTCGCTACGGTTCTTTCACGCCCTCTCTGGAATTTTCAAAGAAATAATAGCCACGGCCGGCGAACGGCGCCGACCAGCAGCTATCAAAAAGTGAGCATAGAAGCATGAGCATGAAGATCGCAGTGTTGCCGGGCGACGGCATCGGGACCGAAATCGTGGCCGAGGCCGTCAAGGTCCTGAACGTCCTCGACCTGCCGCTGGAACTGGAGACCGCGGTGGTCGGCGGCGCCGCCTACGAGGCGCACGGCCATCCGCTGCCTGACGCGACGCTGAACCTGGCGAAGTCGGCCGACGCCATCCTCTTCGGCGCGGTGGGCGACTGGAAATACGACACGCTCGACCGGCCGCTGCGGCCCGAGCAGGCGATCCTGGGCCTGCGCAAGCACCTCGGCCTGTTCGCCAACTTCCGCCCGGCCATCTGCTACGAGCAGCTGGTGGGTGCCTCCAGCCTCAAGCCCGAGCTGGTCGCGGGCCTGGACATCCTGATCATCCGCGAGCTGACCGGCGACATCTACTTCGGCCAGCCGCGCGGCCGCCGCACCGCCACCGACGGGCACTTCCCCGGCGCCGAGGAAGCCTTCGACACGATGCGCTACTCGCGCCCCGAGATCGAACGCATCGCCCACGTCGCCTTCCAGGCGGCGCAGAAGCGCGACAAGCGGGTCACCAGCGTCGACAAGGCCAACGTGCTGGAGACCTTCCAGCTGTGGAAGGACGTGGTCACCGAGGTGGGCAAGGAATACCCCGACGTGGCGCTGGACCACATGTACGTCGACAACGCAGCGATGCAGCTGGTCAAGGCGCCGAAGAAGTTCGACGTGGTGGTCACCGGCAACATGTTCGGCGACATCCTGTCGGACGCGGCGGCCATGCTGACCGGCTCGATCGGCATGCTGCCGTCGGCCTCGCTCAACGACAAGAAGCAGGGCCTGTACGAGCCGAGCCACGGCAGCGCGCCCGACATCGCCGGCAAGGGCATCGCGAATCCTTTGGCTACAATCCTGTCCGCTGCCATGATGCTCCGCTTTTCCCTCCAACAGCCCGAAGCCGCCGACCGGATCGAATCCGCGGTGCAGGCCGTGCTCGCCCAGGGACTGCGCACCGTGGACATCCACTCGCCCGGAACGACGAAGGTCGGCACCCGCGAGATGGGCGACGCCGTCGTCGCAGCGCTGTCTTCGTCCACCACCAAGACGACCATTAAAGGCTGACACAGCCCGGTTCGTCGCGCCCACCCCCGGCCGAGACGAGCCGGGGAACCAGATTCATTTTCTGAAAGGGCACAAGCGATGAGCAAGGTAGGCAATCTCGTAGGACTCGTGGGCTGGCGCGGCATGGTCGGCTCCGTACTCCTCGACCGCATGCAGGCCGAGGGCGATTTCGACGCCATCGACGCGGTCTTCTTCTCGACCTCCAACGCCGGCGGCAAGGCGCCCGCACAGGCCAAGACGAACACCACGCTGCAGGACGCGTTCGACATCGAGGCGTTGAAGCGCTGCGACATCGTCATCACCGCGCAAGGCGGCGACTACACCAGCGAAGTCTTCCCCAAGCTGCGCGCCGCCGGCTGGACCGGCTATTGGATCGACGCCGCCTCCACCCTGCGGATGAAGGACGACGCGGTCATCGTGCTCGACCCGGTCAACCACGACGTGATCCTGCGCGCGCTCGACAGGGGCGTGAAGAACTACATCGGCGGCAACTGCACCAACTCCATCCTGCTGATGGGCGTGGGCGGGCTGTTCAAGCAAGGGCTGGTCGAATGGGTCAGCTCGATGACCTACCAGGCGGCCTCGGGCGGCGGCGCCAACCACATGCGCGAACTGTTGAAGGGCATGGGCGTGGTGCACGACGCGGTGGCAGATGAGCTGCGCACGCCGTCTTCGGCCATCCTCGACATCGACCGCAAGGTGGCCGCCACCATCCGCGACGACGTGCCGACCGAGTTCTTCGGCGCCCCGCTGGCCGGCGGCCTGATCCCCTGGATCGACGCCCAGCTGGACAACGGCCAGTCGAAGGAAGAGTGGAAGGGCCAGGCCGAGGTCAACAAGATCCTCGACACGCCGGCCCTGATCCCGGTCGACGGCCTGTGCGTGCGCATCGGCGCGATGCGCTGCCACAGCCTGGCGCTGACGCTCAAGCTCAGAAAGAACCTACCGCTCGAAGAAATCGAGTCTCTCGTCAAGTCCGGCAACCCGTGGGTGAAGTGGGTACCCAACGACCGGGCCGTCACCGTCAAGGAACTGACCCCGGCCTCGATCACCGGCGGTCTGGAGGTCGGCGTGGGCCGGGTCCGCAAGCTGAACATGGGGCCGGAATACGTGTCGGCCTTCGTGATCGGCGACCAGCTGCTATGGGGCGCGGCCGAGCCGCTGCGCCGCATGCTGCGCATCCTGCTGGCGCGCTGACCGCGCCCGGTAATTTTCACCCGTATCGATAAAAAAGAGGGCACGTTGTCACAGGGCCACATTGGTGACGGCAACGCCCTCGGCGCCCGCTGTTACCTTGTCATACAAAATTATTGATGCTATGGTCGTCCGCTGATTTTCAGTGCGAAGGTTTGCCAGTGATGACAAAAAAACATCGGACGGTTGTACAGGCCGGAGGGGCCGCGTCAACCGCAGCTTTCGGAGGGCCACGGCATCGTTTGGCAGCTGCCGTGATTCTGGCCATGGGCGGTCTGGTTTTCGCCGGAAACGCCTCCGCGCTGGCCCTGGGCCGGATGACGGTGCAGTCCGCTCTCGGCGAGCCGCTCCGCGCTGAAATCGAAGTTCCCGAAATCACCGCGCTCGAAGCGGACACCCTGGTGCTGCAGCCCGCCTCGGCTGCCGCATTCCGCGCCGCGGGCGTGGAGTACAGCCCGGTCATGGCCGGCCTGCAAATGAGCTTGGCGCGCCGCGCCGACGGCCGCTCGGTGGTCCGCGTGACCGGCAGCCGCCCGGTCAACGACCCCTTCCTGGAAATGCTGCTGGAGGCCAACTGGAACGGCGGCCGCGTCTCCCGCAACTACACCGTGCTGCTCGATCCGCCGAGCAACCGCGCCGCCGCGCCGCAGATCGCACCGCAGGTCGCCGCGCCACCGCAACCATCGGTCGCTCCGGTGGGCGCAGCCCGTGCCCTGCCTGCCCCGCAGGCGGCCGCAGTGCCCGCCCCTGCGTCCGCGCCGATCGTCGAGCGACCGCCTGCAGCGCCCCGTGCGCCTGCCGTGGCGGCGGAACCGCGCCAATCGACCGGCGCATCGCAGGTCACCGTGCGGCCGGGCGACACCGCCGGCCGAATCGCCGCCGCCAACCAACCCGCGAGCGTGTCGCTCGACCAAATGCTGGTCGCGCTGCTGCAGGCCAATCCGGACGCCTTCATCGGCAATAACGTCAACCGCATGCGCGCCGGCGTGGTGCTGGACATGCCCGACACCGCGCAGATCGCCGCGACGCCCGCACCGCAGGCGCGCCAGATCGTGGTCGCCCAGAGCCGCGACTTCAACGAATTCCGTCGCCGTCTGGCCGGCCGCGCACCGGCCGCCGATGTCGGCATGCCGCAGCGCTCCGTGACCGGCAGCGTACAGACCCAGGTCGAGGACCGCCGCGCAGCCGCCACCCCGCCCGACCGCCTGATGCTTTCGAAGGGCGCCACCGGCACCGAAGCCGACCGCGTCGCCCAGGCCGGCAACAGCCGCGATGCGGCCAACCGGTCGGCCGAGCTGTCGAAGAACCTCAGCGACCTGAACCGCCTGGGTGCCGCCAGCACACCGGGCGCGACGCCCGCGGTGACCGCGCCAGCCGTTCCCGCCGCGCCGGCCCCTGCGCCGGCGACGCCACCGGCACCCGCCGCCGAGGCCACCGCACCCCCGTCCCCTTCGACGGCAGTATCCGCTGCCGACGCACCTGCGGCACCGACGCCGCCGGTGCCGGCCGACACCGCGGCAGCCGCGCCACCCGCCGCGGTCCCCGCTGCCCCGGCCACGCCCGCACCGGCAGCCGCCCCGGTCGTGGAAGAAGAGGACGGTCTCGGCAGCCTGCTGCACGACGCTCGCGTGTTCGCCGTCGCCGGCCTGCTCGTCGCCCTACTCGTCGCCCTGGCGTCGTACCGCACGATCCGCCGCCGCCGCGCGGTGCAGGACAACAGCTTCCTCGAAAGCCGCATGCATGCCGATTCCTTCTTCGGCAACAGCGGCGGCCAGCATGTCGATACCAGCAGCAACCAGTCGGTGATCGCCACCAGCTACTCGCCTAGCCAGCTCGATGCGGGCGGCGACGTCGACCCGGTGGCCGAGGCCGATGTGTACCTTGCCTACGGCCGCGACCTGCAGGCCGAGGAGATCCTGAAGGACGCCCTGCGCATCCATCCCGAGCGCACCGCACTGCATGCGAAGCTGGCAGAAATCTATGCCCGCCGTTCCGATGCGCCGGCCTTCCATGCCATCGCGGCCGAGGCCTATCGGGTAACCGACGGCCAGGGCGAGGACTGGCAGCGCATCCGCAACCTGGGCCAGGAGCTGGCGCCGGCCAACTCGTTGTACCAGGCACAGCCCACCCTGTCGGATGTGGCACCCGTCGCCGTCGTTACTGCGGCCGGCGTCGGCGGCGCCGCAGCGGCATCGGCCGTCGCACGCAATGCCCGCCCCGAAACGGCGCCCCCGGTGCCGGCGGCTGCCCCGCAAGAGCCCTTGAAGACCCCTTCCTTCGTCGACGATGTGCCCGAGCCGGTCGCCGCGCCTGTCATGCCCTCGCTGGACCTTGACTTCTCCGAGTTCCCTTCGTCGCCTCGCACGCCGGCATCACCGGCGGCCGCGCCCGCAGCGGACGACGACTTCGGCCTCGACTTCACCCTGAACGACACGCCCGCCTCCAGCGCCACCGCGCCAGCGGCGAGCCCTGCCCCCATGCCCGCCGCGGTCGATTTCGACATGGACGCCCTGTCGCTCGACCTCGACGCTCCGGCCGAGACACCGCCCGTGCCGGCCGACATCACCGGCAGCGTGCCGTCGCCCGATGACGCGCTGGCGACCAAGCTGGCGCTGGCCGAAGAGTTCGCGGCCATCGGCGATGCCGACGGTGCGCGCCATCTCGTCGAGGAAGTGATCGCCGAAGCCAAGGGCAGCCTGCGCACCCGCGCCGAGGGCATGCTCGCGGAACTCGATTGAACGTCCGGCCGCGCGACCGCGCCGCGGCGGCCCCGTCGCCGTGAGGATGGCCCTCGGGATCAGCTACAACGGCCAGGGCTACGAGGGGTGGCAGAGCCAGGCCTCGGGCAAGACGATCCAGGACAAGCTCGAATCGGCACTGGGCCGGTTCGCGGTCCGGCGCATATCGACCCTCTGCGCCGGCCGCACCGATGCGGGCGTGCACGGCCTGATGCAGGTGGTGCACTTCGACACCGACATCGACCGCCTGCCGATCTCGTGGGTGCGCGGCACCAACCGCTATTTGCCGCCCGACATCGCGGTCGAATGGGCGCAAGTGGTACCACCCGAGTTCCATTGCCGCGCAAGTGCCGTTGCGCGCCGCTACGCCTACGTGCTGCGACAGTCGGCGGTGCGGCCCAGCGTCGATGCGGGCCGCGTCGGCTGGTTCCACCGGCCGCTGGACCTGGACGCGATGCAGGCCGCAGCGCAGCATCTGCTCGGCACCCACGATTTCTCGTCGTTCCGCGCATCGAGCTGCCAAGCGCTCTCGCCGGTCAAGACGCTGCACCGGGCCGACATCCGCTGCCGCGACACCGGCGACGACACGCAGTGGCCGGGCGCCTACTGGCGCTTCGAGTTCGAGGGCAACGCCTTCCTGCACCATATGATCCGCAACCTGATGGGCTGCCTGCTGGTGGTGGGCCAGGGCCAGCAGCCGCCGTCGTGGATGCGCGAGGTGCTGGAGGCCCGCTCGCGCAGGGCCGCGGCGCCCACCTTCTCGCCCGACGGGTTGTATTTTCTGGGGCCGGTCTACGACGCCCGCTGGGGCCTGCCCCAGCGGACCGCTGCGTATGATGGGCTGCCATGAACGAAGCCTCCCCGCCCCTGCGCACCCGGATCAAGATCTGCGGCCTGACCCGCGAGCAGGACGTCGATGCCGCGGTGGACGCGGGCGCCGACGCAGTGGGCTTCGTGCTCTACCCGGCCAGCGCCCGCCATGTCAGCCCGCAGCGCGCGGCGGTGCTCGCCGCACGTCTGCCCCCGTTCGTGACGCCGGTGCTGCTGTTCGTGAACGCGGCCGCGGGCGACGTGATCGCCGCATCCTCGGCAGTGCCGGGCGCCTGCCTCCAGTTCCACGGCGACGAGACGCCCGAGGAGTGCCGCATGGCCGCGCAGAACGGCCTGCGCCCCTACCTGCGGGCGGCGCGCATTCCCCTCGGCGCGGACGCACCGGCGTTCGACCTCGTAAAATACGCCGCCAGCTATGCCGATGCCCGGGCCATCCTGCTCGACGCCCATGTCGAGGGCTACGGCGGCAGCGGAAAGACATTCGATTGGTCACTTCTTCCTCCAAGCGTCGACGCTCACCTCGTCTTGAGTGGTGGACTCACGCCTGCAAACGTGGGCGAAGGCATCGCCGCCCTGCGGCCGCGCGGTAGGACGCTCGCGGTCGACGTGAGCTCCGCCGTCGAGCGCGAGGGCCACAAGGGCATCAAGGACGCCCAGAAGATCCAGCGCTTCGTCGCGGCCGTGCGCGCCGCCGACCAGGCGCTGTAAGCCAACCACCTCGCCCGCGCCGCCCCGGCGGCGCCGGCCTCCCTGATCGGTTCACACATGTATGCCTACCAGCAGCCGGACGCGTCCGGCCATTTCGGGCCCTATGGCGGCACCTTCGCCAGCGAGACCCTGACCCACGCGATCCAGGAACTGCGGGCCGCCTACGCCCGCTACCAGCACGACCCCGAATTCCTCGCCGAATTCCAGTACGAACTGGCGCACTTCGTCGGACGGCCGTCGCCGGTCTACCACGCGGCGCGCACCAGCAGCGACATCGGCGGCGCGCAGATCTACCTGAAGCGCGAGGACCTGAACCACACCGGCGCCCACAAGATCAACAACGTGATCGGCCAGGCGATGCTGGCCAAGCGCATGGGCAAGCCGCGGATCATCGCCGAGACCGGTGCCGGACAGCACGGCGTGGCGACCGCCACCATCTGCGCCCGCTACGGCCTGGAGTGCGTGGTCTACATGGGCAGCGAGGACGTCAAGCGCCAGAGCCCCAACGTCTACCGCATGAAGCTGCTCGGCGCCACCGTGGTGCCGGTCGATTCGGGCAGCAAGACCCTGAAGGACGCGCTCAACGAGGCGATGCGCGACTGGGTCACCAACGTCGAGAACACCTTCTACATCATCGGCACCGTGGCCGGCCCGCACCCGTACCCGATGATGGTGCGCGATTTCCAGAGCGTGATCGGCACCGAGTGCATCGAGCAGATGCCGGCCTTCCTGAGCGGCGGCCAGCCCGACGCGGTGGTGGCCTGCGTCGGCGGCGGCAGCAATGCGATGGGCATCTTCCACCCCTACATCCCGTTCGAGAACACCCGGCTGATCGGCGTCGAGGCGGCGGGCGAAGGCCTCGACAGCGGCCGGCATTCGGCCTCGATCCTGCGCGGCAGCCCGGGCGTGCTGCACGGCAACCGCACCTACCTGCTGCAGAGCGACGACGGCCAGGTCACCGAGACGCACAGCATCAGCGCCGGCCTGGACTATCCCGGTGTCGGCCCCGAGCATGCGCACCTCTCCGACATCGGGCGGGCCGAATACGTCGGCATCACCGACAAGGAAGCACTGGCCGCGTTCCACCACCTGTGCCGCACCGAAGGCATCATTCCCGCGCTGGAATCGAGCCATGCGGTGGCCCATGCGATGAAGATGGCCGCCACGATGCGGCCCGACCAGTCGATCCTGGTCAACCTCTCGGGCCGGGGCGACAAGGACATCGGCACCGTGGCCGACCTGTCGGGCGCCGATTTCTACGACCGGCCGTCGATGCGCGGCCACGTCGTCAAGGGCGCGATGGCGCCCGAGCACGACGCTTCGGGCGCCAAGGGCGTAGGGACGCAGTCATGAGCCGTATCGCCGCCACCTTCGCCCGGCTGCGGGTCGACGGCCGCAAGGCCCTGATCCCGTACGTCACCGCCGGCTTCCCCTATGCCGACATCACGCCCGAGCTGATGCACGGCATGGTGGCCGCGGGCGCCGACGTGATCGAACTGGGCGTGCCCTTCTCCGACCCGATGGCCGACGGCCCGGTGATCCAGCAGGCCGGCGAGCGGGCGCTGGCGCTCGGCATCGGCATGCGCCAGGTGCTGGAGATGGTGCGCGCCTTCCGCACCCAGGATGCCGACACGCCGGTGGTGCTGATGGGCTACGCCAACCCGGTCGAACGCTACGACGGCAGGCACGGAGCCGGCGCGTTCGTCCGCGATGCGGCGGCGGCCGGCGTCGACGGGGTGCTGGTCGTCGACTACCCGCCCGAGGAGTGCGCCGACTTCGCCGCGCGGCTCGCGGCCCACGGCATGGACCTGATCTTCCTGCTGGCCCCGACCAGCACCGACGAGCGCATGGCGCAGGTAGCGAAGATCGCCGGGGGCTACGTCTACTACGTCTCGCTCAAGGGCGTGACCGGCGCGGGCCACCTGGACACCGCGGCGGTCGAGGCGATGCTGCCCCGCATCCGCGCCCATGTACAGATTCCGGTGGGCGTGGGCTTCGGCATCCGCGACGCCGCCACGGCACGGGCGGTGGGCCGGGTGGCCGACGCGGTGGTGATCGGCAGCCGCATCATCCAGCTGATCGAGCGCCAGCCGCGCGAAGGCGTGGTGCCGGCCGCCCGGGATTTCCTGGCCGGTATCCGCCAGGCGCTCGACGCGTAAAATCGACCGGTTCCGGAGCGCCGAAGGCGCTCCGACTGCTCCCTGCCCCCTGAATGCCCGCCACCGGAGACCTCGCATGAGCTGGCTCGAAAAGCTTCTTCCCCCCAAGATCGCCCAGACCGACCCGACCGAGCGCCGCCAGGTGCCCGAAGGCCTCTGGATCAAGTGCCCCAGCTGCGAGACGGTGCTCTACAAGAACGACCTGGAGCAGAACCAGAACGTCTGCCCCAGCTGCGGCCACCACCACCGCATCGGCGCCCGGGCGCGGCTCGACGCCTTCCTGGATGCCGAAGGCCGCTACGAGATCGGCCAGGAAGTGCTGCCGGTCGACGCGCTCAAGTTCAAGGACAGCCGCAAGTACCCCGAGCGGCTGAAGGAAGCGCTGGAGAACACCGGCGAGACCGATGCGCTGATCGTCATGGGCGGCGCGGTGCAGAACGTCAACCTGGTCGCCGCCTGCTTCGAGTTCGACTTCATGGGGGGCAGCATGGGCAGCGTGGTCGGCGAGCGCTTCGTGCGGGGTGTCGAGACCGCGGTCGAGCAGAAGGTGCCGTTCCTGTGCTTCACCGCCACCGGCGGCGCGCGCATGCAGGAAGGTCTGCTTTCCTTGATGCAGATGGCCAAGACCAATGCGGCGCTGACCCGGCTCGCCAAGAAGGGCCTGCCCTACGTCAGCGTGCTGACCGACCCGACCATGGGCGGCGTCTCGGCCGGCTTCGCCTTCGTGGGCGACATCGTGATCGCCGAGCCCAAGGCGCTCATCGGCTTCGCCGGCCCGCGGGTGATCGAATCGACCGTGCGCGTCACCCTCCCCGAAGGCTTCCAACGCGCCGAGTTCCTGCAAACCAAGGGCGCGGTCGACTTCATCTGCGACCGCCGCCAGCTGCGCAAGACCGTCGCCAGCGCGCTGGCCATGCTGCAGCGCCTGCCGGCCGACGCGGTCGAATAAGGGGACGCTACGCCCCACGGGCGCCTGAGGCTAGACCAGCCGCAGCACCTCGCCCTGCAATCCGCCCAGCACCATGCCGGCCACCTGCAGCAGGATCAGCGCCACCAGCGGCGAGAAATCGAAGCCACCCACCGACGGCAGGTGGCGGCGCAGCGGCGCGACGATCGGCGCGCACAGCCGTTCGGCGATCGGCATCAGCGGCGAATGCGGCTGCACCCACGACATCACCGCATACACGATCAGCAGCGCGGTGAACATCGAGATCGCCAGCTGCGCCAGCGCGAAGAGCGCGATCACCGGCAGGTAGCCGGCGGGCGTCACCGCACCCAGCACGCCCCACAGGATCAGCAGCTTCACCAGCACCAGCAGGTAGGCCGCCAGCAGGCTGGCCATGTCCCAGCGACCCCAGGCCGGCACCAGCCGGCGCAAGGGCATCACGATCCAGTCGGTGATCGCGAACACCAGCCGGCCCACCGGATTGCCGAAGGGCAACCGTTGGGCCTGCATGTAGAGCCGCAGCAAACAGGCCCCGCCGACGAAAGCGACCGCGATGTCCAGGAGGAACGACAGGATTTGGTAGAGCATGGAGGCGGCCGTGGGCAGGGAGGTCGGGAGCCGTGGGATGATAGCCGCCGATGCCCCAAGACCTGAGCCTGACCTCGTTGCCCTTGTTCCCTTTGGACTCGGTGCTGTTCCCCGGCGGCGTGCTGTCGCTGCGCATCTTCGAAGTGCGCTATCTCGACATGGTGCGCCGCTGCCATGCGGCCGGCGCGCCCTTCGGCGTGGTGGCGTTGACCGCCGGCTCCGAAGTGCGGGTGGCCGGCGGCGCCACCGAATCCTTCAACACCGTCGGTACCCTCGCCACGATCGAGACGCTGGAGACGCCGCAGCCCGGCCTTCTGGTGCTGCGCTGCACCGGCACCCAGCGCTTCCGGATCGAGCGGCAGGAACAGCTGCGCCACGGCCTCTGGATCGCGGACGTGAAGCAGATCGACCACGACATCGCGGTGCAGGTGCCCGAAGACCTGCGCCCGACCGCCGATGCGCTGCAGCAGCTGATCGAGACGCTGGAGCAGCGCCCCGCCCCACCCGAGGCGCCTCCATTGCCGATGGCACCGCCCTGGCGGCTCGACGACTGCGGCTGGGTGTCCAACCGCTGGTGCGAGCTGCTGCCGATACCGCTGGAGCTGCGCCAGCGGCTGATGGCGCTGGAGAATCCGGTGGTGCGGCTCGAGCTGGTCGGCGATATCCTCACCCGCAACGGCCTCACTCCCTAGAAGACGGGCATCAAGCTACTGCGCGGGCCGATCTCGCGCCTGCGGTCCTCGATGTACGGGAGTACATCTCCGGTCCTCGACGCGAGCTAGGCCCGCTCGCTACGCTTGCTGCCCGTCTTCTAACTGTCGCGCCATACGACGAGCAAAAGGCATGCGGAGCATCGCCTCGGCAAAACTTAGAATCGCGGGTTTCGCCTGCCGAATGCGGCCTCGCCGCCGCCACTGCTCCATCATGTCCGACACCACCCGCCCCGCCACCGCGCCCGCCGCCGACGAAAACCAGTTGATCGCCGAACGGCGGGAGAAGTTGAAGGGGCTGCGGGCCGCGCAGGCCGCGGGCGGCGGCGTCGCCTTTCCGAACGACTTCAAGCCCGCCGACCGTGCCGCCGCCCTGCAGGCCGCGCACGGCGCGACCGATGCCGAGGCGCTGGAAGCGCAGCCGGTAGCCGCCAGCGTCGCGGGCCGGATGATGTTGAAGCGCGTCATGGGCAAGGCCAGCTTCGCCACGGTGCAGGACAGCACCGGCCGGATCCAGCTCTACATCACCCGCGACGCGGTGGGCGACGAGGCGTACGCCGCCTTCAAGCATTGGGACCTGGGCGACATCGTGGCGGCCACCGGCACCGCGTTCAAGACCAGGACCGGCGAGCTGTCGATCAAGGTAAGCGAACTGCGCATGCTCACCAAGAGCCTGCGACCGCTGCCCGACAAGTTCCACGGCATGGCCGACCAGGAGCAGAAGTACCGCCAGCGCTATGTAGACCTGATCACCGACGAGACGGCTCGCGCCCGCTTCGCCGCGCGCAGCAGGGCGGTATCGGCGCTGCGCGAGTTCATGGTGTCGCACGACTTCCTGGAGGTCGAAACGCCGATGCTGCACCCGATCCCCGGCGGCGCCAACGCCAGGCCGTTCAAGACCCACCATAACGCGCTCGATCAGGAAATGTTCCTGCGGATCGCGCCCGAGCTGTACCTGAAGCGGCTGATCGTCGGCGGCTTCGAGCGGGTGTTCGAGATCAACCGCAGCTACCGCAACGAAGGCATCAGCGTGCGGCACAACCCCGAGTTCACGATGATGGAGTTCTACGCGGCGTACTGGAACTACCGCGACCTGATGGACTTCACCGAGACGCTGGTCCGCACCATCGCCGAGAAGGCCACGGGCGGCCAGCGGCTCAGCTACGGGGGCAGGCAGGTGGACCTGGGCCGGCCGTTCGAGCGCCTGACGATCCGCGAAGCGATCGTCAAGTACACCGAGGCCGGCGACAAGGTGGACGATGCCGAATGGCTGACCCACGCGGTCAAGAAGCTGGGCCTGTCGGAAGAAAAGCACCGCCTCTCCGGCCGCAGCCTGGCCAGCCTGCAAGTGCTGTACTTCGAGGAAACCGTCGAAGAGAAGCTCTGGCAGCCGACCTTCATCATGGAGCACCCGACCGAGATCAGCCCGCTGGCCCGCGCCAACGACGACCGGCCCGAGGTGACCGAGCGCTTCGAGCTCTACATCACCGGCCGCGAGTTCGGCAACGGCTTCTCGGAGCTGAACGACGCCGAGGACCAGGCCGCCCGCTTCGACGCGCAGGTCGATGCCAAGCACAGCGGCGACGACGAAGCCATGTTCTACGACCACGACTTCGTGCGGGCGCTGGAGTACGGCATGCCGCCCACCGGCGGCTGCGGCATCGGCATCGACCGGCTGATGATGCTGCTGACCGACTCGCCGAGTATCCGCGACGTAATCCTGTTCCCGGCCCTGCGCAGGGAAGTCTGAGAGCGCTGCCCACCCCGCGCCGGAAGGCCGAGCGGTTTCGGCCTGCGCGGGCCTGTCGTCCACCCACAGACACCAGCCCGTCCGCGCACCCGGCCGTGTTGCATCCGGACGACGGTACATGCGACTTGCATCCAACCTCCATGCGCGCCCGTAAGCTAGAGAGGCCCGATGCCGCGCCGCGCCGTCCGATCGATGAACCCGCCCGCCCCTCCAACCCCGCCTGCCGCCCCCCTGCCTTCCGCGCCTGTCCCGGAAGGCCACGATGCGTTCACCGTGCTGGTGGTGGAAGACCAGGCCTCGATGCGCCAGGCGTTGGTCGCCAACCTGCGCACGGCCGGCGTGTCGAGCGTGCTGGAGGCGGCCGACGGTCCCGAGGCACTGGCGCTGTTCAGCGGCCGCAAACCCGACCTGGTGCTTCTCGACGTGGTTCTGCCCGAGCACGACGGCTACTGGGTGGCTCAACAGATGCGCCAGGCCGAAGCCGGTGGCGGCTGGACGCCGATCATCTTCCTGTCGGCCCGCGACGGCGACCTGGATCTGTGGCGCGGCATCGAGGCCGGCGGGGACGACTACCTGACCAAGCCGGTCAAGCCGGTGGTGCTGATCGCCAAGCTGCGGGCGATGCGCCGGTTGCTCGACATGCGGCACCGGCTGATCGCCCTCTCGGACGAGTTGCATGCCGCCAACCGGCAACTCAATGCGATGGTCGAGCGCGACGCGCTCACCGGCCTGGTGAACCGGCGCGGACTCGACCGGCTGCTGCACCAGGAGATCGCCGCGGCACGCCGCAGCGGCCAGCCGCTGACGCTGATGCTCTGCGACCTGGACTATTTCAAACCCTACAACGACGCGCTGGGCCATGTGAGCGGCGATGCCTGCCTGCGCCAGGTGGGCCGTTTGCTGCAGGAGATATGCATGCGGCCGCGGGACGTGGCCTCGCGCTACGGCGGTGAGGAATTCGCCCTGATCCTGCCCCACACGCCCCGCTCGGGCGCGATGACCTTCGCCCGGGCCCTGGCGCAGGTGCTGCGGGGCCGGTCGATACCGCATCCGGCCTCGCCGCTGGGCGGGTTTCTCACGATGTCCGGCGGCATCACCACCTGCGTGCCCGACGACCTGACCAGCGCCGAGAGCATGCTGATGCGGGCCGACGAGGCGCTCTACGCCGCCAAGGCCCAGGGCCGCAACCGCTTCTTCAGCTTCGAGATCCAGATGGACACGGTGGAGCAGCGGCTCGGGTGAAGCGGCGCGCCCGCCCTGCAGGCCGTTCTCAAGAGAAAAGTGGCCACGGCCATCCTGGAACGCCGGCCACCAGCTATTGATTCGATAGCATCAGAGCGCGGCGAGCAGACCGCGGGCGTGGCGGTAGGCCGGCTGCTGCTGCAGCGCATCCCATCCCGGCGCCGGGCCCGGCGGCAGCAACGCCCGGCGCCGTGCCTCCGACGCGGCGCTGGCGGTCGCGGTGCCGTCGTGCAGCGCCTGGCGCACACCGTCGATCAGCGCCTCCACGCCGGCGCCGTCGCCCAGGCTCTGGTTGCAGAGCAGCGCCAGGTCGCAGCCGGCGCCGAGCGCGGCCAGCGCCGCCTCGGCATGCCTCACCAGCCGGCCCTCGATGCGGCGGGCGCCTTCCATGCTCAGGTCGTCGCTGAAGACGGCGCCGTGGAAGCTCAGGCGCGCCCGCAGCACATCCTGCAGCCACACGCGCGAGAAGCCCGCCGGCCGGGCATCGACCTTCGAATAGATGACGTGCGCCGGCATCACCGCGGCGAGGCTGGCCGATAGCCAGGCGTAGGGCGCGGCGTCGTCGGCCAGCAGCGTCTCAAGGCTGCGGTGGTCGACCGGGATGTCGGTGTGCGAGTCGGCCCGCACCTTGCCGTGCCCGGGGAAATGCTTGCCGCAGTGGGCCATGCCGGCCCGCAGCATGCCGTGGGCCAGTGCCTGGGCCAGCGCCGCCACCACCCGCGCATCGCGGTGGAAGGCCCGGTCGCCGATCACCCCGCTGGCGCCGTGGTCCAGGTCGAGCACCGGGGCGAAGCTGAAGTCGATGCCGCAGGCGCGCAACTCGGCGGCCAGCACGTGGCCGGCGGCGGTGGCCGCGTTCAGCGCACGCATCGCGCCGCTGCCCGCCGCGCCGCGGCCGTCGTGCATCCACACCTCACCCAGCGCCCGCATCGGCGGCAGGTGGGTGAAACCGTCCTGCCGGAACCGCTGCACCCGGCCGCCCTCGTGGTCGATGCAGACCAGCAGGTCGGGCCGCACGGCCTTGATCTCGGCCGAGAGCGCGGTGATCTGCGCCCGGCTCTCCCAGTTGCGGCTGAAGTAGATCAGCCCGCCGACCAGCGGGTCGGCCAGCCGGCGCCGGTCGTCGGCGGTGAGCACCGTGCCGGCGATGTCGATGATCAGGGGCGCGTAGGCGGTCGCAACAGCGGTCATGGGGGCGTTCGGGATGCGGGGGCAGGACGCGCGTCAGGCGTCGGTCTCGACCACCACGAAGGTGGCGGCGTAGTCGGTCTCGTCGGTCACGGTGACGTGGGCGCGCAGGCCGCGCTCCGCGCACCAGGTCTTCAAGGCGCCGTGCAGCACGATGGTCGGCCGGCCGCCGGGCAGGTTGAGGATCTCGCACAGGCGCCACGCCATCGGCGACACCATGCCCAGGCCGATCGCCTTGCTGAAGGCTTCCTTGGCCGAGAAACGGGTGGCCAGGTAGCGCACGCCGCGCTCGGGCCAGCGTGCGCGGCGGGCCCGCCAGACGGCCAGTTCGTCCTCGCCCAGCACCCGCTCGGCGAAGCGGTCGCCGTGGCGGCCCAGGCTGGCGCGGATGCGCCGCACGTCGCAGATATCGGTGCCGATGCCGTAGATCATCTTTTTATAAGCCCAATCGGCCTCTGGCCGGCGCTGTACGCCGACCTCTAGCTATCAATTCAGGAGTGACTGGCCGCATGGCCGTCCGCGATGGCCTGCTGGTAGGCCCGTACCGTGGCGGCGTACCCCAGCTCCAGCGCATCGGCGATCAGGGCATGGCCGATCGAGACCTCCAGCAGCCCCGGCACGCCGCGCACGAAGGCCGGCAGGTTGTCGCGGTTCAGGTCGTGGCCGGCATTCACGCCCAGACCCACGTCGAGCGCGGCCTGAGCGGCGGCGCGGTAGCGCTCCAGCACGGCCGCGGCCCGGTCGGTGCGCCAGGCGGCGGCGTAGGGCTCGGTATAGAGTTCGACCCGGCAAGCGCCCACGGCACGGGCGGCGGCCATCTGCTCGGGCAGCGGGTCCATGAAGAGGCTGACGCGCACGCCCAGCGCGGTGCATTCGGCGATCAGCGGCGCCAGGCGCTCGGCATCCTGGGGAAAGCTCCAGCCATGGTCGCTGGTGAACTGGTCTTCGCTGTCGGGCACGAAGGTGGCCTGCTGCGGCCGCACCCGGCGGATGAACGCCATCAGGTTCTGCGAGGGGTTGCCTTCGATGTTGAATTCGCGGCCGGGCCAGGCCCGCATCAACTCGGCCAGTTCGTACACGTCGCCGGCCCGGACGTGGCGCTCGTCCGGCCGGGGATGCACCGTGATGCCCTGTGCGCCGGCCTCCAGGCACAGTCGGGCGGCCCGGGTCACGCTGGGAATGCCCAGGTGCCGGGTGTTGCGCACCAACGCGACCTTGTTGACGTTGATCGACAGCGCGGTGGCGTGCGGACGGAAAGCCGTGGTGGCGGTGGCGTCGGTCATAGGGCTTGCAAGTCCATCATCATCTGGCGGGTGCGCAGGGTGGTCACGCCGCAATGGTAGTGCAGCAGGTTGCGCAACTGCGGCTTCAACTCGGCGGCGGCATCGGCCGCGGTGCGCAGCGTGGCGGTGAATGCGTCGTCGGCCTCCAGGCTGCGGTGCAGGCCCTGCCACTGAGCGCCCGAGAGCGACACCCGGTCGTCGTCGTGGGCCACCCGCAGCCCGCCTTCGGCGACCAGCACATAGCGCTCGTGGGCCATCAACGGTTGCTGCGTCGCCGTCTCGCGGTCGAGCGACGGAAGAAATCCCACCTCCCGCAGCAGCCGCAGCTCGAAGGCCCGCAGCACCGGCTGCAGCGCCTCGCCGTGCTGCGAGGCCAGCACCCGCACCACCGCGACATAGGCATCGAACAACGCCGGATGCGCATCGTCGCGCGCCAGCAGGCGGATCAGCAGCTCGTTCAAGTAGTAGCCCGACAGCAACGTATCGCCCGTCGGCATCACATGCCCGCCGGCCCATTCGGCCCCGCGCAGCGTATGGATCTCGGCGCCCTCCCCCGGCGACAGCGTCCAGGTCAGCCGCAGCGGCTGCAGCGGCAGCAGCACCGGCCGAAAGTTGGACGTCGGCTTCTTCGCCCCCTTCGCCACCAGCGCCACCCGCCCATGCGACCGGCTGAACACATCCAAAATCAGGCTGGACTCGCTCCAGGCGTACTGGTGCAGCACGAACCCCGGCTCGTCAGCGACCCGCTTGAGCGCCATACACCGCCGTACGAACGCGCCCGGCCTTGCTTTTGAAGCGAGCGCAGCGAAGCGCCCGCCTCAGGGTGCCGGCGACCCGACCCGGCCACCCGGCCGCCACAGCAGACCAGCCAGGCAAGCGCAGCGAAGCCTGTGCCTCAGGGTGCAGGTGAGCCGGCTTTGCCGGGCACCCAGCACCGCCCCCTGCAGGGGGTAGGCGAAGACGCGAAGCGCGCAGCCTGGGGGGGAGCTCACTCATACCCAAAGGACCGCACCCGCGCCTCGTCGTCCGCCCAGCCCGAGCGCACCTTGACCCACAGCTCGATGAACACCTTGCAGTCCATCAACTTCTCCAGCTCCTGGCGCGCCTCGGTGCCGATGCGCTTCAGCCGCTCGCCCTTGTCACCGATCACCATCGCCTTGTGGCCGTCGCGCTCGACCACGATGGTCGCGGCGATGCGCAGCATCCGGCCGTGGGTCTTGCTCTTTTCCTCGTCGAACTTGTCGATGATGACGGTCGAGGTGTAGGGCAGTTCGTCGCCGGTGAAGCGAAACAGCTTCTCGCGCACCGTCTCGCTGGCCAAAAATTTCTCGCTGCGGTCGGTCAGCTCTTCCGGCGAGTAGAACCAGCCCTGCTGCGGCAGATACTTGGCGCAGATGCCGAACAGCCGCTCGATGTCGCCCTTGTTCTTGGCCGACATCGGGACGAACTCGGCGAAAGGGTGGCGCTCCTGCATGCCCTTCAACCACGGCGGCATCTCGGCGCGGCGCAGCACGCTGTCGAGCTTGTTGGCGATCAGCAGCGCCGGAATGCCGGGCTTGAGCAGCGACAGCACCTTGGCATCGGCCAAAGTGAAGCTGCCCGCCTCGACCACGAACAGCACCAGGTCCACGTCGCCGATGGCGCCCAGCACCGTCTTGTTGAGCGACTTGTTCAGCGCGGTTCCGTGCCGGGTCTGGAAGCCGGGCGTGTCGACGAAGATGAACTGCGTCTCCTCGCGGGTCTTGATGCCGGTGATGCGGTGGCGCGTGGTCTGGGCCTTGCGCGAGGTGATGCTGATCTTCTGGCCGACCAGCGCGTTCAGCAGCGTCGACTTGCCGACATTGGGCTTGCCGACGATGGCGATCACGCCGCAGCGCTGGGACGCGACGGGCACGTCGGTGACCACCACGCCCGGGCGGGCGGCGGCCAGCATCGCGCCGAGCGGATCGGCCGCGGCCGGCGGGGCGGCCGCGGGGCCTGGACCCGGAGCGTCGGATGCGGCTGCGGGCGGCTCCACGCCACCGTGTGCAGCACGAGGGTCGGTAGCGTCGTTGTTCATGGTCTGTTCGTTTTCAGGTACGCCAGCATCGCGGCCGCGGCCGCCTGCTCGGCGGAACGGCGGGAGCCGCCGATGCCGCGCTCGGCGTGGCCGAGTTCGACGATCTCGCACTCGACGTCGAAGGTCTGGAGATGGGCAGCGCCCAGGGTCGTCACCACGCGGTAGTTGGGCAACTTCATTTTGCGGCCCTGCAGCCACTCCTGCAACGCGGTCTTCGGGTCCTTGCTGGCGGCCGGCATGTGGGGCGCGATGTCGATCTTGGCGAAGAGCCGGTGCACCAGCGCCGCGGCCGCGTCGAAGCCGGCGTCGCGGTAGACCGCGCCGATCAGCGCCTCGACCGTGTCGGCCAGGATCGACGGCCGCCGCTGGCCGCCCGAGCGGGCCTCGCCCTCGCCGAGCCGCAGCACCGGCGGCAGGCCCAGGTCGAGCGCGATCTCGTGCAGGGTTTCCTGGCGGACCAGGTTGGCCCGGACCCGCGACAGGTCGCCTTCGGGCAGCGTGCCCAGCCGGCCGTAGATCAGGTCGGAGATCGCGAGGTTGAGGACCGAATCGCCCAGGAATTCCAGCCGCTCGTAGTGGTCGCTGGAGAAGCTGCGGTGCGTCACCGCCCGCAGCAGCAACTGGGGATCGTCGAAGCGGTGATGCAGCCGGTGCTGGAGGGCGGAGATTTCCGCGTTCAGGGGCGCCGCCACCTACTTCGTCTGGCCGGTGTAGTCGAGTACCAGCGATGCGGGTCCGGCCAGGTGGATCTTGCGCTGGTAGGCGAAGGATACGCGGTAGTTGTCGCCGTCGCGGGCGATCGTCAGATCCTTGCCGCTGATCGACGAGAAGTCGTCGATCGCCTGGTAGCGGTCGAAGGCGCTGCGGATCTGCTCGACCGAGTTTTCCTGGCTGGCCTTGTCGGCGGCGCGCTTGATCGCCTGGTACTCGATCACGGTCGGCACGACGCCCATCACGACGATGGCCACGCAGCCGATGACCACGGCCGTCAAGAACAGGCCGACGATGCCCATGCCGCGCTGGTGCTTCGCAGGCGGATGCTGGTGTTTCATGGAATTCTCCGAATATCGAAAAGGCAAAGAGACTGCAACCGGCACGCTCAGTCGAAGCCGCCGATGCGCTTCAACGGGTTGCTGAAGTTCATCCAGATGAAGAACGCGCGGCCGACGATGTTCTTGTCGGGCACGAAGCCCCAGTAGCGCGAATCCAGCGAGTTGTCGCGGTTGTCGCCCATCACGAAGTACTGGCCGGCAGGCACCTTGCAGGTGACGCCTTCGACGGTGTAGCGGCAGAGATCGCGGCCTTCGAAGTTGGAAGCGCCGGGCACGTAGGCCGGACGGTCTTCGTCGATCAGCAGGCGGTGCTTGTGGGTGCCCAGCTGTTCCTCCCACTGCTTGAAGTAGCGCACCGCGTCCTCTGCGAAGAAATCGGGCACCGCGGTGGTCTCGACGGGCTTGCCGTTGATCGTCAGACGCTTGTTCAGATAGGCCACCTCGTCGCCCGGCAGGCCGACCACCCGCTTGATGTAGTCCATGCTGGGCTGCGGCGGGTAGCGGAACACCATCACGTCGCCGCGCGCCGGCGGCGTGCCGTCGGTGAGCTTGATGTTGGCGACCGGCAGCCGGATGCCGTAGGTGAACTTGTTCACCAGGATCAGGTCGCCGATCAGCAGCGTCGGGATCATCGAACCAGACGGAATCTTGAATGGTTCGAACAGGAACGAGCGCAGCAGGAACACGATGGCGATCACCGGGAACAGGCCGGCGGTCCAGTCGAGCCACCAGGGCTGCATCAGGATGCGGGTGCGGGCCTGCCCCAGGTCGGCGTCTTCGGCACCATCGACCTTGCGGATGCCCTGGCGGGTGAGTTCTTCGCGGCGGGCCACGGCCGATGCGGCCAGCGCGTCCGCGGCCGCACGCCGGCGGCGGGCGAACACCAGCCGGTCGGCGATCCAGAAGGCGCCGGTGACCAGGGTCGCCAGCAGCATCAGCAGGGCGAAATTGCCTTCGACGGCACCGAAGTACCAGGCGCCACCGTAAGCCACGAAAGCGGCCAGGACGAAAGAGGTGAGGATCTGCATGAATGGGTCTCGGGTGCGGGTCAGTCTTCTACTTGGAGGATCGCGAGGAAGGCTTCCTGCGGTACCTCCACCGAGCCGATCTGCTTCATCCGCTTCTTGCCCGCCTTTTGCTTTTCGAGCAGCTTGCGCTTGCGCGACACGTCGCCGCCATAACATTTTGCCAGCACGTTCTTGCGCAGCGCCTTGATGGTCTCGCGGGCGATGATGTTGGCGCCGATGGCGGCCTGGATCGCCACGTCGTACATCTGGCGGCTGATGATCTCGCGCATCTTGGCGACCACCGCCCGGCCGCGGTACTGGCTCTGGCTGCGGTGCACGATGATCGACAGCGCATCGACCTTCTCGCCGTTGAGCAGGATGTCGACCTTGACCACGTCGGACGCGCGGTACTCCTTGAATTCGTAGTCCATCGAGGCATAGCCGCGCGACACCGATTTGAGCTTGTCGAAGAAGTCGAGCACGATCTCGCCCAGCGGCATCTCGTAGGTCAGCATGACCTGGCGACCGTGGTAGGACATGTTCATCTGCACGCCGCGCTTCAGGTTGGCCAGCGTCATCACCGGGCCGACGTACTCCTGCGGCATGTAGAGGTGCACCGTGACGATCGGCTCGCGGATCTCTTCCAGCCGGCCCTGGTCGGGCATCTTGGACGGGTTCTCGACCATCAGCACCTCGCCGTCGGCGCGCACCACCTGGTAGACCACGCTGGGCGCGGTGGTGATCAGGTCCTGGTCGAACTCGCGCTCGAGCCGCTCCTGCACGATCTCCATGTGCAGCAGGCCGAGGAAGCCGCATCGAAAGCCGAAGCCCAGGGCCTGCGACACCTCGGGCTCGTAGTGCAATGACGCGTCGTTGAGCTTGAGCTTCTCCAGCGCGTCGCGCAGCGAGTCGTACTCGCTCGCCTCGGTCGGGTAGAGGCCGGCGAACACCTGCGGCTGGATTTCCTTGAAGCCCGGCAGCGCCTCGGTGGCGGGGCCCGCGTTGTTGGGCAGCTTCTTCTCGAGCGTGATCGTGTCGCCGACCTTGGCGGCCTGCAGTTCCTTGATGCCCGCGATGATGTAGCCCACCTGCCCGGCCTCCAGCGAATCGCGCGGCAGGTTGGCGGGCGTGAAGACGCCCAGGTTGTCGGCGTTGTAGACAGTGCCGGTCGCCATCATCTTGAAGCGCTCGCCCTTGCCCAGTCGGCCGTCGACGACACGCACCAGCATCACCACGCCCACGTAGGGATCGAACCAGCTGTCGACGATCATAGCGCGAAGCGGACCGTCGGGATTGCCGCGCGGCGCCGGCACTTGGGCGACGATCGCCTCGAGAATCTCGTCGATGCCCATGCCGGTCTTGGCCGAGCACGGGATCGCGTCGGTCGCGTCGATGCCGATCACGTCCTCGATCTCGGCCTTGGCGTTGTCGGGATCGGCGTTGGGCAAGTCCATCTTGTTCAAGACCGGCACCACGTCGACGCCGAGGTCGAGCGCGGTGTAGCAGTTGGCCACCGTCTGCGCTTCCACACCCTGCGACGCGTCGACCACCAGCAGCGCGCCTTCGCATGCGGAAAGCGAACGCGAGACCTCGTACGAGAAGTCGACATGGCCCGGCGTGTCGATCAGGTTGAGGTTGTAGACCTGCCCGTCACGCGCCTTGTAGTGCAGCGCGGCGGTCTGCGCCTTGATGGTTATCCCACGCTCCTTTTCGATGTCCATCGAGTCCAGAACCTGGGCTTCCATCTGGCGTTCTTCCAAGCCGCCGCAGCGCTGAATCAGCCGGTCGGCGAGCGTCGATTTGCCATGGTCGATGTGCGCAATGATCGAAAAATTTCTGATGTTCTTCATCAACGGGAACAGTTAAGTGATTGAATTTATTCGGCCCGGACAAAGAAAAAAGGGCGCGTTGATTGGCAACGCGCCCTGAACCAACAATCTATGGCAACTGCGATAGTTGGGGCTTCATTGTAGGCAAAAAGGCCAGAACGCACAGCGCAAAAACCGGAGGGAAGGAACGTTGCCGGGGGGCAACGCAAAAATCTATGCACAAGTTATTCACAATTTGCACCGCCGCACATCTGAACAACTTGTGGGCGATCTGTGGATCGCCTGTGCACCGTTTGCCATTCCTGGGAATGCGGGGCTTTCGTCCCGCCCTCGGCCGGCGCCGGTGCAAAAGACGCACTATTTTACCCAATCTGGCTGCCGGGATTCACCTCAAAACCGACGGCAGCCCGCGCTATTCCCGAGTCGGGGATGGGGCTGATCCGCTCAGCGGGTCGGCCGGATCAGGGCGTACTGGGCCCATTCGCCCCGCCGGACCAGCACGCTGACCGGCTTGTTCTTGTCGGCCTTCGAGACCGCGGCCTCGAACTCCTTGACGCCGGTCACCTCGACATTGGCGACCGCCACGATCACGTCGCCTTCCCGCAGCCCGGCGCGTGCCGCGCCTTCGGTGGCGGTGTCCACCCGCACCCCGCCCTTGAGCTTCAACTCCTTCTTCTGCGCCGGGGTGAGCTCGCTCACCCCCAGGCCCAGGCCCTTGCCGGCGTTGGAGGTGGGGCGCGCCTCTTCCTTGTCCACCGGCTTGCGCGCGGGCTGGTCGGGCTCGATCTCGGCAATGGTGATCGTCAACTCGCGGGTAGCGCCGCGGCGGAAGACGGTCGCGGTGCTCTTGGTGCCCGGCTTGGTGCTGCCGACCAGCCGTGGCAGGTCGCTGGTGCGCTCGATCGTCTTACCGTCGAAGCGGGTGATGATGTCGCCCGCCTCGATACCCGCCTTCTCGGCCGGCGAGCCGGTCTCGACACCGCGCACCAGCGCGCCCTGCGGCTTGCCCAGGCCGATCGCCTCGGCCACGTCCTTGGTGACCGGCTCGATCTGCACGCCGATACGGCCGCGCGACACCCGGCCGCTCTGGCGCAGTTGCTCGCTGACGTTGATCGCCTCGTCGATCGGGATCGAGAACGAAATGCCCATGAACCCGCCGGAGCGCGAATAGATCTGGCTGTTGATGCCGACCACCTCGCCCCGCATGTTGATCAGCGGTCCGCCCGAGTTGCCCGGGTTGATCGCCACGTCGGTCTGGATGAAGGGCAGATAGTCGCCGGTGTCGCGCTGCTTGGCGCTGACGATGCCGGCGGTCACGCTGTTCTCCAGGCCGAAAGGAGAGCCGATCGCCATCACCCATTCGCCCACCCGCAGCCGGCTCAAGTCACCCACCTTCACGGCAGGCAGACCGGTGGCCTCGATCTTGACCACGGCCACGTCGGTGCGCTTGTCGGCGCCGACGATCTTGGCCTTGAACTCGCGCTTGTCGGTCAGGGTGACGATCACCTCGTCGGCGCCGTCGACCACATGGGCGTTGGTCATCACGAAACCGTCGCCGGTGAGGATGAAGCCGGAACCGACGCCGCGCGGCTGCTCCTCGCCTTGAGGAGGGCGCTGTCCGCGCGAACCGTTGCCGCCGCGGGGACCGTTGGGCATCGGGATGCCGAAGCGCTTGAAGAACTCGAGCATCTGCTCGTCCATCGCATCCTCCGCGCCGCTGCGGGGAGTGGTTTTTTCCAGTGTCCGGATGTTGACCACCGACGGACCGACCATGTCCACCAGGTCGGTGAAGTCGGGCAGGGAACGCTGACCGATCGGTGCGGATTGGGCCATCACCGGTACCACAGGCACGGCCGCGCCGGCCATCGCCAGCGCCAAGGCACCCGTCAGGGCACGCACCTTCAGATTACGCCCACCAAACTGCAGCATAGAGACCTTTCATGGGGCCGCCGATATCGGCAGACCGGATACAACGATACGCATCTGAAATGAAATGGAACGGAAGGTTCCGCTCGCCGGCGCCCGCATCCGCGGCGAGGCCCGCGACGGCCGCACGCCAGGCGAGGGCCGGCCGCCGAAGCCGCTGCGTCAGCGCCTGCGCTCCAGCGACTGGACCATCGTCTGCAGGGTCTGAAGCGGAACCTCGCCCACGGCTGTCACCCACCAGTCGTTGGCGACCCGGCGCGCCATCATCTGCGTCACGCCTACCGCCATCTGCGATTCGGTGCGCGGCTGGGCGCCGTAGGGCTCGATGAACAGGGAGACCGTGGCAAGGCCGTCCGAGAACACCCACTGCACCGTGCCGGTCTTGGTCGGTGCAGATCGGCGGAAGCAGTTGAGCGGCTTGAATCCGGCCACCGGCTGGGCCAGCGCCCAGCCTTCGACCTCGGCCGTGGTGCGCGTGACCTCTAGCTTCTCGATCTTGTAGTCGCCGGTGCTGGACATCATCCGGACGATCTTGTCCATCGGCACCGGCGCGTCCAGCTGCAACTCGGAAAACGCCGCTTGCTCCAGCACCCGGCCGGTCCCGTCCAGTGTCTGCAGCTGCACCGCCAGGCCGGAAGCCTTGTCCATCCAGAGCCGATAGCCGTAGCGCGACGCGTCGCGCGGCTGCACCTGTACCACTTCGGTATCCATGCCCGCCACCCGCTGGGTACCGAGCGGCCGGGCACCGTAGGATTCGCGCACCGCCGCATCACCGACCCGCAGAAGATTGGGGAACAAGCCGAAGGACTCGCGCCGCTCGGAGCGGGCCAGGTGCAGCTCGGGAAGGAAGGTCACGACCTCGTCGTTGCGGCGGAAGCTGGAGCGCGGCGCCCCGGTCAAGGACTCGATCCGCTCGACCCGCTGCTCGCCCTTGCAGGCGTGCCAGATGCGCGAGCTCGACAATGCCCCGCTGGCCGACAGCACGACGAGCGTGCCCGCGTAGGTCCGGTTCTTGGAAGCCTCGTGCGTGCGAACCAGCCACGGCAGCACGTCGACCTCGGCCACCGCCGACGCCGCAGGCGCCGCCGGCAGAGTCTGGGCGGACGGGCCGACCTCCGCTATGACGGTCGGTGCGGCGTATAGGGGCGAAAGACATGCCACCAGGCAGGCGGCGACCCAGCCGGCACCCTGCGCCAGACGACCCGGCATCACGACGAACGGTCCACGCACGGGCGATCGGTCAACGGTTGGCGCCTTCGAAACTCGCATTGCGCACGAAACCCGGAGGCGACTGCAGGACCGAGCCGGAGGTGGCCTGTCCGTGCGCAGCGAGGAACTCGTCCAGGCGCGGATTGCGGAGCATGACCTGCGGCGTATCGCTACCGGCCAGCAGGACCGGCACGGTCGCGGAGAACGCAGCCGTTCGGTTGACCGGCGTACCAGTGGCCGGCACCGCACCGGCAGACACCAACCGCACCGTATCCGCGCCCTGGGCGGCGGCACCGGCCGGCGCCGCCGCCAGTACCGCGCCGGCACCGTTGCCGCCGATACCCGCGATGCCGGCGAACGAACTCCAGCCGACGGCGACGACCGCGGCGAGCGACGCGAACCCGGCGACCGCCTTCCAGCGGAACACGTCGGCATTGGCCGCCGGCCGCGCCGTTGCGGCACGGATCGGTGTCACGCGGGAAACCTCCACGGTCGGCTGGGGGTGGACGACCGCCGTCTCGGGCGCTTCCGCCAGCTGTGGCAACGGCTCTGCCGCCAGCCGGCTCTGCAGGCGGGCCACGAAATTCATGTCGGCCGCGCCCCGCGCCAGATCAGGCGAACGCAGCACGTCGCCGATCACGTGGTAGGCGTGCCACCGGGTCTGCGCCTCGGCATCCTGCGTCAGCCAATCGAGCGTCGGGTCGAATTCCTCGCCATACAGTGCGCCGTCGGCCAGGGCGGACAGCCGGTCGAAATCTTGAGGGATTTTGTTCATGGGATCACCTGTGTCACAGCATGGGTGCAATCGCGATGGGCACGCATTGCAACAAAACTCTCTCTACCACCGCTTGCCGGAACGATTTTCCAGCAGAGGCTTGACCTTGGCCGAAATGGCTTCCCGGGCGCGGAAGATGCGCGAGCGCACCGTGCCGATCGGGCAGTTCATCACTTCGGCAATCTCTTCGTAGCTCATGCCTTCGATCTCACGCAGCGTCACCGCCTGCCGCAAGTCCTCGGGCAATGACTCCATCGCCGCATTGACCGTCGCCGCGATTTCCTTGGCGGCCAACACCGTTTCGGGTGTTTCTTCGCTGGTTAGTTCATTGTCGATGAAGGAAGTTTCGTCGTCGTCGCCCCCCGACCGCATCGCATTCTCGGAAATCACCGGGTTGCGGCGTATGTCGACCAGCGCTTTCTTGGCGGTATTGACCGCGATCCGGTAGAGCCAGGTATAGAACTGCGCGTCGCCGCGGAACTGGTGCAGCGCCCGGTAGGCCCGGATGAAGGTTTCCTGGGCGATGTCCTCGACCAGGTCGCTGTCGCGCACCATCCGGCCGATCAGGCGCTCGATCCGCCGCTGGTACTTGGCGACCAGCAGGCCGTAGGCGCGCTGGTCGCCCGCGACGGTGCGCTCGACCAGCATCAGGTCGGTGTCGGCCGCCGTCGGTGCCGGGACAGGCTCGGTCATCGCACCACCGCCTGCCCGTCCACCAAGTCGCCCGCCGATCCGTCGGCGGCATGAAGTGCGCACCGCAGCAGGTGCCACTGCGGCAGCCTGCCCGAGCGGCGCTCGAGCCAGAGCCACACGGCCCGCCCCTGCGCAGGGACGAACCTTACCAGGACGTGGGCTTGGAGATCGAGATGCAACCGGGCGACGCCTTCGGGTGCGTGGGCCGTCGTACGGACCGGCTCCCAGCGCCAGTGCTGGCCGTCCCACCCCAGTTCGCCGACCGCCGCGCCGCGCCACGCCAGGAACACCCATGCGGTCGCGAGGCCCCAGCAACCGAATGCCACCGCGTGCAGCGGAGCCGGCTGGGGCGAGGCGGCCCTCCAGGCCAGCAGCAAAGCCAGTTCCAGCGCGCATAGCCCGGCGAGCCACACGGCGACAGGGTAAGACCGCGTCACCGGATAGCGAACCGCGGGCGCAGCATGCATGAAAGGGAAACCTGTGCGCTCAACCTACGCCGTCAGACCAGTCGCTTGAACACCAACGAGCCGTTGGTGCCGCCAAAACCGAAATTGTTCTTCAGTGCCACGTCGATCCTCAGATCCCGGGCCGTATTTGCGCAGTAATCCAGATCGCACGCCGGGTCCTGGTTGAAAATATTGATCGTCGGCGGGGACTTCTGGTGGTAGACAGCCAGCGCGGTGAAGACGCTCTCGATACCGCCTGCGCCGCCCAGCAGGTGGCCGGTCATCGACTTGGTCGAATTGACGACCGTCTTGTAGGCATGGTCGCCCAGCGCGGCCTTGATCGCATCGGTCTCGTTCTGATCGCCGATCTGCGTCGACGTGCCGTGGGCATTGACGTAGTCGATCTGGTCGGCATTGACGCCCGCGTTGTCGAGTGCGATCTGGATCGAACGGCGCGGACCGCCCACGTCCGGCGACGTGATGTGGTACGCGTCGCCGCTCATGCCGAAGCCGGCCAGTTCCGCATAGATGCGGGCGCCGCGTGCCTTGGCGTGCTCGTACTCTTCGAGCACCAGCACGCCGCCGCCCTCACCCAGCACGAAGCCGTCGCGGTCCTTGTCCCAGGGCCGCGAGGCGGTCTTGGGGTCGTCGTTGCGGGTAGACAGCGCACGCGGAGCGGTAAAGCCGCCCACGCCGAGCGGCGATACCGTCGCCTCGGCTCCGCCGGCCACCATCACGTCGGCGTCGCCGTACTCGATCATGCGGGCGGACAGGCCGATGGCGTGCAGTCCGGTCGTGCAGGCGGTGACCACCGCCACGTTGGGGCCCTTGAAACCGAATTTGATCGACACGTGTCCCGAGATCATGTTGATGATCGAGGCCGGAACGAAGAAGGGAGAGATCCGGCGCGGGCCTCGCGCCACCAGTTCGGTGTGGGTATTCTCGATCAGCGGAAGACCGCCGATGCCCGAGCCGATATTGCAGCCGATCCGGACCGCGGTTTCTTCCGCCAACGCATCGCCGGTGGGCAGGCCGCTGTCGTGTACTGCCTGGATCGCGGCCGCGAGGCCCAGGTGAATGAAGCGGTCCATGTGCCGGGCTTCTTTTTCGGGAATGTAGTCCGCGATGTTGAAGCCCTTGACCTCGCCCGCGAACTTGCAGGCGAAGGCGGCGGCATCGAATTGGGTGATGAAATCGATACCGGGCGTGCCGGCAAGGAGGTTGGTCCAGGAATCAGCCACCGTGTTACCCACGGGAGTGACGCACCCCAGTCCGGTCACGACGACGCGGCGACGGCTCATGCGCAAAAACCTTTGCTTGTCTTAGGAGATAAGTCGGGCAGGATGCCCGCGGGCCGATCAGGCCTTCTGGTGGGTGTTCGCGTAGTCGATCGCGTTCTGCACCGTGGTGATCTTCTCGGCGTCTTCGTCCGGGATCTCGATGCCGAATTCGTCTTCGAGGGCCATCACCAGCTCGACCGTGTCGAGGGAATCGGCGCCCAGATCGGCCACGAAAGCCTTTTCGTTAGTGACTTGGGATTCTTCAACGCCCAGTTGCTCGGCAATGATCTTTTTGACGCGTGCTTCGATATCGCTCATGTTTCCCTCTGAGGGTGGTAAATAGTGAATCGGGGATTTTAGCCCGCAGGACCTTGCGGCCTGCCGGGCTGCCGACCCCATGGACGGCGGGGAACTCTTCTGCGACCGGGCAGGTCAGCCCATGTACATGCCGCCATTGACATGCAATTCCTGCCCGGTGACGTAGGCCGCCTGCGGGCTCGTCAGGTAGGACACTGCGTGCGCCACGTCGACCGGCTTGCCCAGGCGGCCCAGCGGGATCTGGCCCAGCAGCGCCTTCTGCTGCGCCTCGGGCAGCGATGCGGTCATGTCGGTGTCGATGAAGCCGGGGGCCACGCAGTTGACCGTGATGTTACGCGAGCCCAGTTCGCGGGCCAGCGCGCGGGTCATGCCGGCCAGGCCCGCCTTGGCGGCGGCGTAGTTGGCCTGGCCCGGATTGCCGGCAGCTCCCACCACGCTGGTGATGCTCACGATACGGCCGTAGCGCTGCTTCATCATCGGCCGGATCACGGCGCGCGACAGGCGGAACACCGCTTTCAGGTTGGTGTCGATCACCGCATCCCAGTCGTCGTCCTTCAGGCGCATGACGAGTTGGTCGCGGGTGATGCCGGCGTTGTTGACCAGAATCTGCAGCCCGCCGTGTTTGGCGACGATCGCATCGACCAACGTGTTGACGGCATCGCCTTCGGTCACGTCGAGCCTGTAGCCCTTGCCGCCATGGGCGGCGAGCGCGTGGCCGATCTTGGCGGCCCCCTCGTCGCTGGTGGCGGTGCCGATGACCTTGACGCCCTTGCCCGCCAGGTCGGCGGCGATGGCGGCACCGATGCCGCGGGTGGCGCCGGTGACAAGGGCTACTTGGCCGGCTAATGCGATTTCAGACATGCGATTCTTTTCTATGGGTCGGAAACGGGGACGGCGTTCAGGCGAGCAGGGCCTTGGCTTCGGCCAGCGTGGCCGGGTCGTGCACGGCCAGTGCGGCCAGTGCGGGATCGATTCGCTTGGTCATGCCGGCCAGCACCTTGCCAGGGCCGCATTCCACCACGGTTAACGCGCCGCGGGCCTTGAGCGACCGGATGCATTCGACCCAGCGCACCGGGCCGAAGGCCTGGCGGTAGAGCGCGTCGCGGATCGCGGCAGGATCGTCCTGCACCGCCACGTCGATGTTGTCGACCAGCGCGATGCGCGGCGTAGCGAAGGCGGTGTCGGCCAGCTTCTGCCGCAGCCTCTCGGCGGCGGGCCGCATCAGCGTGGAGTGGAACGGCGCCGACACCGGCAGCGGCAGCGCGCGCTTGGCACCGGCCGCCTTGAGCGCCTCGCAGGCCTTCTCGACCGCGGCCTTGCTGCCGGCGACGACCGTCTGGCCCGGGTCGTTGAAATTGACCGCCTCGACCACCTCGGACGACGACGTGCCGAACGACTGCGTCACCTCCTGACAGCCGGCGATGACCTTCTGCGCGTCCAGGCCCAGGATGGCCGCCATCGCGCCCACGCCGACCGGCACCGCCTCCTGCATCGCAGCCGCGCGGAAACGCACCAGCGGCGCGGCCTGGGTCAGCGTCAGCACGCCGGCCGCGACCAGCGCGGAATACTCGCCGAGCGAATGGCCGGCCACGGCGATGGGATCGGCACCGCCCTCGGCCTTCCAGGCGCGCCAGGCGGCCACCGCCGCCACCAGCATCACCGGCTGGGTGTTGGTGGTGAGCGCCAGGGTCTCCCTGGGACCTTCCTCGATCAGGCGGCCCACGTCTTCGTGCAGCGCGTCCGACGCTTCCTGCACTGCCTCGGCCACGGCGGGATGGCCGTCCCAGGCGTCGAGCATGCCGACCGATTGCGAACCCTGGCCCGGAAAAACGAATGCGAAAGCGCCCATGCGGAGAAAGGTGATTTTTTGTATATCAAAAAGGGCTGCAGCCGGCGTAAAACGCCGGCTTCTAGCTACAAATTCAGTAGCACCGCACCCCAGGTGAAGCCGCCGCCGACGCCTTCGAGCATCAGCGTCTGGCCGGGCGTGATCTTGCCGCTGCGCACGCCGGCGTCGAGCGCCAGCGGAATCGACGCGGCCGAGGTGTTGCCGTGCTGGTCTACGGTGACCATGACCTTGTCCATCGACATCTTCAGCTTGCGTGCGGTGCCCTGCATGATGCGGATGTTGGCCTGGTGCGGAATCAGCCAGTCGATGTCGGACTCGGTCTTGCCGGCCTTGGCCAGGGTGGCGCGCGCCGCGCTCTCCAGCACGCCGACCGCCAACTTGAAGACCGCCTGGCCGTCCATCTTCAGCAGCGGATCGCCCAGGACCCGGCCCCCGGCCACGTTGCCGGGCACGCACAGGATGCCGACATGGCGGCCGTCGGCATGCAGGTCGCTCGCCAGGATGCCGGGCGTGTCGCTGGCCTCCAGCACCACGGCGCCGGCACCGTCGCCGAACAGCACGCAGGTGGTGCGGTCGTTGAAATCGAGGATACGGGAGAAAACCTCGGCGCCCACCACCAGCGCCCGTCGAGCCGAGCCGGTCTGGATCATCGCGTCGGCTACGGTCAGCGCGTAGACGAAGCCGCTGCACACCGCCTGCACGTCGAAGGCCGGCGCACCCAGGATGCCCTGCGCCGCCTCGGAAGTCCGGGCCAGCTTCTGCTGCAGGATGCAGGCGGTCGAGGGGAACACCATGTCGGGGGTGGACGTGGCGACGACGATCAGGTCGATGTCCTGCGCGCCGAGGCCCGCGGCCTCCAGCGCCCGCTGGCAGGCCTGCAAGGCCAGGTCGCTGCTGCCCACGTCGGGCGCCGCGAAATGCCGGGCGCGGATGCCGGTGCGCTCGACGATCCATTCGTCGGAGGTCTCGACGCCCTTGGCCGCCAGTTCGACCGCCAGCTCCGCATTGCTCAGGCGCCGCGGCGGAAGATAGCTGCCGGTGCCGGCGATGCGGGAATAGCGTCTCATGTTCTTATCTGTGCAGGGCGGCCGGAATGTCGGCAGAAGGCGCAAGTGCGGACGCGGCCGGCGCCACGGCGGCCTGCCGGGCCAGCAGGGGCGCGGCATGGGCGATCCGCTCCTGCAGACGCTGCAGGAGGTTGTTGCGGGCAGCATCATAAGCGCGCACCAGCGCCTGCTCGAAAGCCACCTCGTCGGCCGAGCCGTGGCTCTTGAAGACCAGCCCGCGCAGCCCGAGCAGGGCCGCGCCGTTGTAGCGCCGGTAGTCCATACGGCGCTTGAGCGCCGAGAGAACCGGATAGGCGCAGACCGCGGCCATCTTGGTGAAGACGTTGCGCGAGAACTCTTCCTTCAGGAAACCGACGATGACCGAGGCCAGTCCTTCGCTGGCCTTGAGCGCCACGTTGCCGACGAATCCGTCGCACACCACGATGTCGACCGTGCCCTTGAAGATGTCGTTGCCCTCGACGTTGCCGGCAAAGTTCAGGTCGCCCGAATCGCGCGCCGCGCGCAGCAGCTCGCCGGCGCGCTTGATCACCTCGTTGCCCTTGATCACCTCTTCGCCGATGTTGAGCAGGCCGACCGTCGGCTGGTCGTCGCCCTTCAGCACCGAGCCGAGGGCTGCGCCCATGAAGGCGAACTGCAGCAGGTGCTCGGCGGTGCAGTCGACGTTGGCGCCCAGGTCCAGCACCGTGGTGGCGCCGCCACGGGCGTTGGGCATCTGGGTGGCGATGGCGGGCCGCTCGATCCCGTCGAGGGTCTTGAGCAGGTAGCGGGCGATCGCCATCAGCGCGCCGGTGTTGCCGGCGGAGACGGCCACGGCGGCCTCGCCGTCCCTGACCTGCTGGATCGCGACCCGCATGGAAGAGTCCTTCTTGCGTCGCAGGGCCACCTCGACCGGGTCGTCCATCAGGACGACTTCGGAGGCGGGCACGAGCGAGGCCCGCGCGTGCGAGAAACCGGCTAAAGGCTCTGGCAGGCCCACCAGCAGCAGCTGCGCATCGGGATGGTCGTCGAGGAATTTGCGGCACGCCGCGAGCGTGACACGGGGACCATGGTCGCCCCCCATGCAATCCACAGCGAGTGTGATCATGAATGCGGCGCCGTGCCGCCAGGGCGGCCGAGAAGGGTAACAGCCATCAAGACAAAGGCCCGAGCTACGAATTCAGTAGCGCCGGGCCTTGATGTACTGAGCGATGTCAGGCTTCGGACTTGTTCTTCAGCACCTGGCGACCACGGTAGAAGCCGTTCGGGCTGATATGGTGGCGCAGGTGGTTTTCGCCGGTGGTCGGCTCGACGGCGACGCCCGGCACGGTCAGGGCGTTGTGCGAACGGTGCATGCCGCGCTTGGAAGGGGACTTCTTGTTTTGCTGAACTGCCATGGTGAGGCTCCTGAATGGGTAAGAGTGGGCGAATGCGCTAAACCCAGTCAGGCCGGCTGCCCGAAGGTCCGAACCGGTCCCACAAGACGCTTGGGAAATCGCGCGAAGCAGACGATTATAACCGGATGTGTCAGCCCTGCCCGTCCTTGGCCAATTTGAGCGTGGCGAGCGCCGCGAACGGATTGGGCTTCTCCGCCCCGGCCTCCTCGAAATCCGGGTCTTGCACCGACATCGGAACCTCCACCGGGCAAGTGTCGTGCTGCGGAACCGGGGGCAGCGCCATCAGCAACTCGTCCTCGATCAGTTCCCGCAGCTTGAAGTCGCGCTGGGTGACCAGCAGGTCCTCCTCCACCGCGTCGTCCTCGGCCACCGCGGCCTCTTCGCTCTCGACGAAACGAAACGAGCGCTCGATCTCCAGCGGCAGCTCGACCGGACCCAGGCAGCGCTGGCAGGTCAGCGGCAGCACCGCGTGCACCTTGAGGTGCAGCCAGTTCTGCGCCGGACGGCCCACTTGCCGGATCTCCTCGCCGATGGCGGTCCAGTCGACAGTGTTGGACGACTGTTCGTCGGCGATTTCTTCCATCAGGCGAGGGAAGGTCGGGAGGGCGTCGCGGCCCTCCAGGGTGGCCGCCGCCAGGGCGAAGGCCGGCACGTCCAGGCGGTCGGCAGCAAAGTCGGTCTTCATCGGAGCAGTGTAAGAGAATCGACGGATGACACTTCCGACCGCCACCATCCTCTCCCGGCCCTCCGGAGGCCGGCCGCTGGTGCTGGGCTCGACCTCGCCCTACCGCCGCGAACTGCTCCTGCGGCTGCGCCTGCCGTTCGACGTAGCCGCCCCCCGGGTCGACGAGACGCCCCGGCCCGGCGAAGCACCCCGCGCACTCGCCATCCGTCTGGCCAGGGCCAAGGCGCTGGCCGCGGCACGGCAGCATGCCGATGCGGTGGTGATCGGCTCCGACCAGGTCGTGGACCTCGACGGCGAGCCGCTCGGCAAGCCGGGCGACCATGCGCACGCCACGGCCCAGTTGCGCCGGATGCGCGGCCGCGCGGTGGTGTTCCACACCGCCGTCACCGTGGCCTGCGTGGCCAGCGGCTTCGAGGCGTCCGACATCGCCGAGGTGACGGTGCGCTTCCGCGACCTGACCGATGCCGAGATCGAGCACTACCTGCGCGCCGAACGACCCTACGATTGCGCCGGTAGCGCCAAGAGCGAGGGCCTGGGCATCTCGCTGCTGGACGCGATCGACAACGACGACCCGACCGCGCTGGTCGGCCTGCCGCTGATCCGCACCTGCCGCCTGCTGCGCGCCGCGGGAGTGCAGATCGCATGAGCAGCACCCTCGGCACGCTCTACCTCGTCCCCGCCCCGCTCGATTTCGGCTGCGTCACCCAGGCGCCGCTGACAGATGCGCTGCCCGAAGCCACGCTGCGGCGCGCAGCGCGGATCACCCACTGGATCTGCGAGAACGCGAAATCCGCCCGGGCCTATCTCAAGCGCATCGACGCGCTGCATCCGCTGGCCGCCACGATCCAGGAGCAGCAGATCCAGGAACTGCCGCGCGAAGTGCACAAGAAGGGCGACCACGCCGTCGGCAGCTTCGACGCCCGCCCGCTGCTGGCGGCCGCCCGGCAGGGCCGCGACATCGGCCTGCTCAGCGAAGCCGGCATGCCGGCGATCGCCGACCCCGGCGCGTCGTTGGTGCGGGCCGCGCATGCGCTCGGCGTGCCGGTCGTGCCGCTGGTGGGGCCGGTATCGCTGCTGCTGGCCCTGGCGGCCAGCGGGCTCAACGGGCAGAACTTCGCGTTCACCGGCTACCTGCCGCAGGATGCGGCCGAGCGCACCGCCCGCATCCGCACGCTGGAAGCACTGGCGCTCAAAACCGGACAAAGCCAGCTCTTCATCGAGACGCCCTACCGCAACGCCGCGCTGCTGCAGGCGCTGATCGCCGGGCTGCAGCCCAACACCCGGCTGTCGGTGAGCCACGGCCTGACGCTGTCGACCGGCCGCACCCGCAGCACCGCGGTGCACGAATGGCGCCTGCACCCCGGTCCCGGCGCGCCCGACAACGCCACTCCCGCGGTCTTCGCGATCGGCCCGTGAGCGGGGTTGCGTCGTTGCGCGGCGCCCGGGCCCTGGGCGCCAGCCGGCATGCCACGCGGGTGCAGTTCTTCTGCTCCGGCTTCCTGTTCGCGACCTGGGGCGTGCACATCCCGACGGTCCGGGCCCTCTACGGCGTGACCGAAGCCGGGCTGGGGGTGGCGATGCTCGCCGCCGGCATCGGCGCCCTGCTGGGACTGCCCCAGGCCGGCCGGCTGATCGCGCGCTACGGGCCGCGCGGCGTCTGCCGGGTGTGCGGCGTCACGATGGCGGGGGGCGTCTCGCTGCTGCTGGTCATGCCCGGACTGCCGGCGCTGCTGATGCTGCTCGCGGTATTCGGCGTGGCCAACGGCATCTTCGACGTGGCGATCAATGCCGAGGCGGCCGAGCTGGAGCGCGTCGGCGAGCGGCCCCTGATGAGCGGCATGCACGGCATGTTCAGCACCGGCGGCATGGTCGGCGCGGGCGTGGGCGGCGTACTGCTCGCTTGGCCGCAGGGGCACCTGACGCTGGTCGCGGTGGTGCTGGCGGCCGCGGTGCTGCTGGCGGCGCAGCGGATGCTGGTACCGCTGCCGATCGCCGCCGATGCGCCTCGCATCCCGGGCTTCGTGCTGCCGCGCGGCACGCTGCTGGTGCTGGGCGTGTTCGCCGGGCTGGGCCTGATCGCCGAAGGCGCGATGTACGACTGGAGCGTGCTCTACCTGCACCAGGAGCTTGGCAGCCCGCAGGCCGAGGCAGCCTGGGCCTACGCCAGCTTCTCGGCCGCGATGGCGGCGGCCCGCTTCGGCGGCGACTGGGTGCGGGCCCGCGTCGCGCCGGCCGTGCTGCTGCGCGCCAGCGCCCTGGTAGCCGCTTTCGCGATGGTTGTGGTGCTGCTGGCCGCCGCGCCCAGGGTGGCACTTGTGGGTTTCGCGCTGGCGGGCATCGGCTTCGCGAACGTCGTGCCGCTGCTCTTCACCGCCGCAGCCAAGGTACCGGGCGGCTCGCCGGCGCATGCGATCGCGGCGGTGTCGTCGCTCGGCTATCTGGGCTTCATGGGCGGCCCGCCGATCATCGGCTTCGTCGCGCAGGGCAACTCGCTCGGCGCCGCGCTGTGGCTGGTGGTGGTGTTCGCGGTGGTGCTGGCCGTCGGCGCCCGGCGGGCGCTGAACTGACCGGCACCATCGGCCGGCAGGCCGCCCGCCAGAAGCGACGCAGCCCGCACCGCGCGGGCTTCGTCGTGCGCGGCCGCGGCAAGCCGCAGGCGTTCAGCGAATCGCGGGCACCGCCTTCAGGGCGTGGATCGCGCCCTCGCCCATCGCCGCACCGAACTTCTTGGCCAGGCGCTCGGCGACGTTGTCGCGGCGGGTGTAGTCGACCACGTCCTCGGCCTTGACCACTTCGCGGGCGACGTAGTCGAGGTTGCCCAAGTGGTCGGCCAGGCCCATCTCGACCGACTGCTGGCCGGTCCAGAACAGGCCGGTGAACGTGTCGGGGGTTTCCTTCAGCCGGGCACCGCGGCCGGTCTTCACCACCGCGATGAACTGCTGGTGAATCTGTTCGAGCATCGCCAGGGCATAGGCCCGCTGCTTGTCGGTCTGCGGGCTGAACGGGTCGAGGAAGCCCTTGTTCTCGCCAGCGGCGAGCAATCGGCGCTCGACGCCCAGCTTGTCCATCAGGCCGGTGAAGCCGAAGCCGTCCATCAGCACGCCGATGCTGCCGACGGTGCTGGCCTTGTCGACGAAGATCTGGTCGGCGGCCGAGGCGATGTAGTACGCGGCCGAGGTGCAGGTCTCTTCGACCACCGCATAGACCGGCCTCTTGTACTTGGCCTTCAGGCGCACGATCTCGTCGTTGATGATGCCGGCCTGCACCGGGCTGCCGCCGGGCGAGTTGATCCGCAGCACGATGGCCTGCGCCCCGTCGTCCTCGAACGCGGTGCGCATCGCCGAGACGACGAACTCGGCGCTGGCGTCGTTGCCCTCGGCGATCTCGCCCTTGATATCGACCACCGCCGTGTGCGCGGTCGACTTGGCGGTGGTGGGCGTCGCGCGGTGGAACAGGATCCAGGCCCCGGCGATGAAGAACACCAGCCAGGCCAGCCGGGTGAAGGTCTTCCAGCGACGCGCGGCGCGCTGTTCCTTCAGTGCGGAGAAGGCCAGTTTCTCGATCGCGGCACGCTCCCATCCGCCGGCGGACAGTGCTTCTTTTTTCATAGCATCATGCCGGCCATCCGCTTGGGCTACAGGCTTTCTTTCAGGGGAATCCAGGGGGTCGCGGAAGATCGGCTCGGTCATCTAGAACTCAGGGGTTGAGGGGGTTGACAGCAGTATGCCAGCGGACCCTGTAAGGCCCAGGAGAGAGTTGTATCAGGTGCGGCTATCCCGCCGCTCACGCAAGATCAGGCGGTCTTTCGGGCGTCGCCTCGGGCCGTTTTGTTGGCCCTGCGCAACAGCCGGCACAGGGCTGCGCAGCGCTCAGGCGTGGACCGCGAGCCAGGCATTCAGCTCCGCGACCGAATGCACGATGGCCAGCGGCTCCAGCGCGCCGAAGGCCTCGGGCGTGTGGGCGCCGTAGCTCACGCCGATGCTGGCGCAGCCGGCGTTGCGGGCCATCTGCAGGTCGTGGGTGGTGTCGCCGATCATCAGCACCCGGTCAGCCGGCAGATCGAAGGCCTCCATCAGCTCGTGCAGCATCAGCGGATCGGGCTTGCCGGCAGTTTCGTCCGCGGTGCGGGAATCGTCGAATAACCCGCGCAGTTGCACCGTGGCCAGCGCCTCGTCCAGGCCGCGTCGGCTCTTGCCGGTGGCCACGGCCAGCCGGTGGCCGCGTGCCTTCAGGTCGGCGAGCATCGGCAGCACGCCGTCGAACAGGATCAGGTCTTCGTAGTGCTTGGCATAGTGGTGGCGGTAGCGTTCTCCCAGTAGCGGATAGCGCTCGGGCGGAACGTCGGGCGCCGCGTGGGCCAGCGCCTGACCCAGACTCATGCCGATGACGTAGGCGGCGGCGCGGTCGGTGGGCGCCGTGCCGCCCACGTCCTTCACCGCGGCCTGGATGCATTTGACGATGGCGCCGGTGGAGTCGTACAGCGTGCCGTCCCAGTCGAAGGCGATCAGTTCGAAGCGGCGGGGACGGGGCATGAGGTCTGACATCGGAGGGTCCGGCTGTGGGGTGAAAGGCGGAGAGCGGCGGCTCCCCGGCGGATTCTGCAGGTGCGGGCGCACGTTCAGGCCTCGGCGGCGTCGGCCGTACCGGACCAGGGGCGCAGCTCGGGCGGCAGTTCGGCGACGAGCGCGATCCGCTCGTCCGTCGCCGGATGGCTGAACTGCAGGCGCCAGGCGTGCAGGAACATCCGGCCCAGACCCTGCGCCGCCAGCCGCTTGTTCAAGGCGAAATCGCCGTACTTGTCGTCGCCCGCGATCGCGTGGCCCTGTCCGGCCAGGTGCACCCGGATCTGGTGGGTGCGGCCGGTCTTGATCGTCACCTCCAGCAGCGAGAAGGCGGGCAGCCCCGCCTCGGCCCGCGCGGCCGACGCATGTCGCACCCTGACCAGGGTGATCGAGCGCATGCCGTCAGGGTCTTCCGGGGTGGTGATCCGCACCCGCCGCTCGCCGTCGGCCTGCAGGTACTTGTGCAGCGGCTGGTCGAGCACCTTGAGCCGAGCCGGCCAGGTGCCGATCGCCAGGGCCAGGTAGGTCTTGCCGGTTTCCCGCTCGCGGAACTGGTCCTGCAGCCGGGTCAGGGCCGAGCGGCGCTTGGCCACCAGCAGGATGCCCGAGGTCTCGCGATCGAGCCGGTGCACCAGTTCCAGGAAGCGGGCCTCGGGCCGCGCCTGGCGCAGCTGCTCGATCACGCCGAAGCTCACGCCGCTGCCGCCGTGCACCGCCACGCCGGCGGGCTTGTCGATCGCGAGCAGATGGTCGTCCTCGAACAGCACCGGGAACGCGCGGGCCGGCGCGGGCCGGGCGGCCTTGGCTTGTGCGGCGTCCGAGGTGCGGACCGGCGGCAGCCGCACCACGTCGCCCACCGCCACGCGGGTATCGGCGGCGGCGCGGCCCCTGTTCACCCGCACCTCGCCGTTGCGGATGATCCGGTAGACATGGGTCTTGGGAACGCCCTTCAGTTCTCGGATAAGGAAGTTGTCGAGCCGCTGGCCTTCGGAGCCCTCGTCCACCGTCACTCGGCGCACGGCGGGAGCCCCGGCGGCGACTTTGGCCCCTATAATGTGTTTCACTGGCGCGACGCTGTGTAAGTGTTTGATTTTGATGGATTTTAGTCCACACACCACTCCCGCGGCGCCAGCAGGCCGATGCCACCGAAGGCTTTTCGCGCAAGTTGCGGGCCCGCTGCCCGCGGCGGCTCGCAGCACCTTCGGCCGAACCGGCACTTCGAAAAACAGAATTGGAATCACCCATCCGGCCGGCCCCGCGCTCCTTTGAGCGCTGGCCGGCCGGCGGATCAAAGCGAGACTTCAGACGTGCCGACACTCCTGGTAACTGCCCTCTGGCGGTGGCTTCTGCCCCCGCCCGTCGGTGTGCTCCGGGCGCCGGTGCCTCCCCCGCGGGCCCGTGCGGCCCGCCCGGCTGCGCAACCCTCTCTGCAGCCGTTCCTCGCCCCCGTCCACGCGCCCCCGCCCCTGCTGCAGCGCTAAGGCGTCCGCAGCCGCGGCTTTCCCGGCAATTCCCTTCGTTTCGAAGCGTCAGTTCAGGCATCGTGGGCCCCATCCGGGCCGGTACGAAGTTTGAATTCAAAGGAACGCATCATGAAGCGGATGCTGATCAACGCCACGCAGGCCGAAGAACGCCGCCTGGCCATCGTCGACGGACAAAAGCTCCTCGACTACGAAATCGAGATCGAGGGGCGCGAACAGCGCAAGGGCAACATCTACAAGGCGGTCGTGACCCGGGTGGAGCCCTCACTGGAAGCCTGCTTCGTCGACTACGGCGAGGACCGCCACGGCTTCCTGCCCTTCAAGGAAATCTCCCGCCAGTACTTCGCCGAAGGCGTGTCCGTCAGCCAGGCCCGCATCAACGACGTGATCCGCGAAGGCCAGGAACTGCTGGTCCAGGTCGAGAAGGAAGAGCGCGGCAACAAGGGCGCGGCGCTGACCACCTTCGTGTCGCTCGCCGGCCGCTACGTGGTGCTGATGCCCAACAACCCGCGCGGCGGCGGCGTGTCGCGCCGCATCGAAGGCGAGGACCGGGCCGAGCTCAAGGAGGCGATGGACCAGCTCGAGTACCCGAAGGGCATGTCGATCATCGCCCGCACCGCCGGCATCGGCCGCTCGGCGCCCGAACTGCAATGGGACCTGAACTACCTGCTCAAGCTCTGGACCGCCATCGACGGCGCGGCCAAGGGCGGCAAGGGCGCCTTCCTGATCTACCAGGAATCGAGCCTCGTCATCCGCGCGATCCGTGACTACTTCAACCACGACATCGGCGACATCCTGATCGACACCGACGACATCTACGAGCAGGCGCACCAGTTCATGGCGCACGTCATGCCCGAGCATGCCGGCCGGGTGAAGCGCTACCGCGACGACGCGCCGCTGTTCTCCCGTTTCCAGATCGAGCACCAGATCGAATCGGCCTACGCCCGCACCGTGACGCTGCCGTCCGGCGGCGCCGTGGTGATCGACCACACCGAGGCGCTGGTGAGCGTCGACGTCAACTCGGCCCGCGCCATCAAGGGCGGCGACATCGAGGAAACCGCCACCCGCACCAACCTGGAAGCCGCCGACGAAGTCGCGCGCCAGATGCGCCTGCGCGACCTCGGCGGCCTGATCGTCATCGACTTCATCGACATGGAAGAGTCGAAGAACCGCCGCGAGGTCGAGAACCGCCTGCGCGACGCGCTGCGCCAGGACCGCGCCCGAGTGCAGTTCGGCACGATCAGCAAGTTCGGCCTGATGGAGATGAGCCGCCAGCGCCTGAAGCCGGCGCTCTCCGAAGGCGCGCACATCAACTGCCCGCGCTGCGGCGGTTCCGGCCACATCCGCGACACCGAAAGCTCCGCCCTGCAGATCCTCCGGATCATCCAGGAGGAGTCGATGAAGGACAACACCTCGGCGGTGCACGTGCAGGTGCCGGTCGAGGTCGCCTCGTTCCTGCTGAACGAAAAGCGCCCGGAGATCGCCAAGATCGAACTCAAGCAGCGCGTCACCGTGCTGATGGTGCCCAACAAGTCGCTCGAGACGCCGCACTACAAGCTCGAGCGCCTGAAGCACGACGACCCGCGCCTCGACGGCATCGAGCCGAGCTACAAGCTGGCCGAAGAGATGGAAGACCCCACCACAGTCACCCGCCGCTCGCAGGAACCCACCAACAAGCAGACGCCGGTGATCAAGGGCGTGCTGCCCGACGCACCCGCGCCGCAGGCCGTGCCCCGCCCCGCAGCGCCCGCGCCGCAGCAGACTCAGGCCCCGCTGCCGCCCCCTCCCCCGCCGGCCGCACCACCACCGCCGCCGCCACCGGTCGAGATGGGCTTTCTGGCTTGGCTCAAGAGCCTCTTCGGTTATGCGACCCCACCGGCACCGGCACCGGCACCGGCACCGGCGCCGGCGCCCGCCCCGGCACCGGCCGCGGGCGACGAACAGCGCCGCAACGGACGCGGCGGCGAAGGCCGCGGTACAGGCCGTGACGGCCGCCGCGACGGCCGGCCGGAAGGCCGCGGCGGTGAAGGCCGTGGTGGCGAGGGCCGCGCCGACGGCCGCGGCGGCCGCCGAGGCGAACGCGGCGACCGGGGTGGCGAGCGCGCAGCCCCTGCCGCCGGTACTGCCGCCGCCAACGGCGCACCGCCGGCCGATCGGGGCGATCGCCCCGAAGGCGGCCGCCCACCACGGGAAGGCCGGGGCCGGGGCGACCGTCCGGAACGTGGCGAACGTGGCGGCGAAGGCCGGGGCCGCGAGTCGCGCGACATGCGCAACGGCGAGCGCTCACCCGGCTCCGTCGATACGGTGACCGAGGTCGCGGCCCTGCCAGGCGACCCGGCACTGCCGGGCGACGAGTCCCGTGCCGAACGTGCACCGCGCCGTCAGCGCAGCGAGCGCAACGACCGGGGCGACCGTCCGGAAGGCGGCCGCCGCGAGCGGGGCGATCGCCGCCCGCGTGGTGAATCCACCGACGGCATCACCGGCGAAGCCGGGACCGCGGGCGGTGCGTCCGAAGCCGCCGGCTTGCCCCGCCACCACGACCGCGTCCTGCCGCCGGGCGAGGCTGCCGCGATGACCGAAGCCGCGGTGCAGCAGGCCTCGGGCGAAGCGGGCGCGCCGGCCGCCGAGAGCGACGAGCGCCGCGAGCGCCGTTCGCGCGACCGCTACGGCCGCGACCGCCGCGAACGCAGTGGCGAGCGCGGTGCCGCCGGAGAGCGAGGCGAGCGCGCCGACAGGCCCGACCGTGCACCGCTGGAAGCGGCCGCCCACGAAGAAGCGCCGCAGGGCGGCATCTTCGATGCCTTCCGCAACCCGACGCCGATCGCCTCAGAAGACACGGCCGATGTCGCGGCCCTGAGCACCGGCGCCGCATCGCCCGCCGACGTGCCACAGGCAGCGGCGGAGCGCCGTCCGCAGAGCGACGACCAGCGTCGCGCCCCCCGTGCGCCGCGCAACCGTCCGCCGGTGGAAGGTGGCGCGGGCGACGCCCCTGCGGCACTGCGTGCGGACGTACTGCCGACGGAGAGCGCCGTGGCGCCTGCAGTACGCGCAGCGCAGGCCTTCGTGTCTGCGGCCGAGCCGCTCGCAGCGCCGGTGGCCCCACCGGTGCCGCGCCCCGTGCCGGCACCTGCACCGGTCGCAGCCGCACCGGTACCGGTCGCTGCACCCGCCCCGGTGGCACCTGCACCGGTGGTAGCCGTGCCAGCGCAAGCGCAGGCAACTGCGGCCGTCGCGGCACCTGCACCGAAAACCGCTCCGGCGCCTTTCGTGCTGCCAGTGAACGACCTGGCCCGTTTGGCCGAGGGCAGCGGCCTGCAGTGGGTCGGCTCCGACGCAGCCAAGATCGCCGCCGCCCAGGCCGCGATGGCGGCCGAGCCGCCGGCGGTGCGCGTGCCGCGCGAGCGTCCGCCGGTCGTGGTGGCGCAGGACACTGCCCTGGTGCTGGTCGAAACCAAGCGCGATCTGCGCGACGTCAAGCTCGCGTTCGAGGACGCCGAGCCGGTCGAGCCCGTCGCGCCGCAGCCGGGCACCGTGCCGCCTGCGGGTTGATCCGAACGCCGCGTGACTGCGCGCGAACCACGGGCGCCGAGCCCCGCCGAGCGCCTTCGGTTGCCCGGCCTTTTCGATGGCGGGCTGGATGTGCGGGAAGCCGGGTGCGCCGACAATGCCCCCGCATGCATGCCCGCCCGGGTGTGCGTTCCCGGCGCCTGTCCGCTCCCGCACTTGCAAGATACCGCTCCATGCTGCTCCTGCTCTCCCCCGCCAAGTCGCTCGACTACGACACGCCGGTGCCGCCCGACCTTCCGGCCACCGAGCCGGTCTTCGGCACCCGGTCGAAGGCCCTGATCGCGCTGCTGCGCACCCGCTCGCCGCAGCAGATCGCCGAACTGATGTCGCTGTCGGACACGCTCTCGGCGCTCAACGTGACGCGCTACCAGGCGTGGTCGCCGCGCGCCACGCCGGCCAACTCGCGCCAAGCGGTCTGGGCGTTCGACGGCGACGTGTACGGTGGGCTCGACGCCCGCAACCTGTCGGCCGACGAGCTGGCCTGGGCGCAGGACCATCTGGCGATCCTGAGCGGCCTCTACGGCGTGCTGCGTCCGCTCGACCGGCTTCAGCCCTACCGCCTGGAGATGGGCACCCGGCTGCAGAATCCGGCCGGTGCCGACCTGTACCGCTTCTGGGGCTCGCAGATCGCCGACTACCTCAACACCCGGCTGCAGGCCGACCGCACGCCGGTACTGGTCAACCTGGCCTCGCAGGAATATTTCCGCGCGGTCGACACGCGGGTGCTCAAGGCCCGGGTGATCGACTGCGCATTCGAAGACTGGAAAAATGGGCAGTACAAGATCGTCAGCTTCCACGCCAAGCGCGCACGCGGCCTGATGGCCCGCCACGTGGTGAAGACCCGGGCCGCGACGCCGCGCCAGCTGGAGGGCTTCGATGCCGAAGGCTACCGGTTCGACGCCGGCGCCTCGCAGCCCGACCGGCTGGTGTTCCGCCGCCGGGCCGAATAGACAACCTCCGTTTCCGAAAGGACCACCGCCATGCCGCGCGACAACGCCACCGCCCTCGCTTCCCAACAACACGCCACGCCCGAGCTGCGCGCCTGGATCATCGCGCAGGCCCAGGCGGGCTATGCGGCGCCGGTGATCGTGCGGTCGATGGTCGATTCCGGTTGGAAGGAAGAGGTGGCCGTCCACGCCATGGAGACCACGCTGCGCGACCACCTGGAAGACGAGGCCGAGCGCCGCGGCCAGCCCCCCGGCGTGCCGGTGCCCGACGCCGCGCTGCACGATTCGCCGCTCTACCTCGATGTCGGCGACCGCAAGGTGCACGTACTGCAAGCGATGGCCGATCCGCGTATCGTCGTCTTCGGCAACCTGCTGTCGGACGAGGAATGCGCCGCGCTGATCGCGTACGCCGAGCCGAGGATGAAGCGCTCCCTCACCGTGGCAACAAAAACCGGCGGCGAGGAGCTCAACGCCGACCGCACCAGCGACGGCATGTTCTTCAGCCGAGGCGAGACCGAGGTGGTGCAGCGGCTCGAGGCGCGCATCGCCCGGCTGGTCAACTGGCCGTTGGAGAACGGCGAGGGCCTGCAGGTGCTGCACTACCGGCCGGGCGCCGAATACAAGCCGCACTACGACTACTTCGACCCGGACGAGCCCGGCACGCCGGGCATCGTCGCCCGGGGCGGGCAGCGGGTGGCGACGCTGGTGATCTACCTCAACGAACCCGAGCGCGGCGGCGGCACCACTTTTCCCGACATCGGACTGGAAGTGGCGCCCAAGCGCGGCAACGCGGTTTTCTTCAGCTACCGACGGCCGCATCCCTCGACCCACACGCTGCACGGCGGCGCGCCGGTGCTCGCGGGCGAGAAGTGGATCGCCACCAAATGGTTGCGCGAGCGCGAATTCGTCTGATTTTCCAGAAAATAGTAGCCGCAGCCGTTGCCGGACATCGACTTCCAGCTATGAATTCGATAGCATGAATATCCCGGAACACTCCCCGCTCGGTCAATCCTCGGCCTATGCCGACCAGTACGATCCCTCGCTGCTGTTCCCGATATCGCGCGCGGGCAAACGCGCCGAAATCGGCGTCGACGGCGCGCCGCCCTTCTTCGGCGCCGATCTCTGGACCGCCTTCGAGCTGAGCTGGCTCAACCTGCGCGGCAAACCCCAGGTGGCGCTGGCGCATGTCACCGTGCCCTGCGAGACGCACAACATCGTCGAGAGCAAGTCGTTCAAGCTCTACCTCAACAGCTTCAACAACACCCGCCTGGCCGATGCCGAGGCGGTGCGCACCCGGCTGCGTGCCGACATCGGCGAGGCGGTCTGGCGCGGGGCCGGGCACCAGTCCTCGGTCGGGGTGAAACTGCTGCTGCCCGACGCCTTCGACCGGGAGCCGGTCCACGAGCTGGACGGCCTGAGCCTCGACCGGCTGGACGTGGAATGCGCCCGCTACACCCCTGCGCCCGAACTGCTCACCGTGGCGGCGGACGAGCCCGAGGTGAGCGAGGTGCTGGTGAGCAATCTGCTCAAGAGCAACTGCCTTGTCACCGGCCAGCCCGATTGGGGCAGCGTGCAGATCCGCTACAGCGGCGCGCCGATCGACCAGGCGGGGCTGCTCCAGTATCTGGTGAGCTTTCGCAACCACAACGAATTCCACGAGCAGTGCGTCGAGCGCATCTTCATGGACATCTGGACCCGCTGTCGCCCGCACCGGCTCTCCGTCTACGCGCGCTACACCCGCCGAGGCGGCCTCGACATCAATCCGCTGCGCACCAGCCATCCGCAGGCGCTGCCGGCCAACGTCCGGACGGCACGCCAGTGAGCTAAAGACGCCGCATCGGAAATTCGACACACGGCGCATAGTTTTGTTACACTTAGGCCACGCCGTGCCCGCATCGGAAGCCCCGCTGGTAAAATGGGCGGCCATGCGTTGTCCCGTTTGCCAACCCTGTCGAGCGCTTTTGTGACTCCATCCGATAGCGTCGCCGCTGCGGCAGATCCGGTGGCCGCCCTGCGGGCCGCCACCCACGGCATCCACCAGCAGCTCGACAGCGCCCTGCCCCTTGCGGCACCCGATGCCTCGTTGCCCGACTACGTGCGGCATCTCCAGGCCGTCACCTGGTGGCTGGGCGCTCTGGCACCGGTCTGGACCACCGTCGGCGTGCCCGCCGAATGGCCCGGCCTGCAGGGTCGGCGGCTGGCCAGGGCCGAGGCCGACCTGCAAGACGCCCACGCCCCCGCCCTCGCCCCTACCTTCCATGACACCGCCGCCGCCCACGCCCTGCGCGCGGGCGCGGCCGCCGAGCCCTTGGCCTATGCCTGGGGCCTGGCCTATGTCGTGGAAGGCTCCCAGCTCGGCGGTGCGATGCTGCACCGCCGGTTGCAGGCGCGCCTGGCACCGCATCCGCTGCGCTACCTGCAGGGCGACGCCGCGGTCGGTGCCCGCTGGAGGACCTTCATGGCCGAGCTGCGCGCCGCGGTGCGCACGCCGGCCGAGACGGCGGCCGCGGTGCGCGGCGCGGTCGCGGGCTTCGACGCCCTGGTCGGCCGCTTCGAGCGAATGGAGGTTCTGGCATGAGCCAGGCCACCGCCCGCCCACCGGTCACGCTCGACAATTGCGACCGGGAGCCGATCCACATCCCCGGCCAGATCCAGCCGCACGGCGCGATGCTCGCCTTCGACATGGAACGTCGGCTGGTGCACGCCAGCGCCAATGCCGCCGCCCTGCTCGGCCCGATCCTGCCGGCGCTCGGCACCGCGCTGCTGCCCCATCACTTCGCCGCCGACGCCGAGACCCACACGGCCTTCGACGACGGATTCGCGGCGCTGGCCAACGGCGAATCGCTGCCTTTGGCGGTCCCGACGACGATCGGGGAACGCAGTTTCGACCTGATCCTGCACAGCTCCAAGGGGCTGTTGCTGGCCGAGTACGAACTGCGCCAGCAGTCGGACGACATGCTCGACGGCTTCGCGTCGAAGGCCCACCGGGCGATGGACCGGCTCAAGCGCCAGCGCTCGCTCGACAGCCTGCTGGCGACGGCAACGCACGAGATCCGCCAGCTGACCGGCTTCGACCGCGTCATGGCCTACCGCTTCCGCCCCGACGGCAGTGGCGAGGTGGTCGCAGAGAACTGCGATGCATCGCTCGACCCCTTCCTCGGCCGTCGCTATCCGGCCAGCGACATCCCGGCGCAGGCGCGGCGCCTCTACGTCGAGAACACGCTGCGCCTGATCGCCGACATCGGCGCGGCGCCGGTCGACGTGCTGGCGACTACGGAGTCGGCCGACACCCCGCTGGACATGAGCCACGCGGTGCTGCGGGCGGTCTCGCCGATCCATATCGAGTATCTGACCAACATGGGCGTGGGCGCGTCGATGAGCGTCTCGATCGTCGTGCACGGCGAGCTGTGGGGCATGATCGCCTGCCACCACATGGCGCCGCGCCAGATGCCCTATTCGGTACGTATGGCCTGCGACGTGGTGGCGCAGATCCTGGCCGCCAACGTGCAGACCGTCACCGCCCGCGACCATGCGGCCCGCATGGCATCGGCCGCCACGATCCGCGCCAGCGTGATGGAAAGCGCGTTGCACGCCGACGATCCCACCGCGGCCTTCGTCGCGCTGGGCCAGCCGCTGATGGACATCTTCGGCGCCCACGCGCTGATCGTCGCCGACGGCAGCAAGCTGTCGGTCGAGGGCGACATGCCGGTCGAGGCGGCCCGCGCGCTGGTCCGCTGGCTCAACGACACGGATACCGACGCGTCGGGCCACATGGTCAACCTGAGCGCGCTGGCGCAGTTCCCGCCGCAGTTGCAGTCGGAACTGGGCTACTGGTGCGGCGTGCTGGGGCTGCGATTCGACGCCGCGTCGCATAGCTGGCTGGTGCTGGTGCGCAAGGAGCAGATCGAAACCATCCTGTGGGGCGGCAAGCCCGAGAAGGAATACACCGTCGGCCCGCTGGGCTCGCGCCTCACGCCGCGCGGCTCTTTCGCCATATGGCGCGAGACGGTGCGCGGCCGGGCGGTCGAATGGGACGCCACGACGCTCGAGATCGGCCGCCAGCTGCTCGACGAGCTGATGCGCGCCAATGCGGCCCGGGTGGCCGAGCTCCACCGCGCCCGCAACCAGCTGCTGGCGATCCTGGGCCACGACCTGCGCGACCCGCTGCATTCGATCAGCATGGCCGCCCGGGTGCTCGAGAAGGGCAGCAGCGACCACCAGGGCCGGCTGGGCCAGCGCATCCAGTCGTCCAGCAGCCGCATGCAGCGGCTGGTGAGCCAGGTGCTCGACATATCGCGGCTCCAGGGCGGCCTGGGCCTGGGCCTCAATATCGTGCCGACCGATCTGGCGGCGCTGGTCAACGATCTGCTCGACGAATCGCTGCTGGCGCATCCGGGCAGCCTGTTCACGCGCGAGCTGCCCGAGCGGCTGATCGCGCACGTGGACCCCGACCGCACCGCGCAGGTGGTCACGAACCTGGTGAGCAACGCGCGCCACCACGGAGGTTCCGGCGAGCCGATCGTGCTGCGCCTCAGTCGGGAAGGAGACGCGGTCCATCTGGCCGTCAGCAACGTCGGATCGCCGATTCCGCCCGAGCTGGAGACGGTGCTGTTCAATCCGTTCAAGCGCCAGTCGCTCGGCAACGAGCGCAACAAAAGCGGCCTGGGCTTGGGGCTCTACATCGCGAACGAAATCGTTACCGCCCACCACGGCAGCATCGGCTATTCTTTTGAAAAACCCCACGTGGTGTTCACGGTACGCCTGCCCCTGCAGCCGCCCGACGTGTCTCCTGTTGGATAGGCAAGGCGCCGCGTGCGACCCTGTCGCCCGCATCCTGCTGCGCCCGATCTCGTAGAAAGTGCTCCGTGGAACTCAATATCCTCATCGTCGACGACAACCGCGAAGCGGCCGAGCTGTTCCAGGAACTGCTCGACATGCAGGGCTACGACGTGCGCTGCGCCTACAACGCCCAGCAGGCCCTGGCGATGGCCGCCGAGGCGCCGGCCCATGTCTACCTGCTCGACCTGACCCTGCCCGACATGCACGGCACCGAGTTGGGGCGCAAGCTGCAGCAGATGGCCGGAGCCGAAACACCGCTGCTGATCGCCGTGACCGGCCTCTCGGCCGACGGCGGCAATGCCGACGACATGGCGATCTTCGCGCATTTCATGCAAAAGCCGGTCGACTTCGAGAAGCTCGAACGCATCCTGGCAGACGTGGCGCACAACCGATGAGCCCCGACGACAGGGGCGCGCTGGCCCCGGCCGATGCCTGGCATGCCGCGGGCGTGCGCCACGAGTTGCTGATGCGGGTGCTGCCCGCCATCCGCCACGACATGGCGGGGCCCCTTTCGGTGGTGCGCATGGGCAATACCGTGTTGCGCCGCTACCTGGGCGCCGAACCCTTCGACATGGCGCAGAGCCTCAAACGGCTCGGCCAGACCGAGGAACAGCTGCAGTTGACCGTGGTCGGCATCCGGTCGCTGAGCCGCTGGGACACCGAGGCGACGGACGGCCAGCGGGCGCCCGCCGACATCGCCCAGGCGATGGAGATGGCACGGCCGATGCTCGATCTCTACGACATGCAGCTGTCGGAGAGCGCGGCGGCCCCAGCGGACTGGCCCGAGGTCATCCCCGGCCGCGTGCTGTATGCGGTGCTGGGCACCCTGTGCTACCTGCAGGACAGCGCTACCGCACCGATGGCGATCCGTGCGGTGGCTGCCGATGGCGGATTGCACTTCCACCGCACCCCGACGGGCGCCGCTTTCGACCTGTCGATGCGACCGTCGGCCCGGCGGCTGCAGGTCGATGCCGCAGCGCTTCAGATGCTGTGCGCCGACCTGCGCTGGCCGCTCGACGTGACCGCCGACCGCGTGATCCTGCGCGCCCCGACGGCCTGAACCGGCCCCCGCGCCTCGTGCGCAGGGCCTCTCGCGCACGGGCGCGGCGTCAGGCGGCTTTCTCGACCGCGGCACGCGCCCGAAACGGCCGCTTGCGGTGTTCCTGCAGAAACGCCAGCAGGCGGTGCTCGGCCGCATACAGCTTGCGCTGGCGCTGCGACTTCCCGGCGATCCGATCCCAGATGCCGGAGATGCCGGTGCCCACGTCCGACCCCAGCGTGCCGCCGAGTGCCAGCACAGCAGGGTGGACATAGGACTTTTTGCACACCGCCGGCGTATTGCCCAGTTGCCTGGCCACCTCGGCCAGCACGTGCTTGGCACTGTACGCGGCTGCACCTTCCTGCCCGCAGGCGAGCCGGGTCAGCTCCAGCGCCTGGACCGTGCCGTGCCAGGTACGGAAATCCTTGGCGGTGAAGTGCAGGCCGTCGTCGCCGGGGACGATCTCGCGCAGGTAGTCGTTGACGTCGCTGGAGCCGACCGCGTGCGGCATGCCGTTCTCGTCCTCGTACTGGAACAGCTCCTGACCGGGCAGCTGCTGGCAGCGCCGCACCACGCGGGCGACGCGCGGGTCGTCGAGCTGGACCTCCTACAGCACCCCGCTCTTGCCGCGGAACCGCAGCTTCAGCACGCTGCCGCGCACGCCGGCATGCGGCATCCGTAAGGTGGTCAGGCCGTAGGAGCCGTTGGTGCTGGCGTACTCCTCGTTGCCGACCCGCATGTAGGTGGTGTCGAGCAGCCGCACCAGCGTCGCCAGCACCACGGTGCGTCCCAGCGGTTCGCCCGTGGGCGGCACCAGGTCGCGGGCGACGCGGGCCCGGATGCGCGGCAACGCCGAACCGAAGGCCTCCAGCCGCTCGAACTTGCTTTCGTCGCGCTGCAGCCGCCAGTCGGCGTGGTAGCGGTACTGCTTGCGGCCGCGAGCGTCCAGCCCGGTGGCCTGCAGATGGCCGTTGACCAGGGGGCAGATCCAGACCTGGGTGTAGGCCGGCGGAATCGCGAGCTGGTCGATGCGCGCGATCTCGTCCGGGTCCCGCAGCCACTCGCCATCGTGGCGGCGGTAGCGAAACGCCTTGCCGCGCCTGAACCGGCTCAGGCCGGGCATCTCTGGAGTGACGTAGACCAGACCTCCCGGAAGACGCGCCGGCCGCGGCATGCGAGCCGGGGCGGTGCGGGACGAGATGCGGAAAGGGGCGGCGGATACGGCGATGATATCGGGCATGGCGCAGTGAAAAAGGAGCGGTGCGGGCACCGAAAGCCCTGCACTACACCCCAGCACACCGCGCGACGGTGTAGGAATGCGGCGGCAGGCGCGGTGCGCGCGCCGCGCGTCAGGGCTCCGCTCGAACTCGGCCCGCGCGATGCCTTGCCCCGGTCCCGGGCCGCGGTGCCATGGTCCTGGCGACCACCGGCCTCAGGACCGCTCAGAACAACTGGGGATGATCTGCTTCTTTTTTAATAGCAACAAGCCGTCGTGTATAGCCGGCTACGGGCATATTCGATGTCTCGTCCTGCACGTGCGCCGCATTTGGCCGCGACAGCGTCCCCACCCGCACGCCCAGCAAGCGCAGCCGCCGCAGCAGCGGCACCCGCTTCAAGCACTGGCCGGCGGCCTGGCGGATCGCCGCGGCGTCGTCGGTCGGCACCGCGATCGTCTGGTCGCGGGTAGCGATGCGGAAGTCGTCGTAGCGCAGCTTGATGCCGATGGTCTTGCCGACATAGCCCTTCCTTTGCAGGTCGGCCGCCACCTTCTCGCAAAGCGCGGTGAAGATCGCGCCCAGCTCGGCCCGGTCGCGCACCGGGTGCAGGTCGCGCTCGAAGGTGGTCTCGCGGCTCATCGAGACCGGCTCGCTCTCGGTCACCACCGGCCGGTCGTCGCGGCCCCAGGCCACGGCATGCATCCAGGCGCCGGTCGATCTGCCGAAGTTCGCCATCAGCCAGTCGGTCGGCTGGCGCGCCAGCTCGCCGATGGTGCGGATGCCGAAGCGCTCCAGCTTGCCGTCGGCCTTCGGTCCGATGCCGTTGATCTTGCGGGCCGGTAGCGGCCAGATGCGGGTCTCCAGATCGTCGGGGCCGACGACCGAGATGCCGTTGGGTTTGTCGAACTCGCTCGCCATCTTGGCCAGCAGCTTGTTGGGCGCCACGCCCACCGAGCAGGTCAGGCCGGTCGCCGCCAGGATGCTCTTCTGGATCAGCCGGGCGAGCGCCCGGCCGCCGTCGCGCTGGCCGCCGGGCACGTCGGTGAAGTCGATATACACCTCGTCGATGCCGCGGTCCTCCATCACCGGCGCGATCTCCAGGATGGTGGTCTTGAAGGTGCGTGAGAAGTGCCGCACACGGTCGAAATCCACCGGCAGCAGGATCGCCTGCGGGCACAGCTTGGCCGCCTTCATCAGCCCCATCGCCGAGCCGACGCCGAACTGCCGCGCCGCATAGGTGGCGGTGGTGGCCACGCCCCGGCCGGCATAGCCGCCGAGCCGCGCAAACGCATCGACCGGGATCGCGGCCAGGTCGCCGTCGGGCGCATGGGCCAGCAATGCATCGTCGTCGCGCCGCCGGCCGCCGCCGATCACCACCGGCAGGCCCTTTAGCTGCGGATAGCGCAGCAGTTCGACCGACGCGAAGAAGGCGTCCATGTCGAGGTGGGCGATGCGGCGCGGAAGCGGATTCACCCGGCCGAGCATAGCGACGCCGGCGGTCCGCCGCAGGCGTCGGGTCTTGCGCGCCTCCTACAGCCGGGTGCAGATCGCCACCAGGCCTACCCCCACAAGGCCCAGGCCGAGCGTCTCGGCACGGGTCAGGCTCTCGCGGAACACCCGGCGCGACACCAGGTAGCTGAACAGCACCTCGACCAGGCCCAGGGTGCGCACTTCGGCCGCCGGGCGCATCGCGTAGGCGGTGAACCAGGCGAGCGACGCCATCGCGCCCATCGACCCGGCCAACGCCGACAGCCGCCATGAGCGCAACACCCCGCCGAGCGCCGCAGGCTGCCGCACCGCCAGCCAGCCGCCCAGCAGCAGGCTCTGCAGCAGCTGCGCCCAGAGCACGCCCCAGGCGCCGGCCGTCCACGGCGCGATGCCGTCGCCCAGCGACAGCGACGCCCCGCGGAACCCGACGCTGGCGAGCGCGAAGCAGGCGCCCGAAACTAACCCGTACCACAGCGACCGACCCTGCCGGAACGGCCCGTTCCCCTTGCCGCGCAGCGGGCCCGGTGGCAGCGACAGCAGCAGCACGCCTGCCGTGGCGGCGAACATCGCCAACATCGTCACCGCGCCGGGCAGCTCGTGCAGCAACACGCTGGAGAACAGCGCGACCTGCAGCACCTCGGTCTTGGAATAGGCCACCGCCAGGATGAAGTTACGCTCCTTCATGCCCAGCAGCAGCAGGGCGGTGGCTACCACCTGGGCAACGGCACCCAGCGCGATCCAGCACGCATAGCCCCATCCGAAGCGCGGCGCCAGGCCGTCGCCCCAGAGGCACAGCGCTGCGACCGCCGCACCCGCCACCGGCAGGCCGTAGAGAAAGCGCACCAGCGTGGCGGCCAGCGTGCCGATTTCGGCTGTCAGCGTGCGCTGCGCCGCGTTACGCACGGTCTGTGACAGCGCGGCCCAAAGTACGATGGGAATCCACGCCCAGGCGGCGGTGGCGATGAGGGACATGCGAAGGGCGCGGCCCGGGGGGAGCCGTCGGGAAATCGGAGGCGAAGCGTAACCCGCGCGGGCGGTTCAGCAGCCCGTCTGTCTAGCGCGGTCAGATGTGCGGGGTAGTGGGGGCGGCCGCCACCAGCCCGGCCGCCAGTGCCGGAACATCGCGTTCGCGGCGCACGGCCGCCAGCACCGATCCCGCTTCGGGCGTGACCGCGGCCACCGCGATCGCCTTCCTCGGGCACAGGCCGAGGCACGAGGTCTGCACGATGCGCAGCTTCGACCGGCCGCCCCCCAGCGCCTGGCGCAGTTCGAACCGCAGGGTCTTCGTGGTCAGCTTGCGCGGCCCCTTGTCGCGCTTTTCGCACTTTGCGCAGACCAGTACCGCACCGGCGTAGCGGGTGGGCAGGAAGATATCGGCGTCTGCGGCACCGCCCCACGCGTCGAGCACCTCGGAACGCGGCGTGGTCACCGCGCTCCCCGACGGGTCGGGCGAGAAGCCGTCAACCACGGCGGTCGCTAGGTTCGTTGCGATCCGAAAGTTGCTCGGACGGCGGGCCGAGCCGGCCGCTGTCGCCGCCGGGCGCGTGCGTGGTGCCACCCTTGCCGGCACCGTTGCCGCGGCCGGAATAGATTTCGTCGTCTTCCAGGTCGATCGCCTGGCGGTCGCCGGCCGAGCCGCCATCGACGATGCCGCCCGGGAGCTGGCCCTCGTCGTGCGGGCCTACCGCGTCGGGCTTGGCCGCTGCGGTGGCGTCGGAAACGGGGGATGCGGCGCGGTCGTCGTCGCCGCCGCCGGATGCTTGTGCCATGGGTGCTCCTGTAGAAGTTGCGCCCTTGCGGGCAAGTACGTCTACTCTCGTCGGGGCCTCCGTTGCCGCCTGTCGGCGCAGGGCGGCCACCGGCGTAGGAGCCGGCACGCGGCCCCGCCGGCTCAGAAAGTGCCGGGCAGCAGGATACTGCTGTCGACCGTGTCGATCCGCGTGCGGCCGCAGAAGGCCATGGTGATGTCGAGTTCCTTGTGGATGATCTGCAGCGCGCGGGTCACGCCGGCCTCGCCGTAGGCACCCAGGCCGTAGAGGAAGCTGCGGCCGATCAGCGTGCCGCGGGCGCCCAGCGCGCGGGCCTTCAGCACGTCCTGGCCGCTGCGGATGCCGCCGTCCATCCACACCTCGATCTCCGAGCCCACCGCCTGCGCGATCGCCGGCAGCTCCGCGATAGACGACGGCGCGCCGTCGAGCTGGCGGCCGCCGTGGTTGCTGACGATCAGCGCGTCGGCGCCGCTGTCGACCGCCAGGCGCGCGTCCTCCGCGTCCATGATGCCCTTGAGGACCAGCTTGCCGCCCCAGCGCTTCTTGATCCACTCGACGTCGCCCCAGTTGAGCTGCGGATCGAACTGCTGCGCCGTCCACGACGACAGCGACGACAGGTCGTCCACGCCCTTGGCATGGCCCGCGATGTTGCCGAAGGTGCGGCGTTTGGTGCCCAGCATGCCCCAGCACCAGTGCGGCTTGGCGGCCAGGTTCAGCAGGTTCTTCAGCGTGGGCTTGGGCGGCGCGGTGAGGCCGTTCTTGATGTCCTTGTGGCGCTGGCCCAGGATCTGCAGGTCGAGCGTCAACTGCAGCGCGGTGACATTGGCGGCCTTGGCCCGGTCGATCAGCCGCTCGATGAAATCGCGGTCGCGCATCATGTAGAGTTGGAACCAGAACGGGTGCCGCCCGGTGGCCTCGGCCACGTCCTCCAGCGAGCAGATGCTCATGGTCGAGAGGGTGAACGCAATGCCGAAGGCCTTGGCCGCGCGGGCGCCCAGGATCTCGCCGTCGGCATGCTGCATGCCGGTGAGGCCGGTGGGCGCGATCGCCACCGGCATCGCGACCTCCTGCCCGACCATGGTGGTGCGGGTGCTGCGGTTCTCCATGTTCACCGCCACCCGCTGGCGCAGCAAAATCTTCTGGAAATCGCTTTCGTTGGCGCGGTAGGTGCGCTCGGTCCAGGCGCCCGAATCGGCGTAGTCGTAGAACATCTTCGGCACCCGGCGCCGGGCGACGCGGCGCAAGTCCTCGATGCAGGTGATGCGGGAGAGATCGGGCACGCGGGCTCCTTCGGGGTCGGGCGCCATCGTAGGACGGCACGGCGGCGGGCGCGCCGAATTTTCTTGTCCGGCGCGGGACATTGTTTCCTGCGGGCCGGTCGCCCGCACCGGCTCAAGTGCCGACCGGCTCGCCCGGCTGCTGCATCTCGAGTGACGCGTCGAATACGGTGAAGCGGCTGCGGCCGGCGCGCTTGGCCGCGTACATCGCGATGTCGGCATGGCGCGCCAGTTCCTCGAAACTGCGACCGTGGTGCGGGTACAGCGCAACGCCGACGCTGGTGCCCACCTGAAGCCGCCGGTCCTCGATCACGAAGGGCTCGGCGCAGAGCCGCACCAGCTCGCCGGCCAGCACGTTGCCGCCGTTCGGGTCGTGCCCGAGCGAGGCCAGCACCACGAATTCGTCGCCGCCCTGGCGGCTGAGGGTATCGGTCTGGCGCAGCGCACGCGAGATGCGCTCGGCGAACGCCACCAGCAGCTCGTCGCCCGCGCGGTGGCCCATCGAGTCGTTGATGTTTTTGAAGTGGTCCAGGTCCATATACATCACGGCCAGGCCGGTGCCTTCGCGCACCGCCTGCGCGATCGCCTGGGTGGCGCGGTCGACCAGCAGCACCCGGTTGGGCAGGCCGGTCAGGGCGTCGTGCTGGGCGAGGTGGGCCATGCGCAGCGCCATCGCGCGGGCCTGGGTCACGTCGCGCAGCACCATCACCGCGCCGACGACCGCGCCGTGCGCGTCCTTGATCGGCGCGGCGCTGTCCTCGACGTCGAAGCGCACCCTGTGCCGGTTGAGCAGGGTCCCGCTGGCGCTGGCGACGACCGCCTGGCCGTTTTGCAGCGCGTTGCGGATCGGGCTGCGGTCGGGCCCGTCGAAGGCGCCTTCGCGCAGCGGCACCACGTACTCGACTGGCATGCCCATCGCGTCAGCCGAGGTCCAGCTGGTGATCCGCTCGGCCACCGGGTTGAGGTAGGTGATGCGGCCCTGCGCATCGGTGCTGACCACCGCATCGCCGATCGAGGCGAGCGTCACGCGGAAGCGTTCCTTCTCCTCCAGCAGACGGTCTTCCGCCAGCTTGCGCTCGGTGATGTCGGTGGCCTGCACGAACACGCCGCGCACCTCGCCGCTGCCCTCGGCCCGGTCGGGCACGAAGCTCACCATCACATGGCGCTGCAGGCCATCGCCGTCGATCAGCGGCGTCTCGAAGGCACGCGCCTCGCCCTGCAGCGCGCGGTGCAGGTGGTGGGCATTGGCACCGGCGAGCCGCAGGCCTTCGGCCTCCGCCGGCAAAGCGGTGTCGCCAGGCCGTACCGGCGGCGGCTCGGGCGTTTCGGCGAAGCTCTCCAGGTAGCTGTTGTTGGCGAACCGAATCCGGAGCTTACGGTCCCAGTACGCGACCATCGCGGGCAGACCGTGCAGGATGGTGCGCATGTCCTGCTCGGCGTCGTGCAGCAGCTCGGTGGTGCGTTGCCGCGCATCGAGTTCACGCACGAACAGGCGTCCCAAACCCAGGCAGGCCAGCATCATCACGAGCGTGAGGCCGCCCATCAGCCAGGAACGGCGGACCCAGTCCGCATAAACCACCGAAGCGGCCTGCGCGACGACGATAGTCAAGGGATAGCCATCGAAATTTTTGAGGTTGTAGAGGCGGTTCTGGCCGTCGATCGCCGACGTTTCCGAGAAAAAATCTTCCCCGGTGGCGCGGAAATGGCTCATGACCGGCGACTTGCTCAGGTCGTGCCCGACCAGCGACTTTTCGTACGGGAAACGCGAGATGATGGTGTCATCGGCGCGGGTAAGCGTGATGCGGCCGTCGGCGCCCAGGTTGATCTGGTTGAACAGGTCGCTGAGGTACTCGGTGCCGATGGTCGCGGCGACCACGCCCTGGAACACGCCGTCCTTGTCCTTGAGCCGGCGCGACACCACCACCGAGGGCTGCCCGTCGAACCGCGACACGATCGGCTCGCTGATGTAGAGCCCTATGTCGGGGTTGTTTTTGTGCACCTGAAAATAGCTGCGGTAGGCCAGGCTGTTGGGATTATTGGGCCTCAGGTTGACGCTGGAAATCCGGACGATGCCCTCCGCATCGACCACGTATACCTGGGACACGCCGGTCGTGGTGATTGCCTTGTCGAACAGCACCCGGTTGCGCACGCCGGGCGCCAGCGCCATGGTGGACGAATCGTTCAGCTCTTCGACCAGGCCGAGCAGCGAACGGTCGTAGAAATCCAGCGTGCGCCGGATGTTCTCCTCGATCGTGTTGGAGAGGTTGCGGCCGTTGCGCTGCGCCAGTGCGGTCGATTCGTGCCGGCTGTAGAGCGTTTCCGCCACGAACAGCGTTCCTATGCCTAGCGTCAGGGCAACGGCCAAATGGGGCAATGCCCGTCGAAAAGGGGTAAGCGACATGAGGCAGGCGATCAGAGCACTGCGAGGGTGCGATGGCAGATTCTAGGGCGAGGGGCCGCGCGCGGCGTCCCGTGTGTCATGGCGCCGCTACCGTACGCCCGTCCCGCGCATCCCGATACGTGCCTCTTCCTGCAGCGCTGCTCGGTGCCGGCCAGGAACCACTCGGTGCGCGGCGGCTTCAGCGCGTCGCGCGAAGCGCACCGCCCACGTCACCGCATCAGTGGCCGTCGCCGGCCACTTGGGTCTTGCGGCCCGACAGGCCGAGCTTGCCGAGCAGTTGCACGTCGGCCTCGACATCCGGGTTGCCGGTCACCAGCAGCTTGTCGCCGTAGAAGATCGAATTGGCGCCGGCCAGGAAGCACAGCGCCTGCACCGCGTCGCCCATCTGCTGACGGCCGGCCGAGAGCCGCACCCGCGCCGTCGGCATGGTGATACGGGCCACCGCGATCACCCGCACGAAGTCGAACGGATCGAGCGGCGCCGCGTCGGCCAGTGGCGTGCCGGGCACCCGCACCAGGCTGTTGATCGGCACCGACTCGGGGTACGGCTCCAGGTTGGCCAGCTGCGCGATCAGCCCGGCCCGGTGCACCGGCGATTCGCCCATGCCCACGATGCCGCCGCAGCAGACGCTGATGCCCGCCGCGCGCACCGCGGCCAGGGTGTCGAGCCGGTCCTGGTAGGTGCGCGAATCGACGATCTCGCCGTAGTACTCGGGCGCGGTGTCGAGGTTGTGGTTGTAGTAGTCGAGGCCCGCATCGCGCAGGGCGACCGCCTGCTGCGGCTCCAGCATGCCGAGGGTGGCGCAGGTCTGCAGGCCCAGGCCCTTGACCGCCTCCACCAGCACCGCCATTTTCTCGATGTCGCGGTCCTTCGGCGCGCGCCAGGCGGCGCCCATGCAGAAGCGGGTGGCGCCGGCGTCGCGCGCCGCCGTGGCGGCCCGCAGCACCTCGTCCACCTCCATCAGCTTCTGCGCCTTCACGCCGGTGTCGAACTCGGCCGACTGCGGGCAGTAGCCGCAATTCTCGGGGCAGCCGCCGGTCTTGACCGACAGCAGCGTGGCCAGCTCGATGTCGCCCGCCGGCCAGTGCTGGCGGTGCACCGTCTGCGCCAGGAACAGCAGGTCCATCAGCGGCTTCTCGAACAGCGCCTGCACCTCGGCCACCGACCAGCGGGCGGGCGCCGCCGGTGGCCTGGCGGCGGGGCGGTGCAGGGTGACGGGATGGATGGGGGCGAGGGGCGATGAAAGCTCGGTCATGGATTCTGGGAGGAAAGTTGGGGAATGCACTCAAAACTGCGTGTCGACACCAGGCCAGCAACGACAGGGCCGCAGAGGATGCCTTTGCGGGCGAGGATACGCGCAACATGGCGCAGATCAGCCGCCCAATTCAGCTGCCTGCATCGATCGACGACACCGGTTGCCTATCAGCACCGCCTGGTCCGATGCCGACAGCAGAGATCTCCGCCCGAAGCGGGAAAATGAACGGTGCGGTCGACCGCCGCATAGCCTGCTCGGGCGATGCCGCGCCCAGGGCCGGCAACCCCGCGAAGCCTGCCGCCGAGCATATCGCGCAAGCCGCCCTCGAGCACGACTTCGTGCCTCGTGGACTTTCGGGTCGCCAAGATGCGCGGCCGAATGTTCTGAGAGCGTATTCAAAGTCTCCCCCGGAGGTATGAGACGCTTGGGGGATGAGAGAGAGCTACCCGAGCGACATGAGCCGGGCGCAATTCGAGATCATCAAGCCGCTGTTGGAGAGCGCGCGCAAGAAGACCAGTCCGCGGCGGGTAGATCTCTACGAGGTGTTCTGCGCGCTGCTCTATCTGCTGCGCAGCGGTTAGCCAGTGGCGCATGCTGCCCGAGGATTTCCCGAAGTGGCGCACGGTGCATTCGTACTGGACCATCTGGAGCGAGCCGCGCGAAGGGGGCGGCCTGCTGGAGCAGGCTTTAAAAAAAATCGGGTTGGCGCGGCCCGCGCGAGACAGGGGCGCAACGCCTGCAGCAGCTATTTGATCATCGACGCGCAGAGCGTGAAGAACGCGGACACGGCGGGCTCGAAAGGTTATGACGCTGGCAAGCAAGTCTCGGGCATCAAGCGCCATATCGCGGTGGATACGCAGGGCCTGCCGCATGCGGTGGCCGTGACGACCGCGGAGGTGACAAATCGCAAGGGAGCGCTGCCGGTCGAGCCTTGGGCAAGTCAAAAGCGTGCTGTTCGACAGCGGCTACGTGGGAGCGCTCTTCGCACACGGTGTGCGCGAGACATTGGGTGCGCAGGTGAGCGTGCAGATTGCCAAAAGGAGCGACCTTCAAGCTCATGCCCCAGCGTTGGGTGGTCGAGCGCAGCTTCGCCTGGCTGGAAAAAACCGGCGGTTGTGGAAAAACTGCGAGCGCTGGCTCAACACCAGTTTGCAGTTCATCCACTTGGCATTCCTGGCCTTGCCGCTCAGGAGACTTTGAACACGCTCTTACAGGCGTCGCGGAGGGACAGGGACGACAATTGCGCCACTCTCTTCCGCCGCGCCGCCCCGCGCACCCTTCCGCCATCCCCGGCCGTCCACGCTGCAGCCCACGCCGCCCATGCCGCCCTCGCCCTCCTCCCGCCGCTGGGAAATCGACGCCCTGCGCGGCCTGATGCTGGTGCTGATGACGCTGACGCACCTGCCCACGCGGCTGACCTCGCCGGCCGGCCAGCCCTTCGGCTACGTCTCAGCCGCAGAGGGCTTCGTACTGCTCTCGGCCTACATGGCGGGTATGGTCTACGGCCGCCTCGCCTGGAAGAAAAGCATCGCCGAGATGGAGAAGGCCTACCTCCGCCGAGCGCTCAAGGTCTACTGGTGCCAGGCGGCCACGCTGATCTTCCTGTTCACCGTGATCGCCTTCTTCGGGATGAAGGTGGACCAGCCCGCGGTGAAGGATCTGATGTCCTTCTACCTTCAAAACCCCGGCACCGCGCTGATCGCCGGCTTGCTGCTGGTCTACGAGCCTGCGCTGCTCGACATTTTGCCGCTCTACGTGCTTTTCATGCTGGCCAGCCCCTGGGTACTGGCCGCCGCGCTGCGCCACGGCTGGGGCCCGGTGATGGGCGTGAGCGTGGCGCTCTGGGTGCTGGCCCAGTTCGGGCTGGGCGAATGGATCTACGACGCGACCGATGCCCTCGTCGGCATGCCGGTGCCGCTCCACGAGACCGGTTCCTTCGCCACCTATGGCTGGCAATTCCTGTGGATGCTCGGCCTCTGGATGGGCGCCAGCCGCAACGATCCGCAGGCGCCGCCCTTCACCTTTCCCAACTGGACGCTGGTGGTCGCCACCTTCGTCGTCGTGATCGGCTTCACCTGGCGCCACCGGGTGGGCCAGGCGCCGTTCGAGGGCAGTTCGCAACTCAACCTGCTGTTCGACAAATGGACTCTGGCGCCGATGCGGCTGATCAACCTCTTCGGCCTGATGGTGATTGCGATCCGCTTCGGCCCGGCCCTGGTGCGCCGCATGCCCCGCCTGCCCTGGCTGGAGACAATGGGCGCCGCATCGCTGCCGGTGTTCTGCGCTCACTTGGTGGTGGTGCTGCTTGTGCTGACCTTCTTCGGCGCCAACCCCGTCGTCCACCCTTGGTGGATGGACGCTGTGCTGCTGGTGGCCTGCTTCTGCACGCTGTACTTGGTCGCGCGGGTGTCGTTGTGGCTGGACAAGCCGCCCGATGAAGAAGCGCCCCGGCAGGCCCCGAACACGATCAGGGCGGGCGCGTCGTCGCGCTGAACGCTGATCGCAGGGTAAGCGCCGACGGAGCGCCATGCCATCATGCGGCCGGCGCCGGGCCGAGCCCGCCTCAGCGGGTGGCCGCGGCCGCCGAGGACGTCAGTACCGGCGCCGATGTCGATGCGGCCGGCGGAGCGCTGGTCGCCAAGGTGGCGGGCCGGTCGGCGGGGCTGCCGTTCGGCGCATCCACGTAAGCGCCGATCACCGACTGCCAGAGATCGTAGCCCGCCTCGTTCATGTGCAGACGGTCATGGCCGAACAGCTCCATCCGTGGTGCGCCGGTGGCGTCGAGCATCGGGGTGAAGACGTCGATGTACTGCGCATTGGGGACGGTGCGCAAATAGGCGGCCAGCAAGGCGTTGGCTTCGCGCACCTTGGGCATCAGGCTGGCCCGCAGCGGGCTCGGCTTGATCGAAATGTAGTCGATACGGGTGTCCGGCAGTTCGCTGCGCACGGTGCGCACGAAGCCCTGGAAGCTCTCCAGCACCTGCTCGGGCGTGCGGCCTTCGGCCAGATCGTTGTCGCCGGCATACACCAGCACCTGGCGCGGCTTGTACTGCAGTACCAGCTGCTTAACGAAATAGTTGCAGTCGGCCATGGTGGAGCCGCCGAAACCGCGGTTGATCACCACCGGCTGCTTGCGGAAGTCCTGCGCCAGGTCGGTCCACATGCGGATCGTGGAGCTACCGACGAACAGCACGCCATCGGATGCCGGCGCCTTGTCCCGGTCGGAGGCGGCGAAGGCCGCCATGCTCGACTGCCAACGCAATTCGGCAGCGGGAATGGCCCGCGCCAGCGGGTTGGTCGATGCGGCCATGCCCAACGTGTCCCCGGCCGGTGCCGCCTGCACCGCCGCGGAACCTCCCCCTGCGGCCAGGACGGCGACGATGAAAGCACAGAGGGCGAAACGGCGACGGAATACGGGGAAATCACGTTGCATGGCGGTGGCGAGCAATGAAGTGAAGAAAAGGCTTGGTACCTGCAAGCAGGCGAAGAGTTCCGGGATATTACGCAGTCGCCTGCAAAAGATATCGCATTTGTAGGGTCACCGTACCTTATGCAAGCCTATCGCTCCATGCAAATACCGTGCCGGTTCGAAAGCTCTGCCAGTCGTCGTCGCCGGGCATCGCCGTGTGGCGGGCCGGAGCCGAGGCTGCAGCAGGCGCGGCTGCCGCCGTCGACGCGGTCACCACCAGCGCGCGTGGCGAGGCAGCCACGGCGGCCGGCTTGGGCGCCGAGCTGGGTTGTCGCCATCCGTAAAAATAACCAACCGGCCGCCCTAGAATGGCTGCGTGCTTACCTTCAAGAACGCCGACCTCCATTGCCACTCCGTGGTGTCCGACGGCACGCTCACGCCGGAAGTGTTGGCGTCGCGCGCCAAGGCCAACGGCGTGGAGCTGTGGGCGCTGACCGACCACGATGAGATCGGGGGCGTGCAGCGCGCGGCAGCGGCCGCAAAGGCTGTCGGCCTGCCCTACCTGACCGGCGTTGAACTGTCGGTGACCTTCGCCGACGAGACGGTGCATATCGTGGGCCTGGGTTTCGACGCCGAGAACGCCGAGCTGCGCCAAGGCCTGGCCGACACCCGCGACGGCCGTGGTCCGCGGGCCCGCGAGATGGCGGCGCAACTGGAGCGGGCCGGCATCCCGGGTGCCTATGAAGGCGCTCTGCGGTTCGTCGGCAATCCGGCCCTCATCTCGCGCACCCATTTCGCCCGCTTTTTGGTCGAAACCGGCGTCTGCCGCGACACGCCCGAGGTGTTCCGCCGCTACCTCACCGAGGGCAAGCCGGGCTACGTGCCGCACCGCTGGGCCTCGCTCTCGGACGCGGTGCACTGGATCACCTACGCAGGGGGCGTGGCGGTTATTGCACATCCGGGCCGCTACAAGTTCACCGCCAACGAGGAGTTCGCGCTCTTCAGCGAATTCAAGGCCCACGGCGGCCGCGGCGTGGAGGTGGTCACCGGCAGCCACACGCCGTCGGAATACGTCACCTACGCCGACATGGCGCGCGAGTTCAACCTGGCCGCTTCACGCGGCAGCGATTTCCACAGCCCAGAGGAATCCCGCACCGACCTGGGCGGCCTGCCGCCTCTGCCGGCCGATCTGGAACCGGTCTGGACGCTGCTGCAGGACAGGATACGGTGAAGGACGCGGGGCGTTGACGCCGGCGCCGTCCGCGCTGACCGGCCTCGTCCTGGCCGTGGTGGCCACCGCCTGCTTCGCCACCCTCGATGCCAGCACCAAGGTGGCCGGGGCCAGCGTGCCGCTGGCGATGGCGCTGTGGTTCCGCTATGCCTTTCAGGCCTGGTCGACCACCGCGGCCATCATTCCCACCCGCGGCTTCAGGGCGCTGCGCACCGAACACCCGCGCTTCCAATGCCTGCGCGGCCTGCTGCTGATGATGACCAGCATGTTCTCGTTCTTCAGCCTGCAGCACATGCCGGTGGGCGAGTTCACCGCCATCGTGATGGTGACGCCGCTGGCGATCACCGTGCTGGCCGCCACCGTGCTGCGCCAGCAGGTCTCGGGCATGCGCTGGGCGCTGGTGGCGGGTGGTTTCGCCGGCACGCTGGTGGTGCTGCGGCCCGGGGGCGACGCGTTCGGCTGGGCAATGCTGCTGCCGCTGGGGCTGGTGGCCTGCAACGCGTGGTTCCAGGTGCTCACCAGCCGGTTGGCGCAAACCGAGGACCCGATGGTGATGCAGTTCTACAGCGGCTGGGTGGGCACCCTGGTGATGTCGGCGATCCTGCCGTTCGTCTGGGTCACGCCCACCAGCGGCGGCGTGTGGCTGGCGCTCGGCCTGATGGGGCTGATGGGCACCGTGGGCCACTTCCTGCTGACCTGGCCTATGCCCGCGCGCCGGCCGCCACGCTGATGCCCTGTCTCTACGCGCAGATCGGTTTCGCGGTTCTGGCGGGCTGGCTCTTGTTCGACCACGTACCCGACCGCACATCGGTGGCAGGCATCCTGCTGATCGCGGCCTGCGGCGCGATGGGCGCCTGGCTCACCGTGCGGGAAAGCCGCATCGTCGTCCAGCCGGCAGAGGGATGAAGCACACCCCGGGCGAGGTGCGACGCACCGCTCCCCCGCAGCGCATTGAAGAGAGAAGAAGACCATGGCCCAGTATTTCGAAGTCCATCCCGACAATCCGCAACCGCGGCTGCTGAAGCAGGCCGCCGCCCTGCTGCAGCGCGGCGGCGTGGCCGCGGTGCCCACCGACTCCAGCTACGCGCTGGTCTGCCACCTGGACGACCGCGACGCGGTCGACGCGATGCGGCGCATCCGCCAGGTCGACGACCGCCACCACCTGACCCTGATCTGCCGCGACCTGAGCGAGCTGGCCAGCTACGCGCGGGTCGACAACAAGCAGTTCCGGCTGCTGAAGTCGGCCACCCCCGGCGCCTACACCTTCATCCTGGAAGCCTCCAAGGAAGTGCCGCGCCGCCTGAGCCATCCGCAGCGCAAGACCATCGGCCTGCGCGTGCCCGACCACAAGGTGCTGCAGGCGCTGCTGGAAGCGCACGGCGCACCGCTGCTGGCTACGACGCTGATCCCGGCAGGCGAGACCGAGTCGCTCAACGACGCGGCCGACATCCGCTCACGCTACGAGAAGCTGCTGGCCGCAGTGGTCGATGCGGGCGCCTGCCCGGCCGAGCCCACCACCGTGATCGACCTGGTGCCGATGGGCATCGGCGAAGATCCGGTGCTGGTCCGCCGCGGCAGCGCGAGCCTTTCGGCCCTGGGAATGCCCGAGTAGAAAAGGCGAGAGAACCTACTGCGCAGCCCGATTGCGCAGTTCCGATCCTCACCGTACGAGAGTACGGATCCGGTCCTCACTGCACACTCGGGCTTGCTCGCTACGGTTCCACCGCTTTTCCTCGCATCTGCGATTCCGCCCTGTTTGCCGCCATAACCCTCTGAGACAATCGCCTGTGGATTTCGCCAACCTGATCCAGACCGTGATGGTCTATGCCCTGCCGGTGCTGTTCGCCATCACCGTTCACGAGGCCGCCCACGGCTATGCGGCGCGCCATTTCGGCGACAACACCGCGCTGATGATGGGCCGCATCACGCTCAATCCGCTCAAGCACATCGACCCGGTCGGCACCATCCTGATGCCGGTGATGCTGTATTTCCTGACCTCCGGCGCCTTCCTGTTCGGCTATGCCAAGCCGGTGCCGGTGCAGTTCGGCAACCTGCGCGACCCCAAGCGCGACATGATATGGGTGGCCTTGGCCGGGCCGCTCTCCAACTTCGTGCAGGCGATCCTGTGGGCGGTGGCGATGGTCGCGCTGGTGGCCCTGGACGTCGACGAGCCTTTCTTCCTGAAGATGGCCCGGGCCGGGGTGTTGGTCAACCTGGTGATGTGCGCCTTCAACCTTTTTCCGCTGCCGCCGCTCGACGGCGGCCGGGTGCTGGTGGGCCTGCTGCCGTGGAGGCAGTCGCAGATGGTCTCGCGCATCGAGCCCTACGGTTTCTTCATCGTGCTGGCCCTGGTCGTCACCGGGCTGGTGGGTACCTACTGGCTGCAGCCCCTGATGTCGGTCGGCTACAGCGCGATCAACTTCCTCATCACGCCGCTGGTCTCGCTGCTGCGCTGACCGCGCCTCTCCTTTCTACGACATTCCCGCCCATGCGCCCCACCCGTTTCCTGACCGGCATCACCACCACCGGCACGCCCCACCTGGGCAACTACGTCGGCTCGATCCGCCCCGCCGTCGCCGCCAGCCGCCAGCCCGGTGCCGAGAGCTTCTATTTCCTGGCCGACTACCACGCCCTGATCAAGTGCGGCGAGCCGGCCCGAATCCAGCGCTCGACCCTCGAGATCGCCGCCAGCTGGCTAGCGGCAGGCGTGGACCCGGAGCGCGTCACCTTCTACCGCCAGTCCGACATCCCCGAAATCCCCGAGCTGACCTGGCTGCTGACCTGCGTCGCAGGCAAGGGCCTGCTCAACCGGGCGCATGCCTACAAGGCCGCCGTCGACCGCAACGCGGCGGCCGGCAACGATCCCGACGCCGAGGTGAGCGCCGGCCTCTTCATGTACCCGGTGCTGATGGCCGCCGACATCCTGCTGTTCAGAGCACACCGGGTGCCGGTGGGCCGCGATCAGGTCCAGCACATCGAGATGGCCCGCGACATCGCGTCGAGCTTCAACCACCTCTACGGCGAGCACCTGGTGCTGCCCGAGGCCCAGATCGAGGAATCGGTCGCGCTGCTGCCCGGCCTCGACGGCCGCAAGATGAGCAAGAGCTACGACAACACGATCCCGCTCTTCGTGCCGCAGACCGAGCTGAAGCGCCGCCTCGCCTCGATCGTGACCGACTCGCGCACGCCCGGCGAGGCCAAGCAGACCGAGGGCTCGGCCCTGTTCCAGGTCTACCAGGCCTTCGCCTCGGCGGAGGAAACCGCCGCGCTGCGCCAGGCCTATGCCGACGGCATCGGCTGGGGCGACGCCAAGCAGACGCTGTTCGAGCGCGTCGACCGCGAAGTGGCGCCGATGCGGGCGCATTACCAGTCGCTGATCGCCGACCCCGCGAAGATCGAGGACATCCTGATAGCCGGCGCGGTGAAGGCTCGGGCCCTGGCGACGCCCTTGATGGCCGAGCTGCGCCAAGCCGTCGGCCTGCGCCGCCTGGCCGGCGCGCCCGTCGCCGCGCCCCCCCCCCGCCCTCCCCGTACGGCCCTGCCGACCTTCAAGCAGTACCGCGAGGCCGACGGCCGGTTCCGGTTCAAGCTGCTCGGCGCCGACGGCACGCTGCGGCTGCAGAGCCGCGCTTACGCGGCCCCCCGCGATGCGGCCCAGGCGATCGACGCGTTGCAGCAGCCGGGCGCCGACCTGGCTGCGCGGTTGGCCGATTGCGCGGAAGGCCCGACCGACACCGAGGCCGTCGCGGCCGCCCTGCAGGCCCTGGCCGCGGCGAAGGCCTGAGCCGGTTTGCCTTCGACACGGGCGGACGCGGCGCTGCATGCCGAGCGGCATCGCACGACAGCGCTGGGGGCACGATCGGCGAGATGGAACAGGCCGGAAGCGCTTACACCCGTAACATCGGAACGCATCCAGGCACGGCTTGCTTACGCCCGTTACGCGCCCCACCGCTTTTTTTACGCCTTTTGCATGCCGGTTCCCGTATTCTCGCCAGCACGGCTGTAGGCAGTTTACCGATGCTGCAAAGGGCGATGTCCGTCACGAGCCCGCCGGCCGCCGCTGTCAAATCCTCTCAATTTCCGAGGGATGCACCATGAGACGTTCGATGCGCACGGCGTTCACCGCCTTCACCGTCACCATTTTAGTGGCCATCAGCGCTGCTGCAGCCGCCCTCTTGCCCGACCACGCGGCCGAGGCGACCGACCTGGGAATTTTCCAGGTGGACGAACTGTTCCCCGCAGGTACGTTCGAGCAATAAGCCTCGTTACCGGGCACATGCCCGGCATAGCCACTGCCGTGTCGACCACGCCGCACGCCGGATGACCGGTCTGCGGCTTTGTTATGGGCGAACGGTGGGCGACGAGCGGATGGTGCGGGGCGCGGTGACCACGTCGCCCATCGCGTGCGACGGGCCCGGGTTGCGGCCGGCCCGGCGCACGCCCAGAGCATCTGCGCTGATCGTGTCGCGGTCGGCTACCTGGGCCAGATAGCCGGTGGTGGGGCCGGTGCTGCCTTCGCCCGATCCGATGCCCAGGCATGCGTCGTTGGCCAGGGTGAACATCATCGTGGCCCCCGCTCCGAAGCGCTTGGGCACCGTCTCGTGCAAGGCGTAGCGCATATCCACCGGCGGACGGTCGGCCCGGTAGATCACGGCGTTGTTGGGACCGTACACGGTATAGCAGGTGGCCGATGCCCCGAGGCTGCCGCCGCACAGAACGGCGGCCAGGGCGGCGCGGGACACGAAACCGGGGGGCATGAAGCGCATGGAGTTCTCCGACTCGCCCACGGCGCCGCCGACAGGGAGGCGCCCGCGGGCAACAGGCGATTGTTTCGTGGAACGGGAAGGCCGGCAAGCACCGGACCCCGTCGGGCGAAATCTGCCTACGCCACGGGCGAAGCAGGATAGGCGCAGCATCCGGCAAACCCGCCAGGCGACCGGGCTGCGCCGGAATCCGATTTCACGAGCGTTTAGGCCTCAAGCCGTCATCCTAAGCCGGCTACCAGCTATTAATTTAAGAGCGATCCTCGTCCGCGGGGCACTGGTGCCCCATCAGCTTCCCGGCCTTCCCTTGCGCGCCGCACGACCCGGTACGGCGACCAGCGCCGCCGCCGCCGATCGCAGCAGCGCCGCCATCTCATCGCGAGCCGCCGATGGAACAGCATCGGTCCGCAGCAGCAACCCGACCGGCTCCTCGGTGCCGGAGGTGTCGATTCGCAGGCGCACCAGCCGTTTCTCGACCAGATCGTCTCGCGCGGCGCCCAGCGGCGTGATCCAGACGGCGTCCGACCGCAGCACCACCAGCCGGGCCAGCGCCACGTCCTGCGTCTGCAGCGTGTGGGCCGGCAGCGCCATGCCGTGCGAGGCGAAGAAGCTCTCGGTGTAGTGACGGGGCACGGTGCCCTGCCCGTAGACCACCAGCGGATGTTGCAACACCGCCTGCACCGGCACCTGGCGGCGGGCCAGCGGATGCCCGGTCCGCGCCACCAGGACCAGCGGCTCCTGGTACAGCAGGCTGAAGCTCAGGCCCTCCATCAGCTGCGGATCGCTCATCCGGCCCGCCACCAGATCCAGCTCGGCCGACCGCAGATCGTCGAGCAGCGCAGCGTTGGTGCCGGTGCGCACGGTGATCTGCAGGTCGGGCCTCCGTGCACGCAGCTGCGCCAGCGCCCGCGGCAGCAGGGCCGGCGCCACGCTGGGCAGCGCGCCGATGCGCAGCCGCGCCGGCCCGGCGCCGGCGGCGGGCGCGAGCGCCTGCGCGCCGGCATCGATCGCCTCCATCACCCGCAGTGCGTGGGCCAGCAACTGCTCGCCGGCGGCGGACAGGCCCTGCACCCCGCGCCGCCCGGCCACGCCTCGCTCCACCAGGCGGGCGCCGGCCAGCGCTTCCAGTTCCGACAGGGTCTTGGAGATCGCCGGCTGCGTCAGCGCAAGGCGCGCCGCAGCCTTGGCCAGATGCCGCTCCTGCGCCACCGCCACCAGGCAGCGCAAATGGCGCAGTTGCACCTGGCGGGCGAAGCTCTCGGCCAGCGGGGACGGCACGGGCACGGGCACGGGCACGGGCACGGACGCAGGCGCAGGCGCAGGCGCAGGCGAGTGGGCGGTTTTCATCACCTTTGGTTATGCAATCTTCGGAATCGCTCAATTTACCGCATGCAAACCCGGCCGGAGAATGCAGAACTGACCATTCCGGCCGATACGCCGCCCCACGCCAGGAGACTCCCCATGAACGGCTCTACCGAAAGCCCCGGCACCCTCCTCACCCCGCGCGATTGGCAGAGCCATTCGGCCTACCTGTCGCCGGACTACAAGTCCACCATCAAGCGTTCGCCGACGCGGCCCCTGCTGCCGTTGAAGGCCGCGCTGGGCGAACTCTCGCAGCCGGTCTACGGCCACGACAGCATCCGCGCGCTCGACCACGACCTGACCCGCAACGCGCGCCGCAACGGCGAGCCGATAGGCGAACGGATGGTGCTGGCCGGCCGGGTGGTCGACGAGCGCGGCCGCCCGGTGCGCAACACGCTGGTCGAGCTGTGGCAGGCCAACGCCAGCGGCCGCTACGTGCACAAGGTCGACCAGCACGACGCGCCGCTCGACCCTAATTTCCTCGGCGCCGGCCGCTGCCTGACCGACGACGAGGGCCGCTACCGCTTCCTCACCGTCAAGCCCGGCGCTTACCCGTGGGGCAACCACCCCAACGCCTGGCGTCCGCAGCACATCCACCTGTCGCTCTTCGGCCAGTACTTCGCCAGCCGACTGGTTACGCAGATGTACTTCCCCGGCGATCCGCTGCTGCAGTACGACCCGATCTTCCAGGCCACGCCCGCGAAGGCGCGCAACCGCCTGGTCGCCGACTTCACGCTCGACCTGACAGAGGAAGGCTTCGCCCTCGGCTACCAGTTCGACATCGTCCTGCGCGGCACCGACGAGACGCCGTTCGAAACCAGGAAATAAGGAGACCGCGATGCACGAACACCTGATGAGCGCACTGCGCGAGAACTTCGGCCAGACCCCTTCGCAGACCGTCGGCCCCTACTTCGCCTACGGCCTGACCGCCGCGCAGTACCAGTACGACTTCGACCAGCCGTTCGATGCGGTCGTCGCCTCTGCGCATGCCGAAGGCGAGCAGATCCTGCTCGAAGGCGTGGTGTACGACGGCGACGGCCAGCCGATCGCCGACGCGATGATCGAGATCCAGCAGGCCGACGCGCAGGGCCGCTACGCCCAGGCGTCGGAGGCGCCGCGCACCACGTCGCGGCAGAACGGCTTTCGCGGCTTCGGCCGTTGCGGCACCGGCACCGATCCGCAGCACCGCTACGTCTTCCAGACGCTCAAGCCCGGTGCCCATTCGCCTGCAGAAGCGCCCCACATCAACCTGATCGTTCTGATGCGCGGCATGCCGCTGCATGCGTTCACCCGCGTGTATTTCAGCGACGAGGCGCAGGCGAACGCGCGTGACGCCGTGCTGGCCGCGGTGCCCGCAGAGCGCCGCCCGACGCTGGTCGCGCAGCGCACCGACGCCCACGGCCGCATCGTCTACCGCTTCGACATCCACATGCAGGGCCCGAAGGAGACCGTGTTCTTCGACGTGTGACGCCGTGCCGCGCTCCATAAAAATGCCGCTGGACAGCGGCATTTTCTATGACGGAAGAAGGTGCCAAAGAACCGTAGCGAGCAAGCCCGAGTGTGCGGCGAGGACCGGAGCCGCACTGCGGTACGGTGAGGCGCAATCGGGCTGCGCAGTAGGTTCTTCTCGCACGTTCTAGCGAAAGCGTGATTCGGGCACGGTCTTCAGGTCGCCGTCGAGCGATCCGATGTAGCCCGCCAGCGCCTTCAGCTCGGCATTGGAGAACTGCTTGGCCACGCCCGCCATCACGCCGTTGGAGCGGCCGATGTTATCGGCGTTGTTGCCCGTCTTGTACGACTTGAGCGCGACGAACAAATAGTCGGCGTTCTGGCCCGCGAGGTGCGGATAGCTCGGATCGATCGGCTTCGAGAAATTGGCGCCGTGGCAGGACACGCAGATGCCCTTCTGCAGCAGTGCGGCGACCTGGGCGTTCGGCTCGCGCGAGGGCTTGTCCGCCAGCGTGGCGGACGCGTCCTTGCCGTGCCGGGCGTAATAGGCCGAGACGTCCGCGATGTCCTGGTCGGTCAGGCTGTCGGCGATGCTGCGCATCGTGGGGTGCTTGCGGTCTCCGGCGCGGTAGGCGTTGAGCGCGGCGGCGATGTACTTCTCGCTCTGGCCCGAGATCTTCGGCACCTTGTAGACCTCGGGAAAACTGGCCTGGTAGCCCACGATGCCGTGGCAGCCGATGCACATCGACACCTTCTTCTCGCCGGCCTTCACGTCGCCCTTGGCTTCCTGGGCGAAAGCGGGAGCGAACGCGGTCACGGAAGCGACAGCCAGGGCAAGCATCGCGGTCAACAGCTTATTCATTTTGCGCGCACAATCCGGTGAGGTTCAGACGCTGGTCAGCCCTTGATTATAGGTGTCGAGCCCCTCTCGATCGCGGATTTCGCGGGTCTCCGAATGTCCCGCCTTTCCCACGCAGACACTCCATGAAATTCCGAGGATCCCAGAACTACGTCGCCACGCAGGACCTGATGCTGGCGGTGAATGCGGCCATCACCCTGCAGCGTCCCCTTCTCGTAAAAGGCGAGCCCGGCACCGGAAAAACGATGCTCGCCGAGGAGGTCGCCGAGACGCTCGGGATGCCGCTCCTGCAGTGGCACATCAAGTCGACCACCAAGGCGCAACAGGGTTTGTACGAATACGATGCGGTGAGCCGCCTGCGCGACAGCCAGCTCGCCGGCATCGAGGGCTCCGACCGCGTCAAGGACATCCACAACTACATCGTCAAAGGCGTGCTATGGCAGGCCTTCACCGCCGACCGGCCGGCGGCGCTGCTGATCGACGAGATCGACAAGGCCGACATCGAATTCCCCAACGATCTGCTGCGCGAGCTGGACCGGATGGAGTTCTACTGCTACGAGACGCGCGAGCTGGTGAAGGCCCGCAACCGGCCGCTGGTGTTCATCACCTCCAACAACGAGAAAGAGCTGCCCGACGCCTTCCTGCGTCGCTGCTTCTTCCACTACATCAAGTTCCCCGACGCCGAGACGATGCAGAAGATCGTCGACGTGCATTTTCCGTCCTTGAAGCGCGAGCTGCTTTCCGCCGCGATTAAGACCTTCTACGACGTGCGCAACCTGCCCGGTCTGAAGAAGAAGCCCAGTACCTCCGAGCTGATCGACTGGCTGCGCTTGCTGGTGGCCGAGGACATTCCGGTCGAGGCCCTGCACAGCCCCGACAGCAAGGTCGCGGTGCCGCCGCTGGTGGGCGCCCTGCTGAAGAACGAACAGGACGTGACGCTGTTCGAGAAGCTGGTTTTCATGAACAGCCGCAACCGATGAGCAGCGGCACGCCTCCACCGCGCCAGCTCTTGCTGCTGGGCCTGGCCCAGGCGACGGGCTTTTTGGTCGGGGCCGTGCTGGGCCGGTTCGCGGGCCTGTGGCTGGGGCTGGACGCCTTCGGCATCGAGGGCTACGGCACCCGGGCGATGCTGGGCATCGCATTGGTCGGCATCGGCGGCGGCGGTGGCGTGCAGCTGGCGCGCCGGGCCTTCGCGCGGCATTACGGCCCGCTGCACAGGGGCGTGTGATGGCGTTCGTGGAACCGGTCGTCCTGAAGGCGGGCGACATCGTCCTGGTGCCGCTCGGGCTGGAGCATGTCGACGGCCTGCGCGCCGCCGCGGCCGACGGCGAACTGTGGCGGTTGCGGATCACCTCGGTACCCACGCCCGAAGACACCCGGAACTATATCGAGACTGCCCTGCGCATGCGCGCGGCCGGCGACCGCTTCGCCTTCGCGGTGACCGACGCCGCCACCGGCGAGGTGCGCGGCACCACCAGCTTCCACGACATCGTGCCGGCCCTGCGGCGGGTCGAGATCGGCTACACCTGGTACGCCAGGCGCTGGCAGCGCACCCACGTCAACACCACCTGCAAGCTGCTGATGCTGACCCACGCCTTCGACGTGCTGCAGTGCCATGTGGTGGGCTGGCGAACCGATAACTTCAACTTCGCATCGCAGCAGGCGATCGAGCGGCTGGGCGCCCGCAAGGACGGCGTGCTGCGCGGCCACGCGCTGCGCCGCGACGGCACGATCCGCGACACGGTGATGTACAGCCTGCGCAGCGGCGAATGGCCCGAGACCCGCGCCCACCTGCAGTACCTGCTGGAGCGCCGCGCGGCCGCCGCCTGAGGCCCTGCCGCCCAAGGAGTGCCGCCATGCTGATCGACTTCTTCTACACGCTGCGCAGCGCGAAGCTGCCGGTCTCGGTGAAGGAATTCCTCACCCTGCTGGAAGCACTGCAGGCCGACGTGGTGGGCCCGCAATCCGACGGTGCCTGGACGCTCGACGATTTCTACCACCTCTCCCGCACGTGCTGGTGAAGGACGAGAAGCACTTCGACAAGTTCGACCGCGCCTTCTCCGCCTACTTCAAGGGCGTCGAGCTGCTGACCGACTTCAGCCAGGAACTGCCCGCCGACTGGCTGCGCAAGCTGCTCGACCGCCAACTCTCGCCCGAGCAGAAGGCCGCCATCGAGAAGATGGGCTGGGACGAACTGATGGAGACGCTGAAGAAGCGGCTCGAAGAACAGAAGGAGCGGCACGAGGGTGGCAGCAAATGGATCGGCACCAACGGCACCTCGCCCTTCGGCCACGGCGGCTACAACCCGCAGGGCGTGCGGATCGGCGGGCCGGGCAGTAACAAGAGCGCGGTGAAAGTGTGGGAGCAGCGGGCCTACCAGGACTACGACGACACGCAGGAGCTGGGCACCCGCAACATCAAGGTGGCGCTGCGCCGGCTGCGCAAGTTCGCCCGCCAGGGCGCGGCCGACGAGCTGGACCTGGACGACACGGTCCATTCCACCGCCGCCAATGCCGGCTACCTCGACATCAAGATGGTGCCGGAGCGCCGCAACAACGTGAAGCTGCTCCTGCTGATGGACGTGGGCGGCTCGATGGACGAGCACGTCGGCCGGGTCGAAGAGCTGTTCTCCGCCGTTCGCAGCGAGTTCAAGCACCTGGAGTTCTACTACTTCCACAACTGCGTCTACGACTTCGTCTGGAAGAACAACGGCCGCCGCTTCGCGGAGAAGTTCGAGACGCACGACATCCTGCGCAAGTACAACCGCGACTACAAGCTGATCTTCGTCGGCGACGCCACGATGAGCCCCTACGAGATCCTGCAGCCGGGCGGCAGCGTCGAGTACGACAACGAGGAACCGGGCGCCGAATGGCTGCAGCGGCTGACCCACGCGTTCCCCCACCACGCCTGGATCAACCCCGAGTCGCCGGGCGTCTGGCAGTACCGGCAGAGCATCGCGGTGATCCAGCAGCTGATGTCGAACCGCATGTACCCTTTAACACTCAGAGGCCTCGAGGAAACGATGCGCCTCCTGTCAAAATAGGCGATGCCCGGGCGCCCCTCCTCCATTTCTTCCTCCTCCCGTTTACCGGCACTCTCCTTTTTCTTTCTCTGCACCGCACTCGCGCTGCCAGGCTGCAGCCTGTTGAAGAAGAAGGACGAGGCCTCCGCCGCAGACGACGGCACCCAGGTACGCAGCAGCGCCGACGCCCAGGACAAACCTGCGGGCGACGGGCGCGATGCCTTCACCCTCGAAGTGCGCGCCCCCGACGAGATCCGTGACTACCTCACCCGCCACATGGAGCTGCAGCGCTACCGGTCGCTCGCCGACCTGGACGCGCGCGAGCTGTCCCGCCTGCTGGGCGCGGCCGAAGCCAATGCGCGTGAGCTGCTCGCCACGCTCGGATACTTCGCGCCCCGCCTGACCCTCGACATGCGCGAGACGCCCGAGGCCCAAGCACCGCGGCAGATCGTGGTGGCGGTCGACCCGGGCGAACAGACCCGGATCACCGACGTGAAGATCGACTTCACCGGCGCCATCGCCGACGACCCGCGCGCCGCCGAGCAGCGCACCGCGATCCGCAACGGCTGGTCGCTGCGGCCCGGCCAGGGCTTCACCCAGAACGGCTGGGACGCGGCCAAGACAGGCGGCCTGCGCCGGCTCAACGCCCAGCGCTTCCCCACCAGCAAGGTGGAGAGCAGCAAGGCCGACGTGGATGCCGACACCCGGCAGGCGCGGCTGGCGGTGACCTATGCGTCGGGGCCCGCCTACCGCTTCGGTGCGATCCAGGTGCGCGGCGCCGAGCGCTATCCGCCCGAGGTGGCGCAGCGCCTGTCGCTGCTGCCGGTGGGCGCCGACTACGACCAGGCCAGGCTGCTGCAGGCCCAGCAGCGGCTGGCCGCCAGCGGCTATTTCGACTCGGTGTTCCTGACGCTCGACCCCAACGCGCCCGACCCGCTCACCGCCCCGGTCATCGCCCAGGTGCGCGATGCCCGGCTGCAGAAGGTGGTGTTCGGCGTGGGCCTGAGCACCGACAGCGGCCCGCGGGTCAGCCTGGACCACACCCACAACCAGCTGCCGATCATCGGCTGGCGGGCGGTCTCGAAGATCTCGATCGACCAGAAGACCAAGTCGTTCGGCTCGGAGCAGTCCTCGCTGCCCGACGACCGCGGCTGGCGCTGGGTGACCTCCGAGCTGGTCAAGCGCGAGACCTCGGGCAGCTACGAGGTCAACAGCGGCCGGCTGCGCGCAGGCCGCGGCAAGAGCACCGACCGGATCGACCGCAACTACTACCTGCAGTACGACTACGCGGCCAACCAGGGCCTCAATGCGCCGCCGTCGGCCTCGGCCCTGAGCGTCAACTACGGCTGGACCGGCCGCTACTTCGACAACCCCACCGCACCGACCCGCGGCTACGGCATGGCGCTGGAGATCGGCCCCGGCTACACGCTGATGGGCGAGCGGGCGCCCTTCTTCCGCACCTATGCACGCGGCCTGTACTTCGTGCCGCTGGGCACGGTGCGGCCGGCCGACGGCGGCGAGGCCCGGCGCAGCCGGCTGCAATTGCGGGCCGAGGCCGGTGCGGTCATGACCCGGGCCGACGCTCAGGTGCCGGCCACCCTGATGTTCCTGACCGGCGGCGACACCACGGTGCGCGGCTACAGCTACCGCCAGATCGGCGCGCGCACCGAGGGCGACCAGATCTTCGCCGGCCGCTATCTGGGCGTCGGCAGCGTCGAGTGGCAGCGCCCGGTGGTCTGGAACGGCGAGATGACCGAGTTCGAGAGCGCCGTCTTCGTCGACGCGGGCGCGGTGGCCGACAAGGTGGGCGACCTGAAAGCCAAGGTGGGCGTCGGCACCGGCGTGCGCTGGCGCAGCCCGGTCGGCCCGGTGCAGGCCGACGTCGCCTACGGCGTGGACACCAAGCGGCTGCGGCTGCACCTGCGCCTCGGTTTCACTTTCTGACGCCGCGCCGGCGCGGGCTGGCAATACTCGTCGCACATGGCACCCACGTCCCCCGACGCTCCGCGTCCCGACCCGCTGGAAGGGGCGCGTCCAGGCTCCCCGGGCGGCCGCGCCTCCGCTCCCGATCCCCGCACACCCCGCGGGCATTCGGTGATACGCAAGGTGGCGCTCGCCTTCGTGGTGGTGCTGACCCTGGTCACCGTGCTGCTGGGCGCCGCATGGGTCTGGACCGGCTCGTCCAGCTCGCTGGCGACCGTGCTGGCGCAGGTGGCGCAGCGCATGCCCGCCGGCCGGACATTGCAGTCGCGCGACGTGAGCGGATCGGCCCGCGCCGGCGGCCGGATCGGCTGGCTGCGCTACGAGAGCCCGACGCTGGCCGTCGAGCTGCACGACACCACGATCGGCTGGCAATGGCGGCCGCTGCTGAAGAAACGCGTCCAGCTCGGCGAACTGCATGTGGCCCGCGTCGTCGCCGAGAAGCGCGGCCCGGGCGACGACAGCCCCACCCGGCCGCTGCAGGAACTGACATTGCCGGTCGAGGTCGACCTGCCCTTCCAGGTCGATGCGATCGACTGGTCGGGACCGCCGCCGCTGCAGGCCCGCAACCTGGCCGGCCGCTACCGCTACACCGGCGGCACCCACCAACTCGAAGTCGACGGCATCGACGTGGCCGAGGGCCACTACAGCGGCCGGGCCACGCTGCAGGGCGCCGCGCCGATGGCGCTCGACGCCGCGCTCGCCACCCGGCTGCGCACCGCCGTGCCCGGCACGGAAGGCACCAGCGTCGCACTGCAGGGCCAGGCCACCGTCAAGGGCAGCTTGGCGACCGAGGCCGCGCGCCTGGCCGTCGCCGCCCGGCTCCAGCAGACCGAGACCGGCACCGCGCCCGCGACCAGCGCCGACCTGAAGGCCCAAATCGCGCCGTGGCTGCCGCAGCCCCTGGTCCAGCTCGATGCCCGGCTGGCGGCGCTCGACCTGGCCGCCTTCTGGCCGCAACTGCCCACCACCCTGCTCGAAGGCCAGGTGCAGGTCCAGCCAGAAGCCGACGGCCTGCGCGCCAGCGCCGACCTGGGCAACGCGATCGCCGGACCCTGGGACCAGAAGCGGTTGCCGGTCGACGAACTGCAGGCCCTCGCCACCTTGCAGCAAGGCACCTGGACGGTGCCCGAAGCCACCGTCCGCACCGGCGGTGGCGAGATCCGGCTGGAGGCCCGTTTCACGCCGGCGGTGCCGTCCGATGCCGCGGCCACCGCCGCGCCCCCCACGCCGCCGACAGGCTCTGCATCCCCTGCCACTTCTTCTTCCGCACCGCCTTCGCCGCCCTCCGCCACGCCTGAAACGCCTGCGGCCTGGAATGTCAACGCCACCCTGCGCAACATCCGTCCGGGCGCCCTGTACACCCGGCTCGAAGGCCCGGCCATCGGCGGCACGGCCAAGGCCGAGACACGGGGCAGCGCGATCCTGTTCGACGCGGACCTGCAGGCCAGCGGCCCCGCTCCGGCGAAAGCGCAGTCCCCCCGCAAGGACCGCGCCGCGCCGGCCGGCTCGCCGCTGGACGGCCTGGGCCTGCGCAGCCTCGCCGCCAAGGGCGAGTGGAACGGGCGGGTGCTCGACCTGGCACGGCTGCAGGTGCAGGCCACCGACGCCTCGCTGCAAGGCACCGCCGAGGTCCGCGTGCCCGAGCAGGCGGGCGAAGGCCAGCTGAGCTTCGTGCTGCCCGGCGCCGCCGGCACGGTGCAGGGGCGCATGGCGCCCGCCAGCGGCAACGGCGAGCTGTCGCTGCGGATGCGCGATGCGGCGCGGATGCAGGCCTGGATCGCCCGGCTGCCCGGCCTGTCGGGCGTCTTCGCCGGCATCGGCCTGGACGGCGCCGTCCAGCTCGACGGCCGCTGGCAGGGCGGATGGAAGTCGCTGCAGCAGCGCCTGGCGAACGGCACGGCACCCCGAGGCGGCGACCTGACCCTGCAGGCCACGCTGGACGCGCCGCGCCTGGAGGTACGCTTGCCCGCTGCGGCACCGGCCGCCGGCACCGCGACCGCCGCGACCGCCCCGGCCACCGCTGCCGGATCGGCCGGCGCCGCAGCCCCCACCACGACTGCCGCGACCGGCATGCCCGCCCCGGCAGCCACTGCAGCGACCGGGACCGAGGCCGCGGGGAACGCCGCCGTCGTCCCCGCCTCTGCCGCCGGCAAGGCAACGACACCCGCCGCCGCGGTGAAAGCCGGCCTGCCCCAGACCATCGCCCTGCGCAAGCTGCGTGCAGAGGTGAGCGGCAGCCTGGCCCAGGCCACGCTCTCCCTGCAGGGCGATGCCACGATGGGCACCCGTCGCGCGAACCTGCGCACGGCCGCCAGCGGCGGCATGGACGGCCCGGGCAAGTGGCGCCTGGCACTGGACCGGCTGCAGTTGGAGGCGCAGGACAGCACCCTGTCCGGCCCGTGGAACCTGGTGCTGGACGCACCCGTGTCCGCCACCGTGCGGCAGGAGGCCCGGGGCCTGTCGGTCGAGGCCACCGCCGGCCAGGCCAGCCTGCGCGGCCCGGTCGACGGCACGGTGCGGCTGGCCTGGGAGCCTGTGCGCTACAGCCAGACCACCCGCGACAAGGCCCCCGCCGCGCACCGGCTGCAGTCGCGCGGCCGGCTCACCGGTCTGCCGATGGCCTGGGCGCAGGCCTTCACCGCCGGCGGCAAAGACGCCCTGGCCGACCTGGGCCTGGCCGGGAACCTGGTGTTCGACGGCGACTGGGACATCGATGCCGGCGACAGTCTGCGGGCCCGCGCCAGCCTGGCCCGCCAGAGCGGCGACATCCGGGTGGAGACCGGCGAGGCGCCGGCCGTCACCCGCGTCAGCAGCAGCGGCACCGGCACCGGCATCCAGGGCGCGGCCAGCTCCAGCAACGCGCCCACCACCGCCGCCGGCATCCGCCAGGCGCGGGTCGAGCTGAAGGCCGACGGCGACGCCCTGGCGGCCGAACTGCTGTGGGACAGCGAGCGCGCCGGCCAGATCACCGCCAGCGCCTCGACCCGGCTGCAGCGCGCGGACGGCGGCTGGCGCTGGGCCGAGGACGCGCCGCTGGCCGGCAAGCTCGATGCGCGGCTGCCGAACGTCGGCGTCTGGTCGGTGCTGGCGCCGCCCGGCTGGCGGGTACAGGGCTCGCTGCAGGCCGCCGCCACGCTGGGCGGCAACCGCGCGGCACCGCGGTGGAACGGCACGCTCGACGCAGACGGCCTGTCGGTGCGCTCGGTGGTCGACGGCGTCGAGCTGCGCAACGGCCGGCTGCGCTCCACCCTGCGCGATGACCGGCTGGAGATCACCGAGCTCACCCTGCAGGGCGGCACCGGCAGCAGCACCCGCATCGCGGGCATCGCCGGCAGCCGCTCCACCGGCCGCGGCCTGGCGGGCGACGACGGCGGATCGCTCACCGCCCGCGGCGACCTGGCCTGGGGCGACGGCATCCGCGTCGCACTCAACACCGAAATCCGCGCGCTGCGCGTCTCGGTGCGGCCCGACCGGCAGGTGACCCTGTCGGGCAACCTGCAGACCCGGCTGGAGAAGGGCAGGCTGACCCTGCGCGGCGCGCTGACGGCCGACCGGGCCGCGATCATCCTGCCCGACGGCGGCGCGCCCGGCCTGGGTTCCGACGTGGTGGTGCATTCGGCGGCCAAGGACCGCGAGGCCGCCAGGGCCGCCGAGCGCGAGGACCAGGCAGCGACCCGGGTCGACACCGCGCAGCCGCCCGACATCGTCGTCACCTTCGACATGGGCGACGACTTCGCGGTGCAGGGCAAGGGCCTCACCACCCGCCTGACCGGCAAGCTGGAGATCGCCAGCACCATGGGCCTGGGCGTGCCGCCGCGGGTCACCGGCGACATCCGCACGGTGCAGGGCCGCTACCGCGCTTACGGCCAGCAGCTCGATATCGAATCGGGCCTGGCGCGGTTCAGCGGCGCCTACGACAACCCGGCGCTCGACATCCTGGCGATACGGCCCAACATCGCCGTGCGGGCCGGCGTGCAGATCACCGGCAGCGCGCAGTCGCCGGTGGTGCGGCTGTACTCCGACCCCGACCTGCCCGATGCCGAGAAGCTCTCGTGGGTGGTGCTGGGCCGGGCCGCCGCCAGCGGCGGCGCCGAGGCCGCGCTGCTGCAGCAGGCCGCGCTGGCGCTTCTCTCCGGCGGCGGGGGCGGCTCGGGCAACATCGCGGCCAAGGTAGGGCTGGACGAGGTCGGATTCAAGGGTCCGGGCAGCGGCAGCGATGCCTCGGCCGCGGCGCTGACCTTCGGCAAGCGGGTGTCGCAGAACGTCTACCTGACCTACGAGCGCAGCCTGTCGGGCACGCTGGGCACCCTCTACATCTTCTACGACCTGACCCGCCGGCTGCAGCTGCGCGGCCAGACCGGCGCGAAGAGCGCGGTCGACCTCGTCTACACGATCACCTACGACTAGGGCGTGTCATGCACTGTGACGTACCCGCCAAAGCCGAGGCAAGGCACGGCTGCGGTGTCGCGGTCCTTGCCAACGCTGCCGCCACGGTACCCATCGCCACCCACCAGGCGGTGGCTTGCCTGGTGAGCCCGCCATCGCTGAAGCACCTGGACGGACCCTGCTGTGGATGGCTCGATGTTGTCCGCCGGTGCGTGGGTGTATCGGCTCGCGGCGGTCCCTGTCGCCGCCCATCCAGTTGCTACACTTTTAATAGCTAGCAGCCGTCTACCAGCGCCGACCAGAGGTAGTTTTCATTCGGATAACGGTCGCGGAGGGTGCCATCGCCGCACGCCCCGAGCCTCCGCCGCCCCCGGCGCTCCGCTACGCTAGCGGCCCCACCATTCCCGGCCACCCTCCATGGACCGAAGACTCTGGCTGCGCCTGGCGGCCGCCCTCGCCGCGACCGGCACACCGCCGCTTCGCCACGCCCTCGCCCGCGGCCTGCGGGCCGACCCCTTCGCCTGCGGCGTCGCCAGCGGCTCGCCGTCGGAAGACGGCTTCGTCCTCTGGACCCGGCTCGACACCGCCGCCCTGCCGCAGCCGGCTGCCGAGGTGCCGGTGCGCTGGGAAATCGCCGACGACGAAGGCTTTCGCCGCATCGTGCGCAGCGGCACCGCAGCCGCCCTGCCGGCTTTGGGACATGCGGTGCATGTAGAGCTGGCGGGCCTGCCGCCCGACCGCTGGTTCCACTACCGCTTCATGGCGGGCGACGCGGTCAGCACGCCGGGCCGGACCCGCACCAGCCCGGCGGCGCACACCCTGGCCGCGCGGTTGCGCTTCGCCTTCGCCTCCTGCCAGCGCTGGGAGCACGGCTACTACGCCGCCTGGCGCCACCTGGCGGCCGAGCAGCCCGACCTGGTGGTGTTCCTGGGCGACTACATCTACGAGACCGCCACGCCCCGCAAACCCGACCGGCCGCTGGCCCGCATCCACGCCCTGCACCGGGCGGTGACGCTCGCCGACTACCGCGACCGCTACGCCCTGCACAAGAGCGACCCCGACCTGCAGGCCGCCCACCGCGCCTGCCCCTGGATCGTCACCTGGGACGACCACGAGGTCGAGAACGACTACGCCGGCCTGCACGGCCGCGCCGCGCCCGCCGACTTCCTGGCGCAACGCGGCGCCGCCTACCAGGCGTTCTACGAGAACATGCCGCTGCGCAGCGACGCCCTGGTGCGCGGCATGGCCGGCCTGGGCACCCTGGGCGGGGTGCGGGTGAACGAGCGCTACGCCTTCGGCCGGCTGGCCCGCTTCCATGTGCTCGACGGCCGCCAGTTCAAGGACCTGCAGGCCTGCCGCGACCCCTCCAGAAGCAGCGCCGGCGCGGTGCGGGAGGACGAATGCCCCGAACTGCAGTCGCCCGGCCGCAGCTTCCTGGGCGCCGCGCAAGAGCGCTGGCTCGATGCGGGCCTGGCCGAGGACGCGGCCGGCGATGCCACCCGCTGGACGGTGTTGGCCCAGCAGACCCTGTTCTCGCCCCGCCACTACGGCCCGGCCGGCCATGCCACGGTGCCGACCGACAGCTGGGACGGCTATCCCGCCGCCCGCGACCGGCTGATCGGCGCCATCGCCGGGCATGCGCCGCGCAACACCGTCTTCGTGGGCGGCGACATCCATCAGAACTACGTCTGCAACCTGCATGCCGACGGCGCCCGCGCGGCCGGGCCGGTGATCGCCAGCGAGTTCTGCGGCACCTCGGTTTCGTCCTTCTCCGGCACCACGCAGGAGCGGGTCGACGCACTGGTGCGGCGCAATCCGCAGGTCGTCTTCGCCGACTGCGAGAAGCGCGGCTACGCCCTGGCGGATCTCACGCCGCGCGGCTGGGACACCGCGCTGCGCGTGGTCGACGATCCGGCGCGCGCCGACAGCGGCATCGCCACCCTGGCGCGCTTCCATGTCGAGGACGGACGGCCGGGCGTGCATCGCGGCTGACCGGCTGCCGGGATAATCCCCCGGTGGCCATTCCCCCGTCGTTCATCCAGGAACTCGTGACCCGCACCGACGTGGTCGAGGTGGTGGGCCGGCACGTGCAGCTGAAGAAGGCCGGCGCCAGCTTCACCGGCCTGTGCCCGTTCCACAACGAGAAGTCGCCTTCGTTCTCGGTCAGCCCGTCGCGCCAGACCTACCACTGCTTCGGCTGCGGCGCGCACGGCAACGCGATCGGCTTCCTGATGGAGTACGTCGGCATGGGCTTCGTCGACGCGGTGAAGGACCTGGCCCAGCAGCAGGGCCTGGAAGTGCCCGAGGACGACGTCTCGCCCGCCGAGCGCGCCCGGGCCGCCGAGCAACGCCAGCGCCAGGCTACCCTCAGCGACGTGCTGGAGCGCGCCGGCGACGCCTGGCGCAAGCAGCTGAAGACATCGCAGCGGGCGATCGACTACTTCAAGGGCCGGGGCCTGTCGGGCGCGGTGGCGCGGCGCTTCGGCCTGGGCTACGCGCCGCCCGGATGGCGCGGCCTGGCCAGCGTGTTCCCGGCCTACGACGACCCCTTGCTGGCCGAGAGCGGCCTGGTGATCGTCGGCGAGGAAGAAGACGGCGTGCCCGAATCCGAGCGCAAGCGCTACGACCGGTTCCGCGACCGGGTGATGTTCCCGATCCGCAACGTCAAGGGCGAATGCATCGGCTTCGGCGGCCGGGTGCTGACAGACGAGAAGCCCAAGTACCTCAACTCGCCCGAAACGCCGGTCTTCAGCAAGGGCCGCGAGCTGTACGGCCTGTTCGAGGCGCGCTCGGCCCTGCGCGAGCACGGCTACGCCCTGGTGACCGAGGGCTACATGGACGTGGTCGCCCTGGCCCAGCTGGGATTCCCCAACGCGGTCGCCACGCTGGGCACCGCCTGCACCCACGAGCATGTGCAGAAGCTCTTCCGGTTCACCGACACGGTGGTCTTCAGCTTCGACGGCGACGGCGCCGGCCGGCGTGCGGCGCGCAAGGCCCTGGACGCGGCCCTGCCCTTCGCCGAAGACACCCGCTCGGTCAAGTTCCTGTTCCTGCCGGCCGAGCACGACCCCGACAGCTTCATCCGCGAGAACGGCGCCGAGGCCTTCGCCCGGCACGTGGCCGACGCGGTGCCGCTCAGCCGCTTCCTGCTGGAGGCCGCCCGCGAGGGCTGCGACCTGGAGACCGCCGAGGGCCGCGCCCGCATGGCCAGCCAGGCCCGGCCGCTCTGGCAGGCCCTGCCCGAGGGCGCGCTGCGGCTGCAATTGATCGCCGAGATCGCCGAGGCGGTGCAGCTGGAGGCGCGCGGCCTGTCGGAGCTGTGGGCCGCCAGGGAGGCGGGCCGCGGCGGGCGCGGGGCGGAACGTCGCGCGCCCGAGCCGGCCGACCCCGGCGCGCCCGACCAGCCGCCCCGCCCGCCGGCGGCCGACCCGCGGGCCGGCCGCCGGCCGTGGCGCGCCGACGGCCGCGGCAAGTCGGGCTTCCAGGATGTCCGCGACCACGAGGGCTACGGCGACTACGGCGACGCCACCGGCGGCGCCCGCCGGGCCCGCACCGCACCGCCGAGCCGCGCCGACCACGCCGCCTGCCTGCTGCTGACCCACATGGCGGCGATGGAAGACCTGTCGCAGGACGAGCACGTCATGCTGAGCGCATTACCCGCGCCGCACGGCCCGCTGTTCGTCTGGCTGGAGAGCCAGCTGCACGAGCACGGCCCGCTGCCCTGGGCGGCGATCCGCGAGGGCCTGGAGGGCCACGACTGCGAAGCCACCGCCCTGCGCCTGATGGCCGGGTCGCACGCCGAGACGGTGGCCGAGGCCGACCTGCGCGATATCAAGGCCGAACTGCGCGGCGTGCTGCGGCTCGAATTCATCGAGCAGATCAAGCGCCAGCAGAGCGAGGCGATCGCCGCGGCGGCGACCGACCCGGCCGCGATGCAGCGCTGGCGCGCCCTCGACGAACAGCGCAAGGCTCTTGTATCGGCCCGCCCCGTCCCCATGTAGGAATCCCGCCGCACTATAATGCGCGGTTAGCTGACGGCAAGAGCGACAGCAGCACCTCCGGATACGGCCCACCGATGCCACTGCGCACGACCGCCCCATCCCCGCAAGGACTGCACCCCAAATGATCGCCCAGACATCTTGCCGTCCGAGGATTTCTCCTCATTTGCAGCAGGTACCGGGCAGCGCCGGACCCTCTGCAGCACAGGCAGCGGGCCCGGGTCCGTGCCGTTTCTGCCAGCGCCGGGTTCGTGGCGCCTTGCATCTTCTGTGTGTCCGTCTTTGATCCCGAGGTCGTCATGCCTGCTCAAAAGCCCGCGAAGTCCGTCAAGTCCGCCCCGCCCGCCAAGACCGTTTCCAAACCCGCAGCGCGACCGCCGAAAGCCGCTGCCCAGCCGGCAGTCCGGGCCGCCGCCCCTGCCGCCGCGAAGAAAGCCACGATAGTGACCGTTCCCAAGTCCGCCGCCTCGAAACTCCAAGACGCAGCCGACGAACTGCTGAAGAACGCCGCCAAGGCCACCAAGTCGAAGGTGGCGAAGGTGGCGAAGGCGCCTGCCGCCGCAGCAGCCGCCGTGCTTGGCGACGACGCCGCGGCCTTGGCGGCGACCAAGAAGAAGCCGGGCCGCCCGGCCAAGGCCGCCGCCGCGGTCAAGACGGCGGTGCGAAAGGCCCAGGTGGACAGCGACGACACCGACCTGTCGGACATCGAGGCCGAGTTCGCAGAAGAGCCGGAAGCCGAGACCGCGGCCGTCGCAGAGACGGGCGACGCCACAGCCGCCGCCCCCGCCGAGAAGGTCAAGCCGCTGCGCATGAAGATCAGCAAGGCGAAGGAACGCGCCTTGATGAAGGAATTCGGGCTGGACGAGACCGTCCTGTCGGAAGAGGACATGGCCAAGCGCCGTTCGCGCCTGAAGGCGTTGATCACGCTCGGCAAGACCCGCGGCTACCTGACGCAGGTCGAGATCTCCGACCACCTGCCCGACAAGCTGGTCGACGCCGAGACGATGGAAGTCGTGATCGCCATGTTGAACGACATGGGCATCGCGGTCTACGAGCAGACGCCCGACGCCGAGACGCTGTTCCAGAACAACGTCACCCCCACCGCCGCCACTGTCGAGGAAGCCGAGGAAGAAGCCGAGGCCGCGCTCTCCACCGTCGACAGCGAATTCGGCCGCACCACCGACCCGGTCCGCATGTACATGCGCGAAATGGGCACCGTCGAGCTGCTGACCCGCGAAGGCGAGATCGAGATCGCCAAGCGCATCGAAGGCGGCATGCAGGCCATGATGGAGGCGATCAGCGCGTCGCCCGCCACCATCGCCGCGATCCTGGTGATGGGCGAGGACATCCGCGAAGGCAAGGTCGTCATCTCGACCATCGTCGACGGCTTCTCCAACCCCAACGAAGCCGACGACTACGTGGCCGAGGAGGACTTCGACGAGTTCGACGAGGAAGACGACGACGACGGCAAGGGCGGCTCCAAGGCGCTGACCAAGAAGCTGGAAGAATTGAAGCGCGAGGCGCTGTCGCGCTTCGACAGGATGCGCGAGCTGTTCGAGCAGGTCCACAAGGTCTACGACAAGGAAGGCTACGGCACTCCTGCGTACCTGAAGGCCCAGGCCGCGCTCAGCGAGCAGCTGATGACGATCCGCTTCACCGCCAAGACCATCGAGAAGCTGTGCGACATGGTGCGCGCCCAGGTCGACGACGTGCGCAAGAAGGAGCGCGAACTGCGCCGCATCATCGTCGACAAGTGCGGCATGCCGCAGGAGACCTTCGTCAAGGACTTCCCGCCGAACCTGCTGAACCTGAAGTGGGTCGAGAAGCAGGTCGCCTCGGGCAAGTCCTGGAGCACGGTGATGGCCCGCAACATCCCGCCGATCCAGGAACTGCAGCAGAAGCTGATGGACATCCAGTCGCGGGTGGTCGTGCCGCTGCCGGAGCTGAAGGGCATCAACAAGCGGATGAACGACGGCGAGCGCGCGTCGCGCGACGCCAAGAAGGAAATGATCGAGGCCAACCTGCGCCTCGTGATCTCCATCGCCAAGAAGTACACCAACCGCGGCCTGCAGTTCCTGGACCTGATCCAGGAAGGCAACATCGGCCTGATGAAGGCGGTCGACAAGTTCGAATACCGCCGCGGCTACAAGTTCTCGACCTACGCGACCTGGTGGATCCGCCAGGCGATCACCCGCTCGATCGCCGACCAGGCCCGCACGATCCGCATCCCGGTGCACATGATCGAGACGATCAACAAGATGAACCGCATCTCGCGCCAGCATCTGCAGGAGTTCGGCTTCGAGCCGGATGCGTCCATCCTGGCCGAGAAGATGGAGATCCCCGAGGACAAGATCCGCAAGATCATGAAGATCGCGAAAGAGCCGATCTCGATGGAGACGCCGATCGGCGACGACGACGACAGCCACCTGGGCGATTTCATCGAGGACGGTGCCAACACCGCGCCGATCGAGGCGGCGATGCAGGCCGGCCTGCGCGACGTGGTCAAGGACATCCTCGACGGCCTGACCCCGCGCGAAGCCAAGGTGCTGCGGATGCGCTTCGGCATCGAGATGTCGACCGACCATACGCTGGAAGAAGTCGGCAAGCAGTTCGACGTGACCCGCGAGCGGATCCGCCAGATCGAAGCCAAGGCCCTGCGCAAGCTCAAGCACCCGAGCCGCTCGGACAAACTGCGCAGCTTCATCGACACGCTTTAAGTGCCGTCGCCCGGAAACGAGCATGAAAAGAGCGCCTGGCCGCTGTTCCGCAACGACCAGGCGCTCTTTTTCCATAGCGCGGTGCCGTCCGGAAACCGGCCGTCAGACTGTCTTGCGCCCCGCGTGGTAGCGGCCGGTGCCACGGTGCAGCACCCGGTCGGTCGGCGGCACGTCGCCCGGCTCGTATTCGGACAGGCGCCGCACTCGCTCGTACAGCGGTCCGAAATCGACCTCGGCCAGCCGCAGCAGGTCGTCCAGCCGGTCGAGCACGAAATACGTTTCCTGGAAGTCGTCGATCCGGTAGCGGGTGCGCATCACCCGCTCCAGGTCGAAACCGATGCGGTTGGGCGACGCGTCGTCCAGCGCGAAGACGCTCTCGGTGTACGACGATGCGATGCCCGAGCCGTAGATGCGCAGGCCGGCCGCTTCGCGCACCAGGCCGAACTCGACCGTGTACCAGTAGACCCGCGCCAGCTGCGGCAGCACGCCCAGCGCCTGCGCCCGCAAACCGCCCTGGCCGTAGGCCTGCACGAAGTCGGCGATCACCGGATTCATCAGCATCGGCACGTGGCCGAAGACGTCGTGGAAGACGTCGGGCTCTTCCAGGTAGTCGAGCTGCGCCGGCGTGCGGATGAACCGGCCCGCGGGAAAGCGGCGGTTCGCCAGGTGGTCGAAGAACACTTCGTCGGGCACCAGCCCCGGCACCGCCACCACCTGCCAGCCGGTGTGGCGCATCAGCACCTCGCTCAGCCGCTCGAAGTCGGGAATCTGCTCGGCACCGATCGGCAGGGCCTGCATGCCGGCGACAAAGGCCTCGCAGGCGCGGCCGGGCAGCAGCTTCGATTGGCGCACGAACAGGGTGCGCCAGGTCGCGTGCTCCTGCGGCGTGTAGCGCTCCCAGCCCTGCGGAATCGTCCAGTCGGGCCGCTCGGGCGGACGGTCGGCACCGGCGGCGGCGCCGTGCAGGAGGCGGGGTGGTGTCTCGGCGGCGTGGTCCATGCGGATTCCTCTCGTTGTTGTCTGCGTGCACTGTAGCGGCGGCAGGCACCAGGCTGCGGAAGGGCGCTGGTCTAATCCGTCTTTGCGCCCCCCGAAAGCCGCATGACCACGCCCGACACCGCCGCCTCGCTGGCGCTCAAGCTCAAATGGATCAGCCAGCAGTTCGCACGCGACCTGCCCAACCTGGCGCCGGCAGAGCGGCAGCGGCGCGAAAAGGAACTGGCCGACGCCGAACGCGCCCTGCGCGAGCGGATGGCCGAGGATGCCGACGACGCGGCCCCCGGCGCGGTACCGTGGAACTGAACGCGCAGACGCTGCCGGTCCTGTACTCGTTCCGGCGCTGCCCGTACGCGATGCGCGCCCGGGCCGCGCTGCTGTCCGGCGGCGTGCGCTGCGAACTGCGCGAGGTGGTGCTGCGCGACAAGCCCGCCGCGCTGCTCGCCGCATCGCCGAAGGGCACGGTGCCGGTGCTGGTGCTGGCTGACGGCCGCGTGCTCGACCAGAGCCTCGACATCATGCGCTGGGCGCTGGAGATCCGCGATCCCGCCGGTTGGCTGCAGCCCGCCCGCGGCAGCGCCGGCGAGATGCAGGCCCTCATAGAGGCGTGCGACACGGTCTTCAAGCCCGCGCTGGACGGCTTCAAGTACCCGGACCGTGCCGGCGCCGCTCGGGCCGATGCCGCGCCGCGGGACACCGGCGCGGCCTGGCTGCGGACCCTGGAAACGCGACTGCACCGCACCCCCCATCTCTTCGGCGACCGGCCCGGCCTGGCGGATGCGGCGATCCTGCCCTTCGTGCGCCAGTTCGCGATGGTGGAGCCCGACGGCTTCGCCGCCGAACCCTGGCCGCACCTGCACGCCTGGCTGGCCGCCTGGACCGGCAGCGCGGCGTTCGCACGGACGATGCACCGCTACCCGCCGTGGGACGGCCGGCCCGGTGCGGCGTGGTTCCCGCCGACGGGCTGACGGCCGCAGCAGCCCCCTAAGAGCGGCTAACACAACCCTTCTGGCGTCGTTGCCGCACCTTGTCGTACTACTCGTACTGTCTGCGATGCGGCGCCTAGCCAGAACCGCTTCGCTGGGTTGTGTTAGCCGCTCTAAGAGGCCGCCGCCCGGATCAGAACTTTTCCCAGTCGTCGGCGTTCGGGGCCGACAAGGCGACCTGCTGCTGCGCGACGCGCTTGCTCTGTGCAACCACGGGTGCGGAGCGATCCCCGGGGCCCCGGGCCAAAGCCACTTTCTTCGGCACGGGCGCCCCGGAGGGTGCGGCTGGCCGGCTGCGCTTTTCCGGCAGCGGCGGCGACGCCTGCGCCGCCGCCGCATCGATCCGGAACACGCTCAACACTTCCACCAGTCGCGCGGCCTGGTAGTTGAGGCTGTCGGCCGCGGCCGCGGACTCCTCGACGAGCGCCGCGTTCTGCTGCGTCACCTGGTCGAGCTGGTTGACGGCGTCGCTCACCTGCGAGATGCCCTGCGCCTGCTCGTGGGTCGCCGCGCCGATCTCGCCGATCAGGTCGGCGACACGGCGGGCCTGGTCGACCACTTCGCCGATCGTGGCGCCGGCATCGCCCACCAGCCGCGATCCGGTATCGACCTTCGCCACGCTCTCGCCAATCAGGACCTTGATTTCCTTGGCCGCCGTGGCGCTGCGCTGCGCCAGGCTGCGCACCTCGCTGGCCACGACCGCGAATCCGCGGCCCTGCTCGCCGGCCCGCGCCGCCTCCACCGCCGCGTTCAGGGCCAGGATGTTCGTCTGGAACGCGATGCTGTCGATCACGCCGATGATGTCGCCGATCTTGCGCGAACTGGCGGAGATGTCCTCCATCGTGCGCACCACCTCGCCGACCACATCTCCGCCGCGGCTGGCCGTGCTGCTGGCCGATTGCGCCATCTGCGTCGCAGTGCGGACCGTGTCGGCGTTCTGCTTGATCGTGGAATTCATTTCCTCCATCGACGCCGCCGTCTGCTGCAGGTTCGACGCCTGCTCTTCGGTGCGCTGGCTCAGGTCGGCGTTGCCCGTCGCGATCTGGCCTGCGCCGGTGGCGACGGATTCACTCCCATGGCGCACTTCGCTGACGACGCGGCTCAGGCTGGCGCGCATCGTCTCCATCGCGGCCAGCACGCTGTGGCTGTCGCTCTTGCGCAGCCGGACATCGATCGCCAGGTTGCCCTGCGCCACCTCCTGCGCGATGGCGGCGGCATACGCGGGTTCACCGCCGAGCTGCGATTTGACGCTGTGGGTAATGCCCCACGCCAGCAAAGCACCCGCGACCGCCGCGATGGCCGCCACGATCAGCATGGTGATGCCGGAGGCCGCGGCCTCATTTTGCGAACTGGCGACCGTTTCCAGCAGGATTTTGCGCTGTTGTTCGACCAAGGTTTCCAGCGCTTTGAAAAAGGCCGCCTGCAACGGGTTGACCTCGTTCATGAGCGTATCGCGCGACGCTACATTTTTACCTTCCAATCCAAGTGCGACAGCTTTGTCAATACCCGCGTTGTAGGGAACTCTCGTCGTATTGACCTCGGCCACCAGGCGCTGCTCCTCGGGGGCGGACGCCATCTGCTGCAATTTGTTCAATGCTTCGGTGTTGCGTATGCGCGCGTCGTCTATGCGCTTCTTCTCGAAAGCCATTTTCTCGGAATCGCTCAGGAGCGCGATATTTCTCGCGGCGCGCGCGATAATATTGACATTATCTTTTACATCCTGTACCAATAAAACCTTCGCAACACGGTCATCGGCAATGAACTGAATGTTTTTGCCCAACGAATTCAGCTGTGATTTTCCGAAAATAGCCAGCAAAAGGCCCGACATAATCAAAACGGCAAAGCCGACACCCAAGGTCGTGCCCAATTTCATTTTTCTCAAAATATTCATCATGACTCCTTGGCTGAAATGCCGGCAACTGTTTTTCACAACGTATACACCCGAGCAGGCACGTCCGAGCATCACTACGCGAAAGGAAACAAATTAGTTTCAAAACTTACGATTCAAGGAAACTCTAGCACTCCTGCCGTTGCCGCATTGCGACATGCCTCCAATGGCCTGTCGCCGCGTATGGATGCCCGCGGCGGGTTCGCTCTGTCACACTCGGCACCTGACTATTGGTTACAGAGCGCATCGACATGTCCGCACGCCCGCCCTCCGAGATCGCCCGGGACACTCTCAAGCTGCTGGCGACCCGCAAACTGGCGCCATCGCCCGACAACTACCAGACGCTCTACGACGAGATCGCCGGCACCGCGACACCGACCCCGTTCCCCGACGGTCCCCTGGGCCGTATCGCCCGCGCCCTGCCGGGTGAGACGCCGGTGCAGAAGCGGCTTCTGACCCAGTTCGACGCGGCCGTACAGCAAAAGAGCTGGACCGACCTACAGCGCGCGATCGCCGGGTATGCCCAGCTGGGCCTGGGCGCCTCCGCCGCGCAGGATGCGACGGTCGCGGCGCCGGGAGCCGACGCGGCGGCGCAGGGCTCCGCCCCGATCCCTGCGGAGCGCGCGCCGACGCCCGTGGCGGAGACCTTGCCCGCCACCCTGCTGGAGCAGATCGCCCGCCTGGTCGAGAACGTGATGCCCGCCCTCGGCACCGAGGACGCCCGGCTCCAGCAGACCGCCGACACCCTGCTGCATGCCCTGCGCGCGCCTTCGTCCGCCGAGGTGCTGCAGCCGATGCTGGCCGACCTGGGCTTTCGCCTGTCGTTCGCGGCCGAGGACCAGTCGGCGATCCGGGCCGGGCTGCTCGCCTCCCTGCAGCTGATCTTCCAGAACATCGGAGAGCTGAGCCTGGACGACCGCTGGCTCCAGGGCCAGGCCGACGCGCTGCAGGCCGCCGCCGAGCCGCCCCTGACGCTGCGCCTGGACGACCTGCAGAAGCGTTTGAAGGACGTGATCGTCAAGCAGTCCGAATCGCGCCAGCGCAGTCTGGATGCGCAGGAGCAGATGAAGGACATGCTGGCCAGCTTCATCGCGCGGCTGTCGCAGATGACCGCGTCGAGCGGCGTCTACCAAGACAAGATCGAGCAGTGCGCCGACCGGCTGGGCGAGGTGCGTTCGCTGGAGGAGATGGCGCCGGTGCTGCAGGAAGTGATCTCCGCCACCCGCGCGATGGCGCTCGACAGCCGGGTCCACCGCGACGAGCTGCAGTCGCTCCAGGACAAGACCGCCGCCACCCAGGCCGAGATCGGACGCCTGCAGGCAGCCCTCGAAAACGCCAGTGCCCAGGCCCGCCACGATCCGCTCACCGGCGCGCTGAACCGCAAGGGGTTGGACGAAGCCGCCGACCGCGAGGTGGCTCGCGCCCGCCGGGCCGGCACCGCCGTCTGCATCGGTTTGCTCGACATCGATAACTTCAAGCAGATCAACGACCGGCTGGGCCACGCGAGTGGCGACGCGGCGCTGGTGCACCTGGCGCAGGTGGCGCGCGAATCGCTGCGGGCGCAGGACACGCTGGCCCGCTACGGCGGCGAGGAGTTCGTGGTGGTCATGCCGGACACGCCGCCGGCAGAGGGCGTGGCGGTGCTGCAGCGTTTGCAGCGGGAGCTGACGAAGCGGTACTTCCTGGCGAACAACGACAAGGTGCTGATCACGTTCAGCGCGGGGGTGTCGGCGGTGTCGGCCAGCGATACGCCGGGGGATGCGTTGAAGCGGGCGGATCAGGCGATGTATCTGGCGAATAAGGCGGGGAAGAATCGGGTGATGTTGGCGTAGGGGTGGGTGGCTGGCGTAATCCGGCCTGGCCTGGCCTGGCCTGGCCTGGCCTGGCCTGGCCTGGCTGGCTGGCTGGCTGGCTGGCTGGCTGGCTGGCTGGCTGGCTGGCTGGCTGGCTGCTATATCTGGCTCCCTCTCCCCCTGGGAGAGGGTTGGGGTGAGGGCCGCGCCCGGCTGATTTGTGTCGCTGCTGCTCGTCGCTGCGTTGCCTGTTTTGGGTCCGGAGGCGGGGATTTCGCCCCCGCGGGCGAGTCCCTTTCTTTGCTTCGCCAAAGAAAGGAACCAAAGAAAGGCGACCCCGCTGCGGCGGTCCGGCTGCGCCGGACTGCTCTGCGGTGCTCGCGTGCGGCGGGGTCCCGCTCCAACTCGCTGCGCTGCGCTCCGCTCAGACAATCGCGGGACCTGATCCGCCGCCCGCTGCGCTCCTCGACGCCGCAGAGGGGCTGGGGAGCGGGAGCGGGGTCCACACGGGCCATCGCTGCGCTCGGCCTGGGGGTGCCCTTGCTTCGCTCGGCACGAGGGGCGGATCGTGGCTTTGCTCGGCTGTCTGACGCTTCGGTTTCACTGCCTCTTGCTCGCGGAGAGAGGGCTGGAGTATGGGTGGCCCGGGCCATCGTCGCATTACCCTTTTGCACGAACGCTACTAAATCAATAGCTAACCGTCGGCGCTGTACGCCGGCTACAGCCACTTTTCTTTCAAACATCTGCCTCGGTGCCGTTGCCGTTGCCAGCTACAGCTACAGCTACAGCGCCAGCTACAGCGCCAGCGACAGTGCAGGTGCTATTGCCGTTTTTATTGCCGCTTTCCCCCCCCAGGCGTAACTGCCGCGCAGCCGGCAGCAGCCGAGAGTCCCCGCACCCCCGCCCCTCGGGATGCGCCGAGGAGCGCAGCGGCAGGCGGAAAAAGGGCCGCGCATGTCTGAGCGCAGCGAGTTTGCGCGGACCCCGCCTGCCGCGAGCACCGCAGGTTGCCCGCAGCGCAGCGGAGGGACGCAGCACGTGGGGTCGCCTTTCTTTGGTTCCTTTCTTTGGCGAAGCAAAGAAAGGGACTCGCCCGCGGGGGCGAAATCCCCGCCTCCGGACCCAAAACAGGCAACGCAGCGACGAGCAGCAGCGACACAAATCAGCCGGGCGCGGCCCTCACCCCAACCCTCTCCCAGAGGGAGAGGGAGCAAGACAAGACAGCCGAGCAGTCGGCGTATCAGTAGCCCATGGATGCCAAGCCGACCGCCGCCCTCACGCCCTCGCAGGGGGCCAAGCGATCCCAACGCACCCGACCCGTTAGCAGCCGCAACATCAAGCGCCCAAGTCCTACCACCCTCCCCCACCCCGTCCCCCCATACTTCCCACCCATGCTGCGCTCCCTCCTCGACAGGCTGCCCACCATCCCCGAGCACCTGCTGTTCGGCACCCTGGCGGTCCTGGCCTATGTCATCACGACCCGTGCGCGCGGCGAGCAGCGGGCGCCTTCCAGCGCGATCGCCTGGGTCATGGGTCTGGCGCTGCTGCCGTACCTGGTGCTGCCGATGTACCTGGTCTTCGGCAGCCGCAAGCTGCGCCCGGCCCGCCTGCCGCGGGCGCGGCCGGCCATCCCGCTCGGGCACTGGGCGGCCGAGCTGATCGAGAGCTTCGGCCTGGCGCCGCCCTCGGCCTGCAGCGTGCGGATGCACCACGACGGCAGCGAGGCGCTGGCCGCGCTCTGGGACACGATCGCGCAGGCGCGCTCCCGGATCGACGTCTGCACCTTCCTGATCGGCGACGACGACGTCGGCCGCGAAACCGTCGCGCGGCTGGCGGCGCGCGCACGGGAGGGCGTGCGGGTGCGGCTGCTGCTCGACGGCTACGGCGCGCTGCTGGCGCCGCGCAACGCCTTCGATGCGCTGCGCGAGGCGGGCGCCGAGGTCGCCGTCTTCCGACCGTTCCTGAGCCTGCGCCGCAGCGGCCCGCGCAACCTGCGCAACCACCGCAAGCTGCTGATCGCCGACCACGCCTGGCTCTGGTGCGGCGGCCGCAACCTGGCGACCGAATACTTCAACGGGCGTGCGGGCGAGACGCCGTGGGTCGATCTGTCGTTCGACCTGCACGGCGGCGTGGCGGCGGCGGCGGCACATCAGTTCGAGCAGGACTGGGCTTCGGCCCGCGGCCACGCGCCGCGGCCGGTGGCGAGCCCGGCAGAGGTGCCGCACGGCGCGCTCGCGCAGTTCCTGCCCAGCGGCCCCGACCAGACCGAGGACACCGCCCAGGCCCTGATGATCGATGCCTGCTTCCGCGCGCAGAACCGCATCCTGGTCGTCACGCCCTACTTCGTGCCCGACAACTTTTTGCGCGACGCGATGCGGCTGGCCGCGCGGCGCGGCGTGGAGATCACGGTGGCGCTGCCCACCCGCTCCAACCACCGGCTGGCCGACTTCGTGCGCATGCGGGCGATGCGGGAGCTGTCGCGCGTCGGGGTGCGGTTCCGGATGCTGCCGGCGATGGCACATGCCAAGGCGGTGGTGGTCGACGAGAGCCTGGCGATGTGCGGATCGATCAACCTCGACCTGCGCAGCCTGCTGATCAACCACGAGGCGGCCGTCGTCTTCTACAGCCCGGCCGAGATCGAGTGGCTGGCCGACTGGATCGCCGTGCTGGCCGCCACCGGCCACGACTTCGACCCCCGGCCGCCCTCGCTGCTGCGCGATATCACCGAAGGCCTGCTGCTGACCGTCGCCTTCCAGCTCTGATTGCCGTTCTTCTCATTCATCGCAAAAGAACCCCGCCCCATGTTCCACCCTTCCGAACTTTTGCAGGACTACGGCTACTACGCCGTGTTCTTCGCCGGCCTGCTCGAAGGCGAAACCATCCTCCTGCTGGGCGCCTACGCGGTGCACGAGGGTTATCTGAAAATCTGGCCGCTGATCGCCTGCGGCGCGGCGGCGGCCTTCCTGAGCGACCAGTTCTATTTCTTCCTGGGCCGGCACAAGGGCCAGCAGGTGCTGGCGCGGCACCCGAAGATGCAGAAGCGCTTCACCCGCGCCTTCGGCTTCGTCCACCGCCATCCGATCTGGACGGTGATGCTGATGCGCTTCGCCTGGGGCCTGCGCATCGTGTTCCCGGTCGCGCTCGGCATGACCAGGATGCGCGCCGCGCTATTCGTGCCGCTGAGCGCTTTCGCCTCGGTGGTCTGGGCGGTGATCGTCTCGTTCTTCGGCATCTGGGCGAGCGAGCTGATCAAGTCGATGATCGGCAGCCTGCGGCCGTACGAATACGTGCTGATCGGGATCGCGGCGGCGGTCGGCCTGGTGGTGGCGATCCGGCATATCCGCATGGACTAGAGCTTTGGCACACCTCCAAAGGACTTTCGCTCACCCCCGGGCTTGCTCGCTGCGCTTAGCCGCCAGCCCCCTTCCTGGGGCGACGCCCGTGGCCCGGCAAAGCCGGTTCCACGGCGTCCCTGGGAGGGGCGCGCGCTGGGTTGACGGGTTTGGTGGCTGGTGGCGTGCCGTTTTGACGGTGGCGTTGCTGCTGGCGGGGTTCGGGGTGCAGGCGGCCGAGACTCTGCGCATCGGGTCCAAGCGTTTTACCGAGAGCTACATCCTGGCCGAGATCGTGGCGCAGCAGGCGGCCGCCACGGGGGCGGCGACGCGGGTGTCGCAGGGACTGGGCAATACCGCGATCGTGTACGCGGCGCTGCGCGGCGGCAGCATCGACGTGTACCCGGAATACACCGGTACCATCGCGCAGGAGATCCTGCGGCGGCCCGGCGCCACCGGCCTGGCCGCGCTGCGCACCGTGCTCGCGCCGCTGGGCCTGGGCGTGGCGGTGCCGCTGGGCTTCAACGACGGCTACGCGCTGGCGATGCGGGCCGACGCGGCCGAGCGGCGCGGTATCCGCACCCTGGCCGATCTGGCGCGGCACCCCGACCTGCGGCTGGGCCTGTCGAACGAGTTCCTGGGCCGGGCCGACGGCTGGCCGGGCCTGGCACGGCACCATGCCCTGCCCCAGACACCGCAGGCGCTCGACCACGGCCTGGCCTACGACGCCCTGGCCCGCGGCCAGGTGGACATCGTCGACATCTACACCACCGACGCGCAGATCGAGCGCCGCGGCCTGCGGGTGCTGCAGGACGCCGACAGCTACTTCCCGCGCTACGACGCGGTGCTGCTCTACCGGCTGGACGTGCCGCAACGCTTCCCGGCGGCGTGGGCGGCCCTGCAGCGGCTGCAGGGCCGGATCGACGAGGCGCAGATGGTGCGGATGAACGCGCGGGCCGAGGTGGACGGCCAGCCGTTCGAGGCGATCGCCCAGGCATGGCACCGGCAGGCGGGTGCACCCGCGGCGGGCTCCGCCTCCGCCTCCGTCTCCTCCGCCGACGCAGAAGCGGACGCGGACGCGGACGCGACCGCGCCACCGGCAGGGGCCGCCACCGCCGACGCGGCCCCGCCGGCGGCGATCCGCGGGTTCGCCGCCAAGCTCTGGGGCCCCGACCTCTGGCGGCTGACACGCCAGCACCTTCTGCTGGTGGCCGCCTCGATCGGCCTGGCACTGCTGGCCGGCGTGCCGCTGGCGATGGCGGTGGCCTACCGGCCCCGGTTGCGGGCGCTGATGCTGGGCGCCGCGGGGCTGCTGCAGACAGTGCCCTCGCTCGCGCTGCTGGCGATGCTGATCTCGCTCACCGGCAGCATCGGCAGCGTGCCGGCGCTGGCCGCGCTGATGCTCTATGCGCTGCTGCCGATCATGCGCAACACCGCCACCGGACTGGCCGCCGTGCCGACAGGGCCGCGGCAGGCGGCGCTGGCGCTGGGCATGACGCCGGGGCAGCGGATGCTGGCGGTCGAATTGCCGCTGGCCCTGCCGACCCTGATGGCCGGCGTGCGCACCGCCACCGCGATCGCCATCGGCACCGCGACCATCGCCGCCTTCATAGGCGCGGGCGGCTACGGCGAGCGGATCGTCACCGGCCTGGCGCTCAACGACCGCGGCCTGCTGCTGGCCGGCGCGCTGCCTGCGGCGATCCTGGCGCTGGCGAGCGAGGCGGTGTTCGAATGCCTGGAGCGCGTGCTGCGGCGCCGGCAGGCAGCGGCAGCGCAAGGGCGCTGACGCGCAGCACGTCTTTGAATGAAAAGTGGCCGGAGCCGCCGAAAGACGCCGACATGTTGCTATTATTCTTATAGCAAAGTGTTTTCGAGAAGGCTGGGCTGGCCTCTACCAGCTCCCTCGCAGCCGGGCATCAGGCCGCCGGCGGTCGCATCGGCAGCAGGAACGACACGTCCGGTTCGCGCTGCGTGGCGATGAAGCGCACGAAGCGCAGCGTCTCCATGTCGAAGACGCCGACCTTGTCGTTGTCCTGGCTCACGTAGGCGATCGGCTTGGTCGGGTGGTAGCTCAGGGCGACGGCACGGGCCTCCATCGGGATGTGGTGCAGTTCCTGCAGGGTGGCCGGGTCGACCACCGACAGGCTGCGGTCGCCGTAGTTGCTCACCACCAGCCGGCCGTCGCGGTAGAGGTAGAGCCGCGTCGCGTCGTCGCGCGACGGCGCCCGGCGGGTCACCTGCATCGTCTCGGTGTCGATCGCGCAGAGGGTGTTGCTCCAGCGGCAGGTGACGTAGAGCGTCTTCTCGTCGGGGCTGAGCGCATAGCCCTCGGGTTTCTCGCCGGGTGCGCAGGCGACCGGCGCCGCCGTCGCGTCGTGGGGGCGCACCCTGGTCACGGTATGCGACAGCAGGTTCATCGCATAGGCCGTCATCCCGTCGCGGGCCAGGGCGAACAGGTGGCTCTTGATGCCGCCCACCGGCACCGCGCGGCGGGGCGCGGTGTCGGTCGCGGGCCGGTCGATCACCACCAGCTGCGCCCGGTCTTCGCTGAGCGCGTACAGCCGGCCGTGCGCGTCCATCTGGATGCCGTGCAGCCGGTTGAACGGTGCGATGTCGATGGTGCGGGCCAGGGTGCGGGCGGCGATGTCGATCTGCAGGATGCGGGTGCCGCCTTCGCCCGGGTGGCCGGACGTCTCCACGCCGTAGTGGCCCACGTAGGCGAAGCGCCGTTCGCGGTCGACCACGAACTCGTGCGGGAAATCCGGCAGCGGGATGCTGGCCAGCCGTTCGCCGGTGTCGGCGTCGTAGTAGCTGAAGCAGTGGCTGCATTTCTCCACCAGCAGCAGGATGTCGCGGGTCATGGCTGTTGAATGCCCTGGGTTTCGAGTCGGATGCGGTAGAGCGAGGTCGATGCCGCGATGAACAGCTCGTCGCGCCGCGGGCCGCCGAAGGTGAGGTTGCCCACCTTCTCCGGCACCGGGATGCGGCCGAGCAGCGTACCGTCGGGGTGCAGCACCTGCACCGCGTCGAGGCTGCTGGTGTAGATCCAGCCGTGGCGGTCGATGCGCATGCCGTCGGGCAGGCCCGGGGACACCACCGCCACCACCCGCATGCCGCGCAGCCGCAGGCCTTCGACGTCGAACGCCACGATGTGGTGGTTGCCCCGGCCCGGGCGCCGTAGTGCGGCCGAGGTGTCGCTGACGTAGAGAACCGATTCGTCGGGCGAGAAGGCCAGGCCGTTGGGCTCCTGCACCTGGTCGGTCACGGCGTGCAGGCGGCCGGTGGCGGGCTCGTAGCAGAAGACGTGGTTGGCCGTCTGCTCGGACGCCGCCTCGTAGCCCTCGCGGTTGCTGAGGATGCCGTAGGGAGGATCGGTGAACCAGATCGTGCCGTCGCTGCGCACCACCAGGTCGTTGGGCGAATTGAGGCGCCGGCCCTCGAACCGGTCCACCACCACCTCGTCGGGCGTGGAAGCCAGCACCCCGTCGGAGCCGACCCGGGTGCGGAGGATGGCGCGGCGGCCATGGGAGCAGTGCAGCAGGGCGCCGTCGCGGTCGCGGGTATGGCCGTTGGCGAAGTCGACGCCGTCTCGCCAGACGGTCATGCCGTCGGCCGCCGACCAGCGCAGCATGCGGTTGGCGGGGATGTCGCTCCAGAGCACCGCGCCGTCCTCGTGCATCCAGACGGGGCCTTCGCTCCAGGTGGCGCCGGTGCACAGGCGCTGCAGCACGGCGCCCTCGGCAACCGGCGCGAAGCGCGGGTCCAGTATCTCGGGACGGATCGTCGTCATACGCTCCGAAGGCGCGGAAGTCAGGCGGTGGAGGAAGAAGAAAAAGCGGCCGGCACGGCACCGACGTGTTGGGCGGCGGCCGGGTCCCCGTCGGCGGCGCGGCCGGTGCGCGTCTTGCGCCAATCGGATGCGGCGACCATCGCATCGAGCGGCGCTACGCAGGCCGCCAATGCCGCCGCCGCGGTGCGCTTGCCGCTCAGCACGTCGGGCAGTGCCTGGCCGATCACGTCGCGGGCCATCGTGTCCCACTCGGGGATCAGCGGCCGCCAGGCCGGGTTGGCGATCTTCAATGCGTACGGCAAAATGCTCTGCTCCGGCCGGCGCGAGCGGAACTCGGCATCCGACAGGGTGGACCAGCGCCCGGCATTGCCGCCGGAGACCGCCACGCGCAGGTCGTTCTCCTTGTTGGTGAGCCACTGGATGAACAGGAAAGCCGCCTCGGGATTGCGCGCGTTGGCCGGGACGCCCAGGCCGAAGCCGCCGGTCAGGCCCGACCAGGTGCGCGCGGTGGGATGCATCGCATACGCCACCTTGCCGGCGACCCGCGAGCGCTTCGGATCGTGGGCCAGATTCATCACCGTCAGACTGTCGAGGTAGAACGCGCTGCGGCCCGAAAGGAAGGCCTCCTGCATTTCTCCGAAGCCGGCGTTGGCGCCGAGGCCCTCGGGGCCGGTCTGCACGATGCGCGCCAGCACCTCGGCAGCGCGCACGCCGGCCTCGTTTTGCAGCACGGCGTGGTAGTTGCCGTCGAACACCTGGCCGCCGTGCGGGGTCAGGTGCAGCAGCCAGGCATGGACGATCTGGTGGCCCGCCGAAGTACGAGACGCCAGACCGCCGATCTTTTCCTTGTCGCGCACCATCTCGCAGGCGCTCAGCAACTCGGTGTAGTTGGTGGGAATCGGCAGCTTGAGCCGCTCCAGCACGTCGCGCCGGTAGCCGAGCACACTGGTCTCGGCACCATAGGGCAGCCCGTAGAGCTGCGCGGGCGAACGGGGCAGATAGCTACCCGGGCCGCCCACCCGGCCGATAGATTCGAGGTAGCCGGGGATGATGTCCTGCAGCGCGTAGCCCGGCTGTGCCAGCGGGCCGACCAACATGTCGTCGAGAGGACGCAACAGGGCCCGCCGCGCATACTCGTTCTTCCAGGTGAGCAGGTAGGTGACAACGTCGTAGCCGCCCTGCTGGCGCCGCATCTCGGCCACCTGCTTGTCGTGCATGTCGAGGTAGGGCGTACGGTCGCGCTCGACCAAGATGCCGGTCTCGGAGGTGAAGCGGTCGAAAAGGGTCTGCGCCGCGTCGTAGTGCGGATGCGGACCGGGATAGCTGACCACGATCTTCTGGCCGCGGTACGGTCGATAGAGATCCTGCGCATGCAATGCAGATGCAGCAGCAGCGGTCATGCCGGCTGCGAGGAAATGCCGTCGCTCCATGGAGTTTTCCTTAGTTGATGCTCGGCAATTTACCACTGGATACCATCTCGGAGCCTCTCGCGTCGCATAGCCGTGCTCATCCCTTCACCGCGCCCGCCGTCAGGCCGGTGATGATCTGGCGCGCGGCCAGGAAGGTGAAGACCAGCGGCGGGATCGCGATCAGGCTGCCGAGCGCCATGACCTTGCCCCAGTCGACGCCGATATCGGTGACGTAGAGCGAGGCGGCCACCGGCAGGGTACGGGTCGCGCGGTCGGTCAGCACCAGGGCAAGGATGAATTCGTTCCAGGCGATGCGGAAGGTGAAGATCGCCGCGGCGGCCAGGCCCGGCCGGATCAGCGGCAGCACGACCCGCCAGAACACCGCGAGCGGGCCGCAGCCGTCGATGGCCGCCGCCTCCTCCAGCTCCACCGGCACCTGCTGGATGAAGCCGTAGAGCAGCCAGATGGTGAACGGCAGGTTGACCGCCACGTAGAGCAGCACCAGCCCGCCGAGCGAATTGGCGATGCCGGCCCGCGTCCACACCATGAACACCGGCACCGCCAGCACCGCCAGCGGCACGGTGCGCAGCAGCAGCGTGGTGTATCCGATCGCCTTGCGGCCCCGGAACCGCAGCCGCACCAGCCCGTAGGCGGCCATGCAGCCCAGCAGCAGCGTGATCGCGGTGGAGGCCACGCCGACCACCAGGCTGTTGACCAGGTAGCGGTCGAAGTGATCGTCGAACAGCACGTCGCGGTAGTTCTGCAGCGTCGGCACGAAGACGAAATGGAGCCCCTGGGTGAACAGGTCGCTCTGCAGCTTGAACGAGGTGGCGAACATCACCACGATCGGCGTCGCACAGAAGAGGGCGAGCGCCAGCAGCGCGACGTAGTGCAGCAGGTCGCCGAGGCGCGCCGCCAGGACGCCCGGACGCAGGGTCTCGGGGTGCGTGCGGTCGAGGATGCTCATGGCCGCTCCTCATGCAGGGGGTCGGACAGGCGCAGCGCGAACCACGAGAGGCCCGCCACGACCGCCAGCAGCAGCACCGAGACGGCGGCGGCGGCACCGAGCTGCTGGCCGACGAAGGCCGTCTTGTAGATGTGCAGCGACAGGATTTCGGTGGAGTCGCCCGGCCCGCCGAAGGTGAGGATGTAGACCACCTCCAGCACCCGGAACGCGTCGATCAGCCGCATCAGCAGCGTGACCACGATCACGTTCATCACCATCGGCAGCTTGACCCGGAAGGTGGTCTGCCACCAGTTCGCGCCGTCCATGCGGGCGGCTTCCAGCACCGCGGTATCGACGTTGGCGAGCGCTGCGATCATCATGATGAAGACGAAAGGCGTCCACTGCCAGATGTCGGCGATCACGATGGCCGCGAAGGCCATATGCTCGTTGGCCAGCCAGGCCACCGGCTGCGCCCCGAACACGCCGAGCAGCGCGTTGACCAGCCCGAACTGCGCATCGAACAGGTAGCGCCAGGTGAGGCCCACCGCGATCGGCGCGATCATCATCGGCAGGATGAACAGCATGCGGAACAGCGCGACGCCGCGCAGCGGACGGCCCGGCCGGTCCTCCAGCGCCAGGGCCAGCGCGATGCCCAGCACCATCTCGGCGGTGACGCAGACGAAGGCGAACAGCAGCGTGATGCGCAGGGAGCGCCAGACCGCCGGGTCCTGCAGGGTGCGCAGGAACGTCTCCAGGCCGACCCAGCGGGCGTCGGACCAGGGCGTGCCGATGCTCCAGTCGTAGAAGCCCAGTTGCAGCGCCGACAGCACCGGATAGAGGCAGGCCGCCGCCATCACGACGGCCGCGGGGCCGACGTAGACGAGCGGCACCCAGGCGGGTGTTTTCATCGTGAAACTTTCGCAAGAAAGAGGTCTGCAGCCGGCGCCGCGCGCCGACCTTCATCTACAGAAACCATAGCAATCGACCTGCCGGCGGTTCAGGCCTTGAGGTATCCGCCGCGGCGCATGATCTCGGTCACCTTCGGCACCACGCCGTCGAGCGCGTCCTTCGGCGTCTTCTTGCCGGTGAGCGCTTCGGAGATCGCCACGCCCAGCGCCTGGATGTTGATCTCGTCCCACTCGGGGATGATCGGCCGCCAGTCGGGGTCGGAGTACTTGAGCTGCTCGCGCAGGGTGATGTACTCGGGGTACTGGCGCACCAGGTCGGCGTCGGCCAGGGTGCTGTCGCGGATCGGCACGCCGCCGGCCTTCGCCACCGCGACGTCCTGCTGCTTGGAGGTCAGCCACTGCATCAGCAAGAAGGCCGCGTCCGCGTTCTTGGCGTTGCGCGGAATCGCCAGGCCCAGGCCGCCGGACTGCGACGCGTACCGAGCGCCCTTCGGATGCAGCGCGTAGCCGACCTTGCCCGCGATCCTGGACCGGGCCGGGTCGTTGACCTGGCCGAAGACGATGGTCGAATCGAGGTACATCGACGCCTGGCCCTGCAGGAAGGCGGTCATCATCTCGCCCTGGCCGTAGCTCGGGATACCGGCCGGGCCGGTGTCGGAGACCTGCTTGAGCAAGGCGAGCGCCTTGACGCCGGCCTCGTCGTTGAAGCGCGGCCGCCAGTCGGCGTCGAACACCTTGCCGCCCAGCGGGTTCAGGTGCAGCAGCCAGGCGTGGACGCACTGGTGACCGGCCTGGCCACGCGAGGTGAGCGCGCCGATGCCCTGCCTGGCCTGGAGGATCGGCAGCAGCCCCTGCAGCTCGGCGTAGGTCTGCGGCGGCTTCAGGTCGTGCCTGGCGAAGATGTCGTGGCGGTAGGCGAGGATCGAGGTCTCGGCACCGTAGGGCAGGCCGTAGAGCTTGGCCCCGGCGCCCGCCAGATAGCCGCGCGGGCCGCCGACCAGGCCGATGTTCTCCCGGTAGGCGGGCACGATGTCCTGCAGGTCGAAGGCCGGGTCGGCCAGCGCGGGGTTCTTCATGAACGGCTCCAGCTCGCGGACCAGGTTCTTCTTGACGTACTCGCCCTTCCACATCACCACGTAGCTCACCAGGTCGTAGTCGCCCTGGGGCTTGGCCATCTCGAGCAGCTGCTTGTCTTTCATCCGCAGGATCTGCAGCTTGTCGACCTCGACCTTGATGCCGGTTTCCCTGGTGAAGGCCGGCAGCAGCCTGAGCATCGCCTCGTAGTGCGGATGCGCCGGGACGCTGACGACCACGCTCTGGCCGCGGTACTTGGCATAGCGGTCCTGGGCCCGGCTGCTGCCGAAGGGCAGCACGGCGCCGAAAAGGGACAGGCCGCCGGCCCGGACGATGTCGCGACGTTGCATGGGGTCTCCTGGAGGATGGTTTTCAGGGGGTCAGGCGGCGAGATTGCGGCCGGTGGCACGGTCGAAGACATGCAGGGCCGCCGGGTCGGCCGCGAGCGGCACGGTGGAGCCGACCAGATCGGTGCGGTGGCCCGGCACCACCGCGGCAAGCCGGGTGGTCGGGTGGTGGTCGAGATGGCCGACCAGCACGCTCTCGGTGCTCAGGTACTCGACCATCGCGACCTGCATGCGCAGGGCCGGCGGCGCGTCGTCGGCGATGCGCAGCGCCTGGGGCCGGACACCGGCCACCACCTCGGCACCGGCGGCCGGGCCGGGCGCGCCCGGCGACGGCAGCAGGAACCCCTCGCCCTGCAGCCCGCCGTCGGCGCGCACCGTGGCCGGTAGCAGGTTCATCGTGGGCATGCCGATGAAGCCGGCGACGAACAGGTTGGCCGGGCGGTCGAACACCTCCCGCGGCGTGCCGACCTGCTGGATCAGGCCCTTGTCGAAGATCACGATGCGCGAGGCGAGCGTCATCGCCTCGACCTGGTCGTGGGTCACGTAGACGGTGGTCTTGCCGAGCCGCTGGTGCAGCACCGCCAACTCGGCCCGCATGTGGCCGCGCAGCTTGGCGTCGAGGTTGGAGAGCGGCTCGTCGAACAGAAACACCGCCGGCTCCCGCACGATCGAGCGGCCGATCGCCACCCGCTGGCGCTGGCCGCCCGACAGCTCCTTGGGCTTGCGCCGCAGCAGGTGGCCCATGTCGAGGATGCGGGCCGCCTCCTGCACCCGGCGGTCGATCTCGGCGCGCGGCGTGCCGGCCAGCCGCAGCGCGAAGCTCATGTTCTCGGCCACGTCCATGTGCGGGTACAGGGCGTAGTTCTGGAACACCATCGCGATGTCGCGCTGCTTGGGCGGCGCGTCGGTCACGTCGCGGCCCGCGATGAGGATGCGGCCCTGGGTCGTCGTCTCCAGGCCGGCGATCATCCGCAGGGTGGTCGACTTGCCGCAGCCCGACTCGCCCAGCAGCACCACGAACTCGCCGGCGCGCACCCGCAGGTCCATCGCCTGCACCACCGTCACTTCGCCGAAACGCTTGACGACGCCTTGCAATTCGAGTCCCGCGACGTCGTCACAGGAGCCATTCTTGTCATGTGTCATCGTGCCGTATGTAGCGAATTTTGCGATCGGATGCCTGCGGCATTGACCGCCATGTTCTAAAAAGCGAAGGATCCATAGCGGAGTCCTGGCGGCGCACGCCCCATCCGATGGGCGGCCTTCGGTTGCCGGGGTGAAGGTTCGCGGGGCCCCAGATCGACTGGTAGGTGTCGATGCAGCGCCCCTGCCTTTGCAGCACGGCGAACGCTACGACCCACGCGATCCACCACAGGCCCACGCCCAGCCACATCCACCGCGGCGCATCGGCCACCGCCAGGCCCAGCGCCACCGTCGCCACCGCCAGCAGCAGGGCGAGGTAGCCCAGGCCCTTGTGCAGCAGCTCGAATACGATGCGGCGGCGGCTCATGTCGTAGTGATCGCCCCGCATGCCGCGCGGATCGGTCGGCCCGCCCTTGCTGCCCCGCAGCCAGCCGCCGAGCGCCTGCAGCGCGCCCAGCACCGCCACCGCCAGGCCCATCCCGGCATGCCAGCGCGCTGCGGCCGTCGCGCCGCCGCCGCGGCCCCAGGCCAGCCACAGGGCGGCGGCCATCGCCGCCAGGCCGGCCGTCTGAAGGGTGCGGTGGGCATGCCACCAGGCCTTGTGGTCGCGCCGCCGGGGCCAGTCCTGTCCCGGCATCACCTTGAAGAAGCGGGCGACCAGCACCCCCAGCGGCAGCAGCACCGCCCAGGCCAGCACCATGAGCCGGCCGTGCCACGCGGCCCAGGGGGCGAGGTGGTGTTCGGCGGCCCCGCTGGCGGGGGCCAGCAGCCAGGGCAGGCAGGCGGCGAGGTCCATGGCGGCCGACTAGAGCGTGTCATGCACCGTGACGATGTCGAACTGGTCGAGGTACTCCGTCTTGAGCGAGAGGCCCAGGCCCGGCACGTCGTCCTTCAACTGCAGGAAACCGTTCTCGGCGATCGGCTCGCCGTCGAAGATGTACCAGAACAGCTCGTTGCCCACTTCCACGTCGAAGATCGGGAAGTACTCGGCCATCGGCGAGGCCAGGGTGCTCATCGTCAGGTGGTAGTTGTGCATCTGGCCGGCATGCGGGATGACCGGCACGCTGAACGCCTCGCACAGCGCGTTGATCTTGTGCGCCGCGGTGATGCCGCCGACCCGGTTGGTGTCGTACTGCACGACGCCGACCGCCTTCCTGTCGAGCAGCTGCTTGAAGCCGTAGAGGCCGAACTCGTGCTCGCCGCCCGAGATCGGGATGATGTTCATCGCGTTGAGTTCGGCATAGCCGTCGATGTCGTCGGCGATCACCGGCTCCTCCAGCCAGCGCGGCTCGAACCTGGCGAGCTTGGGCAGCATGCGCTTGGCGTACTCCAGGTTCCAGCCCATGTAGCACTCGAGCATCAGGTCGGTGTCGTAGCCGATCACCTCGCGCACCGCCTCGACCGACTTGATGTTCTCCCGTACCCCGTGCTGCAGGTGCGCCGGGCCGTAGCCGAAGCGCATCTTGAAGGCCTTGAAGCCCTGGTCGAGGAATTTCTGCGCCTCGTCCTGCATCGCCTTCAAGTCGGTGCGGTAGAGCTTCGAGTAGTAGCAGGGGATCTTTTCCTTGGTGCGGCCGCCGAGCAGCTTGAACACGGGCTTCCCCACGCTCTTGCCCAGGATGTCCCAGAGGGCCAGGTCGACCGCCGAGATCGCCGCCATCGTCACGCCCCTGCGGCCCCAGGCGTGGGTGGCGCGGTACATGCGCTGCCACAGGTATTCGTAGTCCCACGGGTCCTGTCCCAGCACCAGCGGCGCGAGGTACTCGTCGACGATGGCCTTGGCGATCTTCGGCGCCAGCGCCACGTTGCCGAGGCCCACGATGCCGTCGTCGGTCTCGATCTCCACCACCGTCCACGAGTGGAAGCGGAAGGTGCTCATGCTCTCGGCGGGCGAATACAGCAGGTCCATCGCGTTGGAGCAGAAGTTGCCCTGCGGCGGCACGGTCTTGCCCTTCCACTGGAACACGCGGGCACGCACGGAGCTGATTTTCATGGCGATGCGGGGGCTGGACGGTGGAAACGTACGGGGCCGCGGTCAGGCGGCGACGCGGGCCTTGCGACGCTGGGCGGCCCCCATGCGGCAGGCGATCCGGAAGGCGTGCGACATCGCCTCGACGCTGGCCCGGCCCTGGCCGGCGATATCGTAGGCGGTGCCGTGCGCCGGCGTGGTGATCGGGATCGGCAGGCCGCCCTGCACCGTGACGCCGCGCGAGAAGCCCAGCAGCTTGATCGCGATCTGGCCCTGGTCGTGGTACATGGTCACGACGGCCTGGTAGTCGCCCGCCCGGGCCTTCAGGAAGACGGTGTCGGCCGGGAAGGGGCCGTGGAACGGGCTGTCGGTGGGCCAGTCGCGGGTCTGCAGCGCCTGCACCGCCGGCACGATGATGTCCACCTCCTCCCGGCCGCAGACGCCGCCGTCGCCGCCGTGCGGATTGAAGGCCGCGATCGCCACCTTCGGCTGCGCCACGCCGCTTGCGAGCAGCGAGCGGTAGATCAGCTCGGCGGCCTGCTGGATGCGCTCCACGCTCAGGTAGCCCGCGACGTCCTTCAGCGGCACATGGGACGAGATGCGCGAGGTCCAGAGGTCGCCCAGCGTGTTGAACTCGCAGAAGTAGCCGGTCACGCCCAGATGCTCGGCGAAGTGGTGCAGCTCGTCCTCGTGCCGCATGCCGCCGATCTTCATCGCCTGCTTGTTGAGCGGGGCGAAACAGATCGCGTCGAGGGCGCCGGCCAGGGCGGCGTCCATGCACAGGTCGAGCACCCGCAGCACCGAGCGGCCGCCGATGGCCTGCGCGCGGCTGCGCACCACCTCGGCCTGCGCCACCGTGTCCATCGCCAGGAAGGCCGGGCGGGCGCCGTCGGCCCGGTCGCGCACCGCGTCGAGCGATGCGACGGCATCGGTCGACACCCGCACGCCGGCGATGCGCTGGCCCTCTTCCCACAGCCACGGGTCGCCGACCAGCACGATATTGGCGCGCTGCGCGGCCTCGGGCCAGGCGAGCAGCCGGGCGACGAGTTCGGCGCCGATGCCGGCGGGATCGCCGAGCGTGAGCGCGACGACGGGACGTTCTGCGGTGGTGGTCATGGGGAGGGCTCCGGGCTCGGTCGAGCCTGATGTTGTTCTTGCGGATCACGTCGCCGCAGCGCTTGGACTCGGCGTCGTGGAAGGCGATGAACCGCGCCCGCGTCGCCAGTCCCGCGGCGCGGACCGGACGGATGCGCCGAGGGGCGCCACCTGGGCGAAGGCCAGGGCGGCAATGGCGAGGAGCGGGTCATGTCTTGTCTCCCGCGTGCCTTTCGGTGTGCACGGTCCGGAGCGCCATCGTAGGAAGCCGGACGCATTCCGTACAATGAAAATAGCTGATGGATCGATCACCTCAGGCTATCGAAACAATGCCCTTCACCGACGCCGTTCCCCGGTTGCTCAACCGCATGCGCATGCGCCAGGTGGCCCTGGTACTGGCCATCGAAGAGCGCAGCACCCTGCGCGCGGCCGCGTCCGAACTGGGCATGACCCAACCCGCCGCCACCAAGATGCTCCACGAGCTGGAGGACACGCTGGGCTACCGCCTGTTCGACCGGGTGGGCCGCGGGCTGCGGGTCAATGCGGCCGGCGCCTGCGTGACCGAATACTTCCGCGGCATGCGCGGCGGACTGGAGGCGCTGCGGCGCGAACTGCAGGGCCTGCGCCTGGGCAGCGCCGGCAAGCTGTTCATCGGCAGCATCATGGCGGCCTCGCCGGCCGACCTGACGCTGGCGCTGGTGCGCCTGAAGGCGCTGTACCCGCTGCTGTCGGTGGAGATCTCGGTGGGGACCAGCGACCGGCTGATGGAGCAGTTGCGCGAGGGCCGGCTCGACGTCGTGATCGGGCGCATGCCGGGCGGCACCGGCGGCGACTGCGTGTTCGAACCGCTGTCGGACGAGCGGCTGTCGGTGGTGGTCGCGGTGAGCCATCCGCTGGCCAGGGCGCGCACGGTGACGTTCGCCGCACTGCAGGCCTATCCCTGGATCCTGCAGCCCGCCGGCAGCCCGATGCGCGAGGCGATGGAGCAGGAATTCGCCGCCCACCACCTGCCGCTGCCGCCGGGCCTGGTCGAGACCGCGTCGATCCTCACCACCACCGACCTGATCGCCCGCACCGACATGGTGGCGGTGATCCCCTGGTCGATCGCCGGACGCTATGCGGAGCACGGCCTGCTGCGGGTGCTGCCCTGTCCCATCCGCAACCGGCTGGCCGCCTACGGCAGCATCGTGCGCAGCGACCGGCCGGCCTCGGCAGCGCTGCGGCACTTCGTGGAGCTGCTGCACGCACCGGCCGCGGCGGTCGATGCGCCTGCCGCCCCTGCGGCGGCACTTCCAAAGAAAAAGGGCCTGCAGCGCAAGCCCTTCGCCGACCAGTAGCTATCTTTTCGATAGCAACCGATATTACGCCAGGGTGTAGGCCGTCTTCACCACGGTGAAGAACTCCTGCGCGTACCTGCCCTGCTCGCGCGGGCCGTAACTGCTGGCCTTGCGACCGCCGAACGGCACGTGGTAGTCCACCCCCGCCGTCGGCAGATTGACCATCACCATGCCGGCCTGGCTGTGGCGCTTGAAGTGGGTCGCGTACTTCAAGCCGGTGGTGGCGATGCCGGCCGACAGGCCGAACTCGGTGGCGTTTGCCGTCGCGAGCGCTTCCTCGTAGTCCTTGACCTGGATGACGCTGGCGACCGGGCCGAAGATCTCTTCGCGGTTGACGCGCATGGCCTGGGTGGTGTCGGTCAACAGCGTCGGGGCCATGAAGTAGCCGTCGTGGCCGCTGCCGGTGTGGCAGGCCACCCGGCCGCCGCCCGCGTAGACGGTGGCGCCCTCGGCCTTGCCGATCTCGACGTAGCTCAGGTCCTGCTCCAGCTGCGACTGGCTGACGACGGGACCGATGTCGGTGCCCGCGGTGAGCGCATCGCCCACCTTGATCCTGCCCATCCGCGCCTTCAGCGCCTCGATGAACTTCGGGTAGATGCCCTGGGTGACGATCAGGCGGCTGGATGCGGTGCAGCGCTGGCCGGTGGAGTAGAAGGCGCTCTGGGCGCTCAGCTCGACGGCCTGGGCCAGGTCGGCGTCGTCCAGCACGATCTGCGGGTTCTTGCCGCCCATCTCCAGCTGCACCTTCTTGTGGGTCTGCACGCAGCGCTCGGCGATGCGCTTGCCGACGCCGGTGGAGCCGGTGAAGCTGATCGCGGCGATGCCGTCGTGGTTGACCAGTGCGTCGCCGATGACGCGGCCGGGGCCCATCACCAGGTTGAAGACGCCGGCCGGGATGCCGCTGCGGTGGATGATGTCGACCAGCGCCCAGGCGCTGCCGGGGACCAGGTCGGCGGGCTTGAGCACCACGCAGCAGCCGTTGGCCAGCGCCGGGGCGATCTTCCACGCCGGGATCGCGATGGGGAAGTTCCACGGGGTGATCAGGCCGACCACGCCGATCGGCTCGCGGGTGACTTCGACGCCGATGTTGGGACGCACCGACGGAATCGTCTCGCCCGAGAGGCGCAAACATTCGCCGGCGAAGAATTTGAAGATCTGGCCGGCGCGGGTGGCCTCGCCGATGCCTTCGGGCCGGGTCTTGCCCTCTTCGCGGGAGAGCAGCGTGCCCAGTTCCTCGCGGCGCGCCAGGATCTCGGTGCCGATCTTGTCGAGCGCGTCGCTGCGGGCCTGGATGCCGCTGGTGGACCAGGCCGGGAAGGCGGCCAGCGCGGCCCGCACCGCGGCATCGACCTGCGCCGCATCGCCCTGGGCGTAGCGGCCCACCACGTCGGCCAGGTTCGAGGGATTGCGGTTCTCGCTCAGGGACACGCCGGCCGTCCATTCGCCGTTGACCAGGTTGTCGAATTCGCTCATGAGGGTTCCTGTCGGTTGATTTTTGACGGATGCGGCACGCGATGGGCGCTCAGCGCACCAGGCAGGGCCGCTTCGGGTCGAAGGTCCAGCCGGGCACCAGGAACTGCATCGCCTGCGCGTCGTTGCGGGCGCCCAGGCCGTGCTGCAAATAGAGCTGGTGCGCCTTCTCGACCTCGACCATGTCCAGCTCGATGCCCAGGCCGGGCTTCTTCGGCACCTCGATATAACCGCCCTCGATCTGCAGCGGCGCCTTGGTCAGGCGCTGGCCGTCCTGCCAGATCCAGTGGGTGTCGATCGCGGTGACGCGGCCCGGCGCGGCCGCGCCGACATGGGTGAACATCGCCAGCGACACGTCGAAATGGTTGTTGGAATGCGAGCCCCAGGTCAGCCCGAAGGTCTGGCACAACTGCGCCACCCGCACCGAGCCGGCCATCGTCCAGAAGTGCGGATCGGCCAGCGGTATGTCGACCGACTGCAGCGACAGCGCATGCGCCATCTCGCGCCAGTCGGTCGCGATCATGTTGGTGGCGGTGGGCAGGCCGGTGGCGCGGCGGAACTCGGCCATCACCTCGCGGCCGCTGAACACGCCCTCGGCGCCGCACGGGTCCTCGGCATAGGCGACCACGCCCTGCATGTCGCGGGCCAGGCGGACCGCGTCCTTCAGCAGCCACCCGCCGTTGGGGTCGAGGGTGACGCGGGCATCGGGAAAGCGTTCGTGGATCGCGCGGATCGCCTCGACCTCCTCCTCGCCGCGCAGCACGCCGCCCTTGAGCTTGAAATCCTGGAAGCCGTAGCGGGCGTGGGTGGCTTCGGCCAGCCGCACGATCGCCTCGGGCGTCATGGCCTCCTCGTGGCGCAGGCGCAGCCAGTCATCGGCCTGGTCGGGCTCGCTCGCATAGGGCAGGTCGGTCTTATTGCGGTCGCCCAGGTAGAACAGGTAGCCCAGCATCCGCACCTTGTCGCGCTGCCGGCCTTCGCCGAGCAGGGCCGCCACCGGCACGCCCAGGTGCTGGCCCAGCAGGTCGAGCAGCGCCGACTCGGCGGCCGTCACCGCATGGATCGCGATGCGCAGGTCGAAGGTCTGCTGTCCGCGGCCGGCGCTGTCGCGGTCGGCGAAACGTGCGCGCATGCGGTTGAGGATGGCGTGGTGGTCGCCGACGGGCTGGCCCACGACGAGGCCGCGCGCGTCTTCCAGCGTCTGGCGGATCTTCTCGCCGCCGGGCACCTCGCCGACGCCGGTGGCGCCGCTGCTGTCGGTCAGGATCAGCAGGTTGCGGGTGAAGAACGGCGCGTGCGCGCCGCTCAGGTTGAGCAGCATGCCGTCGCGGCCCGCGACGGGCACGACGCGCAGGTCGGTGATGGTGGGCGTGCTGCGGGCGATGGCGGTGGCGGTCATGGCGGTCGGTGGACGCGAAGGGGGAAACGGGAAAGGAGCCGCCCGGAATCTCCGGGCGCCCGGGGGCTCACACCGGCGGCCGCACCGCCTGGCGGGCCAGCAGCTTCCACTGGCCGCCCTGCTGCTGCCACACCTGCAGGATCTTGATCGTCACGTTGCCGGGCTTGCCGCTGTCGTTGGTCCGGGCCGACAGGGTGTGGCGCACCAGGGCCACGTCCTTCACTACCTTCACCGTCTGGTCGGTGATGGCGATGGTGACGAAGTCCGACTTGCCGTCGAGCAGGTCCGAGATGAAGCTGGCTTTGGTGTCGACCTTGCCGCCGGAGTGGCCGTAGCTCAGGTCGTCGGCCACCAGCGCATCGAGCGCCGGGCGGGTCGGGTCGACCATCGCGACGCGCAGCTTCTCGGCCGCGGCAGCGGCGCCGGCACCGCCGTCGGCGGACGCGCTGCCGCCGCCCTGCGATATCGCCGAGCAGGCCGCCAGCGCGGCGGTGAATACGAGGGCGATCGCTGTCTTGTGGAACATGTTTGTCTCCTGTTGGTTTTTATGACGCGCGCTGCGAAGGTGCAGCGTTCACTGCGGGCCGAGCCTGTCGATCAGCGCCTTCAGTTCTTCCACTTCCGCCGGCTTCAGATCGCTCAGCGGCGGGCGCACCGGGCCGGCGCCGTGGCCGACGATGGTGGCGCCGGCCTTCACGATGCTCACCGCATAGCCGGCCATCTTGTTGCGGATGTCCAGGTAGGGCATGAAGAAATCCTTCAACAGGCGGTGCTGCGTGGCCAGATCGTCGGTGCGCACCGCCTCGTAGAACGCCATCGCCGTCTTGGGGATGAAGTTGAAGACGGCAGACGAGTACACCGGCGTACCGAGGGCCTTGTAGGCGGCGGCATACACCTCCGCCGTGGGCAGGCCGCCCAGGTAGCTGAAGCGGTCGCCCATGCGCTGGTAGACCGAGACCATCGCCTCGATGTCGCCCACCCCGTCCTTGAAGCCGACGAGGTTCGGGCAGGCGTCGGCCAGGCGGGCAAGCGTCTCGGGGCTGTAGCGGGCCTGGGCGCGGTTGTAGATGATCACGCCGAAGTCGACGCTGTCGCAGATCGCCTTGACGTGGTTGTACAGGCCGTCCTGGCCGGCTTCGGTCAGGTAGTGCGGCATCAGCAGGATGCCGTGCGCGCCGGCCTTCTCGGCGGCCTGGGCGAACTGGATCGCCTGGCGGGTCGGACCGCCGGCGCCCGCGATGATCGGCACCGTGCCGGCGCAGGCGTCGACCGCGGTCTTGATGATGGTGGGGTACTCGTCGGGCGTCAGCGAGAAGAACTCGCCCGTGCCGCCGGCGGCGAACAGGGCCGAGGCGCCGTAGGGCGCGAGCCATTCGAGGCGCTTGGTATAGCCCTTGGCGTCGAAGTCGCCCTGGGCGTCGAAGTCGGTGACCGGGAACGACAGCAGGCCGGAGCCCATGATCGACTTGAGTTCTTGCGGAGTGGAGCTCATGGTGTGTGCGTGGTGTTGAGGTTTCAGGAAATGGAAATGGAAATGGAAAAGGGCGGGCAGAAGGCGTGAAAGAACCGTAGCGAGCAAGCCCGAGTGTGCGGCGAGGACCGGAGCCGTACTCCCGTACGGTGAGGACGGCAGGTGCGCAATCGGGCTGCGCAGTAGGTCCTCTCGCGCCTTCTCAGTCCAGCTTGATCTGGGCGTCGTTCACCACCTTGGACCAGCGGGCGCGCTCCTTGTTGAAGAACGCTTCCTGCTCGGCCGGTGCCATCGTCACCACCTCGGCGCCCTGGCCTGCCAGGCGCGAGCGGATCTCGGGGGTGCGGATGACCTTGATCAGTTCCTGGTTCAGGCGGGCGACCAGCGCGTCGGGCGTGCCCTTGGCGACCATCACGCCCTGCCAGGTACCCGATTCGAAGCCCGGTACGCCCTGCTCGGCGATGGTCGGCACGTCGCCCACCAGCGGCATGCGGGTGCCCTTGGAGACGGCCAGCAGCTTGAGCTTGCCGCTCTGCACGTGCGGCAGCGTGGCCAGCATGCCGTTCATCAGGATCTGCGTCTGGCCGGCGACCGTGTCCTGGATCGACTGCACGCCGCCCTTGTAGGGCACGTATTCCCACCTGGCGCCGGTGGCGCGCTGCAGCGCCACACCGGCCAGGTGCGGCGCGCTGCCGGAGGCGGTGACGGCGAAGTTCAGGTCGGACGTCTTCGACAGCGCCACCAGCTCCTGCAGGCTCGACGCCTTGACCGACGGATGCACCACCAGCAGGTGCGGCGAGTACGCCAGCATCGTCACGCCGCGCAGGTCCTTCGACGGATCGAACGGCAGCCTGGTGTAGACCGAGGGGCTGATCGCCAGCGCGCCCACGTCGCACAGCAGCAGGGTGTAGCCGTCGGGCTGCGACTTGGAGACGAAGTCGGCGCCCAGGTTGCCGTTGGCACCGGCCTTGTTCTCGACGATGACCGACTGCTTCAGCGCCTCCGACAGCGACTGGCCGATCGAGCGGGCGATGATGTCCGAGGAGCCGCCCGGCGGGTACGGCACGATCAGCTTGATCGGGCGGGCGGGCCAGGTGTCGGCGGCCTGCACGGCGACGCCGGCGCCGAGGGCGGCCAGCGCGGAAGAGCCCAGCAGGGCGCGGCGGGAAATGCTCATGTCGTGTCTCCTTGAAGCGATGCACGGGCTCCGGGGTCCGGATGGAACGCGGCGCCTGTCGCACCGCTTGTCATCAGTCATCGTACAACCATCCGGTAAAAAATACACTCGGTGCAAACCCCCGCAAGGTTCGCGGGGTTTGCGGCTATTCGACGGCGGGCAGGCCGGTGTCCGACTGCGCGGCTGCGCGGGCGCGGCGCAGCCGTTCGCGGCTGTTGGTCAGGTGGATCCGCATCGCGGCGCGGGCGGCCTCGGCGTCGCCCCGGGCGATCGCGTTGAAGATCTCCTCGTGCTCGCGGTTGACCCGGTGCAGGTAGTGCGACTGGTCTTCCTGCGGCACCCGGGTGGCGGTGATGCGGGTGCGTGGGATCAGGGCCGACCCCAGGTGGCCCAGGATGTCTGCGAAATAACGGTTGCCGGTGGCCTTCGCGATCTCCAGGTGGAACCGGAAGTCGGGCGACACCGTGTCGCCCTGGGCCATGGCGACGTTGCGCTCGAACTCGTCGAGCGCGTCGCGCATCGCCCGCAGCTGCTGCTCGGAGCGCCGCGCCGCGGCCAGGCCGGCGGATTCGGTCTCCAGGCTCACCCGCAGCTCCAGCACCGCGATCGCGTCGATCGAGGTGGGAATGTCCGCGGGATCGAGCCGGAAGATGCCGCCGGGACGGGACTCGAGCACGAAGGTGCCGATGCCGTGGCGCGTCTCCACCAGGCCCGCCGCCTGCAGCCGCGAGATCGCTTCGCGCACCACGGTGCGGCTCACGCCGTAGGCCTGCACGATGGCCGACTCGGTCGGCAGCTTGTCGCCCGGCACCAGCATCCTCGCACGGATGCGGCCGCCGATGTCTTCGACCAGGTCGTGCGCCAGGCCGCGGGAACGCTTGCGCTGTCGCACGGCTCCGCCCGCCATGAGGCACGGCACCGCGTCTGCCGGGGGGGTGGACCCCGTCGAAACCACCGTTGACATGTTCGACATTGCCTGATGATAATGATCCGAGCGTTGTACGACAACAGATGACATATCCCGTTCGTCCATAAAAAAAGCCTCGCACCGCCTATGACAGAAGAGACAAACCCGAAGGCCGTCGCCGCACAAGCGCCCGCCACCCGTACCCTGCGGCGGCTGCTGCTCACCGGTGCCGCGGGCGGCCTCGGCAAGGAGCTGCGCGCAAGGCTCCGGCCCTTCGCCGAGGTGATCCGCCTGTCGGACATCGCCGCCCTGGAACCGGCCGCCGGGCCGCGGGAGGAAGTGGTGCCCTGCCATCTGGCCGACAAGCAGGCGGTCGATGCGCTGGTCGCCGGCTGCGACGCCGTCGTGCACCTGGGCGGCGTGTCGGTCGAGCGGCCGTTCGAGGAAATCCTGGAGGCCAACATCCGCGGCACCTTCCACCTCTACGAAGCCGCGCGCCGCCACGGCGTCGAGCGGGTGGTGTTCGCCAGTTCCAACCACGTGGTCGGCTTCCACCGCCAGACCGAAAAGCTCGACGCGCACTGCCCGCGCCGGCCCGACGGCTACTACGGCCTGTCGAAGTCCTACGGCGAGGACCTGGCGCAGTTCTACTTCGACCGTTACGGCATAGAGACGGTCAGCATCCGCATCGGCTCGTCCTTCCCCGAACCGCGCGACCGCCGGATGATGAGCACCTGGCTCAGCTACCGCGACCTGACCGAGCTGGTGCGCTGCTGTCTGTTCGCGGCCGACGTCGGCCACACCGTCGTCTACGGCGCGTCGGCCAACCGCGATGTCTGGTGGGACAACCATGCCGCCGCGCACCTGGGCTGGACGCCGCAGGACACGTCGGAAGTCTTCCGCGCCAAGGTCGAGCGTCAGCCGGCACCGGCGCCGACCGATGCGGTCGCGGTCTACCAGGGCGGCGCCTTCACCCAGGCCGGCCCGTTCGAATCGTGATCCGGCCCCCGCCGCATTCCGCCCCCGCCCACCGTCCGGTAGACGACCGATGACCGCGGAACTCGTGCTCGACGCGCGCTGCGCCACCGGTGAAAGCCCGGTCTGGGACGTGCGCGGCCAGGCGCTCTGGTGGGTGGACATTCCGGCCCGCCGCCTGCACCGCTGGAACGCGGCCGACGGCGCCACCCGCCACTGGACCGCGCCCGAGATGCTGGCCTGCATCGCCCGCCGCGAAGACGCCCACGGCGGCGGCTGGGTCGCCGGCTCCGAGACGGGCCTGTTCCACCTGCAGCCGCACGACGACGGCACCCTGGGCTTCGACCCGCTGGCGACGGTGGAGCACGCCCGCCCCGGCATGCGCTTCAACGACGGCCGCTGCGACCGCCGGGGCCGGCTCTGGGCCGGCACCATGCTGCTCGACATGGCGGCCGCCGCACCGGTCGGCACGCTGTATCGCTACGATTTCGATAGCAAGAAGTCGGCGCGGATCGACGGCTACCGGCCGATTTCGCCCCTGATCGTGCCCAACGGGCTGGGTTTCAGCCCCGACGGCCGGACGATGTACCTGTCGGATTCGCATCCGAACGTTCAGACCGTCTGGGCCTTCGATTACGACACCGACACCGGCACCCCGTCGAACCGGCGGGTCTTCGTCGACATGACCGCCCTGCCCGGCCGGCCCGACGGCGCCGCGGTCGATGCCGACGGCTGCTACTGGATCTGCGGAAACGACGCCGGCCTGGTGCACCGCTTCACGCCCGACGGCCGGCTCGACCGCTCCCTGGCGGTGCCGGTCAAGAAGCCCGCGATGTGCGCCTTCGGCGGCGCGGGGCTCGACACGCTTTTCGTCACCTCGATCCGCCCTGTAGGCGACCTGTCCGACCAGCCGCTGGCCGGCGGCGTCTTCGCGCTGCGCCCCGGCGTGCAGGGCCTTCCGGAGCCTGCCTGCCGCGGATAAAACACCGTTCCCGTTTCCTTCCACCGTTTCATCACTACGCAAAAACAGAGACAAGCATGAAATTCCACCGCACCCTCCTCGCACTGTCCATCGCGGTCCTGGCGCCGCTGACCTCCCAGGCGAACGAGTTCCGCTCGGCCGACATCCACCCCGACGGCTACCCCACCGTCGAAGCCGTCAAGTTCATGGGCGAGCGGTTGAAGGCGCTCTCCGGCGGCAAGAACACGGTGCGGGTCTACAACAACGGCGCCCTCGGCGGCGAGAAGGACACCATCGAGCAAGCCAAGATCGGCGCGCTGCAGATGGTGCGGATCAACGTCGGCGCGATGAACAACATCTGCCCCGAGACGCTGGTGCCGACCATGCCCTTCCTCTTCAAGTCGGTCGACCACATGCACAAGGTGCTCGACGGCCCGGTGGGCGAAGAAATCCTGAAGGCCTGTGAGAAGCAGGGCTTCGTCGGCCTGGCCTTCTACGACAGCGGTTCGCGCTCGGTGTTCACCGCCAAGAAGCCGGTCAGGAGCATCGCCGACATGAAGGGCCTGAAGGTGCGGGTGCAGCAATCCGACCTGTGGGTGAGCACCATGGAAGCCATGGGCGCCAACGCCACGCCGATGCCGCAGGGAGAGGTCTACACCGGCCTGAAGACCGGCCTGATCGACGCCGCCGAGAACAACTACCCCACCTACGAAAGCTCGCGCGCCTTCGAGGTGGCCAAGTACTACACCAAGACCGAGCACTCGATGGCGCCCGAGATCCTGCTGTTCTCCAAGCGCGCCTGGGACCGCCTCTCGGCCGAGGAGCAGGCACAGGTGCGCCAGGCCGCCAAGGAATCGGTGCCGCACATGAGGAAGCTCTGGGCCGAGCGCGAGATCAAGTCGTTCGACACCGCCAAGGCCGGCGGCGCCGAGTTCTTCGAGATCGACAAGGCCCCGTTCCAGGCCGCGATGAAGCCGGTCTACGACAAGTTCATTACCGACGCAAAACTCAAAGATCTGGTCAAGCGGGCGCAGGCGGACTAGCTCGCCCCCAGGCTTGCTCACTGCGTGTAGCCGCCAACCCCCTACCGGGGGCAACACCTGCGGCCCGGCGAAGCCGGTTCCGCGGTGTTCCTGGATGGGCGCACCACCTCCAATTTTTTCGGACAGCAATCCATGTACACCCGACTCTGCCGCGCGCTCGCCCGCGCCTGCATGTGGCTGGGCATCGCCGGACTGGTCGCGCTCATCTGCGCGGTCAGCTGGCAGGTGTTCGGCCGCTACGTGCTCAACGACACGCCCACCTGGGCCGAGAGCCTGGCCCTGCTGCTGGTGCTCTACGTGACGATGTTCGGCGTGGCCGTCGGCGTGCGCGACGCCGGCCACATCGGTCTCGAATCCTTCCTGGTGCTGGCGCCCGAGGGCGTGCGCATCAAGATGGAATTCCTGATCCACGCGCTGGTGCTGGTCTTCGGCGCGGCGATGGCCTGGAACTGCGCCTCGCTCGCCCAGTCGGTCTGGGACTACCGCCTGCCCACGCTGCCGCTGTCCGAAGGCTGGAAATACGTGCCCGCGACGATCGCCGGCGTCCTCATCGTGATGTTCTCGGTCGAGCACATCATCGCCCTGGCTCGCGGCCAGGAAGTTGCTCCTTCCTGGTCATGAAGCACACCCCCAGGCTCGCCCACTTCGTGTGGCCGCCGACCCCCTCGCAGCGGGCAGCACCAGCAGCCCGGCAAAGCCGGCTCTGCGGTACTTCTTAAAATTCATAGGCCAGGTACTGCCGTGACCATTCCTCTTCTGATTCTCTGCGTCACCTTCACGCTGCTGCTGGTGCTCGGCGTACCCGTCGCGTTCTCGATCGGGCTGTCGGCTCTCGCGACGCTCGCCTACGAAGGCCTTCCGCTGGAGGTCGGCTTCCAGCAGATGACCTCGGGCATGGGCATCTTCTCGTTCCTGGCGATCCCGTTCTTCATCTTCGCAGGGGAGCTGATGCTCTACGGCGGCATCGCCGACCGGATCGTGGCGCTGGCCAAGAACCTGGTCGGCCATGTGCGCGGCGGCCTGGGCATGTCGAACGTGGTGGCCTGCACCCTCTTCGGCGGTGTGTCGGGATCGCCGGTGGCCGACGTCTCGGCCATGGGCGCGGTGATGATCCCGATGATGAAGAAGGAGGGCTACCACGCCGACTACGCGGTCAACGTGACGACCCACGCGGCCCTGGTCGGCGCGCTGATGCCCACCAGCCACAACCTGATCATCTATTCGCTGGCCGCGGGCGGCAAGGTGTCGATCGCGGCGCTGATCCTGGCGGCGCTGGTGCCGGCCGCGATCCTCACCGTCAGCAACCTGGCCGCGGCCTACTTCGTGGCGGTCAAGCGCGGCTACCCGGCCGGCACCTTCCCGGGCTGGCACATCGTGGCCCGCTCGCTGGCCGCGGCCCTGCCCGGCCTGTTCGTGGTGGTGCTGATACTGGGCGGCATTTTGTCGGGCATCTTCACCGCGACCGAGTCGGCCGCGGTGGCGGTGCTGTACGCGCTGGCGCTCACCGTGCTGCTCTACCGCACCCTGAAGTGGGAGCACTTCATCAAGGCCGCGGCCAAGGCGGTGAAGACGACCGGCGTGGTGCTGCTGCTGATCGGCATCTCCAGCACCTTCGGCTACCTGATCAGCCTCTACGGCGTGGCCGAACTCACCGGGCAGATGCTCTCGCAGATCACCACCACGCCGTGGATGATCTTCCTGATGATCAACGTGATCCTTTTCCTGCTGGGCACGTTCCTGGACATGGCCGCGACCATCCTGCTCTGCACGCCCATCTTCCTGCCGATCGCGCAGCAGTACGGCATGAGCTCGGTGCAGTTCGGCATCGTGCTGCTGATCAACTGCGCGCTGGGCCTGAACACGCCGCCGGTCGGCACCACCCAGTTCGTCGGCTGCGCCATCGGCGGCGTGTCGGTGGGCGAGGTGATGCGCACCATCTGGCCGTTCTACGGCGCGCTGGTCTTCGCGCTGCTGCTGGTCACCTTCGTGCCGGCGTTCTCTATGTGGCTGCCCGGCATGTTCATGGCGGTCAAGTGATCCGACCGGTACCGACAGGAGATATCCCATGCCCCTTCGTTCTGCTCCCACCACCATCCGCCGGCGTGCCGCCTGGTGCCTCGCGCCCATCGCCGGTGCCGCACTGTTCGCCTCCGGCGGCGGCTCCGGCCCGCTGGCGGCGCCGGTCACCGGCACCCGGGTCTACGTCTCGAACGCCGACAGCCAGGACCTGTCGGTCTACACGCTCGACCGTGCCGCCGGCGTGCTGCTTCCGCTGCAGACCGTGCCCCTCGGCGGCCAGGCGATGCCGATGGCGCTGTCGCCCGACAAGCGCACCCTGTACGTCGCCCTGCGCTCGCAGCCCTACCGGGTGGTGAGCCTGGCGATCGACCCGGCCACCGGCACGCTGACCCCACGCGGCGAGGCGCCCCTGGCCGACAGCATGGCCAACATCGACACCGACGTCACCGGCCGCTGGCTGTTCGCCGCCTCCTACGGCGGCCACAAGATCACCGTCAACGGCATAGGCGCCGACGGCCTGCCCGGCCCGGTGGTGCAGACCCTCCCCACCGCGCCCAACGCCCATGCGATCCATGCGGACGCGGCCAACCGCTATGTCTTCGCCACCAGCCTGGGCGGCGACAACCTCTCGAGCTGGAAGTTCGACGCCGCCACCGGCCGCCTCACCGCCAACGACCCGGCGCTGACCACCGTCGCGCCCGAGAAATCCGGCCCGCGCCACTTCGTCTGGGACCGGTCGCAGCGCTACCTGTACCTGCTCGACGAGCTCGACGCCGCGCTGCACACGATGGAGTACGACGCCACCCGCGGCACGCTGCGCGCGGTGCAGCGCAGCACCGCCCTGCCGGCCGGCTTCACCGGCAAGCCCTGGGCGGCCGACCTGCACCTGTCGCCCGACGGCCGCACGCTGTACGCGTCGGAGCGCACCTCCAGCACCATTTCCAGCTTCAGGGTCGATGCCGCCGACGGCCGGCTGACGCCATTGGGCCAGGTGCCGACCGAGAAGACGCCGCGCGGCTTCGCGGTCGATTCGTCGGGCCGCTTCCTGGTGGCCGCGGGGCAGGATTCGCACAGCGTGTCGCTGCACCCGATAGACCCTTCCACCGGTGTGCCCGGCACCCCCACGCGGGTGGCGGCGGGCAAGAATCCCAACTGGGTCGAGATCGTCGACCTGCCCTGACATCCCTCCTGCCCCACGCGTTCCTGCCGCCCCAAAAAATGACTGCGCTTCCCACGTCCGCCCCTCTCACCATCCGCATGCACGCGGCCGACAACGTGGCCATCGTCGCCAACGACGGCGGCCTGCCCGCCGGCACCGTGCTGGCCGACGGCCTGGTGCTGCGCGACCGGGTGCCCCAGGCCCACAAGGTGTCGCTGGTCGATATCGCCGAAGGCGGCGCGGTGCTGCGCTACGGCGTGGTCATCGGCCGCGCGATCCAGCCGCTGCCCGCCGGCACCTGGGTGCACGAGCGGCTTCTGCAGATGCCCGACGCGCTCTCGCTCGAAGGCCTGCCGATCGCCACCGTCAAGCCCGAACCGCAGCCGCTGCTCGAAGGCTTCACCTTCGAAGGTTTCCGCAATGCCGACGGCTCGGTCGGCACCCGCAACATCCTGGCGATCACCCAGACGGTGCAGTGCGTGGCCGGCGTGACCGACTTCGCGGTGCAGCGCATCAAGGCCGAGCTGCTGCCACGCTTTCCCAACGTCGACGACGTGGTGGCGCTGGAGCACACCTACGGCTGCGGCGTGGCGATCGATGCGCCCGACGCGATCATCCCGATCCGCACGCTGCGCAACATCAGCCTCAACCCCAACTTCGGCGGCGAGGTGATGGTGGTGAGCCTGGGCTGCGAAAAGCTGCAGCCCGAGCGGCTGCTGCCACCCGGCAGCTTCGCCATGATGCCGCCGCCGGGCCGCTCCCAAGGCGGCATCGCACCCCCTCGGGGGGTGCTCTCCTCCGCAGGTGAGCGGGGGCAGGCAGGTACCGACGAGCGCAACGTGGCCGACGTGGGCGCCAGCGCCGAGACCAAGCTCGACGTGGTCTGCCTGCAGGACGATGCGCACGTCGGCTTCATGTCGATGATCGAATCGATCATGCGGCAGGCCGAGGAGCACCTGGAGCGGCTCGACGCCCGCACCCGCGAGACGGTGCCGGCCAGCGAGCTGGTCGTCGGCGTGCAGTGCGGCGGCAGCGACGCCTTCAGCGGCGTCACCGCCAACCCGGCCGTCGGCTTCTGCACCGACCTGCTGGTACGCGCCGGCGCCACGGTGATGTTCTCCGAGGTGACCGAGGTGCGCGACGGCATCGACCAGCTCACCTCGCGCGCCAGCAGCCCCGAAGTGGCCGCGGCCATGATCCGCGAGATGGCGTGGTACGACGCCTACCTGGACAAGGGCCGGGTCGATCGCAGCGCCAACACCACGCCCGGCAACAAGAAAGGCGGGCTGTCGAACATCGTCGAGAAGGCGATGGGCTCGATCGTCAAGTCGGGCTCGTCGCCGATCACCGGCGTGGTCTCGCCCGGCGAGAAGGCCCGGCAGAAGGGCCTGCTCTACACCGCCACGCCTGCGAGCGATTTCATCTGCGGCACGCTGCAGCTGGCCGCCGGCATGAACCTGCACGTGTTCACCACCGGCCGCGGCACGCCGTACGGGCTGGCCCAGGTGCCGGTCATCAAGGTGGCGACGCGCAGCGACCTGGCGCGGCGCTGGCACGACCTGATGGACATCGACGCCGGCACCATCGCCACCGGTGCCAAGAGCATCGAGGACGTGGGCTGGGAGATGTTCCGGCTGATGCTGGACGTGGCCAGCGGCCGCAAGAAGACCTGGGCCGAGCACTGGAAGCTCCACAACCAGCTCGTCTTGTTCAACCCCGCGCCGGTCACCTGAGCCGCGCCTTTCGTTTACGTCGAAAAAAGGAGACTTTCCCCATGCAACGCAGAACCTTCGTCCATTCGGCCCCGGCCGCCGCGCTCGTCGCCGCCTTCCCGGCGGCCTTCGCGCAGGACAACTGGCCGACCAAGCCGGTCACCTACCTCGTGCCCTTCCCCGCCGGCGGCACCACCGACATCCTGGCGCGGCTGATCGGCCAGAAGCTGGGCGCGGCGCTCAACACCACCTTCGTGGTCGACAACCGCGCGGGCGCCGGCGGCAGCATAGGCTCCGAGCTGGGCGCGCGCACGCCGGCCGACGGCTACACCATCGTGGGCGGCACCGTCAGCTCGCATGCGATCAACGTCAGCATCTACCCCAAGCTGGGCTACGACCCGGTCAAGTCGTTCACCCCGATCGTGCTGATCGGTGCCAACCCGGTGGTGCTGGTGGTGGGCGAGAAGAGTCCGTACAAGACCTTGAAGGACGTGATCGCCGCCGCCAAGGCCAAGCCCGGCACGGTCACCTCTGCCTCGGCCGGCAACGGCACCTCGCAGCACATGGCGCTGGAGCTGCTGGGCTTCCAGTCGGGCACGAAGTTCGTGCACGTGCCGTACAAGGGCAGCGGACCCGCCATCCAGGACGTGATCGCCGGCCAGGTCGACATGATGTTCGACACCACCGTGGTGGCCGGCCCCCATATCCAGAGCGGCAAGCTGCGTGCGCTGGCGGTCAGCTCGGCCAAGCGGCTCGACTCCATGCCCGACGTGCCGACGGTCGCCGAGACGGTGCCGGGCTTCGAGGTGCTGTCGTGGCAGGGCATCTTCGCGCCGGCCAACACGCCCAAGCCGATCGTCGACAAGCTCAACGCCGAGATCCTGAAGATCCTCGCCACCCCCGAAATTCAGGACCGGCTCAAGAGCCTGGGCATGCAGTCCAACCCGATGACGCCGGCCCAGTTCGGAGAGTTCCAGAAGAAGGAAGTCGACAAGTGGGCGCAGGTGGTCAAGGCCGCCGGCATCAAGCTCGAGTGACCGGCGCGGGCACCGTCCGCCAGCGGTTTTCATGCACGAAAAGAGGCTGCAGCCGTTCTTTCACGCCGGCCACCAGCTATTAAACTTGTAGCATTCGCCAATGTCGGCTATATTGCCCACGCAACCGACACCCGCCTTTCGCCACAGGAGCTTTCGCGCATGAGTCCCAAGGAAAACGCCGCCGTTCACCAGTTGTTCGACCTGCTCGAATCGCGCTACGCGATGCGCGTGCTCTGGGCATTGCGCGACGGCCACCGCCAGACCTTCCGGCTGCTGCAGGACAGCGTCGGCGGCATCACGCCGAACACGCTCAACACACGTTTGAAAGAGCTGCGCCAGGCCGGCCTGGTCGACCACGGCGGCGACGGCTACGGCGCAACCGACGCGGGCAAGGACCTGCTCAAGCGCCTGAGCGACCTGCACGCCTTCGCCGGCCGCTGGGTGCATACGCTGCCGCCCAAGGCGGGCTGATTCCCTGCGCCCGCCCGGCCCCGCGGCGCCCGTCGACCGCACGGCCGCCGCAGGCCCCTCACCCTTTCGTGCCCGTGGCAGGCCCTTCGCGGGTCTGCGCTGCTTCCCCCCCCATAACACCCATCCAAGGAGATCACCATGGCCATGACGACCACCGCATCCGGACTGCAATACGAAGACACCACGCCCGGCACCGGCGACGAAGCCAAGGCCGGCCAGAACGTCAGCGTGCACTACACCGGCTGGCTCTACAACGACGGCGTGCAGGGCGCCAAGTTCGATTCCAGCCGCGACCGCAACAGCCCGTTCGATTTCTCGCTCGGTTCCGGCATGGTCATCAAGGGCTGGGACGAAGGAGTGCAGGGTATGAAGATCGGCGGCCACCGCACCCTGGTGATCCCGGCCCACCTGGGCTACGGCGCCCGCGGCGCCGGCGGGGTGATTCCGCCGAACGCCACGCTGAAATTCGACGTCGAGCTGATCAAGATCGGCCGCTGAGCCGGGCCGGCGCCGGCATCCGCCGGACCGCCGGTACCGCCCCCCCCGACGAGGGGGCGGGGCCCGCCGCTCGCAGCGGGCACGCCCGAGGGAAAGCTCTAGCCCGCCAGCCGCTTCCAGGTCTCGATCACGCTGTCGGGATTCAGCGAGATCGAGGCGATGCCCTCGTCGGCCAGCCACTGCGCGAAATCCGGGTGGTCGCTCGGGCCCTGGCCGCAGATGCCGACGTACTTGCCGGCGGCCTTGCAGGCGTCGATCGCCTTCGACAGCATCGCCTGGACCGCCGGGTCGCGCTCGTCGAAGTCGGCGGCCAGCAGTTCCAGGCCCGAATCGCGGTCCAGGCCCAGGGTGAGCTGGGTCAGGTCGTTGGAGCCTATCGAGAAGCCGTCGAAGTACTCCAGGAAGCGCTCGGCCAGGATCGCGTTGCTCGGCACCTCGCACATCATGATGACCTTGAGCGCGGAGTCGGCCGTGCCGTCGCCGCCCTCGCCGCGGCGCAGGCCGTGCTCGGCCAGCAGCTGGGTGACCTTGCCGGCCTGGCCCAGCGTGCGCACGAAGGGCACCATCACCTGCACGTTGGTCAGGCCCATGTCGTTGCGCACCCGGCGCATCGCCTCGCATTCCATAGCGAAGGCCTCGCGGAACTCGGTGCTCACATAGCGCGCCGCGCCGCGGAAGCCCAGCATCGGGTTCTCTTCCTCCGGCTCGTAGCGGCTGCCGCCGATCAGCTTGCGGTACTCGTTGGACTTGAAGTCCGACAGGCGCACGATCACCGGCTTGGGCCAGAAGGCGGCGGCGATGGTCGCCACGCCCTCGGCCACCTTGTCGACGTAGAACGCCTTGGGGCTCGCATGGCCGCGGGCCACCGATTCGACCGCCTTCTTCAGGTCGGCATCGACATTGGGGTAGTCGAGGATCGCCTTCGGATGCACGCCGATGTTGTTGTTGATGATGAACTCCAGCCGCGCCAGGCCCACGCCGTCGTTGGGCAGCTGGCAGAAGTCGAAGGCCAATTGCGGGTTGCCGACGTTCATCATGATCTTGGTCTTGATCGCGGGCATCTCGCCGCGCTCGACCTCGGTCACCTCGGTCTCGATCAGACCGTCGTAGATCAGGCCGGTATCGCCCTCGGCGCAGCTCACCGTGACCAGCGTGCCGTTCTTCAGCAGCTCGGTCGCGTCGCCACAGCCGACCACCGCCGGAATGCCCAGCTCGCGCGCGATGATGGCCGCGTGGCAGGTGCGGCCGCCGCGGTTGGTGACGATGGCCGAGGCGCGCTTCATCACCGGCTCCCAGTTCGGGTCGGTCATGTCGGTGACCAGCACGTCGCCGGGCTGGACGGTGTCCATCTCGCTGATGTTGTAGACCAGCCGGACCGGGCCGGTGCCGATCTTCTGGCCGATGGCGCGGCCTTCGGCCAGCACGGTGCCGGTGCCCTTCAGTTTGTAGCGCTGCTCGGCCAAGCCCCGCTGCTGACTCTTCACCGTCTCGGGGCGGGCCTGCAGGATGTAGAGCAGGCCGTCGGTGCCGTCCTTGCCCCATTCGATGTCCATCGGACGGCCGTAGTGCTCCTCGATCACCAGGGCGTATTTCGCCAACAGTTCGACGTCGGCGTCGGTGAGCGAGTAGCGGTTGCGCTGCTCGGTCGGCACGTCGACGGTCTTCACCAGCTTGCCGCTGGCGGCCTTTTCTTGCGGCGTGGCGAAGGTCATCTGGATCAGCTTGCTGCCCAGGTTGCGGCGGATCACCGCCCGCTTGCCGGCCTGGAGCATCGGCTTGTGCACGTAGAACTCGTCGGGGTTCACCGCGCCCTGCACCACCGTCTCGCCCAGGCCGTAGCTGCTGGTGATGAAGACGACCTGGTCGAAGCCCGACTCGGTGTCGATGGTGAACATCACGCCCGCCGCGCCCAGGTCGGAGCGCACCATGCGCTGCACGCCTGCCGACAGCGCCACGATGTCGTGCGCGAAACCCTTGTGCACCCGGTAGCTGATCGCCCGGTCGTTGTAGAGGGAGGCGAACACCTCCCGCATCTTGTGCAGCACGTCGTCGATGCCGACCACGTTGAGGAAGGTCTCCTGCTGGCCGGCGAAGGAAGCGTCGGGCAAATCCTCCGCCGTGGCCGACGAGCGCACCGCGAACGACGCGGCCGGGTTGCCCGCCGACAGCGCGGCGAAAGACTCGCCGATGGCCGCCTGCAGGTCGGCCGGGAAGGGCTGGGCCTCGACCCAGCCGCGGATCTCGGCACCGGCGGCGGCCAGCGCCCGCACGTCCTCGGTGTCGAGCGCGGCCAGCTTGGCGCTGATCCGGTCGGCCAGGCCCTCGTGGGCCAGGAACTGGCGGAAGGCGTGCGCCGTGGTGGCGAAGCCGGTGGGCACCCGCACGCCCTCGGGCAGCTGGGAGATCATCTCGCCGAGGGAGGCGTTCTTGCCGCCGACCGACTCGACGTCGGTCATCCTCAGGTTCTCGAACGGTACGACCAGGGCGGTCGCCTCAAAGCGTGCTGACATGGGAAAGCTCCAGAAGTTGAAACCGGGGCGCCGCCGGGGGTGGGCGGGCGTGCACGCATGTCCGGGCACGGACTTTGGTCTTGTTCTGGTGGGTCGGAGAACATGCGTGAAAAATAGGCAGGATAGCCGGGCATTCTAGGCCGCGGGGCCCCGGTCATGCTTTGTTGCAAGGCCCCGGGCAAACCCGGCCGGGAGCGCCGTGCGGATCGTTCGGCACCCCGCGCGGCCGGCCTGCCCTTATTCTTGCGGCTGCGCCAGCCGCCCGGCCTTGGCCACCACCGCAGCACCACCAGCGCCCGCCATGCACACCCGCACCGTTTTCTTCATCTCCGACGGCACCGGCATCACCGCCGAAGCCTTCGGCATCGCGATCCTGTCGCAGTTCGAGTTCAAGCCACGGCATGTGCGGCTGCCCTTCATCGACACGGTCGACAAGGCCTTCCAGGTGGTGCGGCAGGTCAACCACGTGGCCGAGGTGGAGGGGCGCAAGCCGATCGTCTTCACCACCCTGGTCAACATGGAGGTGCTGCGGGTGGTGCAGGAGGGCTGCAAGGGCATGCTGCTCGACATGTTCGGCACCTTCGTGCAGCCGCTCGAGAAAGAGCTGGGCATCAAGTCGCTGCACCGGGTCGGCCGCTTCAGCGACGTGAGCAAGAGCAAGGAATACAACGACCGGATCGAGGCGATCAACTTCAGCCTGGCGCACGACGACGGCCAGAGCAACCGCGACCTGCAGGGCGCCGATGTGATCCTGGTCGGGGTGAGCCGCAGCGGCAAGACGCCCACCTCGCTCTACCTGGCGATGCAGTACGGATTGAAAGCCGCCAACTACCCGCTGATCCCCGAGGACTTCGACCGCCAGCAGCTGCCGCCGGCCCTGGTGCCGCACCGCCAGAAGATCTTCGGCCTGTCGATCTCGCCCGAGCGGCTGTCGGAGATCCGCAACGAGCGCCGGCCCGACTCCAAGTACGCCGCGCTCGCCAACTGCCGCCACGAGATCGCCGAGGCCGAGGCGATGATGCGGCGCAGCGGCATCCGCTGGCTCAGCACCACCACCAAGTCGATCGAGGAGATCGCCACCACCATCCTGCAGGAGCTGCGGCCCGAGCGGCTGGTGTACTGATCCGCGCAACCGGTCGTCCACGGGAAAAGAGCCCGACCCGGCATGCCCCGTGCCCGCGTCGGCCCACCCCGCCTGGCCGCGCATCTCCCGCACTTTCGATCCCGACCACCGCCCATGTCCGACACTCCTGCCACCTCCCCGTTGCCGCCGCGCACCCGCTTCAAGCTGCACCACAGGCTCACGCCGATCATGTTCGCTTTCTACATGGCGGCCATCATGGCGCTGCTGATGTGCTGCGTGATCGTGGCCGCCAACAGCGGCATCGACGCCACCTATCCGCTGCGGGTGCTGCGCGCCTATGCGGTGGCGATGCCGGCCGCCTTCTGCTGCGTACTGTTCGTGCGGCCCCTGGTGGTGCGGCTGGTGGCGGCGACGGTGCACTCCCGACCCTGATCTCCTCGGGCCAAGCCACGAAACGGCTGCACACCTAGAATCGCCGGCTGTCTTCCCACCGGCCCGCCGACCGACCATGCCCTCGCCCGCAACGCCCTCCCCCGCCCCGCGCCCGGTGCGCACCCAGTACGAGGATTTCGTGCGCCACGTGCTGGCCCACGGCGTGCAGAAGGGCGACCGCACCGGCACCGGCACCACCAGCGTCTTCGGCTACCAGATGCGCTTCGATCTGTCCGAAGGCTTTCCGCTGGTGACGACCAAGAAGGTGCACCTGCGCTCCATCATCCAGGAGCTGCTCTGGTTCCTGACCGGCAGCAGCAGCAACACCTGGCTGCAGGAGCGCGGCGTGACGATCTGGGACGAATGGGCGCGCGAGGACGGCGACCTGGGCCCGGTCTACGGCGTGCAGTGGCGCAGCTGGCCGACGCCCGACGGCGGCCACATCGACCAGATCGCGCAGGTGATCGACACGCTCAAGCGCAACCCCGATTCCCGCCGCATCGTCGTCAGCGCCTGGAACGTGGCCGACCTCGACAAGATGGCGCTGATGCCCTGCCATGCCTTCTTCCAGTTCTACGTGGCGCCGCCGCAGGCGCCCGGCGCGCGCGGCACGCTCAGCTGCCAGCTCTACCAGCGCAGCGCCGACATCTTCCTGGGCGTGCCCTTCAACATCGCCAGCTACGCGCTGCTGACCCACATGGTGGCGCAGCAGTGCGATCTGGACGTGGGCGATTTCGTCTGGACCGGCGGCGACTGCCATATCTACAGCAACCACCGGGAGCAGGTGGCGCTGCAGCTCGCGCGCGATCCCTTCCCGTACCCGGTGCTGCAGATCCAGCGCCGGCCCGATTCGATCTTCGACTACCGGTTCGAGGATTTCGCGGTGCTGGATTACCGGTGCCACCCCGCCATCAAGGCGCCGGTGGCGGTATGAAGCTGCACCTGGTCTACGCCCGTGCCGCCAACGGCGTGATCGGCAAGGACGGCACCCTGCCCTGGCACCTGCCGGAGGACCTGGCGCACTTCCGCGCGCTGACCCGCGGCCATCCGGTGATCATGGGCCGCCGCACCTGGGACTCTTTGCCGCCGCGCTTCCGACCGCTGCCGGACCGCACCAACATCGTGGTGACCCGGCAGAAAAATTGGAAAGAAACCGGCGCCCAGCCGGCGAACAGCCTGGACCATGCGCTATCGTTTTGCGAGCACATGCCGGAAGCCTGGATCATCGGCGGCGCCCAGCTCTACGCCCTGGCCCTGCCCCGCGCCGACCGGGTCGAGGTGACCGAGATCGGGCAGGATTTCGAAGGCGACGCGTGGGCGCCTGCGCTGGGTGCCGAGTGGCGGGAGACAGCGCGGGAGCCGCACACCACGGTGGGCGGCCTGCGCTTCGACTTCGTGCGCTACGAGCGCTGAGCCAGCCAGGCGCCGGTCGCCTGCACCGGCACGCTTGTTCCGAGGGGCGTGCCGGTGCGGCACGTCACCACCGCGTCATCGCCGGGCGGTCAGCCACTGCTGCGGCCGGAGCGCGGCCGACACCACACGGATCTCGCCGATCTGGCCGAAGAATCCGTCGGCGCGCCGTCCGTTGAAAGAACCACCGCCCACGACCCACGGCGCGCCGGCAGAGGTGGTGGCCAGGCCGGTCACCTTGCTGGCGTTGCGCAGCACCGGCGCGCCCTCTACATACATCGTCGTGTCGTGCGACACCGGGTCGTTGACGATTGCGATATGCACCCAGGTACCGGCGATGATTTCGCCCGACCAGTTGGTGCTGGGGGTGATCGCGTTCTGCGTCGGCACCACTTCCCACTGCACTTCGCGCAGTGAAGAGATGGCGAACAGCATCGGTGGCGCTTCCGGATCGCCGCCCACGAAGTTGGCCAGGCTTCCGCGCATGCCATCGCGGGTCATGATGTTCATCCAGCGGTGCGACGCGCGCATCCAGGCGGCATCGATCTTGACGAAAGCCTCGATGGTGTAGCCCGCCTCCAGCTTCTGCGCGTTGATCGGCGCCGTGGCGTCGGTCATGAAATAGCTCATGCGCGGCGCGTTCTTGTCGGTATTGAGGAAGCGCACCGAGCCGGGCGCGGCGGAGAGGCGGTGGCGGTCGGTGCTCCAGACGATGTCGTCCTGCGTGGCGCCCACGATGCCGAGCTGGTCGAGCGCATCGCGCCGCAGCGGGTTGGCACCCGTCACGTCGGCGATCGTGGTGCCGGTCGCAACCGCCTGCCCTGCGGTACCGCCGAAGAAGCGCCAGTGCGCAAGCGTGCCCGCGACCTTCGGATAGTCCTCGCTGTCGGCGGCGGCGCGCGGCGTGACGACGGTCGGCTCTTTGTAGTTGGCCAGCAGCATCGTGCGAGCTTGCGTGACCAGCGACGCTGCCACGGTGGCCGGCCCGACGGCGAAGGTCTTGTTGAAGCCGGAGAAACGCGCCGCGAAATCCATCGCGAAGGAGAAGTTCTCGTTGGGTGCGCTCAGCACCGCCTGGTCGAACTCGGTCAACGTGTCGGCCGGTTTCTGGACCACCCAGGGCGAGAACGACAGCACCTTGACCAGCTTGTTGGTCAGGTCGAATTCGTAGAGCCGCATCAGGCCGTTGCCGCCCTGGTAGGCCATCTGGTAGTCGACCACCATCTCCTCCACCGCGCGGCCGAAGTCGTTGGTCTTGGTCAGACGCGCTGCGCCGTGGTGGTGCCCGTTGAGGGTCATGAAAATCTGATCGTTGTCGCGGATCAGCCGCTCCCAGAGCATCTTGCCGTAGTCGGTTTCCAGTGGACTCACACCGTCGGTGGCGATGTTGAGCAGTTGGTGGTTCACCAAGATGACCGGCAGCGTCGGGTTGCGGGCGATGGCCTCGCGGGCCCAGGTGATCGCCGCCGGCGAAATGCGCCACGATAGCGACAGCACCATGAATTTCTGGCCCTGCGCCTCGAACACGTGGTACTCGTGGAAGCCGCTCGGGTCGCGGCCGCCGAAGGTCGACTGGCGCTGCGCCCGCGCGGTGCCGAACCACTGCAGGTAGGGCTCGTTGGCCAGGATACGGCCCGCGTCGGTACCGTTGACCGCGTCGATGGCGTAGTCGACATCGTTGAGTACGTCGTGGTTGCCGGCCAGCACGCTGTAGGGCCGCTTGGCCACTTCCAGCACCTGCATCGCGCCGTCGGCCACCTTCCACTGCTCGGGCTTGCCCACCTGATCGACCACATCGCCCAGATGGATCGTGAACTGGATGTTGAGCGCCCGGGCGTTGGCCGCGATCCACTGCGTCTGCGTCGCGAACGGCTCGCTGCCGAAGCGGCGCCCGTACTGGCTGTTCTCTGCCGAGGTGGCATAGCGCGAATAGAACTGGGTGTCGGGCAGCACCGCGACCGCGAAGCTGGAGATGGCCGTGCTGGCCGCCGGTTCCGGTGCCGGTGCAGGCTTGGCATTGGCCGACGGGTCGTCACCCCCGCCACCGCAGGCGGTCAACGCCGCTCCGGCTCCGAATCCAAAAAGCGTGGAGGCACCCAGCTTGAGCATGCTGCGGCGCGGTGCGAACGAAGCTGCAGAGGCGCGCGCCTCGGCTGCTGAATCGGGGGCGGGTACACGATCGGGAAGTGAGGGGGTAGAGGCCATGGAAAGCAGTCGGGGTTGGAAACCCGCGACGTTATGGACCTTGCATGACGAGCCATTGACATCCGCATGACAAAACAAAATCGCCTCCGAAAGGCCCATGAAGCGATGTGATGACGACAGCTTGAGCGCATTTATATGCGGATACAACTATTCATGCCCGGCCATATTTCACCAGAAGGCAGCCTGTTGGCGAGATACGGGTAGCGAACATGTACAGCGACCGGGCCCGATGCGTCCAAAGCGCCTTCAATCCAGCGGCGCCAGCAATCCTTCCAGATCCCCCATGCCGAACTTCACCGCCGCCTCCAGGTCCCGCCCCAGCACCCCGTCGGCCAGCAGCGCCTTGCGGGCCTGCAGCTCCAGCATCCGCTCTTCGATGCTGCCCTCGGCCACCAAGCGGTGGACGAAGACCGGCCGCTGCTGGCCGATGCGGTGCGCGCGGGCGGTGGCCTGGGCTTCGACGGCGGGGTTCCACCATGGGTCGAGGTGGATCACGGTGTCGGCCGCGGTCAGGTTCAGGCCGGTGCCGCCGGCCCTCAGGCTGGCGAGCAGGATCGGCACCGCGCCGGCCTGAAAGCGCTGCACCAGCGCCCCGCGGTCGGCCGGCGGCGTGCTGCCGGTGAGCAGCAGGCGCGGCAGGCCCAGCGGCTCCAGCGCCGCATCCACCAGCCGCAGCATGGTCGCGAACTGCGAGAAGACCAGCACCGTGCGGCCGGCCTCCACCATCGCTGTGAGCATCTCGCACAGCCGCTCCATCTTGGCCCGCTCGATGCCGGGCGGCGTGGCGGTGTCGCGCAGCAGATGCGGATCGCAGCACACCTGCCGCAGCTTGAGCAGGGCGTCCAGCACCGCGATCTGCGCGCCCTGGAAGCCGGTGCGCTGCAGCACCCGGCGCACCTGCTTGTCGGCCGCGACGCGCACGCTTTCGTACAGGTCGCGCTGCAGGCCCAGCAGCGGCACCCGCTCGACCACCTCGGTGACCGGCGGCAGCTCGGTCGCGACCGTGTCCTTGCGGCGGCGCAGGACGAAGGGCCGCACCCGGCGCGCCAGCAGCGCGGCCCGCGCGGTCTCGCCGCCCACCTCGATCGGCTTGCGCCAGACGCGCTGGAAGCCGCGCGCATCGCCCAGGAAGCCCGGCATCAGGAAATCGAACTGCGCCCACAGCTCGCCCAAATGATTCTCCAGCGGCGTGCCGATGAGACACAGCCGGTGGCGGGCCTGCAGCCGGCGCAGGGCGTGGGCCGCGCGGCTGGCGGCGTTCTTGGCGACCTGCGCCTCGTCCAGCACCAGCAGGTGCCAGGGCTGGGGCCGCAGCCGGTCGAGGTCGCGCCAGGCCAGCGGGTAGGTGGTGACGACCAGGTCGTGCGACGCCATCCGCGCGAAGCCCGCGTGCCGGTCGGCCCCCTGCAGCGCCAGCACCTTCAACTGCGGCGCCACGCGGGCCGCCTCGGCCTGCCAGTTGAAGACCAGCGAGGTGGGCACCACCACCAGCGAGGGCCGGTCGGCCCGGCCCTGCTGCCTTTCGGTCAGCAGGTGGGCCAGGGCCTGCGCCGTCTTGCCCAGGCCCATGTCGTCGGCCAGGATGCCGCCCAGGCCCTCGGCGCGCAGGTACTGCAGCCAGGCCAGGCCCTCGCGCTGGTAGGGCCGCAATGTCACGCCCAGGCCGGCCGGCACATCGACCGGCGCCGGCGGCCCGCTGCGGGCCAGGCGGGCGGCCAGTGCCTCCAGCCCCTCGGCGCCCTGCAAGGCCCACGCGCCTTGCGCGCCGGCGCGGTGCGCCTGGCTGGCGGCCAGGTGGATGCGCAGCGATTCGAGCCGCTCGGCATCCCACTGCGACAGCTTCAGCGGCCCGGCCGCGCGGCGCGGGTCGGTCAGCAAGTCGAGCATCGCGCCGACGATCGCCTTGAGCGGTGCCGCCTCGGCGTCGATGCGCCGGCCGCCCGGCGCGCGCAGCCGTACCTGCGCCGCATCGTCGATCGCGGCCAGCGCCGCGGCATCGCGCCAGCGGGCGTCGCGTTTCAGCAGGTCGGCCAGCAGCGGCGCCAGGTCGAGCATCTCGCCTTGCACCTCGATGCCCAGCGTCAGCAGCCAGGAGCCCTCGCGCCGCGGCAGCGCCAGCCCGCCCGCCGGCACCACAGGGGCCGGCCGGGTGCCGAGCGGTGCGACAAGCTCGCGGCCCTGCGGTTCGCCCGTCACCGGGTCGAGCAGCAGCCGCCAGGCATCGACCGGCACGCTCTGGTGCGCGAAGCCCGGCACCACCACCACCGACCAGCCCGCCGCCTGCAGCTCCGGCACCCGGTCGGCCCAGAAATCGCCGAAGTGCGCTTCCTGCGACAGCGTCCACAGCACCGGCGGCGCGTCGCCCAGCGCGGCCGTGGCGGCCTCGGGCGCGCGCCACTGCAGCGCATCGGCCGGCACCGGCAGCAGGTCCAGCGTTGCGAGCAGATCGCGGGCATCGGCCTCGCCGCTGCGGTCGCGGATCACGGGCGCGGCGTCGTGCGCCGCGTCGGCCCGCGGCGCCAGGACCGAGGGGGGCGCCGGCATCCACCACCGCAGCCCACCCGGGGCCGAATAGGTCCAGTCGACCTGCGCCACCGTGACCGGGTCGCCGCGCGGCGCGAGCGATTCGGACGGCGCCATGCCCAGCAGGCCGTCGCCGCGGCCGAGGGTACGCAGGGTCAGCCGGGGGCGGAAGGTGGCGGGGGATGGGGCGTGAGGAACGGCGGCGGCGGTGGGGGGCATGGGGGAATTGTGCGGCGACGGGGAGGCGGCCTGGGCGTCGGACAGGCCGCAGGCGCGTGCATGAAGTCCTTCGACCTCGACAACGAGCCACCGCCGAAGGCGACGCCCGCCGGGTAGCGAACTGTCTGCGCCGCTGCCAGCAGAATCTATAGGAAAAGCGTCTGCAGCCGGCGTAATACGCCGGCCATTAGCTATCAATTCAGTAGCAGAAGCATCCGCTCGGCCGAACCGGCCGCCAGCCACGACCGGGGCATCAACCCGCTCCCTGGCCCGCACCAGGTTTCAGCCTAGCGAAAACCCTGAACGGGGCGGTTCGGATGAACGCACATCAGTTCCGCACACCCCTGAAGATGGCCCACGAAGCGGTTCAGTCTCGATGGCTCCAACACAAGGAGACAGCCCATGCAGATATCAGGATTCGACCCACCGGTCGGCCGCTTTACGTCAGTGTCAAATTCGGAGATTCAGGAGAGCGCAGGACCAGGGGCCTCCGCCTCCCGACGCGCGAGCCCGGAGACCGCATGCGGTCGCGAGTCGAGACTTCTGCAGCGGCCGCCCCCCCTGCCCGGTCCGGAGGCCGCTCGCCCGGCCGTGCGCGCGCAGCAGCCGACGGAGGAGCGGGAAACCCTCCGCATGCACGCCGCGCGGCCGGCGGCTTCGATGAGCCCTGCCGAAGCGTCACTGGCGCGGCTCGGCGAGCAGCTGAGTGCGGACAATCAGCGCCCGGTGGAGCCCCGGCTGGCCGCGGACCTCGTCAACGCGTTCAGGCCGATGAAACTGCCTGGCGCCCGAGGCGATCCGGGGCGTGCGGCCACCCATGCGGACCTGTCGAACCGCATCGGCACGAAGGATGTGGCCCTTTGGTACCAGGCACAGGGATTGGGCGAGCACGACGTCTCCAAGCTGCGGCGTTCGGCGCTCTTGTCGGGCTTGCCGAATCCCACCGGCAGTTTCATGAACAACGCGATGCAGTACATCGCCTCGCCCTGGATCCTCTACGCGACCGGCATTCCCTGGGCAGGCGCGGGCTTCGGCTTTGCCACGGCGGCCATCGCCGCCCCCATGAATGCGGCCCAGCAATCGGCGGTGGTCACGCTGTGCGAGTCGATCCGCGAGCACGGCGGCTATGTCATCGTGCCGGACAAGCAACAGATCAACGACCGGCATTGGTTGCCGGATCTGGCTAAAAGCCTGGAAAACCATCTCCAGGAATTCGACGCTTGCTGCGCCCGGTTCCGCGAACTTCAGCACGCCGCCGAAGCGGTCCCCTCGGAAGAGGCGCAGACCCGCCTCGTCGCCGCTGCCGGCTCACTGCTCGAAGCCGAAGCGTGCCTTGTCCAGGCCCAGCAGAATTTCGTCATGACCCAGGGCGCGCACGATCGCCAGTGGAAGGGCAATCGCTGGCAGAGCATCCCGCGCACCTTGCGTTCGCCACTGGCGAGCACGCTGGGCTTGCTCGGCAAGACCGGCGCGATGGGCCCGGTCTCGCAAACAGCGCAGATCGCCGGTGCGTTGCTGATGACAGCCGCGCAGCATGTGGCGGCCGGCTTCGACGAACAGGCGAAACAGGACTGCAACAACCTGCTCAACCTGCTGTATGCCGACATCTTCACCGTGTCGGGCAAGCAGAAGTTCGCGCGCGGCGAACCGGTCGGGGAAGAAGACATCGATACCGGCAAACTGCGCCGACTGATTCAGTCCCCTACGCAAGCCCTGGTGAAACGCGTCACCGCCGAAGTGAAGTCGAGGGAGAAAACACTGGCGGCCGAACTGGCGGCACCCGCGCCGCCGAACGCTGCGGCGGATGCCGACGACGTAGATCTGGAACTCGGCCACGGCACCGGTTCCGCGAAGACCTTGAATCTTCTGCGCGAGGATTTCCGGGCCTTGCGCGAGGGCAGGCTGGACGCACTCGCCCCGGACGGCCTGGCCGCTTCCTTGCTGCTCGGGGCCGAGAATTCCGTACTGTCGGATCAACTGGCCCGCGATATTGCCAAGAAGTACACCTCGCGCGAATTCTCCGCACAGACCGCGCAGCGCATCGGCCAGATGTTCCACCTGGGAGTGCTGGGCAGCGCGACGTCTTCGGTGATGGGCAAGGCCACCTCGGCCGCGCAGGGAGGAGCGCGTGCGATACCGGTGCAGCAGACCGTCGGGATCGCGGCAATGTCGGGAGCGATGGCGGCGGTCGGCGCCCTGAATCAGCACACGGCCATCACGGTCAAGAACAACCGCCGCGAGGGCGAGACCGATATCGGATTGGGCCGGCAGATCATCCGCGGGGTCACGGGGGGTGCCATCGAAGCGATGGCCCAGCGCCGGGCCTCCCAGGCCAGCAAAGCCATCAACGTGGTGCTGGACGACAGTGAGAGCGCGCAACTTCTCCAGAACGCCAAGTCGCTGGCGCTGTCCGATGCCGCCTTATCGAGCAGGCAAGCGGCTCCCACGCTCACGCTGGCCGAGGCGGTCGCCGGCCTGCGTCCCGGAGTTTCATCTCACACGCAGTCACCGCACGTGGTGATCGAGATAAAAGACATTCCAAGACCGAAGCCCACCGCGCCTTGATGCACCATCGCACTCCTCATTCCTTTTGCCCCGAGAATCTTCGACATGCCGCGCGGACGATCAGCCAGCTACGACGAGCAACGCACCCTGATCCTGGAGCGGGCCGCGGCCCTCTTCGCGAGGCACGGTTATCCCTCGACCTCGATGAACCAGGTGGCGCAGGCCTGCGAACTCTCGAAGGCCACGCTCTACCACTACTACCGCGACAAATACACCCTGCTGGTGAGCATCGCCGACGGCCACGTGTCGCGGCTGGCCGCGCTGGTGGACGACGAGGCCACGCCGGCTCTGGGCAGCGAAGCGCGCCTGCGCCAGCTGATCCACCGCATCGTCGAGGAATATGCCAACGCCCGGAACGCGCACCGGGTACTGACCGAGGACGCGCGCTTCCTGGAACCCGAAGACCGCGAGCGGGTGCTGGGCAAGGAGCGCCGCGTGGTGGCCGCTTTTGCCGAGGCGGTGGCCCGGGTGCGGCCGGGTGCACCCAGCGCACCGCTCGCCAAGCCGCTCACGATGCTGCTGTTCGGCATGGTCAACTGGATGTTCACCTGGATGAAGCCCGACGGCGCCCTGAGCCATGCGGCGATGGGCCCGATCGTGGCCGACCTCTTCCTGGGCGGCATCGGGAAGGTGGAGTCGCCGCCGGCCGCCGTGCCGCACGCGCAACGGCCGACGCCCGACGCCTAGGGCGTGTTATGCACTTCGACGTGCCCGCCAAAGCCGGGGAGAGGCCCGGCGGCAAGGTGCAGGACGCGCCGCGGCATGGATACCGCAAGCGGACCGCGGTCCTTGCCCTCGCAGGCCTGTCGACCCGCCATCCGCTGTCCAAAAACCGATTCCCTGAGCGTCACGGAAAACACGCAGGACGCTCGGCACACTTTGCGCATCTCGCGATCACGGGCGGCCGGCAAAATAGGTACGAGTCGCTTTGCCCGGCATTCGCCCTCTCCGTACCGATCGCCCGCGCCGAGGTACCGGGATTCGCCCATCTTTCGGACACCCATGAAACTCGCCACCTGGAACATCAACTCCCTCACTGTCCGCCTGCCGCAGGTGCTCGACTGGCTGGCCGTCAATCCGGTCGACGTGCTGTGCCTGCAGGAACTCAAGCTCACCGACGACAAGTTTCCGCTCGATGCGCTGCAGGCCGTGGGCTACCACAGCGCGGTGTTCGGCCAGAAGACCTACAACGGCGTGGCGATCCTCGGCCGGGCGCCGATGACCGAGGTGGAGCGCAACATCACCGGCTTCGACGATCCCCAGTCGCGGGTGATCGCGGCCACGGTGGAGACGGCCGACGGCCCGCTGCGCGTGGTCAACGGCTACTTCGTCAACGGCCAGGAGCCGGGCTCCGACAAGTTCGCCTACAAGATGCGGTGGCTCGATGCGCTCAACGCGCAGATCGAGGCGCAGCTCGCGGCCTACCCGCGGCTGGTGGTGCTGGGCGACTTCAACGTGGCGCCCGAAGACCGCGATTCTTTCGACCCCGACGGCCTGCGCGACACGATCCACCACACGGTGGAGGAGCGCGCCCATTTCCGTGCCCTGCTCGACCTTGGCCTGACCGACGCCTTCCGCATGTTCGACCAGCCCGACAAGAGCTTCTCGTGGTGGGACTACCGGATGCTCGGCTTCCAGAAGAACCGCGGCCTGCGGATCGACCACATCCTGGTGAGCGATGCGCTCAAGCCGCAGGTGAAGGCCTGCACCATCGACCGGACGCCGCGCAAGAACAAGCAGCCGAGCGACCACACGCCGGTGGTGCTGGAAATCTGATTGCTATATTTTCCATAGCTAGAAGTCGACGTCTTACGCCGGCTGCGGCCACTATTTGTTTGAAACCAGGGTGACGGGCCCGGCGCGGCCGAGGTGCAGCCCCCGGAGACCGGCGCCGGCCCGACGGGACGGCCGCCCTACTCCAGCCCCAGCTCCTGGATCTTGCGGGTGATGGTGTTGCGCCCGATGCCCAGCTTCTGTGCCGCCTCGATGCGGCGGCCACGGGTGCTGGCGAGCGCCGACAGGATAAGGCGCGATTCGAAACGCCGGGTCAGTGCGTCCCACACGTCGTGGCGGCCTTCGCCCAGCAGCGCCAGTGCTTCGGCCTCCAGGCCCTGTTCCCAGCCCGCGGCCGATGGCGCGTCGCCGGTGGCGGATACCGTTGCCACGGCGGTCGATGCGGTGGCGAGGGCGCCGCCGAAGACCGATTCGGCGATCGGCGGCCACACCGGTATGTGCGTCGGGGCCGGGCTGGCCACCGGCAGCGCCGCCGGTGCGGACTGCGCGACAGCAGGTGGCGGCGCGTAGGGCGCAGCGCCTTCGGCCATCGCCACCTCGGGCGGCAGATCCTTCGGCTCGATGACCTGCGAAGGCGCCATCACCGTCAGCCAGTGGCAGATGTTCTCCAGCTGGCGCACGTTGCCGGGGAAATTGAAGTTGCTGAGCTGGGCCAGCGCCGCGTCGGCGATGCGTTTGGGCTCCACACCCAATTGCTTGGCGCTCTGCTGCAGGAAATGGCGGGTGAGCGCGAAGACGTCTTCGCGGCGCTCGCGCAGGGCCGGCAGCCGCAGCCGGATCACGTTCAGTCGGTGGAACAGATCCTCGCGGAAAGCACCGTCCTTCACCCTCTGCTCCAGGTCCTGGTGGGTGGCGGCGATCACCCGCACGTTGGCCTTCACCGCGCTGTGGCCGCCGACGCGGTAGAAATGGCCGTCCGACAGCACCCGCAGCAGGCGGGTCTGCAGGTCGAAGGGCATGTCGCCGATCTCGTCCAGGAACAGGGTGCCGCCGTCGCCCTGCTCGAAGCGGCCGCGGCGCATCGTCTGCGCGCCGGTGAAGGCGCCGCGCTCGTGGCCGAAGAGTTCGGATTCGAGCAGGTCCTTCGGAATGGCCGCGGTGTTGATCGCGACGAACGGACCGTTGGCGCGCGGCGAATGCTTGTGCAGCGCACGCGCCACCAGTTCCTTGCCCGAGCCCGATTCGCCGGTGATCATCACCGTGACGTTGCTCTGGCTCAGACGGCCGATCGCACGGAATACGTCCTGCATCGCCGGTGCCTGGCCCAGCATCTCGGGCGCGGCGGCCATGCGCTCCTCGGCCACTTCCTCGCGCTGGCTTTCCTCCACCGCGCGGCGGATCAGTTCCACCGCCTTGGGCAGGTCGAAGGGCTTGGGCAGGTACTCGAAGGCGCCGCCCTGGAAGGCCGACACCGCGCTGTCGAGGTCGGAGAACGCGGTCATGATGATGACCGGCAGGCCGGGGTGGCGCACCTTGACCGTCTCGAGCAGGTCCAGGCCCGAGCCGCCAGGCATGCGGATGTCGCTCACCAGGATCTGCGGGCCCTGGTTGTCGGTGTCGTCGTCGCCGATCTCTTCCAGCGCGGCCAGCACCTCGCGCGGGTTGGTGAAGCTGCGGGTGGGCAGGTCCTCGCGCAAAAGCGCCTTTTCCAGCACGAAGCGGATGGATTGGTCGTCGTCTACTATCCAGATCGGCTTCATGAATTGCGCTCGCCTCAGAGTCAGCTTGGGGTGAATGTCATGGCAACGGAATCAACAGTTTGAAATCCGTTCGGCCGGGAACGCTGTCGCACTCGATCAGGCCGTGGTGCTGCTGAACGAAGGTTTGCGCCAACGTCAGCCCCAGCCCCGAACCGCCTTCCCGCCCCGATACGAGCGGGTAGAAGATACGGTCCTTGATCGAGTCCGGCACGCCGGGCCCGTTGTCGATGACATGCAATTCCAGTGCCAGTCGGTAGCGCTGCTTGCCGAAAGTGACCTGCCGGGCGATCCTAGTGCGCAGCAGGATCTGGCCGTCGCCCTCGGCGATCCGCTCGGCCAGGGCCTGCGCCGCGTTGTGGGTGATGTTGAGCACCGCCTGGATCAACTGCTCGCGGTCGCCGCGGAACTCGGGGATTGAGGTGTCGTAGTCGCGCACCACCCGCAGGCCGCGCGGGAACTCGGCCACGATCAGGGAGCGCACCCGCTCGCAGACCTCGTGGATACTGACGTCGCCCACCACGTGCGGCCGGCGGTGCGGCGCTAGCAGCCGGTCGACCAGCGTCTGCAGTCGGTCGGCCTCGTGGATGATGACCTGGGTGTACTCGATCAGGTCGCGCGATTCGACCTCCATCTGCAGCAGCTGCGCCGCGCCGCGGATCCCGCCGAGCGGGTTCTTGATCTCGTGGGCCAGGTTGCGGATCAGTTCCTTGTTGGCCTGGGCCTGGTCGATCAGCCGCTCTTCCCGGTCCTGCTTGACCTGTTGCTCCAGGGGCAGCAGCTCGACCACGATCTCGCCGCGCCGATCGGTCTGCGCCACGATCACATGGACCGGGAACGACTCCTGGTTGGCACGCTTGACCCAGGCCTCGTAGCGCAGCGCCGCGAAGACGTTGCCGTGCGCACCGTCGAGCGCGTTGCGCAGCGCATCGGGCTCGGTGAAGAAGTCGATGAAGGAGGTGCCCTCGATCGTCCGGCGCGAGGTGCCGATCGCGTCCTCCAGCGCCGAGTTCGCGAACAGCACCGCGCCGTCGGGCCGCACCACCGCCACCAGCGTGGCCAGCAGGTCGAAGGCGCGGTACCGCGCGGCGCGCGAGCTCAGCTTGGGACCACCGGGTATGCGCAGGCTCATCGGGAGGCGGGCAGGCGGGCGATCTCGCGCTTGATGCCGGCGATGTCGCCGTCGTTGCGGGCGATGCTCGCCTTCAGCTCGGCCACGCGGTCGCGGTATTTCTGGTTGTCGGCCGTTTCGTTGGGCAGGCGTTCCGGCGTGCCGTTGGCGTATTCGCGCAGCAGGTCGGCCTGGCGGGCTTCGGCCCGGCGCAGTTCGCCTTCGAGGATGGCGCGGGCGTCGGAGTCGCGCGCCCGCTGCTCGCCGGTGTCGATACGGGGCGCCGACGGCGGGGCGGTGACGACGTTGCCGCCCCCTCCACCGCTGGCCTGCGGCGCGGCGGACGGCCGGGTGCCCTGGATCACCGTCACGTTACCGCCCTCGACCAGCTTGCAGTCGCGCTGCTTGGCGCTCGCGGAGCTGTTGGTGTATTCGTTGCCGCAGCGATAAATGCGGTCCTGGGCCGTGGCGGGCGTTGCGGCCGCCAGCAGCGTGGCCGCGGCAGCCACGGAAAGAATGAATGCGATTGTCATGCGGTGTCGGGTGAGGGGCACGGAGCCGGCCGGGAGGGGCCTCAGTATCCTGCAAATCCCTTGCCGGTCCACCAAAACCCGTGGATTCGACGGATGGCGCCGATAGGCGGCCGCGCAACAAAAAGGGCGGCCGAAGCCGCCCTGGGGAGCCCTGCGGTGCGCAGGATTACAGCGAGTAGTACATGTCGAACTCGATCGGGTGGGTGGCCATGCGCAGACGCGTGACTTCGCCCATCTTCAGCTCGATGTAGGCGTCGAGCATCGAATCCGTGAAAACGCCGCCCTTGGTCAGGAACGCACGGTCCTTGTCCAGGTATTCCAGCGCCTGGTCGAGGCTGTGGCAGACGGTCGGCACCAGCGCGTCTTCTTCCGGCGGCAGATGGTAGAGATCCTTGGTGGCGGCTTCGCCCGGATCGATCTTGTTCTCGACGCCGTCGAGGCCTGCCATCATCAGGGCCGAGAAGCACAGGTACGGGTTGGCCAGCGGATCCGGGAAGCGCGCTTCGATGCGGCGGCCCTTCGGGTTGGCGACGTACGGGATGCGGATCGAGGCCGAGCGGTTCTTGGCCGAGTAGGCCAGCTTCACCGGAGCTTCGAAGCCGGGCACCAGGCGCTTGTAGCTGTTGGTGCCGGGGTTGGTGATCGCGTTCAGGGCACGGGCGTGCTTGATGATGCCGCCGATGTAGTGCAGCGCGAATTCCGACAGACCCGCGTAGCCGTCGCCGGCGAAGAGGTTCTTGCCGTCCTTCCAGATCGACTGGTGCACGTGCATGCCGGAGCCGTTGTCGCCGACGATCGGCTTGGGCATGAAGGTGGCCGTCTTGCCATAGGCGTGCGACACGTTCCAGACCACGTACTTCAGCAGCTGGGTCCAGTCGGCACGCTGCACCAGCGTGCTGAACTTGGTACCGATCTCGTTCTGGCCGGCGCCCGCCACTTCGTGGTGGAACACTTCGACCGGGACGCCCAGGGATTCGAGGATCAGGGACATCTCGGCGCGCATGTCCTGCGTGCTGTCGACCGGTGGCACCGGGAAGTAACCGCCCTTGGTGGTCGGACGGTGGCCCTTGTTGCCGCCTTCGATCTTGGCACCGCTGTTCCACGGTGCCTCGTATTCGTCGATCTTGAAGAAGGTGCCCGACGCGTCGGTGTTCCAGCGGATGCCGTCGAAGATGAAGAATTCGGGCTCGGGTCCGAAGAAGGCGGTATCACCCAGGCCGGAGGCCTTGAGGTAGGCCTCCGCGCGCTTGGCGATCGAGCGCGGATCGCGGTCGTAGGCCTTTCCATCGCCCGGCTCCAGCACGTCGCAGGAGATGAACAGGGTGGGTTCTTCGAAGAACGGATCGATGTTGGCCGTAGCCGGGTCCGGCATCAGCAGCATGTCGGAGGCTTCGATGCCCTTCCAGCCTGCGATCGAGGAGCCGTCGAATGCGTGGCCCGAGGTGAACTTGTCTTCGTCGAAGTGGGAAACGGGCACGGTCACGTGCTGTTCCTTGCCACGGGTGTCGGTGAAGCGGAAGTCGACAAACTTGACTTCGTTTTCTTTCACCAGCTTCATCACGTCTGCGACGGTCTTTGCCATCAGGGCTCTCCAGTTATGTGCGCGTTGAGAAATAAGTGCGGCGGTGGGGGAATGCAGTTTCTGTGCCAAACGTGGTGCATCGGTGCCTGCTGCATCGGCCTTCCATTCTGCCTCCGCACGGAGCCGGTCCCGCATCTGGGGCGGAATTCTGTCCGGCGCGTATTGCGGGACGTCCAAAACGCACCGATCGCGGGCGCCATGCGCGACGCACTACATTCGATCCGCTAACGCACCAGCTCGGGGCCCAGCGGGATGTCCATGGATCGAAGTTCGGCCAGCAGCAGCGGAAAGACCTTCTCGACCAAGGCCACCTGCCCCTTCACGCCCAGTTCGATATGCCGTCCGTGCACGGGATGGTCGACGCTCGGCAGGCTGAAGATGCGGATGCCAGCGTGCTCGTGCTCCAGGCGCTCCATCAGCGGCGTCAGCGTCGCCTCGATCGAGCCGTAGACCACGACCGAATGCTCGCGCTGCAGGTTCTGGTGCGCCAGGTGGGCGTAGTGGTGGTCCAGCACCCATTCGATCATCGGCCAGGCCATCACCGGGAAGCCCGGCACGAAGTGCACCGTGCCGCCCGCCGGCCCGTGGCAGCTGAAGCCGGGAATCTTGTTGTACGGGTTGGGGATGATCCGGGCACGCTGCGGAAACACGCCCATGTTGAGCCGATGCACGTTGTCGGCACGGTCGGGCTCGTAGGGCACGCACTGCTCGCGTGCGGTGTCCTGCATCCGCTCGCGGATCAGTGCCTCGGCCTCGGGGTGCAGCTGGAGCGGCTCGCCGAGCGCGCGCGCCGCGCACTGGCGGGTGTGGTCGTCGGGAGTGGCGCCGATACCGCCACAGCTGAAGACCACGTCGCGGCTCGCGAACGCCCGCGCGAGCGTGGTGGTCAGCCGGTCGGGCACGTCGCCCACGTAGTCGGCCCAGGCCAGATGCAGGCCGCGGGCGGCCAGCAGCTCGATCGTCTTGGGCATGTGCTTGTCGGCGCGCTTGCCCGAAAGAATCTCGTCGCCGACGATGATCAGGCCGAAGGACGGTGCCCCTTCCAGCGCCGGCAGGGCCGACGCGTCAGGAGAGGGTGCGATGAGGTAGGGGATGGTCGGCTGGCTCATCCGACAATGCTAGCGCCTGGCGGCCGTCCGTGCCGGCACCCGGCGAAGGCGCCGCCTCGGCCCGCAACGCTTCCAGCGCCGACAGGCCGAAGTGCAGGAACCAGAGCGACGAGAAGGCGAAGATCAGCGTGTAGATCCACACCGCCACCAACAGCAGCACCGGGAAGAAAGCGGCGAAGAACAGGGCCCCGGCGGCCCACACCAGGCCTGGCGCAGTGCCGAGGTATCCGCAGACGATGCCCATGATCAGCATCCGCCCGCCGTGGCGCCGCAGCAGCGTCCTGCGCTCGGAGGTGCTGGCATGCGTGGCCAGCGCGTCGAAGGCCATCACCCGGTAGGTGAGCCAGCCCCAGATCAGCGGCGGGATCAGCAGCACCAGGGGAGGCACGAGCCACAGCGGAACCGACAGCACCAGCGCCACCAGCGCGATGGCGCTGGCGCCTGCCGACCAAATGACGCTCTGCAGCAACGAAGCACCATGGCGCCGCTCCAGCACCGGAAAGCGCCGCCGGGCGACCAGCCCGGTCAGCGCCGGCGTCATGACCAGCGCGACGACCAGCATCGACACCACCACGATGACCGGCACTGCCACCAGGACCACCAGCACCGGTGCCAGGGCCGACTGCATGCCGCCCATCTGCAGGCCCTGCATCCAGCTCCAGAAGCCCTGCAGCCAGTCGGCGGTGCTCAGCCAGTCCAGCGTCCAGGCCACGGCCGGCGCCCAGTACAGGTAGCCCAGACCGCCGACGGCCGCGACGATCAGCGCCAGCGGCAGCAGCGACATCGCGATCACCCGCGGATAAAAGCAGTACGCCAGGGCGCGCCAGAAGGAGTCGAAGATCAGGGCCATCCCGCAAGCATAGCGGGCAGATCCGCCGCGCCGTATCGGCGCGTGGCGCGACCGCCGTCCGGCCGGCACGACGGCGGCGCGCAGGTCAGGCGCGGCCCACCAGCCGCTTCAGCCCCTGCCACTGCTGCGACCAGAACCCGTGGCCGTAGTCGCGCACCTTGCCTTGCGCGTCGGGCTCGACCTGGTCGCGGATGCCGGTCGGGTCGTAGCGCACCACGAAGTCCGAGGTGCGGAACAGCATGTCCCACCACGGCAGCAGCACGCCGAAGTTGCAGCCGCCCAGGCGCGGACCGACGCTCGGCACGCTCTCGCCGGCATGGCCGCCCTCCACGGCGGTGTTCCGCACGCCGTCGGGCCATTCGTGGCCGACGCCGATGCTGTGGTGCCGGCGGTGGAAGCGCGGGCTGACCCACAACCGCTCGCCCAGGCTGCCGAACCAGACGCGCAGGTTGGCGTGCTGCAGGTTCTCGCTCAGTTGCATGATCGCCACCACCGCGATGAACTGCCCCGGCGCGATGCCGATCAACTGGGCCACCACCACCACGATGCAGTCGTGCAACAGCGAATCCAGCAGGTGGTTGCGGTTGTCGCTCCACATGGTCATCTGCCGCTGCGAATGGTGCAGCGCATGCAGATTCCACCACCAGTTGAGCTGGTGCTGGCCGCGGTGGATCCAGTACTCCAGGAAGTCGAATATCACCAGGTAGATCACGAGGCTGGCCAGCGGCAGATCGGTCACGCCGGGCCATACCTCGTCGACATGGAAGGTACTCCAGCCCTGCACCCGTAGCAGGCCGAACAGTTCGTCGAACAGCGGATCGGCCATGAAGAACAGCGCCACCCTAAAGACGCCCAGCCGGTGGATCAGGGTGTAGAGGATGTCGACCCGGATCGCCGCCCGGTCGCGCACCGGCTCGGCCGGGCGCCAGCGCTGCAGCGGGCCGATCACCGCCACCATCACCAGCAGCTGCATCAGCCCGACCAGCAGCCAGCCGGTGGCGTCGTAAGCGTCCTCCAGCAGGTTGCCCATGTGCAGGGAGAAGAGCAGCGGCTGCACCGCGGCCTCGAAGAGCCATTGCTGGGCCAGGGAAAAAAGATCGGTGATCGCGTCCATGGTTCGGTGGTTCTACTCGGTGGCGCACGGCGCCGGGTTCGGGCCGCGGCCGCTCAGCGGTGCTGGGCGATCCACTGGCGGTAGTCGGGATGGTCGCGCAGCGTCGCGAAGCAGTAGCCCCTCTGCTGCAGGCCGGTGATCAGCGGCTCCAGCACGCCCGGCGCCCAGGCGTCCTTGCGCGACCAGATGCCCAGGTGGGCCAGCAGGATGTCGCCGGGGCGGATGTCCCGCAGCGCCTTGGCCAGCAGGGCCTGGTTGGGATAGCGGTCGCTCGGCAGTTCGTCGCCCAGGAAACCGGCCGGCGCCCAGCCTACATGGGCGAAGCCGCAGCCCCGCGCAGCTGCCAGCAGGGCCGGCGAGGTCTTGCCGCCCGGCGCGCGGAACAGCGGCAGCGGCGCCTGGCCGGTGATCTGCTGCAGGCGGGTCTCGGAGCGCTTGATCTCGGCGCAGTACGCGGCGGCGTCCATCGTCAGGTCGCGCCCTTCCTGCGGGCCGGCCGAAGGACGGATGCGGAAGCGGGCGCCGGCCTCGCCCGCCGTCGGCGGCAGGTCGGCCCGCCAGTAGGCATGGTCGTAGGTGTGCGAGGCGAAGGCGTGGCCTTCGGCGGCGCGCGCCTTCCACCAGGGTGCCCAGTGGTCGCCCAGGCTGCCGTCGCCTTCCTGGGTACGCTCGTTGGCGGCGAAGAAAGTCACCTTCACCTGGTGGCGCCGTAGCACGTCGGCGATCAGGGGGGCCACCGCCATGTGGCCGGTGTCGAAGGTCAGGTAGACCGGCCTTTCGCAAACAGGCGCCGCAGCCGTTTTCTGGGCGCCGAAAGTGGCGCTTGCAGGCGTTGCACATAGGCCTATAGCTACTAATTTAGTAGCATGGCGCCTGACCAGATCAGCGGCGCGCATGGTCCAGCGTCCACACGCCGTGCGGCGAGCGACCCACGACCACCTGCCGGACCACCTGGCGCGAATGGGTGTCGATGACGGTGAGCTTCTTGGCCCAGCGCGAGGTGACCAGCAGGTAGCGGCCGTCGGACGACACATCCATGCAGTCGGGGCCGCCCGGTGCCGGATAGCTGGCCACCGTCTTCAGAGCGAGGTAGTCGATCTTGCTGATCGTGTTGGCCACCCGGTTGCTCACGTACACATGGCGGCCGTCGCCGGCGGAGCGGAACGCATGGGCACCCTTGCCGGTGTCGATCTGGCCGGTGCGGCGTGGTTCGGCCCCGCTCACGTCGAAGATCTCGACACCGTCGCTGCCGGTCAGTCCCAGCAGCAGGGTGCGGTCGTCGGGCGTGACGAAGACGTCCGCCGGCATCGCTCCGGTGCGGGTGCGCCACTTGATCGCCTGCGTCGCCATGTCGATCGCGACCAGCTCGTCGCTGTCCTGCATCGACGAATAGACGGTCGTGCTCTTGCTGTCGATCCACAAGTGGCTCGGTGTCTTGGGGGTGGAGACGCGCTTGACCAGCACCGGCTCGCGACCGTCCCAGCGGTAGATGTCGACATGGTTCAGCCGGTTGGCGGCGGTCACGAACCACTTCATGTCGGGCGAGAACTGCAGCTGGTACGGATCGACGATGCCGCGGATCGTGCGCTGGACCTCGGCCGTGCGCGGATCGAGGAAGGTCAGCGAATCGCTCAGCGCATTGGCGACGATCAGCGACTTCTCGTCGGGCGTGAGGTAGAGGTGGTGCGGCTCCTTGCCGGTGGGAATGCGCTGCGTCTCGGTCCAGGTGGTCGGGTCGATCACGCTGACGTCGGCGTCGAGCGAATTGAGCACGAAGACCGGGTGCCGCAGCACCATGTCGCCTGACGTCGGCGCGGCGGCAGCAGCCGTTGCGCGGGCTGCCGGTACCTGGACCGGTGCAGGCTTCGGCTGCTGGGCCTGCACGAGGGAAGGCAAGAGGCCTGCCGAAAGCGCCGCCGCAACCGCTGCGCGCGCCAGAATACGAACACAAAACATCAGTCCAACCACCTTCCGCTTGACCGGCAAGTGTAGCGGGGCGGCATTCGGCGAATGTCCCTGAAAAGGTAACGGACTCGCAAGCCCCGCCGGCCCCCGCGGTCGCGCTCAGCGGGGGATCAGCAGCGCCATATCGTCCGGTCCCAGCCAGCGCCAGGTGCCCGGCGCCAGATCGGCCGGCAGCTCCAGCCCGCCGATCCGCGAACGGTGCAGGCTTTCCACGCGGTTGCTCACCGCGGCCATCATCCGCTTGACCTGATGGTACTTGCCCTCGGTCAGCGTCAGGCGCAGGTGGCGCGAGACACCCGGCTCGCCGACGATCTCGCAGGCGGCGGCCTTGACCGGTCGGGGATCGTCGTCGAGCACCACGCCGGCCAGCAGCCGGTCGACCTGGCTCCGGTGCAGGGGATGGCAGGCCGTCACCTCGTAGACCTTCGGCAGGTGCTTCTTCGGCGAGCTCATGCGGTGGATGAACTGCCCGTCGTCCGACAGCAGCAGCAGCCCTGTAGTGTCCTGGTCGAGCCGGCCGACCGCCTGTACGCCCTGCACCGCGCTCTTGGTGGGGCGTAACCGCAGCGGCGACGGCAGCAGCGTGTAGATGCTCGGGTAGGTCGAGGGCTTCTGCGAGCACTCGGTGCCGGCGGGCTTGTGCAGCATCAGATAGGCCTTCTCGTGCACCTGCCATTCGGTGCCCTGCACCCGCAGCCGCAGGCCCTGCATCTCGAAATGCGCGGTCGAGTCGATGCATGCCGCGAAGTCGGCACTGCCCGCAGCCGCGACCTGCACCAGGCCCTGCTGGACCAGGCCCGCGCAGACGCGGCGGGTACCGAAGCCCTGGCTGAAAAGAACGTCTTGGAGCTGCATGGAAAAGAAGAAAGACAAGGACGGCGCCGGCCCGCCGCACGGAGCGACGGCGCCCGTCGCTATTTCTGGTGACTGAGTGCGTTGCTGACCATGCGCGAGGTGATGTCCACGATCTGGATCATCCGGTCGTAGGGCATGCGCGTCGGGCCGATGACGCCCAGGGTGCCGACGATCTGGCCGTCGACCTTGTAGGGCGCACTGACCACCGACAGTTCCTCGATCGGCACCACCTGGCTCTCGCCGCCGATGTATATCCGCACGCCCGCCGCCTGGCTGGAGACCTCCAGCAGGCGCATCAGCTGGGTCTTCTGCTCGAACAGCTCGAAAGCCCTGCGCAGCTGGCCCATGTCGCTGGAGAAGTCGGTCACGGCCAGCAGGTTGCGCTCGCCCGAGATCACCACCTCGTCCTGCGACTGGGCCAGCGCGTCGGAGCTGGCGCTGACCGCCGCCTGCATCAGCGAGGCGATCTCGCCCTGCAGCCGCTGCACCTCGGTCTTCAGGCGCTCCCGCACCTGCTCGATCGCCAGGCCGGCGTAGTGCGCGTTGAGGAAGTTGGAGGCCTCGACCAGCTGGATCTGGGTGAAGTCGGTCTCGGTGAAGATCACCCGGTTCTGCACATCGCCTTCAGGCGAGACGATGATGACGAGGACGCGACGCTCAGAAAGCCGCAGGAATTCGATGTGCCGGAACACCGAGGTGCGGCGCGGCGCCATCACCACGCCCACGAACTGCGACAGGTTCGACAGGATGTGGGCCGCGTTGGCGATCACCTTTTGCGGCTGGTCGGGCATCAGCGCGGGGGTGTCGAGCGGGCTGCGCTCGGCGGTGAGCATCGTGTCGACGAAGAGGCGGTAGCCGCGTGCGGTGGGGATGCGCCCGGCCGAGGTGTGGGGGCTGACGATCAGGCCCAGCGCTTCCAGGTCGGACATCACGTTGCGCACCGTGGCGGGCGAGAGTTCGATGCCGGTGGCCCGCGACAGGGTGCGGGAACCCACCGGCAGGCCGTCTGCGATGTAGCGCTCTACCAGCGCTCGGAGCAACAACTTGGCGCGGTCATCGAGCATCGGCGCATTCTAAGGGCCCGCGTCGCCCCGGGAAGGCTCCGCGACCCTGTGCCCGACGCTGGAGAAACATACAGGCCGCGCGAGGTTCCTGTGATGTAATTTGCGAATGAATTCGCGCTTCCGCCGTGTGGCCCTGATCGGCAAATACCATGTGCCCCTGACCGGCGCCGCGGTCGACACCGCGCGCGAGGCGATGGCCGGCGTGGCCGCCTTTCTCGACCGGCAGGGCTGCGAGATCGTGCTGGAGCAGGACACCGCCACCGGCACCGGCCTGCCCTACCCCGCCTACCCGGCCGACTGCATCGGCGCGCACTGCGACCTGGGCCTGGTGGTGGGCGGCGACGGCACCATGCTGGGCATCGCCCGGCAGCTCGCCCGCTACGGCATCCCGGTGATCGGCATCAACCAGGGCCGCCTGGGCTTCATCACCGACATCCGCCTCGACGACTACGCCGCGTCCCTGCCTGCGATGCTCGCCGGGGATTTCGAGGAAGACTGCCGCGGCCTGATCCATGCCCAGGTGATGCGCGACGGCCACTGCGTCTTCGATGCGCTGGCGATGAACGACGTGGTCGTCAACCGCGGCGCCACCTCCGGCATGGTCGAGCTGCGGGTGGAGATCGACGGGCATTTCGTCGCCAGCCACCGGGCCGACGGCCTGATCATCGCCTCGCCCACCGGCTCGACCGCCTACGCGCTCTCGGCCGGCGGCCCGGTGCTGCACCCGTCGATCGCCGGCTGGGTGCTGGTGCCGATCGCGCCGCACACGCTGTCGAACCGGCCGTTGGTGCTGGCCGACAGGGCCGAGATCGTGATCGAACTGGTGGCCGGCCGCGACGCCAGCGCCAACTTCGACATGCAGTCGCTCGCCTCGCTGCTGCACGGCGACCGGGTGGTGGTGCGCCGCTCGGAGGACCAGGTGCGCTTCCTGCACCCGATCGGCTGGAACTACTTCGACACCCTGCGCAACAAGCTGCACTGGAACGAGGGGAACGGTTAGGCATGGCCCTGAAACGGATTTCGCTGCGCGATTTCGTGATCGTGCGGGCACTGGAGCTGGACCTGTCGGGCGGCTTCAGCGCCCTCACCGGTGAAACCGGCGCCGGCAAATCGATCCTGGTCGATGCGCTGCAGCTGGCCCTCGGCAGCCGGGCCGACGCGTCGGTGGTACGCGAAGGCGCCGCCCGGGCCGAGATCAGCACCGAGTTCGACACGCCCGCCGCGCTCGGGGCCTGGCTGGACGCCGCCGGCTTCGAGCCGCACGACCCGCTGCTGCTGCGCCGCACGATCGACGCGCAGGGCAAGAGCCGCGCCTGGATCAACGGCAGCCCGGCCACCGCCGGCCAGCTGCGCGAGGTGGGCGAACAGCTGCTCGACATCCACGGCCAGCACGCCTGGCAGAGCCTGACCCGGCCCGATGCGGTGCGCGGCCTGCTCGACGCCTACGCCGGCGCCGACACCCGGCCGCTCGCCGGCCTCTGGCAGACCTGGCGCAGCGCGGTCCAGGCACTGGAAAACGCCCGGACCGCGCAGGAGTCGCTGCACCGCGAACGCGAGCGCCTGTCGTGGCAGATCGGCGAGGTGCAGAAACTCGCGCCCGCGGCCGACGAATGGGACGAACTCAACGGGCAGCACACCCGCCTGTCGCATGCCCAGGCCCTGATCGACGGCGCGCAGGGCGCGCTGACCGCATTGGAAGAGGACGAGCGCGGCGCCACCGAATCGCTCTCCCGCTCGCTGGCGCTGCTGCAGGACCAGCAGCACCTGGAGCCCGAGTTCGCGGAGCTGTGCGGCGTGCTGTCGTCCGCCCTGGCGCAAGCCGAAGACGCCGCCCATTCGCTGCACGCCTACCTGCGCAAGACCGATCCCGATCCGCAGCAGTTGGCCTCGCTCGACGAGCGCATGGGTCTCTGGATGTCGCTGGCGCGCCGCTATCGCCGCCCGCCGGAGGAACTGCCGGCGCTGCTGGCCGGCTGGCGCGAAGAGCTGGCCCGCCTCAACGCTGCCGCGGATCTTGCCGCGCTGGAGAAGGCCGAGCGCACCGCCGCGGCCGCCTTCCAGGCCGAGGCGGCCACGCTCTCGAAGGCTCGGGCCCGCGCCGCACCCCGGCTGTCCCGCGAGATCACGCAGGCGATGCAGGGCCTGGGCATGAACGGCGGCCGTTTCGAGGTGGCGCTGCAGAAATCGGCACAGGCCTCGGCCCACGGCTTGGAGGACGTCCATTTCATGGTGGCGGGCCATGCCGGCAGCACGCCGCGGCCGGTCGCCAAGGTGGCGTCGGGCGGCGAGCTGTCGCGGCTGGCGCTGGCCATCGCCGTGACCACCAGCGCGCTTGGCAGCGCCGACACCCTGATCTTCGACGAGGTGGATGCCGGCGTCGGCGGCACCGTCGCCGAGACGGTCGGCCGGCTGATGCAGCAACTGGGCCGCGACCGCCAGGTGCTGGCCGTCACCCACCTGCCCCAGGTCGCCTCTTGCGCCGATCACCACCTGGTCGTCGCCAAGCAGCGCGATGCCGACGGCACCACCAGCAGCTCGGTCGCCGTGGTCGAGGGCGAGGCCCGGGTGGCCGAGGTCTCGCGCATGCTGGGCGGCGAACGCCAGTCCGTCACCAGCATGGCCCACGCACGCGAAATGCTCGAACGCCGCGACATGCCGCCCGCCACACCGGCCACGCCGGCGCGGGAGCCGGCGTGAGCGAACCCTTGCCCGACGACCGGCCGGATGCGCCCGGCGGCCCCGTCGGCGGCGTCACCGCCGACATTCCCGCCGCGATGGACATCGTGCTGATCACCGGCATGTCGGGCTCGGGCAAGTCGGTGGCGCTGCACGCGCTGGAAGATGCGGGCTACTACTGCGTCGACAATCTGCCGCCCGACCTGCTGCTGTCCTTCGTCGCGTTGGAGCAGCGGCATGGCGCCGCCCGCGTCGGCATCGCGATGGATGTGCGCAGTGCCGCATCGTTGCCGCTCCTGCCGCAGCAGCTTGCGGTGCTGCGGGCGCAGGGCATCCGACTGCAAATGCTGTTCCTCGACGCGCAGACCGACACGCTGGTGCGCCGCTATTCGGAAACGCGCCGGCGCCATCCGCTGTCGAGCGACAACATGCCCGACCGGCAGCGCGCCCTCACCCAGGCGATCGAACTCGAGCGCGAACTGCTGGCCGATCTTCGCGAGGAAGCGCATGTGCTCGATTCGAGCCTGATGCGGGCGTCGCAGCTGCAGGGCTATGTGAAATCGCTGATCGCGGCGCCTGCCACCCCGCTGCTGCTCGTGTTCCAGTCCTTCGCCTTCAAGCGCGGCATCCCGGTCGATGCCGACTTCGTCTTCGACGTGCGGATGCTGCCCAATCCGCACTACGAGCCGGCCCTGCGGCCGCTCACCGGCCGGGACGCGCCGGTCGCGGATTTCCTGGAGCAAGAGCCGGCGGTCGAGCGCATGTTCGACGACATCGGCCAGTTCCTGGCCCGCTGGCTCGGTACGCTGGCCCAGGACCACCGCAGCTACGTGACGGTGGGCATCGGCTGCACCGGCGGGCAGCACCGGTCCGTCTATCTGGTGGAGCGCCTGGCCGCGTCGTTCGCCGGCCGCTGGGTAACATTGAAGCGTCACCGGGAGCTGGACGGGCAGAACTGACCGGCAGGCCGAACCCACGGCAACGGTGGTGTGGCGCGGGGTCAGCCGATGCTGTCGAGCAGCTTGCGCACCGGCGCGGGCAAACCCAGCGCCGTCCACTCTTCGTGCGTGGCCCAGCGTCCCGCGGACTGCGGCTCCCGGCCTGGCGGCAACACCGCTCCCACCGGGTGGAGATGCAGATCCTTGTGCGTCAGGACATGCAGGAAAACCGGCAGCTCGTGCGGCTCTGCGGCGCCTGCTTCCCGCAGCACCGTGTCTGCGCCGTCCCGATGCGCGAACACCGGCAGGCAATGCAGCCCGGCCCAGATGCCGGTGTCGGGCCGGCGTTCCAGCCAAACCCGTCCGGCGCCATCGCGCGCCAGCAACAGCCACCAGGATTCGCTGCCGCGCTTGAGCATGCGGGTGCGCACCGGGTAGGCCTCCTCCCGGCCTTCGGCATGCGCCACGCAAACCTGCCGCAGCGGGCACAGCAGGCACAGGGGCTTGCGCGGCATGCAGAGGGTGGCGCCCAGGTCCATCAGGCCCTGGGTGTAGCGCGGCATGTCGACGTCTAGCGCTGCCTGCGACCCCTGAGGCAGCAGTTCGGTCACCCGGCCCCACAACAGCCGCTCGTTGGCCGGGCGCGCCAGATCGGCGGAAAAGCCCAGCACCCGGGTCAGCACCCGCTTGACGTTGGCATCCAGGATCGCCACCCGCTCGCCGAAACAGAACGACGCGATCGCCGCCGCGGTCGACCGGCCGATGCCCGGCAGGGTTTGCAGCAGCGCCGCGCTGCGAGGGAAGTCGCCGCGGAAGCGCTCCACCACCTGCTGCGCGCACCGGTGCAGGTTGCGGGCGCGGCTGTAGTAGCCCAGGCCGCTCCACAGTCCCAACACCTCGTCGGCCGGCGCCGCGGCCAGGGCCTGCACGTTCGGCAGGCGCGCCAGGAAGCGGGGAAAGTAATCCAGCACGGTCGCGACCTGGGTCTGCTGCAGCATGATCTCGGACAACCACACCCGGTACGGATCGCGGGTGTTCTGCCAGGGCAACGCATGGCGGCCGTGCGTGGCCTGCCACTCCGTCACGCGGACGGCGATGCTCGGGCGCGTGGCGCTCATGCCACCGACGTCGCGGGCAGGCTGTGGACCACGGGCGGCTCGAAATGCTGCGCCCAGGCCGCGACCGACGCTTCGAGCGTGGCGAGATCCTCGACCTGCTGCTCCAGCTCGGCCATCCGCTCGCCCAATCCCGATGCGGCATGCTGGATCCGGTCGATCGCCTCGATGCGCCGCACGAAGCCCTGGCGACGCTCTTTCAGCTGCGAATCGACCGGCGCGGCGGCGGCGCGGCTCCAGCCTTCCAGCTCGGTCGCGGCGTCGTCCAGCACCACCTGCACCCGGCTGGCCAGGGCGCGCACCAGGCGCCCGGCGAAATCCGGCTGTGCCAAGCGCAGCGCATTGCCGACGCCGACGTAGTGCAGGTGCGTCTCGCCGATCACCGCCAGCTCGCGTTCGTGCGGGCCGAGCGCCGGCGGCGGTGGCACCTGCAGCGAGAAACCGTGTTCGGCATTGAGCTGGCGGAAGCTCGCCTCCAGCATCGCGTGGATCTCCAGCGCCATGCGCTGGGCCTGCGATACCCGCTCCGCGATCTGCGCGAACGCCTGCTGATAGTCGCGTTTGGCATTGAGCTTCATCACGCCCGAACCCAGGCCCGCCAGCAGTGCGACGAATTCGGGCGCCGGGGTCTTGCCGCGCAGCAGCGCGACCGCCTCCTGCCGCATCCGGCGGTGCACCATGCGCAGGGCCTGCACCCGCTTGTCGCTGGCGTCGAACTCCTGCTGCTCCTGCTCCACCCGGGTGCGCATGCCGGCGATCACGTTGGCGTTCTTGCCGCGCAGGCTGCGCAGCTCCAGCATCTGGTCGTCGATCTCGCGGCGGCGCATGGTGAGCGTGCGGGCCGCGTCCGAGCGCATACGGACCACCGCCGCCGCCACCGCGCCGCGCAGGATCGCGTGGCGCCGGTCGACGATGCCGTGGATCAGCACATCCTCCAATATCGGCAGGCCGCTGGCCTGCAGCATCGCGGCGTCGTGGTTGATCCGCGCCAGCAAACCCTTCTGGGCCGATACCGGGATCACCCGACCCACCGGCACGCCCAGCAACGCGGCCGAGGCGGTGCGCTGCCGGTCGGTCTGCGCCTGGATCTGCTGCGGGGTGAGCATGCCGTCCCACAGCACGTCGATCTTGTTGAGCACCACCACCCGCGACCGCACCTCGGACTGCCCTGCCGCCGGCGCCAGGTGCTCGCGCCACAGGCTCAGGTCGGAGCGGGTCACGCCCGCATCGGCCGCCAACAGGAACACGGTAGCGTGCGCCTCGGACAGCAGGTTGACCGTAAGTTCCGGCTCCGCCCCGACCGCGTTCAGGCCCGGGGTGTCCAGCACTACCAGCCCCTGGCGCAGCAGCGGATGGTCGATGTTGACCAGCGCGTGGCGCCACATCGGCACCTCGACCATGCCGTCGCTGCCGACCATCGGGTTGTCGTCGGGCGTGTCGTCGTTCCAGAAACCCAGGTCCCGCGCCATGCCCGGCGACACCCGCCGCACCTGCGACAACGTCTCAAGCGTCTGCGCCATCTGGGCCGGGTTGCCCAGGTCGAGCGGGAACCGCGTCCAGGCCTCGGGCGTGGCACGCCAGTCGGCCAGCGCACGGGCTTCGCGCCGCGTCTCGATCGGCAGCAGCCGCACCGAGCAGGCCTCGCCAGCGTCGTAGGCGAGTTCGGTGGGGCACATGGTGGTACGGCCGGCGCTGGCCGGCACGATGCGGCGCCCGTGCTGGGCGAAGAAGATCGCGTTGATCAGCTCCGACTTGCCGCGGGAGAATTCGGCGACGAAGGCGACCACGACCCGGTCGCTGCCCAGCCCGGCGGCGATGTGTTCCAGCCGACCCGACAGGGCCTTGTCGGCGAGTTCGTGCGAGACGAGCCAGGACGACATCTCGCGCAGCTTGCGGGCCGTCTCCGACCGCCACGCACCGTGCCGGTCGAATTGTTTTAAAGAGGAGGGGTTCAAGGCGCTTCGTGGGAGGGGGGTTCTTCGGGTCAATATAGCATCGCCGCCCGGCTCAGGGCTTTTGGCAGACGGGACAGAAAAATGTCGAGCGCTGCCCCTGGCGGATGCTGCGGATCGGCGTGCCGCACACGCGGCACGGCAGGCCCTCCCGGGCGTACACCATCGCCTCGACCTGGAAATGCCCCGCCCGGCCGTCGGCGTTCGAGAAATCGCGCAGCGTGCTGCCGCCCGTCTCCACCGCCCGGGCCAGCACCTGCCGCACCGCCGTCCAGAGCCGCAGCGACCGTGGCCGGGTGATGCGCGCGGCGGGCATCGTCGGCCGGATGCCCGCCTGGAAAAGCACCTCCGACGCGTAGATGTTGCCCACCCCCACCACCAGCTCGCCCGCCAGCAGCACCTGCTTGATCGGCGATTGCCGGCGCTTCAGGCCCAGGTAGAAGTGCGCCGGGTCGAACCCTTCGCCCAGAGGCTCCATGCCCAGGCGCCCGAGCAGCTTGTGCGCCACCGGATCGTGCTCGCCGTCGGCGAAAACCACCGCGCCGAAACGCCGCGGATCGTGAAGCCGCAGGGTGCCGCGAGTCGTTTCCAGTTCGAAATGATCGTGCACCCCGCGCGGCGGCAGCGTGTCTGCGAACGACAGGCTGCCCGACATGCCCAGGTGCAGCAGCAGCAAGCCGGCATCGAGTTCGACCAGCAGATATTTGCCGCGACGGCGCACCCGGACCACCTCGCGCCCCTGCAGGACGGCCGGGTCCAGCCCCAGGGCCCAGCGCAACGGCTTGCCGATCCGCGCCTCCAGAATCCGGCCGCCGGCGATACGGTCGGCAAAGCTCAAACGCGTGACTTCGACTTCGGGTAACTCGGGCATGGTTTTGTGAGGCGCAAGACGTAAGACAGCGCAGCGGCACGTTGAAGGCAGTCGCCGTGAACTGCCGGGTTGCGGTAAAGACCGGTAAACCGCCGAGCAGCGTCGCGGTGCGGGCGCAAAGGCTTGAATTATTATGGGTCGATGAATCCCCTACGCCTCGTAACGGCCTTGGCCGCTGCGCTAGCGGCCTTCGCCGCAGCCCCGGTCCTGCATGCACAACCGCAGCCCACCGTCCCCCCCACCCAGGCGGAAAAGATAGAGCCCTCGCCCGACAGCGATGCGGCGGATGTCTCGATGCTCAACGCCGAGCTGTTCTACGAGGTGCTGCTGGGCGAGATCAACTCGGCCGACGGCGACCGCAGCGCCGGCTTCGCCCTGCTGCTCGATGCCGCCCGCAAGGCCAACGACCCCGACCTGTACCGCCGGGCGGCCGACGTGGCCCTGCGCGCCCGCTCGGGCGACGCGGCGCTGATGGCCGCGCGGGCCTGGCAGGAGGCGTTTCCCACCTCGCGCGAAGCCAACCGCTACGTGCTGCAGATCCTGGTCGCCCTCAACCGTGTCGGCGAAACCGCCGTTCCGCTGGCGCGCGAACTGGCTTTGACCGAGCCACGCACCCGCGCACTGGCCTACACCGCCATTCCGCCGCTCTACGCGCGTGTAGGCGACAAGCGGGCCGCCCTCACCGTGGTCGAACGGGTGCTGGCCGACGACCTGGCAAAACCGGCGCGTCCGGAAGACGGCGCCTCCGCCTGGATCACCGTGGGCCGGATGCGGCTGGCGATCGGCGACACCGCCGGCACGCTGGACGCCGCCAGCCGTGCCCAGGTGCTCGACCCCGCCGGCGAAGGCTCCGCGATCCTGGCGCTGGAGCTGATGGACCCGAAGCAGCCGCTGGCCGAGCCGATCGTCAAGCGCTACCTCGCCAGCGGCAAGGTGCAGCCCGAAATCCGGCTGGGCTATGCCCGCGCGCTGGCGGATGCGCAGCGCAACGCCGAAGCCACCCGCGAGTTGCAGACCCTCACGGTCGAGAACGCCGACTTCGCCGAAGGCTGGCTGCTGCGCGGCGCGCAGGAAGCCCAGGACGGCCAGTACGCAGCGGCCGAGCAGTCGATCAAGACCTTCCTGGACCTGGTCGCGTCCCGCACCTCCCCCACCCGGCCGGACGAGGACCAGGCGCGCTCCCTGGCGCAGGCCTATTTGGTGATGGCGCAGATCGCCGAGAAGCGAGGCGACCTGAAAGCCGCGGCCGCATGGCTCGACAAGATCGACAGTCCGCAGGCCCTGCTGGGCGTGCAATCGCGTAAGGCGTCTCTGCTGGCGCGGCAAGGGCGCCTGGAAGAGGGCCGCGCCCTGATCCGCGCGGTGCCCGAGCGCTCGGTCGCCGACAAGCGCGGCAAGCTGATGGCCGAGGTGCAGCTGCTGCGCGACTTCAAGCGCGAAGACGAGGCCTACAAGTTGCTGCAGGAGGCCAGCGCCGCCGCACCCGACGATGCCGACCTGCTCTACGACCTGGCCATGACCGCCGAGAAACTCGGCCAGTTCGACGAGATGGAGCGGCTGCTGCGCCAGCTGATACAGAAGCAGCCCGATTACCACCACGCCTACAACGCGCTCGGCTATTCGCTCGCCGAGCGCAACGTGCGGCTGCCCGAAGCCCGCGACCTGATCAAGAAGGCGCTGGCGTTCGTGCCCGACGACCCGTTCATCACCGACAGCCTGGGCTGGGTCGAATTCCGGGTGGGCAACAAGGAAGAAGCGGCACGGCTGCTGCAGGGCGCCTACAAGACCAAGCCCGACCCCGAGATCGCCGCCCACCTGGGCGAAGTGCTCTGGAGCCTGGGCCAGCGCGAGCAGGCCAACGCGATCTGGAACGAAGGCCTGCTGCTCAACGCCGACAACCCCACGCTGACGCAGACGCTCAAGCGCCTGCGCGCCAGGCCGTGACCCACCGCCGCGGCCGCCGGCACTGGCTGAGCGCCGTTGCCGCCAGTGCTATTTTTTCGATAGCTGGATGCCAGGGAATGGCGCCGGCCAGGGCCTCGAAAATGCCGGAAGACCGCCTCTGGAGCGGCAGGATGGCACTCCAAGTCGAAGGGCGGGACACGCAGTCGTTCGCCGCCTCCTTCGAGTTGCAGGGAAACGCCGCCGCGGGCCAGCTCTCGCTCTTCACACCGCTGGGCGGAACGGTCGCAGTGCTGGAGTGGGCGCCGGGAAGCGCCACGCTGCGCTCGGGCCAGGACGTGCGCAATTTCGGCTCGCTCGACACACTGGTGGCACAGGTCACCGGCACCCCGATCCCGGTGGCCGCGCTCTTCGACTGGCTGGCCGGCACGCCGAGCCAGGTGCCGGGCTGGACGCCCGACCTGCGCCAGCGCGAAGACGGCCGCATCACCGCGCGGCGCGACGCCCCGCTGCCGGCCGCCACGCTGCGCATCGTCTTCGAGCGCTGAAAGCCCGCTGCCGCATGCGCGCCCTCTACGACGTGCCGGCCCCGGCCAAGCTCAACCTGTTCCTGCACATTCTCGGGCGGCGCGCCGACGGATACCACCTGCTGCAGTCGGTCTTCATGCTGATCGACTGGTGCGACGTGCTGCATTTCGAGTTGCGCACCGACGGACAGTTGAGCCGCGAGGACCTTACGGCGACGCTGCCGTCCGACGACCTGGTGCTGCGTGCCGCGCGCCTCCTGCAGCAGGCGGGCGGCGGCGCGGACGGCGCCCACATCGGCATCGCCAAGCACGTGCCCGCCCAGGCCGGCATGGGCGGCGGATCGTCCGACGCGGCCAGTTGCCTGCTCGCTCTCAACCGGCTGTGGGCGCTCGACCTGCCGCTGGAACGGCTGGAAGCGCTGGGCCTGCGGCTCGGCGCCGACGTGCCCTTCTTCCTGCGCGGACACAACGCCTGGGTCGAGGGTGTCGGCGAGCGCATCCTGCCCCTGGAGGGCGACGCGGTGCTGCCCGCCGCACGGTTCGCGGTGGTCAAGCCCGCCGCCGGACTCGACACGAAATCGATTTTTTTGTCGGACCGGCTCAAACGCGATTCTCCTAGTGCTAGAATCGCAGGCTTCGCTGCAGAGCACTTCGGTTTTGGCCGAAACGACCTCCAGCCTGTTGCCGAGACGCAATGCTCCGACGTCCGGCAGGCCATCGATTGGCTTGCCACGCGCGGACTCAGTGCCCGGATGACAGGCTCCGGAAGCGCCGTGTTCGCACCGATGCCGCACGAGGCGGATCTGACCGGCGCACCCGACAGCTGGCAGATTCGGCAGTGCAATAATCTGGGTATCCATCCGTTGGCGGGGTGGGCACCCAACCAGAATAAAGGGTAGGCAGCGATGCGCTGCAGACCTGTGTAGGGGAATCGCCAAGCTGGTTAAGGCACTGGATTTTGATTCCAGCATGCGAAGGTTCGAATCCTTCTTCCCCTGCCAAATTTCTCCGTGACGCCGCCGGCGCACACAGCAGTTTTCCAAGGTCGCCGGGATCGCCCATGCAGGTTCAAAACCACCACCCCGATTTCCTCGTGTTCACGGGAAACGCCAACCCTGGCATGGCGTCCGAAATCGCCTCCCACCTCGGCATCACGCTGGGCAGTGCGCAGGTCGGCCGGTTCTCCGACGGCGAGATCACCGTCGAGATCAATCAGAACGTGCGGGCCCGGGACGTTTTCGTGGTGCAGTCCACCTGCGCGCCCACCAACGACAACCTGATGGAACTGCTGGTGATGGTCGACGCGCTCAAGCGCTCGTCGGCCGAACGCATCAGCGCCGTGATCCCCTATTTCGGCTATGCCCGCCAGGACCGTCGCCCGCGCTCGTCGCGGGTGCCGATCTCGGCCAAGGTGGTGGCCAACCTGCTGCAGACCGTGGGTGTGTCGCGCGTCCTCACGATGGACCTGCACGCCGACCAGATCCAGGGCTTCTTCGACATTCCGGTCGACAACATCTACGCGTCGCCGGTGCTGCTGGGCGACCTGCGCCAACAGAATTACGAAGACTTGATCGTCGTCTCGCCCGACGTCGGCGGCGTGGTCCGCGCCCGGGCGCTCGCCAAGCAACTCAACTGCGACCTCGCCATCATCGACAAGCGCCGGCCGAAGGCCAACGTGAGCGAAGTGATGCACGTCATCGGCGAGATCGACGGCCGCAACTGCGTGATCATGGACGACATGATCGATACCGCCGGCACGCTGTTGAAGGCTGCCGAGGTACTGAAGGAACGCGGTGCCAAGAAGGTCTACGCCTACTGTACCCACCCTGTCTTCTCGGGTCCGGCGCTCGAGCGCATCGCCAGCGGCACCGCCCTCGACGAAGTGGTCGTCACCAACACCATCCCGCTCGCAGACAACGCGCGCGGCTGCACCAAGATTCGCCAACTGTCCGTGGCCCCGCTGATCGCCGAGACGATCCAGCGCATCGCCAAGGGCGAATCGGTGATGAGTCTGTTCTCGGACCAGGACAACCTGTTCTGACCGTCCGCGAACGCCGCAGGGTTCTTATCCAAGGGCCCTTTTTTGCAATAGGAGCCGCACTGGTCGCGGTCGGCTTCCACAGGAGTTAGCTATGAAATTCGTCGCTTATGAGCGCGCCAAGCAGGGTACGGGTGCGAGCCGCCGTCTCCGCAATTCGGGCAAGACGCCCGGTATCGTCTACGGTGGCGACAGCCAGCCGCAACTGGTCGAACTCGACCACAATGCGCTGTGGCATGCGCTGAAGAAGGAAGCCTTCCACGCTTCCATCCTCGAGATGGAATTCGCCGGCGCCACCAGCAAGGTCCTGCTGCGCGACGTGCAGTACCACCCGTACAAGCAGCTCGTCCAGCACGTCGACTTCCAGCGCGTCGATGCCAAGACCCGCCTGACGATGAAGGTCCCGGTCCACTACAAGGGCGAGGAAGAGTCCCCTGCAGTGAAGGTCGACCAGAATCTGATCACGCACGTGATGACCGAAATGGAAGTCACCTGTCTGCCGGCCGACCTGCCGGAATTCATCGAAGTCGACCTGTCCGGCATGACCAAAATGGGCACGCTGCACATCAACGACATCAAGCTGCCGAAGGGCGTGAAATTCGTGAGCCACGGCAAGGTCAACCCGGTGCTGGCCTCGGCCGTGCCGCCGGCCGCCGAAGAAGAGCCGACGCCGGAAGAAGCCGCTGCTGCAGCGGCCGCCGCCGCTGCGGCCGCGCCTGCCGAAAAGGGCAAGGGCGGCAAGAAGAAGTAGGCCTTCGCCCTCGTCGGCAAGGCGCGGTTTTCCAGGCCGCACCAAGGCCCGCCTCGGCGGGCCTTTTCTTTGGGTGGTACGGCGCCGCGGCCGCGGCCGGGCCGCACCCGGGGTCCCCACCCGCACTCCGGATAATTCACCTCCATGATCAAACTGTTCGTGGGCCTGGGCAACCCGGGTCCGGACTACGAGGCGACCCGCCACAACGCAGGGTTCTGGTGGATCGACGCGCTCGCACGCGAGTGGAAGCTGCAGCTCAACGTCGAGAAGGGCTACTGGGGCCTGATGGCGCGCACCACCATCGCCGGGCAAACGGTCTGGCTGCTGGAGCCGCTCACCTTCATGAACGCGTCGGGCAAGTCGGTCGCGGCGCTGGCCCGCTTCTTCAAGATCGCGCCGGCCGAGATCCTGGTGGCGCACGACGAGCTCGACATCGTGCCGGGCCAGGTAAAGCTCAAGTTCGGCGGCAGCCACGCCGGCCACAACGGCCTGCGCGACATCCACGCCCAGCTGGGCAGCCCCGACTACTGGCGGCTGCGCCTGGGCATCGGGCATCCGGGCGACCGCGGCGAGGTGATCCACTGGGTGCTGAAGAAGCCCTCGCTCGACCACCGCATCGCGATCGACCAGTGCATCGACCGGTCGCTGAAGGCGGTGCCGGCGCTGCTGGCGGGCGAGATGGACAAGGCGACGATGCTGGTCCACACCGCGCTGCCGCCGCGCCCCAAGCCGCCGCGCCCCGAAGGCGTCTGATGCGGCCGCGGGCATTCCCCGCGCCGCGCCGAGGCTCAACTGATAACTGCGTGTCAACTGTATGATCCTCAGCCTCGGTTTCCCCCATGCGCACACGATCCCCCGTACTCCTCTGGCTGCTGCTGTTGCTGGCGTGCTTCCACGCCGCGGCCGGCGCGGTCCGCCACGCCCATGGCGGCGGGCCGGGAAGCGGGCTCGTTGCGGTCGCGCACGCCGCCTCCGACAAGATGCCCGTCGATCCGGCACCGGATGGCGCGCATGTCGCCTGCAACGCATGCCTGCTGCAGGCGCACGGCGCCCTGCCCGCGGTGACGATGCCGACGATCTGGGAACCGGTGGCCCTGCCGGCCGCGCCGCTGCACTGGGCGGCGCGCGAAGACGCGCCGCAGCCCGCGCCGTGGCGCGCAAGGTTCGCAGCACGGGATCCGCCGGCGGCGGGATAGGCCGCGGCTCGCCGGTGCCGCCCCGCTCCCGGTCGGGGCGCTGCGCCCACGACCCGTTTTTTGCACCGCAGCCCCTGCGCTTGCGATACCTTGTCTTTCGGTCGTCGATTCCCATGCCCTCTCGTTCCTCTCCCGCCATCGGCCGCCTGCCCGCGGCACTCGCCGTGTCCGCCCTGTGGGCTTCCGGAGCCTTCGCCCAGGACGCACCTTCCCGCAGCCCCGACGCGCCCACACTCGCCACGACCGACGTGGTCGGCCGTACCGAATCCGGCACCTACCACGCCGACGAAGCCGCCGGTGCCAAGACCGACCTGCCGCTGCGCGAGCTGCCCCAGTCGGTGCGCATCGTCACCCGCCAGGTGATCGACGACCTGGGCGCCACCCGGCTCGACGACGTGCTGGACTACGTCGGCGGCGTCTCGCGGCAGAACAACTTCGGCGGACTCTGGGACAACATCGCGATCCGCGGCCTGCCCGGCAACGAGAGCACCGGCATGGCGACGCTGCAGAACGGTTTTTCGTCCAACCGCGGCTTCAATGCGCCGCGCGACCTGGCCGGCGTGGAGCGGATCGAGTTCCTGAAGGGCACCGCCGCCGCCCTCTACGGCAGCACAGAGCCCGGCGGCACGCTCAACATCGTCACCAAGAAGCCGCTCTGGAAGGCCGCGAACGCGGTCGAGGCCTATGCCGGCAGCTTCGGCCTGAAGCGCGCCACCTTCGACAGCACCGGCCCGATCGGCGAGCGCTTCGCCTACCGGCTCAACGTGGCGGCGGAGGACCGCGACGGCTTCCGCGATTTCGTCGGCTCCGAGCGCAGGGTGGTGGCGCCCGCCTTCACCTGGAAGCTGACCAATGCCACGGTATTGGAGTACAGCGGCGAGATCCTGCGCCACAGCACCCCGCTCGACCGCGGCGTGGTGGCGGTCGACAACCGGCTGGGCGCGATTCCGCGCGAACGCTTCCTGGGCGAGCCGGCCGACGGCGACGTGACGGTCGACAACCAGACCCACCAGTTCATCCTGTCGCACGACTGGAACACCCGGTGGCGCAGCCGCCTGGGCCTGTCCTACCGCGAGACCCGGATCAAGGGCTTCTCCACCGAAGCCGCCGCGCTGCGCACCGACGGCCTCCTGACCCGCCAGCGCCGCTACCGCGACTACGGCTCCGACGACACCGCGGTGCAGGCCGAGTTGATCGGCAACATCGCGACCGGCGCGCTGGAGCACGAACTGCTCTTCGGCGTCGAGACCTACCGCTTCGATATGGACACGCTGATGCTGCGGGTCAACCCGACCGCCGCGGCGCCCTACGGCATCGACATCAACAATCCGGTCTACGGCCGGACCCAGCCCACGCCGCTGCCCAACACCAGCACCTACGAGCGCCAGCGCAACACCGCGTTCTACCTGCAGGACGCGATCAAGCTCTCGCCCGCATGGCGCGTCGTCGCCGGCCTGCGGTCCGACCACTACCGCCAGAGCCTGGAAAACCGCCGCAACGGCGGCATCACGTCGCAGGACCCGTCGGCCACCTCGCCGCGGATCGGCGTGGCGTGGCTGCCCACGGCGCAGTGGACGGTGTACGGCAACGCCGGCCAATCGTTCCGCCCCAACGCCGGCAGCAGCGCCACCAATGCCGCCTTCGGTCCCGAGAAGGGCCGCGCGCTGGAGCTGGGCACCAAATGGGAGAGCGCCGACCACAGCATCGGCGCGACCGCCGCGCTGTTCGACATCCGCAAGCGCAACGTGCTGACCAGCGACCCGTTCAACGGCGGCTTCTCCGTCGCGGCGGGCGAGGTGCGCAGCCGCGGTGCCGAATTCGACTTCGCCGGCCAGGTCACCCGACAGTGGCGGATCAACGCCAACCTGGTGGTCAACGACGTGGAGGTGACGCGCGACAACACGCTGGAGGTGGGCGGCCGCCTGCTCAACGTGCCCAAGGTCAACGGCAGCGTCCTGGCGGTGTACGAGAACGCTTTAGCCAACGGCCAGCGCTACGGCATCGGCGGCGGCGTCACCCATACCGGCAAGCGGCTGGGCGAGGCCCGCACCCAGGCCCAGGCCAATGCCGGCACCGCCGCCTTCGACCTGCCGGACTACACCACCGCCAAGATCGTCGCCTACTGGCGCCTGACGCCCGCCGTGCGGCTCACGCTGGATGTGGACAATGTCTTCGACCGCAGCTACTACCCCAGCTCCTACAACCGGGTCTGGGTGACCCCCGGCATGGGCCGGGCGGTGACGCTGGGCCTGCAAGTCAGGTTTTAAGAGCGGCTAACACAACCCAGCGAAGCGGTTCTGGCTAGGCGCCGCATCGCAGACAGTACGAGTAGTACGACAAGGTGCGGCAACGACGCCAGAAGGGTTGTGTTAGCCGCTCTAAGTGCATCCCCCCGGAGCGGCTGCGCCGCCCCCCCCCCCTTCTCTCGCTGCGCGGGAAGGGGCGCGCGCCCGGTGGACCGGCGGAGCCGGATCCACGGGAGCCCTGGGAACAACCGTCCTTCGCGTCTTATCAACGATGTCCCTGCATTTCATTCCTGAGCGGCGCCGCCTGCTGCAGTGCGGCGCGCTGATCGGTGCGCTTCCCGCGTTCGCCCGAGCGGCCGAGCCTGCGCCGCTGCAGCTGGTCGGCCCGTGGGAGGTGAGCGGGCTGGCGCCGGCGGCCAGCGGCTACATGTTCGCCCGCCTGCAGGTGGCCGAGACGCTGATGGGCGCGCTGGACGACGGCACGCCCGCGCCGGCCCTGGCCGAGCGCTGGAGCACATCGGCCGACGGCCGCACTTGGCGCTTCGTGCTGCGGCCCGCCGCGCGGTTCCACGACGACACGCCGGTCACGGCCGAGGCGGTGGTGCGCTGCCTGCGGACGGCGCAGGTGGTGCCGTCGCTGCTGAGCGGCGCGCCGATCCGGTCGATGGAGGCCGATGGCCCCGGCGAGGTGGTGATCGCCCTCTCGGAGCCGCACGGCCGGCTGCCGGCGTTGCTGGCGCACAGCAGCACGCTGGTGCTGGCGCCGTCCGCGTTCGACGCGCAGGGCCGGGTCCTGCGGATCGTCGGCAGCGGGCCCTACCGCATCGCGGTGTTGTCGGCACCGCAGCGCATCGAGACCACGGTGTTCGAAGGCTACGACGGCCCGCGCCCCGCCATCGCCCGGGTGCGCTACCTGGCCGCCGGCCGCGCCGAGACCCGCGCGCTGATGGCTGAGGCCGGCCAGGCCGACCTGGCCTACGGGCTGGATCCGGTGAGCCTGCAGCGCCTGCGCAGCCGCGGCAAGGTGCCGATCGCGGCGGTCACGCTGCCGCGCACCGCGGTGCTCAAGCTCAACGCCGCCGATCCGGCACTGCGGGACCTCCGGGTGCGGCAGGCGCTGAGCCTGTCGATCGACCGCGCCGGCATCGCCCGCGCCCTGCTGCGCGACCCCGAGCTGGCCGCGACCCAGCTTTTTCCGCCGACGCTGGGCGACTGGCACAACGCCGCGCTGCCGCCGCTGCGCCACGATCCGCAGGTCGCGGCGCAGCTGCTGCGACAGGCCGGCTGGCACCCTTGGCCCGACGGCCTGCGCAACGCGGCAGGGCAGCCGCTGCGGCTGGTGCTGCGTACCTTCGTCGACCGGCCCGAGCTGCCCCTCTTCGCCACCGCGCTGCAGGAGCAGTGGCGGCAGGCCGGCATCGCTGTGCAGATCGCCATCGGCAATTCGGGCGACATTCCGCTGGGCCACCGCGACGGCAGCCTGCAGCTGGGCCTGGGCGCCCGCAACTACGCAACCGTGCCCGACCCCAGCGGCACGCTGGCGCAGGACTTCGGCCCGCGCGGCGGCGACTGGGGCGCGATGGGGTGGAAGAGCGACGCGGTGGTGGCCGCGCTCGAAGAGCTGACGCGCGGCACCCCCACCGCGGCCCGCGCCGCCGCCCTGCGCGGCCGGATCGCCGAGGTGCTGCAGACCGAGCTGCCGGTGATCCCGGTCGTCTGGTACCGGCAGCAGGTGGCCGTCAGCCCCCGGGTGGTCGGCGTGCGCCTGGACCCGCTGGAGCGCTCCTACCGCCTGACCGAGATGACATGGCGCGCGTGAGCCTGCAGGTGCGCCCGGTCGCCTTGCAGCACTCTGGCCCGGGTCCCCATGCAAAATTTCGAACGAGAAATGCCTATAGCCGCCGCCGCACGCCGACCACATGCTATGAAAATTATAGCAATCGGCCTGCCGACTCCGTCGGGCGCGGCAGGCCCCTTTTGCGCAGAGAGGTGAAACGATGACCCCGCTACGCTCCCCCTGGGCGGCGCTGCTGGCCCGCCGCGCGGTGCAAGTGGTGGCGCTGGCGCTGCTGGTCGGCACCGTGTGCTTCTTCATGGCGCGCGCTCTGCCCGGCGACGTGGCGATGCGCGTCGCGGCAAGCCGCTACGGCTACGACCTGGTCGGCAACGCCGCCGCGAACGCGGTGCGCGCCGAGCTGGGCCTCGACCGGCCGCTGTGGCAGGCCCTGGCCCACTGGTGGGGCACGCTGGCCCGCCTGGACCTGGGCCGCTCCCTGGTCAGCGGCGATCCGGTCTGGCACGAGGTGCGCGCGCAGCTGGGCGCCACCCTCGACCTGGGCGTGGCCGCGCTGCTGCTGGCGATGGCCATCGGCCTGCCGCTGGGCGCCTGGGCCGGCCTGCATGCCGGTGGCCGCATCGACCGCGCCACGCTGGCGCTGGCGGTTCTGCTGCGGGCGATGCCGCCCTTCCTGCTGGCGGTGCTGCTGATGCTGCTGGTCGCGGTGCGGATGGGCGCCCTGCCGGTGGCCGGCGACGACTACGCCGGCAGCCTGCTGCTGCCCGCGCTCACCCTGGCGCTGGGCCTGGCCGCCGGCCTGGCCCGCGTCACCCGGCAGGCCTTGCGCGACGCGCTGCAATCGCCCGCCTACGCGTTCGCCCGCACCAAGGGTCTGGGCGACACCCAGGCGCTGCTGCGGCGCGCCCTGCGCAGCGCCGCGGTGCCGGTCGTCGCCTACCTGGGCGTGCATGCGGTGTTTCTGGTGGAAGGCGCTGTGGTGGTCGAGAGCCTCTTCGCCTGGCCCGGCATCGGCCTTGCGCTGGTGCATGCGATCTTCGGCCGCGACGTGCCGATGGTCCAGGGCACCGCGCTCTGCATGGGTCTGCTCTTCGTCGTCTTCAACCTGCTGGTCGATGCCGCCTGCCTGGCGCTCGACCCGCGCCGCCGGCTGGAGGATGCACGATGAGCGCAGTGCCGGGCCGCCCACAACAAGCTCGCACCGCAGTGCGAAGCACGAAGGTACTTCCCATGAACACCGTGCCGGGCCGCCCCCGACAAGCGCGCACCGCGGTGCGCAGCACGAAGGTATTGCCATGAGCGCCGTGTTCGACACCCCCGCCGCGCAGTCGACCATGCCGCCCGCCCGCCGCCGAGGCCGTGCGCGCGCCGGCCTGGCGGTGATGCTGGCGCTGGCCTGCTTCGCCGCCTTCGGGCCGGCCGTGGTCGGCACCGATCCAGCAGCCCAGGACTTGAACAACAGCCTGGCGCCGCCCGGCGCGGCCCAATGGCTGGGCACCGATGTCTTCGGCCGCAGCGTGGTCGCGCGGCTGGCCCATGCGGCGCAACTCTCGCTCGGCCTGGCGCTACTGGCCGTCGTCACCGCGGCGGTGCCCGGCGTGCTGCTGGGACTGCTGGCCGCCTGGCGCGGCGGCGCGGTGGAGCGGGCGCTGGTGATGCTCTCGGATGCCGTCCTGTCGGTGCCCGGCCTGCTGCTGGTGCTGCTGTTCGCGGGCCTGGCGCCGGGCCGGCACTGGGCGCTGTACCTGGGCCTGTCGCTGTCGCTCTGGGTGGAGTATTTCCGGGTCGGCCGGGCGGTGGCACGGCCGGTGCTGGCGGGCGATGCGGTGCAGGCCTCGCGTCTGCTGGGCTTCGGCCCGGTGTACTTGGTGCGGCGCCACCTGCTGCCGGCACTGGCCCCGGTGCTGGGCACTTTGCTGGCCTTCAGCGCGGCGCAGGCGGTGCTGGCGCTGGCCGCGCTCGGCTTCATCGGCGTGGGCCTGCAGCCGCCGACAGCCGAGCTGGGCCTGATGATGACCGAGGCCCTGCCCCACTACGAGGAGGCGCCCTGGCTCATCGCCGCGCCGGTCGCGCTGCTGACGCTCCTGGTGCTCGGGATGCTGTTGCTGGCCGGCGAACGGGAGGCTTCGACATGAAGGCGACCGCCAGACTCCACCCGCCGAAGCGCTGCCACAGGAGTCCCGCATGACCGGCACCGTGCTTCTCGCGGCCGACGGCCTGTCGGTCCATGTCGGCGCCCACACCCTGCTGCGCGGCGTGTCGTTCACGCTGCACGCCGGCGAATCGCTCACGGTGCTGGGCGAAAGCGGCGCCGGCAAATCGCTGCTGGCCCAGGCCGTCGTCGGCATCCTCCCCGCCGCCCTGCGCGCCGGCGGCAGCGTCACGCTGGACGGCCGCACCACCCACGCGGCGGACGCCGCCGCACGCCGCCCCGCCTGGGGCCGCACCCTGGGCCTGTTGCCGCAGGAGCCGGCGCTGGCGCTCGATCCGCTGGGCCGCATCGCGCCGCAGCTGGCCGAAGTGCACGCGCTGGTCCGCGGCGCCGATTCCGACGCCGCCGACGCCGCCGCCCGGCAAGGCCTGGCGGGTGCAGGCCTGTCGGCGGCCGGCCAGCGCTACCCTTGGCAGATTTCCGGCGGCATGGCCCAGCGCGCGGCGGCCACCATCGCCCTGGCCGGCGGCGCCCGGGTGCTGCTGGCCGACGAGCCTACCAAGGGACTGGATGCGCACTGGCGTGCCCGCACCGTGGCGCTGCTGCAGTCTGTGCGGCGGGCGGGCGGCTGCGTCGTCACCATCACCCACGACATCCAGGTCGCCCGCGCCCTCGGCGGCCAGGTGATCGTGCTGCAGGGCGGCGAGGCGATCGAGCAAGGCGACGCCGCCGCCGTGCTGGCCGCCCCCCGCCACGACTTCACCCGCCGCCTGCTGGCCGCCGACCCGGCCCGCTGGCCCAGGCGCGCCGAACCGGCCACCGGCGCCTTGGTGCTGGAAGCCGACGGCATTGCCAAGCAACTCGGCGGCCGAAGTCTGTTCGAGGGCATCGACATGAAGATCCACGCCGGTCAGCGCTGGGTGGTGCAGGGTCCGAGCGGCACCGGCAAGAGCACGCTCGGCAACCTGCTGCTGGGCCTGCTGCCGCCCGATACGGGCCGGGTGCGCCGGGCGCCGCAACTGCGTGCCCACGCCCTGCAGAAGCTCTACCAGGACCCGATCGCCTCCTTCGCGCCGCATGCCAGCCTGGAGCGCTCGCTTCGCGACGTGGCCCGGTTGCACGGCCGGCCGTGGGCCACGGTGCAGGAGCGCCTGCGGCGACTGCGCCTGCCCGACGGCGTGCTGGCCCGCATGCCCTCGGCAGTCTCCGGCGGCGAACTGCAGCGCATCGCCCTGGCCCGCGCGCTGGCGGTGCAGCCCGCCCTGCTCTTCGCCGACGAGCCCACCTCGCGCCTCGACCCGATCCGATCACCCGGCAGGACGCGATGGCCACGCTGCTGGACGCGGTGGACGACACCGGCGCCGCCCTGGTGCTGGTGACGCACGACGTCGACATGGCCGCGGCCGTAGGCTCGCATTTCGTACACCTGCGGGAACAGACGGCGCACACGACCATCACAGCCTGAACACGCTCGAAGCATCGGCGCTTTTGCGGAAGACATTGACGCCCGCAGCCCCGGTCCTCACACACCGCAGGACCTGGTCGGTGGGGCGCTCCCCGCAGCGAAATAAAGGAGGAGCCGAAGGCGGGGACATTCGCGGAGGGGAGTGCCCCGCCGACCAGGTCCGGCCAAGCGCGACACCCCCCGCACGCCACTACCCGGAACTCACCCCGCCGGCACCACCTGCAGTCGGATGTACTTCTGGTACAGCGTGTCGTGCCCTTCCGCATGCGCCGGATCCTTCGGGATGCAGGCCACCGGGCAGATCTGCACGCACTGCGGCTCGTCGAAGTGGCCGACGCACTCGGTGCAGCGGTTCGGGTCGATCTCGTAGATCAGCTCGCCGGGGTGGATCGCGTCGTTCGGACACTCGGGCTCGCAGACGTCGCAGTTGATGCACTCGTCGGTGATCATCAGCGCCATGCGTCACCTCCGACAGGGCAGGAACGAAGGACGGGGCGGCAGCGCATGCGGCCGATTATCCGCCCCGCCCGGTAACCCCGGCACCGTCGGGACTCTGCGCTTCCCGCAAGCGCGCATACCACCAAAACCCGCCCCCATAATGCACCGGACCCCACCACGGCCGCAGCCCCGCGCTGCCGAACCTGCGCCCCGCCCACGATGAGTGTGTTCCTTGCCAAGCGCTTCCTGGCCCTGCTGCTCACACTGGCGGCGGCGTCGGTCGTGGTGTTCGCGGTGCTGGACATCCTGCCCGGCAATGCCGCGCAGGTGCTGATGGGCCCCGATGCCGCGCCCGAGGCGGTGGCGGCGCTTTCCGCCAAGCTGGGCCTCGACCAGCCCGCCTGGACCCGGTACCGGCACTGGATCGGCGGCCTGGCCAACGGGCAGCTGGGCGACAGCGCCAGCTACGGCTCGCCGGTATGGGACCTGATCCTGGAGCGCCTGGCGCTCACCGTGCCGCTCGCCCTGCTGGCGATGGCGCTCACCACCGTGCTGGCACTGCTGGTGGGCGTGACCGCCGCGGCCCGCCACAACCGGCTGGGCGACGTGGGTCTGATGGGCATCGCGCAGGTCGGCATCGCCATTCCCAACTTCTGGTTCGCGATCCTGCTGATCGTGCTGTTCTCGGTGAAGCTGCAGTGGTTCTCGGCCGGCGGCTTCGACGGCTGGGGCGAAGGCGTGCTGTCCGGCCTGAAGGCCCTGCTGCTGCCGGCGCTGTCGCTGGCGGTGGTGCAGGCCGCGATCCTGGCGCGCGTCGCCCGCTCGGCCGTGCTGGAGGTGATGCGCGAGGATTTCGTGCGCACCGCCCGTGCCAAGGGCGTGTCGCAACGGGCGGTGCTCTGGCGCCATGTGCTGCGCAACGCGATGGTGCCGGTCGTCACCGTCATGGGCATGCAGTTCACCGAGCTGCTGGCCGGCACCATCGTGGTCGAAAACGTCTTCTTCCTGCCCGGCCTGGGCCGCCTCGTCTTCCAGGCGATCAGCAACCGCGACCTGGTGGTGGTGCGCAACTGCGTGATGCTGCTGGTCGCGATGGTGGTGGTCGTCAACTTCGTGGTCGACGTGCTGTACGCGGTGATTGATCCGCGCCTGGAGCCCCGCGATGTCTAGCGCCGCCGCCCCCCTTGTGCAGACGCGCCCGCCGGGTTTCTGGCCGCGCGCGCTGCGCCACCCCGGCTTCGCGATCGGCGCGGCGCTGACGCTGCTGCTTGTGCTGGCCGCCGCCGTGTCGTATGCCTGGACGCCGTGGCCCGTCTACGAGATGGACCTGGCCGCCAAGCTGCAGCCGCCCTCGATCTCGCACTGGCTGGGTACCGACGCCTTCGGCCGCGACGTCGCGTCGCTGCTGCTGGTGGGCGCGCGGGCGTCGATCCTGGTGGGCCTGGTGGCGGTGGGCATCGGCCTGTCGGTCGGCACCGCGCTGGGGCTGCTGGCCGCGGCGCGGCGCGGCTGGGTGGAGGAAACCATCATGCGGCTCGCGGATTTCTCGCTGGCCTTCCCGGCCATCCTGTCGGCGATCATGATGACCGCAGTCTTCGGGCCGGGCATGGTCGACGCCATCGTCGCGATCGGCATCTACAACATCCCCACCTTCGCCCGCATCACCCGCGCCTCGGCCGCGACCGTCTGGTCGCGCGACTACGTGGCCGCCGCGCGGGCCTGCGGAAAAGGGCCGTGGGCGATCACCTGGGAGCATGTGCTGCCCAACATCTCGGCCACGCTGATCGTGCAGGTCACCATCCGCTTCGCGATCGCGATCCTGGCCGAGGCGGCCCTCTCCTACCTGGGCCTGGGCACCCAGCCGCCGCAGCCGTCGTGGGGCCGCATGCTCGGCGAGGCGCAGACGCTGATGTTCCAGGCGCCGCTGCTGGCCGTGTGGCCGGGCGCGGCCATCGCTTTTGCCGTGCTGGGCCTGAACCTGCTCGGCGACGGCCTGCGCGACCTGCTCGACCCGAGGCTTTCACGATGACCCCCAGGCTACCCGCTGCGCGGTCCGCCCACCCCCTTGCAGGGGGCAACACCAGCGGCCCGGCGGAGCCGGTTCCGCGGTGTTCCTGCGAGAAGAAACGGACATCCGCATGACGAAGTTGCTCCACGTCGAAGACCTGCGCATCCGGCTGCAGACGCCGCGCGGCCCGGCCGATGCGGTGCGCGGCATCGGCTTCACCCTGGCGCGCGGCGAGACGCTGGGCATCGTCGGCGAATCGGGCTGCGGCAAGTCGCTGACGGTGCAGGCGCTGATGGGCCTGCTGCCCGCCAGTGCGGAGGTCTCGGGCAGCATCCATTTCGACGAGCGCGAACTGGTCGGCCGCAGCGACCGCTCGATGTGCTCGATCCGCGGCAACCGTATCGGCATGGTGTTCCAGGAGCCCATGACCGCGCTCAACCCGCTGCAGCCGATCGGTCGGCAGGTGGCCGAGCCGCTGCGGCTGCACCGCGGCCTGTCGAAAGCCGATGCCCGCCGGCAGGCGCTGGCGCTGCTGGAGCGCGTCGGCATCCCGGACGCGGCGGCCAAGCTGGGCGCCTACCCGCACCAGTTCTCGGGCGGGCAGCGCCAGCGGATCTGCATCGCGATGGCACTGGTCTGCGGCCCCGATCTGCTGATCGCCGACGAGCCGACCACCGCGCTCGACGTGACGCTGCAGCGGCAAATCCTCGACCTGATCCGCTCGATGGTCGCCGAGCGCGGCATGGGGCTGATTTTGATCTCGCACCACCTGGGCGTGATCGCCCAGAGCGTGCAGCGGGTGCTGGTGATGTACGGCGGCAGCGTGGTCGAGAGCGGCAGCACCGCCGAGGTGTTCGCCCGCCGGGCGCATCCCTACACCCGCGGCCTGTTCGCGGCCCGCCCGCTGCCCGGCGCGCCGCGCGGCACCCGCCTGCCCACCATCGCCGGCAGCGTGGCCGAGCTGGTCGACCTGCCCGCCGGCTGCCCGTTCGCCGGCCGCTGCGCCCATACGGTGGCCGATTGCCACACGGTGCGGCCGCCGCCGGTCTGGCTCTCGCGCACCCATGCGGTCCGCTGCATCCGGCTGCGGGAGATCGCGGCTGCGGCCGGCAGCGTCTGAAGGGTCTCGATGGAAGATGCTACAAAAATCATAGCTACTAGTCGGCATGGGGAGCCGGCCACAGCCACTCTTTCTTCGAACTCGGGCGCACAGGCTTGGCTGCTGGAGGTGACCGGCATCGTCCGCGACTACGCCCTGCCGCGCACCTCGTTGTTCAAGCCGGCGGCGAAGGTGCGGGCGCTCGACGGCGTCAGCCTGCGGATCGAGGCAGGGCAGAGCCTGGGCATCGTCGGCGAATCGGGCTCGGGCAAGTCGACCCTGGCCCGCATCGTCATGGCGCTGGATGCGCCCACCGCCGGCAGCGTGCGGCTGCTGGGCCAGGACCTGCACCGGCTGCCGCGCGAGGCGCTGCGCGCCGCCCGCCGCGATATCCAGATGGTGTTCCAGGACCCGTACGGCTCGCTCGACCCGCGCCAGACGGTGGCGCGCATCGTCGCCGAGCCGCTGGCCGCGCTGGACGGGGCCGCCGCCGGCAGCCGCGCCGACCGGCGGGCACGGGTGGCCGAGGCGCTGGCCGCCGTCGGCCTGCGCGCCAGTGACCTCGACAAATACCCGCACGAGTTCTCGGGCGGCCAACGCCAGCGGATCGCGATCGCCCGGGCCCTCGTCACCCGGCCGAAACTGATCGTGGCCGACGAGCCGGTCAGCGCGCTCGATGTGTCGGTGCAGGCCCAGGTGCTCAACCTGATGCAGGACCTGCAGCGGCAGTTCGGCATCGCCTACCTGCTGATCAGCCACGATCTGGCGGTGGTCAACCACCTGTGCGACGAGGTCGTGGTACTGCTCCAGGGCCGGGTGGTCGAGCGCGGCACGCCGCGGCAGCTGTTCACCGCGCCGGCCCATCCCTACACCCAGGCGCTGCTGGCCGCGGTGCCGCGCGCCGGGCCGCGCTGAACGGCCGCACCGACCGCCGTACCGCTTATCCCTCTTCCTTCCCCGCCACTGTCCGGAGCCTGCCATGCCGAATCGCCGTACCGTCCTAGCCTCCAGCGCACTCGCCGCAGCACCGCTGGTGCTGCCCGCCGCCGCCATCGCCCAGCCCCGCAAGAACGCGATCGTGCTCGGTATGACCCTGGAGCCGGCGGGCCTGGACCCGACGGCCGCCGCCGCGTCGTCCATCGCCGAGGTCACGCTCTACAACATCTACGAGACACTCACCAAAATCAACGCCGACGGCAGCGTGACGCCGCTGCTGGCCGAGCGCTACGAGGTATCGCCCGACCTGAAGACGCTCACCTTCCGGCTGCGGCGCGGCGTCAAGTTCCACAACGGCGAGCCCTTCGATGCGCAGGCGGTCAAGTTCAGCTTCGAGCGCGCCGCGTACGAGAAAAGCACCAACAAGGACAAGCGCAGCTTCGCAGACCTGAAGGTGCAGGCGGTCGACGAGCACACCGTGGTGCTGACCAAGAGCGAGGTCGATCCCGACTTTCCGTTCCTGCTGGGCCAGGCCACCGCGATCATCGTGGAACCCAAGAGCGCCGACGGCAACGCGACCCGGCCGGTGGGCACCGGGCCGTACCGCTTAGGCAGCTACAACCGCGGCGCCTCGCTGGTGCTGGAGGCCTGGGACGGCTACCGCAACGCGGCGGCGATTCCGCTGAAGAAGGCCACCTTCCGCTTCATCGGCGACCCGGCGGCCCAGGGCGCGGCGCTGCAGGCGGGCGACGTGGACATCTTCGCGCGCTTCGCACCGCGCAGCGTGCCGCAGTTCAAGGGCAACCCGCGCTTCCAGGTGGTGGTGGGCGGCTCGCGCGCGAAGACCATCGTGGCCATCAACCACCGACACAAACCGCTCGACGACGTGCGGGTGCGGCGCGCGATCTGCGCCGCCATCGACCGCAAGGCGATGATCGAAGGCGCGGCCGACGGCTACGGCGTGCCGATCGGCAGCCATTACGTGCCCGGCGCGCCGGGGTACGTGGACACCACCGGCATCAACCCGTTCGATGTGGAAAAGGCCAGGGCGTTGCTGGCCGAGGCCGGGGTGAAGACCCCGCTGGAGCTGACGGTGACGCTGCCGCCCACGCCCTACGCCCGCCAGGGCGGCGAGGTGCTGGTGGCGCAGCTGACCAGGATCGGCATCGTCGCCAGGCTGCAGAACGTGGAATGGGCGCAGTGGCTCAGCGGCACCTACGGCAACAAGAACTACGACCTGTCGATCATTTCGCACGTGGAGCCGTTCGACCTGGGCAACTACGCCAAGGCCGACTACTACTGGGGTTACCGGTCGCCCGCGTTCGACGCGCTCTACGACAAGATCCGCAGCACCGGCGACAGCGCCGAGCGGGCCCGCCTGCTGGGCGACGCCCAGCGGCTGCTGGCGCAGGACGCGGCCAACGTCTTCCTGTACCAGCCGCAGTGGATCACCGTGGCGCACAAGAACCTGAAGGGCTTCTGGAAGGACATGCCGATCTTCGTGAACGACCTCGGCGCGATGGCCTGGGGTTGAACGGAGGTCCTGGGGCGCTTGCCCATGAGCCCGTCGCCTGTCACCCGTACCAATGAAAAAGGCTCCCGAAGGAGCCTTTTTCATTCTGCAGAAGCAACTCAGTAACCGCTGCGGCCACCGCCACCGCCGTAACCGCCACCACCGCCGCCGTAACCACCGCCACCACCACCGTAGCCGCCACGACCGCCGCCGCCGCCAGGAGCTCGTGGCTCCATTGGACGTGCTTCGTTGACCGTCAGGGCGCGGCCGTCGAGTGCATGGCCGTTCATGCCTTCGATGGCGGCCAGGGCTTCTGCCTCGGTACCCATTTCGACGAAGCCGAAACCCTTCGAACGGTCTGTGTCACGTTCCATCATGACCTTGGCGCTGGCCACGGTGCCGTACTCGCCAAACGCTTGTTGCAGATCGTTGTCGCGGATGCTGTAGGACAGATTGCCTACGTAGAGTTTTTTGCCCATGAGGACTCCAAAAAGAACCAGAGAAAGCGATGGAGTCCCAAATCACGACAAACAAATTAAAGCTGAAGCGCGAAACTGACCAATCACCGAAGGACGCCTGCACAGCGAAGCTGCACAAACTCCATGCGATTATGAACCGGATTCGTTTTCGCGCGCCAGCGAAATCGTTACATTTATCCGCGTCTCGGCGGGCCTGGAAACCGCGGACCTCGCTCGCCGCACAATCGCCGAATGCCGCTTCCCCTCCTGCCGACCGACAGCCTGGGCAACCCGCTCACGCTGCACGACCCGTCCTCGCTCGCCGCCGTCGATGCCTTCGTGGAAGGCTTCGTCGCCTGCGAATCCCGTGCGGCCGAGGTGATGTCCGCAGCCGGCGACACCAGTCCGCTGGTGCAGGCCTACTGCGCCACGCTGCACATGTTCTCCGAGTCGCGCGGCGGTGCCGCGGCGGCGCGGCCCTTCGTCGCCCGGGCGCAAGCGGGTTGCGCCGGCGCCACCGCGCGGGAGCGCCGCTTCGTCGCGGCCGTCGCCGCCTGGGTCGGCGGCGACGTGCTGCGGGCGATCGCGCTGCACCAGGAGCAGGCGACCGAGCATCCGCGCGACTTGGCGTCGCTCAAGCTGGGCCAGTACCACGCGTTCAACCGCGGCGATGCGCCGGCGATGCTGCGGCTGGCGCTGGCCGCGTTGCCCGCGTCGGCCGATGTTCCCTATGCCCACGGCATGGCCGCCTTCGGCTGGGAACAATGCCATTTCATGCCCGAGGCCGAGGCAGCCGCCCGCCAGGCGATCGCCTTGCGCTGGAAGGAGCCGTGGGCCCACCATGCGCTCGGCCATGTGATGCTGACCGAAGGCCGGATCGCCGAGGGGCTGGATTTCATGCAGGCGGTCAGCGCCACCTGGACCGGCCTCAACTCCTTCATGGTGACCCACAACTGGTGGCATCTGGCGCTGTTCTTGATCGAGCTCGACCGGCTGGACGAAGCGCTGGCGGTCTACGACACGCAGGTCTGGGGCGTGGCGCCCGACTATTCGCAGGACCAGGTGGGCGCGGTGTCGCTGCTGGCCCGGCTGGAGATGGCCGGTGCCGGCGTGGGCGCGCGCTGGCAGGACGTGGCCGACAGGCTGGCGGCGCGCACCCACGACCAGGTGCTGCCCTTCCTCGACCTGCAGTACCTCTACGGCTTGGCGCGTGCCGGCCGGCCCGAGGCCGCCCTGCTGCTCGACCGCATCGCGCAGCACGCGGAGCACGGCCCGGCAGCCGACCGTGCGGCATGGAAGCGTGCGGCGGTGCCGGCGGCCCGCGGCTGCGTCGCCCATGCGCAGGGCCGCTTCGCCGACGCGGCGCAGACACTCGGCGCCGCGCTGCCGGTGCTGGTGGAGATCGGCGGCAGCCACGCGCAGCGCGACCTGTTCGCGCAGCTGCACCTCGATGCGCTGCAGCGCAGCGGCCAGGCGGCCGAGGCCCTGCATCTGCTGCAGCCGCAGTGCAATGCGCGGCCCGAATCGCGCCGACTGGCGCGGCAGGCGCAGGGCCTCTATTCGGCGCTGGGATTGCCGGCCGACAGACTGTCGGCGCGGGCGGCCGCGGCCGCGGCGGCCTCGCGCTCGCGGGCCAACCGCGTCTGCTCGTAGACAGGCTGTGCCGGCAGGCCTTCCAGGTGGCCGACCTCGGCCCAGGCCTGGATCTCGATCGCGCCACGTTCGTCGACGCGCACCCGGTTGAAGCCGGCGTTCGGAATCTCGGCCATCCGCGGGCCGTCCAGGCTCAGTGCCTGCGCGGTGCGAAACACCATGTCGAGCACGCCGCCGTGGCTCACTACCAACACGGTCTTGCCGACATGCGCCGCCGCCACGCCGCGCAGCGCGGCGATGCTGCGGGCGTGGAACTGGCGCGTACTCTCGCCGCCCGGCAGGCTGCGGTCGGCCTGGAAATCCAGCCAGCGCAGCCACGAGGCGGGCATCGTCTCGCGCAGCTCGGCGGCGGTCAGGCCTTCGGCCTCGCCGAAGAACTGCTCGCGCAGGCCGGCATCGGTTTGCAACGACAGGCCGAGCCGCGCCACCGCGGGCGCCGCGGTCTGGCGGGTGCGCAGCAGGTCGCTCGCCACCGCATGGTCGATCGCCTCGTGCGCCAGCCGGTCGGCCAGGCGCTCGGCCTGGGCCAGGCCGACGGCGTTCAGCGGCACGTCGGAATGGCCCTGGAACCGCATCGCGCGGTTCCAGTCGGTCTCGCCGTGGCGGATCAGGATCAGGTCGGTGGGCAAGGTGTCGGCGTATCCGGGACCTGTCAGGACTTGGGCGGGCGCTGCATCGACTCCAGGCGGCCCATGTCGATCGCCTTGACCGCCTTGCGCAGGTCGTCGATCTCGACGTTGTCGGCCGCGCCCTGCACGACGATGCCGTTCTCGAGCATCACCGTGTACTCGCCGTGGGACTTGTCCTTGCGGTAGTCCTCCCGAACGGTGCGCTTGCCGTCGCGGTAGACCTTCTCGACGCTGTCGGCCGTCTCGCGGTCGAGCGTCATCCGCGACCACGCCATGCCGATGACGGCGGCGGCGCCGGCATCGGTGATCGAGAGTTCGACGTTGCGGTCGTCCTTACGGTAGACCGCGCGGGCGGTGCTGCCGCCCAGGCCCATCGCGGCGGCGCTCTGCGCCTCGATCGATTCGCGCGGCAGACCGTCGGCGGTCTCGGGCAGCACGGCACGCAACTGGTCGGCCGGGATCACCGGGCCGGTGCCACCGGCCAGCGCGCCCATCATCTCGCCGGCGGCCCTGCCGGCCGCGGCGCTGTCGCCCGATGCCTGCGCGGCCTCCATTCTCTTGCCGGCCTCTTCCATGCGGCGGGCGGCTTCTTCCATCCTGGCCGTGTCGATCATGACCGCGCCCTCCATGCCGCGCAGCATGACCCGCTGGCCGGTCGCGCCCGCGGCCACCAGCCCGGCGGGCATCGCCAGGCCGGCGATCCACGAGACGAGCACCGCGGCCACGATGCTGCAGATCGCGACCACCGCGGTGTAGCCGCCGGCCTTCTCGGGCGGGCACTTCATCATCACCGGCAGGCCGGTGTAGAGCAGGTAGATCGTGTAGAGCGCCGCCACGATGCCCAGCACCGACAGCGCCGGCAACAGGCTGAAGATGCCGCCCAGCAGCGCCGCCGTGCTGGCGTAGACCACCAGCTTGAGCGCGCCGATCCGGCTCCTGTTGCCGCCGAAGCCGGGCGCCAGCGCATCGACCACCAGCGCCACCAAGAACACGGTCGCCAGCGTCCGCAGGTAGCCGACGACCATCCCGACGATGCCGGCCAGCAGCGGCACCCGCACCGACACGCCCACCATCTCGAAGCCGACCAGCGAGGTGCCGATGAAACGCGCCACCGCCGGCACCAGCGCGAGCAGCATCAGGTACCGGGTGTAGAGGCCGCGGGGCGTGGCCGGCTCGGCGTCGATGACCGGCCAGGTCTGCTGAGGCTTGAGCAGGATGTCCTGCACGCGCTGCACGAGGTCCATGCGTTGATCTCCGTCTGGGGTCGAGTGTGTCGGGCGCCTGCCTCCAGCGCCGGCCCGCAGTCTATGCCCTGCACGACAGCGGCGGCCGGCCCGCGCGCCCGGCGTAGCTCACAGCCCGATCACCCGCAGCGGCAGGCTGCAGTTCACATCGCGGAACGGCCCGCCGACCCGCGTCCAGCCGCTGCCGGGCGAGGTCTGCGCGCAGACCCGAGTGCCGTTCTGCAGGCTGCGCCACTGGTACCAGGGCGCCGGCGCGCCGACCGCGGCCGTGGCGCACGCCAGGGCCAGCAGTCCCGCGGCCCGGTATGACCCCCGGACCGGGAGGGCGAAGGCGGCCGGTAGCACGGACATGAGCATCAAGATATAAAGCGGCTGGAGAGAGCATGCTAGCGCCCTGCGGCCTTCCGCTGCCGATCACGTGCTGCCGGCGCCTGCCGACACATTGCAGACATTGCGTCCCCTGCCCGCGGTTTTGAAACACCATTGGACCTCTGCCATGACGTCTTCCAGCCCTGTGCCACCCGCTGTCGCCCCTGGATGCGAAGGTTGCCGCAGCGGCGAGAGTCATCCGGGATTCGACTTCACGATGGCGTTCCAGCCGATAGTCGACGTGGCGCAGCGCACCGTCTTCGGCTACGAGGCGTTGGTGCGCGGCCTGCAGGGCGAGGACGCGAGCAGCATCCTGTCGCAGGTAGGGCCGCGCAACCGGTACGCCTTCGACCAGGCCTGCCGGGTCAGGGCGATCGAGCTGGCCAGCACGCTCGGCCTGCAGTCGATGCTGAGTATCAACTTCCTGCCCAATGCGGTCTACCGGGCCGAAGCCTGCATCCGCCTGACGCTGGCCACCGCCGAGAAATGCCGCTTTCCGCTGGAGCGGATCATGTTCGAGCTGACCGAGGACGAGCGGACGAGCGACGTGCCGCATCTGGTTTCGATCTTCAGCGAGTACCGCAAGCGCGGCTTCATCACCGCGATCGACGACTTCGGCGCCGGGTTCTCCAACTTCGGCCTGCTGGTCGATTTCGCGCCCGACGTCATCAAGATCGACATGCACCTGCTGCGCAACATCCACCTGGACGCCCGGCGCCGCACCATCGCCCAGGGCCTGCTGGCCATCTGCCACGGCCTTGGCAGCCGGGTGATCGCCGAGGGGGTGGAGCAACCGGACGAGGTGAAGGTGCTACGCGACATGGGCGTGACGCTGTTCCAGGGCTACGTGTTCGCCCGGCCCGCGCTGGCCGCGCTGCCGCCGGTGGACTGGTCCGGCGCTCTCGGCAAAGCTTGATGCTATCAATTCGATAGCTAGAGATCGTTGCCGTTCGCCGGCTACAGCTACTTTTTCTTCAAATCTGTCGGGCGGTGACGATCCAGCCTTCGAGCGGATCGACGCCCCCCGGCAGCCCGTAGCGCGGCGCGCCGGCCTGGTGCTGCTGCAGCGCCCAGCCGGCCTGCAGCAGGCAGAGCACCGCGTCCAGCGCGTCGCCGCTGGCGTCGGCCACCAGCAGGTCGTGTTGCAGGGGGCTGAGCTTCAGGCGCAGACCGATGCGCAGCGGCCCGCCGGGGGCGCGGCCCTGCTCCAGGGCCGCCAGCAGGTCCTTGCGGGCGATCAGCCGGTCGGACGTCTGCCTGACGCGGTCGTCGCTTTTGTAGCTGCGCCGGCCCAGCACCTCGCGGGCCTGCAAGCCGGGGTAGGCCTCCAGCGCGACGCGGCTTTCGGTGCCGTCCGGCTCCGCGCCGACACCGGCCAGCCAGGCGCCGGCCGCGCGCAGCAGCGGCACGCCGGCGTGCAGCATGAAGGCGACCGGCGGATTGACCCATTTCATCGACGGGCTGGAGACGGCCGGCCCGTCGGTGGCGCGGTGGGCGAACTTGCCGCCCACCGGCCGCGCATCGCAGAAGGCGGCGAAGCGGGTGCGGATCTCGTCGCGGGTCAGACCAGCGTAGTGGTCGATGCAGGCGCCCCATTCGGTCGGCCAGCCGAGCGTCTCGACCAGTTCGCGCGGCAGGCCGAACGGCAGATCGAACCCGCCGACCCAGGTAGCGCCCGGCGTGGCCAGCCAGGCCGCCCAGTCGACCAGCGTGTCGAAGCGGCGCAGCTCCAGCAGCTGCACCCGCGGCCCCGCCAGCCGGCCGAGCGCCACCACGATCGGCTTGCGGCGGCTGGGGCTGCTGGAGAAATCGCAGCCGAAGAGCCAGGGGGCCGGAGCGGCGGGAACGGACGGTGTCGGGTGTGCGGGGAGCATCGGGTCAGCCCCATCCGAGCGCGACGACGCCGGCCGCGGGCCGAGGCGGCATCAGCAGTGGCGGCCGACGATCGACGCGGTTACCGTCAATTCTTCGAGCAGTGCGAGCGAGGCGCGACCCGGCACGGCGTAAGGATCGAGCTCGGGCCGCTCGGAATACTTCAGCACGAGGGAAGCGTTGAGCCGCGACAGGTTGACCTGGCCCATCGTCCATCCGCCGAAACGGCGCTCGGCGATGTCCTCGAACAGCAGCAGCTGCACGTCTTCGTGGCGCGGGTCGCGCAGCAAGGTGCCGTAGAGCTCGCTGACCGCGGCGCGGCCGCCCTCGATCGCCTGCAGGAAGATGCCGCGGCCGTAGCAGAGGATGCCGGTGATGCCCGAGACCGGGTTGTGCTCGCGCGACTTGGCGAGTATCGCGTCGATCGCCGCGGGCGAGTTGTCGACCGCGCGACTGGCGTAGATCAGGCGTACCAGCATGGTCGGTCTTCCTTGCCGCCGGCGGCGGGCATCGAGCAGTACGGGCGAAGGACGGCGGCCATGTCAGTTCTGCCGCGGAATGAGCGAGAGGAATTCGCGGCGCAGGGTCGCGTCCTTCAGGAGGGCGCCGCGCATGACCGAATTGATCATCTTGCTGTCCATCTCCTTGACGCCGCGCCAGGACATGCAGAAGTGGCTGGCCTCCATCACGATGGCCAGGCCGTCGGGTTGTGTCTTGTCCATGATCAGGTCTGCCAGCTGCACCACCGCCTCTTCCTGAATCTGCGGCCGGCCCATCACCCAGTCCACCAGCCGGGCGTACTTCGACAGACCGATGACGTTGGTGTGTTCGTTGGGCAGCACCCCGATCCAGATCTTGCCGATCACCGGGCAAAAGTGGTGGCTGCAGGCGCTGCGCACCGTGATCGGGCCGACGATCATCAGCTCGTTGAGCCGCTCGGCATTGGGGAACTCTGTGATCGGCGGCGCCTCGACATAGCGGCCGCGGAACACTTCGTTGAGATACATCTTGGCCATGCGCCGCGCGGTGTTGCGGGTGTTGTGGTCGGTCTGGGTGTCGATCACCATGCTGTCGAGCACGCCGTGCATCTTCTCCTCGACCTCGTCGAGCAGCCTCTCCAGCTCGCCGGGTTCGATGAAGGCGGCGATGTTGTCGTTGGCGTTGAACCGCTGCCGGGCCACGGCGAGCCGCTCGCGGATCTTGACCGACACCGGCGTGCCTTCGTCGGAATCGCGCGGCGGCGGAACAAGGGGATCCATGGGTTCAGCGGCTTTCTTCAACATCCGAAGATAGTAGCAGCGACGCCCGAATGCCGCCTACACTGCGCGCGGGCATCGACATCGCCCTCCTTCCCAGGCCGCCCAACCACAAGGCATGTCCCAGATGACCGCTCCCGTCCTGCAGAAGATTTCCACATGTCGGGCACTGGTCGTCGACGGCAATCCCACCTCGCGCAGCATCCTGGTGGCGCAGCTGCGCGAATACGGCGTGGGCAAGGTGATGCAATGCACCCGCGTGCTGGAGGCCCGGTCGCGGCTCGAACACGCGCAGTTCGATTTCGTGCTCTGCGAACAGAATTTCGCCGACGCCTCGTATTCGGGCCAGGACCTGCTCGACGACCTGCGTCGCGCCCAGCTGCTGCCCTTCTCCACCGTGTTCTTCATGGTGACCAGCGAGGCCTCGTACGCCATCGTGTCCGAGGCCGCAGAATCGGCGCTCGACGGCTACCTGCTCAAGCCCTTCACCGCCTCGGCCCTCTTCGACCGGCTGCAGATCGCGCGGCTGCGAAAGGCCCACCTGAAGTCGATCTTCTCGGCCATCGAGGCGCAGCGCTTCGACGAGGCCGCCCAGCTCTGCCTGGAGCGTTTCGAGAAGCGCGCGCCCTACTGGCTGTACGCCGCACGCATCGGCACCGAGCTGCTGCTGCGCCTGAACCGCCTCGACGAAGCCCGCATCCTGTGCGAGGCGGTCATCGCCGCCAAGGCGCTGCCATGGGCCAAGCTGGGCGTGGCGCGGGTGCACATCGAGGCCGGCCACACCGCCAAGGCGATGAGCACGCTGGAGCGGCTGGTCGGCGAGGACAGCGGCTTCGCCGACGCCTACGACGTGATGGGCAGCGCCCAGGTCGAGCTGGGCAAGTTCGACGAGGCGCTCGAGACCTACCGCATGGCCGCCGAACTCACCCCGGGCTCGGTGGTGCGGCTGCAGAAGCACGGGATGATGGCGTACTACATGGGCGACCGGGCCACCGCCGCGCGCGTCCTGGCGCGCGCCGCGATGCTGGGGGCCGACTCGAAGATGTTCGACGCGCAGTCGCTGGTGCTGCTGGCCTTCGCCTCGTTCCAGAACGGCGACCGCAAGACGCTCGACCGCTGCACCGCCGATTTCCAGCGCCTGCTGGAGCGCGCACCCGAGGATGCGCGGCTGCTGCGCTTCACCGACGTGGTCGCCACGCTGCGCATGATCCAGTTGCGGCAGTTCGCGACCGCGGTGGCCTCGGTGCGCAGCTTCGCCGGCACGATCCTCGACGCCTCCTTCGATTTCGAGGCGGCCTGCAACCTCGGCGGGCTGCTGTCGGTGCTGGCGGCCACCTCGATCGAATTGGGCGACAGCGAGACCTGGATCCAGACGCTGGGCCTGCGCTACGCCAGCTCCCGCGGCCTGGGCGAGCTGCTGGCCAGGGCGTGCGTGGCGCACGCACCGCATGTGGAGATGCTGCGGACCAGCCACGCGCGGATCAACAAGATGGCCGAGACCTCGGTCGCCCTGAGCCTGGCGGGCGACCCGGGCGGCGCGGTGCTGGGCCTGCTGGCGGACGGCGAGGCCACCCTCAACGCCAAGCTGGTGGACGTCGCGCAGCAGATGTTGACCCGCCACGGCGCCCGCATCGAGGGCGCGGCCGGCCTGCACGTGCGCATCGCCCGCCTGCGCGACGCCTGCGGATCGCAGCCGCGCCGCGCGGCCCTCACGCAGGACAAGCACCGCCAGCCCGGCGGACTCAACCTGCGGGTGGCGCCGCCCGCCGAGGCACTGGCCAACGCCGGCTGACGGGTCGGTAGAAGAGCCTGCGTTTCACGCTGCGGCGAAGCGCGGCAGCATCGTGATCGCCTCGGCGTTCGAGGGCGAACGACCGGCCTCAGCCGGCCTTGACCGCATCCGGATTCCGCAGACGGATGTGCAGTTCGCGCAACTGCTTCTCGTCGACCGGGCTCGGTGCCTGGGTGAGCAGGCACTGGGCGCGCTGGGTCTTCGGGAAGGCGATCACGTCGCGGATCGATTCGGCGCCGGTCATCAGCGTGACGATGCGGTCGAGGCCGAAGGCCAGGCCGCCGTGCGGGGGCGCGCCGTACTGCAGCGCGTCCAGCAGGAAGCCGAACTTCTGCTGCGCTTCCTCGGGCGAGATCTTGAGCGCGTCGAACACCTTCTGCTGCACATCGGCACGGTGGATACGGACCGATCCGCCACCCATCTCCCAGCCGTTGAGCACCATGTCGTAGCCCTTCGAGATGCACTTCTCGGGCGCGGTGACCATCCAGTCCTCGTGGCCGTCCTTGGGTGCGGTGAAGGGGTGGTGCACCGCGGTGTAGCGCTGCGATTGCTCGTCGTACTCGAACATCGGGAAGTCGACCACCCACAGCGGCGCCCACTTGTTCTCGAACAGGCCGGTCTTCTTGCCGAACTCGCTGTGGCCGATCTTGATGCGCAGGGCGCCGATCGCGTCGTTGACGATCTTTTCCTTGTCGGCGCCGAAGAACAGCAGATCGCCGTCCTGCGCGCCGGTGCGCTTCAGGATCTCGGCGATGGCCGCGTCGTGGATGTTCTTGACGATCGGCGACTGCAGGCCCGGCCACCGCGAGGGCCCTTCCAGGTCCGGCCCCTTGGCCCGTTCGTTGACCTTGATGTAGGCCAGGCCCTTGGCGCCGTAGATCTTCACGAACTCGGTGTAGCCGTCGATCTCGCCGCGCGAGAGGCCGCCGGTCTCGCGCGCGCCGCCGGGCACGCGCAGGGCCACCACGCGGCCGCCCTTCATGTTGGCGGCGCCCGAGAACACCTTGAAGTCGACGTCCTTCATCACCTCGGTCAGCTCGGTGAACTCGAGGTTCACCCGCAGGTCGGGCTTGTCGGAGCCGTAGCGGTAGGCGGCGTTCTGATAGGTCATGACCGGGAACTCGCCCAGGTCCACGCCCAGCGTGTTCTGGAACACCGTCTTGATCATGCCCTGGAACATCTCGCGGATGTCCTCCTCGGTCAGGAACGAGGTCTCGATATCGATCTGGGTGAACTCGGGCTGGCGGTCGGCGCGCAGGTCCTCGTCGCGGAAGCACTTGGTGATCTGGTAGTAGCGGTCGAAGCCCGAGACCATCAGCAGCTGCTTGAAGAGCTGCGGCGACTGCGGCAGCGCGAAGAACTGGCCGTCGTGCACCCGGCTCGGCACCAGGTAGTCGCGCGCGCCTTCGGGCGTCGACTTGGTGAGCATCGGCGTCTCGATGTCGATGAAGCCGTTGGCGTCGAGGAACTTGCGCACCTCCATCGCCACCTTGTAGCGCAGCATCAGGTTGTTCTGCATATACGGGCGGCGCAGGTCCAGCACCCGGTGCGTGAGGCGGGTGGTCTCCGACAGGTTGTCGTCGTCGATCTGGAACGGCGGGGTGACCGACGGGTTGAGCACGTTCAGCTCGTGGCACAGCACCTCGATCTTGCCGCTCTTGAGGTTGTCGTTGACGGTGCCTTCGGGACGCGCGCGCACCAGGCCCTTGATCTGCACGCAGAACTCGTTGCGCACGTCCTCGGCCACCTTGAACATGTCGTCGCGGTCGGGGTCGCAGACCACCTGCACGTAGCCCTCGCGGTCGCGCAGGTCGACGAAGATCACGCCGCCATGGTCGCGGCGGCGGTTGACCCACCCGCACAGGGTGACGGTTTCGCCCATCAGGGCTTCGGTCACGAGACCGCAGTAATGGGAACGCATAGCCATGTCAGTGATTCCGTAAGCTGGGGGGCGCCGCGTGGGCGCCCTGTTGGGGTTGCGATGGTCCGACGGGCACGACCACGCCCATGGAGACGATGTACTTGAGCGCCTCGTCGACGCTCATGTCGAGTTCGATGCAGTCGGCGCGGCGCAGCATCACGAAATAGCCGCCGGTGGGGTTGGGTGTGGTCGGCACGTAGACGCTCAGGTAGTCCTCGCGCAGGTAGGTGGCCACGTCGCCGCCGGGCGACCCGGTGACGAAGCCGACCGTCCAGACGCCGTCGCGCGGCCACTGCAGCAGCACCGCCGTGCGGAACGCGTTGCCGCCTTCCGAGAACAGCGTGTCCGACACCTGCTTGACGCTGGAATAGATCGAGCGCACCACCGGGATCCGCACCAGCACCGCATCGCCCCACTGCACCAGCTTCTTGCCGACGAAGTTTCTGGTGACGGCCCCCACCACCAGCAGGATCACCAGCGTCAGCACCACGCCGAAGCCGGGAATGTGTATGCCCAGCAACCGATCGGGGTGCCAGGCGGCCGGCAGGATCAGCAGTGTCTGGTCGAGCGTGCCCACGATCCAGTCGAGCACCCAGACGGTGATCGCCAGCGGAACGATGACCAGCAATCCGGCGAAGAGCCATCGGCGCAGTGCCGTCACCGGCCTGCCCTCAGTCGCCACTGCCGCCGCCGCTGCTGCTTCCGCCACCGCTCGGTGCGGGGGCCGGCGCGGGAGCCGGGCTGGCGGCCGAAGAAGCATCGGCCTTGGCCGCCGGTGCGGCGGGTGCGGCGGGTGCGGCGGGCGCGGCGGAAGCATCGCCCGATTCCTTGCCGCCGCCCTCCTTCGCCGCTTCCTTGCCGCCGCCGTTGCCGCTGCGGAAATCGGTCACGTACCAGCCGGAGCCCTTGAGCTGGAAGCCCGCGGCCGTCACCTGCTTGCGGAACGCGTCGGCACCGCAAGACGGGCACAGCGTGAGCGGAGCATCCGACATCTTCTGCAGGACATCCTTGGCGAAACCGCAGGACTCGCATTTGTAGGCGTAGAAAGGCATGGCGTTGGATAGCGGAAAAATACGACGAAGGCGGGGCCGGTGGAGCCCGAAAAAACTTTCGATTATAGGCCGCGGCCCCTGCGCCGCCCGGTCGCACCGCCCCGCGCGGCGTGCGCCGCTCAGTCCAGGCCCGCCACCGCCTGGTGGGTGCCGTGGGCGTTGCGCACCGCCTGCGGGGCCAGCGAGCCGAGCAGCATGCCGGCGAACGCCGCCAGCACGCCGCCCAGCTGCGCCGGAAAGACCTGGCCCCAGGGCGTGGCCATCAGCACCAGCCAGGTCGCGATGCCGCAGCCGATCGACAGCAGCGCGCCCTGTGTCGTGGCCGGCTTCCAATAGAGGCCGCAGGCCAGCGGTACGAAGGCGCCTACAAGGGTCACCTGGTAGGCACCCGACACCATCTCGTAGATCGAGGTGCCCTGCATCGCGATGGCGTAGGCCAGCACGCAGGCGCTGAAGACCAGCACGGTGATCCGCATCGTGCGCAGGTTGTCCTTGTCGGAGCGGCCGGGCCGGAACTGGCGCCAGATGTTCTCGGTGAAGGTGACGCTGGGCGCCAGCAGGGTGGCGGACGCGGTCGACTTGATGGCCGACAGCAGCGCGCCGAAGAACAGCACCTGCATCACGAAGGGCATGCGCTCCAGCACCAGGGTGGGCAGCACCTTCTGCGGATCCTCCTTGAGCAGCGCCCGGGCCTGCTCCGGCATGATCAGCAGCGCACTGGCGACGAGGAACATCGGCACGAAGGCGAACAGGATGTAGCAGATGCCGCCGATCACCGGGCCGCGCGTGGCCGCATGCAGGCTGTTGGCCGACATGACCCGCTGGAACACGTCCTGTTGCGGGATCGAGCCGAGCATCATCGTGATCGCCGCGGCGATGAAGAACACGATGTCGTGGAACTTCGGCTCCGGCCAGAAGTTGAACAGCTCACGGCTCAGGGCGAACTGCACCACCTTGTCGGCACCGCCGGCCATGCGGCCCGCGAACACCGCCAGGATCGCCAGCCCGCCGACCAGGATGATCATCTGGATGAAGTCGGTCACCGCCACCGACCACATGCCGCCGAAGAGGGTATAGGCCAGGATCGACACCACGCCGATCACCATGCCCGCCGGAACCGGAATGGCGCCGGCCGAGAGCACGTTGAACACCAGCCCCAGCGCGGTCACCTGCGCCGATACCCAGCCCAGGTAGCTCAGCATGATGATGAGGGAGCACACCACCTCCACCGCGCGGCCGTAGCGCTCGCGGTAGTAGTCGCTGATGGTCAGCAGCGTCATCCGGTAGAGCCGCGCCGCGAAGAAGAGCCCCACCAGGATCAGGCAGGTGCCCGCGCCGAACGGGTCTTCCACCACGTTGCCCAGGCCGCCCTCGATGAACTTGGCCGGGATGCCCAGCACCGTCTCCGACCCGAACCAGGTGGCGAATGTGGTGGTGACGATCATCACCAGCGGCAGGTTGCGGCCGGCGATCGCGAAATCGGCGGTATTCTTGACGCGCCGGGCGGCCAGAAGGCCGATGCCGATCCTGACGACCAGGTAGGCAAACACAAGCGTCAGCAGCACGGCGCGACCTCGGAAAAAAGAACGGGATTATCTACAAGCACGCGCCATGCCCGCGCATGCCCCGCGGGACGGCCCGGATCAGAACATCCGGACCCGCACCAGCACCTGCATCACGATCAGCCCCAGCAGGAAGCCCAGGCCGCCGTAGAGCAGGCTCTGCAGCAGGCGGTTGGTGCGCTTCTGCTCGCGCACCAGTTCCTCCATGTCGCGCCGGGAGTCGGACGGCCGGTGCTGCAGGTACTCGTAGACCAGCCGCGGCAGCTCGGGCAGCAGCTTGGCGTAGCGCGGCGCATGGTCGCGCAGCTGCTTGAAGAGCTTCTTCGGGCCGATCTGGTCGATCATCCACTTCTCGAGGAAGGGCCGCGCGGTGCTCCAGAGATCCAGCTCGGGATCGAGCTGGCGGCCCAGGCCTTCGATGTTGAGCAGCGTCTTCTGCAGCAGCACCAGCTGCGGCTGGATTTCGACATGGAAGCGGCGCGAGGTCTGGAACAGCCGCATCAGCACCATGCCGAGCGAAATCTCGCGCAGCGGCCGGTCGAAATACGGCTCGCAGACCGCGCGGATCGAGGACTCCAGCTCGTCGATCCGGGTGTCGGCCGGCACCCAGCCCGACTCCACGTGCAGCTCGGCCACCCGCTTGTAGTCGCGGCGGAAGAACGCGGTGAAGTTCTGCGCCAGGTATTCCTTGTCGAACTCGGTCAGCGTGCCGACGATGCCGAAATCCAGCAGCACGTAGCTGCCGAAGGACTTCGGCTCCAGGCTCACCTGGATGTTGCCGGGGTGCATGTCGGCGTGGAAGAAGCCGTCGCGGAACACCTGGGTGAAGAAGATGGTGACGCCGTCGCGCGCCAGCTTCGGGATGTCGACGCCCGCCGCGCGCAGCCGGTCGATCTGGTTGATCGGCACGCCCTGCATGCGCTCCATCACCATCACGTCGGGGTGGCAGAAATCCCAGAAGATCTCGGGGATCAGCACCAGTTCCACGCCGGCCATGTTGCGGCGCAGCTGGGCGGCGTTGGACGCCTCGCGCACGAAATCCAGCTCGTCGTGGAGGTACTTGCTGAACTCACCCACCACCTCGCGCGGCTTGAGCCGCTTGCCGTCGGCCGACAGGCTCTCGACCCAGCGCGCCATCATCGCCATCAGCGCCAGGTCCTTCTCGATCACCGCCAGCATGCCCGGACGGCGCACCTTGACCGCCACCTCGCGCTCCTGTCCGTTGCGGTCGCGCAGCACCGCGAAGTGCACCTGCGCGATCGAGGCGCTGGCGACCGGGATGCGGTCGAACGAGGTGAACACCGTGCCGACCGGCTTGCGGAACGCCCGTTCGATCGTGCCGATCGCCACGTCGAGATCGAACGGCGGCACCCGGTCCTGCAGCCGGGCCAATTCGTCGGCGATGTCGGGTGGCATCAGGTCGCGCCGGGTGGAGAGCACCTGGCCGAACTTCACGAAGATCGGCCCCAGGTGTTCCAGCGCCTCGCGCAGCCGCTGGCCGCGCGGCGCGTCGAGCTTGCGGCCGATGGTGATGATGCGGGTCAGCCGCTGCAGCCAGGGTTGCCGGAAGTTGGTGAGTACCAGTTCGTCCAGGCCGTAACGCAGGGCGATCCACAGGATGTAGGCACCCCGGTAAAAACGGGTCATGGGAGAAGCGGTGCCAGGTCAGGAAGAAGCGGAAGAACCGGGCGTGCCGCCGGCCGGCGAGGATGCGGCCGGCCCGCGGCCGGCGACGAACTGGCGCAGGGCCTGCGCCACCCGCGAGGCGCCGCGCACCAGGTTGTGGGCCGGCACGTCGCCCACGAAGCGGGCCAGGTCGTCCTCGACGTCCCAGCGCACGTTGTCGACCACCCAGTTGATGTCGGCGGCCAGTTGCACGTCGCCCTCGATCCGCACGCCGGGCTTCTGGCCCTTGACCACCGCCTGCACCAGGTCGAAGGGCGATTCCTCGGTGACGGTGAGGGTCAGGTCGGGCGGCGCCACCGGATCGGCCCGGTCGAGCAGGCCGGCCGGCGTGATCAGGAGCCGCAGGTTGAAGCCGCGCCACTGCACCAGGGCCACGCGGCCCTTCTGGCGGCCCAGGCGGGCGGTGGCTTCGGGCTCCTGCTGGAGCACGTGGTTCACGAACAGAACCGCGCGGTGCTGCAGTTCGTCCACCAGCCAGTGCGGCGGCTGCAGACGGCCTCCGACGCGCGCCAGGAGACCGTCCAGAAAAGGAAATGGGGACTGTGGTGTTGCCATAGTCCCCATTATTCCCTGATCGGGCCGCCCGACCCGGCATGCCCTTCATTCCAGGGGGCATGTCGCATCCGGCGGCCGCGTCGGCTGCGCCTTACTGCAGTGCCTGCACGCCCGCCACCAGCCAGCCGGCGCTGCCGTCCTTCGGCTTGGCCATGTTCCAGACTTCGCGGAAGGGGCTCGGGCCGGAAGACGGCTCTTCGCGAATCATGCCGGAGAACTCGACGCTGGCGAGGTAGCCGTCGGCCTCTTCCTCGATGCCCAGCAGCTGCGCCTCGAGCACCACGACTTCGGTCTTGTTGGCACGGCCGCCCAGGTGGCGCTCGCGCTCGGACAACTGCGTGCGGATCTCGTTGACCATGTTGTTGGTCATCATCGAGCGCAGGGCCTCGATATCCGCACGGTCCCAGGCGTCCTGCAGCGTCACGAAGTTGCGCTTGGCGGCGGCCAGGAAGCCGGGCGTGTCGAAACCAGCGGGCACGCCCCAGGCCTGCGTGCCGGCCAGGGCCGAGGTGCCGCTGGCGGCCGCCGCGCCGCCGAGCGCCGAGCCGATCATCGAGCCGGATTCGGCACCGCCCGCGGGACGTGCGTCGAACGCCGTCGCCTGGTTTTCCCAGGGGCGCGCGGAGGCGTCGTTACCCACCTTGGCCGGGTTGTACTGCGCGGGAGTCTCGGGCCTCGGTCCGTTGCCGTTGCCGTTGCCGGCTCCCTGGAAAGCGAAAGGCGAAGCCGACGGGCCTGCATTGCCGCCGTTGCGACGGCGCATGACGAAGCCGACGAGGGCGATGGTCGCGAAGGCCAGCAGCGCGAACATCAGGATGTTGCCGAACGCGCCACCCAGGCCGAGCGAGCTGGCCAGCCATGCGAGGCCCAGGCCCGCGGCCAAGCCGCCCAGCATGCCGGCCCACGGCTTGCGCGCCGCCGCGGCGGCCGGTGCCGCGGCGGCACCCGCTGCGGCCGGAGCGGCCGCGGCGTTGCCGCTGTATTGCGGATTGGCGGGCGCCTGGCGCGGTGCGGCTTCGCGCTGGGTCACGCTGTTCGACTGGCGGCCGACCGAGCCACCGCCACCCAAGCGGCGCGCCTCGGCATCGAAACTTCCCACCATCAGCACCACCACCAGCACTGCAGACCAGACCTTCATCATGTCGCGCTCCTTCTTGTAGACCAAAACCCGATACCGTATCTGGGGGCACCGGTCGAAATTGACAGGGACCCGCACCGTTCGTTCAGCACTTGATTCCAACATGCAGGGCCGCGATGCCGCCGGTCATGTTGTGGTAGTCCACATGGCCGAATCCGCTTTTCTGCATCAGGGTCTTCAGCTCCCGCTGGCCCGGATGCATCCGGATCGACTCGGCGAGGTAGCGGTAGCTGGACGCATCGCCCGCCACCAGCTGGCCGATGCGCGGCAGCACCTTGAACGAATACCAGTCGTAGGCCTTCGCCAGCGGGCGGGCGACCTGCGAGAACTCCAGCACCAGCAGCTTGCCGCCGGGCCGCAGCACGCGGCACATCTCGGCCAGCGCCACGTCCTTGTGTGTCATGTTGCGCAGGCCGAAGGCCACGCTGACGAGGTCGAAACGGTTGTCGGCGAAGGGCAGCTGCTCGGCGTCGCAGACGGTGGTCGGCAGCACCACGCCCAGGTCCAGCAGGCGGTCGCGCCCGGTGGAGAGCATGGCGGCGTTGATGTCGGTATGCACCACGCAGCCGCGCGGGCCGGCCTTCTTGGCGAAGGCCAATGCCAGGTCGCCGGTGCCGCCGGCGATGTCGAGCACCTGCTGGCCCTCCTGCACGTTGGCCACCATGACGGTGTAGGCCTTCCAGGCGCGGTGCAGCCCGGCGGACATCAGGTCGTTCATCACGTCGTACTTGGGCGCGACGGAATCGAAGACCTTGCGCACTTCGCGTGCCTTGTCTTTCTCTTCGACCGACCGGTATCCGAAATGGGTGGTGCTCATAGGGAGTAGATGCTAGTGGTGAAAAGGGCCCGCGCCCTGCAGAGCCCCGCGTTCGTGGCGGGGCTTCGGCGCGGACAAATCAAAACCAAACAGGGCTGCAGCCGGCGCGGATCGCCAGCCTATAGCTATCAAAAAAATAGCAAACTATCTGCGGTCGCCCGCGCGGCCACGGGGCGTGCGCACGCCGCCGGGTGCCGGCTAGCCGTGGCTGGAGCAGCCCGCGACGCCGCGCGACGGCATCGGGTCGTCGCGTCCGCGGCCCGCTTCGGCCAGGCGTTTCTCGTAGCGAGACCAGTGCTCGGCCTGCCCGGCGCCCAGCTCGTAGAGGTAGGCCCAGGTGTAGATGCCGGTGTCGTGGCCGTCGCTGAAGACGGGCTTGACCGCGTAGTTGCCGACCGGCTCCAGCGCCACGATGCCGACGTCGCGCTTGCCGGTCTGCAGCGTTTCCTGGCCGGGCCCGTGCCCCTGCACCTCGGCCGAGGGGGAGAGGATGCGCAGCAATTCGAACGGCAGCCGGAACCGGGCGCCGTCGGAGAAGGTGACTTCGAGCACCCGCGACGCGCCGTGCAGCGTGAGGGCTTCGGGCGTCGCGCCGCCCGGTGTCAATCCAGCCATGGGGTTGCTCCTGTTTTAGAAGAAGGGGCGGCCGGTCATGCCGCGGCCGGGCCCGCGTCGAGCCGCGCGGCGATGGCCGCGTCTATCGCCGGCATGCGCCGCGACAGCGCGTTCTCGTGGGCCGTGTCGCGCGGCCGCACGGCCTGCGCCCAGACCGGCGCGGGAAAGTGGCTGTCGTCCTCGAACCGGGCGACGATGTGCCAGTGCAGGTGCGGCACCAGGTTGCCGAACGCGGCCAGGTTGATCTTTTCGGGCCGCAGTTCGCGGCGCAGCACCTGCTCGATCGCGGCCACCGCTTCCATGCACAGGAAACGGTCTTCCACCGACAGGTCGGACAACTCGGCCACGTGCCGCGTCCAGACCAGACGGTAGAAGGCGGGAAAGCCCGCCTCGTCGGCACGGACCACGCGGAAATGCGGGCCGCGCCAGACGAGCGCGCCGCCATCGCCGTCGCACAGCACGCAGCCGGCGACGCGGGGAATCGATTGCAAGGACATGCCGAGATTATTGGCCCGCGGCGCAAGAGTCGCGTGCCGAACCGCTACACCAGCACCCGCTCGATGCCGCCGTTGTTGGCGGCCGCCACGTACTCCGGCATCCAGTCCTCGCCGAGGATGTGGCGGGCCATCTCGACCACGATGTAGTCGGCCTCGAGCAGGCCGTTGTTCAGGTCGTCGCCGTAGCGCTTGAGGCCCTGCAGGCAGCTCGGGCAGCTGGTGAGGATCTTGACGTCGGAGGTGGCCGGCAGGTCGGCCTTGGCGCGCAGCGCGGCCTCCCCTTTCTTCAGTTCCTCCTCCTTGCGGAAGCGGACCTGGGTGGAGATGTCGGGCCGGGTCACGCCCAGCGTGCCCGATTCGCCGCAGCAGCGCTCGCTCTTCAGCACGTTGTCGCCCAGCAGCGCCTTGACCGTCTTCATCGGCTCCTGCAGCTTCATCGGCGTGTGGCAGGGATCGTGGTAGAGGTAGGCGCCGCCGGCGTCGAGCTTCAGGCCCTTCTCCAGCAGGAACTCGTGGATGTCTATGATCCGGCAACCGGGGAAGATCTTGTCGAACTGGTAGCCCTGCAGCTGGTCGTAGCAGGTGCCGCAGCTCACCACCACCGTCTTGATGTCGAGGTAGTTGAGGGTGTTGGCCACCCGGTGGAACAGCACCCGGTTGTCGGTGATGATCTTGTCGGCCGCGTCGAACTGGCCGCTGCCCTTCTGCGGATAGCCGCAGCACAGGTAACCCGGCGGCAGCACCGTCTGAACGCCGGCGTGCCAGAGCATCGCCTGCGTCGCCAGGCCGACCTGGCTGAACAGCCGCTCGGAGCCGCAGCCGGGGAAGTAGAAGACGGCCTCGCTCTCGGTGGTGGTCGCCTTCGGGTCGCGGATGATCGGCACGTAGTCGCGGTCCTCGATGTCGAGCAGCGCGCGCGCGGTCTTCTTCGGCAGGCCGCCCGGCATCTTCTTGTTGACGAAGTGGATCACCTGCTCCTTGAGCGGTGCCCGGCCGACCGTGGCCGGCGGGTGCGCGGTCTGCCTGCGCGCCAGGCCGCCCAGCAGCTTGTGCGCCGCGCGCTGCGCCTTGAAGCCGACGCCGACCATCGCACCGCGCATCAGCTTGATGGTCTGCGGGTCGGTGGCGTTCAGGAAGAACATCGCAGCCGCGTTGCCGGGCCGAAAGCTCTTCCGGCCCATCTTGCGCAGCAGGTTGCGCATGTTCATCGACACGTCGCCGAAATCGATGTCCACCGGGCAGGGCGTCAGGCACTTGTGGCACACGGTGCAGTGGTCGGCCACGTCCTCGAACTCCTGCCAGTGCTGAATGCTGACGCCGCGGCGGGTCTGCTCCTCGTACAGAAAGGCCTCGACCAGCAGCGAGGTGGCGAGTATCTTGTTGCGCGGGCTGTAGAGCAGGTTGGCGCGCGGCACGTGGGTGGCGCAGACCGGCTTGCACTTGCCGCAGCGCAGGCAGTCCTTGACCGAATCGGCGATGGCGCCGATGTCGCTCTGCCGCATGATCAGCGACTCGTGGCCCATCAGGCCGAAACTCGGCGTGTAGGCGTTGGTCAGGTCGGCATGCAGGCCGAAATTGTGGGCCGAATCGGGCTGTAGCCGGCGATCCGCGCCGACCTCCTGCTCTTTATTTCGTAGCAGCTTGCCCTTGTTGAAGCGGCCTTCGGGGTCGACGCGGCGCTTGTAGTCGGTGAACGGCCGCAGCTCCTCGTCGGTCAGGAATTCGAGCTTGGTGATGCCGATGCCGTGCTCGCCCGAGATCACCCCGTCGAGGCTGCGGGCCAGCACCATAATGCGGGCGACCGCCTCGTGCGCCGTCTGCAGCATGTCGTAGTCGTCGCTGTTGACCGGCAGGTTGGTGTGCACGTTGCCGTCGCCGGCATGCATGTGCAGGGCCACCCAGACCCGACCCTTCAGCACCCGCTGGTGGATCGCGTTGACCTCGTCGATCAGCGGCTGGAACTCGGCACCGCCGAAGATCGTCTGCAGCGGCTGGCGGATCTGCGTCTTCCAGCTGGCGCGCAGCGTGTGGTCCTGCAGCTGCGGGAACAGGGTGGCCACGTCGTGCAGCCAGCCCCGCCACCGGGCGCGCACCCCGGCGACCAGCGCCAGCGCCTGCGCCACCCGGTCTTCCAGCATCTCGGCAGCCGGGATGTCGCCGGCGTCGTCGCTCTTGCCCAGCGGCAGGTTGCCGCGCGCGAAGAAGTCCTCCAGCGCGTCGCAGAGCTTCAACTTGTTGCGCAGGCTCAGCTCGATGTTGATACGCTCGATGCCGTCGGTGTACTCGGCCATCCGCGGCAGCGGGATCACCACGTCCTCGTTGATCTTGAAGGCGTTGGTGTGCTTGCTGATGGCGGCGGTGCGCTTTCTGTCGAGCCAGAACTTCTTGCGCGCCTCGGGGCTGATCGCGACGAAACCTTCGCCGCTGCGCGAGTTGGCGATGCGCACCACCTCGCTGGTGACGCGGGCCACCGCGTCGGCATCGTCGCCGCTGATGTCGCCGAACAGCACCATCTTCGGCACCGACGATCCGCCGGCGCCGTGCTTCTTCGACTTGGTGGCGTAGCCGACGGCCTTCAGGTAGCGGTCGTCCAGGTGCTCCAGGCCGGCCAGCAGGACCGGCGAGTGAGCCGATCCTTCTCCTTGCTCGCCCGAACGCTTCTGCAGGGAGAACATGAAGTCCTTGATCTCGACGATGCTGGGCACCGCGTCCCGGGCGTTGCCGAAGAACTCCAGGCAGACGGTGCGGGTGTGCGGCGGCATGCGGTGCACGATCCAGCGGGCGCTGGTGATCAGGCCGTCGCAGCCCTCCTTCTGGATGCCGGGCAGGCCCGAGAGGAACTTGTCGGTCACGTCCTTGCCGAGGCCTTCCTTGCGGAAGGTCTTGCCGGGGATGTCGAGCCGCTCGGTGCGGATCGGCGTCCTGCCGTCGGCCTCGAAGTACTGCAGCTCGAAGCTCGCCGTCTCGGCGTCGTGGATCTTGCCCAGGTTGTGGCCGATGCGGGTCACTTCCAACCACTGCGCGTCGGGCGTCACCATGCGCCACGAGGCCAGGTTGTCGAGCGCGGTGCCCCATAGCACCGCCTTCTTGCCGCCGGCGTTCATCGCGATGTTGCCGCCGACGCAGGACGCCTCGGCCGAGGTGGGATCGACCGCGAAGACGTAGCCGCCGCGCTCGGCCGCGTCCGACACCCGCTGCGTCACCACGCCGGCGCCCGTCCAGATGGTGGGCACCGGGTGGTCCACGCCGGGCAGCTGCCGCAGCTCGACCTCGGTCATCTGCTCGAGCTTTTCGGTGTTGATCACCGCGCTCTTCCAGGTCAGCGGGATCGCGCCGCCGGTGTAGCCGGTGCCGCCGCCACGCGGAATGATGGTCAGGCCCAGGTCGATGCAGCCCTTGACCAAGCCGGCCATCTCCGCCTCGGTGTCGGGCGTCAGCACCACGAACGGGTATTCGACCCGCCAATCGGTGGCGTCGGTGACGTGGGCCACGCGGGAGAGGCCGTCGAACTTGATGTTGTCCTTGGCGGTCAGCCGGCCCAGGCCGCGCCGGGCCTCGCGGCGCAGGGCGGCGACAGCGTCGAAGTCGGCGCCGAAGGCGCGGATCGCACCGTCCACCAGCCCCAGCAGCTCGACCACCACCGCGTCGCGCTTCGCATCGGCGTTCGGCGTGCGGCGCTTCCCGACTTCCGAGAGGCGATGCCGCAGGGCCTCGACCAGCTGGCGGCGGCGCTTGGGGTTGTCGAGAAGGTCGTCCTGCAGGTAGGGGTTGCGCTGCACCACCCAGATGTCGCCGAGCACTTCGTAGAGCATGCGAGCGGAGCGGCCGGTGCCGCGCTCGCCGCGCAGCTGCTCCAGCATGTCCCACGCGCGCGCGCCCAGCAGGCGGATGACGATCTCGCGGTCGGAGAACGAGGTGTAGTTGTACGGGATCTCGCGCAGCCGCGCAGGCCCTTCGGCCTGTGCGAGGAGGGCCGCCAGGGCGGTGGGAGCATTCATCGGGGATACCTGGGTCGGGCGGGGTCGCCCATGGGCCTTGGGGCGGCGATTTTATCCACTCGGGTACCGGCGGGCCGGCGCTGCACCGAATTCCCGGGTGCTGCGGAAAAAGAACAGTCGCCCGAGGCGCCCGTCGCTCCCCGTGCCACAGGGGCTAGAACAGCACCCGACTGCGCAGGGTGCCCGGCACCTCGCCGAGCTTGCGCTGCGCCAGGTCGGACGAGGCGGCGTCGACGTCGATCACCACATAGCCGATCTTGGCGTTGGTCTGCAGGAACTGGGCGGCGATGTTGATCTGGTTGTCGGAGAAGATGGTGTTGATCTGCGATAGCACGCCCGGCACGTTGCGGTGGATGTGCAGCAGCCGGTGCTTGCCGGCGTGGGTGGGCAGCGCTACCGCGGGGAAGTTGACCGACGAGGTGGTGGCGCCGGTGTCGCTGTAGCGCACCAGCTTCTCGGCCACTTCCAGGCCGATGTTGGCCTGCGCCTCCATGGTGGAGCCGCCGACGTGGGGGGTGAGGATCACGTTGTCGAGCCCGCGCAGCGGCGACTGGAACTCGTCCTTGTTGCTGCGCGGCTCCACCGGGAACACGTCGATCGCGGCGCCCAGCAGTTTGCGGGCCTTGAGCGCATCGGCCAGCGCCTCGATCTCGACGACCGTGCCGCGGGCGGCGTTGATCAGGATCGCGCCGGGCTTCATCGCGGCGATCTCGGCGGCACCGATCATCCACTGCGTCTCGGGCGTCTCGGGCACGTGCAGGCTGACGATGTCGGCCTGGCCCAGCAGGCCGTGCAGCGTCGGCACCTGGCGGGCATTGCCCAGCGGCAGCTTGGTCACCGTGTCGTAGAACGCGACCTGCATGCCCAGGCCCTCGGCCAGCACCGACAGCTGGGTGCCGATCGAGCCGTAGCCGACGATGCCCAGCGTCTTGCCGCGGATTTCGAAGGAGTTGTCGGCCGACTTGAGCCAGCCGCCGCGGTGCGCCACAGCGCTCTTCTCGGGCACGCCGCGCAGCAGCAGGATCGCCTCGGCCAGCACCAGCTCGGCCACCGAGCGGGTGTTGGAGTACGGCGCGTTGAAGACGGTGATGCCGCGCTCCAATGCCGCGTCCAGGTCGACCTGGTTGGTGCCGATGCAGAAGCATCCCACCGCATTGAGCTTGTGCGCCTCGGCGAACACCTCGGCCGTCAGCTGGGTGCGCGAGCGGATGCCGAGGAAGTGCACGTCGGCGATCTTGGCCTTCAGCTCGGCGTCGCTCAGGGCGCCGGGCAGCGCTTCGATATTGGTGTAGCCCGCCTGCCGCAGCACCTCGACCGCGGACGGATGGATGCCCTCCAGCAACAGGAATCTGATCTTGCTTTTGTCCAGGGAGGTCTTGGTCATGGCGCGCGGGAGCGGGTCCCGGTTCGGTCTGAAGGCGTATTCAAATGCTAGCATGGTGCATTGCAGCAATGCCTGCACCGGCCTCTTGCCCGCGGCGACGGCAGGGCCGCACGCGCACCCGCCGGCCCGCCCCCCGCCACAGCCGCCCGAAAGGGTTTCCCCGCTTTCGTCCGGTTATTTTCGTGATCAAAATGATACACAGATACCGCATGCGGCGACGAGCATGCAGCCCTGCTCGTCCCTATATTCCAGGAGTTATTTCATGACATTCGCACGCCTCGCGCTGGCGGCCGTATTGGGCGCGACCTTGGCCGTTCCGGCCATCGCGCAGACCGAGATCCAGTGGTGGCACTCGATGACGGCGGTCAACGGCGAGTGGGTCAACGATCTGGCACGCCGGTTCAACGAAAGCCAGAAAGACTACAAAATCGTGCCCACCTACAAGGGCCAGTACGACGAGTCGATGACCGCGGCGGTGGCAGCCTTCCGTGCCGGCAACGCGCCGCACATCCTGCAGGTGTTCGAAGTGGGCACCGCCACGATGATGGCCAGCAAGGGCGTCGCGGTGCCCATCACCAAGGTGATGCAGGACGCGGGCAAGAAATTCGATACCTCGGCGTATGTGCCCGCGGTGGCGGGCTACTACACCGCCCCGAACGGCCAGATGCTGAGCTTCCCGTTCAACAGCTCCACCACCATCTTCTACTTCAACAAGGACGCCTTCAAGGCGGCCGGCCTGCCGACCGACAAGGCACCCGCCACTTGGCCCGAAGTGGTCGCCGCGGCCGCCAAGCTGAAAGCGTCGGGCAACAAGTGCCCGTTCACCACCGCCTGGCAGAACTGGACCCAGCTGGAGAGCTTCTCCGCCTGGCACAACGTCGAGTTCTCCAGCAAGTCGAACGGCCTGCAGGGCCTCGACACCCGCCTGAAGGTCGACTCGCCGCTGCACCTGCGCCACATCGAGAACCTGGCCAACATGGTCAAGCAGGGCCTGTTCATCTACAAGGGCCGCGGCAACGTGCCCGAGGCCAGCTTCGTCTCGGGCGAGTGCGCCATGATCGCCACCTCGTCGGGCTTCTACGGCAACGTTGCCAAGAACGCCAGGTTCGCCTACGGCCTGGCACCGCTGCCCTATTACCCCGACGTCGAAGGCGCACCGCAGAACACCGTGATCGGCGGCGCGAGCCTCTGGGTCATGTCGGGCAAGAAGGCCGAGGAGTACAAGGGCATCGCCGAGTTCTTCTCGTTCATCTCCACGCCGCAAGTGCAGTCGGACAGCCACAAGCGGACCGGCTACCTGCCGGTCACCACCGCGGCCTACAAGCTGACCGAGGAATCGGGCTTCTACAAGCAGAACCCGGGCACCGACGTCGCGGTGACCCAGATGATCCGCAAAGTGACCGACAAGAGCCGCGGCATCCGCCTGGGCAACTATGTCCAGATCCGTGCGATCGAGGACGAGGAACTCGAGCAGGTCTGGAACGGCAAGAAGACCGCCAAGGAAGCGCTGGACGCGATCGTCAAGCGCGGCAACGAACAGCTGGAGCGCTTCCAGAAAGCGAACAAGAGCTGATCCTCCCGGGCGGCTGTGCCGCCTCCCCCCTTCTGCTGCGCGAAGGGGGGTGCACCCGGTGGCCGGGCGGAGCCCGTTCCACGGATGACCTGCTGGCTTTCGGGCCGTTGCTGATTTCGGGCGACGGGCCCTTCCGGGGCCTTGCGTACTTTGCCGCCGCGCCTGTCGGGTGCGGCGGCTTTCACTTCGAATGCCATGGAAAAACGTGTTCTGTTCCGATCGCCGTGGTTGCCGTGGGCGCTGCTGGCACCGCAGATGGCGATCATCTGCGTTTTCTTCTTTTGGCCGGCGGGCAAGGCGCTGCTGCAGTCGCTGCAATCGCAGGACGCGTTCGGCATGGCCACCGAATGGGTGGGCCTCGACAACTTCCGCCGGCTGTTCGCCGACGCCACCTATGTCGAGTCGTTCAAGACCACCGCGCTCTTCTCGGTGCTGGTGGCCGGCATCGGACTGGCGCTGTCGCTGATGCTGGCGATCTTCGCCGACCGCATCGTCCGCGGCGCGATGATCTACCGCACCCTTCTGATCCTGCCGTACGCGGTGGCGCCGGCCGTCGCCGCGGTGCTGTGGGTCTTCATGTTCTCGCCCTCGCTGGGCGTGGTGGCCTACGCGCTGGGCCGCCTGGGCATCGACTGGAATCATCTGCTCAACGGCACGCACGCGATGACGCTGATCGTCATGGCCGCGGTGTGGAAGCAGATCTCCTACAACTTCCTGTTCTTCCTGGCGGGCCTGCAGTCGATTCCCAAGTCGCTGATCGAGGCCGCCGCGATCGACGGGGCCGGCCCGTGGCGCCGGTTCTGGTCGATCCAGTTCCCGCTGCTCTCGCCGACCACCTTCTTCCTGCTGGTGATCAACGTGGTCTACGCCTTCTTCGACACCTTCGCGATCGTAGACGCCGCCACCCAGGGCGGGCCGGGCAAGGACACCGCGATCCTGGTCTACAAGGTCTACTACGACGGCTTCAAGGCGATGGACCTCGGCGGCTCGGCCGCGCAGTCGGTGGTGCTGATGCTGATCGTCGTCGTGCTGACGGTGGTGCAGTTCCGTTATGTCGAGAAGAAGGTGAACTACTGATGGTCGAACGCAGCCCCACCCTCGGCCTCCTCGCCCACGTGGTGATGGTACTGGGCGTCCTCATCGTCGCCTTTCCGCTCTACCTGGCCTTCGTCGCCTCCACCCATTCGGCGCAGGAGATCGTGCAGGCACCCATGCCGCTGCTGCCCGGCACCCATTTCTGGGAGACCTACAAGGCGGCGCTCTTCGGCGGCGGCGCCGGCGCCGGCTCCACCGCGCCGGTGGCCCGCATGATGTGGGTCAGCCTGGTGTCGGCCCTGGTCATCACCTTCGGCAAGATCGCGATCTCGCTGCTCTCCGCCTTCGCGGTGGTGTACTTCAGGTTCCCGTTCAAGCAGCTCTGCTTCTGGATGATCTTCGTCACCCTGATGCTGCCGGTCGAGGTGCGGATCGGGCCCACCTACCAGGTGGTGTCGGACCTGGGCATGCTCAACACCTACGCCGGCCTCACCGTGCCGCTGATCGCCTCGGCCACCGCCACCTTCTTGTTCCGGCAGTTCTTCTTGACGGTGCCCGACGAGCTGGTGGAGGCCGCCCGCATGGACGGCGCCGGGCCGATGCGCTTCTTCAAGGACGTGCTGGTGCCGCTGTCGAAGACCTCGATCGCGGCGCTGTTCGTGATCCAGTTCATCTACGGCTGGAACCAGTACCTCTGGCCGCTGCTGGCCACCACCACCGAGGACATGTACCCGGTGGTGATCGGCATCAAGCGGATGATCGCCGGCGGCGACGGCCAGAACGAATGGAACATCGTGATGGCGACCGCGTTGCTCGCGATGCTGCCGCCCGCGCTGGTGGTGATCCTCATGCAGAAATGGTTCGTCAAGGGCCTGGTGGATACCGAGAAATGACCCCCAGGCTTGCCCACTGCGTGTGGCCGCCAACCCCCTCTTCGGGGGGCAACACCTGCGGCCCGGCAAAGCCGGATCCGCGGTGTTCCTGGACGGGAACCGTCGCGATTGCAAAGTACAACTGAGAACGATATGGCAGCCATTTCCCTGAAAGACGTCGTCAAGCGCTACGGCATCGGTCCCAAGGCCAACCAGGTCATCCACGGCGTGAACGCCGAAGTGGCCGACGGCGAGTTCATCGTGATCGTGGGCCCCTCGGGCTGCGGCAAATCGACCCTGCTGCGCATGGTGGCGGGCCTGGAAGAGATCAGCGGCGGCACCATCTCGATCGGTGGCCGGGTGGTCAACGACCTGGAGCCGGCCGAGCGCGACATCGCGATGGTGTTCCAGAACTACGCGCTCTACCCGCACATGAGCGTGTTCCAGAACATGGCCTACGGCCTGAAGATCGCGAAGGTGCCGCTCGAAGAGATCAAGGCCCGGGTCGACAAGGCCGCCAAGATCCTGGAGCTGGGCCACCTGCTGGAGCGCAAGCCCCGCGAACTCTCCGGCGGCCAGCGCCAGCGTGTGGCCATGGGCCGTGCCATCGTGCGCCAGCCGCAGGTGTTCCTGTTCGACGAGCCGCTCTCCAACCTCGACGCCAAGCTGCGCGCCCAGACCCGTCTGGAGATCCAGAAGCTCCGCCGCGAGCTGGGCATCACAAGCCTGTTCGTCACACACGACCAGGTCGAGGCGATGACGCTGGCCCAGCGGATGATCGTGATGAACGGCGGCGTCATGGAGCAGTTCGGCACGCCCGAAGAGGTCTACCACCGGCCCGCCTCCACCTTCGTGGCCAGCTTCATCGGATCGCCGCCGATGAACCTGCTCGAGCACGCGGCCGAGGCCCGGCCCGGCACCGTGCTGGGCGTGCGGCCCGAGCACCTGGACATCGTCCCGGCCGGCACGCCCGGTACCTGGGCGCTGCAGGTCGACAACGTCGAGCTGCTCGGCGCCGAGCGGCTGGTGTACTGCCACCTGGGCGAGGACGCGCTGATCGTGCGCGCCGAGGAAGGCAAGCACGCCCCCGCGCCCGGCAGCACCCTGCACGTGGTGGCCCGGCCCGAGCGGCTGCACTGGTTCGACGCCACCTCCGGCAAGCGGATCTGACCGCCATGGCAGACGCCGCGCCCCCGTCCGGCATCGCCGATGCCTGGCCCTACCCCCGCTGGATCGCCCACCGCGGCGCCGGCAGGCTGGCGCCCGAGAACACGCTGGCCGCCTTCCGCCTCGGCGCGCGGCACGGCTACCGCATGTTCGAATGCGACGTGAAGCTGAGCGCCGACGGCGTGCCCTTTCTGCTGCACGACGCCACGCTGGAGCGCACCACCAGCGGCCACGGCACCGCCGGCCACCAGCCGTGGGCGTCGCTGGCCCGGCTGGATGCCGGCGGCTGGCATTCGCGCGGCCATGCCGGCGAGCCGCTGCCCAGCTTCGAGAACATCGCCCGCTACTGCCTGCGCAACGGCTGGCTGCTCAACATCGAGATCAAGCCCACCCCCGGCACCGAGCGCCACACCGGCGAGGTGGTGGCCGCCCACGCCGCGCGGCTCTGGCAGCAGGCGACCGTGCCGCCGCTGCTGACCTCGTTCCAACCCGAATCGCTCGAAGGGGCGCGGGCCGCGGCACCGGCCCTGCCCCGCGGCCTGCTGCTCGACAGCCTGCGCGACGGCTGGCTGGAAGAAGCGGTGGCGCTGGAATGCGTGGCCATCGTCTGCAACCACGCGCTGTGGGACGCCGGCAACGTCGAGGCGGTGCACGCGGCCGGCCTGCGCGCGCTCTCCTACACCGTCAACGACGACTGGGCGGCCCAGCGGCTGCTGGCCCTGGGCACCGACGGCATCATCACCGACCGCGTCGATTTCTTCTCGCCGGCGGCCTAGCGCCAGGCGCGGCGCAGGCACCACTCGGTGGTGGCCATCGCCAGTACCAGTGCGATCCAGGTCGCCATGGCGCCGTCGTGCCCGGTGAGCACCAGGCCCAGCACCAGTACCAGCACCCCCACGCCCGCGTCCAGCGCCAGCCGCCACGGCCAGGCCACCCGGGGCGGTCCGGGCACCACCAGGCGGGCGGACAAGGCCAGCAGCGCGGCGGTCCAGAACGCGGGCGCGACGAAATTCAGCAGGTGGTTCAGCAGGTCGGCGGCGGACATGGGGCAGGCGTCGGTGCGCGGCGCATAAGGGACGGCGAAGACATAACCTTTCGCATTCATACCGATAGAAAGGGGCTATGCGTCGCGGACAGCCATGAATTTTATAATCCGGGGATGGCAGTCTGGGCTCTAGGCATCAACCACACCACCGCGCCCCTGGATCTGCGCGGCAGGTTCGCGTTCGCGCTCGACCGGATCGCCCCGACGCTGCAGGGTTTGCGCGGCTCCTTCACCACCGGCGGCGGCCGTCATCCCGAGGTGGAAGCGGCCATCATCTCCACCTGCAACCGCACCGAGATCTACTGCGCCGGCGCGCGTCCCGCCCTCGACCACACGCTCGGCTGGCTGGCCAGGACCGGCGGCGTGCCGGACGCCCTGCTCCAGTCCCACTCCTACACCCTGCAGGGCGACACCGTGGCGCGGCACGCGTTCCGCGTCGCCAGCGGCCTCGATTCGATGGTGCTGGGCGAGGCGCAGATCCTCGGCCAGATGAAGGACGCGGTGCGCGCCGCGGAAGACGCCGGCGCCCTCGGCAGCACGCTCAACCAGCTGTTCCAGCGCTCCTTCTCGGTCGCCAAGGAAGTGCGCAGCTCGACCGAGATCGGCACCCAGTCGATCAGCATGGCGGCCGCGGCCGTGCGCCTGGCCGGCCAGCTCTTCGAGGACCTGTCGGAGATCCGGGTGCTGTTCGTCGGCGCCGGCGAGATGATCGAGCTGGCCGCGACCCACTTCGCGGCCCGCAACCCCCAGGGCATCGCCGTCGCCAACCGCACGCTGGAGCGTGGCCAGGCCCTGGCCGGCCGCTTCGGCGGCGAGGTGATGCGCCTGGCCGACCTGCCCGAGCGGATGCACGAGTTCGACGCGGTGGTGAGCTGCACCGCCAGCACCCTGCCGATCATCGGCCTGGGCGCGGTGGAGCGGGCCTTGAAGCGCCGCAAGCACCGGCCGATGTTCATGGTCGATTTGGCCGTGCCGCGCGACATCGAGCCCGAGGTCAAGGCGCTCGAGGACGTGTACCTCTACACGGTGGACGACCTGGCCAGCGTGGTGCAGACCGCCCAGGCCAGCCGCCAGGCCGCGGTGGCCCAGGCCGAGACGATCATCGACGCCGGCGTGCTCGACTTCATGCACTGGATGGACCAGCGCGACCCGGTGCACGGCGCGGTGCCCCTGATCCGCCAGCTGCACGCCCAGGCCGGCGAATGGCGCAGCGCCGAGATCGCCCGGGCGCGCAAGCTGCTGGCCCGCGGCGACGACGTCGACACGGTGCTCGAAGCCCTCTCCCGCGGCCTCACCCAGAAGATGCTGCACGGCGCGATGGCCGAACTGCACGCCGGCGATGCGGCCCAGCGCGAGCAGACCGCCCGGACCGTCTCGCGCCTCTTCCTGCGCGGCGACGGCCGCAAGGAACGTTAGCGGCGCTCGCCGCTGCCGTGGCGTCGCGTCGCCACGCCGCCCCGCGTGGTCCGTGCCGCGCCGCTGTCTTACCGGCGCCTGAGCCCTCCCACCCGATTCCCGCCCCTCCCGCACCCTTCTTTCGCCCCGTGAAAACATTCCTGCGCCACCAGCTCGACCGCTACGCCGTCCGCCTCGAGGAACTCGACTTCCTGCTCTCGCGCGAGGACATCATGGCCGACATGGAGCAGTACCGCGGCCTCTCCCGGGAGCATGCCGAGGTGACCCAGGTGGCCGGCCGCTACGCCCGCTACCGCCAGTGCGAGGCCGACCTACAAGGCGCCCGCGAGATGCTGGCCGACCCCGACATGGCCGAGATGGCGCAGGAGGAGATCGCCGCCACCGAGGCCGAGCTGCCCCGGCTGGAGGAAGAGCTGCAGCGCCTGCTGCTGCCCAAGGACCCGGACGACGTGCGCAACGCATTCGTCGAAATCCGTGCCGGCGCGGGCGGCGACGAATCGGCCCTCTTCGCCGGCGACCTGGCGCGGATGTACACCCGCTACTGCGAGCGCGCCGGCTGGCGCTGCGAGGTGGTGAGCGCCAACGAGAGCGAGCTGGGCGGCTACAAGGAAATCGTGTTCCGCATCGTCGGCGACGGCGCCTTCGGCCGGCTGCGCTTCGAATCGGGCGGCCACCGGGTGCAACGGGTGCCCGCCACCGAAACCCAAGGCCGGATCCACACCAGCGCCTGCACCGTCGCCGTGATGCCCGAGCCCGACGAGCACCAGGCGATCACCCTCAACCCGGCCGACCTGCGGATCGACACCTTCCGCGCCAGCGGCGCCGGCGGCCAGCACATCAACAAGACCGATTCGGCGGTGCGGGTGGTCCACATCCCCACCGGCATCGTCGCCGAGTGCCAGGACGGCCGCAGCCAGCACGGCAACAAGGCCAAGGCGCTGCAGGTGCTGCAGGCCCGACTGCAGGAAAAGGACCGCGGCGAACGCGCCGCCAAGGAGGCCGCGATGCGCAAGGGCCTGATCGGCAGCGGCGACCGCAGCGACCGGATCCGCACCTACAACTTCCCCCAGGGCCGGCTCACCGACCACCGCATCAACCTGACGCTCTACAAGCTGCTGATGGTGATGGAAGGCGACCTGGGCGAGGTGCTCGACGGCCTGCAGCAGGCGCGCGAGGCCGAGCAGCTGGAAGAACTGGAAGGCCAGAAGGGCTGAGGCCCGTGCGCCACGATACGCTCCAGCCCGCTTTTAATGGTCGAAACGGCCTGCAGCCGGCGATCCACGCCGACATCTAGATACCAAATGCATAGCAAACCCTACGACATCGCCCAGGCACTGCATGCCGCCGCCACCGCGGGCCTGGACCGGCTCGACGCCCAGTTGCTGCTGCTGCACGCCCTGGCCCGCTCGGCGCACGACCGGGCCTGGCTGCTGGCGCACGACACCGATCCGCTGCCGCCCGCGGCGCAAGGCGCGTTCGACGCGCTCTGCGCCGGCCGCCGGGCGGGCCTGCCGGTCGCCTACCTGGTCGGCGAGAAGGAGTTCTTCGGCCTGCCGCTGGCCGTCGATGCCCGGGTGCTGGTGCCCCGGCCGGATACCGAGACGCTGGTCGTCTGGGCGCTCGACGTGCTGGCGGGTGCGGCCCGCACCGACGCCGCCGAAGTGCTGGACCTGGGCACCGGCAGCGGCGCCATCGCGCTGGCCCTGGCGCATGCGACCGCCCGGCCCGGTGCCGGGCCGGCTGCCCGGGTGACCGCGCTCGACGCCAGCCCCGATGCGCTGGCCGTCGCCGGCGGCAATGCCCGGCGGCTGGGCCTGGCGGTCGAATTCCTGCACAGCGACTGGTTCTCCGGCGTGGCCGGCCGCCGCTTCGACCTGCTCGTCTCCAACCCGCCCTACATCGCGGCCGGCGATCCGCACCTGGCGGCATTGCTGCACGAACCCACAGCCGCCCTGGTGGCCGGCGCCGACGGCCTGTCGGACCTGCGCACCCTGGTCGCGGGCGCCCCGGCCCACCTGCGGCCCGGCGGCTGGCTGCTGCTGGAGCACGGCTGGGACCAGGCCGACGCGGTGCAGGCCCTGCTGCGCGCGGCCGGCTTCGCACAGGTGCAAAGCCGCAGCGATCTGGCCGGCATCGCCCGGTGCACCGGCGGGCTTTGGCCATCGCACGGATAATCGCGCATCCTTTTTTGCACGACCTGCCGCGCCCGTTGGCGCATCCATCCGGAGAAACCCCATGAGTGACGCCCAGAAACGCATCGACGACCTCGTCAAATCCAACGAAGTGCTGCTCTTCATGAAGGGCAACGCCAGCTTCCCGATGTGCGGCTTTTCCGGCCGCGCGATCCAGGTGCTGAAGGCCTGCGGCGTCGACACCAGGTCGCTCAAGACGGTCAACGTGCTGGAAGACGACGGCATCCGCCAGGGCATCAAGGAATACAGCCAGTGGCCGACGATCCCGCAGCTCTACGTCAAGGGCGAGTTCATCGGCGGCTCGGACATCATGATGGAGATGTACGAATCGGGCGAGCTGCAGAAGGTCATCTCCGGCCCGGCCGCCTGACGCCCCGCCGGCCCGGGCAGCCGGCGCTTGGCCCCCTCACACGGCGCGGTCCCCCGATCAGGGCGACCGCGCCCTTGCTTTTCGGGCGCTCGGACAAGGTTGCGCGCGTGGACGGCTGGCACGGTGTGTGCTGCAATGATTGCGTCACCGACACCAAGGAGTGGTCCTATGGAATCCCGCAGTCTCGTCGTCGCGCAGACCTCCCGTTCTTCCGAGTGCCCGCCCCCCTTCCGGCTGCCGATCGCCCAGGTCCGCAGCGTGTTCGACCCGTCCGACGTGGAGCGCCGGCTGGGTAAGCTCCAGGCCGCCGCCGGCGACGGCCGCGAGCACGAGAGCCTGCGCGGCACCTACGAGCGCATGCTCGAGCGCGGCCCCGAGCGCTTCCAGGTCAAGCCCTCCGGCGTGCCCGGCATGGCCTCGCTCTACGATGCGCTGCCCAACTTCACCGAGGTGCTCGACGACGTGCGCCGCCATGTCGCCCTCAGCCAGGACAGCCGCGACGGGCTGGAGGTCACGCCGATGCTGCTGCTCGGCCCGCCCGGCATCGGCAAGACCCATTTCGCCAAGCACCTGGCCGATCTGATCGGCACCGGCATGAACCTGGTGCCCATGGGCTCGATGACCGCCGGCTGGCTGCTGTCGGGCTCGGCCTCGCAGTGGAAGGGCGCGCGGCCGGGCAAGGTGTTCGAGGCGCTGGTCGAGGGCGCCTACGCCAACCCGGTGATCGTGGTCGACGAGATCGACAAGGCCAACTGCGACGCGCAGTACGACCCGCTGGGCGCCCTCTACGGCCTGCTGGAGCACGACACGGCGGGCGCCTTCGTCGACGAGTTCGCCGAGGTGCCGATCGACGCCAGCCAAGTGGTCTGGATCACCACCGCCAACGATCCGCGCGGCATCCCCGACCCGATCCTCAACCGGATGAACGTCTTCGAGGTGCAGCCGCCCTCGCCCGCCCAGGCGCGCCACATCGCGCTGCGGCTCTACCAGTCGATCCGCGCCGAGCACGACTGGGGCAGCCGCTTCGGCGAGACGCCGCACGACGACGTGCTCGACCGGCTGGTGCCGCTGGCCCCGCGCGAGATGCGCCGGGCGCTGATGGTGGCCTTCGGCAACGCCCGGCTCGATGCGCGGGCCGAGCTGCGGGCCGACGACCTGCCGCGCGCGGGCCACGGCCGCAGCCGCATCGGCTTCATGCAGTAGTAGCTGAGGCCCCCCCGGCTTTTCACGGCGCTGCCGCGCCGTGTAACGCCACCCCCGCGGGGGAGGCTGCCCCGGGCCTTGGGACGGCCCGGCGGCCGGGGCCGGCGGGGACAGCCCGTTGCGATTACGGGCCGGTTCCGGCGGATTGCACGGCGGGAGACAATGCGGCTGCCCATGACACTCTCCACCAGCCTGCTCCTCATCGTCTGCCTGATCGCCGCCAGCGCATTCTTCTCGGTCGCCGAAATCTCGCTGGCCGCCTCGCGCCGGTTGCGGCTGCGCCAGCTGGCCGACGAGGGCGAGGCGCGGGCCGAGCGGGTGATGCGGCTGCAGGAGCTGCCCGGCCCCTACTTCACCGTGGTGCAGGTCGGGCAGAACGCGATCGCGATCCTGGGCGGCATCGTGGGCGAAGGCGCGCTCAGCCCGTTCTTCGAATCGGCCTTCGCGCTCTGGCCCTTCACCGCGCCGCGGGCGGCCACCTGGGGCTTCCTGGGCTCCTTCGTGCTGGTGACCTCGCTCTTCATCCTCTTCGCCGACCTGGTGCCCAAACGCATGGGCATGGGCGACCCCGAGCGGATCGCGGTGCGGGTGGTCAAGCCGATGCTGCTGCTGATGCGCATCTTCCGCCCGGTGGTCTGGGTCTACGGCCAGCTGGCCGACGGGCTGTTCCGCCTCTTCGGCCTGCCGGCGCAGCGCGACGACCGGATCACCTCGCAGGACATCCTGGCGATGACCGAGGCCGGCGCCCTGGCCGGCGTGCTGCTGGCCAGCGAGCAGCAGGTGATCGCCAATGTCTTCTCGCTCGACACCCGCACCGTCGCCAGCGCCATGACCCAGCGCGACCGTATCGCCTACTTCCTGCGCGACGACCCCGACCCGGTGATCCGCGCCCGGATCGCGGCCGAGCCGTTCTCGACCTATCCGGTCTGCGACGGCGACATCGACCATGTGCTGGGTTATGTCGATGCCAAGGACCTGTTCCAGCGGGCGCTCAACAACCTGCCGATCAACTTCGCAGACGCCGGCCTGGTGCACAAGGCGCTGATCGTGCCCGACCGGCTGTCGCTCGCCGAGGTGCTCGACCAGTTCCGGCTGGTGGGCGAGGATTTCGCGGTCATCGTCAACGAGTACAGCCTGGTGGTGGGCGTGGTGACGCTCAACGACGTGATGAGCACGGTGATGGGCGACCTGATCTCGCCGCTCGACGAAGAGCAGATCGTGCGCCGCGACGCCGACTCGTGGCTGATCGACGGCGTCACCCCGATCCAGGACGTGCGCCACGCGCTCGGCCTGGTGGACGACCTGCCCCACCCCGACGACTACGAGACGCTGGCCGGCTTCCTGATGGTGATGCTGCGCCGGGTGCCGCGCCGCACCGACAGCGTCAGCTGGGGCGGCTACAAGTTCGAGGTGATGGACGTCGACAGCTACCGCATCGACCAGGTGCTGGTGTCGCGCGCCGGCACCGGCACCGGCACCGGCATAGGCACCGGTGCGGGCGCGGCGACCGGCACCGGAAGCACCGCTGCGGCACGGACGGCGCAAGCGCTGCCGCCGGGCTGAGGCGCGGGCGGCGACGCCCGGCCCGCCGCATCCGTCGGACGGCTCAGGCCAGGGCGACCGGCGCTTCCGCCCGCGGCGGCGGCACCGCCGGCACCGCATCGCCGGCATGCAATGCCGCCATCCACGCATTCACCTGCTCGGGCTCGGTCATCGTGCGCACCGTCTGGAAGGCCGCCTCGGCCTCGGGAAAGCGACGGCGCAGCAGGTTGAGCCACTGCTTGAGACGACCCACCCGCTGCCGGCCCGGAAAGCAGGCGCTGATCCGGATCCAGAAGGCCGCGACCTGCAGCCGCACCCGCGGCCAGCCGACCGGGGGCGGCGTGCCGGGCTCGCCGTCGGCCGCGCGGATCGCCCAGGCCAGGCCCGGGTCGGCGACGATGCCGCGGCCCAGCATCAGCGCGGTGCCGCCCGACCGGTCGCGGCAGCGCAGCGCGTCCTCCACCGTCCAGATCTCGCCGTTGGCGACCACCGGTATCGCCACCGCCGCGCGGATCGCCGGGATGCGCTCCCAGTAGGCCGGCGGCCGGTAGCCGTCGGTCTTGGTGCGGGCATGCACCACCAGTTCGCAGGCGCCCGCCTCGGCCAGCGCCAGGGCGCATTCGACCGCGCCGTTGCCGTCGCGCACGCCCAGCCGCATCTTGGCCGAGACGGGGATGTGGGCGGGCACCGCCCTGCGCACCGCCGAGACGATGGCGTGCAGCAGCTCCGGCGTGTCGAGCAGCGCGGCGCCGCCGCCGTGGCGGTTGACGATCGCCGCCGGGCAGCCGAAGTTGAGGTCGATGCCCGCCGGCGCCAGCCGCGACAGGGCGGCCGCGTTGGCGGCCATGCAGGCCGGGTCGGAGCCGAGCAGCTGCGGCCGCACCGGCACGCCGGCGGGGGTACGGCTGCCGTTGCGCAGCTCGGGCACGTAGCGGCGGAAAACGCGGTCGGGCAGCACCGTGTCGGAGACGCGGATGAACTCCGACACGCAGCGGTCGATACCGCCCACCCGGGTCAGCATGTCGCGCAGCAGGAAATCGAGCAGCCCCTCCATCGGGGCCAGCAGTATCGGGGCGGGTGTCGGCGTCGGCAGCATCATCGGGCCGCTATTGTGCCGGACCCAGTGCTACTAAATTAATAGCATGTGGTCGGCGCGGGACGAAGGCTTCAGCCCTTTTTTTATCGCGAACGGCTGCGGCTGCGGCCGGCGCGGGCCTTGGCCCGGCGGCCGCGGTGGTGGCGGGTGGTCTTGGGCTTCTTGGCGGTCCTGGCCGAGTCGCGGAACGACGCGTCGGTCGGGGCGCCTTCGGAGTGCGGCTCGCGCATCGTCTCGCCGCTACCGGCGGCGATGCGGCGGCGCTTGGCCCGGATGTTGGCGTAGAGCCCCTTCTTCGGCTTGGCGCCGGATTTTTTAGCAGAAGAAGAGCAGGACGATGCGAAGGTCGAGGTGCTGGTCATGGCGGTGGACGGGCGCAGGTACGGATCGGACCACCAGTCTGCGGCGACGGCTTGCTGCGGCTGTGACAGCCTGTGCCGGAGCCCGCTCCCAGCGCCCGTGCCCTGCCGCCTGTCGAGCAGCGTCAACCGTCCGCGACCGGCACCGCCGCCTCCGGCCGCTCCGGCGCCCGGCGCGGCAATCGCAGGGTGAAGACGGTGCCGCGGCCGGGCACCGGCACGCCGGCGGGCACCGGGCTCTCGGCCCACAGCGTGCCGCCCAGCACGTCGGCCACGATCTGGTGGACGATGTGCAGGCCCAGGCCGGTGCCGCCGGCATGGCGCCGGGTAGTGAAGAACGGCTCGAACACCTGCGGCAGGTCGGCCGCCGGAATGCCGACGCCGTCGTCGGCCACCCGGACCAGGACATGGTCGGGCCCGTCCGCCGCCACCTCGACCACGATGGCGCCGGCGGCCTGCGCGCCGAAGGCGTGCAGCACCGCGTTGTCGAGCAGGTTCGACACCGCCTGCTCCAGCGGGCCGGGGTAGCTGTCCATCTCCAGGCCGGGCGGCAGCAGCAGTCGCAGGTCGACGGTGCCGTCGGCGGGCCAGTGGCGCAGCCGCGGGTCCGCATCGAGCACGATCTGCCCCAGGTCGAACACCCTGCGCTGCATGCTGGTCCGGTCGACCGCCACCTGCTTGAAGCGCTGCACCAAGCCGGCGGCGCGGCGCACCGCATCGGCCACGGTCTGCATCGCGCCGTCGCTCATCGCGACGTAGCGGTCCAGGTCGGAGCGGCGCAGGCCCTGCCGCAGCCGCGCGGCGAGCATGTCCAGCTCCTGCCGGGCGGTGCTGAGTGCCAGGGTGGCGCTGCCGAGCGGGTTGTTCAGCTCGTGCGCCACGCCGGCCACCATCAGCCCGAGAGAGGACAGCCGGGCGGCGCGGGCCAGGTCGCCCTGCACGCTGCGCAGGTTGTCGTTGGCGATGGTGAGGGCCCGGTTGGCCTCGTGCAGCGCCCGGGTGTGGCGGGCATCGGCCCGCAGGCTGCGCAGCAGCTGGGCGCTGAGCACCACCGCCGCGAACAAGGCGGCCGCCATGCAGGCCGCCAGCGGCAGCTGCCAGCGCCAGCGGGCCCAGGCGGCCGACTGTCGGTCCGCCCGCGCCGCCAGCAGCAGCCCGGGCCCGGGCGACGCGCGCCCGGGCGGTGCGGCGGCGCCCAGCTCGCGCGCCAGGCCGATGCGGCGGAAGGTCCATTCTCCGCCGCTCTCGGCGCCACGGTAGAGGCCGTCCGCCTGCGCCTGCATCGCCGCCCACAGACCGGGGTCGGTCGCGGCCACGGTGTCCGACCAGTCGCGCCCGGCCGCCGGCCCGCGGATCCAGCGGCCGTCGGGATGCGCCACGAGCAGCTCCACATGGTGCGACCGGCCGAGCGCCACGATCCGCTCCAGCAGATCGTTGGCCAGCAGCTCGAGCGACACCGCCCCGCGCAGGGTCGCGCCGTCGAACCGGGCCGCGGTGGCGCGCAGCACCGGCTGCGGCGGCCGGCCGTCGGCCGACGGCCGCAGCTCGAGACCCGAGAGGTACACCTCGCCCTGAGGCAGGTGCGACACCCGGTCGAAGTCGATGTGATTGCGCGCGTTCTGCAGCCGGTCGGGAGGCGCCAGGGTGCGCTTGCGCTCGGCCACCATGCCCCGCGCGGCATAGAGGCCGGGCGACGGGCCGGCGGTGTAGGCGACCTGCAGCCGTTCGCGCCCGTCCGCGTCGACCAGCCGCAGGTGGTCGTACGACGGCGCGCCCCGCGCGAAGGCCAGCATCAGCCGCGCGGTGTCGGAATCCGACGAGAGTGCGGCGGCAGCCTCGTCGAGCGTGGAGACGGCCTCCAGGAAACGCACGTCGTTGCGCAGGCTGTCGATCACCCGTCCGGCCACGCTGGCGGCCTGGAACAGCGCCAGGTCGCGCGCCCGCTGCACCGGGCTGTCGAACGTCTGGCGCATCTGCTGCCACAGCAGCGGAAAGCCCAGCCCCATCGCCAGCAGCCAGGGCAGCAGCAGGAGCGCCAGCCGCAGGTGCCGCCGCAGCGGATGGCGCCGCGGCCGCAGCATGTCCTGCAGCGGCGCGGTGGCGGGCAGTGGCAGTGCCGGCGTGTCCATGGCGGTCACCGGTACGGCGGCGAGCCGGGGGGGGTGGGGATGCGACGTCATCGGGCGGCCACGCGGTGTCGCGGCGCTAGGCCCGGAGCCGCGTGATGAACGCCTCCAGCGGCTCGGGTCGGGCGAAGAAATAGCCCTGCGCCAGCGAGCAGCCGCGGGCCCGCAGCCAGTCGGCCTGGGCGGCGTTCTCGACGCCCTCGGCCAGCACCTTCAGGCCCAGGTGGGCACCCAGGTCGACCACCAGCCCGGCGATCGGCGCACGGCGGGCCGAGGCACCGGGCACGCCGATGTCCTGGATGAAGCTGCGGTCGACCTTCAGCATGCCGAGCGGCAGGTCCTGCAGGTAGGCGAGCGACGAATGGCCGGTGCCGAAATCGTCCACCGCCACCATGAATCCCCGGTCGCGCAGTTCGTGCAGCACCGCGATGTTGGCTTGGTGGTCGCCCATCATGGCCGACTCGGTGATCTCCAGATCGAGCCGCGAGGGCGCGATGTCGTAGCGCTCCAGCGCGGCCATCAGCTCGGCCACGAACGTACGGCGCGCCAGCTGATGCGGCGAGACGTTCACCGCCACCGAGATCTGCGGAAATCCCGCCTCGGCCAGTCGCACCAGCGCACGGCAGGCCAGCTCGATCACCTGCCGGCCCAGATGCACCACCAGGCCGCTGGCCTCGGCGACCGGCACGAAGTCGTTGGGCGCGATCGGCGTGCCGTCGGGCAGGGTCCAGCGGGCGAGCGCCTCGGCACCGACGATGGCTCCGGTCGCCAGCGCGATCTGCGGCTGCAGCTCGATGCGCAACTGGTGCTCGCGCAGGCCGTGGTAGAGCTGGCGCGACAGGGTGAAGTGCTGGTCGTTCTCGCGCTCCATGCCGGGCGCGTACTCGACCAGCCGCCGCAGCCCCTGCGACCGTGCGCGGCGCAGCAGCAGCATGGCGGCGGCCATCGCGCCCCGGCCGCTGCCGCGGAAGCTGTCGAGGTCCATCCGCGCCGCGCAGACGCCGATGAAGGGCGGCAAGTCCTCGTCGCTCGGGTCGGCCGTCTCAAGCGCGTCGATATGGACCTCGTCCACCATCGTGCCGGGGCCGACGATGCCGAAGGTGTCGTCGTGCAGCCGCGCCACCAGGCAGGGCGGCGGGAACACGTTGGCGAGCCGGGCCGCCATGCGCTTGAGCATCAGGTCGCCTTGGTCGATACCGAGGGCCAGGCAGCCCTGCGAATACTGGTTCAGGTCGATCAGCAGCAGCGCCCGGTCGCGCGGCGCGTGCATGTCGAGGATGGTGTCGATGCAGCGCATCAGCGCATTGCCGTTGGGCAGCGACAGAAGGCTGTCCTCCAGCGCCATCCGGTTGAGCCGGCTGGTGAGCGACACGTTGATCAGCCCCGACTGGATGTTGGTGCAGAACACGCCGAGCAGTTCGCGCTCGGTCTCGTCGAGCGGGCGGCGGGTGGCCAGGTACACCGCGGCGCGCGGGCTCTTGGGGGTGCCGGGAAAGAAAAGCACCTGGCTGGTGTCGGTCTCGATCGGCTGCTGGCGCGACAGGCTCCGGACCAGCAACTCGCGGATGCCCTCGTCGGCGAAACTGTGCAACTGGCGCGATACCTCGGGCTCGAAGCGGCCGGCGGCGCCGACCACCATCGCGCGGCCCGGATCGCCTTCGCCGCCGCGGCCGGTCTCCTGCACGCAGACGACGCTCTCGGGCGCCAGACCCAGCAGCCGCGACAGCTCCCGGATCACATGGGCCGAGAACTCCTGCAGGTTGCGGGCGCGGTTGAGCAAGTTGCTGGCCTCGACGATGGTCTGCAGCCCCTGACGCGCCCGGTTGAGCGCATGGATCTGCTCCCAGGCGCGCAGGTTGCCGGCCAGGATGCCGTGCAGCCGCTCGTGGGTCAGCTCGGTCTTGAGCCAGTAGTCGTTGATGTCGAGCCGGTCGATCGAGTCCTTGAAGTTGCTCATGCCCGGCTGGCCGGTGAGCAGCACGATCCGAACCTCGGAATTGCCGAGCAGCTCGCGCACGCTGCGCACCAGCCGCAGGCCGGCGTCGTCGGTCTCCATCACCACGTCGAGGAACACCACCGCGACGTCGGGATGGGCGGTGAGGTAGCGGGCGGCTTCGGCGGCGGAGTGGGCGCTCTTGAGCTGGACCGGCGCATCTTGGTAGCGAAAACCGGTCAGGGCCTGGTGCAGCGCATGTTGGAACTGCCGGTCGTCGTCGACGGTGAGCACCGTGAGGCCGGTGCCGGCGGTCGTGTCAGCGGCCGCAGGCGCGCCTTCGGATTCCGGTGCAAACACGAATTCATCGTCTACCTGGGCCATCCCGCTTCCTTGACGGACTGCGGCGTGCAGTCCTGTTACATTGTGATGCGCTTTGGGCGCCACTGTAAAGCAAGCCGGCTTTCGCAAGAGCGGATATCCCCGACAGGCGGCTGGAAGGCGGTGCCGGCGGTATCGGACGGTCGTGACGAGGCGGCGTCGGCACGGAGGGCGGCGCCTCCGCCGCCCAGGCGCCCGGACGCCTGGATCTAGCCCGCGCCCGGGTCGGCGAAGGTCCAGTTGCGCTGCGCGCCGAACACCGCGTTCGGGTACGGCGCCCGCCCGCGGCTGCCGTTGTAGCGGCCGAGCGCCATGAAGGCGTCGCCCCGCTCCCGCTCCAGATAGTGGCGCAGGATCACGCAGCCGAAGCGCAGGTTGGTCTGCATGTGGAACAGCCGGCCGGCGTCGCCGTCGCCGATTGTGCGGGTCCAGAAGGGCATCACCTGCATGTAGCCCCGGGCGCCGACGCTGGAAACGGCGTACTTGCGGAACGCGCTCTCCACCTGCACCAGGCCCAGCACCAGCGACACGTCGAGGCCCGCGCGCCCCGCCTCGTACCAGACGGTGCGCAGGAATTCGACCCGGGTGTCGCGGTCGGGCACCCGCTTGTGCAGCCGCTCGGCCATCGCCGCCAGCCAGCGCAGGTAGGCCATGCGGGCGACGGTGGTGGGAAATTCCGGCACCGGCGGCGCCTGCTGGGCGATGGCCGAACTGAGCGCGGTGCGCACCGCATCGGCCAGCGGCTCTTCCAGCTGCGAGCCCGCCGCGACTTGCTGCGAAAAAGATAGCATGAGGCCGGCAGCGGGCACCGACAACAGCCACTTTCGGCGTGAGAAATCGCCCGCAGCCGGTGGCGGACGTACCTGAGCGCTCATGCCGACAGGCGGCCCTTCACGTGGGCCAGGATGTCCGACAGGGCGACGGTGGTCGCGGCGGTGTCGCGGCGGTGCTGATACTCGACCTGACCCTCCTTGAGGCCCCGGTCGGAGAGCACCACACGGTGCGGCACGCCGATCAGTTCCCAGTCGGCGAACATCGCGCCGGGGCGCTCGCCGCGGTCGTCCAGCAGCACGTCGACGCCGGCGGCCTGCAGGTCGGCGTGCAGCTGCAGCGCGGCCGTCTTCACCGCCTCGCTGCGGTCCATGCCGATCGGGCAGACCACGGCGGTGAAAGGGGCGATCGCGTCGGGCCACAGGATGCCGCGCTCGTCGTGGTTCTGCTCGATCGCTGCGGCCGGCAGCCGGGTGATGCCGATGCCGTAGCAGCCCATCTCGAAGTGCCGGGGCTTGCCGGTCTCGTCGAGGAAGGTGGCGTTCATCGCGGCGCTGTACTTGGTGCCGAGGAAGAACACATGGCCGACCTCGATGCCGCGCTCGATCGCCAACACGCCCCGGCCGTCGGGCGAGGGATCGCCCGCCACCACGTCGCGGATGTCGGCCACCAGATCGGGCTCGGGCAGGTCGCGGCCCCAGTTGACGCCGGTCAGGTGCACGCCCTGCTGGTTGGCGCCGCAGATCCAGTCGGCCATGGCGGCCACTTCGCGGTCGGCGACCAGCCGGACCGGCCGCACCAGGTTCAGCGGCCCGAGGTAGCCGGGCTTGCAGCCGAAGTGCGCCTCGATCTCGGGCACCGTCGCGAAGCGGAAGCCCGCGTCCAGCCCCGGCACCTTGCCGACCTTGACTTCGTTCATGTCGTGGTCGCCGCGCAGCAGCAGCAGCCAGACCTGGCTCTGGACGATCTCGCCCTGCTCGTCGGTGGTGTCGGTGGCCAGGACCAGCGACTTGACGGTGGTCGCGAGCGGCACGCCCAGCAGCGCGGCCACGTCGGCGCAGGTGCTCTTGCCGGGGGTGGGCGTGTGGGTCAATGCCTGACCAGCGGCGGGACGCGCGCCGGCCGGCGCCAGCGCCTCGGCCTTTTCCATGTTGGCGGCGTAGTCGCTGCCCGGGCAGTAGACGATCGCGTCCTCGCCGGTGGCGGCGATCACCTGGAATTCCTGGCTCAGGTCGCCGCCGATGGCGCCGCTGTCGGCGGCCACGGCGCGGTAGCGCAGGCCGAAGCGGTCGAAGATGCGGCGGTAGGCATCCAACATCGCCTCGTAGCTCGCCTGGGCCGCCTCGGGGCTGCGGTCGAAGCTGTAGGCGTCCTTCATCGTGAACTCGCGGCCGCGCATCAGGCCGAAGCGCGGGCGGCGCTCGTCGCGGAACTTGGTCTGGATCTGGTAGAAATTCTTCGGCAGCTGCTTGTAGCTGCGCAGCTCCTGGCGGGCGATGTCGGTCACCACTTCCTCGCTGGTGGGCTGCACCACGAAGTCGCGGCCGTGGCGGTCGCGGATGCGCAGCAGCTCGGGGCCCATCTTGTCGAAGCGACCGGTCTCCTGCCAGAGTTCGGCGGGCTGGACCACCGGCATGGCGACCTCGACCGCGCCGGCGCGGTTCATCTCCTCGCGCACGATCGCCTCGACCTTGCGGATCACCCGCAGGCCCATCGGCATGTAGCTGTAGATGCCGGCGCCCAGCTTCTTGATCAGGCCGGCGCGCATCATCAGCCGGTGGCTGGCGACCTCGGCATCGGCGGGGGCCTCCTTCTGGGTGGAGACGAAGAACTGGGAAGCTTTCATGGGCGGCGCACTCGGAACACGGGGTGGGAAGGTCTGTCCGGGCGGCCCGAACGGAGCGAATCCGCGGGTGCCGGGGGTCGGGTCCTTGTCGCGCCGGGAGCGGCGTGCATAATGGACTCAGTTTAAAAAATTGGGGTTTGATTATGCTCGACAGGGACGGGTTCAGACCCAACGTCGGCATCATCCTGCTCAACCAGAAGAACCAGGTTTTCTGGGGCAAGCGCATCCGGACCCACAGCTGGCAATTCCCGCAAGGGGGCATCGACCGGGGCGAAACGCCCGAGCAGGCGATGTTCCGGGAACTACACGAAGAGGTAGGTCTGCAGCCGGAGCACGTGCGCATCATGGCCCGAACCCGCGACTGGTTGCGCTACGAGGTGCCCGACCGGTACATCCGCCGGGACGCGCGCGGACATTACAAAGGCCAGAAGCAGATCTGGTTCCTGTTGCAGCTCACCGGCCACGACTGGGACCTGAACCTGCGCGCCACCAATCACCCCGAGTTCGACGCCTGGCGCTGGAACGACTACTGGGTGCCGCTGGACGTGGTGGTGGAGTTCAAGCGCGGCGTCTACGAGATGGCGCTGACCGAGCTTTCCCGCTTCCTGCCCCGCTACGAGCAGCGCAACCGCTTCCTGCGCAGCAGCATGCGGCCGATGCGCGAGCACGACGGCGGCGGCATGCACGCGGGCTTCACCGGTGCGGCACCTTTCGAGCTGCCGCCGGGCGCCACTTTCGAACCCGATCCCTCGATGGCCACGGCCTCGGCAGTGGCAGACAAGGAGGGTCCGCATGCCGGATCGTAGTTTCGGGCGTCGTGCCTGTGCAGCCGCCGCCGGCGCACTGCTGGCCCTGGCCGCGGCCGCACCCGCGTCGGCCGGCCTGCTGGGGATCGGCGAGCCGGAAGGCGGCCGGGTCGAGCTTCCCCCGCCCTCGCTTCCCGCCCTGCGCACCGACAAGCTGGTGCAGGTCGTCGCGCCCGCCCAGTCGGCCGTGGCGATCGGGGTGGACCCGGCCTCGATCAGCATCCTGAGCGACGGCATCGTCCGCTATGTATCCGTCGCCCGCAGCCTGGCCGGCACCGCGGTGAACGCGACCTACGAAGGCATCCGCTGCAGCACCGCCGAGGTCAAGCTGTACGCCCGCCACTACGCCGAGGGCGAGTGGCAGCCGCAGGAAACGCCGACCTGGGTATCGCTGTACGAGCCGCGTGCCCGAACCTCGCTGGCGATCGCCAAGGCGGGCGTCTGCAAGGACGCATCGGCCAACCTCAGCCCGCAGCAGATCCTGCTCGACATGCGCGGCGACCCGAACCGCGGCACGCCCTGAACGGCGCCTGATGCCGGCCCGCCGCGCAGAGGCGGTGGCCGGGTGGAATCAACGGGTGAGGATCAGGTTGTCCCGGTGCAGCATCTCGGGCTCCGCCGCATAGCCCAGCAGCTTCTCGATCTCGGACGACGCCTTGCGGCACAGCAGCCGTGCCTCGGCGCTCGCGTAGTTGGCCAGGCCGCGTGCGATTTCCGAGCCGGCCGCGTCGCGCACCGCTATCACGTCGCCGCGCGAGAACTCGCCCTCCACCGCCACCATGCCGATCGGCAGCAGGCTCTTGCCTTCGTCGCGCAGCTTGGCGACGGCGCCGGTATCGACCGTCACCGCACCGCGCAGTTGCAGGTGGTCGGCGATCCACTGCTTGCGCGCCTGCTGTTTTTGCGTCTGCGCTACCAGCCGGGTGCCGATCGATTCGCCAGCCACCAGCCGCAGCAGCGCGTCGGGCTCCCGGCCCCAGGCGATGACGGTGGAAGCGCCCGAGCCGGCCGCCCGCTTGGCCGCGAGGATCTTGGTCAGCATGCCGCCGCGGCCCAGCGTACTGCCGGCGCCGCCGGCCATCGCCTCCAGCGCCGGGTCGCCGGCGCGGGCCTCGTGCACGAAGGTGGCGGCCGGGTCCTTGCGCGGATCGGCGGTGAAGAGGCCCTTCTGGTCGGTGAGGATCACCAGCACGTCGGCCTCGACCAGATTGGCCACCAGCGCGCCGAGCGTGTCGTTGTCGCCGAACTTGATCTCGTCGTTGACGACGGTGTCGTTCTCGTTGATCACTGGCACCACGCCCAGCTGCAGCAGCGTCAGCAGGGTCGAGCGAGCGTTGAGGTAGCGCTCGCGGTCGGCCAGGTCGCCGTGGGTCAGAAGCACCTGGGCGCTGCCGACGCCCTTCTCGCGCAGTTTGGTCTCGTACATCTGGGCCAGGCCCATCTGGCCCACGGCGGCGGCGGCCTGCAGCTGGTGCACCGCATGCGGGCGGGTCGCCCAGCCGAGCCGCTTCATGCCCTCGGCGATGGCGCCGCTCGACACCATGATGACCTCGCGCTTCGGCATGCCGTCGCCGCCGCGAACCAGCGCCGCCAGTTGCCGGCACCATTCGCCGATGGCCGCCTCGTCGAGCCCGCGGCCCTCGTTGGTCACCAGGCTGGAGCCGACCTTGACCACGATGCGCCGGGCGGTGCGCAGCGGGTTCGATGCACTTTCGTTCGTCATGGTTGCCTGCAGCCCTTGCCGTTCGCCGGCTGTTAGCTATTATTTTTGTAGCATATGGATATCAGTCTGCGCTGTCGGTGCCGGGCGCGGCGGCGGCCGGCGCATCGGCGAAGCGCGGATCGACCTCGGCCGGCGGCTGGCTGGCGATCTGCTCGGCCTTCACGTGGCGGTAGATCGCCTTGATCAGCGGCTCGCAGCCTTCGCGGGTCAGGGCCGAGATCTCGAAGACCGGCCCCTTCCATTTGTAGCGCTTGACGAAATCCTTCACCAGCGCCGCCCGCGCATCGTCCTGCACCATGTCGAGCTTGTTGAGCACCAGCCAGCGCGGCTTCTCGTACAGGGCGGTGTCGTACTTCTTCAGCTCGCCGACGATGGCCTTGGCCTGGGCGACCGGGTCCACCGTGTCGTCGAACGGCGCGAAATCGACCACGTGCAGCAGAAGCCGGGTGCGCTGCAGGTGGCGCAGGAACAGGTGGCCCAGGCCGGCGCCTTCGGACGCGCCTTCGATCAGGCCCGGGATGTCGGCCACGACGAAGCTCTGCTCGGGCGCGACCCGCACCACGCCCAGGTTGGGGTGCAGGGTGGTGAAGGGATAGTCGGCGATCTTCGGCCGGGCGTTGGAGATGGCGGCGATCAGGGTCGACTTGCCGGCGTTGGGCATGCCGAGCAGGCCGACGTCGGCCAGCACCTTCAGTTCGAGCTTCAGGCTCTTCTTGTCGCCGGGCCAGCCCGGCGTCTTCTGCCGCGGCGCGCGGTTGATCGCGCTCTTGAAGCGCATGTTGCCGAAGCCGCCGTCGCCGCCCTTGGCGATGGTGATGGTCTCGCCGGGCACCAGCAGTTCGTAGAGCACGTCGCCGGTCTCGGCGTCGGTGACGATGGTGCCGACCGGCATCTTCAGGGTGATGTCGTCGCCCGCGGCGCCGAACATGTCCGAGCCCATGCCGTGCTGGCCGCGCTTGGCGTCGTGCCGCCGCGAATAGCGGAAGTCGACCAAAGTGTTGAGGTTCGGGTCGGCCACCGCGTACACATGCCCGCCCCGCCCGCCGTCGCCACCGTTGGGGCCGCCGAACTCCTTGTACTTCTCGTGCCGGAACGACACGCAACCGTTGCCTCCGTCGCCAGCGGCCACATCTATAAAGGCTTCGTCAACGAATTTCATGGTGCTGCAGTCTACAAAGGAGCGGAGCCGGCGGGCGCCTCGGGGCGAGCCACAGATCCGGAAAACAAGAAGCCCCGTCGAGCGGGGCTTCTGAGGACGTCGAAACGAAGCTTACGCTGGCGTGACGTTGATCACCTGCTTGTTCAGCGGGCCCTTCACACCGAACGACACGTGGCCGTCGACGAGCGCGAAGATGGTGTGGTCCTTGCCCACGCCGGCATTGGCGCCGGCATGGAAGCGCGTACCGCGCTGGCGCACGATGATCGAGCCGGCGGTGATGAGTTCACCGCCGAAAGCCTTCACGCCGAGCATCTTGGGCTTGGAATCGCGCCCGTTTCGCGTAGAGCCGCCGCCTTTTTTCTGTGCCATGACCTGTGCTCCTTAACCGGCGATCGCGCCGATTTGCAGTTCGGTGAACTGCTGGCGATGGCCTTGACGTTTCTGATAATGCTTGCGACGGCGCATCTTGAAGATGCGAACCTTGTCGTGCTTGCCGTGGGACAGTACGGTGACTGTCACGGTTGCGCCGGACACCAGGGGCGTTCCGACCTTGAGTTCAGCGCCGTTTCCGACGGCCAGAACCTGGTCGATCACGATTTCCTGGCCTACGTCCGCAGCAATCTGTTCTACTTTGATTTTTTCGCCGGAAGCAACGCGATACTGCTTGCCACCGGTTTTTATGACCGCGTACATGTAAACCTCTTGGTACTCTCGAAGAGCTGAGTTCCGCAGACGGATTTCCGCAGAGCCCATAATTATAGCAGTTGCGATCGGACCTGCCTATTTTTCGCGCAACGGAGCCTCGCTGCGCCTGCGCGGACCGGCACCATTCCTATAATCCGCCAGCTTTTCCGCCAGCGCCCGGACCCGCCTCCCTTGACACCCATCGCCGCCCTCTCCGCCCCCGCCGCCACGACGGCCGACACGATCGCCCTCGTCGCCGACGACATGCGCGTCGTGGATGTCGCCATCAACACCCGGCTCGATTCCGGCGTGCCGCTGGTCGGCGAGGTGGCGCGCTACATCATCGCGGGCGGCGGCAAGCGCCTGCGGCCCGCGCTGCTGCTGCTCGCCTGCGGCGCGCTCGGTTGCGACGACCCGCGGCGCTTCGACTTGGCCGCGGTGGTGGAATTCATCCACACCGCCACGCTGCTGCACGACGACGTGGTGGACGACTCGACCCTGCGCCGCGGCCGCGCCACCGCCAACGAGATCTTCGGCAACCCCGCGAGCGTTCTGGTCGGCGACTTTCTCTATTCACGCGCCTTCCAGATGATGGTCGAGGCGGGCGACATGCGGATCATGGAGACGCTGGCCGAAGCCACCAACATCATCGCCGAGGGCGAAGTGCTGCAGCTGATGAACATGCACGACGCGGGCCTCGACCAGGCCGGCTATCTGCGCGTGATACGTTCCAAGACCGCCAAGCTGTTCGAGGCCAGCGCCCGCATCGGCGCGCTGCTGGCCGGCGCGCCCCCCGGGATCGAGGCCGCCTGCGCCACCTACGGCCAGGCGCTCGGCACCGCTTTCCAGGTAATCGACGACCTGCTCGACTACGACGGCGACACCCAGGAGATGGGCAAGAATCTGGGCGACGATCTGCGCGAAGGCAAGGTCACCCTGCCGCTGATCGTGGCCATGCAACGGGCCTCGGAAGCGCAGACCCGCGTGATCCGCGAGGCGATCGAGACCGGCAACCTGGCCGACATGGGCCGCATCGTGGACATCGTCCGCGAGACCGGCGCCCTCGACGCCACCCGCGACGCAGCGGCCGCCGAGGCGCAACGCGCGATCGACGCGATCGCCGTGCTGCCCGCCAACGCCTGCACCCGCGGCCTATTACAATTGGCCGCGCAACTGCTGACGCGGCGCGCCTGAGATCCCTGGTACTCCGGGTGCCCTGCCGCATATTTCGGGGTGTAGCTTAGCCTGGTAGAGCGCTACGTTCGGGACGTAGAGGCCGGAGGTTCGAATCCTCTCACCCCGACCAGAATTTCCTTGAAAATCAAGGACATGCACAGGCCGCGGTAACGCGGCTTTGTCGTTTCTGGATGGCGCTGTTCCAAATCTGTTCCACAAGAACAGACTTGGTGGAACAGATATAGGCCAAGGCAAGAGACCCAATCTGCTCGCTACAGGAGTCTCCCTCAACAGGAGCACTTCCTTGGCAGACATCACGAACCGCAGCCGCTACTGCGTCAGCGTCAAGAACCGCGACGACCTCACGGCTCTCTTCCCCTTCAACAAGCTCGATGCCGTCTAGGCCTGCATGGTCGAACTGCGCGCGCAGCACCTCAAGCCGCGCGTGGAGCAGCTTGAAGACAGTTGGCTGGTCCGCATCCGCGAGAAGGGCCACAAGCCACTGAGCATCACCTTCAACAGCCGCAAGGAGGCGGAGGGCTACGTCCGGCGCACCACGGAAGAACGCAGCCGAGGCTTGTTCACGGACTACACCATCTCGCACAAGGTCACGCTCGCACAGCTCATGGTGCGCTACCTGCTGGACGAGGCGCCCCGACACAAGAGCCGCCAAGTGCTGGCCTACTCCATTGAAGGCTGGCTGGCCGACAGCGGACCCGCTGGAGTGCCCCTGGTTGAGGAGTACTACCAAGAACTGCATCGCCGCGACCGACCGGTGCGCGAGCGCAAGTTTCAGATGCGCAAAAGCAGCGACGAGCTGACTTGGATTCACAAGCCGCTCGCCGACATCACGACCGTCGACATTGAGAGCTGCATCACCGACCGACTTGATGTTGTGGTGAACCGCCCCGAGTTTTGAGGAGGCTTAAACTCTTGAGAAGATGAAGCCATGAACAAGTCGAACAAGTTCTCGCCCGAGGTCCGTGAGCGTGCGGTGAGGATGGTGCAGGAGCACCGTGGGGAGTACCCGTCGTTGTGGGCGGCAATCGAGTCTGTCAACGCCGATTTAAATCTGACCCACTTCCCGTCGAATCGCCGAAGTAAATCTGACCCACCCGGGTCTTCTTCATTGCGCTGCTCGGACGCGTAGGGCGTAGCCCGAAGCGGCCGAGCAG
>NZ_QJTC01000002.1:31768-291555 GCF_003217575.1 Xylophilus ampelinus | reverse complement strand
TACAAGGCCGAGCTAATCCATCGCCGGGGACCGTGGAAAACCGAGGAAGCCGTGGAGTTCGCGACCCTCGAATGGGTGTCTTGGTTCAACCACCACCGCCTGCTCGAACCCATCGGGTACATCCCGCCTGCAGAGGCTGAGGCAAACTACCACCGGCAACTCGCCAGTCAAGCCACAGCGCTGGTTGCATGACTTGAACCAAACAGCCTCCGCGAATCCCGGGGCGGTTCAGTTCGGCCGTTTGCGGCCGAGAAGGCTTCGGACCGACGGGACTCCTCGAAGGAATTTGCAAGAAAACAGGTGCGGGCAAAATTATACCTTGCAAATGCTGCGTTCATCAACCCGAAGAATCGCAAGCAAGATCAATGGCTTGCGCTTTGTTTGGGGCGGACCGAGAAATTGATTGCCTCGACCGCTTCGAAGCCGCGGCACGGGGCCAGTTCGGCGCAGTGCAATACCAACTCGGGCGGCGGGGCGTGTCGCCGGGCCGGGCTGATCGCCCGCTGCAGAAAGCGAAACGCCGCGGAAGAGCCGGCACCCGTGGTGCCAGATCTTACGCGGCATTTGTTCGCCTGGCCGGCCCTCGCCGGGCGGCCATGCGTTCAGGCCCTCAGGCCTTCGGCACTTAGAGCGGCTAACACAACCCTTCTGGCGTCGTTGCCGCACCTTGTCGTACTACTCGTACTGTCTGCGATGCGGCGCCTAGCCAGAACCGCTTCGCTGGGTTGTGTTGGCCGCTCTTACTTCTTCTTCACATCGAAGCGGTCCAGCTCCATCACCTTGGTCCAGGCGGCGACGAAGTCCGCGACGAACTTCTGCTGCGCGTCGGCACCGGCATACACCTCGGAGATAGCGCGCAGCTGGGCGTGCGAGCCGAACACCAGGTCGACCCGGGTGCCCGTCCAGCGGGCTTCGCCGGTATTGCGGTCGGCACCGGCGTAGGTTTCCTTGCCGGTGGCCTTCCAGGCGGTGGCCATGTCGAGCAGGTTCACGAAGAAATCGTTGGTCAGCACGCCCGGCCGGGTGGTGAACACGCCGTGCTGCGCACCGCCCACGTTGGCACCCAGTACCCGCAGGCCGCCGACCAGCACCGTCATTTCCGGCGCGGTCAGCGTCAGCAACTGGGCGCGGTCGATCAGCAGCGCCTCGCCCGGGATGCTGAAGTTGTTGCGCTTCAGGTAGTTGCGGAAGCCGTCGGCGGCCGGCTCCAGCGGCTCGAACGAGGCCACGTCGGTCTGTTCCTGCGACGCGTCGGTGCGGCCCGGTGTGAACGGTACGGTGACGGCATGGCCCGCATCGGCGGCGGCCTTCTCGACCGCGGCGGCACCGGCCAGCACGATCAGGTCGGCGACCGAGACCTGCCTGCCGCCGGCGGCGAAGTCGCTGCGGATGCCTTCCAGCACGCCCAGCACCTTGGCGAGCTGCTCGGGCTGGTTCACCGCCCAGTCCTTCTGCGGCGCCAGGCGGATTCGCGCACCGTTGGCGCCGCCCCGCTTGTCGGAGCCGCGGAAGCTGGCGGCCGAGGCCCAGGCGGTCGACACCAGTTCCGACACGGTCAGGCCCGCGGCCAGCACCTTCTGCTTGAGCCCGGCGATGTCCTGCGCGTTGACCGGGGTATGGGTGGCCTCGGGGATCGGGTCCTGCCAGATCAGCACTTCGGCCGGCACTTCCGCGCCCAGGTAGAGGGGACGCGGGCCCATGTCGCGGTGGGTCAGCTTGAACCAGGCGCGGGCGAAGGCGTCGGCGAACTGGTCGGGGTTCTGGTGGAAGCGGCGCGCGATCGCCTCGTAGGCCGGGTCGAAGCGCAGCGCCAGGTCGGAGGTGAGCATGGTGGGTACGAGCTTTTTGCCCGGATCGTGCGCGTGCGGGATGGTCGCCTCGGCACCCTTGGCGGTCCATTGGTGGGCACCGGCTGGACTCTTGGTCAGCTCCCATTCGAAGCCGAACAGGTGGTCGAAGTAGTCGTTGGTCCACTCGGTCGGCTTGGTGGTCCAGGTGACTTCCAGGCCGCTGGTGATGGTGTCGCCGCCCTTGCCGGTGCCGAAGCTGTTGTGCCAGCCGAAGCCCTGGGCTTCCAGGCCGGCGGCTTCGGGTTCGTGCGCCACGTGCTCCGACGGGCCCGCGCCGTGGGTCTTGCCGAAGGTGTGGCCGCCGGCGATCAGCGCCACGGTCTCCTCGTCGCCCATCGCCATGCGGGCGAAGGTGTCGCGGATGTCGCGGGCAGAGGCGATCGGGTCGGGCTTGCCGTCCGGGCCTTCCGGGTTGACGTAGATCAGGCCCATCTGCACGGCGGCCAGGGGGTTCTCCAGGTCGCGACTGTGGATGACTTCGCTGTCGTCGTCCTTGTCGATCACGCCGTGGCCTTCGACGCCGGGGGAGCCGCGCGAATAGCGCTTGTCGCCGCCGAGCCATTTGTCTTCGCGGCCCCAGTACACGTCCTGGTCGGGTTCCCAGGTGTCGGCCCGGCCGCCGGCGAAGCCGAAGGTTTTGAAGCCCATGGTCTCGAGCGCGACGTTGCCGGTCAGCACCAGCAGGTCGGCCCAGCTGATCTTGGCGCCGTACTTCTGCTTGACCGGCCAGAGCAGGCGGCGGGCCTTGTCGAGGCTGACGTTGTCGGGCCAGCTGTTGAGCGGCGCGAAGCGCTGCTGGCCGCGGCCGGCGCCGCCCCGGCCGTCGCCGATGCGGTAGGTGCCGGCGCTGTGCCAGGCCATGCGCACGAAGAGCGGGCCGTAGTGGCCGAAGTCGGCCGGCCACCAGTCCTGCGAATCGGTCATCAGCGCGGCCAGGTCGGCCTTGACGGCGGCGAGGTCGAGGCTCTTGAACGCCTCTGCGTAGTCGAAGCCGATGCCCATCGGGTCCGATTTGGCGGAATGCTGCTGGAGCAGGTCCACCCGCAGCTGCTCGGGCCACCAGTCACGGTTGGAGGTGCCGCCGCCGGCGGTCTGGTGGAACGGGCATTGCGCGGTGGATGCTTCGTTGCTCATGGAGTGTCCTGTCTGTGTGGGGATACGGAACGGCTCGAAGGCCAGCCGAAATTCTGGTGCAAAACAGGCGGCGGCAGCGCGACAAAACTTCTATGCCGGCGATAGACCATCTGCGGCGCGTGCGTTGCCGGGCGATGCGGCGATGCCGTCGCGGCCCAGCGTCAGCACCCGGTCGGCCCGGGCCGCCGCCGTCGCCGAATGGGTGGCCAGCACCAGCGAGGCGCCGTGCGTGCGGGTCTGGGCCAGCAGCAGGTCCATCACCTGCGCGGCGGTCTCGGGGTCAAGGTTGCCGGTCGGCTCGTCGGCCAGCAGCAGGCCGGGCCGGTGCACCAGCGCGCGGGCGATGGCCACCCGCTGCAGCTGCCCGCCGGAGAGCTGCTGCGGCAGCCGGGTGCCCAGGCCCTGCAGCCCCACCGCGTCGAGCAGCGCGGCCACCCGCGCACCGGGTTTGCGGCCCAGCAGCATCAGCGGCAGCGCGACGTTCTGCGCCACGTCCAGGTGCGGCAGCACATGGAAGGCCTGGAACACGAAGCCGACGTGCTGGCGCCGCCAGAGCGCGCGCCGGGTGTCGTCCATCGTGGAGAGGTCCTCGCCTGCCAGGCCGACGCTGCCCGCGTCCCAGGTGTCGAGGCCCGCGAGGCAGTTGAGCAGGGTCGACTTGCCGACGCCCGACGGCCCGACGATGGCGACGAACTCGCCGGGCGCGACGTCGAAGCTAACGCCGGAGAAGACCGGTACCGAGTCCGCACCCTGGCCGTAGTGCTTGGCCAGGTCGCGCACCGCGAGGCCGCTGGCGTCGGTCGCGGCACGGGGTGGCGTCGCGCTCATGACGCCACCTCCGTCGCCAGCAGCAGCGCATCGACCTGCCGCAGCACCTGCGCCAGGGCGTCCGGCGCATCGGCGGCGACGGTGCGGCGGGCCGGCATGCCGCGCAGCCAGGTGATCTGCCGCTTGGCGAGCTGGCGGGTGGCGGCGACGCCGCGCTCGCGCAGCTCGCCGGCCGTCGCGGTGCCGTCGAGCATCTCCCACACTTGGCGGTAGCCGACGCAGCGCATGGAGGCCAGGCCTGGCGGCAGGTCGCCGCGCGCGCGCAGAGCCTTCACCTCGTCGATCAAGCCGTCGGCCAGCATCGCGTCGAATCGCCGGGCGATGCGGGCATGCAGCCAGACGCGGTCGTTCGGTTCCAATGAAATAAGGGCTGCAGCCGGCGTCCGACGCCGACCATTAGCTATGTTTTTGATAGCGCCGTGGAATGCGGAGAGCGGACGTCCGGTCAGGCGGTGCACCTCCAGCGCGCGCTGGATGCGCTGGCTGTCCGCGGGTGCCAGGCGGGCGGCGGTGACAGGGTCGACCGTCGCCAGCGCAGCGTGCATCGCCGGCCAGCCGCGGGCGGCGCCCTCGGCATCGAGCGTGGCGCGCAGCGCGGTGTCGGCCCGCGGCAGGTCGTCCAGGCCGTCGAACAGCGCCTTGAAGTAGAGCATCGTGCCGCCGGCCAGCAGCGGCAGCGCGCCGCGCGCCTGGATCTCGCCGATCAGGCGCTCGGCATCGGCAACGAACTCGGCCGCGCTGTAGGCCTGCAGCGGGTCGCGGATGTCGATCAGGTGGTGCGGCACTGCGGCCCGCTCGGCGGCGCCGGGCTTGGCGGTGCCGATGTCCATGCCGCGGTAGACCAGCGCCGAATCGACGCTGACGACTTCGACCGGCATGCGGCCTTCGAGGTGCCGCGCGATGGCCAGCGTGGCCGCCGTCTTGCCCGCCGCGGTGGGGCCGGCCAGGCAGACGACGGGCAGGGCTGGCGGTGCCGGGGCAGCGGTCGCCGCGCGAGGAAAGGTCATCGGTCGAGGGTAGCAGAGCGATCGCGGGGCGCCCTGCGGATCGCGTCATGTCCTAGCCTGCACCGACCGGGCCGCAGAACGGTTCGGTGCGGGAGCAACCCGCCTCGGCTGCGGTGCGGCGTGCGGGTGGGACGCCCCGCGGCGCGAACGGCTCAGTTGCTGGAGACCGCCTGATCCGTCAGCCCCGCATCCGCGATGCTCGGCAGGGTGTTGAGGCCGAACAGCTGGTGGATCGCCTGGCGGTACTGCGCCTCGCCCACGCTGTTGGTACTGAAGTGGGATCCGCCCTCGACCAGAACGAACTCCTTCGGAACCTTGGCCGCGTTGTAGAGCCGCTTGCCGAGGGCGGCGGGGATCAGGCTGTCTTCCGAGCCGTGGACCACCAGCAGCGGCGCGCGGATGTGCTTGACCTTGTCGATCGATTCGAAGCGCTGGGTGATCAGCATCGACACGGGCAGCCAGCCCCATTTGAAGCCGCTCACCACGTCGGCGATGTTGGTGAAGGTGCCTTCGACGATCACGCCGCTGGCGTCGGGCACCCGGGTGGCCAGGTCGATCGCGATGGCGCCGCCGAGCGAGTGGCCGAAGACATAGCGCGAGCGTCCGGGGAAGCGCTGGGCTATCCAGTCCCATGCGGCCTGGGCATCTTCCGCGGCGGTGGCTTCGGACGGCAGGCCGGCGCTGCTCTTGCCGAAGCCGCGGTAGTCGATCGCCAGGACCGAGAAGCCCATCTCCTGCATGCGGCGGATGCGGCCGGCCGAGCCGATCACGTTCCAGCGGGCACCGTGCAAGTACAGCATGACCGGCGGGCTGCCGCCGGCGGCGCTGTCGGCCTTGCCCATCGGCGACGGAGCGGTGGAGGCGGCAGGCAGCCAGAGCGCGTGCAACCGGGCTTCCTGGTCCTCGGCCTGCGAGTGGAAGTCGATCCACACATCCTGCATGTCGGGCGCCGACTGGGCGCCGCCCCAGGCCACGTCGCTCGGCTGGAAAATCCATTCGCGCTGCTTGTAGTCGAGCGTCGAGCAACCGGCCAGGACGGCCATGGCAACGGCAAGGGGAGCGAGCAGTGAGCGTAGCTTCATGTCTTCCATCGACCGGTCGGGGCGAACAAAGTTTCGTCCAGGAGGTAACGTCCTGCACCGCCCTTTCTGCATACACGCAAACCCTGTACCAAGCGACTGTTACATCTGGGCGGATCGATTTATCGGCAGAAGAAGGGGGTTGCCTGCTGGAAGGCACATGTGCACCGCGGTTGGCAGCAGTCGGCGCAGCACCATCGCAGTGCGTAACAGGTCCGACGCAGCAGATGGTCGCGGGCTGCCGCTCACCGTCCGCGCATGAAGAGGCCGTCTAGTTCGCGGATCGACAGTTGCCGCCAGGTAGGCCGGCCATGGTTGCAGACGTCGGAGCGCTCGGTTTCCTCCATCTGGCGCAGCAGGGCGTTCATCTCCTCCAGCGTCAGTCGGCGGTTGGCCCGCACCGCGCCGTGGCAAGCCATGGTGGCCAGCAGTTCGTCGCGGGCGCGCAGCACCACGGTGGTGGCGTCGTGTTGCGCCAATTCGGCCAGCACGTCGCGGGCCAGCTCCACCGCGTCGCCGTGGGCGAGCGAGGTGGGTACCGCCCGCACGGCCAGGGTGCGGGGAGAGAAGGGTGCGATCTCCAGGCCCAGCGTCGCGAGTACTTCGGCGCAGCCCTCGGCCGTGGCCACCTCTTGCGGCGTCGCGGCGAAGGTGGCGGGGATCAGCAGCGGCTGGCTGGGCAGGACGGCGGCGCTGGCCTGCTGCCGTTTCAAATGCTCGTAGACGATGCGCTCGTGGGCGGCGTGCATGTCGACCACCACCAGGCCCTGCGTGTTCTCGGCCAGGATGTAGATGCCTTGCAGCTGTGCGATGGCCCGGCCGAGCGGCCAGTCGTCGTTGTCTGTGGCGGGAAGCGGCTCGGCCGGCGCGGCACGGGCGACCGCCCGATCGGACAGGGCGGCGCTGCCGGCGGAGGCGGGCGACCACAGCGCCTGCAGGTCGCGCACAGGCACGCCGTAGTCTGCTTCGAAATTGATAGCACGAGGCCGGCTGTAACCGTTGGCTGCAGGCACTTTTCGCTCGAAGATCGAGCTTTGTCGCGGTAAGGCCGGCGCGGCGGACAGCTCGGCCGGTACAGCGCTCCGGCCGGCGGCCAGGGCGGCCGCGGCGGCCCGTGGCGCGGCCAGCGCGTTCTCCACGCCGTGGCGCACCGCCTGGTGCACCTCGCGGCTGTCGCGGAACCGCACCTCGATCTTGGTCGGGTGGACGTTCACGTCGACCCGCGTCGGGTCGAGCGCGAGGTGCAGCGCATAGACCGGCTGGCGGTGGCCGTGGAGCACGTCCTCGTAGGCGCTGCGGGCGGCGTGGGTCAGCACCTTGTCGCGCACGTAGCGGCCGTTGACGTAGCAGAACTGCTGGTCGGCGCGGGCGCGCGCCGCTTCCGGCAGGCCGGCCCGGCCCTGCACGGTGACGCCGTTGGCGCTGTACGCCACGGCGACCGACTGTTCCAGGAAATCGCGGCCCAGCACGTCGGCCAGGCGCTGGTCCTGCGCCTCCTGCGGGCCGCCGCCGCAGCGGCGCCACTGCTCGACCAGCTTGCCCTCGTGCCAGATGGCGAAGCCGACATCGGGCCGGCCCAGCGCGTGGCGGCGCACCGCCTCGATGCAGTGGGCCAGCTCCGTCGCGTCGGTCTTCAGGAACTTGCGTCGGGCCGGCGTGGAGAAGAACAGCTCCCGCACCTCGACCGAGGTGCCGACCGCGCGGGCCGCCGGCCGCAGCTCGCCGCTGCGCCCGTCCAGCAGGAAGGCGCTGGCCTGCTCCGCCGTGCGGGATAGCAGCGACAGCTCCGACACCGAGGCGATCGCCGCCAGCGCTTCGCCGCGAAAGCCCATCGTGCCGACCGATTCCAGGTCGACCAGGCTGCCGATCTTGCTGGTGGCGTGGCGCTTCAGGGCCACCGGCAGCTCGGCATCGGGAATGCCGCCGCCGTCGTCCTCCACCGCGATCAGGCGCACGCCGCCCGCCATCAGGCGCACGATGACCTGGGTGGCGCCGGCGTCCAGCGCGTTGTCGACCAGCTCGCGCACCACGCTGGCGGGTCGCTCGACCACCTCGCCGGCGGCGATCTGGCTGATCAGCTCGTCAGGCAGTTCGCGGATCGGGCGGCGGGCTGCGGTCTGTGTCATCGGCGCGATTTTAGGAGTAGGGTGGCTGCGGCTAGAGTACCGGCTTGCCGCGCCCGGGCACCATGCCACCCACTCTCCAGGAGTCGATCCGATGCCATCCCAGTCCCTACGCCTGCCGGCGGAGCTTCCTCGCGCCGCGGGTGCCCCGTGCGAAAGGCGCTGAACCGTGGACGTCGTGCATTTCCTGATCGATTTCATACTGCATATCGACAAGCACCTGGAGGCCTTCGTCGTCGCCTACGGGCCGTGGGTGTATGCCCTGCTGTTCGCCATCGTCTTCGTGGAGACGGGCGTGGTGGTGATGCCCTTTCTGCCGGGCGACTCGCTGCTCTTCATCGTCGGCGCGCTGGCCGGCGCGGGGTTGCTGGATCTGGCGATCGCCGTGCCGGTGCTGCTGGTGGCGGCGATGCTGGGCGACCAGTGCAACTACATGATCGGCCGCCACATCGGTCCGCGGGTGTTCCAGTGGGAGAGCCGCCGCTTCTTCAACCGCAAGGCCTTCGACAAGGCGCACGCGTTCTACGAGCGTTACGGTGGCATCACCATCGTGCTGGCGCGCTTCATGCCCTTCATCCGCACCTTCGCGCCCTTCGTGGCCGGCGTGGCGGCGATGCACCGGGGCCTCTTCACCGCGTTCAACGTGGGCGGTGCCTTCCTGTGGGTGGTCGGCCTGTGCGCGGCGGGCTACTTCTTCGGCAACCTGCCGTGGGTCCAGGCCCATCTGGAGAAGATCGTCTGGGGCCTGATCCTGGTGCCCGGATGGCTGGCGATCGTCGGCGCTTGGCGCAGCCGCCGAGAGTCGACCAAGGTTTTGTAGATGAACTGCGGGTACGCAGGCCGAAATTCATCAGTCTTGAAGAAATTTTAGCCGGGCCGTTGCCGCTCGCGTGGCAACACGAATGGCACCCTCGGTAATTTCTTCCCATAAGGCATCGGGAAGTTCGCAATAATCAAGCAACCACTGAAATGCACGTTGTTGATGCATCAATAATAACCATCGAACAGCCAGGCTAACGGAGCCACCGGGTTTAGAGCGGCTAACACAACCCAGCGAAGCGGTTCTGGCTAGGCGCCGCATCGCAGACAGTACGAGTAGTACGACAAGGTGCGGCAACGACACCAGAAGGGTTGTGTTAGCCGCTCTTAATGCCGTACCCCTCCAGGAAAGCGGCCCAAAGGCCTGCTGAGTCATGCTGCTTGCCTACTTCCAACCAAAAAGCAATCGCCGCCACATCCAGCAACTGAGGCCTGATGCCACAGTCATCAAAATCAAACAGCGTCATTTTTTCACTACTGATGCGCAAGTTTGACAAACGGATATCGCCATGGCAGAAGCCTACCGGTCCCAGGTGTTGGGTCGCCCCCTTGTCCTCAAGCAATTTTGCGGACGCCGCAATCGCAGCGGCCAGGGCAGTCGATCGGAGTGCAATGGTCGTGCTGCCCGCTCCGGGACCAGGATTTCGGGCCTGGGCTATCTTCGCTAAATGGGTCTGCCGATGCAGGTCGGCCAAAGCCTGTCCGATACGCTGATAATCGTGAAGTGAGCCTGCGGGTTCAATGCCCTTTGCCGGGCGAAAAACGCCCACAACCCTTGCCATGTTATCCGGGGGCAACGAAACTTCTGAAAACCAACATCCCGAACGATCCTCAATGGGCCTGGAAACGTCCAGGATGTCCGTCGCCTGTATCGCATCGAGCACTGCCATCTCTGCGAACACGTCGTCTTTGGGACGACCACTGAGGCGGTACAGCCGGACAAAGGCAGAGGATGCTCGGTCGAGCCTATCCGGAGTGTCCAGTTAACGCCATTGACGACTGTGGCAGCTTCCCCTTCGATACCGTAGACATCCTGCAAATGTGTATTAACCGCCTTCTCGGTCAATTTAAATTGCGAATCATTCATTCTTCCACCTGTCGGATAAATCGCTCCAGCCATAGAAAAGCTGCACGGCGACCGCACCGATCTTCCGAGTGCGTACCGTACCTGGGCCATGGGGCCGGACGCGGGTGAAAAACGGACCGCTGCGCTCGCTTCGCAGCCGACGGCTTTTCGGCGGCGCAGCCTCCTGGCGACGGGGGGCACCATGGTCCGCCTCTCGCGGGCCATCGAAGTTCGCTCCGTCATGATCGACTTCGTGTGGGGCAGGCTGGCTAGAAGCGGCGAGTGCCACACTGACGCCCATTATCAGAGGATATTGGGCATCCCAAGAGTTCGGCTCGGTAGGTCACTGCGCATCCTTCGCCGTTGTACCGACCTGCCCGAACGCCTATGCCTTGGTTTCCACTACGCCCCACCTCGACCACCTTCGGCTTGCCCGGCATGGGCCGCACGACGGCCCATGCCGGCAGACCCGCCAGCGGCCAGCAGAGCCATCACAAACTGCCTACGCTCGACCCCCTGGTCGCGCGCAACGAGGTGCTCGCCCGGCAGGCAGACCCGGTCGCTCTGGCCCAGGCCCTGACGGGAGTCGCCCCCACCCCCGCCCCCACTGCCACGGCGCAATTCGCCCCGCGCCGCCAGCTCTCCCGCTTGCTGAAGGGAGCCGCCAAAACGATCGGCATACGCCCGGGCAAGCCGCTCCCCCGGGAAGAACTCTTGCGCTACGCGGATACGCCGCTGAAACCCGGTGGTCCGGCCGCTGCCCCCGAAGTTCCAGAGGATCCGCGCAGGACCATCTCGGCCCTGACGACTTTGCTCGGCAGCGAGCAGGAGGCCTTGAACGCCCGCGTAGCCGTCGATCAGGCTGCCGCCGCGCAAGCGCAGGTGACAGGGCATCTGGACCGGACAGAGGGCGATCTTGCGCTGTCGGTCCGGCGGGTCGGCGGCCTGGGTGACCGGATCGAGGCGTTGACGCGGCAGAGTGTCGACACGATCGCGGAAATCGCCACCGTGCGCGACGCGATCGAGTCGACGCGTGGTGTGATCGCTTCCACGCGCCAATTGCTGGCGCGCCTTCGAGAAGCGCATGCGTGTACGCAGCATGCGCTCGACGCCTTTGTCGAGGCCCGGCCACCGCGCTCCGGCGGCATGCCGCAGAGGGCCTCGCGTTCGCTGCGAGAGTTGATGCGATGCGAGGACGAGAGGCTGCAGCAGGAGGACCGGCTGGCCGGCCTGGCCATGAATGTGGCGCTGCTCGAAGACATCGAAAATCAGGAGAGTGAATCGCTCGCCTCCCTGGAGGCCGAGGCACGCGCGCTCGAGCAGCGTCGGCAGGGCGTGGAATCGCGGATCAGGCAGGCGCGGCACAGCGCCGACCTGAACCAGCGGGCGCTGTGGGAACACAGCGACGCAGCCGAGTCGCTGCGTGCGTCGCGAGGTCCGCTCCAGCAGGTCGAGCAAGAGCGCCGTGCCCTGCGGGCACCGGCCGAGTCCGCCAGCCACCAGGCGTTCGAGGCATATGTGCAAACCGACAGCGCCGTCTGCTGTGCGCTGTTGGAGACCTGCGCATGCTTTGCAGCCGCTGCCGAGCGGCCCGTGCTGCGCAAGGCCATGCAGGCGTGGAGCGACACGTTGGACGAACGCCTGCTCTGCTTCGGCATCGAAGCCTTGCCGAAGAGTCTGGCGCTGGAGATCGCGTTTCAGGCGCTCGGCATCGCGACGTGCGCCGATGCACGGCGGGCGGCCGCACTCGTAGACGAACTGCAGGAAACGCCGCTCGCCGCCTTGGTGCCGCCCGCCAGTCTCGGTCGCCCCCTGCCGGCACCCAGCAAAGCGGCATGCACGCTCGCGCAGGTATTGGCGGAGCAGCCCTCCGGCATACAGATTCTGGAACTGCTGCTGGCGCCTTCGCCGGCCGTGTTGGGCCAAACGCAGGCGCAGGCCGCACGCGTGTACCTGACCGCCGAGGATGCACAACGCAAGCTCGCCGGCGACGACAGCGCCCAGCGTCACTGGATTGCCTCTGCGCAAACTGCGGCTCGCCATGTGCTGCATGCGGCCGATTCGACCGGCGCTCTGGTGGCGTGCACCGAGGAAGAGCGCGCGGCCTATCGCGCGTTCTGCAACGGCTACTACAGCAATGCGCCGGGTTCGCCCTACGACAAGGCGAATCGGCATTTGAAGAAACTCGCCCGGTGGCTAGGTGATCGGGCGGCTGCGCGGTGCGCATCGTTGGGTGCATCGGCCAACCCATTGGACGCACTACGCGAGGGGATGGTCGTCGGTGCGGCCAACGGATTGCCGACGCCTTCGCGACAGGCCGCCAAGGCCTTGGAAGAGGCCGCGGCGCATCTGGAGGCCTACCTCGCGGCGCGGCGCCAGCTGATGCCGCCGGGATGGACCCCTTCCCCGGGTGAACTGGCATGGCAGGCCATTGCGCATCATGTGCAATGGCGATCCGAGGACATCGACCTCACGACCATGAAGCTCGACGACAAGGCCGTGCGTACGATCACACGGCGGAGTCGGGAACTGCGTCGTCGCTTCGAGCAGGCGGCCTGCGGCCCGCTCGAAGCGACGATGGCGAGCAATCTTCATCCTGCGCTGGACACCGCGTGGCGGGTGCTGCGGAACGGCACGTTCTCGGTGCCCGAGGCGTTCGGCATGCTGCACGACCGAATGTCGAAAATGGGCAGTCCCTCGCCCTGCAATGAGGCGTCCATGCCGAACCACATCCACTGGCGCAACCAAGAAGAAGTGCTGCGCGCACGTCTGCAGGGCGCCGTGACCCGCGCGAACCGCCTGCTGCACGACGGCGATCCCGCGCGGGTCGTGTCGGCCCGGACGCTGTTCGATTTCTCGCGCGACATGCTCGAAAACCTGGAGTGGCGGGACAGGCTTCGCCTCATAGGCCAGAAGGCGTGGGGACTCAACACAGGCCCTGTCTCCGCCGCGTTGGCGGCTGCGAGCCTGCCCACCGGCGTCGGTGTCAAGCTCCTTGCCGGCGTGCAGCAGAACCGGGAAGAACTGCTCGAGATCTACATGGGTCGCACCGGCCTTTACCTGCAGCTCGGTGAACAGGCCACGCGGCAGTTTCAGGCGGGCATTGGCGCGAACCTGGGCTACTTGTGGGGCGTCGGTGACGCCGAAGAGGGCGTCCGCGCCGGCCTCGGCCTCGGTGGTACCGCCGATTGGCGCATGAAGCGCGAAGCCGGCATCGAGAGCGGGGTCCAACTGCGCGTGCTCCGTTTCTCCAAGGGGAAGGAGCCCGAACTGTTGGCGCAATTCATGGATATGTACGAGCACCTTTTGACCCTGGCCGCCCGACACGGAGGTGGCGGGCCGGACGATTGGATGCAAGAGTTGCTGGCGCATCACTCCAACCTGAATATCGGTTTGATCGACAACGCCGTGCGCGAAAGCAAGGGGACGGAGTCGAACGCCTCCTTGTTCGCAGGCCTGCGCGCCGGGAACGTGGACGATCGACCACGGCGGGTCAATCTGTCGGTTTCCGTCGGCGTCAAGGCCAAACGCGATCAGGGGCGCACGCAGACGGAAGTGGCAGGCTACATGACGACCCTCTATCGCGATTCCACCGCGCAGGCCAAGGTCGACGCCAACGCACGGGCCGCCGCGGGGCTTCTGCTGCACCAGTGGAGCGAGCACGAGGAGCGCACCGGCGCACTGCGGCCGAAAGCCTACCTCGGCACGGCGATGCTCGACCTCGCTCATGCGGCAGAAATCCGTGTGGAGGGCGCGACCCGCTTCTCCACGTTGTTCACCATCGACAAAAAGATCGATACGGTTCGCAGCGATTGCGCCATGGACTTTCAGGACTTCGCGGCGTTTGAGCGTGAGGTGCGCCGCGAATGGAACGCGTGGGTGCACTACGGCACGGCCAAGGTGCCCGATACGCTGGATGAAGGCATGCGCTACGCCATTGCCGAAAGGCAGCTGGAGCACCTGCTGGACCAAGGACGCCTGTTCGCGAAGCAAAACAAGTTCGCCACCGCGTTCGTGGACAAGGTCTTGAAGCCCAAGGCCGCTCCTGCCCTCGATGGCCTGCGCACGCTGGCCAGCCTGGAGCGAAAGGCGCATCGCGAACAAAAGGCCTTGCAGACGGAGCGCTTGTTCGACGACTTCGTCGCCCAGCCGGCGGTGTGGGAGCCCACGCTCCTGCTGATCCGCGAAAAACCCAGGATGCAGGTCGAACGGGGTATCGACTTCCTGGTGAAGTATCAGAACAATCGGATTGCCGAGGCCATGCGCACCGTAGGCCAGTGGCCGCTCTACGAGTGGGTTCCACGCGCCGCGCAGGGGTCGTCGCCAAAGCCCTTGCGGCAGTGGCGGCAAGACGGCGGCCCTGCGGATGCCGAGGACATCCGCGGGGGTTGAAACGATGGCGTTGGTGCGCGAGCAGCGCATGCGCCGACCGCATGGCTGCGGCCGCATCTATCGCTGAAAATGCAAACGCCCGATGGGGTGCATCGGGCGTTCTTGGACGGATGGTCCGGCGGGGGGCGAGCGATCCTGGAAGATCGACGCGCTTCAGGCCGGGTGACACATAGGCGTGCTGCGGTGCGCGATCAGCGACGGTCGCTGCGCCGGCCGACTTCGTTGCCGACCAACGCGCCGGCGGCCGCGCCCCCCACGGTACCGAGCGTGCCGCCGAACAATGCGTTCCCGGCCACACCGCCCGCGACTGCGCCCACACCGGTGCCGAGCTGCTGGTTGCTGAAACTTCCACAGCCGGTCAAACCGATCACGGCTGCAACGGCGGCGGAAAGCAAAAATTTCGTCTTCATGGGATCGACCTCTATCGATTGGTTATGGGGCATGCGATTCCCGTCATTCAACGGACCTCCGGTTTATACCTGCGTGGGGACTGTCGGTCCATCGACCAAACGCATCTGTAGGAGGACCGCACCGCGAACTGTCGGCTTGCGGAGCCGGAGCCGCAGGCCGGTCGCCGGCCGGCTACAGCGTGCGGCTGCGCGCCATCGGCGGATTCTTCGAAAAATAGCCCAGGATGCCGCGCATCAGGGCATCGGCCAGCTGCACCTGGTACTCGGGGCTGCGCAGGCGCGCTTCTTCCTCGGGATTGCTGATGAAGGCCGTCTCCACCAGTACGCTGGGGATGTCGGGCGCCTTCAGCACCGCGAAGCCGGCCTGCTCGACCCGCGCCTTGTGCAGCCGGGCCATGCCCCCGATCTGGGCGAGCAGGGCGGTGCCGAGCTTCAGGCTGTCGTTGATCTGGGCGGTGGTGCTCATGTCTAGCAGGGCGCGCTGCACGTGCGCGTCCTTCACGCCCATGTTCAGGCCGCCGATCAGGTCGGCATTGTTCTCCTTGTTCGCCAGCCAGCGCGCGGCACTGCTCGATGCGCCGCTCTGGCTGAGGGCGAAGACGCTGGCGCCGCGGGCGGCGGGCGTGGTGAACGCGTCGGCATGGATGCTCATGAACAGGTCGGCCTGCACCCGGCGGGCCTTGTCGACCCGCACGTTGAGCGGCACGAAGAAATCCGCGTCGCGCGTCAGGAAGGCGCGCATCGGGTTGCCGTTGAGGGTGGTGCCGTTGATCCGGTCGCGCAGCAGGTGGGCGACGCGCAGCACCACGTCCTTCTCGCGGGTCCCGCCGGAGCCGGTCGCGCCCGGATCCTCGCCGCCGTGGCCGGGGTCGAGCGCGACGATGATGATCCGGTCGGTGCGGGTGGCGCTGGGCGCCGGGCCGGTGGGCGCGACCGGCGCGGGCGGCGGCGCGGCGGCCACGGCCGGCGGCAGGGCGGGCAGGGGCGATACCGGGCGCTGGCCCGGCGCGGTGTTGGCGACGGCCGGCCGCTCGGCCTGGCGCGCCATCAGTTCGCCCAGCGGATCGGGCTGGGGCAGCGCGGTGCGCGCGCCGGGACCCGAGACGACGGTGGGCGCGGGCGGCGCGGCGGCGCTGCGCCGCGTGTCCTGCAGCCGGCCGGCGATCAGGTCTTCCAGCGGATCGACCTCCTGCGCCGGGTGCAGGTCGAACACCAGCCGGTGCCTGTAGGCGGCCACCGGCGGCAGCGAGAAGACCTGGGGCTGGGCGGGCTGCTTCAGGTCGAGCACCAGCCGCACCACGTTGGGCGCGTTCTGGCCGACGCGGACGCCCGCGATGTACGGGTCGTCGCTCTTCACTTTCGCGACCAGTTCGCGCAGCGCCGGGTTCAGCTCGATGCCGACGATGTCGACCGCCAGCCGCGGCGGGCTGGAGACGAAGAACTGCTGCGCGACCAGGGCCGCGTCGGATTCGATCGTGACGCGGGTGTAGTCGGCCGCGGGCCAGACCCGCACCGCCATGATGGTGGCGCCGCGGGCGATCTGCGCGGTGCCGAGCAGCAGCACCAGGCTGCCCGACTGCAGCAGGCGGCGGCGCGAGAGATCGCGGGTCGGACGGGCGCGGCGGGTCATGAAAGCACTTTCGCGGGACGGAACAAATCGGGGGCACACGAGCGACCCGTGCGGCGAACCGCGCTCATGCTGCAAGGCCCAGGCCGTGCCTGCGCAGGGCATCGCCCGCCGGGCCGTGGGCCGTGATGCGTACCTGCCGCAAGCCCTCGGCATCGGTCTCGATCGCGATGTCGAGATCGGCCGCGGGCAGCACGCCGGCCGCCTTCTCGGACCACTCGGCGATCTTCAGGCCGGCGCCGGCGAACAGATCGCGAAAGCCCGCGTCTTCCCATTCGCGCGGATCGTCGAAGCGGTAGAAGTCGAAGTGGTGGACGGCCAGCCCGCCGGCGGCCTCGTGCGGCTCCACCACCGCGTAGGTCGGACTCTTGATGCGGCCCCGCACGCCGAGCGCGCGCAGCAGGTGCCGCACGAAGGTCGTCTTGCCGGCGCCCAGATCGCCGTGCAGCGCGACGAAGGCATCGCGCAGCAGGGGCGACGCCGCCAGCCGGACAGCGAAGGCGGCGGTGTCGTCCTCGCTGCGCCAGACCATGCAGGGCGGCGGGCCGGGCGGTGCGGTTTCTACAATTCCGGGGATATGGTCGGCAGCAGTCAACAACTGGTCTCTCGAATACGGCAATGGGCGCGCGAGCTGGGATTCTCCCAAATCGGCGTGGCCGGGGTCGATCTGTCCGCGGCCGAAGCCGGGTTGGTGGCCTGGCTGGCCGAAGGGTTCCACGGCAGCATGCACTACATGGAGGCCCACGGCCTGCGCCGCGCCCGGCCGGCCGAACTGGTGCCCGGCACGGTGAGCGTGCTGACGGTGCGGATGGACTACCTGCCGCGGGACACGCCCGCCGGCTGGCAGGCGGTGGAGTTCTCGCGGCTGGAGCGCCCGGTCGAGGGCATCGTCTCGCTCTACGCCCGGGGCCGCGACTACCATAAGGTGCTGCGCGGCCGGCTGCAGAAGCTGGCCGAGCGGATCGACGCCGAGGTGGGCCCGATCGGCCACCGGGCCTTCACCGATTCGGCCCCGGTGCTGGAGGCCGAGCTGGCCGCGCGCAGCGGCCAGGGCTGGCGCGGCAAGCACACCCTGGTGCTGCACCGGGAGGGCGGCTCGATGTTCTTTTTGGGCGAGATCTACCTCGATCTGGCGCTGCCCGAGAGCGCGCCGGTGAGCAGCCACTGCGGCCAGTGCCGCGCCTGCATCGACGTCTGCCCGACGCAGGCGATCGTCGCGCCGCAGCGGCTCGATGCGCGGCGCTGCATCTCCTACCTGACGATCGAGCACGCCGGGCCGATTCCGGTGGAACTGCGCCGCGCCATCGGCAACCGGATCTACGGCTGCGACGACTGCCAGCTGGCCTGCCCCTGGAACAAGTTCGCCCAGCCCGCCACGCTGGCCGATTTCGACGCCCGGCCCGGCCTGGCCGGCCAGCCGCTGGCCGCGCTGATCGGCTGGAGCGAGGAAGAGTTCCTGCGCCGCACCGAGGGCGGGCCGATCCGCCGCATCGGCCACGAGCGCTGGCTGCGCAACCTGGCGGTGGGGCTGGGCAACGCGCTGGCGTCGGGGGCGGGCGGAGATGCCGAGCGGCGGGCGCTGGCCGACCGGCAGCTGCACGAGAATCCGCTGGTCCGGGAGCATGTGGCGTGGGCGCTGGCCCAGTCGCCCTGCGCGCCGGCCGGGGCCGCCGACGCGCCGCTGCCGGAAAACGGCTGAACGATCCGCACGATCGCTATAAAAAAGATAGCTGGTAGTCATTGAGTTACGCCGGCTTCAGCCACTTTTTTTCTAAAAATCAACCAGCGGCAGCACCATCGGCGGACCTGCGCCTGCACCTGCCTGCAGACGCCGGGGTTCAGCGCGCTGAGGCGGCAGAGCGGGTCGCCGCAGAGGACGAGCGGGAAATCGGGAAAAACAGGCGCAGGGCGTGGTTCACCGCGAGCAGGTGCGCCGCGACCGTCCGGGCGCGGCGGGCCGCGAACCGGGTTTTCCCCGAAGAATGAGCGCTGCGGGCCGCGCGGCGATCCGGGGCCAGCGTTTAGGATGCCCGCACTGTCCATTCAAGAGGAGTCTTCGCATGCACCGTCGTCGCACCTGGATCGCCGTCGCCCTGGCCGCCGCCGCCGGCGGCGCCTTCGCGCAAAGCTATCCGAACAAGCCGATCCGCCTGGTCGTCCCGTTCGCCCCCGGCGGCACCACCGACATCGTGGCCCGCGTGATCTCGGACCCGCTCGGCAAAATCCTGGGTCAGCCGGTGATCGTCGAGAACAAGGCCGGCGGCGGCGGCATCGTCGGTGCCAACGACACGGCCCGCTCCGCGCCCGACGGCTACTCGCTGGGCCTGGCGACCGTCTCCAGCACCGCCGCCAACCCGGCGATCAACCCCAAGGTGCCGTACAACCCGGTCACCGACTTCACCCCGATCGTCAACATCGCCGCGACGCCCAACATCATCGCCGTCAATCCCAGGTTCCCCGCCAAGGACTATGCGGGCTTCGCCGCCGAGCTGAAGAAGTCGCCCGGCAAGTACTCCTACTCCAGCTCCGGTACCGGCGGCATCGGCCACCTGCTGATGGAGCTCTACAAAAGCCTGACGAACACCTTCGTCACCCACATCCCGTACCGCGGCGCAGGGCCGGCCTTGAACGACACGGTGGCCGGGCAGGTGCCGATCATCTTCGACAACCTGCCGTCCGCGCTGCCCTTCATCAAGGAGAACCGGCTGGTGCCGATCGTCGTCTCGGCGCCGCAGCGCCTGGCCGCGCTGCCCAACGTGCCGACCTTCAAGGAAGTGGGCCTGGAGCCGGTCAACCGGCTGGCTTACTACGGCATCCTGGGCCCGAAGGGCGTGCCCAAGGACATCGTCGACAAGCTCAACGCCGCGGTGCGCGAGGCCCTGAAGGACCCGGCGGTGAGGAAGCGCATCGAGGACACCGGCTCGCTGGTGGTCGGCAACTCGCCCGAGCAGTTCGCCGCCGAGATCAAGGCCGAGTTCGAGGTCTACAAGAAGGTCGTCGCGCAGCAGAAGCTGACGCTGGAGTAAGCGCTCGGCGCGCGCCCGGTCAGGCTGCCCGGGTTCGCCGCGGCGGCTTTCTCGTGGCCGGCCGGGTTTGGTAAGGTGGCGCGATGACCACCGCCCCCGGCGCCCACCGCATCGACGCCTTCACCGACGCGCTCTGGCTGGAGGACGGCCTCTCGCGCAACACCCTGGCCGCCTACCGGCGCGACCTGGCGCAGTACGCCGCCTGGCTGGCGGGGCAGGGCCTGGCCCTGGACGACACGGCCGAGCACCATCTGCAGGCCTTTTTCGCCGCCGAGCATGCCAAGACCCGCGCCACCACCGCCAACCGGCGCCTCACCGTGCTGCGCCGCTACTTCCACTGGGCGCTGCGCGAGAACGCCATCGCCGCCGACCCGACCCTGCGCCTGCGGCCGGCCAAGGCACCGGTGCGCTCGCCGTCGATGCTCAGCGAAGGCCAGGTCGACGCGCTGCTGAGCGCTCCCGATGCCTCCACCCCGCTCGGCCTGCGCGACCGGGCGATGCTGGAACTGCTGTACGCCAGCGGCCTGCGAGTGAGCGAGCTGGTGTCGCTGCCGGTCTTCGGCCTGCAGATGAACGACGGCATCGTCCGCGTCACCGGCAAGGGGGCGACCGAGCGGCTGGTGCCTTTCGGCATGGTGGCCCGCGACTGGCTGCGCCGCTACCTGGACGAGGCCCGGCCCGCGCTGCTCGGCGGCCGCCAGAGCGAGGATTTGTTCGTCACCGGACGCGACGGCGCCGCGATGACGCGGATGAACTTCTGGCTGATCGTGCGGCGGCATGCGCTGGCGGCCGGCATCCATTCGAAGCTCTCGCCGCACACGCTGCGGCATGCTTTCGCGACCCACCTGCTCAACCACGGCGCCGACCTGCGCGCGGTGCAGCTGCTGTTGGGCCACGCCGACATCTCGACCACGACGATCTACACCCACGTGGCCCGCGAGCGGCTGAAGACGCTGCATGCGGCGCACCATCCGCGGGGCTGAGCCGGCACCGTGCGCGCGCAAGCGCTCACCACCCGCGACGTTCCCTGCGGCGGCACCGCGGCCGCTTTCGCCCGGCACAAGCCTGAGGGGGCGCTTCATTCTCCGAGGGAGTCCGCCCAGGTCAGCGCATTCAGGTGGGCCCAGTTAACCTGGTGGTTCGACAGGTGCAGCGCGCCCGAGGCTTTGGCGAAGGCTTCTTCGTCGCCGCTCTCGCAGGCGATGGTCAGCTCAAGGAAGGGCGCGAAGATGCCGCTCCTGTGCAGCAGCGCGTCGAGCACCGGCTGCGGCAGCGCGACCGATTCCAGCGCCTTGTCGAGCGGCATGCCCAGCATCGCGTCCAGCAGCGAGAACACGCCGACCACGAAGGCGTTGTCGCATTCGTCGGGCGGCATCAGCTCGGCGGCCAGCAGTTCCATCAGCCGGCCGCGCACCACGGCGGTGGTGCCGAGGGCGGGCGGCGAGCCGTCGCGCGACGTGGTCATCAGAAGCGCCGCCCAGCGGAACAGCTTCTTCATGCCCAGGATCATCACCGCGTGGCGGAACGAGGTGATCTCGACGCTCAGGCCGAAGCCCGACGAGTTGATGAAGCGCAGCAGGTTGAAGGACAAGGTCGGGTCCTTCTTCAGCAGTTCCTCGATTTCGGCCGCATCGGCCTGGCGGCGCACCAGGTTGATCAGCTGCAGGATGATCGCCTGCGACGGCCGGACGGTCTTGGACTGCACCAGCGTCGGCCGCGCGAACCAGTAGCCCTGGAACAGCTTCACGCCCAGGTTCGCCATGTGCTGGTGCTGCTCGCCCGTCTCGACCTTCTCGGCGATGATCTTCGCTTTGGTCTGGGTGCTGACGAAACGCACCAGCGATTCGGCCATCGCCTGCGAGAACGCGGTCATGTCCAGCTTGATGAAGGCGGCCAGCGGGATCCAGGAGGCATACGGCTTCTTCAGCACCGACTGGTTGAACGCAAGGCGGAAACCCTTGGCGTGCAGGTCTTTCAAGACCAGGGCGCGCGCCTCGATCTCCTCGGGCGGGTCATCCTGCAGTGCGGGGATTTCCAGCACGACTTTCTCGGGGTGGACCAATTCCAGGTGGCCGCCGGTGAGGCTTTCGTGCGTGCAGTTGACGAACACCGTCTTCTTGCCGACCAGCACTTCGGCATCGGCGCCCGAAAGCGTATTGAACAGCACGGCCGCATCGGTGGTCGCGTTGTGCTCGCTCGGGACGGTGGAGCGGTCGAAAAGCTCGTAGCCGAAGACTTCGCGCTTCTCGTCGACGATGGCCTGCCGAGCGATCAGCCCGGCCGCGGGCGACGTGTTCTCTGCGAGAGGCGCTTCTGGGGCAACGGAGTTTGGCGTGCTGGACATCGAGGACCGATAGCAAAAAGGGGTCTGAAACGCACAAATACGTTTCAGTGAGCAACAATTCTAGGCAGTGCGACGCCCCGCTGCCGCATGGAAGACCCCACCCGGGCAAATTTTATCCTGCTGTGGCCACTTAATATGCGGGTGTTAATCGACCCCGTCTGACCAAGCCAGCGCCTGCAGGTGGGCCCAGTTCACTTCCTGACTGCTCAGCCCCAGCGTCTCGGAGGCCACGGTGAAGGTGCGGTCGTCTCCTGTCTCGCAGGCTTCGGTCAGCTGCAGGAACTGGCCGAGCGGGCCGGTGCGGTGCAGCAGGGCGTCGATCACCTCGTGCGGCAGGGTCAGCAGCTTCACCGCCTGGTCCATCGGCATGCCGAGCATCACGTCCAGCAGCGAGAAGATGCCGGCCACGAAGGCATGGTCGCGCTGTTCGGGCGTCAGGCGGTCGGCCACCAGCAGCTCCATCAGGCGGCCGCGCACCACCGCCAGGCTGCTCACCGCCGGCGGCGTACCGTTCTTCGAGGCCAGCAGCAGCAGCGCGGCCCAGCGGAACAGCTTCTTCAGGCCGAGGATCATCACCGCGTGACGAAAGGAGGTCACCTCGCGCTGCAGGCCGAATCCCGACGAATTGATCAGCCGCATCAAATTGAAAGCCAGGCCCGCGTCGCGCTTGAGCATTTCCTCGATCTCGACCGTGCTGGCCTGGCGCCGGATCAGATTCACCAGCTCGATCGTCGCGACTTGCGAGGGCGACACCAGCCGCGTCTCGACCTCGGCCGGCCGGGCGAACCAGTAGCCCTGAAAGAGCGCGAAGCCGATCGCATGCGCGGCCTCGAACTGCTGCTGCGTCTCGACCTTCTCGGCCACTAGCTCCGCATCGCAGTGCTGCTGGGCGTAGCGTGCAAGCGTGGTCAGTTCGGTGGCCGAGAGCGCCGCCAGGTCGAACTTCACATAATCGGCCAGGGCCAGCCAGGGCGCATAGACCGGGGCGAGCACGGTGGAGGAGAACGCCAGCTGGAAGCCGCGCTCCCGCAGGCTGGAGAGCACCGGCGTGCGGTCCTCGATGCTTTCGGCATCGGCCTGGTCGAGGGGCGGTATCTCCAGTACCACCTTGTCGGGCTGGATCAGGTCGAGGTGGCCGCCGGCCAGGCTGTTGTGGGTGCAGTTGACGAAGAGTTGCAGCCGGCCGATCAGGTCTTCGCTGCCGGCATGCGACAGGGCGTGGAAGATGAGGGTGACGTCGGTCGCGGCGGTGTGGGCGCCCGCGCCCTGGGAACGGTCGAAGAGTTCGTAGCCCACTACCGCGCGGTCTGCGTTCACGATCGCCTGGCGGGCGATGATGGCGGGATTTTCGCGCGGGGCCGCAGGGGCTGGGGCGGGGGGATTCGGCATGGAGGTCCCGGTGGAATCTGGTGGATGCGGAGGCGGGGCATGGCCCTGTCGATCGAGCATTCTAAGAACGTCCGACCGCCCGGCCCGTATCGGGGCGGAGCGGCGCGCTCATTCGCTCAGCGCCTGCAGTTCCGCGGGGCTGAACCCTGCCGCAGCCCGGGCCGCCAGGTTGAAAGGTCCGCGCAGCCGCGGGGCGCGGTGGCTGCGGGTCAGCTCGCGGTAGGTGGCGATCGGCTCCAGCCCGCGCCGGGCGCAGAGCCAGGCATACCAGCGGTTGCCCACCGCGACGTGACCGATCTCGTCGCGCAGTATGACGTCGACGATCGCGGCGCCCGCCTTGTCGCCCACCGAAACCAGCTTGTCGCGCACCGCGGGCGAGGCGTCCAGGCCGCGGGCCTCCATGGTCCGCGGCACCAGGGCGACGCGGGCCAGCACGTCGTGACGGGTGCGTTCGGCCATCTCCCACAGGGCGTTGTGGGCCGGGAAATCGCCGTAGGCGAAGCCCATGCCTCGCAGGTGGTCGCGCAGCAGGGAGAAGTGCAGGGCCTCCTCCTGCGCGACGCGGATCCAGTCGCGGTAGTAGTCGTCGGGCATGCCGGAAAAGCGCCAGGCCGCGTCCGCCGCCAGGTCGATCGCGTTCAACTCGATATGGGCCAGCGCGTGGATCAGCGCGGCGTGACCTTCGGGCGTGGCGAGCGAGCGCTGCCGGATCTCGGTGGGCGCCACTAGCGCGGGCCGGGCAGGGCGGCCCGGAATGCCGGGCGGCAGGGCGATCGCGTCGGCGGCGCCGGTCGGGCCGGCGGGCTGCAGCGCGCGTCCCTGCAGGCACTTGCGGTCGGCATCCGGCTCCAGCAGGACGGCGAGGGCGTTATGGCGGAGGGTCGGCATGGTGGGCGGGCGAAGAAGCTGGGGCTGCGGCCCGCGGCACCGCACTGTAAGGCCTGCGCCGTGCCGTTCCTACAATGTTCGAGCGCTCGACGCCCCCTGCAAGGAGACACGACATGGCCCTCTACGAACTCGATGGAACCGCGCCGCGCGTGCCCGCCTCGGCCTGGGTGGCCGACAGCGCCCAGGTGATCGGCGACGTGCAACTGGGCGAAGACGCCAGCGTCTGGTTCGGCGCGGTGCTGCGCGGCGACACCGCCACCCTCCGCATCGGCCGCGGCACCAACGTGCAGGACCTGAGCGTTCTGCATGCCGACCACGGCGTGCCGCTCGGCATCGGCGAGAACGTGACCATCGGCCACCAGGCGATGCTGCACGGCTGCACCATCGGCGACGAGACGTTGATCGGCATCGGCGCGGTGGTGCTCAACAACGCCCGCATCGGCAGGAACTGCCTGGTCGGTGCCGGCGCGCTGGTCACCGAGGGCAAGGAGTTCCCCGACGGCTCGATGATCATCGGCAGCCCGGCCCGGGCGATCAAGCAGCTGAGCCCCGGACAGATCGAGGGCCTGCGGCAGAGCGCGCGGCACTATGTCGAGAACGCCCGCCGCTTCAAGGCCGGGCTCAAGAAGCTCGGCTGACGCGTCGCGCGGCACGCACCTGCCGCGGCGTGTTTCTTGCGAGCTTCCATCGCCATGCGCTACCGCACCACGCTCGACGCCCGGGTCTTCGCCTTCGACGACCTGCGGCAGGTCATGGCCTGCGCCGGCCCGGCCCGTTCGGGCGACACCCTGGCCGGCATCGCGGCCGAGAGTGCGCAGCAGCGGATGGCCGCGCGCTTCGTGTTGGCCGACCTGTCGCTGAAGGTGTTCCTGCAGGACGCCCTGGTGCCGTACGAAGACGACGACATCACCCGGCTGATCCTGGACACGCACGACGCTGCCGCGTTCGCCGCCATCTCGCACCTGACCGTCGGCGGCTTTCGCGACTGGCTGCTGGGCCCTGCGGCCACGCCGGCAGCCCTGGCGGCGCTGGCGCCCGGCATCACGCCCGAGATGGCGGCCGGCGTATCGAAGCTGATGCGCAACCAGGACCTGGTCGCGGTCGCGCGCAAGTGCCATGTCACCACCCGGTTCCGCAACACGCTGGGCCTGCCGGGCCGGCTGGCGGTGCGGCTGCAGCCCAACCACCCGACCGACGACCTGCGCGGCATCGCCGCCTCGGTGCTCGACGGGCTGATGTACGGCGCGGGCGATGCGGTCATCGGCGTCAACCCGGCCTCCGACAGCCTGCAGGCGCTGGGCGAGCTGACGCGCCTGCTCGACGAGGTGGTCCGGCGCTTCGGGATTCCCACCCAGACCTGCGTGCTGACCCATGTCACCAACACCCTGCGGCTGGTGGAGGCGGGCGCGCCGGTCGACCTGGTGTTCCAGTCGATCGGCGGCACCGAGCAGACCAACACCGCCTTCGGCGTCACGCCCGCGCTGCTCGACGAGGCGCACGACGCGGCCCGCGCGCTGCAGCGCGGCACGGTGGGCGACAACCTCATGTACTTCGAGACCGGCCAGGGCAGCGCGCTCTCGGCCGGCGCCCACCACGGGGTGGACCAGCAGACCTGCGAGGCCCGCGCCTACGGACTGGCGCGGCGCTATCGGCCGCTGCTGGTCAACACGGTGGTCGGCTTCATCGGACCCGAGTACCTCTACGACGGCAAGCAGATCGTGCGCGCCGGGTTGGAAGACCATTTCTGCGGCAAGCTGCTCGGCCTGCCGATGGGCTGCGACGTCTGCTACACCAACCATGCAGAGGCCGACCAGGACGACATGGACACGCTGCTGGTGCTGCTGGCCGCCGCGGGCCTCACCTTCCTGATCGGCGTGCCGGGCGCCGACGACGTCATGCTGAACTACCAGAGCACCTCGTTCCACGACGCGCTGTTCCTGCGCGACACCCTGGGCTGCCGCCGCGCGCCGGAGTTCGAGGCCTGGCTGCAACGGATGCAGCTGGCCGATGCCGACGGCCGCCTGCTGCAGCCCGGCACCGCCCACCGGCTGCTGCGGGGCATGGGCGGCCTGGGCGCCGGTTCTCCTTGAGGCCACGGCATGGACGACGTACCCACCCCCTCCGGCACCACGACCCCCCCCGACGTTCAGCCCGACGCCTGGACCGACTGGCGCACCGCCACCCCGGCCCGCATCGCCCTGGGCCGTGCCGGCGTGGCGACGCCCACCGCCGAGACGCTGCGATTCGGCTGGGCCCATGCCCTGGCGCGCGATGCCATCCACACCTCGCTCGACGCCGAAGCGCTGGTCGCGGACCTGCAGGCCGACGGCTGGCAGGTGCTGCAGACCCGCAGCCAGGCGCCCGACCGGACCACCTACCTGCGGCGGCCCGAACTGGGCCGCCGGCTCGAAGAAGACGCTGCCGAAGCCCTGCGCGCGGCAGCGTCGCCGGACGCGCCCGCGCTGTGCATCGTCGTCGGCGACGGCCTGTCGTCGCTGGCCGTGCAACGGCACGCGCAGCCGCTGCTGCAGGCCTTGCGCACCGCTCTGCCGGCCGACGTGCCGCTGGGCCCGGTGGTGGTCGCCACCCAGGCCCGGGTGGCGCTGGCCGACCCGGTCGGCGAATGCCTGGGCGCGGCGATGACGGCGATGCTGATCGGCGAGCGGCCCGGGCTCAGCTCGCCCGACAGCCTGGGCATCTACCTGACCTACGGCCCCCGCACAGGCCGGCGCGACGCCGAGCGCAACTGCATCTCCAATGTGCGGCCGCAGGGCCTGGGCTATGCCGAGGCGGCCCGCAAACTGGCCTGGCTGGTGGGCCGGGCGCTGCACCGGCGGCTGACCGGCGTGGCGCTGAAGGACGAGAGCGACCGGCCGGTGCTCACGCCCGGCACGGCCACGCCACGCATGGCGCCCTGAGGCGGCGCGTCGGCGGCCGAATTCCGCAGGCATGGCAATGGCTTGGGGTTGCTGACGACACCGGTCCGCCGGGCTCCCTACAATGGCCGCATCTCCTTTTTCGATGCGCCGGCGAATGCCCGAGCGTTCGCCGTCACGCAGCAGTGCAGGAAGAAAAGCGTGTCCGAAATCCACACATTCATCTTCGACGGCATGCCTGTGCGCGGCACCCTGGTGCGGCTGACCGACGCCTGGCAGGAAATCCTGCGGCGCCGCGCCTCCAACAGCCAGGGCGGCGCGTTCCCGCAGCCGGTGCGCCAGTTGCTCGGCGAGATGGCGGCGGCCGGCATGCTGATGCAGTCGGGCATCAAGTTCAACGGCGCGCTGGTGCTGCAGATCTTCGGCGACGGCCCGGTCAAGGTGGCGGTGGCCGAGGTGAAATCCGACCTGCGGGTGCGGGCCACCGCCACCATCGTGGGCGACGTGCCGGCCGACGCCGGGCTGAGCGCGATGGTCAACTTGCACAACCAGGGCCGCTGCGCGATCACCCTCGACCCTAAGGACAAGTTCCCCGGCCAGCAGCCCTACCAGAGCATGGTGCCGCTCTTCGGCGACCGGGGCGAGAAGCTGGAAAAGCTCAGCGACGCGCTGGAGCACTACATGCTGCAGAGCGAGCAGCTCGACACCACCCTGGTCCTGGCCGCCGACGACAACGTCGCCGCCGGCCTGCTGATCCAGCGGATGCCGGTGGAGGGCACGCACAACCTGGCGGGCAGCCTGGTCAGCCGGGAGAACGAGGCGCTGATCGGCGCCGACGAGGATTTCAACCGCCTGTCGCACCTGGCCTCCAGCCTGCAGCGCGACGAGCTGCTGACGCTGGACGTCGACACCATCCTGCGCCGCCTGTTCTGGGAAGAGCCGCTGGCCCGCTTCGTGCCGCAGGAGGACGAGCCGGTGCCGCGCTTCGAATGCAGCTGCAGCGCCGAGCGGGTGCGCGGCATGATCCGCGGCCTGGGCCGGGAAGAGGCCGAGTCGATCGTCGCCGAGCGGGGCGAGATCGAGGTGGGCTGCGAGTTCTGCGGCCGGCAGTACCGGTTCGACGCGCTCGATGCCGAGCAGATCTTCGCCGCCGGCGAGCATCCGCTGCCGGGCACGACGGCGGTGCAGTAGCCGCGGCCCGACCTCAGCCGGCGGTGCCGCGGTCGCGCAAGGCGGTGAACAGGCGGCGCTCGCATCCCGGGTCGCCGCAACCCTCGCAGCGCCAAGCGGGCGCAGGGCTTTTTTTCGAATGAAAAGTGCCTGTAGCCGTTATGAAAAGCCGACCACTAGCTATAGTATTGATAGCATCAAGTGCGTGGAGCAGCCGGGCATCCCCCTGGCCATATATCACCTGGCAAGGCAGCGCCGCCCGCCGCAGGGCGGCACGCACCCGCGCATCGACCGGCTCGCGGACTTGCGGCCCGTCGCGCTGCAGGCCATCGGCCACCCAGGGAAGGTCTAGCCCGGTCAGCAGAGTGGCGGCGTAGCCGCGCTGGTGCTCCAGTGCGAAGGGGTAGAGCGACAGGTCGTCGAACAGCAGGTCGCTGTAGACCGCGGTCATCAGGGGCGTGGTGTCGGTCACCACCAGATCGGTGCCGGGCCGGGCGCGGGCGGCGTCGGTGCGGCGGGCCTGCTCGGCGGCGATCGCCATCTGCTCGTCGGGCCGTGGCGTGCGGCCCTCGCGCTCGCACCAGCCACGCAGCACCTCGTCGACCACCGTGACCCGCAGGCCGCATGCCCGCAGGTGCGATGCCAGGGCGGCGGCGAGGTCGGTCTTGCCGGTGCTTTCGGCACCGACGATTGCGACGGCCGGCGCCAGCGAAGGCGCCGTCATGCCGCGGCGTCGCCCGGCGCCATTCGCCGCCGCCACGCCCGCCAGCCGACGATGCTGAGTGCCGCGAAGAGCGCGTAGAGCACCACGGTCAGCCACAGCCCCTTGTAGGCGAACAGACCGACGCACACCACATTCACCACCAGCCACAGCCCCCAGTTGTCGATGTATTTGCGGCCCAGCAGGAACTGGGCGACCAGGCTGGTCGCGGTGGGAAACGCATCCCACCACGGCACGTCGCTGTCGGTGTAGCGCGCCAACGCCAGGCCGATGACCGGCCAGAGCAGCAGGCAGGCGAGCAGGGTGGCCCGACGGCCGCGGCGGCCGAGACGGCCCACGGTCAAGGGCTTGCCATCGGCCCGCCGGCCGGCCAGCCACTGGGTCCAGCCCCACAGGGCCACAAGCGCGAAAAAGACCTGCAGCGATGCGTCGGCATACAGCCGGCTGCGCCAGAAGACGAAGAAGTAAAGGACCGAGCTGAGGATCGCCAGCGGCCAGCCCCAGTGCCGCTCGCGGATGTTCATCCGCACCATCCACAATCCCAGGGCGAAGCCCAGTACCTCGGCCCAGGAGGCCGGAGCGCCCCAGAGCACGAAGGCGGGTGCGAACAGCAGGGCGGACAGGGTATCGGTCATGGGCAGCGGATGCGCCGGAGGCGATGGCGGGCCGGCAGCACCGTGCCGGCCGCGGTCACTTGGCCAACTGGACCAGGATCTCGTTGGGCTTGACCATGCCCAGCTCGCTGCGGGCCTTTTCCTCGACCATGTCGAGGCCTTCGCGCAGATCGCTCACCTCGGACGTCAGCCGCTCGTTGACCCGCAGCGACTCGGCGTTGGCCACCTTCTGGGTCTCGATCTGCTGGCGCATCAGCTTGACGGCCGGTACGCTGCCCCGGCCCAGCCAGAGCTGCGCATGCAGGCCCGCCAGCACGACGAGCAGCACCAGGGGCACGATTCGGTTGACCATCTCAGCCTTCGTTCACGGGGGTAAGTACCAGACACGCACCGCCACTGCAGCGCGCATTTATCAGGGAACCCGTGGAACCGGCTTTGCCGGGCCGCCGGGTTCGCCCCCTGGAGGGGGCCCCTGGAGGGGGAGGCGCCACCGGCGCCTCGGGGGGGTGGTTCATCGGAGGTTGTAGAAGGCCGTGCGGCCGGGGTACACCGCGATGTCGCCCAGGTCTTCCTCGATGCGCAGCAGCTGGTTGTACTTGGCGGTACGGTCCGAGCGCGACAGCGAGCCGGTCTTGATCTGGCCGGCGTTGGTGCCGACGGCGATGTCGGCGATCGTGCTGTCCTCGGTCTCGCCCGAACGGTGCGAGATCACGGCGGTGTAGCCGGCGCGCTTGGCCATCTCGATCGCGGCGAAGGTCTCGGTGAGGGTGCCGATCTGGTTGATCTTGATCAGGATCGAGTTGCCGATGCGCTTCTCGATGCCTTCGGCCAGGATCTTGGTGTTGGTGACGAACAGGTCGTCGCCCACCAGCTGGACCTTCTCGCCCAGGCGCTCGGTCAGGTGCTTCCAGCCGTCCCAGTCGCCTTCGGCCATGCCGTCCTCGATCGAGATGATCGGGTACTTGTCGACCCAGGTGGCCAGCATGTCGGTCCACTGCGCGGCGCTCAGCGTCAGGTGCTCGCCGGCGATCACGTATTGGCCGTCCTTGTAGAACTCGCTCGCGGCGCAGTCCAGGCCGAGCGCGATCTGCTCGCCCGCGGTGTAGCCGGCGGCCGAGATGGCCTCCAGGATCAGCTGGATCGCGGCTTCGTGGCTGTCGACACTGGGGGCGAAGCCGCCTTCGTCGCCGACGGCGGTACTCATGCCGCGGTCGTTGATGATCTTCTTGAGCGCATGGAAGATCTCGGCACCGTAGCGGACGGCTTCGCGGAAGCTGGGGGCGCCCACCGGGATGATCATGAACTCCTGGATGTCCAGCGAGTTGTTGGCGTGCGCGCCGCCGTTGATCACGTTCATCATCGGCACCGGCAGCTGGACCGCGGCCATGCCGCCGAAGTAGCGGTAGAGCGGCAGGCCCGATTCCTCGGCCGCGGCGCGGGCCACGGCCATCGAGACGGCCAGCATCGCGTTGGCGCCCAGGCGGCTCTTGTTGTCGGTGCCGTCCAGGTCGATCAGCGTCTTGTCGAGGAATCCCTGCTCGGACGCGTCCAGGCCCAGCACCGCTTCGGAGATCTCGGTGTTGATGTGCTCGATGGCCTTCAGCACGCCCTTGCCGGCGTAGCGGCTCTTGTCGCCGTCGCGCAGCTCGATCGCCTCGCGGCTGCCGGTGGAGGCGCCCGAGGGCACAGCCGCACGGCCCATCACGCCGGATTCCAGCAGCACGTCGCATTCGACGGTGGGGTTGCCGCGGCTGTCGAGCACTTCGCGGCCGACGATATCAACGATTGCGCTCATACGTTCTTCTCTTTCATTGGGGTGCTGAATCGGGGGGAGGGCGGCCGGCACACGCGGCGGCGGATCGGATGTCTAAACACCTTCGACCGCCACCATCTGCATGATGGCCGCGCCCTGGCGGGCGATGCGCGCCTTGTCGTACTCGGGCGACGCGGCGAAATCCTGGGCCTTCTGGTAGCTGGGGAACTTGAGTACCACCAGGCGCGAGGGCGACCAGTCGCCTTCGATCACGGTCAAGGCGCCGCCGCGCACGCAGACCTCGGCGCCGTGGACCCGCATCGCCTCGGTGGACCACTTCTTGTAGTCCTCGTACTGCGTCGGGTCGGTCACCTGGACGGTGGCGATGATGTAGCCGCTGCTCATGCGAAGGAGTCCTCGAGAAAGGGGTGCCGCTTGGTCACGTCGTCGAGCGCCACCAGCGTCTCCAGCAGCGCCTTCATATGGCGCAGCGGCACCGCGTTGGGGCCGTCGGACAGGGCGTTGGCCGGATCGGGATGGGTTTCCATGAAGAGGCCCGCCACGCCGACCGCCACCGCCGCGCGCGACAGCACCGGCACCATCTCGCGCTGGCCGCCGGAGCTGGTGCCGTTGCCGCCGGGCAGCTGCACCGAATGGGTCGCGTCGAACACCACCGGCGCGCCGGTCTCGCGCATGATCGACAGGCTGCGCATGTCGGAGACGAGGTTGTTGTAGCCGAAGCTCGCGCCCCGCTCGCAGGCCGTGAAACTGTCTTCGGACAGGCCGGCTTCCCTGGCCGAGGCGCGCGCCTTGTCGATCACGTTCTTCATGTCGTGCGGCGCGAGGAACTGGCCCTTCTTGATGTTGACCGGCTTGCCCGACTGGGCCACCGCGCGGATGAAATCGGTCTGGCGGCACAGGAAGGCGGGCGTCTGCAGCACGTCGACCACCTGGGCCGCGGCCCGTATGTCGTCCTCGTTGTGCACGTCGGTCAGCACCGGCACCTGCAGCGTCCGCTTCACCTTGGCCAAAATCTCCAGGCCCTTCTCGCGGCCCGGGCCGCGGAAGCTGGTGCCCGACGACCGATTGGCCTTGTCGAAGCTGCTCTTGAAGATGAAGGGAATGCCCAGCGCCGCGGTGATGTCCTTCAGCTGCCCGGCGACGTCCATCTGCAACTGCTCTGACTCGACCACGCAGGGTCCGGCGATCAGGAAGAACCGGTGCTGCAGCCCGATGTCGAAGTCGCAGAGCTTCATGCCGGCACCTCGGCCGCCGGGGCTTCTAGGGGCTGCGCGCCGGCGGCACGGTGCTCGACCGCCGCCTCGATGAAGGCGTTGAACAGCGGGTGGCCGTTCCAGGGCGTCGACTTGAACTCGGGGTGGAACTGCACGCCGATGTACCACGGGTGCACCGTCCGCGGCAGCTCGACGATCTCGGTCAGGTGCTCGCGCTGGGTCAGCGCCGAGATCACCAGGCCGGCACTGCGTAGCTGATCGAGGTAGTTGACGTTGGCTTCGTAGCGGTGGCGGTGCCGTTCGGTGACCACGTCGCCGTAGATGTCGTGGGCCAGGGTGCCGGGCGCCACGTCGGAGCTTTGCGCCCCTAGGCGCATCGTGCCGCCCAGGTCGGAGCTGGCGTTGCGCGTCTTGATCGTGCCGTCGGCGTCCTTCCACTCGGTGATCAGGGCGATCACCGGGCAGGGGGTGGCGGGCTCGAACTCGGTGCTGTTGGCGTCCGGCAGGCCCGCCACGTGGCGGGCGTATTCGATGGTGGCCACCTGCATGCCGAGGCAGATGCCCAGGTACGGCGTCTTGCTTTCGCGGGCGAAACGGGCCGCGCAGATCTTGCCTTCCACGCCGCGCTTGCCGAAGCCGCCGGGCACCAGTACCGCGTCGTATGCGGCGAGCCGCGAGACGCTGTCGGGCGCGATGGTTTCGGAATCGACGTACTCGATCTTCACCCGCACATGGTTGCGCATGCCGGCGTGGCGCAGGGCCTCGTTGAGCGACTTGTAGCTGTCGGACAGGTCGACGTACTTGCCGACCATCGCGATCGTCACGTCGCCGCGCGGATGGGCGGTCTCGTAGACCAGGTCGTCCCAGCGCTTCAGGCTGGTGGGCGGCGTGTTCAGGCGCAGCTTGTCGCAGATCAGGCCGTCGAGGCCCTGCTCGTGCAGCATGCGTGGCACCTTGTAGATGGTGTCCACGTCCCACATGCTGATCACGCCACATTCGGGTACGTTGGTGAACAGCGAGATCTTGGCGCGCTCGTCGTCGGGAATGCGGCGGTCGGCACGGCAGAGCAGGGCGTCGGCCTGGATGCCGATCTCGCGCAGCTTCTGCACCGTGTGCTGGGTCGGCTTGGTCTTCAGCTCGCCGGCCGCGGCGATCCACGGCACGTAGGTCAGGTGCACGAAGGCGGTGTTGTTCGGCCCCATGCGCAGGCTCATCTGGCGCACCGCCTCGAGGAAGGGCAGCGATTCGATGTCGCCCACGGTGCCGCCGATCTCGACGATCGCCACGTCCACCGCGTCGGCGGTGCCGATGCCGGCGCCGCGCTTGACGTACTCCTGGATCTCGTTGGTGACGTGCGGGATCACCTGCACCGTCTTGCCGAGATAGTCGCCCCGGCGTTCCTTCTCCAGCACCGACTGGTAGATCCGGCCGGTGGTGAAGTTGTTGGTGCGCTTCATCCGCGTCTCGATGAACCGCTCGTAGTGGCCCAGGTCGAGGTCGGTTTCCGCGCCGTCGTCGGTGACGAACACCTCGCCGTGCTGGAAGGGGGACATGGTGCCCGGATCCACGTTGATATAGGGATCGAGCTTGATGAGCGTGACCTTGAGGCCCCGCGATTCAAGGATCGCGGCAAGGGAGGCTGAGGCGATTCCCTTGCCCAGGGAAGACACCACACCGCCGGTGACGAAGACGAATTTGGTCATGTCGAAGTCGGAAAACCCGTGAAGGCGGTCCGCTCGGGGAGCTGGTAAAGCGAGATTATAGGTTTGGGCCGGTGCGGTTTCGGTGGCGGGCGGTGCCGATCCCCTCTGCTACATTGGCGCGCTCCGTAGGCTCGCCACCCCGCCGCGTCCCCCCCCCCCACCTGCCGAACGCCCCTTCCATGGACCTGTCTGGAAAACACCTGGTGCTCGGCCTCAGCGGAGGCGTCGCCTGCTACAAATCGGCCGCCTTGTGCCGGGGCCTGGTCAAGGCCGGCGCGACGGTGCAGGTGGTGATGACCGAGGCGGCCGGGCGGTTCATCACGCCGGTGACGATGCAGGCTCTGTCGGGCCGGCCGGTCTGCGGTTCGCAGTGGGACGCGCGCGAAGACAACGCCATGCCGCACATCAACCTGAGCCGCGAAGCCGATGCGGTGTTGATCGCGCCGTGCAGCGCCGACTTCATCGCTCGGCTGGCGCAGGGCAGGGCGGACGAACTGCTCAGCCTGCTCTGCCTGGCGCGGCGCGCCGGCCAGCCCCTGCTGCTGGCCCCGGCGATGAACCGCGAGATGTGGACCCACCCCGCCACGCAGCGCAACCTGGCGCAGGTGCAGGCCGACGGGGCCACGGTGCTGGGCGTCGGCAACGGCGACCAGGCCTGCGGAGAAACGGGCGACGGTCGCATGCTGGAGCCCGACGAGATTCTCGAGGATCTGATCGCCTTCCTGGCGCCGAAGCCGCTGGCCGGCTGCCGGGTGGTCGTCACCGCCGGCCCGACTTTCGAGGCGATCGACCCGGTGCGGGGCATCACCAACCGTTCGTCCGGCAAGATGGGTTTCGCCATCGCACGCGCGGCCCACGTGGCCGGCGCCGAGGTGACGCTGGTATCGGGACCGGTGGCGCTCGCAACGCCGCGCGGCGTGCGACGCGTCCGGGTCGAGTCGGCCCTGCAGATGCAGGCGGCGGTGCAGGCGGCGGTGGGCGCCGCCGACGTCTTCGTCTCCACCGCCGCGGTGGCCGACTGGCGGACCGCGACCTTCCATGACGCGAAGATCAAGAAGGACGGATCGGGCGATGCGCCGACGCTGGCGTTCGTCGAGAACCCCGACATTCTGGCGGCCGTTGCCCAGTCCGACCGGGCCCGCTCCGGCGCGTTGTACTGCGTCGGTTTCGCGGCGGAGACGCACGATCTGCTCGCCAATGCCGAGGCCAAACGCCGCCGCAAGGGCGTGCCGCTGATGGTCGGCAACATCGGCCCTGCGGCTTTCGGGCAGGACGACAACCAGTTGCTGCTGGTGGACGAAAAAGGCAGCCGCCTGCTCGACCGCGCGTCCAAGGCGAAGCTTGCGCACGAATTGATAGCAGAGATCGCTTGCGCCCTGCCGGCCAGGCACTGATTGGGTTGAGGAATAATGGAACTGGACGTCAAGATCATCGACCCCCGCATGGCGGAGCGGCTGCCGGCCTATGCGACGCCGGGCAGTGCCGGGCTGGACCTGCGCGCCTGCCTGGACGCGCCCCGGACACTGGCCGCCAACGCTTGGCAGCTGGTGCCCACCGGCATCGCGATCCACCTGGCCGACCCGGGCTACGCCGCGATGATCCTGCCGCGCTCGGGCCTGGGCCACAAGCACGGCATCGTGCTGGGCAATTTGGTCGGCCTGATCGACAGCGACTACCAGGGGCAGCTGATGGTCAGCGCCTGGAACCGCAGCGGCACGGCCTTCACCATCGAGCCGATGGAGCGGATCGCCCAGCTGGTCATCGTGCCGGTGGTGCAGGCGCGCTTTCGGGTGGTGAACGGGTTCGAGGCCTCGGCGCGGGGCGAAGGCGGCTACGGCTCGACCGGAACGGCCTGATCGGGCCGGACGGCGTCGGCCAGGACCGGACACATCCGGCAACGGTCTTTGCTGCGGCTATGCAAGCCATGGTCGGCCCGCACCTACCCTATAGGCGTTCTTTTCCGACGCGGCTACGCGGAGCGCGCCGAGCAGGATATGCTGGACGGCATGTTCGACTCGGAAGTTCGCGGTGTGCAGCAGACGTCCACAAGCACCCCTCATCCAGGAGCCTCCCATGAAAACCATCTCTCGTTTTTCCACCATGGCCATCGGCGCGGTCGCTGTCGCAACCCTGAGCGCCTGCGGCACCGATCCCTACTACGGTCGTCCCGCTGCCAACTATCCGGCCCAGTATCCCGCACCGGTCGCGCAGCCCGCGCCCTATCCGGCGTACGAGCATGGCGGTGCGTATGCCGAATTCGGCCGAGTGTCCAACATCGAAGTGCTGCAGTCCGAGCAGGCGCGTGCACCCTCGGGCGCCGGCGCGATCATCGGCGGCGTGCTCGGTGCCGTCGTGGGCAATCAGATCGGCAGCGGTGGCGGACGGGCCCTGGCCACCGGCATCGGCGTCGTCGGCGGTGCCGTGGCGGGCAACCAGATCGAGGGCAACCAGCGTGGGCGCGTGGTGCAGACCTACCGGATTTCGGTGCAGGTCGACAACGGCAGCTCGCGAGCCTTCGACGTACCGGCTCCAGGCGATCTGCGCATCGGCGATCGGGTGCGCATCCAGGGCGGTCAGCTGCAGCGCATCTGACGACGTTGCTCTGCGCGAAAAACGGCTGCCTTCGGGCAGCCGTTTTGCTTGGTTGGTGAGCAGGCGCTAGTGCAGGCTTTCGCTACCGGGTGCCTGGGTCTGGATGCGGAAGAAGCCGGTGCCGAGCGTACCGCGCCCTATCTCTTCTTCTGTCGCTTCGCGCACGCTGTCGACCGTCAGGTGGATGCGGATGGCGATACCCGCCAGCGGATGGTTGCCGTCCAGCACCACATGCTCGGGATAGATTTCCGACACGGTGTAGAGCGCGTCCTTCGGCGCCTCGGGGTTCGTGCCTTTCGGCAGCGCATGGCCTTCGAAGGTCATGCCTTCCTCCAGCTCGGGCGGGAACAGCCTGCGGGGTTCCAGGAATAGCAGGCGGTCGTTGAAATCGCCGAACCCTTCCTCGGGCTCGATCTGCAGCGCGAGTTCGTCGCCGGCGACATGGCCCTGCAGCGCCCGCTCGATCGGTGCCAGCAGGTCGTCGCCCCCCAGCAGGAACTCGACGGGCTCGTCGAGTACGTCGAGTTCTTCGCCCAGGGTGTCGGTCAGGGTCCAGGTCAGTGCGACCACGCATTGAGGGATTATTTCCATAAGAGAATTGTCGCAGTTCGACTCTGTCCGCTTCTCTCCATGGATACCTCCTTGCCGCTGGCGCTTCTCGGTGGGCTCAGCGCCGACACGTTCATGCGCCGCCACTGGCACAAGAAGCCGTTGCTGGTGCGGGGCGCCATCGCTTCGCCCGGCGACCTGCTGCCGGCGCGCGCCGACCTGTTGGCGATGGCCGCGCGCGACGATGTCGAATCGCGCCTCATCGTCGGCGAAGGGGCCGGCTGGAAGATGCGGCACGGTCCGCTGGCCCGGCGCGCACTCCCGTCGTTGAACCAGCCCCGCTGGACCTTGCTGGTACAGGGGCTCGACCTGCACCACGACGGCGCGCACGGCCTTCTGAAAGCGTTCGGCTTTTTGCCGGCCGCGCGGCTCGACGATGTGATGGTGAGCTTCGCCACCGACGGCGGCGGGGTGGGGCCGCACTTCGACAGCTACGACGTCTTTCTGCTGCAGACGCACGGCAGGCGGCGTTGGCGCATCGGCAAGCAGAAGGATCTTTCGCTGCGGGACGACGTGCCGCTGAAGGTGCTCGCGAATTTCGAGCCGGAACAGGAGTTCGTGCTGGAGCCGGGCGACATGCTCTACCTGCCGCCGCGGTACGCGCACGACGGCATCGCCGAAGGCGAGTGCATGACCTGCTCCATCGGGTTTCGCGCACCACGGCGCGGCGAACTCGCGCAGGACATCCTGCAGCGTATGGCCGAGCACGCCGCCGAAGGCAACGACGCACTGTATGCCGACCCGCGGCAGCCCGCGGTCGCCAACACGGGCGCCATTCCTGCAGAGATGGAGCACTTCGCGCGGGCTGCGGTCGCCCAATGGCTGGAGGACCGCGATGCGGTGGCTTGTGCCTTGGGCGAATACCTGACCGAACCGAAATCGCAAGTCCGGTTCGAGCAAGGCGCGGCGTTCGACCCGGCCAGCGCCGCCCACCTCGACAGGCGCACCCGCATGCTCTACGACGCGCGGCACATCTTCATCAACGGAGAGAGTTTCCTCGCGAGCGGACGCGATGCACGGCTGATGCGGAAGCTGGCGGATCGACGGCGGCTGGACGCCGCGGACATGGCCACAGCGAGCGCCGGCGCACGCGAGATTCTGGCCGACTGGTGCGAGGACGGGTGGCTGCGCCAAACGTCATGACCTGGTAAGAGCGGCTAACACAACCCAGCGAAGCGGTGCTGGCTAGGCGCCGCATCGCAGACAGTACGAGTAGTACGACAAGGTGCGGCAACGACGCCAGAAGGGTTGTGTTAGCCGCTCTAAGCGCGGTGCAATGCACGCGCGCTGCAACGTCCTACCTGTCGACCAGCAGGTAGCGAGTCTGTTACGTTTGGATGAAATGGAACGCAACTGCTTAACGTCGCGGCGTTGGCGTGCCCCTACAATGAATGTCGACATCGCCGCAGACGGTCATTCCGCCCGAACGATTGATAACTCCAGATGGACAAGGATCCGAAAATCATGAGAAATTCCCTCGTTTTGGCAGGCTTGGTGTCTGCCGTCGCATTGGCGGCCTGCGGCAAGAAAGCAGAACCGGTTCCGGCCCCTCCGCCGCTGCAGGCACCCGCTCCGCCTTCCACCGCGGCTCCCGTACCCGGCGCCGCCATCGGCCCCGGTCCCGCCACCTCGGCAGCCCCGGATACGACCACCCCCGCAGGCTCGGCTAACGACGCTGCCAATGCAGCCAACAACGCTGCGGGCGCTGCGAGCAGCGCCAATGCGGCTGCAGACGCGGCAAACGATGCGGCCAAGAGGGCGGCGGACGCTGCTGCGGAAGCAGCCAAGAAGTAATTGCGGCGTAGGCCGCATGCGTGGGTTTTAGTATCTTGATCGGCGACGGTATCGTACGTTTCGGTATCCGGTGAATGCATGATGGCATTGCCTGGATAGACAAAAAGAAAATCCGCCACGCAGGTGAAACTGCGTGGCGGATTTTCTTTTGGGGATTGTAATTTTGTCGCAGGCTTGATGCTTTCATGCGCCGTGCTTGTCCGCTTCGCTGGTGAACGCGTCGGCAAAAAATTCCTCTGCCGGCAGTCCGCGCTCTTGCACATATGCTTTTTGTGCCGACTCCACCACGATCGGAGCGCCACAGGCATACACCTGGTGACCGGAGAGGTCGGCGAAGTCGTCCAGCACGGCCTGGTGGACGAAGCCGGTACGGCCGGTCCAGGCGTCCTCGGGCAGCCCATGCGAGACCACGGGCACGTAGGTCAATTGCGGCAGCTCGGCGGCCTTCTGCAGCACCCAGTCGTGCAGGTACAGGTCGCCCGGGCGGCGGCCGCCCCAGTACAGCGTGACGGGTCGGTCGAGCCCCCTGAACTGGATCCGCTCGATCAGGGCCTTGACCGGCGCGAAGCCGGTGCCCGACGCCAGCAGCACGATCGGTTTTTTCGATTCTTCCCGCAGGAAGAAGCTGCCGAACGGGCCTTCGCAGCGCAGGATGTCCTTTTCCTTCATCGCGCCGAACACGTGGTCGGTGAACTTGCCGCCGGGCATGTGGCGGATGTGCAGTTCGGCGCTCGGGCCGCTTTCTTCCTGGCGGTGGGGCGCGGTCGCCATCGAGTACGCACGGCGGCTGCCGTCGCGCAGGATGAATTCGATGTACTGGCCGGCGTGGTAGCGCAGATGCTCGGTGGCGGGCAATTGCAGGCGCAGCAGCATCACGTCATGCGATTTTCGCTCCAGCGACGACACCCGGACCGGCATCTTGCGGACCGGGAAAGCGCTCTCGTCGGTGACCTGGCGCGATTCCAGCACCACGTCGCTCTGCGGCACCGCCCGGCAGGTCAGGACGAAGCCCCGGGCTTGCTCATCGGCCGACAGGGCCTTGCTCTGGTGTTCTCCGTGGACGACGGCCCCTTCGAGCTTGCGGCACTTGCACGAACCGCAGGCGCCGTCCTTGCAGCCATAGGGCAGGCCGATGCCCTGGCGGATCGCCGCGGCCAGGATGGCTTCGTCGGGCTGGGTGGTGAAGGAACGCCCGCTGGGCTGCACGGAAATGGTGAAACGCATCGCTCGTTATCCTTGGAAGTTTCTTCTTTCTTATAGCCTTCGATTTTGCCTGCAAACCCAAGCCCCTCCCGTATTCCCATGGGTGCCCTGCCTGCACGTTTTCGTCGAACGCGGGTGCTGATCGTCGGCTGCGGCGATGTCGGTCTGCGGGTGGCCGGCCTGCTGGCGCCGCGGGTGCGGCTGCTCGCCTTGACCTCGTCGCCGGACCGCATCGCCGAACTGCGACAGCGGGGCGTCGTGCCCTTGCGCGGCGATCTGGACGATGCCGCCAGCCTGCGGCGGCTGGCCGGCCTGGGACAGCGGGTGCTGCACCTGGCACCGCCGCCGCGCGACGCAATGGCAGCCGATCCGCATGCCGATCCCCGCACCCGGGCCCTGTTGCATGCGCTGGCTGCCGGACCTCGGCCGATGGCGCTCGTATACGGCTCCACGACCGGCGTCTACGGTGACTGCGCTGGAGCGAAAGTATTCGAGACGAGGACCGTCGCGCCCCGCAATGCACGCGCCTGCCGCCGGGTCGATGCCGAGGGCCGTGTGCGCTTTTTCGGGCGCGGCAGCCGCGCGAGTATCCTCCGCATTCCCGGCATCTATGCGCCGGACCGGGACGGCGGAACGCCACGGGCTCGCCTGCAACGCGGAACGCCGGTCCTGCGGGCCGACGACGATGTCTACACCAACCACATCCACGCCGACGACTTGGCGCGGGCCTGCTGTGCGGCCCTGTGGCGAGGCGCGCCGCAGCGGGTCTACCATGCGAGCGACGCTACCGACATGACGATGGCCGCCTACATGGACCATGCGGCCGACCTCTACGGGTTGCCGCGTCCGCCGCGCATCGGCCGTCAGGAAGCCGAGCAGCATCTATCGGCGATGCAAATGAGTTTCCTCAGCGAATCGCGCAGGCTGGTGAACGCCAGGCTGACGCAAGAACTGCGGCTGAAGCTGCGCTATCCGACCATCGCCGAAGGCCTGCGCTCGGGAATTTGATGCCCGGACCGGCGCGGTCAGTCGCGCCGCCGACGTTTCCGGTCAAGCCAGTCGACCGCGCTGCGGTCGTTGTCGATGCGGCGGCCATAGCGGCCATCGCTTTCCGGCCGCCAGTCGCGCGATCCGCGGGACCGTTCGCGCGGTGCATGCCAATCGTCCTTCTTGACCCGATCGACCTGCCGCTGCGTCTGCGACTGGTTTTGCAGCCTGTCCCACTGGTCGTCGGAACCGGCATCCGGCCGCTGAGCCATCGCGGCGGGGGGCGGCGGACATCATCACGCACGCCGCTGCGCTCAGCAGGGATGCGCACGGGGTGTAAGACAGGCGTTTCATGGCGGTTCCTTTCTACAAGGGCGCACGCTGGGCGACCCATGGAACACCGTTGTAGACCTCCCCCATCCCGTGCGGCAGGGGCCGGAGGGGCGTATCCCTGCAGGAACCCGCCTGCGCCGTGGCCCGTGCCGGAGCCCGAAGCGCTACAAGACGCCCGCAGACCGCAAACGCACCCGCTCGCTTTCCGGCACGCCCCACTCGGCCAGCACCTCGTCGGTGTGCTGGCCCAGCGCGGGCGGCGCGTGGCGCAACACCGGGGGATGCTCCGACAGCCGCAGCGGGCTGGCCACTCCCCGGATCGTGTCGATGCCGTCGCCGGCCGACCGGGGCAGGCCGATCGCCAGTCCTCGGGCCTGTACCTGCGGATCGTCGAATGCCTGGGCGATGTCGTTGATGGGGCCGCAGGGAACGGCCTTGTCTTCCAGCAGGGCGATCCAGTCGGCGGTGGAGCGGCCGCGGGTGACCTGTTCCATCGCCGGGATCAGCGTTTCGCGGTTGCGCACCCGCAGCGTGTTGCTGGCGTAGCGCGGATCGGCGCGCCACTCCGGCCGTCCCACCGCGGCGCAGAAGCGGCCGAACTGCCCGTCGTTGCCGATCGCCAGCAGCATGGAGCCGTCGGCCGTGGGGAAGTCCTGGTACGGCGCCAGGCTCGGGTGGGTGTTGCCCTGGCGCTGCGGCACGGTGCCGCTGTTGAGGTAGCCGGTGGTCTGGTTGGCAAGCAGCGCCATGCCGACGTCGAGCAGCGACATGTCGATGTACTGGCCGCGGCCGGTCCGGTGGCGCGCCTGCAGCGCGGCCAGGATGGCGGTGGCGGCGTACATGCCGGTGAAGGTGTCGGTCAGGGCCACGCCCACCCGCTGCGGCCCGCCGCCGGGCGTCCCGTCGGCCCGGCCGGTGATGCTCATCATGCCGCTCATCGCCTGCACCATCAGGTCGTAGCCGGCCCGCCCGGCGTACGGCCCGTCCTGGCCGAACCCGGTGATCGAGCAATAGACCAGCCGCGAATTGGCCGCCTTGAGGCTCTCGTAGTCGAGCCCGTAAGCCCGCAGCCCGCCGACCTTGAAGTTCTCCACGACCACGTCGCTTCCTCCGGCCATCCGCTGCAGCAGCGCCTGCCCGTCGGGCGTGGCCATGTCCACCGTGACCGAGCGCTTGTTGCGGTTGCAGCAGGCGAAATACGCCGCCTGGTCGGTGTCGTGGCCCGCCGCGTCCTTCAGGAACGGCGGCCCCCACTGCCGCGTATCGTCGCCCGCGCCCGGCCGCTCGATCTTCACCACGTCCGCTCCCAGATCGGCCAGCGTCTGGGTACACCACGGCCCGGCCAGCACGCGCGACAGGTCCAGTACCTTGATGCCGGCCAATGCGCCGGCGTTCTGCATCGTCATGCCCATCTCCCACGCCGCGCATCGGCGCTCCGCTGCATCAGGTTTGTTTTCGCAGCCCGGCCGCGTCAACCGCGACCGGACCGGCTTCTCTCAGGGATACCGCGGAACCGGCTTCGCCGGGCCGTCGGTATCGCCCCCGGCAAGGGGGTAGGCGAAGACGCGCAGCGCGCAGCCTGGGGGTTTGCTAAAAGGCAGCGATCCCGGTCTGCGCCCGCCCCAGGATCAGCGCATGCACGTCGTGCGTGCCTTCGTAGGTGTTGACCACTTCCAGGTTCACCAGGTGGCGCGCCACGCCGAACTCGTCGCTGATGCCGTTGCCGCCCATCATGTCGCGGGCCAGACGGGCGATGTCGAGCGCCTTGCCGCAGTTGTTGCGCTTCATGATCGAGGTGATCTCGACCGCGGCGGTGCCTTCGTCCTTCATCCGGCCCAGGCGCAGGCTGCCCTGCAGGCCGAGGGCGATCTCGGTCTGCATGTCGGCCAGTTTCTTCTGGATCAACTGGGTGCCGGCCAGCGGGCGGCCGAACTGCTTGCGGTCGAGCGTGTACTGGCGGGCACGGTGCCAGCAGTCCTCGGCGGCGCCCATCGCGCCCCACGAGATGCCGTAGCGGGCGCTGTTGAGGCAGGTGAACGGGCCTTTCAGGCCCTGCACTTCCGGGAAGGCGTTCTCTTCGGGGCAGAACACGCCGTCCATCACGATCTCGCCGGTGATCGAGGCGCGCAGGCCCACCTTGCCGTGGATCGCGGGGACGCTCAGGCCGGCCATGCCCTTCTCGAGCACGAAGCCGCGGATCGGGCCGACGTTGCCGGCAGTGTCCACTTCCTTGGCCCAGACGACGAACACGTCGGCGATCGGGCTGTTGCTGATCCACATCTTGCTGCCCGACAGCCTGTAGCCGCCGTCGACCTTGCGGGCGCGCGCGGCCATGCTGCCGGGATCGGAGCCGTGGTCCGGCTCGGTCAGGCCGAAGCAGCCGATGAACTCGCCGCTGGCCAGCCTGGGCAAAAATTTCTGCTTCTGTTCCTCGGTGCCGAATTCATGGATCGGTACCATCACCAGCGACGACTGCACGCTGGCCATCGAGCGGTAGCCCGAATCGACCCGCTCCACCTCGCGGGCGATCAGGCCGTAGGCGACGTAGTTGAGGCCGGGGCCGCCGTACCGTTCGGGGATGGTCGGGCCCAGCAGGCCCAGCGCGCCCATCTCGCGGAAGATGGCCACGTCGGTCTTCTGGTCGCGGAAGGCTTCCAGCACGCGGGGGGCCAGCTTGTCCTGGCAGTACGCCGCGGCGGCCTCGCGGACCATGCGTTCGTCATCGGTCAGTTGCCGATCGAGCAGGAACGGGTCGGCCCACTGGAAGGCGGCGCGGGAAGAGCTTGACATGGGAGGTCTCCTGGGGATGCGGGTGGGGGCGGGCGCCCTGCGGGGCGCACCGGCCGGCGTGGCCGGGAACGTCACCGCTGGATGCTAGTCCTGCGGGTCTGCCGCGGCAAACGAGGATTGCACATCGAGGTATGCGATCATGGAATGTCTGGCTGCCCCATGCCTCCTTCCGCAGCCGTTGGCAGACTCCCCTCGATTCCATTGCAGCATGCGACGCCGTATACCCTCCACCCAGGCGCTGGCCTGCTTCGAGGCCGCCGCGCGGCACGAGAGCTACACCCGCGCCGCTGAGGAACTCTCGCTCACCCAGAGCGCCGTTTCCCGCCAGGTGCTGGCACTGGAGGCGTACCTGGGCGTTGCCTTGTTCCGCCGCACCCGCCACGGGGTGGCGCTGACGCCCGGCGGCACCCAGTACTGGAAGCAGATCTCGCGCGGCCTGCAGGGGCTGGAGCGCGACACTCTCGACCTGATGGCCGGCCAGGGCCGTGGCGGTGCGATCGCCCTCGCGGCGGTGCCGACCTTCGCCACCCGCTGGCTGATCCCGCGGCTGCCGCAGCTGGCGGCGCTGCACCCCGACACGGTGGTGCACATCGAGACCCGAACCCGGCCGTTCCTGTTCGACGACACCGGCTTCGACGCGGCGCTCTTCACCGGCACGGCCGAGCAGGTCGCCCGCTGGCCCGGCACCCGGGCCGAGCCGCTGATGCGGGAGGACGTGCTGCCGGTCTGCAGCCCGGCGCTGCTGCAGGGCCGGCCGCTGGCCCCTCTGCAGGTCGCGGCCTTGCCCCTGCTGCAGCAGAGCACCCGGCCCTACGGGTGGCGGCAGTGGTTCGACGCGATGGAGGTGCAGGCACCGGCCGCGCTGGCCGGCCCGCGCTACGAGCTGTTCTCGATGCTCGCCGTGGCCGCCGCCCACGGCCTGGGCGTGGCCCTGATGCCGCCGATGCTGATCGAGGCCGAGCTGGCCCGGGGCGAGCTGGTCGTCGCCTGCCCGCAGCCGCTGCGGGGCGAGCGGTCCTACTACCTGGTGACGCCGGTGCTGGAGCACGAGCCGGCGGTGCTGGCGCAGTTCCGGGTCTGGATGCGCACCATGGCCGACGAGGCGGCGTCGGCCGTGGAAGACCGGGGCTCGGCTGGCCCTGCGGCGATTTCATGAGCCGAATCGGCCTCTAGCCAGCGCGGAATAACGGTCAGTAGCTATAGAAAAAATAGCAAATGGACAGCCGCAGCCGCGCCCGGAGCGGACCGTCGGCGGTGGTGCTCAGCGTCGCCGCAGACCCGCCCGGCGCGCCGCTTTCCGCGCCGCCCCACGCCGCATCGCCATCCGGATCACGATCTGCAGCGCGGTCAGCGCGACCGTGACGTAGATTTTCTGTCGCATCGTCGGCCCCTGGGGTGCGTACGCTTCCACCAGATGGTCGGCGTGGTCCGGTGCTGTGGACGACGCAACCACGGCCGCAGTCTGTGCATCTGGCCGGTACGGATACGCGCCCGCCGCCGGCACCGGATCGGACTTGCTCGGCACTTCGGGTGCATCGGGCACCGGCAGCGTCGCACGCGAACCGTGCTCGCTGGCGTAGACCCAGGTGAACTCGGCACCGAGCAGGAAAATCTGTGCCGAGTAGTAGACCCATACCAGCAGCACGATGATCGATCCGGCAGCGGCGAAGCTCGACGATACGCTGCTGCGCGCCACGTACAGGCCGATCAGCAGCTTGCCCACCTCGAACAGCACGGCGGTCACCACGGCGCCCACCCACACGTCGCGCCAGGCGATCCTGGCCTGGGGCATCAGCTTGTAGATCATCGCGAACAGCAGGGTGGTGATGCAGAGCGACACCGCCAGGTTGATGATCTGCAGCGTCACCGCCCAGCCCGGCAGCACCGAGCCGATCCAGGTGCCCATGGCCGCCACCGCCGCGCTGACGGTGAGCGACACCATCAGCAGGAAAGCCAGTCCCAGGATCAGGCCGAAGGACAGCAGCCGCGCCCGCAGCGTCGCCCGGATGCCGGAGTTGGCGGTGGTCGGTATGCCCCAGATCCGGTCGAGCGAACTCTGCAGCTCGCCGAAGACGGTGGTCGCGCCGACGGCCAGCACCACCAGGCTGATGACGGTGGCGACAAGGCCCTGGGCCGGCTGGCTGGCGCTCTTGATCAGGCCCTGCACCGCGAGCGCGCCGTCGCGGCCCAGCAGGCCCGAGAGCTGGCCGACGATCTCGCCCTGCACCGCCTCGCGGCCGAAGACGAAGCCGGCGACCGCGATCACGATCAGCAACAGCGGCGCGAGCGAAAAGACGGCGTAGTAGGCGATCGCCGCGCCCATGCTGGGGGCGTAGTCGTCCGACCATGCGGCGATCGATTTCCTGGCGAGACTGAAAAAACGCTTGGCGTGCGACGTGACCGTGGACATGGCTCCCTCCGAGAGCGTGTTATGCACTGTGACGTGCCCGCGAAAACCGGGGAGAGGCCCGGCGGCAAGGCGCAGGACGCGCCGCGGTGATGGATACCGCAAGCGTCGAAGCACCGCTTTGCAAGGGTCGTGCAGGATGTTTCCGGGCTCCACCATTGCGCACCGCAGTTCGCCAGGGGCGGCGGTGCTCGGCCGACCTTACTGGCTGGTGCAGTTCACGCCGTCGACGCTGTACCGGTTGCAGGTGGTGAACAGGGCACGCACCGCGGGGGCCACCGGCATCGTCTGCGGCGGGCCGGAGGCGGCCAGGCGGCGCTGCGGCTCGATCTGCGACAGGTAGGCGGCGTACTGTTGCTCGAACTCGATCAGACGCTGGCGATGGGCGCCGGCCAGCTCCTGGCGGCGCATGTTGAACTGGCCGTAGGTCAGTTCGCCGCCGTAGAGCTTGGCGGTGAGGAAGACCAGGTCGCGCTGGCCCAGCTCGAAGGCCGAGACCAGCGGCAACGGCAGGTTGGCGGCGCGGTAGCTCTCGCCGAGCTTCACGCAGCGCTGACGTTCGTTGCCCCAGACTTCCAACGCGACCTTCTCGGTGGCGGTCGGGTAGTCCTTGCTGGCCAGCATCGGCAGCGAGGCCTGGCCGGCGGAACGCAGGCTGCCCAGCTTCGGCTCCAGCAAGGTCAGGCGCGGATCGCGGTTGGCGGCCCTGAGGCAGTCGGTGGTGGGATCGGCGTCTAGCACCTGCGCCACGGTGGGCGGCGGCGGTGGCGGGGTGACGCATCCGGCCAGCACGGCGGTGGCGGCCATGGCGCAGAGGGCGAGGTGTTTCATGGGTGTCCAGGCGATGGGAAAAGTTCGGTGCCTACTGTAATCACTTCGCCGGCCGACTTTGCAACCAGCCGCGCTTCAACGAATTTGCGACTATCCATCGCCGCACAACGCACGTCGGTGCGGCGCATCGGGTCGGTAGCCTCCACGGTTCTCCCTGCCCTGATCGCCGCCCCACCTCCACCTCCACCGATACCGATACCGATACCGATACCGATACCGATACCGACCGAATGTCCACCGCCCTTACCACGACCGCCGCGTTTTTGCAGCGGGCCGCAGGGGGTGTTTCCGGCAGGCGAGGAGCGTCGGACAGGCGTCGCAAGACCCTCGCACTCACACCACCAAGGGTTGTAAATGAAAAATATTCTCATCTAGAATGCCCGCTCCGGCGCCTGCCGGCCCTGCATCTACCGGACGGAACACCATGACCCAGCCGCCTGCCGACACCCCTAGCGCCACGCGCGAATACGCCGCGCTCGCGCGCCAATATGGCCGGTCGCAGGGCCGCTGCAGCGAGTTGCTGGTGGCGCAGGCACGGGCCATCGGGCGGCTGGAGGCCGAGGCGGTGCGGCTGCGCGCCGCGGTCGTCGTACGCGACACGGCGCTCGCCTTCGCCCGCGAAGACCGGCTGGGTGCCGAGGCCGCGGTGCCCGGCCTGCCGCGTCGGCGTGCGCTGGCCCGGCGGATCGAGGCGCTGGTGGAGCGGGCGCGGCGCCTGATGCGCGAGCGGTTCGGCTGGCAGTTGCGCGCGGGCCGGATGCCGGATGCGGCGGCGCCCGTTCCCGTTCCCGTTCCCGTTCCCGTTCCCACGATAGCGCCGGTCGCCGCCGATCTGCACCGCAAGGCGGTCCTCTGCGTCGGGCCCGATGCGGACGATGCCACCGCGGCGCAGCGCCTGGTCGAACGCGCGGGCGGCCAGTTCCTGCACCACGGCGGCAGCGACCAGGACGATGCCGAGGCGCTGGAAGCCAGCCTGGTCGCCGCCGACTTGGTCATCTGCCAGACCGGCTGCGTGGGCCACGGCGCCTACTGGCGGGTGCAGGACCACTGCCGCCGCACCGGCAAGCAGTGCGTGCTGGTCGATCGGCCCCAGGCGATCGAACGGATGCGGGCGGGCGGCCCGCCGGAAGCGGCCGACGCGCTGCACCGCTGACGCCGCAGCGCCCGCACGCCGTCGGCGGCCGCCGATCACCGCGGGACACGCGGTTTGCGCCTTCTTTACGAACCGTCCACCGCAACTCCATGCCGGCCGGCCGGCCCTGGACGCACACTGGCGGCCCGACATGGCCCCCGGCGCCGGCGCCGTCCGGCGGTAGGCCGCCCTGCAGCCCACGGCCCCGTACCGGAGTTCCGCTTGCCTTCCACGACCGATAGCCCCTTGTCCCGCCGCACGCTGCTGAGCGCTGCCGCCGCCGGCGCGGGCCTGGCCGCCGCAGGTTGCGCGGTGCCGGGCGCCATGCCCGGTGCCGACGGCAGCGGCGCGGCGCTGACCGCCAGCGACTGGCGCTGGCTCAACCGGGTCAACTTCCGCGCCGACGAGGCCGATGCTCGGCAGCTGCAGACACTGGGGCGCAAGGCCTGCCTCGACCGGCAGTTGGCGCCCCCGGCGCAGGACCCGCCGGCGCTGGCCGACGCCATCGCCGCGATGCCGGTCGCGCAGCAGAGCGCCGAGCAGCGGCTGCGGGCGGCGCGCGCCGAGCAGCGCCGCATCCATACCCTGACCGACGAGGACGAGAGGCAGGCGGCCCGCGCAGCCCTCAACCGCGCCAACAGCGAGGCGGTGCAGGACACTACCCGTCGCCATCTGCTGCGCGCCCTGCGGTCGCCCGCCCAGTTGCGCGAGCAGATGACCTGGTTCTGGATGAACCACTTCAACGTCTACGCCGGCAAGGGCAACGTGCGCTGGACGCTGGGCGAGTACGAGGAGCGCTCGGTGCGGCCCCACGCCCTGGGCCGCTTCGACACGCTGGCGATGGCCACGCTGCGGTCCCCCGCGATGCTGGAATACCTCGACAACGCCCAGAGCGCGGCCAACCGCATCAACGAGAACTACGCGCGCGAGCTGATGGAGCTGCACACCCTGGGCGTGGCCGGCGGGCCGAGCGGGTCGCGCTACACCCAGCAGGACGTGCAGGAACTGGCCCGGGTGCTGACCGGCGTGGGCATCGACAACGACGGCCAGCCGCCGCGGCTCGCACCCCAGCGCCAGGCCCTGTACCTGCACGAAGGCCTGTTCGAGTTCAATCCGGCGCGGCACGATTTCGGCGCGAAGACCGTGCTGGGCCAGCGGATCGAAGGGCGTGGTTTCGGCGAGGTGGAGCAGGCCGTCGAACTGCTCTCCCGTCAGCCGGCCACCGCACGCTTCGTCTCGCACAAGCTGGCGGCCTACTTCGTGGCCGACACGCCGCCGCCCGCCCTGGTCGACCGCATGGCGCAGCGCTTCGAACGCTCGCGCGGCGACATCGCCGAGGTGCTGCGCACGATGTTCCTGTCGCCCGAGATGGAGGCCGCCCTTGCCCCAGGCGGACCGCAGAAGTTCAAGGACCCGTTCCAGTACGTCGTCTCGTCGCTGCGCCTGGCCTATGCCGAGCGGCCGATCGGCAACCTGCGGCCGGTGATCGGCTGGTTGAACCAGCTGGGCGAGCCGCTCTACGGCCGCGTCTCGCCCGACGGTTATCCGGCGTCCGAGGCGGCGTGGGCCAGCTCGGGCCAGATGGTCAAGCGCTTCGAGATCGCGCGCGCGATCGGCGCCGGCCAGGCCGCGCTCTACGCCGACGACGACGACGACGGAAAGCCGCTGCCGCGCACCGGTTTTCCGGTGCTCGCCACCCGCACTTATTACCGCTTCGTCGAGCCGACGCTCGGCCCCGCGACCCGCTCCGCGTTGGCGCAGGCCGCGTCGCAGCCCGAGTGGAACGCGGTGCTGCTGTCGTCGCCCGAGTGGATGACCAGGTGAAGCCCACCCCCAGGCTTGCCCACTGCGTGTGGCCGCCCACCCCCTGCGACGGGGCGACACCGGTGGGCCGGCAGAGCCGGACCCACGGTGTCCCTGGTGGGGCGCCTGGCTTCGCGGCGCGGCTTTTGCCGCGTGCCCGGGGACGGGCTGCGCCGTGGGTAGGCGATCGACGAAAAGAGCGCTGCGGCGCGAGGAGCATGCGATGCAACGACGAGAACTCCTGCGGCACCTGGGCTGTGCCGGGCTGGCGCTGGCGGGGCCGGCGGTCGGGTCGCGCGTCTATGCGCTGCCGACCCAGGCCGATGCGCGGTTTCTGCTGGTGTTCCTGCGCGGCGGGTACGACGCGGCCAACGTGCTGGTGCCGGCGGGCAGCGATTTCTACTACGCGTCGCGGCCCACCATCGCGATCCGCCGGCCTGCAGTGGGCGATGCGGCGGCCGATCCGCAGGCCGCCATCGCCTTGCCCGGCGCCGAGGGCGGCTGGGCCCTGCACCCGGCGCTTGCGGCCGGCGCGCTGCCGCTGTGGCAGCGGCGGCAGCTCGCCTTTCTGCCCTTCGCCGGCACCGACGATCTCTCGCGCAGCCACTTCGAGACGCAGGACGGGGTCGAGGCCGGGCTGCCGATGCCCGGCGACCGTTCCACCACCGCCGCCGATACGGCGCAGCGCGGTAGCGGCTTCCTCAACCGCCTGGCCGGCGCGATGGGCGGGCGCGCCGCGCCGGTGGCGTTCACCGACGGTCTGCCGGGCGTGATGGCCGGCCCGCAGAACGTGCCCAACGTCTCGCTCAAGGGTACCGGCCGCACGCCGTTCGACGCGCGGCAGACGGCCCTGCTGGCGCAGATGTACCAGGGCACCCGCTTCGAGCCGGTGATCGCCGAAGGCTTCGAGCTGCGCAAGACGGTGGCCGAAGAGGCCGAGGCGTTGCAGAAGCGCACCGCCTCGTCCGCCGCCGGCATGGCGCCCGACATGGCCGCCCGCAACCATGAGATGGAGGAGGCCAACCGCCGTGCGCTCAGCGCCAAGGGCTTCGATCTGGAGGCCCGCCGGATGGCGGTGCTGATGCGCGACCGCTTCAACCTGGGCTTCATCGACGTCGGCGGCTGGGACACCCACGTCAACCAGGGCGGTGCCCAGGGCCGGCTGGCCAACCTGCTCGGCAACCTGGGCAGCGGCATCGGCGGCTTCGCCGAGGAGATGGGACCGGCATGGGACAAGACGGTCGTGGTGGTGGTGTCGGAGTTCGGCCGCACCTTCCGCGAGAACGGCACCCGCGGCACCGACCACGGCCACGGCAGCACCTACTGGGTGGCCGGCGGCGCGGTGCGCGGTGGCCGGACCGTGGGGGAGCAGGTGGCGGTCGCGCCCGGCACGCTGAACCAGAACCGCGACTTTCCGGTGCTCAACGAATACCGCGCGGTATTCGGCGGGCTGTTCGGCCGCATGTACGGGCTGGATGCCGCGCGGCTCGCCCAGGTGTTCCCGGGCGTGCGGCCGGTGGACCTGGGGCTGGTCTAGCCGTTACTATGAAAAATATAGCTGGCAGTCGGCGCTGTACGTCGGCTATAGACATTTTTCTCTCGAATCCGGCGGTGTGGGATCGGTCGACGAGAGCCGCGGCGTGAGTGGCTTTCTTCCCCGTTGCTAAATGTTGAAATGGTGCATGCCGAACATGCCGTGCCGGCGGTCGGCGAAGTACAGCTGCAGCGTGTCGCGCACCGTCCTGAAGGCGATCTCGTCCCACGGGATTTCTTCTTCGGTGAAGAGCCGCGCCTCCATCGTCTCGTGGCCCGGGTCGAAGGTGTCGGACAGCAGCTGCGCAAGGTAGAAGAAATGCACCTGGCCGACCGCGGCCACGTTGATCACGCTGAAGAGCGGCCCCATCGCGATCCTGGCACCGGCCTCCTCGTCGGTTTCGCGCTCGGCGCCGCCGGCGGTCGTCTCGTCCAGCTCCATGAAGCCGGCGGGCAGCGTCCACTTGCCCTTGCGCGGCTCTATGTTGCGCTTGCAGAGCAGCACCCGGTCGTCCAGGTGCGGCACCGTGCCGACCACGTTGAGCGGGTTCTCGTAGTGGACGGTGTGGCAGGCCGGGCAGACGGCGCGCAGTTTGGTGTCGCCGTCGTCGGGCAGGCGGTAGACCACGGCGGTGCCGCAGTTGCGGCAGTGGCGGATCGGGGTGCGCTGGATCATCGGCGGCTGCGGTGCGGTCAGACGACCTTGACGCCGAGCGTGCCCAGGCCGGCCACGCCGCCCTCGAGCACGTCGCCCGCCACCACGGCGGCCACGCCTTCGGGGGTGCCCGAGTAGATCAGGTCGCCGGGCCGCAGCTCCCAGGCGGCCGACAGGTGCTCGATCGTCTCGGCGATGTTCCAGATCAGCTTGGCGACGGTGCTGCGCTGGCGGTCTGCGCCGTTGACCCTCAGCCAGATCTCGGCGCGCTCGATGTCGCCGGCCTGCTCCTTCGGCAGGATCGGGCCGATGGGCGCGCTGTGGTCGAAGCCCTTGCCGATGCTCCACGGGCGGCCCTGTTTCTTCATCTCGTTCTGCAGGTCGCGGCGGGTCATGTCGAGCCCGATGGCGTAGCCGAAGACATGATCCAAGGCATCGGCCGCGGCGATGTTCTTGCCGCCCTTGCCGATCGCCACCACCAGCTCGATCTCGTGGTGGAAGTTCTTCGTCAGGCTGGGGTAGGGCAGGCTGCCGGTCTGGCCTTCGGGCACCACCAGCGCCGCGTCGGCCGGTTTCAGGAAGAAGAAGGGCGGCTCGCGGCCGGTGAAGCCCATCTCCCTGGCGTGCTCTTCGTAGTTGCGGCCCACGCAGTAGATGCGGTGCACCGGAAACTGTTCGGGACGGCCGACCACCGGGACGGCGACGGGTGCGGAAGGTGGGAAGACATAGCTCATGCGAAATCCTGGAGGTGTCTGGAAAAGCGGTGCGGGATCGGGGCCGGCTTGGCCGGCGCGGGGTACCGCCGGTGGCGCAGGGTACCGCCGGTGGCGCAGGCACCGTCCGGCAGTGTGCCACCGGGGCGGGCCGGAGGAATCGGGCGGCTATGCTGGCCGCCCGGGTTCCAAACTCTACCGCCACTTCGCCCTCCATGACGTCTCCACTTCCCGCATGCTCGTCCGACTGGATCGTTCCCGACTGGCCTGCGCCGCCCGGCGTGCATGCCGTCTTCACCACCCGGGCCGGTGGCGTGTCCGAAGGTCCGTGGGCGTCGATGAACCTGGGCGGCCATGTCGGCGACGCCGCCGCGGCGGTGGCCGCCAACCGCGCGCGGCTGGCGCAGGCGATCGGCGCGCAGCCGATCTTCCTGCAGCAGGTGCACGGCACGCGGACGGCGGCGCTCGACGGCACCCCCCCGGGCGACGTGCCCTGCGCCGACGCCTGCATCGGCTCGCGGCCCGGCCGGGCCTGCACCGTCATGGTCGCCGACTGCCTGCCGGTTCTGCTTACCGACCGCGCCGGTCGGCAGGTAGCCGCGGCGCATGCGGGTTGGCGCGGACTGGCCGACGGGGTGCTGGAGGCGGTTTTGGAACGTTTCGGTGCTCCAGCCGGCGCTGCAGGCCGACCAGAAGCTATGGATTTGATAGCGTGGCTCGGTCCGTGCATCGGGCCGGAGGCATTCGAGGTGGGCGACGAGGTGCGGGCCACGTTCGTCGCCCGGCAGGCGTCGGCCGACGACTGCTTCAGGCCGGTGGGCGGGTCGCCCGGCAAATGGTGGGCCGACCTGGCCGGCCTGGCGCGGCAGCGGCTGGCGGCGGCGGGGGTGCAGGCGGTCCATGGCAACGACGGCGGTGCGGGCTGGTGCACCGTGTCGAACCCGTCACGGTTCTTTTCGCACCGTCGGGATGCCGGGCGGCTCGGCAGCAGCGGGCGCATGGCGGCCTGCATCTTGCGCGTCTGACGATGTGAGAGAACCTACCGCGCAACCCGATTGAGCGGCTGTGGTCCTCACCGTACCGAAGTACGGCTCCGGTCCTCGCCGCACACTCGGGCTGCTCGCTACGGTTCTTTCACATCATCCGGTGCCGGTGCCGGTGCCGGCGGTGGTGCGGCGTTCTCTAACTCTTCGGCCTCTTCGCCCTTGATCGCCCGGCGGCGCGCGGGCGATCCCATCAGGTAGACCACGATCCCCATCGGCAGCAGCCCGTACAGCACGAAGGTGACCAGCGCGCCCAGCAGGCTGCCGTTGGAGGCGGTGGCTTCGGCCGCGGCCATCGTCAGGGTCACGTACAGCCAGGCGATGACGACGAGGTACATGGCGCTTTCTTCGGCGGGCGGGTGGCGGTCTGTGCGCGGTGTCTGCAAGAATGAGGGCGTGCGGATTCGCTTCACGCCATAACGAGGAGACAGCATGGATTCTGGACCAGGCACGGCTGCGGGACTCGGCACGTCGGACGCGGGTGTCGCGCAGGCCCTCGCCGCACAGTGGCAGACGCTGTGGCGCACCGCCGTCGCCGCGCCGCAGCGGGGCGGCACGCCCGGCCCGCCGCCGTGGCTCGACCCGCAGAAGTTGCAGGTGCTGCAGCAGGAGTATCTGCAGGGCATGACCCGGCTCTGGGGCGCGGCAGGCGAGGCCGCCGGCACCGCGCAGGACCGCCGCTTCTCCGGCGAGGCCTGGTCCCGCAGCCCCGCGGCGCAGGGTGCGGCCCGCCTGCATCTGCTCAACACCCGGGTGCTGTCGGGCCTGGCCGATGCGGTGCAGGCAGACGACAAGACCCGCGCGCGGATCCGCTTCGCGGTCGAGCAGTGGGCCGCGGCCAGCGCACCCAGCAATTTCATCGCCTTCAACGCCGACGCGCTGCAGACGGCGCTCGACACCCGGGGCGAGAGTCTGGCGCGCGGCCTGCAGAACCTGGCCCACGACCTGCGCCAGGGCCATGTGAGCCAGACCGACGAGCGCGGCTTCGAGGTGGGCCGCAACGTCGCCACCACCGAGGGCGCGGTGGTCTTCGAGAACGATTTCTTCCAGTTGCTCGAATACAAGCCGCTCACCGCCAGGGTACACGCCCGGCCGTTGCTGATGGTGCCGCCCTGCATCAACAAGTACTACATCCTCGACCTGCAGCCCGCCAATTCCCTGATCCGTTACGCGATGGAGCAGGGCCACCGCACCTTCGTCGTCAGCTGGCGCAACCCCGACGCGTCGATGGCCGAGGCCACCTGGGACGACTACATCGAGCAGGCGGTGATCCGCGCGATCGACCTGGTGCGCGCAATATCGGGCCAGGACAAGGCCGGCGGCAAGATCAACGCGCTGGGCTTCTGCGTGGGCGGCACGATGCTCGGCACCGCGCTGGCGGTGCTGGCGGGGCGGGGCCGTAAACCGGTCGCCTCGGCCACCTTCCTCACCACCTTCCTCGACTTCAGCCAGACCGGCATCCTCGACATCTTCATCGACGAGGCTTTCGTGCGGATGCGCGAGCTGCAGATGGGCCGCAAGGGCCTGCTGGCGGGCCAGGAGCTGGCCTCGACCTTCAGCTTCCTGCGGCCCAACGAGCTGGTCTGGAACTACGTGGTCGGCAACTACCTGAAGGGGCACACGCCGCCGCCCTTCGACCTGCTGTACTGGAACAGCGACGCCACCAACCTGCCGGGCCCGTTCTACGCCTGGTACCTGCGCAACACCTACCTGGAGAACCGGCTGGTGCAGCCCGGCGCGGCCACCGTCTGCGGCGTGCCGGTGGACCTGAACACGGTCGATGTGCCGGCCTATGTCTACGGCTCGCGCGAGGACCACATCGTGCCGGTCGGTGCGCAGGGCGGTGGCGCCTACGCGTCGACCCAGGTGCTGCCGGGCCCGTGCCGCTTCGTGATGGGCGCGTCGGGCCACATCGCGGGCGTGATCAACCCGCCCGCCAAGAAGAAGCGCAGCCACTGGGTGCGCGACGACGGCCTGCTGCCCCCGACGCATGCCGAATGGCTGGCCGGCGCTGAGGAGCGGCCGGGCAGCTGGTGGGACGATTGGGCGCAGTGGCTGGCCGGCCATGCCGGCCGCATGGTGGCGGCGCCCACCGCCTACGGAGACGCCGACCGCCCCGCGATCGAGCCTGCGCCCGGCCGCTACGTGCGCCAGAAGGCCTGATTCCCGCATCCACACAATCGCGCCGCACGGGCGCAGAACCGTTTCACCCGAAGACCCCCCAGGAGCATCCCATGGAAGACATCGTCATCGTCGCCGCCACCCGCACTGCGGTCGGCAAGTTCGGCGGCTCGCTCGCCAAGATTCCCGCCACCGAACTGGGCGCCGTCGTCGTTCGCGAGCTGCTGGCGCGCAGCAAGCTCGAAGCCGGCCAGGTCGGCGAAGTGATCATGGGCCAGGTGCTGGCTGCCGGTGCCGGCCAAAACCCGGCGCGCCAGGCGCTGCTCAAGGGCGGCCTGCCGCAGGTGGTGCCGGGCCTCACGGTCAACGCGGTCTGCGGATCGGGCCTGAAGGCGGTGATGCTGGCGGCCCAGGCCGTCGCCACCGGCGACAGTGATATCGTGATCGCCGGCGGCCAGGAGAACATGAGCGCATCGCCGCACATCCTGCCCAACTCCCGCGACGGCCAGCGCATGGGCGATTGGAAGATGGTCGACACGATGATCGTCGACGGCCTTTGGGACGTCTACAACCAGTACCACATGGGCATCACCGCCGAGAACGTGGCCAGGCAGTACGGCATCACCCGCGAGCAGCAGGACGCACTGGCGCTGGCCAGCCAGCAGAAGGCGGCCGCGGCCCAGGACGCGGGCTACTTCAAGTTCGAAATCACGCCGGTGCGCATTCCCCAGCGCAAGGGCGACCCGGTAGTGTTCGACGCAGACGAGTTCATCAACCGAAAGACCAATGCCGATGCGCTGGCGGGCCTGAAGCCCGCTTTCGACAAGGCCGGCGGCGTGACGGCCGGCAACGCCTCGGGCATCAACGACGGCGCCGCCGCGGTGATGGTGATGACCGCCAGGAAGGCCGCGGCGCTGGGCCTGACGCCGCTGGCCCGCATCGCCAGCTACGCCACCACCGGGCTCGATCCGGCCATCATGGGCATGGGCCCGGTGCCTGCCTCGCGCAAGGCGCTGGAGCGCGCCGGCTGGAAGCCCGGCGACCTGGACCTGCTGGAGATCAACGAAGCCTTCGCCGCCCAGGCCTGCGCGGTGCACAACGAGATGGGCTGGGACACCGGCAAGGTCAACGTCAACGGCGGCGCGATCGCCATCGGCCACCCGATCGGCGCGTCCGGCTGCCGCATCCTGGTGACCCTGCTGCACGAAATGCAGCGCCGCGACGCGAAGAAGGGCATCGCATCGCTGTGCATCGGCGGCGGCATGGGCGTGGCGCTGACGCTGGAGCGCTGAGAGCGCTGTGAGGGAACCCGCTGCGCGGCCCGATTGCGCGGCTATGGTCCTCGCCGCTTAGAACGTGACCAGGGTGCCGCGCGGTGCCGACGCCATCGGCGACAGCGCGGCCGCATCGTCGTCGTCGAGCTTGAATTCGCCCACCGCGCGCTGCAGTTCGGCGGCCTGCTGCGACAGGGCCGTCGCGGCGGACGCAGCTTCCTCCACCAGGGCCGCGTTCTGCTGGGTGACGGTGTCCATGTGGGCCACGGCGTGGTTCACATCCTCGATGCCGGCGCTCTGGTCGGCCAGGGCGGTCGAGATCTCGTTCAACAGGCCCGAGACCTGCTGCACGCCCTGCACGATCTCGCCCATGGTGGTGCCGGCCTGGCCCACCAGGCGCGATCCGTTATCGACCTGTCGCACCGAATCGTCGATCAGGCCCGTGATTTCCTTGGCTGCGGTAGCGCTGCGCTGGGCCAGGCCACGCACTTCGCTGGCCACCACCGCGAAGCCGCGGCCCTGTTCGCCGGCGCGCGCCGCCTCCACCGCGGCGTTCAGCGCCAGGATGTTGGTCTGGAAGGCGATACCCTCGATCACCTGGATGATGTCTACGATCTTGCGCGAACTGGCACTGATCGCCTGCATCGTGTGGACCACCTTGCCGACCACCTCTCCGCCGCGCGCGGCGGTCTGCGCGGCACCGGTGGCCAGCTGGCTGGCGGAGCGTGCACGCTCGGCGTTCTGCCGCACGGTGGCGGTCAGTGTCTCCATGCTGGCGGCGGTTTCTTCGAGCGACGCGGCCTGGTCCTCGGTGCGCTTCGAGAGGTCGGTATTGCCGGCGTCGATCTGGCGCGAGGCGACGGCGATCTGGTCGGTGGAGCCCTTGATGCGGGTGATCAGGTCGGTCAGGGTGTCTTCCATGTCGCCGAGCGCGCCCAGCAGTCGGCCGAAGTCGCCGCCGCGTTCGGTCGTGAACTCCTGGCTCAGGTCGCCCGAGGCGACCGTCTCTGCGATCAGGATCGCTTCGTCGAGCGGCGGGCCGACGCTGCGCGCGATGCCCCAGGCCGACAGCGCGCCGACCAGCACCGCGGCGGCGCCCAGCACCAGCATCCAGGTCTGTGCCGCGCTGCCGACGCCCGGCTGGGACACCCCCACGGCGACGATCGCCACGACCAGCAGCAGCACGACGGCATACCCCAGGGCAAGGCGAAGTCCGAACTTCATATCATCGAGTGACACGGTGTTGGCTTTCTGCGGAGTGGGAGAGCGGGGCGACGGTGGTACGGCAATGGCGCAACCCCGCCGCGGCGGCATCCGCAGGCCGTATGCGGACAGATCAGTATAGAAATGAAAGATGTCGATACGCTGTCGCCGGCGCTTGGTGTTTCCCCTGATCCGATAGGACCGGGCGGTCTGGCGTTCTTGGGTACAGTGCTTGCATGGCGAACGGTTTCCCCGGCGTGGGTTCATTCAGGAAGGCAAACGACATGGTCAAAAACCGAGTGGCATATGTGACGGGTGGCATGGGCGGCATCGGAACCGCGATCTGCCAGCGGCTGTACCAGGAGGGCTACACAGTCGTCGCCGGTTGCGGCCCCACGCGCGATTTCGACAAGTGGCTGGCCGAGCAGAAGGCGCTCGGGTTCATCTTCTACGCATCCGTCGGCAATGTCGGCGACTGGGATTCGACGGTCGAGGCCTTTTCCAAGGCCAAGGCGGACCACGGCAGCATCGACGTGCTGGTCAACAATGCCGGCATCACCCGCGACCGCATGTTCCTGAAGATGACCCGCGACGACTGGGACGCCGTGATCGAGACCAACCTCAACAGCATGTTCAACGTCACCAAGCAGGTGGTGGGCGACATGGTGGAGAAGGGCTTCGGCCGGATCATCAACATCAGCTCGGTCAACGGCATGAAGGGCCAGGCCGGCCAGACCAACTATTCGGCGGCCAAGGCCGGCATGCACGGCTTCTCCATGGCGCTGGCGCAGGAAATGGCGACCAAGGGCGTGACGGTCAACACCGTGAGTCCGGGCTACATCGGCACCGACATGGTCAAGGCGATCCGCCCCGACGTGCTCGACAAGATCGTGTCGACCATCCCGGTCAAGCGTCTGGGCGAGCCGGGCGAGATCGCGTCGATCATCGCGTGGCTGGCGTCCGAGGAGGGCGGCTACACCACCGGCGCCGAGTTCGCGGTCAACGGCGGTCTGCACATGCACTGAGTCCGCGCGGCGCACACGGCCAGACCCGCTTCGGCGGGTTTTTTTCATGCCCGCCGGTATCCGCATCGGGCGGCTCGAGACGCGGGGCCGGTGGACGGAACGCGGGGTTTTCGGCCGGGTGCATCGGGCGTTGCGGTTATAAGAGACCACACGCCACCGGGCCGTCTTGCGAGTCCGCTCGGCACCATCGCCCGCCCCCCCGACACGGAGTCTGCCCGCCGATGCCACACAGCGTCTCGCTCATCAACACCATCGCTGCCGGGCTGGGTCTCGCGCTCGTCCTGGGCTTTCTCGCGACAAAGGCACGGCTGCCCGCGCTGGTGGGCTATCTGCTGGCGGGCGTGATCATCGGCCCGTTCACCCCGGGCTTTGTGGCAGACGCGGAGATCGCCGCGCAGCTGGCCGAGATCGGCGTGATGCTGCTGATGTTCGGCGTGGGCCTGCATTTCTCCTTGGACGACCTGCTGACGGTGCGGCGCATCGCGCTGCCCGGTGCGATCGTGCAGATCGTCGTGGCGACGCTGATGGGCTTCGGCCTGGCGACGTGGTGGGGCTGGAGCTTCGGCGCGGCGCTGGTCTTCGGGCTGACGCTTTCGGTCGCCAGCACGGTGGTGCTGCTGCGGGCGCTGGAGACGCTGGGCATCCTCGATTCCTTCACCGGCCGCATAGCCGTGGGCTGGCTGGTGGTGGAAGATCTGGCGATGGTGCTGGTGCTGGTATTGCTGCCCCCGCTGGCGGGGGCGCTGGGCGGCACCGGCGAGGCGACCGGTGCCGAGGAGCTGCTCAAGACCCTGGGCTGGACCCTGCTGCAGGTGGCGATCTTCGTGGCGCTGATGCTGGTGGTGGGCCGTCGCGTGTTCCCGTGGATTCTCTGGCAGGTGACGCGCACCGGGTCGCGCGAGCTGTTCACTCTTTGCGTGGCGGCCGCGGCGGTCAGCATCGCCTTCGGTTCGGCCGCGCTGTTCGGCGTGTCTTTCGCACTGGGGGCCTTCTTCGCCGGCATGGTGATGCGCGAGTCCGAGTTCAGCCATCGGGCGGCCGAAGAATCGCTGCCGCTGCGCGATGCGTTCGCGGTGCTGTTCTTCGTCTCGGTCGGGATGCTGTTCGACCCGCGGGTGCTGGTCGACCGGCCGCTGCAGGTGCTGGCGGTGGTCGCGATCATCATCGTCGGGAAGTCGGTCGCGGCGGCCGGGCTGGTGCTGGCGTTCCGCTATCCGCTGCATACCGCGCTGACGGTGTCTGCCAGCCTGGCGCAGATCGGCGAGTTCTCGTTCGTCCTGGTCGGCCTGGGCGCCTCGCTCGGCCTGATGCCGCCGCAGGGGCAGAGCCTGGTGTTGGCCGGCGCGCTGATCTCGATCGCAGTCAACCCGCTGGTCTTCAAAGGCATCCAGCCGATCCAGCAGTGGTTGCTGGCCAAGTCGGCCCTCGCACGCCCGCTGGAGCAACGGGACGATCCGCTGGCCGAGCTGCCGACGACCACGCATGCCCGCTACCTGGCACAGCAGGTGGTGCTGGTGGGGTACGGACGCGTCGGCAAGCGCATCGCGGCGGCGCTGTCGGCGAATGAGATTCCCTACGTGGTGGCCGACGAGAACCGTGCGGTGGTGGAGCATCTGCGGGAGGAGGGCATCGCCGCCGTCTCGGGCAATGCGGCCGATGCGTCGGTGCTGATCCAGGCCCACATCGCGCGGGCGCAGATGCTGGTGATCGCGACGCCCGACTCACTCGACGTTCGGCAGATCATCTCGGCCGCCCGCATGCTCAATCCCGAAATCGAGGTGGTCGTGCGGATGCACAACGAAGAAGAAGCGCAGCTGCTGGAGCAGGAGCATGTCGGCAAGGTGTTCCTGGGCGAGCACGAACTGGCGCAGTCGATGACCCGGCATGTGCTGGACCGGGCGGCGAAGCCGATCGCGCGCCACGCCTGAGCGGCGCCGAAGCGCTGCCACTTACTTCAGGTCTTCGATCACCAGCATCCGGTATTTCTGCGCCAAGGAGAAAGGCACCTTGCGCACCACCTCCATCGCGCGCTCGGTCTCGTCGGCCGATTCGGCGCGAATCACCAGGCCGTGGTGGCCCTTGGATGCCAGCTCGTCGAAAGCCCGCACGGTGGCGCCTTCGGTCCCGACGGAGGGCAGGGGAATGTCGGCGCCATCGTCGGTACGGCTGATTTCCCGGCGGGTGGTGGCCGGGTCGACGCTGAAGACCTCGTCGGCGGTGAAGCCGGCTTCCAGTAGCGCCTCGCCGGTGGATTGCGCGTCCGCCGCCTCGGGAAACATCACCACCACATGCCCTGTTGGATAGAAAACGCCGCCCATGGTCACCATGTCGGGATCGAGTACGAACTTTCTCATGGGATGCTCCTCGCCTTTTCGGCTTTTGTCGGTTGCGGTCGGGGAAACCGAAGGGTAGCGGCCAGCCCTTCCTGCCCTTGTAGGAAGAACGCACCGCGAGGGGTGGCGCGCACGCCGGTCCGTGTCTTCGTGGCGCATTGCATCGGCTCGGCTGAGCGGCTCTAGGGCTGGATTTCCTCGAGCCGCAGGCCTGGCGGGCCGACCACCCGCGCCGTAGCGCTCAGGGATTCGATCACCCGGTTGGCGAAGAAGCTGTTCTGTGTATCCGGCTCCAGCGCCGCCATCGCTAGCGGCGCCAGCGGCTGGCTCAGCGGAACGTAGTAGCTGCCCAGCGGAACATCGACCAGGGTGCGGGCCAGTGCCACGTCGACCCGCACCACCTCGCCGGCACCGCCGTCGGCGATGGTGCCGCGCACGTCCTGGCGGACCGCCGACTGGCGTGCCGTCTCGCGGTAGGTGTCCATCAGCAGGGAGCTCTGCTCCGAGACCTTGAACACCTGGACGCCGAGCATCTTGAGCTTGTCGACCGCGTCGGCCGCTGAGGCCGACAGCCAGTAGCCGCAGGGACGCTTGCGCGTCTTCACGGCCCGCAGCGCCAGCGAGTTGTTCCACTCCACATCGACCGTACGGTCCGCACCGGTGTCCGGGTCGAGCATCACCAGGTTGTGGCGGCCGGGCGTCGGCGCGGCTTCGACCACCGCGTCGTCCCGGCAACCGAGCGCGCTGACATCGCGGTCGACGAAGGAGCGCAACTGTTTCAGGTCGTCCGCCCGGGCGGCGGTGCTCTGCAGCACGCTGGCCATCGCCGTCACATGGGTATGCACCCGGCGCTGGATGTGCAGCCGGCCGATGCCGACGCCGCGTGTTTCCAGCAGCAGGCTCACCGTGTTCTTCAGGCCGTTGACGTTGCGGCCGGTATCGGGCTGGGTGCCGCCCATCGAGACGCGCTTGTCCTCGAGGTCGGTGGAGGTGGTGTAGTACCACTCGTTGCTCAGGCCCTGCCGGTTGAGCGCGGCGACCAGCGGACGCCGGAACCACTCCTCCGACGCCTTGGTCACGAACTCGGGCAGGTTGGCCACGGTCGCGTACTGCAGCAGGCCGTCGAAGCGCTGCACCGCACCGAACTTCTGCAGGAAGCGGCCGGCGACGGTGTATTCGTGCGCATCGACCACCACCATCGGGCGGTAGTCGCGCACCAGCCGCGCCAGCGCCTGCGCCTCGGGCGTGCGCAGCACCAGATGGTCGCGGTTCATGTCGATGCCGTTGGCTGTGACGCGGGTGCCGGCCTCTGCGCCGTCGGGGTTGGCGCGGGGCAGCACGATCACGTTGATGCGGCCGAGCAGCGGCTCCAGCAGGCCCTGTGAGGCTTCGCGGGCGATGACCATCAAAGCCTCGCTTCCGGCGGGCTCGTCGCCATGCTGCTGGCCGACCAGCAACACCGTGGGGCGGCCGTCCGCGAGCAGCGTCGACGGCTCGGTGTTGGCCGATCGGGTGATGACCAGCGCATCGATCGGCTCGCCGCGCTGCGACCGGCCGATCGGCAGCAGGCCGGCACGGATCGCACCGGCCCGCGATGCGGCGGCCGCCAGGTCCTGCATCCAGGCCGCCAGCTCGGCGTTGGTGGTGAAACTTCGCCTGTCCGGCTGCAGGCCGGGCGTGGCGTAGCGGACGGCCGGATCGGGAAATCGCGCCGCGACGGCTGCGGAGTAAGGCAGCGCTTCGGAATCGCCCGGGAGCGGCACGGCGCCCATCGGGGCATCCCCCACCTGCGGTGCCATGGAAGGCGCAGGCGCCACCGGGGTGACGACCGCTGCCGACGGCGCGGGTGCCAGGTCCATCACCGGTGGTGCAACGGGCCGCACCGCGGTCGGAGCGGGCCGGGTGGTGCTCAGGTCCCGGGGCGGCTGCCACGGCGGCAGGGGCGTGGAACCGCAGGCCGCCAGCAGCAGGGCCACCGGTACTGCCCATGCCAGACGCGGCATGCGCCCGGCGAGCGAAATGGCCGAGCCGACGGCGCCCGGGACGACCGCGCGACCGCGAGAGAAAGGGTGGGGTCGACGCATGGAAGTCTCCTCGGAATCGGTGGGGGCGGGCCTGCCCGGGCCGCAAGCTAGCAGCCTGGAATGCGCAGAATATTAATGCCGTGGCGGATGGCTTTTGTGACGAAGCCCGTGGTCGGACCGGCGGTACCGCCCTGCCGACGGGGCTGCCGACCGGGTACGCAGGCCCGGTCCGGGCTTTGCCGGACAATCGAGGGCTTACCCGAAGCCTCACGCGCCCGAAATGAAGCCCGCTTATCCCCTGTTGAACGCGGCCGGCAAGGTCGTATCGGTCGCCCCGATGATGGACTGGACCGACCGCCACTGCCGCTACTTCCATCGGCTTCTGAGCCGGCATGCACTGCTCTACACCGAAATGGTCACGACCGGCGCCCTGTTGTACGGGGACGTTCCGCGGCATCTGCGGTTCGATCCGCAGGAACACCCCGTGGCGTTGCAACTGGGCGGCAGCGAGCCGGCCGACTTGGCCCGGGCCGCACGGCTGGGCGAGGAGTGGGGCTACGACGAGATCAACCTGAACTGCGGCTGCCCGTCGGAGCGGGTGCAGCGCGGAGCCTTCGGCGCCTGCCTGATGAACGAGCCGCGGCTTGTGGCCGACGGCGTCAAGGCGATGGTCGATGCCGTGGCGATCCCCGTCACGGTGAAGCACCGGATCGGCATCGGCAAGGTCGAGAGCTACGACTTCGTGCGGGACTTCGTCGGCACGGTGGCCGACGCGGGATGCCGTGTCTTCGTGGTGCATGCCCGCAATGCCTGGCTCGAAGGCTTGAGCCCTAAGGAAAACCGCGACATTCCGCCGCTGCGGTACCCGGTGGTGTACCGGCTGAAGCAGGATTTCCCGCACCTGACGATAGCCGTCAACGGCGGGATCACCACGTCGGCCCAGATCGCGCAACAGCTGACCGCGCTCGACGGCGTGATGGTGGGACGGGAGGCGTACTACAACCCGTGGTCGCTGGTGGAGTGGGATGCGGCGTTCTACAGCGCGCCGCCGTCCGACCGCACCCGTGAATCCGTCGAGGATGCGATGGTGGCCTATATGGAGCGGGAAGCTGCCGCGCACGGCACGCCGTGGCACGCGATCGCCCGCCACATGCTGGGCCTGCGGCATGGGCTGCCGGGTGCGCGGCGTTGGCGCCAGGTGTGGAGCGACCACCGGTTGAAGACGTCTTCGGCGCGGGACGTCCTGGCCGAAGCGCGCCGCCCTGGGCGGCTGGTGGCATGACCGCGGAGCGCAGCGCGGCGCGCCACCGCTGCAGAGTCAGCCGCGCAGGGCACGTGCCCGCCGCAGGGCCGCCTCGATCACGGCGCGCTTGGCGTCCATGGGGGCACCGGTGTCGGTCGCCCCGGTCGGCGTTGCGCTCAGCGGGGGCGCCGTGGACGGGGCCGGCGACCGGGTGCCGGGTGCGGGAGCGTCGGCAAGGGTTCCCCGCGCGGGCACGCCTCCGTCGCGTCGCGCCACATGCTTGCGGTACCGCTGCAGCGCCGCATCGGCCTGGCTCTGGGACCAGGCATCCCAACCGGTCGCCATGCCGGTGGCCGGCGTCATGGCGATGCAGTCCACCGGACACGCCGGTACGCACAGTTCGCATCCTGTGCAGTGGGGCGCCACGACGGTATGCATCCGCTTGTTGCGGCCCAGGATGGCATCTGTCGGGCAGGCGTCCAGGCACAGGGTGCAGCCGATGCACCACGATTCGTCGATCACGGCGAGCTGCCGTGGGCCTTCGCGCCCGTATGCCGGGTCGAGCGCCACGGCGGGGAGGCCGGTGACGGCGGCCAGGCGCGCTACGCCCTCGGCACCGCCAGGGGGGCAGCGGTCGATGCCCGCCGTGCCCTCGGCGATCGCCTGCGCATAGCCGCGGCAGGCCGGGTAGCCGCAGCGGGTGCATTGCGTCTGCGGCAGCACACTGTCGATCCGGTCGGCCGATGCGGCGACCGCGATGCGGGTCGCGGGGCCGGTTTCGCTCACGCGGAAGGCGTGCGGCTACGTGTGCCCGCCGCCGCCGTGGGGGCGAGCGCTGCAGCCACCGTCGTCACCATGGTCTTGCGTGCGGGCGAGCGGCGCACTGCGGCGGCAGCGTGCCTCGGGGCAGGTGCCGCCGCAGCACTGCCCCTCGTGGCCCGCGGCTTGGCCGGCTGGTCGTAGCTGGCGATGAAGGCACGCACTGTGGGATACACCATGTCGCGCCAGCGCCGGCCGCTGAAGATGCCGTAGTGGCCGGCACCCTTGACCTCGTAATGCTGCTTATGGTCTTCCGGGACTCCGCTGCACAGCCCGTTGGCCGCGGCGGTCTGGCCCGAACCCGAGATGTCGTCGAGTTCGCCTTCGACGGTCAGCAAGGCGGTGGTGGTGATCGCGGCGGGCCGCACCAGCTCCACCGCACCGTCGACACCTTTCACGTTCCACGCTTCGTTGACCAGCAGGAAATCCTGGAAGACGGTGCGGATCGTCTGGAGGTAGTAGTCGGCGTCCATGTCGAGCACCGCGTTGTACTCGTCGTAGAACTTGCGGTGGGCTTCGGCGCTCGCGTCGTCGCCTTTCATCAGATCCTTGAAGTAGTCGAAGTGGCTCTTCGCATGCCGATCAGGGTTCATCGCCACGAACCCGGTGTGCTGCAGGAAACCGGGATAGACGCGCCGACCCGCACCCGGAAAGCCCTCGGGCACCCGGAAGATCACGTTGTTCTCGAACCACTCGTAGCTTTTGTTCATCGCCAGGTTGTTCACCGACGTGGGCGACTTGCGCGCGTCGATCGGGCCGCCCATCATCGTCATCGAGAGCGGGGTCTTCTCGCCCCGCGCCGCCATCAGCGACACGGCCGCCAGCACCGGCACGGTCGGCTGGCAGACGCTGACCACGTGGCAGTTGCCGTAGGAGTCCTGCAGGTGGCGGATGAACTCCTGCACATAGTTGACGTAGTCGTCCAAATGGAATTCTCCGTCCGCCAGCGGTACCAGGCGGGCGTTCTTCCAGTCGGTGATGTAGACCTTGTGGTCCTGCAGCATCGTCTTGACCGTGTCGCGCAGCAGCGTGGCGTAGTGGCCCGACAGCGGCGCCACGATCAGTACGACCGGCTGCTCCTTCAGCTTGCGCAGCACCGCAGGGTCGTCGGTGAAGCGCTTGAAGCGGCGCAGTTCGCAGAAGGGCTTGTCGAGCCGGATGTCCTCGTGGATCACCACGTCCACGCCGGCGACCGGCACTGTCTTGATGTCGAACGTCGGCTTTTCGTAGTCCTTACCCAGCCGGTGCAGGAGGTCGTAGCCCGCCGAGATGCGCTGCGCGAACGGCGACTGTCCGATGGGCGTCATCGGATTGCTGTACATCTTGGACGCTGCGAGCGCAAAGTCCGCGAACGGCTCCATCAAGGAGCGTTGCGCTTCGTAGAACTGGTAGAGCATGGGACACCCGTAAATGTTGCACTGCAATGTAGCACCGGCATCTGGTGCACGGAATATGCTTTCACCCAGGCATGCGACGGTGTAAGACGTGACGCCCATCGAGACACGCGGCCTTGCACGTCTGGGGTACATCGACCGATACCGATGTGTTTGACGGGGCGGCCAGATCCGGCGCCGGGCGACAGCGCAACAGATGCGGAAGGCGCTATCTTTCCGATAGCTGTAAAGTGATGGTGCCCGAGGCCGGAATCGAACCGGCACGCCTTGCGGCGGGGGATTTTGAGTCCCCTGCGTCTACCAATTTCACCACTCGGGCAAAAATCTCGCGATGCCCATGGGTGGCGTTGCAGGCGGCCGAGGTACACCAAAGCCGAGGTACCTGGCGCCCGAGCGAATCGCGTCTGCCTCCGGTAAACCGCGCCCGGAAGCAAGCCGTAAATTATGGCACAGTGCGTGCATGCAGTACCCCACAATCGAAGACACCGTCGGACAAACGCCGCTCGTGGCACTCCAGCGCATCGGCGCGGCGGAAGCCGCGGTTTCAGGCAACGTCGTACTCGGCAAGCTCGAAGGCAACAACCCGGCCGGATCGGTGAAGGACCGGCCCGCTCTGTCTATGATCAAGCGGGCGGAGGAGCGCGGCGACATCCGGCCCGGCGACACGCTGATCGAGGCGACGTCCGGCAATACCGGCATCGCGCTGGCGATGGCCGCGGCGATCAAGGGCTACCGCATGCTGCTGATCATGCCGGAGGACCTGTCGGTCGAGCGGGCGCAGACGATGAAGGCCTTCGGCGCCGAATTCATCCTGACGCCCAAGAGCGGCGGCATGGAATACGCCCGCGACCTGGCCGAGCAAATGCAAAAGGACGGCAAGGGCCGGGTGCTCGACCAGTTCGGCAACCCGGACAATCCGCGCATCCACTTCGAGACGACCGGCCCGGAGATCTGGGAACAGACGCATGGTCGCATCACCCACTTCGTGAGCGCGATGGGCACCACCGGCACCATCACCGGCGTTTCGCGCTACCTGAAGAGCAAGAAGCCGTCGGTGCAGATCATCGGCGCACAGCCGGCCGAAGGCTCGCGCATCCCGGGCATCCGCAAGTGGCCCGAGGAATACATGCCCGCGATCTACGACCGCGGCCTGGTCGACGACACGGTGAACGTCGGCCAGTCCGACGCGGAGGAGATGTGCCGTCGCCTGGCGCGGGAAGAAGGCATCTTCGGCGGCATCTCGGCCGCGGGCGCCTGCTGGGTGGCCCAGCAGATCTCGCAGCGCGAGCAGAACGCGACCATCGTCTTCGTCGTGTGCGACCGGGGCGACCGCTACCTGTCGACCGGCGTGTTTCCGACCTGAGCAAGCCGCCCGCCGCGATGCCCGGCTCGGATTTCGCTTCCGCCCCCGGTGCGCGACGGCCCTGCAGCCGACGGTTGTGATGGAAGACGGCGGCGAGAAGACGCGCAACCGCTGCCCGGCCTGCGGCTGGACACGCCCACTTTCGCGGAATGGCCGGCACCGCAGCCGCTGCGCGAGCGTCTGCCTAGAATCGGCACAGCTCTACGGAACAGATATGGACGTCAACAAAGAAATCGACACCCGCGGCCTGAACTGCCCCCTGCCCATTCTCAAGGCCAAGAAGGCGCTATCGGAACTGCACAGCGGCCAGTTGCTGAAGATCGTGTCGACCGACGCGGGCTCTGTGCGCGATTTCCAGGCCTTTGCGCGGCAGACCGGCAACGAGCTGGTGGAGCAGCAGACGACGGGCACCGACTACATCCACGTCCTGCGGCGGCGCTGAGACCACGGTTTTGCCCCGGCACAGACCTATGGCGGATGCAAAAAAGGCAGGGCCTCGCGGGCCTGCCCTTTTTGCCGTGCGGCCGGGCGCAGGTCAGGCGACGGACGTCGTCGCGGGAGCGTCCTGCCGGCGCAGGGCACCGGGCACGTCGAGGTTCTTCAGATAATCGCGGAAGTAGGTGCCGACTTCCGGGTGCTGCAAGGCCAACTCGACGGTCGCTTCCAGGAAGCCTTCCTTGCTGCCGCAGTCGTAGCGCTTGCCTTCGTACTGCAAGGCGTAGACCCATTCGGTCTTCATCAGGCCGGCGATGCCGTCGGTGAGCTGGATCTCGCCGCCAACGCCCTGTTTCTGCTGCCGGATCTGGTCGAAGACACCCGGCGTCAGGATGTAGCGGCCGGCCACGCCCATGCGGGACGGCGCGACCGACGGGTCGGGCTTCTCGACCATGCCGCCGACTTTCATCAGCCGGTCCTCGACCATATCGCCGGCGACGATGCCGTAGCGCTTGGTCTGCTCCTGGGGAACTTCCTGCACCGCCAGCACCGAGCCGCCGGTGCGCTCGAAGACCTGCGCCATCTGCGCCAGCACCGGCGGGTTGCCGACCATAAGGTCGTCGGCCAGGAGCACCGCGAACGGGTCGTTGCCGACGAGATGTTCGGCGCACAGCACCGCATGGCCCAGGCCCAGCATCCGCGGCTGGCGCACGTAGGAGAGGACCATGTCGTCGGCCTGGATCGACTTCAGGATGTCCAGCAGCTTGTGCTTGTTGGCGGCTTCCAGCTCGCTTTCCAGCTCGTAGGCGGTGTCGAAATGGTCTTCGATCGCACGCTTGTTGCGGCCGGTGATGAAGATCATGTGCCGGATGCCGGCGGCGTAGGCTTCTTCGACCGCATACTGGATCAAGGGCTTGTCGACGATCGGCAGCATCTCCTTGGGCTGGGCCTTGGTAGCCGGCAGGAAGCGGGTGCCGAGGCCGGCAACGGGAAAGACAGCCTTCTTGATGCGGCGGGAGGAAGAACTCATGCGACGGTTTCCTTGGACTAAACGGGGAAAGAGTTTCGGGGCAGGCGCGCATCGCAGCCCGCGCGTACGGCGGTCGTGGGCACACCGACGGGAGCGCGCCATGCTAGCGCAGGGCAACGGGGCGTCTGTCAGCCCAATCGTACAAGCTGTCCGCGCAGGCGCTCCAGCGCGTCGCCGAACTCGGCCACTCGCTTCTTCTCCTGCGCGATGACGGCCGGCGGCGCCTTGCCGACGAAGGCCTCGTTTCCCAGCTTGGCGTCGGCCTTGGCGATCTCGCCTTCGAGCCGGGCCACTTCTTTGGCGAGGCGCAGCTTCTCGGCGGCCACGTCGATTTCCATATGCAGGCAGAGGCGCGCATCGCCCACCACCGCGACCGGCGCCGCCTGGGCCGCATGCTGCCAGGCCGCCTCGTCGTCGAACATCCGCACCTCGCCCAGTTTGGCCAGCGCCTTGAGCGCGGGGGCCGCATCGCGCATGAAGTCGGCATCGCCGACCGCGAACAGCGGCAGCCGGGTGGCCGGCGACACGTTCATCTCGCCGCGCAGGGTGCGGCAGGCATCGACCAGCGCCTTGAGCCTGGCGACATGCGCTTCGGCCTGCGGATCGATACGGTCGGGCTGGCTCTGCGGATAGACGGTGACGCTGATCGACGCCTCGGCGTCCGCGGCCAGGCGGCCGGCCACGGGGGCCACTTTCTGCCACAACGCTTCCGTGATGAACGGGATCACCGGATGCGCCAGCCGCAGGAGGGTTTCCAGCGTTCGGATCAGGGTGCGGCGGGTGGCGCGCTGCCGCGGCTCGTCGCCGGTCTGTATCTGCACCTTGGCGATTTCCAGGTACCAATCGCAGAACTCGTTCCAGACGAACTCGTAGATGGCGGCGGCGACGTTGTCGAGGCGGTATTCGGCGAAGCCTTTTTCCACCTCGGCCTCGACCCGCTGCAGGGCCGAGGCGATCCAGCGGTCTGCCTGGCTGAAGCGCAGGTAGCCGTGGGCGCTGCCGCCGGGCTGGCAGTCGGCCTTGGTGTGTTCCGCCAGGCCGCAGTCGCGGCCTTCGCAGTTCATCAGCACGAAGCGGGTGGCGTTCCAGAGCTTGTTGCAGAAGTTGCGGTAGCCCTCGCAGCGCTTCGGATCGAAGTTGATGCTGCGACCCAGCGACGCCATCGAGGCGAAGGTGAAGCGCAGCGCGTCGGCGCCGAAGGCCGGGATGCCGTCGGGGAACTCTTTTTGCGTGTTCTTGCGCACGGTGGGCGCGGTCTCGGGCTTGCGCAGGCCGGTGGTGCGCTTGCCCAGCAGCGGCTCCAGCGCGATGCCGTCGATCAGGTCGACCGGGTCGAGCACGTTGCCTTCGGACTTGCTCATCTTCTTGCCCTGCGCGTCGCGCACCAGGCCGTGGATGTAGACGTCCTTGAACGGCACCCGACCGGTGAAGTGGGTCGTCATCATGATCATCCGGGCGACCCAGAAGAAGATGATGTCGTAGCCGGTCACCAGGGTGGAGGAGGGCAGGTAGAGGTTGTAGTCGTCGGTGTCGGCGGTGCCCTGCTCGGGCCAGCCCATCGTGCTGAACGGCACCATGGCCGACGAGTACCAGGTGTCGAGCACGTCGGCGTCGCGGGTCAGGGTCTTGCCGGGCGCCTGGGCCTGCGCCTCTGCCTCGTCGCGGGCGACGTAGACGGTGCCGTCCTCGTCGTACCACGCCGGGATCTGGTGGCCCCACCACAACTGGCGGCTGATGCACCAGTCCTGGATGTTGTGCATCCACTGGTTGTAGGTGTTGACCCAGTTCTCGGGCACGAAGCGCACCGCGCCGCTGTCGACCGCGTCGATCGCCTTCTGCGCGATGGATTTGCCGGTGGCGTCGCCTTCGCCGACCTTGTTCATCGCCATGAACCACTGGTCGGTGAGCATCGGCTCGACCACCTGGCCGGTGCGGGCGCAGCGGGGCACCATCAGCTTGTGCTTCTTCACCTCGACCAGCAGGCCGAGCGCGTCCAGGTCGGCGACGACTTGCTTGCGGGCGACGAAACGGTCGAGGCCGCGGTAGGCCGCGGGCGCGTTGTCGTTGACGGTGGCGTCGAGCGTCAGGATGCCGATGGTCGGCAGGCCGTGGCGCTGGCCGACCGCATAGTCGTTGTAGTCGTGGGCCGGCGTGACCTTGACCACGCCGGTGCCGAAGGCCTTGTCGACGTAGTCGTCGGCGATCACCGGGATCGTGCGGTCGCACAGCGGCAGCGTGACCTGCTTGCCGATCAGGTGGGCGTAGCGCTCGTCCTCGGGATGGACCATGACGGCGGTGTCGCCCAGCATCGTCTCGGGCCGGGTGGTGGCGACGACCACCGATTCGCCGGAGCCGTCGGGCAGCGGGTAGCGGATGTGCCAGAGCGAACCGTCCTCCTCTTCGCTCTCCACTTCGAGGTCGGAGACGGCGGTCTTCAGCGTCGGGTCCCAGTTGACCAGCCGCTTGCCGCGGTAGACCAGGCCCTGCCGGTAGAGCCGCACGAAGGTCTCGGTGACGACCTTCGAGAGCTTCGGGTCCATGGTGAAGTATTCGTGCGACCAGTCGACGCTGTCGCCCATGCGGCGCATCTGGGTGGTGATGGTGTTGCCCGACTGCTCCTTCCACTCCCAGACCTTGGCGACGAAGTTCTGGCGGCCCAGGTCGTGGCGGCTGACCTTCTGCTCCTGCAGCTGTCGCTCCACCACGATCTGGGTGGCGATGCCGGCATGGTCGGTGCCGGGCACCCACAGGGTGTTGGCTCCCTTCATGCGGTGGTAGCGGGTGAGGCTGTCCATCACCGTCTGGTTGAAGGCGTGGCCCATGTGCAGGGTGCCGGTGACGTTGGGCGGCGGCAGCTGGATCGAGAAGGCCGGTGCGCCGGCCCTGGCCGCACCGGTGCCGCGGTAGCCGGCGCGGGCATAGCCACGCTGCTCCCACAGCGGACCCCAGTGCGCCTCGAGCGCGGCGGGTTCGAAGGACTTGGAGAGGGCATCGAGGCCCGGTTGCGCGGGGGGGGAGGGCTGGGCGTCGCTCATGGCTCGGGCAATGGAAAACGGCACCCGGAGGTGCCGTCGAAAGAAGGGGCAGAACGTCGCCATTTTAGCGGGGTGCGCCGGCTGCAGAATCCGGGCGACGGACCAGCAGGGGCTACAGGTCGAATTCTCAGCAAAAAGTGCCTGTAGTCGGCGAAGAACAATGACCTGTAGCTATATATTTGATAGCAATCGACTTCGGTGATCGTCGGCGGTGTGGCGATATCTCCTGGCGGGTGCCGAACGCGGGTGCCCTATGCGCCACCGGCCGCCTGGCGCCACGCCCGGGCCGCCGCCTCTTGCTCGCCGCGCTGCTCGGCCAGCTCGGCCAATGCCCGCCAGGCGTTGCGGTGCAGCTCGGGGTGGTGCAGCTGCCGGCTCGCGTTGCCGATCAGCTGCTGGGCCTTGCCCCAGAGCTGCCGGCGCAGGCAGGCCATGCCGGCCAGGTACTGCAGGTGCGGATCGCGCGGGTTGCGCTGCTGGGCACCCTCGATGCGCGCCAGCCAGGGGCCGTCGACAGAGTCCATGTCGTTCTCCAGCGTGCGAACCAAGCGCACCCGCAGGGATTCTGGCAGGGCGTCGGGGTCGGCCAGCAGGGCGTCCCAGGCGGGCAGCAGCCACTGGCGCACCTGCGCCGGATCGCCGCCCAGTTGCTGCAGCCGGCTGGCGGCATGCACCGCCAGCTCGGGCGCCAGGCGCTCGCCGTTCTCGAGCGACTGCCAGGCGCGCAGCAACTGGGATTCGTCATGTGCGCCGTTGATCAGCTCGGTGGCCAGGCCGCGGGTGATGCTCTGCGCGGCCAGCGGCGAGAAGGCCCGGTGCTTGGCGAGCAGCCGGGCCGTCTCCAGCGCGGCTTGCGGCTGGCGTGCCAGCCGCGCGGCTCGCAGGCGGATGCGCAGGGCGATCGTCCGGCGTGCGGCGCCCTGGGGCAACTGCTCCAGCCATTCGAGGGCGGCGGGCGCGTCGCGGTCCTGCACCGCCCAGGCGGCGGCGCGCAGCTGGACGCCGTCGCGCACCTCCTGCGCGGGGCCGGAGGGGTTGTGGGCGGTCTGCTCCAGCGCTTCGTCCAGGTGATGGGTGCGGGCCGCGCGGTCCTGCAGCGCATGGGCGCTTTCGGCGGCCAGCAGGTGGGCGAGGGCGCGGACCTGCACCGCATGGGGCAGCGGCTCGACCGAGCCGACCAGCGTCTTCTCCTGCGCGATGGCCGCCTCGGCCGCCTTGCGCGCGCGGATGAAGCGGCCGGCGGTCAGGTGGGCCAGCGCGTCGAGCAGCGCGACATGCATCGACCGCTCCTTCTGCTGCGTGCGCCAGCGGCCCGCCTGCACCGGCAGATCCAGCAGGGCGGCCAGGGTGCGCAGCGCGGCGTACAGCAGGGTGAAGCCGCCGAAGAGCAGCAGAAGGACCAGGTTGAGCGACAGGTCGACCCGGTACGGCGGCCAGAACACGGTGACGGTGCCCTGGTTGTTGCCGGCGAACAGGGCGACGGCCGCGGCCATGCCGAACAGGGCCAGGAGCCAGAGAGCGGCGCGCATCGGCGGCTACCTTCCGGCCGCGGCGGTGGCCAGCGCCGACAGGGTCTCTTCCAGACGCGGCAGCTCGGTGGTCTGGACCTGGGCCTGCGCCTGGTGCAAAACCGTCAAGGCCGTCTGGGTGCGACGCGACGCGGGATCGAAATAGCGGGTCAGCGCGGCGGCGGCGGCCGCCAGGTCGGCCTTGGCCGAATCCGGCTGCCGAGCCAGCACGGCCAGGCGGACATTCACCAGCTTGAGCTTCAGGTTTTCGCGCAGGAAATACGACTGGTCGGGCGCCAGCAACAGGGCCTCGGGTTTGTCGACCTGCGTCACCCGCACCAGGTTGTGGGTCTCGTCGCGCACCGATGCCCAGGCGGTGCGCAGTGCGCGGCGCCACCAGGGGGCGCCGTCGTCGGCCGCGGCCTCGCCCGGCTCGGCCGCGCCCAGGCCGACGCGCACCGGCACCACGCTGCGGCCGGTGGAGACCTGCGCCACCGCGTTCTGCAGCGGCAGCTCGTCTACCAAGCGCACCAGCTCGTCAAGCCGGCCCAGCAGCCCGGGCGTATCCACCGTGCTGGCGTTGCGCACCCGTTCGATATCGTGGGACAGGGCGCGCTGCACCGGTGCCAGCCGGGGCTGGGCGGCGCGGGCGATGCGCTGGTCGGCACTGCGCAGCGTGGCCAGCAACGGCGCGACGCTGCCGGTCAGCTCGGTCTGCTGCTGCGCCAGGCGCACGGCCGATTCCACGTCGACCACCAGGTTCTCGTCGCGGGTACGCGACAGGCTCTGCATCAGTTCTTCGAGCTGCGAGCGCTGCAGCGCCACCTCGTTGACCCGGGCCTCGGCCACCCCCAGCCGGGTGGCGGCGTCCTGGGCCGTTTCCTGCGCCTGCCGGGCCATGGTGCGGGCTTCGATCGCCTGGGCGCCCGAATCGGCGCTTTGCCGGGCCAGCTGTTCCTGGATCGACGACAGCCGCTGCCACAGCATCACGCTGGCGGCGGTGGCCACGATGGCGATCAGCGTCGCGGCCACCGCCATCGGCCGTGCGAACGGGTCGCGCGGCGTCGGCGGCAGGGCGGGCGGGCGGGCACGCGGCGGTGCCGCAGTGTCGGAAAGCGGCTCGGAAATCATGCGGCGATTCTATCGACGCACCCCGGGCGCGCCGTGGCCGCTCAGGACCAGGCCTGCAGGCTGCGCACCACGTCGTCCAGCGCCGGCCGCGACAGCACCACCGGCGCGAACCCGGCGCGGGTGGCGGCCTCGCCGATGCGGGCGTGGGTGGCCAGGGCGGGCGCTCCGTGCCAGTCCTGGCCGGGCACCAGGGCGCAGAGATTGGCGACCGCGGCCGAGCTGCTGAACAGCCATACGTCGCCGGCCCGCACCGCCGCGCGGACGGCGGCGGCATCGAAATGCGCGGCATCGGGCGGCCGACGCCGGTAGGCGACCACGAAATCGACCGCGGCGCCCGCGTCCGCCAATTGTTGCGCCAGCCATTCGCGGCCGTTGCCGGGGCCGGTGGTCGAGGCGGCTGAGCTGTCGGTGTCGGAGCCGCGGACGACCAGCACCCGGTCGCCGGCGCGTGCCTGGCCGGCGGTGACCTGCCAGAGCGATTCCGAATCGAACTGGGCTGCGTCGGCGGGTGGGGAATCAATGCGGTCGGTTGGCACTCCCGCGGCGCGCAGAGCCCGGGCAGTGCCCGGGCCGGGAGCCCATGCGCGGGTTTCGGCGGGCCAGGCACCGTGGCCGTCGGGGCGTACGACGCAGAACTGTTCGGCGGCGTTGGCGCTGACGAACATCGCCGCGCGGTAGCCCGCCAGCCGTTGCCAGGCCACCTGCAACAAAGCCAGGTCGGCCGGCGGCGCGATGTCGATCAGCGGCAGCGCACGCGCAGCGATGCCGCGCGCCTGCAGCGCGGCGACCCATTCGCCGGCTTCGCGCGCGGGCCGGGTGACGATGACGTTCATGGCGGCAAGGAGCCCGCTGGGTTCCGCACGGTGCCGGTCAGCGAGCGCCGTTGGTCCGCAATTGCGCGACCACCGTTTCGCCCAGCGCGGTGGCATCCGAGAGCGTCGTGACGGCCGCTGCGCCCTCGGCCCGCACCAGCGTGCCCGGGTGGGCGACGTCACCCCAGGCGGCGCGCAACGAAAGCCGGCCGCCGTGGAAATGCGCATAGGCGGCCAGCGGCATCGAGCAGCTGCCGCCCATCCCGCGGCTGACCGCGCGCTCGGCGTTGACGGCCATCCAGGTGGTCTCGTGTCTCAGGGGCGCCAGCGCGGCGAACAGGTCCTGCCGGTCGGAGCGGATCTCGATGCCCAGCGCGCCCTGGCCGGCGGCGGGCAGCATCGTCTCGGGGTCGAAGGATTCGCGGATGCGCCCGGCCAGGCCCAGTCGCAGCAGGCCCGCGGCGGCCAGCACGATGCCGTCGTAGCGGCCTTCGTCCAGCTTGCGCAGGCGGGTGTCGAGGTTGCCGCGCAGCGGCTCGATCTTCAAGTCGGGCCGCAGGGCATGCACCAGCACCGCCCGGCGCAGGCTGGAGGTGCCGACCACCGCACCGCGCGGCAAGGCCGCCAGGCCGGCATACCGGGGCGACACGAACGCGTCGCGCGGGTCTTCGCGCTCCATGACGCAGGCCAGCGAAAAGCCGGGCGGCAGGTCCATCGGCACGTCCTTGAGCGAATGCACCGCCAGGTCGGCCCGTCCGTCTTCCAGGGCGTTCTCCAGTTCCTTGACGAAAAGGCCTTTACCGCCGACCTTGCCGAGCGAGCGGTCGAGGATCTGGTCGCCCTTGGTCGTCATGCCCAGCAGGGTGACGGTGTGGCCGTGGGCCTGCAATTGCGCGCGGACATGTTCGGCCTGCCAAAGCGCCAGCCGGCTTTCGCGGGTGGCGATGACGAGGGTCAGGGGAGTGGGGCTCATGCGCGTTACCGAGGACGTGCCGGCAAAGCCGGTGATGCTAGCATGCGGCGGTGGATCGCCACGCCCCTTCAGCCCACCACGGACCATGGCCATGAACCCGCCCGAACGAGAGACCGGCGTGCGCCGCCGCAAGACCGCCGAGCAGCCGCTGGTCGACGATATCCGGCTCCTGGGGCGCATACTCGGCGACGTGATCCGCGAGCAGGACGGCGTGGCCGCGTACGAGCAGGTCGAGCAGGTGCGCAAGCTCTCGGTCGCGTTCCGCCGCGACGCCGACCAGGAGGCCGACCGGGCGCTGAAGAAGCTGCTCAAGTCGCTCACCGGCGACCAGACGGTGCGGGTGATTCGGGCCTTCACCTACTTCAGCCATCTGGCCAACCTCGCCGAGGACCGGCACTACATCCGCCGCCGCACGATCCACGAACGGGCGGGCGACACGCAGGAGGGCAGCGTCGAGGTCGCGATGGCCCGGCTGCGCTGGGCCGGCATCTCGCCCAGGGCGATCGCACAGACGCTGGCCTCGAGCTACGTGTCGCCGGTGCTCACCGCCCACCCGACCGAGGTGCAGCGCAAGAGCATCCTCGACGCCGAGCGCGGCATCGCGCAGTTGCTGACCGCGCGCGACGACATCAAGGCCCGCGGCGAATACCACGGCGGCGCCAAGGACGCGCTGACGCCGCGCGAAATGGCCGCCAACGAAACCCAGCTGCGCGCCCGGGTGATGCAGCTCTGGCACACCCGGCTGCTGCGCTACAGCAAGCTCACCGTGGCCGACGAGATCGAGAACGCGCTGAGCTACTACGAAGCGACATTCCTGCGCGAGATACCCAAGCTCTACGCCGGCCTGGAGCGGGAACTGGGCGCCCAGCCGGTCGCGAGCTTCTTCCGCATGGGCCAGTGGATCGGTGGCGACCGCGACGGTAATCCCAACGTGAGCGCCGATACGCTGGAATACGCGCTGCGCCGCCAGTCCGAGGTGGCGCTGCGGCACTTCCTCACCGAGGTGCATTACCTGGGAGGCGAGCTGTCGATGTCGGCGCGGCTGGTGGGCGTGGCGCCGTCGATGCAGGCGCTGGCCGAGCGCTCGCCCGACCCGAGCGAACACCGGCAGGACGAACCGTACCGCCGCGCGCTGACCGGCATCTATGCCCGATTGGCCGCGACGCTCAAGACGCTCACCGGCGGCGAAGCGGCCCGCCATGCGGTCGCGCCGCAGAACCCGTATCCGCGTGCCGAAGAGTTCCTGGCCGACCTGCGGGTCATCGAGGCGTCGCTCGCCACCCACCACGGAGAAGCCCTGGCGATGCAGCGCTTGCGGCCGCTGCTGCGCGCCGCCGAGGTCTTCGGCTTCCACCTGGCGACGGTCGATCTGCGCCAGAGTTCGGACAAGCACGAGGCGGTGGTCGCCGAACTGCTTGCCATCGCGCGGGTCGAGCCCGGCTATGCGACGCTCGAAGAAGCGAGCCGGCAGGCGCTGCTGCTGCGTCTGCTGAGCGACGCCCGGCCGCTGCGGGTGGTGGGCGCCGAATACTCGCCGCTGGCGCAGAGCGAGATCGCGATCTTCGAAGCCGCCTGCACCATGCGCGAGCGCTACGGCGCGCAGGCGATCAAGCACTACATCATCAGCCACACCGAGACGGTGAGCGACCTGCTCGAGGTGCTGCTGCTGCAGAAGGAGGTGGGCCTGCTGCGCGGCAGTCTGGACGCGGCGGCGGTCGCCGGGCTGATCGTGGTGCCGCTCTTCGAGACGATCGACGACCTGCGCAACGCGGCACCGATCATGCGCGACTTCTACGCGCTGCCGGGCATCGCCGCGCTGGTGCAGCGCAGCGGCGCCGAGCAGGACATCATGCTCGGCTACTCCGACAGCAACAAGGACGGCGGCATCTTCACCAGCAACTGGGAGCTGTACCGCGCCGAGATCGCGCTGGTGGAGCTGTTCGACCAGCTCGCTATTTCGCACCGCATCCAGCTGCGCATGTTCCACGGCCGCGGCGGCACCGTGGGCCGCGGTGGCGGCCCGAGCTACCAGGCGATCCTGGCGCAGCCGCCCGGCACGGTGCGCGGCCAGCTCCGGCTGACCGAGCAGGGCGAGGTGATCGGCTCCAAATACGCCAACCCCGAGATCGGCCGTCGCAACCTGGAGACGCTGGTGGCCGCCACGCTGGAGGCGACGCTGTTGCAGCCGACCAAGCCCGCCACCAAGGCCTTCCTGCAGGCCGCGGCCGAACTGTCGTCGGCCAGCATGGCGGCCTACCGCGCGCTGGTCTACGAAACACCGGGCTTCACCGAATACTTCTTCGGCTCCACCCCGATCCGGGAGATCGCGGAGCTCAACATCGGATCGCGCCCCGCCTCGCGCAAGGCCAGCCAGCAGATCGAGGACCTGCGGGCGATCCCGTGGGGCTTCAGCTGGGGCCAGTGCCGGCTGACGCTGCCGGGCTGGTACGGATTCGGATCGGCGGTCGTGGCGTTCCTGGGCGCGGCCGACGGGGTGCCGGCCGCGGCTGCGAAGACCCAGCGGGCCGCGCGGCTCGCGTTGCTGCAGAAGATGTACCGCCAGTGGCCGTTCTTCCGCACCCTGCTGTCCAACATGGACATGGTGCTCGCCAAGAGCGACATGGCGCTCGCGTCGCGCTACGCCGAACTGGTCGCCGATGCCCGGCTGCGCAGGAAGATCTTCTCGCAGATCGAAGCCGAATGGCAGCGTACCGCCGACGCGCTGTCGCAGATCACCGGCGACCGCCAGCGGCTGACGCACAACAGCTCCCTGGCCCGTTCGATCCGCCACCGCTTTCCCTACATCGATCCGTTGCATCACCTGCAGGTCGAGCTGCTGCGCCGCTACAGGGCGGGGCAGGGGGACGAGCGGGTGCAGACCGGCATCCATATCTCGATCAACGGCATCGCTGCGGGATTGCGCAACACTGGTTGAAGGGAGCGATGGGCGAAGGGCCTACAAGCCGGTGCCGCCGGGCTGCACGCCCTGTCGGTGCTTTCCCACAGCAAGACGCCGTGTCTGCTGAGATGCGGCTCCCGGCTCGAAATCCAGAGTGACATCATCCACTTTCAAAGCGAGATGTCATGAACACTTCGGCAACACCAGCAGACCATGACGGCACCAAGGGCAACCGTGCCGTAGTCGCCCCGATGCCGCCGTCGAGCCGCCGTTCGTCCCGCATGAGCGTTCATTTTCTGGCGCATCCCCGGTTCCTGATGGCGGCCACCTTCGTATGGCCCACTGTGTCGATGCACTTCACCCGATAGGAGAGATTGGCCTGCCCGACAGGGATCGAACCTGTGACATTCAGCTTAGAAGGCTGATGCTCTATCCAACTGAGCTACGGGCAGATGTTGTTCAGCAAGGGTTTCTTGCTATCGTTTTTAAGCGCCTATGCGGAGCGCTCCGCAAATTGCTTCATGCGATGGTCCGATGATACCCGCCGCTTACCGGGTCGGACCAACCACTTTCCCCCTGCGTAGATAGTGCCGACTCGTGGTCCGCACATCGTCATGCCCGAGCAGATCGGCTGCGGCTTGGCCTCCATCCCGATCCGAAACATCGTCTGCAGCTTTCGCCCGAAGGTCATAGAACCAAAATGCCTGAATCTCTGCACGCAGCATAGGATTGGCGGCGGCAGCCGCGTCCCTGGCAGCTACGAACGCTTTACGCAGCACGGCCGCAGTGAGCGGCATTCCGCGGGTGTTGACCGCCAGATGGCTGCAGTGCACCTTGTGCCCAGCCTTGCGTGCCTCGATGCGCGCGAGTAGCTCGGCCAGCTGACCTTCCACTCGAATCCGGCGCCGCGCGCCGGTCTTCCCCTGATCCACCAGCAGCATACCTTCCACGATGTCGTGGGTGGTCATCCGGAGCACGTCGCCAGGTCGCTGGCCCGTAAGGTAGCCCAGGTCCATCGTGTCGCGCAGCGGCTCGCCACCAGCCTCCCACACCGCCTTAAACACCGCGTCCGTGATGTAAACGCCGCGCTGGGCCAGCTCGAAGCCACGCACGCCTGTAGCAGGGTTCTCCGCGTGCGTATATCCCCACTCCCGCGCCTTGTTGAACATGTGGGAGAACAGGCGCTTGAGCCGGTTCGCGGTGGTGGGTTGGGTCTTCTTCCAGTCCAGCAGGCCGCGGATGTGCATAGGGCGGATGTTGTCCAGCGGCGCAGGCGGCTTGCCGAAAAACTCGCGCAGGTGGCGCAGGTCGCTCAGCTGCGTGGCCTGGGTGCTCTTAGCCTTCAGCGGCATCTCGTCGCGCTCGTAGCGGTCGGCCAGCTGCAGGAAGTCGACCACCTGCACGGCCGATGCCTGCGCCTGGGTGAGCTCTGCCCACTTCCGGACGGCCAGGACGTAGTCGGACCCCAGCGGAATCTCCTTGCGGGGCTTTCCGCCAGCGTCGAAGTAGTAGTAAATGATCCCGGATTTCTGCGGGCGGGCCCGCAGGCCGGGCATGTTTGCTTTAACCATGGGCTTGCCGGAGCCCTCGCATTACATCTGGCATCCATTCGTCGTTGGTCGTGGCGGCCTGGGCGAGCGCAGCTCCCTCGACCACCGCGCGGGCAACCACGGGCCGGCCTGTCGCGTTGCGGTAGTACGGGATCTTCATGGCGGACAGTTGAGCCGCCTGCACCTCGCCGCAGGTTCGGCCGTGCTTGCCGCGCGAGATGCCTGTGAGTTCTGCGACCTCTTCGGCATTGAGGAACATGCTCATCCGCCACCCCCAGTACAACCCGGCTTGGAATTCGCGGGCGATTCGTGGTTTGGTTGTAGTGCGAGCTGGGCGTTCATGAAGGCGATGGCGACATCGGCCGATATGCCGCGCCCCATCAAGCCATCATCGGCGGCTTCCAGCAGGTCGGCAGCCTGGCGCAGCGCGGCGCGTGCGTCGTCCAGCAGATGGTCGGCCAGCAGCTCAAGCTCCTCCTGGGCGCGGCCAATGCTGCGATCCCCAAGCGCGGCAGCGATTGCATCCACAAGGGGCAGTCCGCCATCCTCGTCCGCAAAATGTTGGCAGCGGTAGTTTTTCAGGGCCTCCAGCACCGTCCCCGTGTGGGTGCTGTCGGTCACTGCTGGGGAGGCTTCCAGGAGAAGCATGCCGTCGATGGCGCGATTGCCGGCGTCTTCACCCAGCGCCCGAATTAGGTCGGCGGCGCGCTTCGTGTCGCCAGCGGCAACCACCAGTGTGATCGCCAGCACCTGGTCGCGATACCACGCCAGCGCCTCGCGCGCAGCCCGCATCGCCTCTGTCGTATCGCCGCTCATGTCGTGCTCCGGGGTTGGGCGGCCAGGGCGGCGCGTAGTTGGTTCAGCAATCTGTCCATGTCGCAAGGAAGGCCAGAGCTTGGGCATGTTGGCCCTCTGCAGTCTGCACAATCTCGGCACATGGGGCTGGGTCGCGCGTCCAGGATGGTGAGAGCATCCAGCGCCTGCTGCAGCACGTCTCTCGGCACGCTGGCTGGCGCCTTCCCGGCAGCCTCCGCAGTCGCCGCCTCGGGCGGGGTGGCGCGGGCCTCTTTTCGCAAGGTCGTTACTGAATCGCCCAGGGCAAGCACAGCGGCGTCGTACTTCGCATCCTGGCCGGCGATAGCGAAGTTCCACCCGGCTTTCAGACCATCAAGGCGGGCTGCGTCAGTTCGCGCATCGTTGGTGACGGCCTGGCCGGTGCGCTCCAGGCGGGCTTGATCGGCGCCGACCTTGTAGAAAGGCAGCAGCCACTGGGAATCGCCCGCCGGTGCTGGCCCGCCCCGGTACCCGAAAGCCATGGCTCCGTCGATGGCGGCGCAGGTCAGCTCCCGCTCAAACACGATCTGGGCGTCCGTGCCCCGCTTTGGGGAAAGCGCCTGCGCCACAGCGTCGGCAATGGCCGCCTTGCGGGTGGCGTCGTTCGTCACGTACTGGCCGGTTCGCTCCAGGAAAGCTTCGATGATTTGGTGCTCGGCCTGCTTTTGGTCGCGCAGCACCTGCGCCACAAGGGCCTCGACGGCCTGGATGCTGCCGAACTCGACGTAGGTGCTGCCGGGAGGGTTGCGACCGCCGACGTGCTGGATGCGCTGGGCCATGTTCATGCCTGAAGTTGGCGAGGGTTGATCTGATGTTGCCTCGGCCTGGATCGTGTTCGATGTGTTGGAAATTTGGTTCATGCGCGCTGCTCCTTTGTGGCCGATTCCAGGCCCTTGACGATGTCGAGCCACTGCTGCTCGGTGATGAGGTATTCGCCCTGGCGGGGTTTGCCGTACGGCGGCTCCAGGCGGTAGGTGAGGCGGGCCAGCTGGGCCGGCACCGCGGCGGTCAGCTGCTCGCGGATGGTTTTGCGGGTCATGCGGCCTCCGAAAACAGGTCGCGAACTACGGGCCTGCGTGCCGCCGCAGCCATTCGCTCAATCGCTTTGCAGTGCTCCGCTTCGATCCGGGCGCGCGCGATCGCCAAGTACTCTTGCTCTTGCTCGCAGCCGATAAAGCGGAAGCCCTCGCGCATGCATGCCTTGCCGGTGCTGCCACTCCCCATGAACGGGTCCAGCACCAGACCGCCCGGCGGCGTCACCAGCCGGCACAGGTAGGCCATCAGGTCGGTGGGCTTGACGGTCGGGTGATGGTTGCCGACGGCCGCCGGCTCGTAACCGTCGCGGCGGGTCATGTGCTGGCCGCTGGTGTTGCTGACCATGCCGCCCGCGCGCTGCGGCAGCTCGTCGCATCCCTCGTTGCGGTCGGTCCTGCTGGGCTTGGCGCAATAGAAGAATCGCGCTGCGGATTTATCACTTTCGACTCGCGCAGGGTGGTCGAGCGCAGGTCGCATGCCCCCGAAAATTCCGTTTGGGCTTTGGCGCGCGGACCCGTGATTCTTGAGATCGCCCTGCTGGCCGTTCGAGTCTGGGAAGGCGGCACGCACCTCGTCGCTGCCGTCGTGGATCAGGTTGGCGGGCCAGCGGCCGAGCGCATGCGGCTGGGTCACCACGCCGGCCGGCCGCAGTTCGCCGTCGTTGTGCCTGGCCGGAATGCCCCCCGCGCCGGTGTTCGGCGCCATGGGCTCCCCGTCGATGCGGCAGGCGTCTATGTTCAGGGCGCCAGTGGCGTGCTGGATCAGATTCGCTGCCACGGTGCCGACCAGCGGCTTACGTGCCATGCAAATGGGCTCGTGTGCCGGCTTTAACGCGGTTCCCCACCCCTCCCAATCGCCCCCCTGATTGCTCGACTTTGGAAAGCCGGACCCGTATACCCACATGATCTGATCGCGAACCTCAAAGCCGGCCAGACGAATGGCCAACACCCCCATGTCGTAGGTGCGTGATCCGAAGAAAGACATGAGGTGGCCGCCGGGCTTCAACACGCGCAGGCACTCCCGCCAGATGGAGGGCCCCGGCACGAACGAATCCCACGCTTTGCCCATGAAGCCGCCGCCGCGGTGCTGGTAGTCGTCGCCAGCCAGCCAGTGGCGTAGCACCTCGGCCATGTCCGGCTCGTGGCTCAGGCCGTAGGGTGGGTCTGTCACGACGGCATCGACGCTTGCGTCAGCCATGGTGAGAAGCGCGGCGAGGTTGTCGCCGCGGTGCAGCTCGAAATTCATGCCGCGGCCCTCCCTCGCATCAGCGCTTCGTGCCCGAAATTCGCCCGCACCAGCGCCTCCGACTGCACCGGGCTCACGCTGTTGCCGCACATCCGTACCTGGGCGGTAATGGACAGCGGAATGCGCGGCACCGCCAGCGGGTCGGCCGCCTGCACGCCGTCCTTGAACAGCAGCGCCGGGTCGGGTATCTCGTGGATCACGTAGCCGCGCGGGAAGCCCTGGGCCTGGAACAGCTCCACCGGCTTCAGCATCCGCAGGGTGATGTCCACCAGCACCCACCACTGGCCGTTCTGCCAGGCCAGCACCAGGTCGGCCGGCGTCGGGAAGTGCTCGGGCAGATGGTCGTGCAGCAGCGCGGCGCACTGAGCGGCCCGGGCCCGGTGCTCGGGCGCCAGGCAGTCGGCCGACACCTGCGCCACCTGCACCAGCCCCATACGGCCCTTCGTCGGCACGGTGTGCATCGGCTCGGCCAGACCCTGCCACTGGCCGCCGCTGCTGTAGTACTTCACGCAGTAGGCGGTCACCAGCTGTTGGTTGCTGCCCGCGGCGGTGATGGTGGACATGGGCGCATCCGCCGGCCGGCCGTGGCCGTCGTAGAAGCCGCCGTTCGCCTGCTCGAAGTAAGCCGCCGACAGGGCGCTGGTGGCCCCGCTGGCGGTCACCGTGTTCAAAGGCACCTCCAGGCTGCGCACCCCGTGGCTGAATCGCTTCGTGCCGTCCTTGCCCTCGCCGTGGCCCATGTCCACCAGGTGGGCCGCCACCAGCGCCTGCTCGCCGCGGTGCGCGCCGGTGATCGTCGGCAGGGGCGCGTCGGGCGTCAGCCCCGGCCGGTCGCCGTGGTGGGTCAGGTGGGTGAGGTGGGCGGCGGCCAGGTAGTGCTTCACACCGCCGGCCACCACGGTTCCCATGGGTGCCTCGATGTCCGGCACGCGCGGCTGCTGCCCTGGGCGTTCGCCGTACCCCACGGTCACCAGGCTGGCGCCCAGCAGCGCATGGTGCGTGCCGCCGGCCGACACCGTGGACAGCGGCGCCTGCACATCGTGCCCGCCCAGGTGCGCCTCGGAGGTGCCGCGCAGCGGCGCCAGGGCGGCGCCCACCACGCCCTGCGTGATGCCGGTGCTGGGCCGCTTCGGCGTGCCGCCGGCGGTCACCGTCGACAGCGGGGCATCCATCGCGGAGCCAACACTGCCGGTGTTGAACTTCGTGATGTGCGTGGCGACCACCGAGAAGTGCCCACCCTTGACCTGGGCGCAGACCGTGCGCAGCGGCTCGTCGGCCGCCATGGTGCGCTGGTTGCTGGCGTTGGCGTGCTCGTTCAGGAACGGCGCCAGCACCGGCTGGGCCACGCAGGCATCGGCCTTGCTGGTGATCGTCTGCAGCGGTGCATTCACCGTGCGCTCCGGCGACTGGCCCATGCGGCCGCCGACGCCGACGATGAACGGCTTGGCGCTCGCCAGCACATGCCGCCACAGGCCCTTCGCCACCCGGCGCTGGGTGTTCGTCGCCAGTGCCTTCTTCCGGTCGAAGATGCTCACCGCCGGCAGGCTGAAGTCGATGCACTCGGCCGCGGTGCGCCAGGGCGTGAGCTTGCGGGCGATGGCGGCCGGGCTGGTCGGGTCGCCGTGGGTCGTCTCGGGCCAGAGGATCGGCAGTCCGTCGCGCCGAGCGATCAGGAAAAGGCGCTTGCGGATCGTCGGGGCGCCCTGGTCGCAGGCCCGCAGCTCCTTCCAGTCCACGGTGTAGCCGTGGGCGCGCAGCTGGCGCACGAACGACTCGAAGGTCTTGCCCTTGCGGGCAGGGTCTGGCCGGCACAGGCCATCGGCGCCCACCAGCACCGGGCCCCAGGTCTGGAATTCCTCGACGTTCTCCAGCATCAGCACACGCGGCTTGCACAGCGCGATCCAGCGCATGCCCACCCAGGCCAGGCCGCGGATGTGCTTGGCCACCGGCGTGCCGCCCTTGGCCTTGCTGAAGTGCTTGCAGTCGGGCGACAGCCAGACCAGGCCCACCGGCTGGTTGCCGGTGACCTTGATCGGATCCACGTCCCACACGCTCTCCAGCAGGTGCCGGGTGTGCGGGTGGTTGATCGCGTGCATCGCCAGCGCCTCGGGGTCGTGGTTGATGGCGATGTCGACCGGGCGGCCGAAGGCGGCCTCCAGGCCCGTCGACGTGCCGCCGCCGCCGGCGAAGTTGTCGATGATCAGCTCGTCGCGGAAGCCGAGGTGCAGGGTGAAGTCGTCGCGTTTCATGCCGTTGCGGCTCCCTTTGCCGCCGCGGCCAGCTGCTGCTGCATGCGGCGGATCATTTCCTTGGTGGCGGTGCGCATCTGCGCCGGCGTGCTGGCGCGCAGAATCGCCTCGTAGGCGTCCAGCCCGGTCGCCATGGCCTGCAGGCCGGGGCCGGTGAAGCCGTAGCGGTTGTGGCGGCCGTAGATGTCGTCGGCCTCGCGCATGGCGTCCGCTGCGGCCATCAGCAGCTGCACCAGCTCGGGCGCAATGCTCTCGGCGCGGATCAGGCCCACGTTCGGCTGCATGCCCAGCGCGTCGAACAGCTGCGGGTCGGTGCTGCCGGCCGCCATGTCGCGGAAGGCGCTGCGGGCGACGATCAGCAGGTGGTCGGCGCTGGCCGGTTCGATCTCCAGGCAAGCGCCGATCGCGGCGAAAGCGGCGGTAGGGTCGGCGCGGAGTTGGTTGCGGTTGGGCGCGCGGCGGTGACCGGCGGCGCGGCGTTGGGCGCGGTTCATTGGGTCACCTCCAGCCGGCGGAACGAGACGGCCCACACCCAGGGGTTGGCGGCCCAAGAGCCGGCGCCATGGATCGACTCCCATAGCAGCGCATAACCGCCCGGGCCGTAGATCGCGCTGCCGCTGTCATTGACTGTCGGCGTCATGCATCCGGTTGCGCAGCCTTCTGCGATTGCGTCGGCCTCGCTGATGTCCTGCAGCCGCTCTACGCGCACGTCGGTGAGCTCCAGCAGGATGCGGCTGGCCCAACGGGGCATGTGGATGGATGGCTTCCAGCGAACGCCAATCTCCTTCTCCCGGCCGCCGGTTGGCGCTTGCTCGTAAAGCAACTCGGGCGCCGGATCGGTTGCGCGGTAGTGCGCCTGCTTCCACAGCGGGTGGAGGCAGTCAATGTCGTCGGTGGGCCGATGAAGGATCGGCCGGCCATCTGAGTGCGGCGGCCGCTGATAAGGCTCGACGCAGTGCTCAATGGCAAACGACTCGCGCACCCAAAGGCGGTCCCCTCGTCCACCGTACGGACATGCAAACTGAAACTCGCCCTCTTCGTCGCCAAAGTGTGAGCCGTTGTAGACCTGCCCGCGCTCCTGTGGATCGGGAACCTCTACCACGAAGGACAGCCTGCGGTCCTGCGCTGGCTTGCACACGCGCCGCGTCTGCGTTTTGCTGTTGTCCAGCAGCGCCCGTACCATCGGTGCAGAGAAGAGGATGGGCCGCTCGCGGCCGTAGGTAGGTGAGCCGCTCACTGCATGTTCTCCTTTGACCATTGCTCGACCGCCATGCCCAGCGCGTGGTACCGCTCCAGGAACTCGTCGCGCCACTCGGTCCAGTCCTTGTGCTCGCGCTTCAGGCTCTGCAGGTTGATCCAGTCGGCCGGCGGCACCACGCGGCCGGGCATGTCCAGCACCTCCCAGGCGGGGTGCGTGTCGGCACTCCAGGCCATCAGGTCTCGGCGCTCGGTGGCCAGCGCCACCAGGTCGATCGCGTGCAGCGCCGGGCGGCAGCCCGCAAAGATGTGGTTGATGCGGAAGTGCTTGCGCACCGCCAGGGCATGCGCGCCCTCGTAGTCGGCCCAGGCCGCGCCCAGCACCTGCTTGGCCGGGCTGCTGCAGTCGCCGGTGTAGGCTCGTGGGCGTCGTGCAGCAGCGCTGTGCGCTGGACGGCCGGGGTGCACTGCATGCGCTCGGCGATGTCGGCGCACAGCAGGCTGTGCTCGGCCACGCTGTAGGGCCGGGTGGCGTGGCCGGTGAAGCGGTTGATCTGCGCCAGCGCGTGGGCGATGTCGTGCAGGTCGATGCGGTTGACCGAGCTTCCGATGCCGCCCAGGTGGAACTGCTGGCCGGTGGCTGTGTGGATCCAGGCGCTCATGCGGCACCCGTGGTGAAGCCGACCGATTCGCCGCCCAGTGCCATGTAGGCCGCGCCGTCGAAGTAGTCGTCGGGGTTGGGCTTGCCGTTGACAGCGCTGGTCTGGGCGCGGGTGATTTTCAGCAGCACCATGAACATCCAGCCCTGGCGCTCGGTGAGGGCTGTGCCGTGGATGGCGTTGAACGCGGCCACGGTGGCGGCCATGCTGCGCTCTTGCGCCGCTGCGCCGCCCTCCGGGTGGGTGTCGCGCTCTTCGCCGCGCTGGTTGATCAGGGTGGCGGCCTGCATCAGGAAGTCGAACGCCTCGACCTTGGCAGGTGGCGAAGCGGGTTGGCTCGGGGAGGCTGCGGCGGCGCGGGCGGTGGAAACGGCGCGGATGCGGGTGGGTTTGGTCATGGCGGTGGCGGCTGGTTAAGCAGGCTCGGCCTGCGGTGGGTTGGCGGGAGCGGCGGCGTGCCGCGGTGGGGCGATGCGGGGCGTGCCGGCGACATAGCCGCGCAGCACGTCGTTGTGGGCGTGGATGTCGACCAGGTCGAGGTCCTGCAGCGTGGTGCCGCTCTTCAGCTCGGCGCGGTGCGCGTCGATGAAGGCGACAGCCTCTTCGGTGGCGAAGATGGCCTCGATGCGGGCGCCGTACGAGAGCCGCCCGGTGCGCTCGATCAGCTGGGCCTGGAAGCCGCGCTTGTGCTCGTGCCGCACTTCGTACACCGGGCGGGTCAGGTGCAGCTGCTGGCTGCCGGCGTTCATGGCGCGGTGCCCCGCAAAAAAAATCGCGCGCGACCGGCCTTCGGCCGGCGGGCCGAGGGGCGCAGAGAGGGGGCGGGCGGGCGCATGCGGAACCTTGAAGGGCTGAAGGTCAGAAGGCCTAAAGTTGAATCCTGCGGACGGCACGGGCCCGGCACTCGTTGCCCTTGCCGTAGTTGTTGGAGGTGCCGTTCTCGAAGTCCTGCAACCACGCGTAGTGGCGCGAGTACTGCGTGCTGCTCCAGTAGTACGGCTTTGGGTCCATCGCCTCCGGCGCGTTGGCTGCGATCAGCTGCAGTTCGCGCCGGGCAGGCATGTACCAGTCTTCGAAGCCGTCCAGCCGCAGGCGCAGCGCCCAGCGGGCGGCGGGGTAGGCTTCTGCCAAGCCGGCCAGCAGGAGGGTGTTGGCGCGGCCGTCGATGTCGCTGGTTTCGCCGGCATCGGTGTCGCGCGGGCCCCAGGTGCAGGTGGTTTCGCCCCCGGCGGCCGGGGCGACGATCAGGGCGCAATCAGGCTCGCCGTCGATGCCGCGCAGGATGCCGGCGTAGGTGCCGCCCTGGGCGGGCCAGTGCTGGCCGATGGCGGGTGGAAAGCTGTCCAGCGAAGGCAAGTTGTGCAGGATTGCGGTAGCGTCAGCGCCGGCCGCAGCCTGGGCGAACTGTGCGGCTTGGCCCAGCACGGGCTGGCTGTCCAGTGTGGTGAGCAGCGTGCCGAATTCGGCTGCCGAAATCGGCTGGTGCAGGTGCAGGGTGAGGTTTTGGGCAAGCATGGCGGACTCCTGTTGGTGGTGGTGGCAGGGAGGGAAATCAGCGGCCAGCAGCGACCAGCACCGACCCATGCGGGCGGCGCGGCGGCTTGGTGGCAGAGGGATGGCGAGGGCGGGCTGAGGTGGCCGCCGCAGCGTCTGCGTTCTGGGCGGCGTACTGCGCCTGCAGCTCGGCAGCTTCGTCGGCCTGGGCTTGCATGCCGGCCAGCTCGTCCGGGCCGGTGTCGATGCAGCCGCCCAGGCTGCCCAGCACCAGCGCGATGGCCAGCGTGAGGCCGGCGATCAGGCATGCGTCGAGGGTGGGGTTGTCGAGGCGGCGGGTCATGCGGCACCGCCTTCGCTGCGGAGCGGAGCTGCGGCTACGATGGCTGCTCCTCCCTTGGAGACGCAATGGCAGTCGGCACCGTGACCCACATCAATGCCCGAAACGGCATGTTCATCGTCGCAATCGAAGCGGGCGACTACGCCGCTTTCCAGAACCTGTCGAGCACCGAGATTGCCGTCGGCGACCGCATCAGCGGCGATCTCGATGCCCTCGGCTCGGAGGATCTGCTGCACCTCGGCGAGGGAGAGATGTTTGAAGCGAGCGGGGAGAGCGGCCCCTGCGGACTCCAGGCTTGTTTGCGCGTAGCCTTCGGCGGCTAATCGAGCGTCCTTCTCCGCCATCTTGGCTGCCGTCCCGCGTGCCAAGGTTTGGCAGGCGTCGGCGCAGCCCTTCCAGAACTGCAGGCGCTCTTCGCTGTTGAGCAGTGCTGCTACGACGGCGCCGCGGCGGGCGCGGCGCTCCAGTGCGGCGGCCAGTTGCTGCGTCGTGAAGGAGGCGGGCAGGGCTGCTGCCGCGCTGCTGGCTGGTGATGGGGTGGTGTGCATCGCTCAATCCGTTGTGGAGTGAGCGAATAGTAAAGCAATACTTTTCCAAAGTAAAGCAATTGTGCTTTACCGAATTGTCGACGTTGGGCGGGTGCGCTGCTACGCTGTCGTCAGGAGGTCGCTATGAAGGTGAAGCAAGACGTGGATGGTCGCTGGCGGGCTGGCCGTTTCTCATTCGAAACCGAGGCGGAAGCTCAACGCTTCGCGCGACAGGGCCGGCCTGGAGAGGCGGCCCTACCTCGCATTGCGCCGATGGATGTCGTCAAGTGGGCGGTCGCCCTTGCATTTGCCGGAGGCGTGCTTGCCATGTGTGCGGGAGGAGCCGGCAACACTCAGGCAACGCGGTCTTTTTCGGAGATGGATGCTTTGCTGCTCTGCCAGGAAGCGATTAAGCGAGCTTCGCGAGACCCAGACCGCGCAGATGTTCCCTATGTCGCTAACCACGGCAGGGGCGATGAGTACTTCTTCGCTTGGGGGCGCGAAACCAAATTCGCGCGCCTTCGGAATGGACTGGGAATCGAGGTGCCGGCAAGTGCCTCGTGCATCGTGAGCGGGGCCCGGCGGCGCGTCACGCAACTCACTCTTGACGGCAAATCGATCCTCTAGTTAAGAGCCTGTGTCTTTCTGAGCCCTGGGCGCAAAGAGCAGGACCACTCCGCGCCGATGGTCAGGCGCCGTTGCTAACGCGGTCGCTTTTATCGGCCGTTGGTTGTGCCAGCAGTCCCCTGACGTAGCCCTCCACAAGTGCGCGCTGGCGGCTGGTCAGTCTGTTGTACTCGCCTGGGGTGATGCTTTCGAATGGCCACTCAGAAATTGAGTATTCCTTCGCGGACTCCATCGTCAGGTGCGCCGTGGATTCGGCCTCTTTGCCGTCGAGCCACCATGACAAAGGGCGGCCGGTGATTTCGGCGAGTTTTGGCAGCCGCTGCTTGTCGATGCGACCGGTCTTGATCCAGCCCTGAACTGCTTGCTTGGTAACGCCGCAGTACTGGGCAACCTGCGTTTGCGTCACGCCGGCCTCGCGTAAGGCTAGGCGTAGTTTGTCCGCAACGGTGGCGGCTGTGGAAAGCATTGCTTGATCGTAGAGCCCGACACCGCAAGCGGGCAATGCTTTACCGTGGGCAAGTAATGCTTTACTATCGCCCATCATGGAAGCATCCAATCACGCCGCACTCCGGCGAGCGGTAGCAATTTGCGGCAGCCAGCGTGCGCTGGCAAAGCTGCTCGGCATCACGCCGGTCGCCGTCGGCCAGTGGCTGCGGCCCGACACGGCCAGCGGCCGCGACGTTCCGCCCAAACAGTGCGTGCGGATCGAAACGATCACGGACCGCCGCGTGACGCGTCGCGACCTGCGTCCCGACGACTGGGCTGAAATTTGGCCCGAGTTGGCCGATTCCACACCAAATCTCCCGCAACCCAGCGCCAGCCAACGACAACCAGCTACCGAATCCATAGCAGAAGAGGTCTCCCATGTCTGATACGGATTTGTCCATGCAGGCTGACGTGCCGCCGCCCGGACTTTCGCCCATCCGCATAGCGACAACGGTCGCTCTGGCCGGGCCGCTGCTGCGCGCGATGGGCATCAACCCCCAGTACGTCATGTCCTTCACCCTGAGGGTCGCCGGCGGCGAGTTTTCCTCGGTGCAGGTGGAGTCGTCGGTCCCCGAGTCGGCAGTGCCCGAAATGGCCGCCATCCTGCGCGAGTTCGAGCTTGTACTCAGGTCCGAGAGGCCTCTGGCGGAACCGTCGACAGAGTTCTCGGCGGAGTTTTCGTCGAAAACGTGGAGTCGTCCAGCCGGGCCGATTCCTGATGTACAGCCTGCCCGCGAGGTTCCGACTTCGATCAGCATTGCGGACCCCGTGACGCACGGGCTGGCGACGTCTGCGGCGCGGTGGTTCGCACTGGCGGGAAGCCACATTGCCTTTCCGGTTGAGCACTCCGCAGTCGCGGCCCGCAGTGACACCGCAAAAGGTGGCTTGCTCGCGGCGGCGGCCGAGGCGCGTGAGCTGCTAGGCCAGTCCGCGCAAGGTCGGCAAGCCCTGCGCGATCTCGGCTTTGAGCCAGTCTTTCACCAGGTCGAAGGTGAATGACGTGGCTGGCTTCATGACGCTCTCCTTCGCCTTTTTCCAGAGGGTGTCGTCTCTGATGGCATCCACGAAGTCGCAGCCCTGCCATGTCAGCCGGAGGATGAGTGCATACGTGGCGCTCACCGCCTGGTCCGATGTGATGGCGATAACGAGACCAGCTTCCGCCAGCCAGATGGCGTGCAGCGTGAAATCCTCGTTGCTCACTCCGTCCAGTTGCTGCAGCTGCGATCCGTGGGGCGAATCGGCTACTGCCAGCAATATCTTTCTGACCAAGTCCATATCGCGCTTCATCGCACTGTCCTTCCGGCGGGTTGATTCTCGCGGGATGGTACTGGCCTGCGCGCGAAGGTTTTCCCCCGCCTGCCGCCACTCCAGCCGGCGGCCCCATCGGTTCTTCCTCCATGGTTCCTCGTTCACTGCGCGCGGGAAGGTGCGCAGCGTTGGGCATGCCGGGGCGGCAGGCGGGTTTTCTCTGTTGGGCGCTCGCGCCCGTGGTGCCGCGCGTGGCGTGGCGGAAGGATGTGCCCATGGCATTCGTCGGTAGGGTCCGAGAGATCATTGCGCTGGTCCTGCTGCGCCGCCTGTTTCCCGCAGCGCTCGGCCCAGCAGCGTCCATAGTTCTGCTGCCGCTGCAGGGGTCAGCGACACCGGCACGTCGAGCAGCCGGTCTTCCTGGCCCACGCATGCTTGCACCACTAGAGCTGCACCGAGTACGTCCCAATCGACGCTGCGAATCTGTCGCACCGTCATTAGGGTCTGGATCTGTTCAAGTTCGGCAATCGACAGGGCAATCGGGTCTGGCATCGGGTGGCTCCTCGGGGTCCGCTGCCGAGGGTGGCAGCGCATGAGGGCAACTATGTCCATGCCGCACGCTTTTGCCTATGTCGCAAACGAGGCGGTGCCCGACACCCCGCTGGGCCAGGACCCGGGCGATGCCGCCTACCAGACGGCCCACGGATACCCCGGCGGCATCGTGGCCCTGGCCGCCCGCATGGGTGTCTCGGCCGGCACGCTGACGCACAAGGTCAACCCGGCCAACACCACACACCACCTCTCCCTGCGGGAGGCGGTCGATCTGCAGTTTTTCAGCGGCAATGCCGCGGTGCTGCACGCCATGGCGGCCCGCCTGGGCTACACCTGCGTCCGCGCCATGCCCGACCAGGCCGGCGGCGACCCCGTCGAGGCGCTGGTGCGCCAGCAGATCGCGCACGCCGACTTCACCCGCCAGTACGGCGACGCGGTGCTGCGCCTGCAGGAGGGTCGACCGCCGTCGACAAACGACATGCGCCGCTGTGCCGAATACGCGGGCGACGCCATGGCCGCCATCAACGATGCCCTGGCCGCCCTGCGCGGCAAGCTGCCGGCAGCGCCCGAGGTGGCGCGATGAGGATCGGCGTCGACGTGGACGGCCTGGGCAAGGCCAAAGACCTGCTCGCCAAGCTGAGCGGCCCGCAGGCACGCCAGGCCTATGCGAAGGCGATCAACGACACGGCCTTCCAGGTCCGCCGCGCCATGCAGACGGAAATGCGCAAGGTCTTCGACCGGCCCACGCCGTTCATCCTGAGCAGCCCGCGGGTGCGCATGGCCACGGCCGATTCGCTGGTGGCCGATATCGAGCCGACCTATGCGGGCGGCAAGGGCGTGGATCCCCAGAAGGTTCTGCAGACCCAGACCCTGGGCGGCCGCCGGCGCGACAAGCGCAGCGAGTCGGCGCTGCGCCGGGTCGGCATCCTGCCGCGCGGCTACCAGACGGCCATCCCCCGCACACCGTACCCGGGCAGCGACGACGGCCGGGGCAACATCCGCGGCCCGTTCCTCGTGCAGCTGCTGAGCTACTTCCAGGCCCAGGGCGAGCAGGGCTACCGCTCCAACATGAACGACAAGGGCAGGGCGCGCGTGCAGCGCGGCACCGCCCGCCAGGCCGGGCGCCGCTACTTCGTCTCCTACGGCAAGTTGCGCGGCGGTGCCGGCGCCCACCTGCCGCCCGGCATCTGGGCTGCGGCCGGCCCGGGCGGGGTCGACGTGCGCCCGGTACTGATGTTCGTCCGCATCGGCAACTACCAGCGCCGCCTGAGCATGGAGCGCATCGCGCAGACCGCCCAGGTCGACGAATACATGGCACGCCGGATGCGCTTCCGCATCCGGGAAATGGCGGGGGTGTAAGCGGTGAATTTCTACAAGCACCACATGGGCGACTATGCGGCCGACACCCAGCACCTGAGCTGGGACGAAGACTGCGCATACCGCCGCTTGCTGGACCAGTACTACAAGCGAGAGAAGCCGATCCCCGTTGATCTGAAGCAGGCCTGCCGCCTGGCCCGCGCGGTGACGCCGGCCCAGCGCCGCGCCGTCGAGGCCGTGCTGCGCGAGTTCTTCGAGCAGCAGGATGATGGCTGGCACCAGGCACGGTGCGACCGGGAGATCGGTGTGGCCGACGCTGCAGGCGCTGGGTTTGGTGGCAGCAGCACGGGCGGTGGTGGTGACGGCGCCAAGCCGCCCAAGGGAAGCCGGCAGGAGAAATACCGCAGCCGGCGCAAGTCCCTGTTCGATGCCCTGGCCTCCCGTGGTGTGACCATGCCGCGCGATGCGTCGATGGACGAACTGGCCGATGCACTCGTCCGCGCGACACCGTCTCACGGTGACGGCAGCGTTACGCCGGATGCGTCACGCGTTACGCCTGCGGTTACGTCACACCGTAACGGTGAGACGTCTCCCACGGTGTCACCGGAAGACGGTGTTACGTCGCACGGCAACCAGACCCCAGACGCCAGACACCAGACGCCAGATGCCAGGGGAGGGGACACGCATGCGCATGCAGGCGCACCCCCGCGTGCACCTGCGCAGGAGCGCGTGGGCACACCCGCAGGCGAGGCGTGCAGGGCGATGCGACAGGCGGGGCTGGCCGACGCGAACCCCGCGCACCCGACGCTGATCGCGCTGCTGGATGCAGGGATCACCCTGCCCGAGCTGGTCGATGCCGCGGCCGATGCCGTCCAGCGGGGCAAGACATTCGCGTATGCCCTCGCCACAGCGAAGGGGCGAAGGCACGACGCAGCGAACACCCGAATACCGCCAATGAGCAGGGGCCGAGCGCCTTCTGCGACCGATGAGCGTGCCAACTTCCTTTCTGCCATCTGTGACCCTGGAGCAACCCATGCAGCACCTGACCACCGCACTGTCGATGCCGACGCCCGAGTCGTCGCCTGAACGCCTGCCGCTGTCGCAGCTGGCCGTCGCCCAGGTCTTCAAGAGCCTGGGTGCGCAGCTGGGCGCCAAGATGGCCGACATGTACCGCGGCGTCGAGCCGATCGTGCTGCAGGCCGAATGGGCCGAGCGCCTGTCCGACCTGAAGCGCCACGAGCTGGAGCGCGGTGTGGCCGCATGTGCCGATCGCCGCTTCGCCCCGACGCTGGGCGAGTTCCGCCAGCTATGCAGGCCAGCGCTCGATCCTGAGACGGCTTGGCTGGAAGCGGCAGCTGGCATGCGGGAGCGTGAAGCCGGACGCATGGGGCAGTGGACGCATCCTGCCGTGTGGCGTGCTGCTCACGAGATGGCCCACGAACTGCGCACGAAAGCATTCGCCGACTGCCGCAAGCGCTGGGAATGGACCATGCAGCGTGAGCTGGCCTCAGGGTGGGGCGCGCCTGTGCCGCCGCCTCTGCCGCTGATCGAGGACGACACCAAGGTCGGCCCTCCATCGTCTGCAGTACGCGAGCGGATGGCCCGCATCCTGGCCTCGGCAGGCCGGGCGAGGGCGGCGTGATGGCGGTGCACCCGGCAGGGGCGCGCGTGGCATCGGCACCACACCCCACCCCCCTAACGGGTCCTCCCGGAGCCCCCTCCGATGCGGGTAATTCGAACCCCGTTGTTGGACTGTTTCGTAGGTCTGCTAAGGGGGTTAAGTGAAGCCACTGGAAGCTCTCTTGGTGCCCATCCAGCAGGCAGAATTCGCTGAGCTGGTCGGTATCAGCCCGGCCAAGGTCAGCCAGTTGGTGGCGGATGGCGTCATCGTGCGCGGCCAGACCGCGCATGCGTGGATCCTCGACTACTGCGAGCGGCTGCGCGAGGTGGCCGCCGGCCGTGCGTCGGGCGAAGCCGGTGGCCTGGACCTGGTGCAGGAGCGTGCCGCCCTGGCCAGGGCCCAGCGCGAGGGCGTCGACATCAAGAATGCGATCGCCCGCGGCCAGTACGCGCCGATCGAGCTGCTCACCGCGGTGCTGGCCACCGCCTCCCAGTCGATCGCCGATCGCTTCGAGGCGCTCCCCGGTGCACTGCACAAGGTCTGCCCCCTGCCGGTCGAAGGCCGCAACGCGCTGGAGACCGCGCTGGCCTCGGCCCGCAACGACTGGCTGCGCAGCACCGCCGCGCTGGCGGTCGAGGCCCTGGAAGAGGACGACGACGAGGAAGACGGCCAGGGAGGCGTGCCCGCATGAGCGCATTGGCCGCGGTCGCCCGCCAGTCGCCCCGCACCACCCGGCTCGCCGTGGCGGCTGCGGTGCGAGACGGCCTGGCGCTGCTGCGCGCCGTGGTGCCGCAGCCGCTGTCCGACTGGGCGGCCGATCACTTCTACCTCTCGGCCGAGAGCAGCCACGCGCAGGGGCAGTGGGAGGCCTACCCGTTCCAGATCGCCCTGATGGACTGGATGAGCGACGACCGCATCACCGAGCTGACGGTGAAGAAATCGAAGCGCGTCGGCTACACCAAGATCCTGCTCGCCTTCATGGCCTACAACGCCGCGCACCGCCGCCGCAAGCAGGCGCTCTGGCAACCCACCGACGACGACCGCGACAGCTTCGTGAAGGGCGAGGTCGAGCCAATGCTGCGCGACGTGAAGGCGCTGCGCCGCGTGGCGCTGACCGGCGGCGGCGAGGACACGATGAAGTTCAAGCGCTTCGTCGGCTCGGTGCTCCACCTCCTGGGCGGCAAGGCGGCCCGGGCGTTTCGCCGAATCACTGTGGCCGTCTCGCTGCTCGACGAGCTGGACGCCTTCGACCAGCAGATCGAGAAGTCCTCCGACCCGATCACCCTGGCCCGCGGCCGGCTGGAGGGTGCCCCCTTCCCGAAGCTTGTCGCCGGCAGCACCCCGCGCATCAAGGGCCTCTCGCACACCGACGCCCGGCACACCGCCGCCGGCGCGCAGATGGTCTACAACATCGCCTGTCCGCATTGCGATGCCGAGCACCCGCTCACCTGGGGCGGCAAGACCGCCAAAAGCGGGTTCAAGTGGAACGGCCAGCCGGGCGGCGCCCACCACGTCTGCCCGCACTGCGGTGAGTCCATCACCCAGGCCGACTACCTGGGCATCTGGCGCGAGGGCGTGTGGATCGACCACCAGCACCGGTACCGCTACGGGCCCGACCGCATCTGGCGCGATGGCATGGGCGTGCCATGCCAGCCGCCCGAGCACGTCGGCTCGCACGTCTGGGCCGCCTACAGCCCGCAGCGCACCTGGGACGACATCGTCCGCGAGTTCCTGGAAGCGCACGTGCGCCTGAAGCAGGGCGACCCGGGCCCGATGCAGGGCTTCGTGAACGAAACCCGCGGCGACGTCTGGGAAGAGGCTTCCGACCGGGCCGATGAACACGCCCTGATGCAGCGCGCCGAGGACTATGCCCTGCGCACCGTGCCTCACGGCGGCCTGGTGCTGGTGGCCGGCGTCGACATTCAGGACACCTGGTTTGAAATCGTCGTGTGGGCCATCGGACGCGGCGAGGAAATGTGGGTGGTCGACCACGTGAAGATGGTGGCCAACCCTGCTGAGCAGGCCGACTGGGAAAAGTTGGACGCCTACCTACTCACCAGCTTCCCGCACGCCAACGGTTCACGCCTGGGCATCGAGGCCGCGGCCGTCGACACCGGCGGCCACTTCACCCACCAGGTCTATAACTTCTGCCGGCTGCGTGAACGGCGCCGCATCTTTGCGGTCAAGGGCGACAAGGTGCCCGGCAAGCCCGTGGCCGGCCGGGCCAGTGCCCAGGACGTCAACTTCCGGGGCCAGGTCGTGCGCCGCGGCGTGAAGCTGTGGATGGTCGGTACCGACACCGCGAAGGACCTGATCTATGGCCGGCTGATTGTTACCCAGCCCGGGCCCGGCTACGTGCACACCAGCAAGCACCTGGCGGCTGAGTTCTATTTTGGGCTGACCGCCGAATCTCGCGTGCTGGTCAAGACCGCCACCGGCACCGTCTACCGGTGGGAAAACATGCTGCGCAAGCGCAACGAACCGCTCGATTGCACGGTCTACGCGATCTTCGCCACCCACCGCTTGGGCCTCCACACTTACACCGATCGGCAGTGGCAGCGGCTGGAGTCGGCGATGGCTCCCGACTTATTCGCGCAATCGGCTCCGACTTCAGAGCCCGCGCCGGCAGTCAGCTATCAAAACGAGAGTGGCATACCGGCTGTCCGGCCTGCCATGCAGCCACCGCGGGTGATGGGCAGCCGGATTTCACTGGCGGGAACCCGCAGGGCGTGCGTTTAAGTGGTCGATCAAGAGCCTAAAGAGGATGCCGACATCCTTGCCCTTCTGATTGCCGCGGTGCGCAGGGACCTGCCAGGCATATCGCCAGAGCTGCTGCAGCGCATCGATGCTGACCTGCGCGCGGCGTACGGAGGCCGTCGGCATTTCCTGCCGAAGCGGCGCAAGCACATGGACGCGCAGCAGCGGCGCAGCGTCTACGAGGCTGGGCTGTCCGCAGCGCCTACGGACGAGATTGCAGCCAGGTCGGGCATTCATCGGGCGACGCTTTACCGCCTCATGAAAAGACCGCCCCCAGAGTGACCCGTCGCAAATTGCCCTAGCTTCGGCCTGCATGCCGCAGCAGACTTTCTCCCGCATCACCAGGAACACCCCAATGTCAGGAATTACCCTTGTCCAGGCGCAGGCCCAGCTCAACGCCTATCTAGCGGCCGAGACGGCCGTGCTGTCCGGCCAGTCGTACGAGATCGCCGGCCGCCGGCTTACCAGGGCCAATCTGGCCGACATCCAGCAGGGCATCGCCACCTGGAACGCCCGGGCCACCCAGCTCGGCAACAGTGCGGTCGGCATGCGCCGCTCGCGCGTCGTCGTGCCCGGAGGTTGATCACCATGGTCCAGCAGCTCAATCAGCAGGGCGTAGCCATGGCGGCTGCGCTTGCGGCCGGCGGCGGCCAGAACATGCTCGACCGCGTGATCGCCTACGTCGCGCCGCAGTACGCCGTGCAGCGGCTGGCGGCGCGCGGCGCACTGGCCCTTTCGGGCGGCTACACCGGGGCGCGACTGGATCGCGCTGCGCTTTCGCGGTATGCGCCGCGCGCTGGTGGTCCGGCCAGCGATATCGCACGCGATCTGCCCATGCTGCGGGCCCGCAGCCGCGACCAGGTGCGCAACGCGCCTGTCGCCACCGGTGCTGTCGGCAGCACGGTGAGCCACGTGGTGGGCACAGGCCTTTCGTTCTCGCCGGCCATCGATGCCATCCGCCTCGGCCTTGATGAGGACCAGGCCGCCGAGTGGCAATCTGACACGCAGCGCAAGTTCGGCGCATGGGCTATCTCGCCTGATTGCGCCACGTCGCGCAACCTCAACTTTTACGGGCTGCAGGAGCTGGCCTTTCGATCGGCTCTGGAGTCGGGCGACGTGTTCGCCACCACTCCCATGCCGGTGCGCGCGGGGCGTCGGCGTCTGGCGCTGCAGCTGATCGAAGCCGACCGCGTGTGCAACCCCCATGGTGCGGTCAACACCGATCTGCTGCAGGATGGCGTCGAGCTGGCTGCGGAAACCGGGGAGGCCATGTACGTGCACATCGCGCGCCGCCATCCCGGCGATCCGGCCGGCATCGCGAATGCCTGGGACCGCATGGCAGTTCGTGGCCCCTCCGGCCGGCGCAACGTCATCCATCTTTACAAGGCGCTGCGGCCAGGCCAAGTGCGCGGCGTGCCGTGGCTGGCACCGATCATTGAACCGCTCAAGCAGCTGCAGCGCTACTCCGACGCTGAATTGCAGGCCGCCGTGGTCTCTGGTCTGTTTGCCGTCTTCATCAAGATGGATCCGACCGCGTTCGGTGATCTTTTCGACGACGACGCGCAGGGCGTGCTGGCCGACAAGGCCGGCAAGTGGTCGGGCGAGATGGAGGCGGGCCAGGTGGTCAACCTTCTGCCCGGCGAAGAGGCGATGCCGGTCAACCCCGGCCGGCCCAACGCCCAATTCGACCCTTTCGTGCAGGCCATCCTGCGCCAGATCGGCATGGCGCTGGAACTGCCTTACGAGGTGCTGGTGATGCACTTCCAGTCCAGCTACAGCGCGGCGCGCGGCGCGCTGCTGATGGCATGGAAGCTGTTTCGCAGCCGGCGGGATTGGGTCGCCACCTACTTCTGCCAGCCGGTCTACGAGACGTGGCTGGCCCACGAGGTTGCCGAGGGGCGCATCGCCGCGCCCGGCTTCTTCGCCGACGAGAGCGTGCGCGCGGCTTGGAGCCTGGGAACCTGGGTGGGCGACGGTCCCGGCAGCATCGATCCGACCAAGGAAGTGGCGGCCGCGTGGGATCGGGTCGAGATGGGCATCAGCACGCTCGCCGCCGAGAGCGTGCTGCACGACGGCGTGGAATGGGAGATCAAGCAGCGGCAGCGTAGACGCGAGGTCGATAGGCAGCGCCGTGATGGCACGTTCGTATCTAATAAAGCTGCATCTCAGGTTTCCACAGACCTACTAGACGGTATTAAATGATTTGGTGACGTGTTATCAACGCATAAAGCTCAAAAAACCTTAGGTCTCAACGAAAATCGCATAGATAAATTTGCAATTTAAAAATTTACCTATTTCTGGTCTGTAGACATGCGATGTTCGGCTGCGAATGCGGCTCTGGCTCGGGCTCTTATTTCAGCCTTTTTTTCGTCGCTTGGTCGATCATCTGGCATTGCAGCAGGTCGCTTTGCCTTTCTCTCCAGGGAATGGATGGTCGAAACAAGGCCACTCGCTGCTGCAGTGAAGTGGGCTCTCGGCCTTGCATCTGCTTCGTGATAAGAGAATCCCAAGTTGCGACATTTATCAGAGATTGACTGAGTCTCGAAACTTAAATTAGCAGCACTATGTGCAAATTCGTTTCGTATTTTCCTGATGGCTTCCAAGTCCGTTCTAAACTCCTTTGAAATAAAACCTAAATACCAAGCAAGTTTTATTCTTCCGGAAAAGGTGGCGAGGGGCGAGCTGCCTTCGAATAATTCTTCTCGGCTTTTTTTGTTTTCAATCAGACTTGCTAAGAGAAGTCCCTCTAAAGCGGAATCGAGATAGGCTGCCGCAAATAGAGCGCAACCCCGATCGGACTCGTTACTTAAAGCAGATCTGAATTCGATAAACTCATAATATTGTTTTGAGGCCTCTTCAGGAATTTCAAGTGTCATAATTTAATTTTGAAATAAATGTGAATTTTTAATCGCCCTTGACGCTCAGTATTCGTTGGTCGCTTGCGGCCTGGACGTGGTCCACTTGTCGCAATTTGCCCTATTTTAAGGGAGCACTAATTTTTAGAGTCATGCCTGCACACACCACTGCAGGACATGAAACTACTCGACGTACTCACCGCACCCTGGGCCATCCAGCCCGACAAGCTGCTGGAAATCCAGGGGATCTACGCCACCCACCTCCGTGGCGAAAAGATCGACATCGCGGGCGTCGAAGCACGCATCGGCCGCCCCCTGGTCAGCCAGCGCGAGGAGTCCTATCCGGTCATCGACGGCGTCGCCGTCATCGCCGTGGACGGCGTCATCGCCAAGCGCATGAATCTCTTCATGGAGATCTCGGGCGGCTCCAGCTCGCAGCTGATCGAGCGCGATATCCGCGCCGCGCTGGAAGACACGGCGGTCCACAGCATCGTTCTCGCCATCGATTCGCCCGGCGGCACCGTCGACGGCACCCAGGCACTGGGTGATGCCGTCTTCGCTGCCCGCGCGGTCAAGCCCGTTGTCGCACTCGCCAGCGGAATGATGGCCAGCGCCGCCTACTGGATCGGCTCGGCCGCGCAGCAGATCTACATCGCCGACCGCACCACCGCCGTCGGCAGCATCGGCGTCGTCTCCACACACGTGGATGTGAGTGGTGCCGAAGCCCAGAAGGGCGTGCGGACCACCGAGGTTTTCGCCGGCAAGTTCAAGCGCATCGAGAGCCAGTACGGCCCGCTGTCCGAATCGGGCCGCGCAACGATGCAAGAGCGCATGGACCACCTCTACGGCTTGTTCGTCGAGACGGTGGCCAACAACCGCGGCGTCGCGGTCGAGCGCGTTCTCGCAGACATGGCCGACGGCCGCATTTTCATCGGGCAGCAAGCCATCGATGCCGGGCTGGTGGACGGTGTTTCCACGCTCGACGCGCTGGTGCAGCAGCTCAACCGGGATAACGCCACGCGCGCTGCCCCGGGCGCCCGCCTGGGCGCACCCCGCGCCGGTGCTGCGCGGATCACCGCCAACCCCACCACCCGGAGTATTTCTATGCCCATGTCCCGCGAGCAACTCGCCGCCGATCACCCCGATCTGGTCGAGGCGTTGCTGTCCGAAGGCGCCGCTGCCGGCGCCGCTGCCGAGCGCGCCCGCATCCAGGCCGTCGAAGGCGCAAGCCTGCCCGGCCACGAATCGCTGATCGCCAGCCTCAAGTTCGACGGCACCACCACCGGCCCCGGCGCCGCAGCGGCCGTCGTCGCTGCCGAGCGCCAGGCGCGGGCAGCCCAGGCCGCCGCGCTGGCAAACGATGCGCCGCAGGTACTGCCCAACGGCGCGCCGCCTGCGGTCGACGCCTCGGCCGCCGCCGCTGCTGCGGGCGGCGCGGGCGCCAAGTCGCGTGCCGACATCGATCGTGACGCCAAGGCGCTCATGAAGAAGACCCCCGGCCTGACCTACGTCCAGGCCATCAAGCAAATCAACCCGGAGGCCTGAAGCCATGGCTGTCGCATCTGTCGAAATTCTGGTCAACGGCGTCAACGCCACCGGCGCGATCACCCAGTACGCCGCCGTGAGCGGCGCAGGCGCCATCGCCACCGCCGCCGGCCGCGCACTCGGCTTCGCCAAGACCGGCGCCTCCATCGGCGAGCGGGCGCCCGTCGTCACCGAGGGCACCGCCGTCGCCATCGCCGGTGCTGCCATCGCGGTCGATGCCGCCCTGGAGGTGGGCACCGCCGGTGCCGTCATCACCAAGGCCAGCGGCACCACCGTGGCCCGGGCCATGACCGCTGCCACCGCCGCAGGCCAGCAGATCGAAGTGCTGGTCGTCCAAAACTGATCACCGGAGCCACCGCACCATGCCCCAACTCTCTCCATCGCAGGCCCGCCTGATCGACCCGATTCTGTCGAGCGTCGCGCAGGGCTTCCAGAACAGCGCCTTTGTCGGCGGCCTGTTGTTCCCCACGGTCGGCGTTGCCGCCCGAGGTGGTCGCATCCTGAGCTTCGGCAAGGAAGCGTTCATGCTCTACACCAACACGCAGCGTGCGCCTGGTGAGAACACCAAGCGCATCCAGGTCGGCTTCCAGGGCTCGCCTTTCTCGCTGCTCGACTACTCGCTGGAATCCAGCGTGCCGCGCGAGCTGCTGGAAGAGGCCAGCGCCGTGCCCGGCATCGATCTGGCCTCGGCCAGCATCAAGGTGGTGTCCGACGCGCTCGATCTGCGTCTGGAAAAGCAGCAGGCCGACCTGGCCCGCAATCCGGCCAACTACTCGGCCAACAACAAGATCACGCTGTCGGGCACGTTCCAGTGGTCCGATTTCGGCACCACCAGCGACCCCGTCGCGGTCGTCGAGGCCGCCCGCGAGGCCATCCGCACGTCGACCGGCAAGCGTCCCAACACGATGGTGATCGGCGCGGCGGTGATGGCCAAGCTGAAGCAGCATCCGAAGGTGGTCGACCGGATGAAATACACCGGCCGCGACATCGCCACTACCGAGCTGCTGCAGTCGCTGTTCGACATCGCGCGCGTGGTCATCGGCGACGGCATCTATGCCCTCGACGACGGCACCTTCGTGGACGTGTGGGGCAAAGACGTGGTGCTGGCGTACACCGAGCTGTCCTCCCTGGCCAACATGGGCACGCCCAGCTACGGCTACACCTACACGCTCGACGGCTACCCGATGGTCGAAGAGCCCTACTACGACCCGAACGCCAAGACCTGGTTCTATCCGTACACGCGGGTCGAGGCGCCGGTGATCGCGGGCGCATCGGCGGGCTTCCTCATCGCCAACGCCGTGGCTTAAGGGGATCGACATGAAGATTCGATTCCTGACCCCCGTCGAGCACGACGGCACCCGCTACGCCGCAGGCGAGAGCACAGAGATCAAGGACAAGCACGCCAAGGCCTTGATCGATGCCGGCGCGGCTGAGGCGACCGGGCGCTCTGCTGGCGCTGCATCCGCCAGCAGCTCCAGCTCCAGCTCCAGTTCCAGCGCCGGCAGCGGCAACGGCAACGGCAACGGCAACGGCAGCGGCAACGGCAGCGGTACTGCGGGCGAAGCCGATGCCGGCCCTGGCGCGGCCGGCGGCGCGCCTGCAGCGACCGGCTCGGCCGATTCGTCGCTCGATCTGACGCGGACCTGATCGCCATGGCGTTCGCGGAAGACCTGTCCGTTTTCTTCGCCGACTTCAGCGTGCCAGCCATGCTGGGCGGTGAGGTGCTGCCCGTCATTCTCGACGCGGCGTATCTCTCGGCCATGGGCATGGAAACGACCGGGCCGGCCGCGGTCGTCCAGACGGCGCTGGTGTCGTTGGTGCAGCACGGCGACGCGCTCACGGTCGGCGCTCGCACCTATGCGGTCACCGGCATCCAGCCAGACGGCACCGGCATCACCGTGCTGCAGCTGCGGGAGGCATGACCATGGCCGACCACATGCAGACCCGCATCCTGCAGGCAGTGCAGGCCGCCATTCTGGCGGCCGGCCTAGTGCCGGTGGATCGGGTGTTTCTGGAGCGGCCCGACGAGCTGCCGACCACACTGCTGCCCGCAGTGCTGCTCAACGGTGGCGACGAGTCGGTCGACGACCAGACGGTCAATTTCCCGGCCGTGCAGCTGCGCGTCTTCCAGTTCGAGGCCTCAGCCTGCGTCAAGGGCGAGGGCGGTGCACCCGCCGCCGGCCGTGCGCTGGCGGGTGGCATCGAGGCGGCATTGCTCGCGCTGCCAGCCACCACGCTCACCGGCGGCTTGCTGCGGCGGCTCTCGCTGGTCGGCAGCCGGCCCGACAACTCCGGCACCGGAGCCGTCGGCCTCTTCGAGCTGCGCCAGACCTGGCAGGCCACTTATCTCACGCTGGCGGGCGCCCCGCACCAGCCGGCCTGACGGCCGCCGCCCATTTTCATTTCTCCCTCACTCCACCACTTTCGAGGTATCACCATGGCAGATCCAATTTTCTGGACGAACGTCGGCGTCGATGTGCAGACCGCCCTGTCCCCCTCCATCGCGCTCTCGGCGGTCAGCAAGGCCGCCGTCGGCGAGGCCACCTACACGGGCTCGGTAAACCCGGCCGCGGGCGACTACATCGTCATGTCCTCGCAGGGCATGAACGAGATCGACGCGCGCGTCTTCCGCATCACCGGCCTGGACACCGCCACCAAGAAGTTCCTGCTCGACAGCGAAGACACCCGGGACTACCAGACCTTCATCGGCGGCAGCTTCCAGATCATCACTTTCGGCGCCAGCATGCGCACCGCCCAGACGATCGACACCTCCGGCGGCGACCCGGAATACACCGACGTCACCACCATCCACGACCAGGTGCGCAAGCGCGCCCCCACGGTGGTCTCGCCCATGTCCATGTCGATGACCAACCTGTTCGATCTGTCGGACCCGGCCTTCATCGAGCTGAACAAGGCCCACAAGTCGAAGACCAAGCGCGCGATCCGCCTGCGCTTTGGCACCGGCGCAAGGATGCTGCTCACCGGCTACGCCAGTGCCGCGGGCGTCCCCACCGGCCAGGCCCAGGGCGTGGTGCAGACCAAGATTTCGATCGAGGCGCAGAACCTGCCCACCGTCCTCTCCAGCTGACAGCAGCCGCAGCGGTTTTATGCGCGGCACGGGCGCCATCGGTGTCCGGCCTGTCTTGCCCGAGCAGGCAGCCGCGCACCCCTCACCACTCGGGCCCATCCATTCATCGGGCACACCATCATGGCTATCTCCATCGTCGTTAGCGAAACCGTCTCTTTCAAGGTCAAGGGCACCATCAATAACGCCACCGGCACGCCGGAGCCGTTCGATTTCCGTCTCACCTGCGAACGCCTGGATCAGGAGCAGATCAACGCCAAGCAGAAGGAAGACGGCGAGCAGCCGCTGGCCGACTTCCTGGTCGAGGTCACCACCGACTGGAGTGGCGTCAAGACCCAGGCCAAGGAAAACGTCCCCTTCAGCGAGGACGCGTACCGCAGCCTGCTGAAGATCCCGGGCCTCGCGTACCTCACCTACCGCACGTACCTGGCCGAGGTGGGCGCCAAGGAAAAAAACTAGCGCAGGCCGTCGCGCTGCTGATCGAGTCGCAACCGGACACGCCAGACGATGCGCAAGCACCTGCGTCCATGCCTGCTGAGCATTCGCCCGTCCGGGCGCAGCTCGCCAAGCTGCAGGCGTTCGCACCGTCCGGTGGCCCTGTGCTCGACGACACCAGCAGTGACGACGTGCCTGTCTACATCTGGCCGGAATGCCTGCCCGCATGGGGCCACTGGAACAACCTGCAGACGCAGTGGCGCCCGGAAGCATCGGGGCTCGACTATGCCGGCGTCGCCAGCTACTTCGACGAGCAGGGCATGCGCCACGGCAAGAAACGCCGCAGCCTTTTCAGCTGCATCCGCGCCTGCGAGCGCGCCGCCATCGATGCCTGGGCCGAACGCCGGGCCAAAAAGAAACCCACTGGAAAGTAGCCGCACGTGACCACGCCGATCGGTATCAAGCTCTCCCTCGGCGGCGAACGCGAGGTGGAGGCAGGCCTGCGCCGCGTCAGCGGCGGCATGGACACGATCGGCACCGCCGCCACCTCGCTGCGTGGTGGCCTGGCTGGTCTGGCCGGCGCCCTGGGCGCGGCGCTGGGCGTGAAAGAGGTGCTGTCGGCCGCCGATGCGGTCACCACCCTGAATAACCAGCTGAAGCTGGCGACCGGCGGAGCCCAGCAGGCGGCCGCCGCCTATTCGTCGCTGTACGAGATCGCCCAGCGTTCGCGCACCAGCTTCGTCGAATTGGGTGGCACCTTCGCCACCATCACGACGGCGGCGGCCGGCCTGGGTGTCAGCCAGCAGCGCATGCTGGGCATCACCGAAGCCATCGCCAACGCGGTGACCATCAGCGGCGCCAGCGCGCAAGCCTCGCAGGCCGCGCTGATGCAGCTGGGCCAAGGCTTGGCCAGCGGCACGCTGCGCGGCGAAGAGTTGAATTCGGTGATGGAACAGACGCCGCGCCTGGCGAAGGCGCTGGCCGATGGCCTGGGTGTCACCCGCGGCGAGCTGCGCGAACTGGGTGCCCAGGGCAAGATTACCGCCGAGCAGGTTATCAAGGCGCTGGAGTCCCAGGCCGGCGTGCTGTCAGGCGAGGTGAAGAACGCCACCCTGACTGTTGGCCAGGCCTTCACCGTGCTGACCAATGCGTCGATTCGCACGGTCGGCGACTTCGACAAGGCCTCTGGCGCATCCGCCACCCTGGCCAAGGCGATAGGTACCGTGGCCCAGGCTGTGGACGCGCTGGGCGGCACCATTCGAGAAAACGAAACGACCTTCAAGGTGCTGGCCGGTGGGGTGGGAGGTGTGGCTGTAGTTGCGGGCGCTGCGGCATTCGTGAGCGCGCTCAAGACCGTGGGCGGCGCTATATCTGCGCTCGGCGCGGTGATGGCGGCCAACCCGGCTGTGCTCGTGCTGCTGGGAATCGCTGCCATCGGTGGCGCCGGCGCGGTCGCGCTGGAAGCCAGCACTAAGACCGCAGCCGGTATCCAGCGCGCGATCGACTCGCTCATTCAGGAAAACCAGCGGTCCGAAGAGGCGATGGCCCGGGCGGTGGAGGGCGGTCGCCAGCGTGGTGCCGACAACATCGCCGAAACCATCCGCCAGCGCCGTGAGCAGATCGCCAAGTTTCGCGCCGAGCTGCAGCAGACGCAGGCCCTGGCAATGGGCGCGGGCATCAACACGAGCATCGAGGACGCAAAGATGGCGGCGGCCGGTCAGCGGGCCCGCGACCAGGAAGAGCGCAACAAGTATCTCGGCGAGAGCACCCGGCAGACGCCCGCGCAGATCCGTAACGACGAGATCAAGAAAGCTGAGAAACGCAATGCCGAGCTGGTGGCCAAGGCCGAGGGCAACACGAACGAGGTGCTGAAGCTCCAGGCCGCGCTGCGCACCGAGATCGCCAACATCAACGAGAAACACAAGGATAAGAAAGACGAGTCGGGCGCTGAGCTGAAAAAGCAGGAGACCGGTTATGTCAACCTGATCACCTCGATCAACGCGAAGATCGCCGCTGAAAAGCAGGAGATGGAGAACGGCGGCCAATTGACCGTTGCGCAGCAGGTGCGGATCGACCTCGACAAGGAACTGGCCGCCGGCAAGCTGAAGCTGTCGGACGCCCAGCGCAAGGTGGTCGAAGAGCGAATCGCCGAACTGTCGACAGCCGAGGCGGCGAAGAACCTCGCACTGGCTGAGCTGAAGGCCATCGCCGATCTGCGCGACGCTCGCCTTCAGGAGGCCAACGCCCGGATCAAATCCACCGCCGACGCATCGGCAGATAACCAGACCATGCGCGACGAGATCGCGCTGATCGGTCTGTCCGAAGATGCGCAGGAGCGCATCTTGCAATCCCGCCGGGCCGCGGTCATCGCCACGAAAGAGGCCACCTTGGCCGAAATGGAGCGTAAGAGCGCCATCAGCGGCACGATGACGGTGCAGGAATTCGCGCTGAAAGAGGAAATCCAGCAGCTCAAAGAGCGTAACGAGCTGCTCGGCGTCAAGTACGACCGCACGACCACTGCCAAGGCTGCGGAGGACATCACCTCCGAAATGAGGCGTGCCAGCGACCAGGTCAACCAGTCGCTCACCGATGCGCTGCTGCGCGGCTTCGAGTCCGGCAAGGGTTTCGCACAGAACTTCCGCGACACGCTGAAGAACATGTTCAACACGCTGGTGCTGCGGCCGGTCATCAGCGCCATCCTGTCGCCCGTGTCCGGCACCATCTCCGGGCTGCTCGGCGGCGGGGGCGGCAGTGGGGGTGGTGCCGGCAACCTGCTCGGCCTGGCCAGCAATGCCAATTCCGCATACAGCCTGGCGACGGGTGGGCTCACCGGCGTGGGTGGCAGCATCACCGGCTTCGGCAACATGGTGGGGTCGCAAACCATCAGCAGCTTCGGCTACGGTGTCTCCGGCCTGGCGGGTCCCTCGCAGGTGCCGGCGGCCGCGGCGGCCGGCGCGAACGCGGCCGGCGGGCTGGCCGGTATCGGCCAGACCGTGATGGCGGCAGCACCCTATCTGGCGGCCGCCTTCGTGGCCCTCAACGCCCTCGGCGTCTTCCGGTCCGAGAAAAAGACAGACGTCGGCATCAAGGGCACCGTCGGCTACGACAGCAGCCTGGCGGCCTTCACCACCATCCGCAAGGGCGGCACCCTGTTTTCGGGCCCGTCGTACCGCGACGACACCGCTCCGCTGCCCGATGCCACCCGCGCCGCGCTCGACTCGTCGATCAAGAGCGTATTCGACAGCGTCGCCGGCTATGCCGACGTGCTGGGCCTCAACGCCAAGGCGATCGACGGATTTACCAAGGACGTGTTCATCAGCACCGAGGGCCTGTCCGATACGCAGGTTCAGGAAAAGCTGGCCGCGGTGTTCAAGGGCCTGGGCGACGACCTGGCCAACATCGTGGCGGGTGGCATCCTCTCCGGCGCCACCACCGGATCGGCCGTTGCGGCTGCGGCCATCGCAGAGGATGCCGCCGGCGCGCTGCCGCTGGGAGTGGGCACCAATGTGCCGGGCGCCGGTGCCGGGCAGACCGTATCGTCTGCCTCGGCGCTGGATCCCTTTCGCAAGGCTGGGGAAACATCCATCGACACGCTGGCCCGCCTGGCCGGCAGCTTGTCGAGCGTCAACGCTGTGCTGGACTCGCTCGACCAGGCCGCGCTGAAGGCCTCCCTTGCCGGCGGTGCTGCCGCCTCGGCCCTGGTCGATGTCTTCGGCGGGCTCGACAAGTTCCAGGCTGCCGCCAGCAGCTTCCTGCAGAACTTCTACACCGATGACGAGCGGCGCGACGTGGTCAAGCGCCAGCTGGGCAGCACGTTCGACAGCATGGACATCGCCATGCCCACCACCCGGGCCGCGTTCCGCGACCTGGTGGAGGCGCAGGACTTGACGACCGAGAGCGGCCGCAAGACCTATGCGACGCTGCTGAGCCTGTCGGATGCGTTCGCCAGCATCACGGAGGCCGCGACCACCAGCGCTGCTGCGCTGGCCGCCGAGCAGGCCGAGAAGCGGGCTTCGGTGCAGGACCAGATCGACGAGCTGTCCGGCAACGGCCGCGCCGTGGTTGACCGCCGCCGTGGCCTGGAATACGCCGCTGCAGCCGCCGACCCGGCCCTGCAAAAGCTGATCGTCAGCTTGTGGGAGCTGCAGGACGCCACCGCCGCCGCGGCTACCGCCACCGCCCAGGCGGAGAAGCGCGCTTCGGTGCAGGACGAGATCGACGAGCTCTCGGGCAACGGCCGCGCCGTGGTCGACCGCCAGCGCGGCCTGGAATACGCAGCCGCTGCGGCCGACCCTGCGCTGCAGAAACTCATCGTCCGGCTGTGGGAGCTGCAGGACGCCACCGCGGCAGCGGCTGCAGCGGCCGAGCAGGCCGAGAAGCGTGCTTCGGTGCAGGACCAGATCGACGAGCTGTCCGGCAACGGCCGCGCGGTGACTGATCGCCGCCGGGGTATCGAGTACGCCGCTGCTGCAGCGGATCCCGCCCTGCAGAAGCTGATCGTTCGCCTGTGGGAGCTGGAAGACGCCACCGCTGCCGCGGCCGCCTCAGCCGAGAAGGCCGAGAAGCGGGCCTCGGTGCAGGACCAGATCGACGAGCTGTCCGGCAACAGCCGGGCCGTCACCGATCGCCGCCGCGCCATCGAATACGCCGCCGCCTCGGCCGACCCCGAGCTGCAGTCCTTGCTCAATACCCTGTGGCTGCTGCAGGACGCCACCGCCCGGGTCGATGCCGCCTTCGCCACCCTGGAGCGCTCGGTCAGCGCCCGTATCGAGGCGCTTCAGGTCGTCCAGCAGACCGCGCAGGAGACGGTCGGCACGCTCTCGACCCTGTTCGACACCCTCAAGTCGAACATCCGCGACCTGTACCAGGAGGTGGACGCTACCCGGGCCATGAGCCTGCAGCAGGCCGCCGCCTTCGTCGCCAACGCCGTCGGCACCGTGCGCACCACCGGTGCGCTGCCAAAGAATGACGACCTGTCCAGCGCCATCGCCTCCCTGCGCGGCGGCATGGACGACAAGAACTTCGCCACCCGGGCGGACGCCGACCGTGCCCGCCTGGTGCTGGCCGCCCAGCTCGACGAACTGGGCCGCTACACCGGCGAGCAGCTCTCCACCGCCGAGCAGCAGGTGAAGCTGGCCGAAGACGAGATCAAGCGCCTCGACGACATGCTCAAGTTCGAGCGCACCCAGATCGAGCTGGCCCGCGGCCAGATCGATGCCACGGTGACGGTGGCCGATGCGATCGAGGCGCTGCACAAGTCCATGTTCCCGCCGGCGGCCGCCAAGCCCGGCGCGGGCACCACCGGCGGCGCGGTGGTCGGTGCGGGCCCGAGCGGCGGATCGGCCGGGGTCACCGGCTCTGCGCTGGGCCGCCAGGGCAACGGCAGCTATGTTTTCAGCGATGGCTATGTGACCCGCGATATTGCCGGCGCCGAGGCGGCCCGTCTGGCAGGTCTGGATGCGATCTACGCGAAGTGGGCCGGCACCGGCGACGTAGCGGGCTACTACAGCGCCGCCAAGGCCGCAGGCTTCACGCTGCGAGACGTGGCGGCGCACGACGGTTTCTTCTATGGCGATGTGCTGGCTGCGGCCGCGGCGGCAGGCATCCCGGCATTCGCCGTGGGCACTAATTACGTCCCGAGGGACATGCTGGCCCAGATCCACGAGGGCGAGGCCATCGTGCCGCGGGCCTACAACCCGGCTGCCAATCCCGGCATGGGCGACATGTCGCAGGCCGGTTTTGCGCGGCTGCTGGAGGCGCAGCTGGCAGGCAACAGCGCCTTCGCTTCCGCGGTTTCTCTACTGCGCAAGGTACAGACCGATATCGATGCGCTGCGTTCGGGCGGCATCCAGGTTTTCGGCAGCGCCAAGGATCCTCTGCCGACCAAGGCGGTGACCGCATGAGCACCTATCCCCTGAAGGTGGTCAACCCCACCGCCATCACCGACGCCGTGCTGGTCTCCAGCAACGTGGCCGAGGATTCCTCGCCCGCCTGGACCATCGCCGGGGTGTATGCCCTCGACGACGTGGTGCACCTGGCCGCCACGCATCGCCGGTACCGCAGCATCCTGGGCGCGGTGGCCACCGTCACGGTCAGCATTGCCAGCCCCGGGATGGTCATGTGGGCCGCCCACGGCCAGGCAGAGGGTACGCCGGTGGTCTTCACCACCACCGGTGCGCTGCCCACCGGCCTGGTCGCCGGCACGGTGTATTTCGTGCGCAACCCCGGTGCCGACACCTTTCAGCTCTCCGCCGCCGCCGGCGGGGCGGTCATCGCCACCAGCGGCACCCAGTCGGGCATCCACACCCTGCGCGCCAACGCCCAGCGCGGCCGCAACCCGGCCACCGACGGCAAGGCCTGGCAGGACATCGGTTCGACGAACCGCTGGGCGATGTTCGGCAAGGCCGGCTCCAAGACGACGAACGCCGGCCCGATCAACCTTCGGCTGCGGCCCGGTGGTGTCATCAGCGGCCTGGGCCTGCTCGGCCTGGCCGGTGCCAGCGTGCGAGTGCGCATGGTCGATCCCGATGCCGGGACCGTCTACGACAGCGGCGTGGCACCGCTCGGCTCGCTGCCGCTGCAGGTGGGCTGGTGGTACTTCTACTACGGCCGCCGCGCGGCCATCACCCAGTCGCTTCACCTCGACCTGCCGCCATACCCGGGCGCTGACCTGTTGATCGACATCGAGGGCAGCGCCACCGCCTGCGCCACCTGCCTCATCGGCCAGCAGCAGGAATTCGGCATGGGCGTGCAGCTGGGCGCAAAACTGGGCATCAACGATTTCAGCCGGAAGGAATTCGATCCGGAGTTCGGCGACCTGGAGCTGGTGGAGCGGGGTTTCTCAGATCGCGCGAGCTTCGAGATGTGGCTGGAGCGGCCCGAGGTCGATGCCACCCGCCGCCTGCTGGCCAGCCTGCGCGCCAGGCCCTGCCTGTGGATCGGCTCGTCCCTCTACGAGAGCACCACCGTCTACGGCATCTACCGGTCTTTTTCCATCGATATCGCCTACCGCGACCTCTCCAAGTGCTCTCTCGACCTCGAAGGCCTGACCACCAATGATTGACCACCTACCCGACCCGCCGCAGCCGGGCGACACCATCCCGGACTTCCAGCGCAAGGCGGCTGCGCACGTGCTGGCGCAGCAGCTCTGGACGACGCAGGTCAATGCGACCGGCGACCATATCGACGGGCAGGCCGATGCGGTGGCTGCCGCGGTCTTGGCCGTGAACGCCGATGCCGACACGGCAGTTGCCGCTGCTGGAGTTGCAACGTCGAAGCGTGATCAAGCAGTCGATGCTGCGGGCATTTCCACCACTAAAGCCGGCGAGGCTTCCGGCTCGGCCTCCATCGCTGGGGCAAAGCGCCAGGAGGCTGTCGACGCTGCCGGCGTAGCCACTCAGGCAAAAGCCGACACGGTGCAGCTCAAGGCCGACACGGTTCTTTTGAAGCAAGCCGCGCAGGATGCGGCCACCGCGGCTGCTGGTAGTGCGGCGCAGGCTGGAGCCCCGTTGGTCGCCACCAGCACCACCAGCCTGCCTGTGCAGCCTGGTGCGCTGACGATCAACGTCGGTTCCGGCAAAGGCTTCGCTGAGGGTCAATACGTGGTGATTGCGCGATCCTCCGACCCCGCAACCGCCATGCGCGGCCTGGTCGGCGGCTACACCAACTCAGGCGCTGGCCCCCTGGGCGTCACCGTCGACAAGGCGGATGGCACGGGTACCTATAACGACTGGAAAATCAGTCTTGCCGGCCGCGATGCTGCGGGCAGCTCGCGCGCGCAGGTGCTTGTCACCACAGCCACCGTCACCGCAGAGCAGGGCAAGGATTACATCCTGCAGTTCGCCGGCGTGGTCACCGTCACCATGCCCGCGGCCCCGGTCTGGGGCGGCGCGTCGATCGGCGTCGTGGTGGCAAACGGTCGGGCCGACAACGTCGTCGCCTGGAACGGCAGCAAGCACATGGGGATGAGCGAAACCACCATGACTATCAACAGCCAGTTCGCAGCCCCCGAGCTGCTGCCGACCGGCGCCACCTACGGTTGGGCGATCAAATGACTCTACTTTCTCAGTTCGCCGCAGGCGGCGCCAAGCGCACGACTGTCTACACCACCGGCACCGGCACGCACACCATCCTTACCGGCAGCACCATGCAGCGCATCACGATGGTGGGCGGCGGCGCGGGCGGCAACCGCAGCCAAGCCGTCACCGGCAACGGCGGTGGAGGCGGCGCGGCCGGGCAGCACCAACAGATTTTCACCAGCCTGTCGGGAGCAGTGTCGTACCAGGTCGGCGCAGCCGGCCCAGGCGGCGCGGCCAATGGAACGGTTGGCACTGCTGGCGGCAACTCCCGCTTCGGCCCGCTGCTGGCGCGCGGCGGTGCAGCGGCAGCTGGAGTCCAGCAAGGCGGCAGCAATTCGGCGATCCAGGGGCAAATGGCCAGTGGTTCCACCACCGCAGGCGGTGGCGGCGGGAACGGAGGCGGATCGAGCGGAAACGGCGGCTACGGCGGCAATGCTGCGGGCGTGCCGGCAAGCGTCACGGCGGCCGGAACCGCGACCGGCCAGTCCACAGGTGCGGCCAATGCTGGCTCTACGACCTTCATGGGCGGTGGCGGTGGCGGCGACTCGGCAATGGGGGTAGGCGGCAGCGGCAGCGCCGGCACCGACTCCGGCGGAACCAGCGCCCAGGGGGGCGACGCCACAGGCTACGGCGCCGGTGGCGGCGGTTCGGGTTCAGGCTCTGTGGCCTCGGGCCGCGGCGGCAACGGTAGCGGCGGGATCATCATCGTGGAGGAGTTCTGATGCGCTATGCATTCGTGATCAACGGGGTGATCGACAACGTGATCGACTCGCCCGATCGGCCGCCCGGCTGGGTGGCGTGCGGCGCTGCAGGCCCTGGCTGGCTCCAGGGGTCTGACGGCAAGTTCGTCGCTCCACCGCCTCCACCGGATGCCCGCCACATCACCGTCGGCGCCTTCTACGACCGCTTCGGCGCCGAGAAGTACCCGATCTTGGCCAGCACCGACCGCGGGGTGATCGCCGTGATCCGCGACGTGCAGGTGCGCAGCTACATCGACCTGGACCGCGACGACCTGCCGGCCGGTCTGGCCGTGATCCAGGCGGCGGGGCACCAGATCGACCCCACGGCAATCCTCGACGCGCCGGTGCAGCCCGAGGAGCGCCCATGAGCCCAATCCCCCGCGGCATCCGCAACCACAACCCCGGCAACATCGACCGCACCGCCGAGCGCTGGCAGGGCATGGCCGCTGATCAATCCAGCGACCCGCGCTTCGTCGTCTTCATTGGCCCCGTGTGGGGCCTGCGCGCCCTGGTCAAGGTCCTGCTCAGCTACCAGCGCAAGTACAACCTGCGCACACCGGCGGCCATCATCGGTCGCTGGGCGCCGCCGGTCGAGAACGACACCGGCGCCTACGCCCGCCAGGTCGCCAAGGCCCTCGGCGTGCTGCCGGGCGACCAGATCGACCTGCAGGACCCGGCGACGCTGGCCTGCATCGTCCCGGCCATCGTCGCCCACGAAAACGGCCAGCAGCCGTACCCCGAAACCCTGATCCGCCAGGCCGTCGCCCTGGCGCTGGAGTGAGCGCCGTGGATGTGCCGGAACTCAACGGCCTGCCCGGCGGCCCCATGGGTGCCATCGGCATGGCGATCGGCGCCATCGGCGGCGGCTTCATCTTCCTGCGGCAGTACCTCTCCCGCGGTGCTGCCGACCGGGCCGACGACGCCGGCCGCGTCTCTGCCATCAACGTCTACAAGGAACTGCTGGAGGCCGAGCGCGCCGCGCGCGCCCTGGCAGACAAGCGGGCCGACGACTTCGCCCGCGAGCGAAACGAGGCCATCACCATGATGGGTCAGCTGCAGGGCCAGCTGGCCGGCATGCAGCGGCAGCTGGAGCACGCGACCAGCGAGATCGCCAGCCTCGAAAACCGGGTGCGCGAACTGACGGAGCAAGTCCATGCAAAAACCTGACTATCGCAAATGGCGTGAGGTGGGCGAAGCCTGCATCCTGCTCGCCACCTTGCTGGCCAGCGGCGCCGGCCTCGGCTACTGGGCCGGCACCGAGCGCATGCGCGGCATGCTGATCGAGGACCGGCAGGACCACCTCGAAGAGCTGCAGCGCCTGCAGGACGCCAACCGCATGGCCTTGCAGGCCATCAGCGGCAGGCTGGCCCAGGCTGCGGGCTCGACCGCCGAGGCCGCCGGCGTGGCTGCCACTGCGGCAGAAACCGCCCAGGTGGCCGCCCAAACCGCCAGTAAGGCAGCCAAGGCCGCCGGCGTTCCGGCCGCAGCGATCGAGCAGGACCGCAAGGCCATCAACAGCGCTATAGGCAAGGCCAACGCCCGGATCGGGGAGGGCGCCCGATGAAGCGCGCCCACCTCTCCCTGACCGCCGGGGTGCTGCTGGCCGGCTGCGCATCGACGCCGCCGGCGGAACCGCCGGCCGACATCACCGCCCAGGCCTGCCAGGCCGCATCGGCCGACGTCCGCACGCTGGTGGAGATCCACGAACTGCAGCGGGCCTGCCCGCTGTTGCCCACCCTGCGCGCCGGCGCCAGCGCGCTGGAGCGCCGGGCCCACACCGAAACCATCGTGCGCATGTACGAAAACTGCGCGAGGAGCGGATCATGAATTGGTACGTCATCGCGGCCGCGGCAATCGCCGCGCTGCTCGCCATCTGGGTGCTGCCGCCCCTGGTGCTGCTGTGGTGCCTGCCAGTGCCCTTCGCCCACAAGGCCAAGGCCACCGCCAGCATGCTCGGCGCCTGGCTGCGGGGCGGCTGGGTCAAGGTCTTCGGCCTGTCGGCGTTCCTGGTGGTGCGGCACCTGGTGCGTGGCCTGCCGCGCACGGCCGAGGGCCTGGCCCGCTGGGACCGGGTCTACGGCAATAACTGGGGCATCAACGGCGACCAGCGGCCCTGGGCCACCTATGCCGACGTCACGCTCGGGAAGGTGCCGCTCGACCAAGTCGAGCTGGGCTACGACCTGACCGGCCTCGATCCCATGAGCCAGGCCGAGGGCATTCCGCTGCTGGTGCCCGTCGACCAGCAGACGCCGACCTACTACAGCGAGCAGCCGGCCCGGAGCGACGCGGCCCGCCGCACCTGGCTCGGATCGCGCAACCGCTGCACCAACCTGGCGACCCGCATGGGGGTGCCGTGGCCCACCGGACCGAAACAGGCCTGGGGCGACATCTGGTGCGACAGGTCGCGGCCGGGCTGGGCCCTGTTCGAGCAGGGCGGCCGCTACCACCTGGTCGCGGCCCTGCCGGTGCCCTGGGGCCGCATTCTGCCGGTGAACTGGGGCTATGCCCTCAACCTGACGCGCGATCGCTCCATGGCCCGCTGCACGGCCGAGCTGAAGCCGTTCGGGTTGTCGAAGCGGGCGGACGGGCCGACGGTCGACCAACGATTTTTCGCCCTGCCGCCTTCCAAGCGCGCGGAGATTGAGGCCATCGTGCTTCACGGGCGGTCGGCATGAGCCCGCTCGCCTACCTGGTGGCCGCCAGCATCGCCGCCAATGCCCTGCTGGGCTGGGCCTGGATCGACGCCCGGGACGCCCGCACCGTGGCCGAGCAGCAGCGCGACCAGGCGCGCGCCGATGCGACGGCCTCGAGCGATGCCGTCGAGGCTCTGGTCGACCTGGCGAAGGAACGCGCGGCGGCAGCCAAGCCGGTGCAGGCCGCCGCCCGCGCCGCGGCCGTGGCGGCCCAACAGCGCGCCACGCGGGAGATCTCTACGCCGGCGGCCGTCGCCGGCGACGACTACGCCAGCGCGCAGGCCCGCCTGCAGCGCTGGGAACAGGGGAGGGCGAAGCCATGAAGGTAGCGATCGTGATCGCCGCAGCGGGCGCGCTGGCCGGCTGCGGGACCGCACGCACGGTGCAGGTCAAGGTGCCGGTGCCAGTCGAGTGCCGCGTGCAGACGCCTGCACGGCCTGCGATGCCGCTCGATGCGCTGCGGCCGCCCTACGACGTCGATACCTGGGTGGCACACGCGATCGCCGAGGTCGATTTGCGGCAAGCCTATGAACAGGAGCTTGTCGTGGCTTTAAGCAGCTGCATCAGTCCAATCGCTCCAGTTACAGAATGAAGCTTTTTCGTAGCAGCGCTGATCGGCTGAAGTAGTATGGCTTTTTTAAAGGAGTTGCTATGCCTAAAGCTGCCGCCGGTACAGAAGAAAAATACGAAGTTGGAGATTTGGTCTCATTGAAATCTGGAGGGCCAGTCATGACCGTCACCAAAGTCCCTGAACCGCACGATCTTTGGTATCGCTGTCATTGGTTTGCTGGAAAAAAGCTAGACCACGGCAGCTTTAAGTATGAAGAACTGGTGCCTGCGCAGCTTCCGCCTGCTGTACCACCAGCGGTGGCGTCCAAGGCTGCGTAATGAGCCCGAACGATATTGCGACTTGGATGTTGGCAATGCTCGAGAGGGATGGTTGTATTTATCAGGACGACACTGTGGATCTGCTGGCTAGGGCAGGGGCGGATAGTTTGCTTCGCGAGAATGCAGACGGCAATGTCGTACTCGCGCGTTCAGTGTTGTTGGCGTTCAACACGCTGTCGGGGGAAAAAGTCGTTTGGGTTAGGCCGGATCGTTATTGGCGTTGGCGGGTCAACGAAGACGAGCCTGGCAGAGAGGCCAGCGGTTGATTTAAAAATGCTTGATGTATAGCACCAAAGGGGCTATCATTCCTTGCAGTGGTAGCGCAGCCCGCGCAGCCCAACACCCCGTAAGGAAGCATCATGGAAAAGACGATGGACATTTTGAAGACTGAAGCCGAGATCGGCAAGCTGATGGCCGAAACCATCAAGCTCAATGCCGAGGCCGCGAAGTTCAACCGCGAGCGCTACTGGTACCCGGTGGTGGTCACCGCCACCATCATCGGCGCCTCGGTCGCAGCGACCAAGCTCTTCCTCCACTAAGCACCACGGCCCGCAAGGGCCGTTTTCCTTTGCGATCATGATCTCCTACAGTGCGCCCACGCCCGACGACCTCCAGCGGTTGAAAGAGCAGCTCGGCTTTTCGGGCGAGCAGATGGCCGAGCTGGCCAGCGTTGCCGGCGGATCGCAGTGGCGCAAGTACACCGGCGGGGCCGAGCCGCGCGACGTCAACATCCACATGCTGTTCCTCATCGCAGCGCGTTTGACGTTGTCGCCCGATCAGCTGCGGGAGGTGGGCGAGAAGATGGAGGAGATTGGCGCGATTGTTGACACCGCGCGCCTCTCGGTGATGCCGGCCAGGCAGCGGCCCAATCTCAAGGCGCTGTAGATACGGCTGGTTGATTTGGGCTGAAGTACCATCCCGCTAGCCTTGGGAGGGCCTATGCAAAAGGTTTGTCGGGAGTGCGGAACAGTTGCCGAGCCGGTGACCGTTACCAAGGGGTCGCTTGGCGTAGAGGTGGTCCTGTGGATCTGCCTGCTTCTGCCTGGAATGCTTTACACCGCGTGGCGGCACAGTTCGCGGTATGACGGCTGCCGGGCTTGTAAGAGCCCGGCCCTTATACCGCTCGATTCGCCTGTAGGCCGCCAACTCGCGCCGCACGTAACGGACGCGGTGCGGTTCGATCGAGCCAGGCCTCCCAGCTCTGGAGCTGTCGCCTTCGGGCGCGGTCTTGGGCGCTTGGTCGCAAAGCTGCGTCGACGCTAGAACGGTGCGTTCGACCGCTCGACCGAGACCGGCCCTGGCCCTGCATAGACCAGCGCCAGCGTCTCCTTCACCCGCACCTGCCAGAGCGCGCCGCTCTCGCGCACCACGTAGGCATCGGGCGCCAGCGGCAGGGTGTTCGTGGTGCTCCACTGGAAGCGGTGGTGGCGCTGCATCGACGTCGGTGGTGCCGGCGTGTGCAGGAGGGTAGGGTGGTCGTCTTGCATGGCTACCTCAGAAAAGATTGATCTGGCCAGGCGACCGCGGTGCGGCCGGCGGTGCTTCGCGCGCAGCCTTGATTCGCGCGGCGGCTGCCAGCTCGTCCCGCCGCCGAACAATCTTGGCGCTGAACCATGCCTTGTGAGCGGTTCCGGTCGTCAGGGCGCCCAGGCCCTCGGACTGCAGCCGTGCGGCCGCGCCAGCCCACTTCCGCAGCAGCTCACGATCGGAGGGCTCCAGCTCTTCTAGCGGCACCTCTCGCGACTCTTCTGCGGCTCGCAGTGCGGCCAGCACATGGCGCGGCCCGCCGAGCAGCTGCTCGAAGGCGCGGCGGTACTGCCGGAGTGCTGCCGCAACCTCGCCGGCTTCGCGCTCGCCTCTGGCGTCGTAGCCTTGTAGGCGCACCTCGACGCACTCCCGTGCTACCTGGTCCTCGGCGTCCTCGGCCTGGTCGATCTGGTCGATGGGTCGGCCATTCCGCTCATGCGTTGCGGCACCGATACGGCTTAGCGTTTCCTCCATGCTCATTCGAAGCGTCACGGCGGCAACCCCCTGAGCATCTTGGTGCGGGACCAGTAGCCCTGCACGACCTCGGATTTTCGGCAAATCGACGCCACCAGCTCGCGCAGATCTGGTTCGGCGATGCCGACTGCCCACACCTGGGCGGTAGCGCTCGGGTGGCCGCCGACGTGGTAGTCCTGGCCCTCGATCAGCATGCCGCCCTCGATTCTTCGCACGCGGGCTCCGCAGAGCGTTGCCAACGCCCTGGTGCGCTCTTCTGGTCGTGCCAATACGGCATCAGTGCCAGGCTGACCCCACGGGTGCGGTCGATTGAACGCAAGCCATCCATGCCAGGGTGAGGCGTCCAGCACCTCGTCGACGGGCCGACGTGCGCCCATGTAGCGAAGGGGGTAGATGTAGCACAGCACTGTAAAAGCATACAGTGGTTGGTGCAGAATGGCGGCCGGACAGAATCGGCTTTACGCGCTGAGGCTGCCGCATATGCAGCGGGCCCACCGGCCGCCGTTCGGGGCGACGAGCGGTTGGTGCGCTACGGAGTGTGGACGATCTCGACGGTAAACCGCAGGCCGTCCGCGGTCTCGTCCATCGGGCCAGCCATCACCAGGTCGCTCGGCCCGCTTGTCGTCCAGAGATCCACCAGCACGATCCACCGGTCGGTGTACCACTCAGCGCTGGCACGCTCCCACGCTTCAGGCGGCAGCGGGGCGAGCCGTTCGCCCGTCAGCGCCACGATCGCGCGGATGTCGTCGGCCAGGTCTGCCGGGATAGGCTCCACGCCGACCACGCCGGCCACGCCTTGCACCAGGCCGAAGTCGCCGACGGCGAAGCGGTCTACCACCGCGGCGAGGATGGGCCGCCAGGCGGTCGGCACGGGCTGCGAGACGCCGTCCTCTGGGGTCGGCATTTGTGCGGCGGCAGGGTGATGCATGGCGGGCTCCCGGGGCGATGGAATGTCTGGTGCCGTGCGTCGCTTACAGCCGCTTGGCCCAGGGTGCTCAGAATAGCGCCATGTGCTCACACTACCGAACGCCCGAACAGGCGCTGTTCCTCGAACGCTGGTCAGTCGCGCCGCCCGCAGACTGGACGAAGACCGACTTGTGGCCCGGGTACGGCGGGCCGTTCTTGCGCCGGCCGAAGGCGGCCGATGCCTGCGACGAAGCCGTGGGGCCTCTGGAAGCCGTCACTGGCACGTTCGGCCTGCTGCCGTTCTGGGCGAAGGATAGCAGCCTGGCCAAGCGCACCTACAACGCCCGCAGCGAGACGGCTGCCGAGAAGCCCAGCTTCCGCGATGCGTGGAAGCGCGCACAGCACTGCATCATTCCGGCGGCGGCCATCTACGAGCCGGACTGGCGGTCGGGCAAGGCCGTGCCAACGCGGATTGAGCGGGCCGATGGCGTCGACCTGGGGATAGCCGGGATTTGGGAGTGGAACTCGGCGCTCAACACGCACAGCATGACCATGCTGACGGTGAACGCTGACGACCACGTGCTCATGCGCAACTACCACAAGCCCGGCGACGAAAAGCGGATGGTGGTGATCCTGCTGCGAGGGCTCTACAGCGACTGGCTCGACGCGCCGGCCGGCATAAGCATGGAGTTCATGCGGCAATTTCCGGCCGATAGGCTGGTCGCGACCGCAGAGCCGCGACAGCCCAAGGTGACGGATTAAAGCGCTGGCTGGTCGCCCAACAGCTGCGGCCCACCTTGCCTGATGAACTGTGCATAGTCGATCGGCTTCAAGCTGTGGGGGCCAGCGTCGTTGCTCATCCAGTACGCCCAAGAGCGTCCCTCGGCCGGCACGTGCACCAGCTTCCAGGTTGCGGCCGGCACCCACACCTTGCCTGGGCCAATAGTGGCTGGACGCGCTCCGTAGTTCGGCCCGGTGAAAACGTACACGTCACCTGAAGCCCTAGCTGCATATTTCCGCGTGGCCTGCTCGATCTGGTTCCATGCCTTCTGATTCAACGCGGGCGCCTGCGGCACCATGTTGGCCAGGCTGAAGCTCTGCGCCTTTGCTTCCGCCGTCGGCATGTCGCCGGCCGGGGCCATGTGGCCGCGGTCGTAGCCGGAGCCGGCATAGTCCGCGAGCTGGGCGCGGTAGGCGGCCGGCAATCGTGCTTCGGGGTAGAACCGGTCGTTGCGCGGGATCCCTTGGGCGGACATCAAACTGCTACGGGTCAGGCGTTCGACCGTGTAGATGGGTGTCTTGCTTTCGCCCGAGTACAGCACGGCAAAGGCGTCGAAGCAGAGTTCGCGCTGGGAGCCCGGTGCGGCCACTGCGGGCGGCGCTGCTGGGAAATGCTGCGGGCAGGCTGCGAAGCCTGAAGCGCCGGGCTGTGAGGCCTGACGTTCCGCAGCGATTGGCGTGCCCCGCTGCGCGATCGACGGCGAACTGCTGCAGCCTATCGCGGCTAGACCTGTGGCGAACGACAGCACGAAAGCGTGTAAACCGGACCTTAGTCCAGATGAGGACGGGCGACGGGAGGTCGCCGCTCGGCCCCGCAATTTGCTCTTTTTAGACATCACGCAAAGCTTACCGCCATGCTCAACGCAGCATGGAGTTCATGTGGCAGCTTCCGGCCGATCGGCTAGTAGCGACTGCAGAACCTCGAACACCGAGGTCGACGGGATAGAGCAGGGCTCACGACCATAAAAGAGCCCAACTGTGAGCGCCGTTGTCCTACGGGCTGCTGAGCCGATTCGACTGTGCAAACCGCTCCGCAAAGCCTATGGTTAGCACCAAAGAATGCGGCTCGGAACACTGTTCATTCATACAGTTTTGCGGAGCGCAAACCGACGGCAAACCCTTACGAATCCTCGCTAGTTTGGAGAGCTTAGAAGGCTGATGCTCTATCCAACTGAGCTACGGGCAGCGAGTGCGGTCGCCGGCGTGTGGACTTTTGCAAAAGCACGCACCAGAATGAAATTTCGACTTCCCGGCGATCATACCGTTGCCGATACTGGCTGACGGCTGAGCGTATGTGTCTGCTTCCGGCTTTTCCATTCCAAGGAGCTTCCATGGCCACCAATCCAGAATTCCCGAACATCGAAGACATCCCCGAGGAAGATTCCATCGACGATATGGATATTCCGCGCCCGGGCGAAGGCTTGATCGAGCCGAGCAACGTGCCGCTCGACGAAGAAGTCGAACGGATAATCCAGCCGGAACCCGTGGGCGAATAGGCCGCAGGCCAAAAACGGAGAAGGGGACGAATCATCGATTCGCCCCCTTCTCGGTTTTCGGTTGGCGACGGTGGGTCTGCGGAGATCAGCGTCCCAGCCGTCCCAACAGGTAGCCCACCGACAAGGCCAGCGTCACCGCGGCGATCGGGTTTTCGCGAATCGTGCTGCGGGGCATGTCGGCGATTTCCTCGCACAGGTTGCTCAGGCGATTGCAGCCTTCCTGTGCGGATTGCGCCGCGCGGTCGACCGTCTCGTAGGCCTTGTTGGCCGCACGCCCCACGACACCGTCTGGATCGACGTCGTCGGGAAGGTTGTGGTCGCCGTTGCTGGAAGTAATCATGGATATCTCCGGTCAGTGGAAGGATCGCAGCGCGCTGCAACGTAAGACGCCAATCTAGCGAAGGGTCGCCTAGCAGCGCCCACCCCACGCGCCGCGAGCCCGTGTAGGACAAAACCCGCCGGCAGCGGGGCTCGGACAGCGGCCACCGGTCTGACCGGTGCGGCTCGGCGATACCCGATCAGTTCGCAGGTACGCGGGGCTGGCCGACGCCGTTCAGGCCCTGGTCGCGTGGTGCGGGCGGTAGCTTGTCGCCGATCCGCTCGCCGGTGCGGCGCACGGCGCCGCCGGCACGCTCCGCCACGTTCTCGGTGCCGTTGACGACCTTCTTGGCGCCGCGCTTGGTGGCGTTGCCTGCACGGCGGGCGGTGCGCTTGGTTCTTTCCACTGCGCGCTTGCCGGCACCCGGTTGGGTCGACCCAGGCGACACGGCGGTTTCGGCAGGCGGCACGGTCGCCGTTTGGGCGTGGGCGGTGAACCCGAAAGCCAGGGTGGCCAGCAGCAGTGCGGCGGGCAGTGGGCGCAAGGAGTTGCGTGTCGTTTTCATGGCGATTCCTGTTGGATTGAACACGTCGCCAGTATCTGGCAAAGCCCCTCGGTATTCGATAGGCACCCATCAGACTGTTACAGAAATCGCATGGCCGTCGACCCGGACAGGTCAAGCCTTCTGCGCGAAACGCCAAGCCAACTCGGCCATCGGCCGTGCGCCGGCGCCCGAGGCGACGGCCTGCGCGCTGGACGCGGTGCCGGTCTCCACCCGCTTGGCGATGCCCTGCAGGATCGCCGCGATGCGGAACATGTTGTAGGCGATGTAGAAGTTCCAGTCCGGCGCCAATTCGGCCGGCGTCGCGAAGCCTGCGCGTTCGCAGTAGCGGGCGATGTAGTCGGCCTCGGAAGGGATGCCGAGCGCCGCGATATCGACGCCGCCGATGCCGCGCAACGAGCCCTGCGGAATGTGCCAGGCCATGCAGTGGTAGCTGAGGTCGGCCAGCGGATGGCCGAGCGTCGACAGTTCCCAGTCGAGCACTGCGAGCACCTTCGGCTCGGTGGGGTGGAGCATCAGGTTGTCGAGTCGGTAGTCGCCGTGGACCACGCGGGTATGGCGCTCGTCGCGGGCGCTGGCCGGCATGTGCGCCGGCAGCCATTCCATCAGTCGGTCCATCTCCGGGATCGGCACGGTGACCGAGGCCTGGTACTGGCGGCTCCAGCGGGCGATCTGGCGCGCGAAGTAGTTGCCCGGCTTGCCGTAGGCCTCCAGTCCGCAGGCCCGGTGGTCGACGGTGTGCAGCGCCGCGATGACCCGGTTCATTTCTTCGTAGAGGGCAGCCCGCTCGGCATTCGACATGCCGGGCAGGGTCTGGTCCCAGAGCACCCGGCCTTGCATGAACTCCATGACGTAGAAGGCGCGGCCGATGACCGACTCGTCCTCGCACAGCACGTGCATCCGGGGCACCGGCACGGCGGTGTCGCGCAGGCCCCGCATCACGGTGAATTCGCGCTCGATCGCATGGGCCGACGGCAGCAGCTTGCCCATCGGGCCGGGCTTCGAGCGCAGCACGTACGCGGTCGACGGCGTGACCAGCTTGTAGGTGGGGTTGGACTGGCCGCCCTTGAACATCTCCACCGACAAAGGTCCTTCGAAGCCCTCGATACGGGTGGAGAGCCATGCCTCCAGTGCGGGCACGTCGATCACGTGCTGGTCGGACACCGGGCGGGTGACTTCGAAGTGGCTGTAGCTGGTGGTCATGGGGCCTTGGTCGATCGAGGGGCCCGGGTCAGTGGTCTGCGTCGCCGATGCTGCGCAGCGCCTGTCGGTCGCGCACCACCAGACCGGCGGTTTCGATGCGGATCACGTCCTCGCGCTCCATCGTCTTCAATTCCTGGTTCACGCGCTGGCGCGAGGCACCCAGGAGCTGGGCCAGTTCTTCCTGTGCCAGGTGGAGCGAGATGCGGATCTCGTTGTTGTCGCCCAGGCTCGGCACGCCGTAGCTGCGGGCCAGGTGCCCCAGCTGCTTGGCCAGCCGCGCCCGCAGAGGCAGGGTGTTGAGGTCTTCCACCAGCCCGAACAGCGTGCGGATGCGGCGGGCGTGCAGACGCAGCAGCGCCTCGTACAGCTCGACGTGGGCCGACAGGATATCGCGGAAGTCGGCCCGCGCCACGCAAAGGGTGGTGGTGTCGCCGTGAGCGTAGCAGTCGTGGGTTCGCTTCTCGCCGTCGAAGAAGGCCACGTCTCCGAACCAGATGCCCGGCTCCACATAGGTGAGGGTGATCTGCTTGCCCGATACCGAGGTGGAGCTGACGCGCACCGCGCCGCGGGCGCAGGCCACCCACTCTTGCGGGGAGTCGCCCCGGGCCGCCAGCAGGTCGCCGTCCTTGTAGCGTTTGACGTACGCGCATCTGAGGATGTCGTGGCGCAGGGAGGGCGACAAGGAAGAAAACCAGCGACCGGAGTTGATCGCCTCGCGTTCTTCGATGGTGAGAATCGGTTCGTCCATGGTCTGCCGTGTGGGTGACGGGGGGCTCCTGCAAAGGCCGAATCGCCTGACTGCGGAATGCTATTGAATTAATAGCTAGAAGTCGGCGTCCTGCGCCGGCTGCCGCCACTTTTCATTCGTAATCGGGCCGTGTATTGCCGAGAAAGGCGCCGATGCCGATGCCGGCGTTGGCGTGGTGCAGGTTCAGCACGAACTGGTCGCGCTCCCTGGCCAGATGCGGGCCGAGCGGGTGGTCCATCGCGCCGCTCAGCAGTTCTTTGACGCTGGCGAGCGCGTTGGGCGCGCGCTGGTTCAGCTGCTCGGCCAGGGTCAGCGCCTCCTCCAGCGCGCCGCCCGGCGCGCAGACCCGGTTGACGATGCCGAAGTGCCGCAGCCGCTCGGCGTCGATCCGCTGGCCCAGCATGATCAGTTCGCTGGCCAGCTGGCGGGGCAGGAAGCGCGCCAGCTGCCACGAGCCTCCGCCGTCGGGCGAGAGCGCCACGCCGGTGTGCGACATCGCGAAGACGCTATTGCTGGCGGCCACGATGAAGTCGCAGCCCAGCGCCAGCGAGAAGCCGGCACCGGCCGCAGCGCCTTCCACCGCCGCGATCACGGGACAGGGGAACGAGCGGATTTCCTCCAGCCACAGGTGGAGCGCGTCGATGCTCTGCGCCTGCACTTCGGGTGGTTGCTGGCGGTTGTTCTGCAGGCGCTGCAGGTCGCCGCCGGCGGAGAAGGAGCCACCCGATCCCGCGATGACGACCGAGCGCACTTCGGGCCCGGCGGCATTGAGTGCTTCGATGCCCGCGGCGTACATCGCGGGGCCGAGCGCGTTGCGCTGGTCGGGGTTGTGCAGCGTGAGCACCATGGTGGCACCATGGCTGCTGGTCTTTAGCTCGGCGGGCATGCGGGCCTTTGTCGTGGGATGCGGTGGGCGGCGGCGGGTGGGCGCGCCGTCTAGTCTTCTGTATGCAGCAGGCTCAGGCCGATCGCGCCGCGGCGGCGCAGCCACGGGCTCGGACGGTAGCGCGGATCGCCGTAGACCGTCTGCAGGTTGAACAGCACCTCCAGGACATTGGTCGGTCCGAGCAGGTTGCCCAACGCCAGGGGCCCGGTCGGGTATCCCAGGCCCAGCGTCACCGCGGTATCGAGGTCCTGCGGCGTGCACACGCCTTGCTGGCACATGTCGGAGGCGATGTTGACGATCGTCGCGACCACCCGCTGCGTCACGAAGCCGCCGCTGTCGCGCACCACGCTGACCGGCTTGCCGTCGCGGGCGAACAAGGCATGGGCGGCGTCGCGCATGTCGCGGCGGGTGGCGGGATTGACCGCCAGCACCCGGCGCCGCGTGGCGGCATCGGCGAACAGCAGGTCGATGCCGACGGTGCGTGCCGGATCGAGCCGCTCGACCACCGCCACGGTGGTGATGTCGAAGCCGAGCGGCGCCACGATCGTCAGAGCGTTCGACGAAGGGGCGGCACCTGTCTCGACCGTCGCGCCCAGGTCCCTGAGCGACTGCAGCAGCTCGGCGCGGCGCGCGGCGCGCGGCGACACCCACACGGGCGGTACCGTCTCGACCACCGGCACCGGTGGTTCGGCCGGCAGGTCCGCCTTGCCATCCGCGTAGCGATAGAAGCCTTCGCCGGTCTTGCGGCCCAGCATGTTGCCGGCCAGGCGCTGGGCGGTGATCGCACTGGGCCGGTAGCGCGGCTCCTGGTGGTACTGGTGGTAGATCGATTCCATGACCGGGTGCGAAATGTCCAGTCCGGTCAAGTCCATCAGTTCGAACGGTCCCAGTCTGAAGCCGACCTGGTCGCGCAGAATGCGGTCGATGGTGGCGACATCGGTGATATTCTCCCCGAGGATGCGCAGCGCTTCGGTGCCGTATCCCCGGCCGGCGTGGTTGACGATGAATCCCGGCGTATCCTGCGCGTGCACCGCCGTGTGGCCCATCTGCGCGACGTAGGCCTGGAGGGCGTCGCAGATGGCCGGCGCGGTGCGCAGGCCGGCGATCACCTCGACCACCTTCATCAGCGGTACCGGATTGAAGAAGTGCAGCCCCGCGCAGCGCTCGGGATGCCGCAGCGGTGCGGCGATCGCGGTGACCGACAACGACGAGGTGTTGGTCGCCAGCACCGTGGTGGTCGGGACTATGTCTTCCAGCGCGGTGAACAGCTGGCGCTTGGCATCGAGTTGCTCGACGATCGCCTCGACGACCAGTGTGGTGGACGACAGGGCGTGCAGGGATTCGGCCATCGACAGCCGGCCGGCATGGTCCGCAGCGGCTTCGGCGGTCAGGTGGCCTTTTCGGGCCATGCGGTCCCATTGGGCACGGATCGCTTCGACGGCTTGTTCGGCGGCGCCCGGCTGCCGGTCGAACACCAGGACGGTGCTGCCGGTCTGCGCGGCCATCTGTGCGATACCGCGCCCCATGGCACCTGCGCCGATCACGGCGGTGGTGGGATAAACCTTGTGCATGGGGTAATTATCACGCCGCGTATTCTTGAGGCCGTATGACAGAATCGAGCGACATGGAGAAGACCGCGCGTGACAAGCAGTAAAACCGCTTTCGGCATCGCCTTGCTGGCCGCGGCCTCGGCGGGCCATGCGCTTTCGCTGGGATCGCCGCAGGGCGCCGCCGTCGTCGGCCATCCGCTCCAGCTGACATTCGACCTGACGCTGGACGGCCCGTCCGACGGTGGTTCAAGCTGCGCCCATGCCGAACTGTTCTACGGCGAGACGCGGGTCGATCCGTCGCGGGTCCAGATCGCCACCCTGCCGGGCGCGCAGCCGTCGCAGGTGCGCATCCAGCTGGCGTCGGCCATCGCGGTGAACGAGCCGGTCGTGTCGGTCAACCTGCGGGCAGGCTGCGGGCAGGGCCTGGCGCGCCGCTACGTGCTGCTCGCATCCCCGCCCACCGCACAGGCCGATCCGGCGCCGGCCATCGTGCTGCCGGGGCGCCCGGTGGCGGAGCCGCCGCGCCGCGGCGACGGCACCGCGCTGCCGCCGATCGCATCGGCCGACAAGGGTTCCGCCAGCCGTACGCCGCCGCCGTCCGCATCCGGCCGGAGCGCTCCGGCGGCCAGCACTGCCCGGCCCGCCGCCGCATCCCGACCGACCGCACCGCGCCGGCCCGACGCCGCGCCGGCCCGCAAGGCCCCGGCACCGGGCGTGCCGCGGCTCGAACTCCAGTCGCCGACCGAGTGGCTCGAAGAGCACGACCTTCCGCTGCGGCCGTCTTTCGACATGATCGCCCCGGCCGCCACGGTGACGCCCGAACAGCGCGCGATGGCCGCAGCCGCCTGGCGCCGCCTGTTCGCGGAAGCCTCGCCGGAGACGACCGCCCCGGCCGAAGCCGAGCAGAACCGCAACGCGCAGACCCTGCAGGACCAGGTGAAGACGCTGCAAGACAATGCGGCACGTGACCGGGCCCGAGAGGCCGAATGGCAGGCCCGCGTCGACGAAGCCGAACGCGAACGCCAGCACTACCTGTGGGGCGCCCTCGGTGCGCTGGCGCTGCTGGTGGCGGCGCTCGTCTTCTTTCTGTTCGGCCGCGGTGGCAATCGGGATGCGTCCGGCGCCGTCTGGTGGCGGCCGCGCCAGCCGGAGGGGTCTGCGCCGGTCGCGCCGTTTTTCCAGGACTCCGTGCTGGAACCGATTCCTGTCGTGGCACCGCCCGCCCCGGTGGCTCGCCCGGCCGCCGCGCCGGTGGCCCGTGCGCCGCAGGACCTGCCGCAGCGGGCCGCGCCGGTCGCACCGGCGCCTGCGGCCGCTTCCGTGGTCGCGGCGGAGATCGTGCCTGCGCAGCCGATATTCGACGCGGCACCCGCCGCGACCGGCTCCAGCTCCGCGGCGGCGGCGGCCGCCGCGCACGGGCTGCGCCAGCTCGACACCGATGCCTTGCTCGACGTGCAGCAGAACGCCGAGTTCTATGTGTCCCTCGGCCAGTACGAGCAGGCGATCGCGCTGCTGGAAAGCTACATCGCCGCGCATCCTGGCGTGAACCCGGCGGTCTATCTGGACCTGCTGAAGATCTTGCACACGCTGAGCCTGACCGATGCCTATCGGAAACTGCGGGACGAGTTCAACGCCAGCTTCAACGCCGACGTGCCGGTTTTCGCCGGTTTTCTCAAGAGCCGCCGCCGGCTCGAAGAGTATCCGGAGGCCCTGGCACGCATCGAGGTGCATTGGGAGCACGAAGACATCCTGGACGTGCTGGAGGACTACCTGTTCCGCAAGCCGGGCCACTTGCCCGCCGCGCCCTTCGAGCTGGAGGCCTACCGCGAACTCCTGCTGCTGCATGCGGTGGCGCGCATTGCGATCCAGCGGGATCCGACCTCGCGCCAGGGCGGTAAGGCACGAGGTGCGTCGGTGGTGACCGGCGGCGCCGGTGCGGCGGCCTCGGGCGTATCGAGCGCGGGTATCTCCGCGGCGTCCCTGGAATCCGAGTTGGCTCCTGCGTCACCACCCGACACCCCGCCGTCCGACGCCCTGAACGACTACCGCCCGAGCTTCTCGTTGGAAGAGTTGCGCAAGGACCAGGACGTCGAAGGCATCGGTCTGGAGCCGCTCATCGGCTTCGACATGCCGGCGGAGCCACCCTCCGCCCCGGACGCGCGTGCCGCTGCGGTACCTGCCGGCTTCGGGCCGGCGCCACGGACCGACGACAACCTGATCGACTTCGATCTGCTGGACCTGGAAGCGCTCGACAAGGGCAGGGCGCCCGAGTCCGACAGTTGACGTTCGCGGTCGGACTGCCATAGCCGCCACAACCGCGGCCGCCTTCGCGCGAGAGCTTCTGTGTGGAACGATGCGATGGCGCTGTCCGGCAGAAGGAAGGCGCCCTGTGGATCGGCGCCTCAGGACGGCAGCACGCTCAACGTCGGACCTGCAGCGCACCCGGGTTCACGATGTTGGTCGGAACACCCTGGATGTAGTTGATGACGTTGTCGAACGCCGCGCCGAAGTACATCTCGTAGCTGTCCTGCTCCACATAGCCGATATGCGGGGTGCATATGCAGTTCTCCAGCCGCAGCAGGGCGTGGCCCTGCAGGGGCGGCTCGGTCTCGAACACGTCGATCGCGCCCATGCCGGGCCGGCCGCGGTTGAGAGCCGTGAGCAGCGCCTCGGGCTCGATCAGTTCCGCACGCGATGTGTTCACGATCAGGGCCGTCGGCTTCATGCACAACAGGTCGTCGAGCTTGACGATGCCGCGTGTCTCGTCGTTCAACCGCAGATGAAGGGAAACGACATCGCATTGCTGGAAGAACTCCTCGCGGCTGTTGGCCGCCTGGTAGCCGTCGGCCCGCGCCTTGGCGCGCGAGGCATCGCGGCCCCAGACCCGGACATGCATACCGAAGGCGTGCCCGTAGCCGGCGACCAGCTGACCGATCTTGCCGTAACCCCAGATTCCCAGCGTCTTGCCACGCAGCACGTTGCCGATGCCGAAGTTTGGCGGCATCGACCCGGCCCGCAGGCCCGACTGCTGCCAGGCGCCGTGCTTGAGGTTCGCGATGTATTGGGGCAGGCGGCGCATCGCCGCCATGGTCAACGCCCAGGTCAACTCGGCTGGCGCGATCGGCGAGCCGACTCCCTCGGCCACCGCCACGCCCCGCTCGGTACAGGTCTGCACGTCGATGTGGCCACCTACCTTGCCCGTCTGCGCGATCAGTTTGAGGCGCGGCAGCTTCTCGATCAGCTGCCGGTTGATCTGTGTCCGCTCCCGGATCAGGACGATGATTTCCGCATCGCGCAGCCGGACCGACAACTGGCCCAGACCCTTGACGGTATTGGTATAGACCTTGGCGGAGTAGGCGTCCAACCGTGCAGCGCAATGCAGCTTGCGCACCGCATCCTGATAGTCGTCGAGGATCACAATATTCATGCCCCGATTGTGCCTTGTCACCCGCCGGGTAGAACTTGGCAGCCAACGCGGCCCGCGTATTTCCGGATACTCCATTGCGATGCCCGGACCCCGTCGACGGGGCCACGCCCCGCCCGGCCTGTTCCTGTTGCGGCGACACGAAAGCGGCTGCGATTCCCCGATCGGACGGTGCCGACGGTCTACTGCGGCGCGAGCCTTTCCAGCTCCGCGCATACGTCGGCCATGCGGCCGGAGATCACCATGCGCCCGGCGTACTGCGCGCTCTGGCGACCTTCGACGACGCGCACGACTCGCAGCGGTGTCGGCCGCGTCGGGGCGGACGGCATGCCGCCGGCTGGCGCCACGCAACCCATCGCCGCAATGACCGATGCTGCGTTCACGGTGCGGGGTACCAGCCGCAGCGGTGCGGTCTGCGTCGAAGGCGTGGCTGCAGGGCGCGCGTGCCGGCGGTCTCCTGCGCGGCGCCACATCCAGGAAGAAAAGGGCGCAAAAATCCCTGCCTGTGCGATAGCGGCAAATCCCATGCGTAACTCCAGATCGAAGAAGGTTCAGGAACGGCAGGATTTGGAAGAGGTGCAGCCGCCAGGGTCGCCAGTGCTTGAAAACCAAGCCTGCCGAACGCCCGCCACCTGGCGCTGCAGAAGACGCTACATGAGTATCGTGTTGCGGATCAGGCCCACGGCCAGGCCCTCGATCTCGAAAGGTTCGTCGGGTTGGACGAATATCGGTTCGAAGTCGGGGTTCTCGGCGTGCAGTTCGATCCCGTCATCGGTCCGCTGGAAGCGCTTGACGGTCACTTCCTCGCCCAGGCGGGCGACCACGATCTGACCGTTGCGGGCTTCGCGGGTGGAGCGCACCGCCAGCAGGTCGCCGTCCATGATGCCGATGTCGCGCATCGACATGCCGCGCACCTTCAGGAGGTAGTCGGGCTGTTGCTGGAAGATGCCGCTCTCGACGTAGTAAGTACGGTCGACATGCTCCTGCGCCAGGATCGGCGAGCCGGCCGCGACACGGCCGACCAAGGGCAGTGCCAGCTGCGCCAGGCCGGGCAGCGGGAGCGAAACCGGCAGGTGGCCGACGGAGTGTAGCGATTGAAGGGTGTCGCCCCGCAGACGGATGCCGCGCGACGTACCGCTCACCAGCTCGATCACGCCCTTGCGCGCCAGGGCCTGGAGGTGATCCTCCGCCGCGTTCGCGGACTTGAAGCCCAGGGTCTGGGCGATCTCCGCGCGGGTCGGCGGAGCGCCGGTGCGCGCGACGGCATGCTTGATGAGTGCCAGAATTTCCTGCTGGCGTGCGGTCAGCTTGATGGGGGCTGCGTGGCTGTCGATCATGGTCATTTCTCCGCGGCGGTGCTGTCTGAATATCCAGTAGCTGTATTTTTGAACAGTTTCACCGGATTGGCAAGCACGGCGCGGTTGGCAGCACGGGGCGTGGTGTTTTTCCGGCTCGTCTCTACGGGCCCGCATCTGTTTTGCGTAAAAGAAAAAGGCCGCTGAGCGGCCTTGATCCAGGGATGCGAAACGAGCGTTATGCCGAGAGCGCTTCCAGCGCGCGGCGCGTGATCTCGTCGACCGAGCCGATGCCGCTGATGGCACGGTAGCGCGGCGCCCGGTCGGGCTCCCTGCGCGCCCAGTCGGCGTAGTAGTCGACCAGCGGACGGGTCTGGGCGCTGTACACCTCCAGGCGCTTGCGGACGGTGGCTTCCTTGTCGTCCTCGCGCTGGATGAGCTCCTCTCCGGTGACGTCGTCCTTGCCTTCGGTTTTCGGCGGATTGAACTTCACATGGTAGGTGCGGCCCGATGCGGGGTGCGAGCGGCGGCCGCTCATGCGGTCGATGATCGCCTCGAACGGCACGTCGATCTCCAGCACGTAGTCGAGCTTGACGCCGGCGCTCTTCATCGCATCGGCCTGCGGGATGGTGCGCGGGAAACCGTCGAACAGAAAGCCTTTTTCGCAGTCCGGCTGCGCGATGCGTTCCTTGACCAAGTCGATGATCAGCTGGTCGCCGACGAGTGCACCCGACTTCATGACCGCGTCGGCCTGCAGCCCGAGCGGGGTGCAGGCCTTGACGGCCGCGCGCAGCATGTCGCCGGTGGAAATCTGAGGGATGCCGTACCTTTCGCAGATGAAAGCGGCTTGGGTGCCCTTGCCCGCGCCGGGCGCGCCCAGCAGAATCAGTCTCATGGAAGTCCTCGGATGGTGAAATATGGCGGTGGCACCGCGGGCCGCGCGGCGCGCCGTCGAGGACAGGCTGGGAAGGGCGGGTGCGGTACTCTGACTTGCGCGGGAGGATAGCACGCATGCTTACAGGGTTTTCGAGGGAGATTTGCCCCCGGCGACCGCTCGCGAACCGCTGCCGAAGCCTGGTTTCACGCGAACAGCGCGCGGACGCGCGCCAGGTCCTGCGGCGTGTCGACGCCGGTGCCGGGCGCCTCGGGTGTCAGGTGCACCGCGATGCGGTAGCCATGCCACAGCGCACGCAACTGTTCCAGCGCTTCGGCGGTTTCCAGCGGCGCTTGTTCGAGTCGCGGGAACGCCCGCAGGAAGCGCACCCGGTAGCCGTACAGGCCGACATGGCGCAACGGCGCCGGGCTGGGCAGTGCTGTCGCGCCGGTCGAGCGCAGCCACGGAATGGGGGCTCGGCTGAAATACAGCGCCAGGCCCGATGCGTCGGCCACCACCTTCACCACGTTAGGGTCGAGGTAGTCTGCCAGCGTGTCGATCGGATGCGCCGCGGTGGAGATGCTGGCCTCGGGCCGGGCATGCAGCGCTGCGGCCACGGCGGCCACCAGCGCGGGTGGCACCAGCGGCTCGTCGCCCTGCACGTTGACGACGACGTCGTCGTCGGCCAACTGGAGCAGGTCGCAGGCCTCGGCCAGCCGGTCGCTGCCGCAGGCATGGTTCTCGCGGGTCAGCAGGGCCTCCACGCCGTGGCGTTCGCAGGCGGCGACGATCGTGGGATGGTCGGCCGCCACCACGGTCCGGACCGCTCCGGAGGCCAGGGCCCGGTGCGCCACCCGCACCACCATCGGCAAGCCGCCGATATCGGCCAGAGGCTTGTCCGGCAGCCGGGTCGAGGCCAGCCGGGCCGGGATCAAGGCTGTGAAGGGCAGGGCGGTCATGGCGAACGCGTGCGCGGGATCACAGGCCCAGTTCTTCGTCGGACAGCGTCCGGGCTTCGTTCTCCAGCAGGATCGGAATGCCGTCACGGATCGGGTAGGCCAGGCGGGCGCTGCGCGATGTCAGCTCGTCCTTCTCGCGATCGTATGCCAGCGGGCCTTTGGTGACGGGGCACACCAGCAGTTCGAGAAGTTTGCTGTCGATCATGGCTTTCCTTGAGCGGCGTCGTGAGCGGGCGATGATAGCCGTGCCAGGCGCGCATCGACCCGCTCGTCCAGGGAGGCCAGGAAGGCCGGTTCGGGCACGAACACCAGCGGCACCGCCAGCGCGTCCGGCGCCGCCTGCCAGAGCTTCGGGGCGTCTTTTTCGGTGCAAACCAGCCGCTGGCCGGCGTCCGACGCCGGCCTCCAGCTATCGAAATGATAGTGATCGGGCAGCGCGGTGGCCTGGGCGACGGCCAGGCCGCGGTCGCGCAGCATCGAGAAGAACGCCTCCGGCCGCGCGATGCCGGCCACGGCGTGCAGTGCCACGCCGGCCAGTGCCGTCAACGGCAGCACCGTGCCGTCCGACTGCAGCGCATGGTCGGCCAGGCGACGCGCGCCGCGGTAGCCGGCGAACGCCGGCCGGGTGCCGGTGTGCAGCACCAGGTCCACCGGCCGGGGCCAGGGCTCCCGCAGCGGGCCGGCGGGCAGCGGCCAGCCGTTGCCGACGCCGCGGTCGTCGAACACGCAGATCTCGATGTCGCGGCCCAGGGCCAGGTGCTGCAGCCCGTCGTCGCAGACGATCAGCTGTACCTCGGGGTGCGCGGCCAGCAGACGGCGGGCGGTCGCGGCGCGTCGGCTGCCGACGAAGACCGGCGCGCCGGTGCGACGCCGTATGAGCAGGGGCTCGTCGCCGACGACCTGGGGCAGGTCCTGCGGCAGCACCGCGCGAATGTCGTCCTGCGCAGCGGCGGCAAGGGCGCGGCCGTAGCCCCGCGAGACGACGCCCACTCGCAGGCCCCGCCGCTGGAGATGCTCGACGACGGCGATCACCGTCGGCGTTTTGCCGGCCCCGCCGGCCACCACGTTGCCGACGACGATGAGCGGGACACCGACCCGCTCGGTGCGCCGCCAGCCGCGCCGATAGGCCGCCAGGCGCAGGTTCCAGAGCGCGCGGTAGACCCACGACGCGGGCCGCAGCGACCAGGCCAGAGGTCCCCGCTTCAGCCATGCGTCCTGCAGCCGCTCCCGCAGGCCGCCGCCCGGCGTCATCGGCGGCTCAGGGCGTGCCGCCGGCGCGCGCGGTGCTCTGGGTGGCGAAGGTGATCTGGCCCAGGCCGGCGCGGCGGGCGGCTTCCATCACCGTGACGACGGTCTGGTGCGGCGCGCTCGCGTCGGCGCTGATGATCACCACCGTGTCGGGTCCGGCCTTCGCGGCGGCACCCAGCGCCTTGCTCAGCGCATCGACCGCGCCCGAGGCCATCGGCGTCTTGTTGACGGTGAACCGGCCGTCGCCGCTGACGGAGACCAGCACTTCCTTCTGGTGGTCGCGCATCGCCTGCGCGTCGGCCACCGGCAGCCGCAGCTGGATCTCGGTGAAGCGGCTGTAGGTGGTGGAGAGCATCAGGAAGATGAGCACCACCAGCAGCACGTCGATGAACGGGATCAGGTTGATCTCGGGCTCGTCCCGGTTGCCGGCGCGGAAATCCATGCGGGAACGTCCGCGGAAATGGAGGCTCATGGCGATGCCGCGGTCAGGATTTGCGCAACTGGTTCAGGTGTCGCACGAAGCGCTCCGCCGCCAGTTCCAGTGTCAGCAGGTAGGCATCGACCCGGCCGCGGAAATAGCGCCAGAAGATCAGCGACGGAATCGCCACGATCAGGCCGAAGGCGGTGTTGTAGAGCGCGATCGAGATGCCCTGCGCCAGCTGCGCCGGGTTGCCGCCGCCGCCCGGTTGCGATCCGAAAATCTCGATCATGCCGATTACCGTGCCCAGCAGCCCGAGCAGCGGCGCGGCCGACGCGATGGTGGCCAGCGCGCTCAGGTAGCGCTCCAGCCGGTGCGCTGCGCTGCGGCCCGCGCCCTCGATCGCGGCGCGCAGATCGCTCTCGCTGCAGCTGGGGTTGCTGTTGAGCGCCCGGAAGCCGCTGGCGAGCACCGTGCCGAGAACCGAGTTCTGCTCCAGTTGCGTCACCACGTCGGGGCCGGGCACCGTGCGGGCCGACACGGCGAACGCCTCGTCAAGCAGTTTCGGCGGGGCGACCTTCGAGGTCTTGAGGCTCAGGAAGCGCTCGATGACGAGGGCCAGGGCCAGCACGGAGCAGAGCACCAGGGGCCATATCGGCCATCCGGCCGCTTGTATGATCGAGAACAAAAGGACTTCCTCCGGTGGCGTACTACGATGTCGGCCGGGATTATGGCGCACGCCTTCGGCGACATGCTTCGCCGCCCGTGCCGGCCCGCCGGCCGGTCGCTCACAGATCGTGTGGATAAGTTTGTGCGCAAGCCGGCGGATTGCGGCTGCAGCCCGCGCCGGCATTGGCATGCGACAGTTCGATGAAAAAAACAGCAGTCCTTTCTCTCGATTCCGGCTCGCCTGGCAGGCCGTTCCATGCTTGAACCCGGCCAGCCTGCGGGTGCGCGCGTCTGGCCGGTCGGTGCGCTGTGCCGCGCCGTCGGCGATGCGCTCGACGCCCGCTTCAACCCGGTCGCGGTGCGCGGCGAGATCGCCGGTTTCTCCCGCGCGTTCAGCGGACACTGTTACTTCTCGTTGAAGGACGCGCAGGGCCAGGTGCGTTGCGCGATGTTCCGCCGCGCGGCCGGGCTGCTCGACTTCAACCCGCGCGACGGCGAGCTGGTGGATGTGCGTGGGCGGCTCGGCGTCTACGAAGCCCGGGGCGATTTGCAACTGGTGGCCGAGTCGATGTCCCGGGTCGGGCAGGGCGGCCTGTTCGAGCAGTTCCTGCTGCGCAAGGCCCGGCTGGAGGCGCAGGGATTGTTCGATCCGGCACGCAAGCGCGCGCTGCCGCCGATGCCGCGCGGTATCGGCGTCGTCACGTCTCTGGGCGCTGCCGCCTTGCACGACGTGGTGACGGCGCTGCGCCGCCGCGCGCCGCACCTGCCGGTGCTGCTGTCACCCGCCGCGGTGCAGGGCGCCGGCGCGCCTGCCGAACTGGTGCGGGCGCTGGAGGCTTTGTATGTCCACGCACGCCGGCCGCAGGACCCACAGCCGGTCGATGTGATCCTGCTGGTGCGCGGCGGCGGCTCGATGGAAGACCTGTGGGCGTTCAACGACGAGTCGTTGGTGCGCACCCTGGCCGCCAGCCCGGTGCCGGTGGTGACGGGCGTGGGGCACGAGACCGATTTCACCCTGACCGACTTCGTCGCCGACCTGCGCGCGCCGACCCCCACGGCGGCGGCCGAGTTGTCGGCGCCGGCACGCGACGTGCTGCTCGCCGGGCTGGACCAGGCCTCCGACGCGCTGGAGAGCGCGGTGCTGCGGGTGCTGGACCGCCAAAGCCAGCGCATCGACACGCTGGCGGCCCGCGTCGGCCGGCCGTCGTCGCGCCTGGCGGAGCAGCGGCTGCAGCTCAATCGGCAGATGCACACCCTGCGCTACGGTGCCCGTGCCGTGCTGCAGCGGGCCGCGCATCTGCAGCAGCGGCTGGCGCAGGCACTGGCACCGGCGGTGTCGTCGTCGCTGGCTCGGCATGCCGCCGTACTCGACCGTGCGCAGTTGCGGCTCGAACTGCTCGACCCGGCGCTGGTACTGCAGCGCGGCTATGCATGGATCGAGGATGCGCAGGGCGGCGTCGTTCAGAGCGTGCGGCAGGTGGCCGCGGGCCAGTCGCTCAAGGCTACGCTGGCCGATGGCAGCATGGCCCTGGATGTCATCGGCGTGCGCGCGAAGTCGGTCGACGTCGTCGCGGACGCCGGCCAGGCGCTGCCGAGCGCGCCGGTCAGCGACTCTGGAAAGGCGCCCCGGTCAGCTTGAAGCCGGCCTTGAACTTCTTGTGGTCGAACCAGCCCTGGTTCATCTCGAGCACGTAGCGCACCGGCTTGGTGGAACAGTGCGAATCGGTCTTGAGCGGCTGCATGTCGGCCAGGTTGACGATGGTGCCGTCGTCGGCCACGAAGGCCGCGGTGAGCGGCAGCAGCGTGTTCTTCATCCAGAAGCACTGCGTGGCCGGTTGTTCGAAGATGAACAGCATGCCTTCGTGCTGGGGCATCTCGCGGCGGTACATCAGGCCTGTCTGACGCTCGTCCGGTTTCGTGGCCACCTGGGCATCGATCCGGTACATACCCGCCATCAGCGGCACGCGCGGGAGATCGGTCTGCGGCACGCCGTTCGGGCTGTCCTGCGCCTGTGCGCCGGTAGCAGCCAGCAGGGTCGAGTACAGCAGTGCCCAGAGAAAACGGCGGGACGGTGCATTCTTCATGTGCGGATTTCGAACGATGGGAAGGGATGTCGATTCTCACGCAGGGAGCGCTTCGGCGTGCGGCGCGGGTGCGGAGACGGCGGGCATGAAAAAAGCGGCCGCTGGCGGCCGCTTATGTCGATCGGGTCTCTCCGCAACGAAGTACGCAGCGGTTTTCGATCAGCCCTTGTGGGCGTCTGCCGCAACCGGCTGCTTCGGGTGCCGCGGCTCGTGGCCGGCGGCGTGCGGGCCCTTGGGATGTTTGTGCTTCTTGACCGCCTTGTGCTTGGACATGCGGGCCTGCTTGCGTGCCTCGCCGGCAGCTTGCGACCGGGCGGGAGAGTAGGCCGAGGTGCTGGAGTTGCCTTGCGGTGCCTGCTGGGCGAAAGCGCCCATCGCGAAGAAACCGGCGATCAGGGTGGCGAGGAGCTTGTTCATGTGACGGTATCCTGGATCGGAAACAAGAGGGATGGGAGCGGGCCTTCCGAAACGCCGGAAGGCCGAGTTTCAACGCGGTCTTGCGCACCGTCGTTGACGGCAAGTATGCAAATTTATCGGACATAGAATCGACGGCTTTGTCCCGCCTGTTACCGTCCGTCGGATGCATCTTTCCTCCCGCTTCCCCTGAGGTTTCCCATGTCTTACCAGCACATCCAGGTGCCCGCCCAAGGCCAGAAGATCACCGTCAATGCCGACACGACCCTGAATGTCCCCGACGAGCCGATCATTCCGTACATCGAAGGCGACGGTACCGGCCAGGACATCACCCCGGTCATGCTGAAGGTGGTCGATGCGGCGGTGGCCAAGGCCTACGGCGGCGCCCGCAGGATCCACTGGATGCAGGTCTACGCCGGCGAGAAGGCGACGCGGGTCTACGGACCCGGCGTCTGGCTGCCGGAGGAGACCCTGGACGTGGTGCGCGACTACGTGGTGTCGATCAAGGGCCCGCTCACTACGCCGGTGGGCGGGGGCATGCGCTCATTGAACGTGGCCCTGCGCCAGCAGCTAGACCTCTACGTCTGCCTGCGGCCGATCCGCTACTTCAAGGGCGTGCCGAGCCCGGTGCGCGAGCCGGAGAAGACCGACATGGTGATCTTCCGCGAAAACTCGGAGGACATCTACGCCGGCATCGAGTTCGAAGCCGGCAGCGAAAAAGCGAAAAAGCTGATCCGTTTGCTGAAAGACGAGCTGGGCGTCGACAAGATCCGGTTCCCCGAAACGTCCGCGCTCGGCATCAAGCCGGTGTCGATCGAGGGCACCGAGCGCCTGGTGCGCAAGGCGCTGCAGTACTGCATCGACAACGACAAGCCCAGCATGACCGTCGTCCACAAGGGCAACATCATGAAGTTCACCGAGGGCGGCTTCCGGGACTGGGCCTATGCCCTGGCGCAAAAGGAGTTCGGCGCCGAGCCGATCGACGGCGGCCCGTGGATGAAGTTCAAGAACCCGAAGACCGGCAGGGACATCACGGTCAAGGATTCGATCGCCGATGCGTTCCTGCAGCAGATCCTGCTGCGCCCGGCCGAGTACAGCGTGATCGCCACCCTCAACCTCAACGGCGACTACATCTCGGACGCGCTGGCGGCCCAGGTCGGCGGCATCGGCATCGCGCCGGGCGGCAACATGAGCGATACGGTGGCGATGTTCGAGGCCACCCACGGCACCGCGCCGAAATACGCCGGCAAGGACTACGTCAACCCGGGCTCCGAAATTCTCTCGGCCGAGATGATGCTGCGCCATATGGGCTGGACCGAGGCGGCCGATCTGATCATCGCATCGATGGAAAAGGCGCTCGCACGCAAGAAGGTCACCTACGACTTCGCGCGTCTCATGGAAGGCGCCACGCAGGTGAGCTGCTCGGGATTCGGCCAGGTCATGATCGAACAGATGTAGCCACGAACCGGTGGCGGGCGCGTGTGCCGGCCCGCTGACCGTTAGCCGCCCGGACGCACCTCGAAGCGATGGTGCGGCGCGCCGCCCATCCCGCGGCTGGGCTGCATCTGCTGCTGCATCGATTCCCGCTGCTGTTGCATCTGCTGGCGCTGCTGGTCCTGGTGCTGGCGGATCTGCTGCTGCATCTGCCCCTGACGCTCTTGCTGCTGCTGCATCTGGAAGCGCTGCTGTTGCTGCTGCTGTTCCATGCGCTGAACCGCCTGCTCCCGCTGGTTCTGCTCCATGCGGAACTGGTCGCGGCGTTCGTGGTCGAGCTGCTGGATGCGGACCTGCTCCTGGTAGACCTGCTGGGCGCGCCGCTGGTCCTCGGCCCGGCGCTGGGAGAAGCCGGGCTGGAACCGCTCCTGCGCATTGCGCATCTGCTCGACCTGCTGGATGTCGCGGTACTGTTGCAGCTCCCGCTGGCGCTGCTCCTGGGCCAGCTGGTGCTGGCGCGCCTGGTCGGCCAGCGCGCCACCCGGCGGGCCGGCGGTGAACGGCTGGCCACCGACGCCCGTCGTGCCGTAAACGCCGCGCGGCACCTGCGGCGGCATGCCTGCCTGGCCGGGGCCGCCGTAGCCGGCACCGGCCCGGAAGATCGGCGGCTGCACCGCGCGGGCGCGGGCCAGTTCCTCGGCCGTCACCGCTTCCATCCGCCGGCGATCGCCCCAGCGGCGGCCGAAGTCTTCGGCACCGATGCCCGATACCGCACCCGGCCGGTTCAGGAACCGGTACGAGCCGGCGGCCGCCTCGGCGGTGCCGTGCAGGTCCCAGCCGCGGTTGATGTCGCCCAGGTAGCGGGGGCTGGCGCGGTAGCCGGGGCGCCAGGCTTCGCCGGGCGCCAGCGGGAACCACGCCACGCCCGGCCGGCCGTTGCCGAGCACGAGGGTGCCGGTCTCGATCCGGCTGCCGACGAAGCCGACCAGGGCGGGCGCGTAGGTCGGCCGGATGTGCGCCGGCCCCGGCACCCAGGCCCAGCGGCTGCTGATCTGCGTCCAGCGGCCGTAGTGGAACGGGGCGAAGCCCCAGGGCGCGTCGTCCATCCAGGTCCAGCCCCAGGGCTGCACCCATTCCCAGCGGCCGTAGCGGTAGGGCGCCCAATCGGCCGCCACACCGTTGGGGTACCAGACGGTGCCGTAGGTGCCGTCGTTCTGCCAGTCGCCCTGGCCGTCGAGCATCCGGTAGCCGGGCATCTCGCGCGAGACGTAGCGGGCGCTGACCGAGGCCGCATCCAGCCGCGCCCGCTGCTCGAACCAGCGATCGAAGTCGTCGCCCGCCACCACGGTTGCGAGCAGGCCCGGCGAGCCGAGATCGCGGCCGACGAAATCGCGCCGCTGCGGCCCGGGGAGCGGCAGCGATTCGCCTTTCTCGCCATACACGACACCCGCGGCACCGGGCTCCACGGCCGCGATCCGGGTGAGTCCCTGGCCCGGGTCGACGTCGATCCGGTAGCGGCCCGGGCGGGTGAGCACGAAGGCCAGGTTGGGCGTGTCGATCTCGTAGCGCTGGCCCGGCTCGGCCGCGCGCAGCTGGACGCCGAGGGTGCCCTGGGTGAGCTTCAACTGGGTGGTCTGCGGATCGAGCGCGGTGAATTCCATCACCGAGGCGCCGTCGAGCCGCAGCCGCATGCCGCCGCTGTCGATCTCGGCGCGCGATCCGGTGTCGGTCCAGACGCGGTCGCCTGCGATCAGCGGCCAGTGGGTGTCGGCGGGCCGGGTCTGGTGGTCGATGCCGGTCTGGTGCTGCGCGCTGCCTTCGATCAGGTCGAAGCGCGCGATGCGTTCGGGAGGATCGGCCTGGGCCGTGGCATGCAGTGCGGAGGCGGCCAGCAGCGCCGCCAGGAAGGGCTTGCACCAGCGGCGCAGGCGGAGAACAAGTGCAGAGACAGCCATGCTATGAGAACGCCCTTGTCGATCGGAAGTTAACACCGTCCGTCCGGCGGCGGCCCCGCCGGGCCGCCTTTGTGCAAGCGCCAGTAACTGCAGGGCGTGGCCGGAAAGCCGATCAGCCGGCCAGTGCGGCCTTCACCGCGGTGGATACCCGGGCCATGTCGGCCTTGCCCGCGAGGCGGGTCTTGGCTGAGCCCATGACCTTGCCCATGTCGCCGGCGGTCGGTGCGCGGCCCAGTTCGGCGGTGATGTCGGCGACCACGGCGCGCACCTCGGCGGTCACTTCGTCTGTCGAGAGCCGTGCGGGCAGGTAGGCCTGCAGCACGGTCAGCTCTGCGGTTTCCCTGGCGGCCAGGTCGGTGCGGCCGGCCTGCTCGAACGCGGCGACGGAGTCTTTGCGCTGCTTGATCAGCTTGTCGACGATGGCGACGATCGCCGCGTCGTCGAGGTCCACCCGCTCGTCCACTTCCTTCTGCTTCATCGCCGCCATCAGCAGGCGGATCGTGCCTAAGCGCTCGCTGTCCTTGGCGCGCATCGCGGTCTTCATGTCGTCGGTGATCTGTTCCTTGAGGGCCATGGTGTTTCCTGGGGTTGGCAAATGGTCGGGTGCGGCGTTGCCGGAGTGCGTGCGAAAGGAGTCGCGAACGAAAAAACCCGCGCCTGGCGTCCCGAGCGCGGGTTGCTGTCGGAAAGCCCGCAGGCCCCCGGCAGGGATCAGTACAGCTTCTTGGGCAGCTGCATGCTGCGCACGCGCTTGTAGTGGCGCTTGACGGCGGCGGCCTTCTTGCGTTTGCGCTCGGCCGTCGGTTTCTCGTAGAACTCGCGGGCGCGCAGGTCGGTCAGCAGGCCGAGCTTTTCGATGGTGCGCTTGAAGCGGCGAAGAGCCACGTCGAAGGGCTCGTTTTCTTTAACACGGATGGTCGTCATTACGTAATGTTTTCCGAGATATGTGCAGCCGCTTGGAATCGCGGGAGATCGGGCCCGTGACCGGCGTGCTGAGATTGTTCCCCGGCTTGAGGTGATCAGGCCGCCGGGGGTTTGCCAGCAAAGCCGAGCATTATATCGCGTTGCCGGCGGCAGGTGCCCGGATATTCGTGCGGCGACCCGGCGGCGGTAACGTCCATTTAGAAAGTGTTATGCACTTCGACACAAGCGCGTGGGTTCCGCGGCGGGCGATCGCAAGGCGCGGGCCGCCGCCCGAGGCTCGTGCCCGGGCAAGGGCCGCAATGCCGCGAGCGCCTGCCGCGGGACCCCCGCTTCGGGAAAGCCGGGCAGAGGCCCGGCCGCCGCGTTGCCGCTATCCACACCGCGGCGCGTCCTGCGCCTCGCCGCCGGGCCGCTCCCCGGATTTCGCGGGGTAGGTCGAAGTGGATAACACGCTCTCGTCGCGCTTCCGCATATAAAAAGTGCCTGCAGCCAGCGTGCCTCAACGACCTTTAGCTATCGAAAGTATAGCGTCAGGTCGTGGCGGGCTGCAGCGCCTGCCCGCAGGCATGGCCGCTGGCCCAGGCCCATTGGAAGTTGTAGCCACCCAGCCAACCGGTCACGTCGACCACCTCGCCCAAAAAGAACAGCCCCGGCTGCTTGCGGGCTTCCATCGTCTGCGACGACAGATCGCGCGTGTCCACCCCGCCCAGCGTCACCTCGGCCTTGCGGTAGCCCTCGGTGCCGGTCGGCACGATGGTCCACTGCGCGATGCGTGCCGCCAGCGCGGCGAGCGACTTGTGGGGCACCTCGTTGACCGGGCGCTGCAGGGCGGCGTCGCCGTCCGTCCAGGTGTCGGCCAGGCGCGACGGGACCATCAGCGCCAGCTCGTTGGCGACCCGCCTCTTCGAGACCGCCTTGGCCTGCGACAGCCGCGCCGGCACGTCGGTGCCCGGGGCGAAATCGAGCGCCAGCGGAACGCCCTCCTGCCAATAGTTGGAGATCTGCAGGATCGCCGGCCCCGAAAGGCCCCGGTGGGTGAAAAGCAGGTCTTCCAGGAAGGCGGCGCGCGCCTTCTTCGGGCCGGTCGCCACCTCCACCGGCAGCGCCAGGCCTGCGAGCGATGCGTAGGGCGCCCAGGCGTCTCCGTCGAAGGTGAGCGGCACCAGGCCGGGCCGCTGCGCGACGGTGCGCAGCTCGAACTGCCGGGCGATGCGGTAGCCGAAGTCGGTGGCGCCGATCTTGGGGATCGACAGCCCGCCGGTGGCGATCACCAGCTGCGGCGCACATGTCGGGCCGCGGTGGGTCTCGACGGCGTAGCCCTCGGCCTCCGAGAAGCGCACCGATTCGACCTTGCACGGCTGCCAGCGCTCGACGCCGCCGCCACTGGCCCCGCCGCCGCATTCGGCCAGCAGCATGCCGATGATGTCTTCGGCCGAGCGGTCGCAGAAGAGCTGGCCTTTGTGCTTTTCGTGGAAGCCGATGCCGTGCCGCTGCACCAGCGCGATGAAATCCTGCGGCGTGTAGCGCGCCAGCGCCGAGCGGCAGAAGTGCGGGTTCTGGCCGACGAAGTGCTTCTGCGGCGCGGCCGGGTCCAGCTCCCGGTTGGTGAAGTTGCAGCGGCCGCCGCCCGAGATGCGGATCTTCTCGGCCAGCTTGTCCGCATGGTCGACCAGCAGCACCCGCAACCCGCGCTGCGCCGCCACGCCCGCGCAGAAAAGGCCGGCCGCGCCGGCACCGATGACGATGGCGTCGAAGGATTTCAAGGAAAAGTGCCTGTGGGGGTTGCTGCTCGACGACTACAAGCTATCGAAACTGTAGCAGGACGCGACCGGGGGAGACGGATCGCCGGGAGCCCGGCCGGCCCGCGCCCCCCGGGGGCGGGGCCGCACGAACGGTTGCGGTGCGACGGGCCCGAGTCTAACGACGCGCCGCGCGGGTGGAAACGCGGCCCGGGTCGGCGGTGGACCGACCCGGCGGGCAGGCTGATCGAACACCCTCCAAACGAATCGTGGACCGGGTCCGACAAAGCTTTGTCGGCGGCTACCTACAGCGCCCGTCCCGTGTGGATGGCACGCGGTGATTTTTACGCGGACGAACCTGAATGGCGCGGCACGCCCGATCCGGAATCCGTTTCCTCCTCGCCTCACCTCCGTCTATCTCCACCCCACGAAAGTCACTCCCATGTTCAGTCACAACAAGCGTCTGCAGTACACGGTGCGTGTCGAAGAATGCAACCCGGGCCTCGCCAACCTGATGCTGGAGCAGTTCGGCGGCCCACAAGGCGAAATGTCGGCGGAAAGTCGCCCACCAGCAGATGTTCGAGAAGGCGCTTATTTGATCGAACGCCCCTTCCCGCCGGGCAAGCTGCCGGGCGATCCGCGCTTCACCCGCACCTACTTCGACCTGTCGCAGGGCGAGGCGGTGCCGGCACCCGGCCCGTGGAACGACCCGGCCCGGTTCGACGTGGTGTCGAGGCTGGAAGACGCGATCGCGGTGGACGGCGGCTCGGGCATGCCCAGCGTCGGCCTGACCGCCGAAGAGGAGGAACTGGTGACGGCCATGGCCCTGCGCACCGCTTCCGACCCGCAGGCCGATCCACCCGCTGGCGCAGAACTGGGTTTGGGTGAACTGGAGCGCAATGACGAGCTTTGAATCCGCCGCGCGGTCCTGTCCGGGTGCCGTGGGCCGGACGACCCGCAGCGTTTGTCAACCTTACTTCTTCATTTCTTCGTAGGGACGCATCATGCCTTACGCACTGCTGGAAAAGCTCGACATCATGCAATTGCCGGCGGAGATCGACGGTCCGGAGGTGGACACGGTGCGTGCCTACGTCGCCGCCGGTCTGGTGGTCGCCGACATCCGGCAGCCGGTCTGCGCCCGCGACGGCGCGGTGCTCGCGATGTCGGCCCGGGTGGACTCGCTGACCCGTGCGGGACGTCGCACGGTGGAAAAGCGGCGGGCGCACCGGAGCACGCAGGCCTTCCTGCGCAAGCTGTAGACCGGCGGGCCGTGCCCGCATCGGATGGAACCGGGCGGCCGGTCGCGGATAGCCATGGCCGCACTCGGCGAAAATCCATCGACCCGCGGGTGATGCCCGACTGCACCCGTGGCACGGCGGTATCCGGTCGCCCGGCGTTACCATGCCGTCCGGAGGCATTCGACATGAACCGCAACGTATTCGAATCCGACGACCTGGAGCAGCTCGACGTGACCGTCAGCGAAATGCTGCTGGCGACCGCCGAGCAGTCCGACGCGATGGTCGACGCGTCGGTCACCCAGGTGCTGCAGGTGCTGCGCGAGCGGCTGGGCATGGACGTGGTCTTCGTCGCGGAGTTCGACGGCGACAAACATGTCATCCGCCAGGTGGCGAACCCCGCGCAGGAGCAGGCCCACGTACCGGGCGAGGTGCGGGAGCTGGAGCGAACCTGGTGCCACCATGTCGTCGAAGGCCGGCTGCCGCGCCTGGTGCCCGACACCCGCACCGAGCCGGCGCTGCGCGATGCGCCACCGCCGCCGGCGAGGATCGGCTCGTTCATCACCACACCGATCGTGCTGGACGACCATAAGAACTACGGCACCCTGTGCACCTACAGCTTCGCCGCGAACGAGTCCCTGGGCGACCGGCAGTTGCAGGCGATGGAGAAGGCGGCGCAGCACATCTCGCGTGCGGTGGGCCGCGGCCACCGCGGCTGATCCCCGCACCGGCCGAGGCGGCCGGTGCCGGGCCGGGCCTCAGGCGGCGCGCAGGCCTCCCAGCGCCGGTCGGGTTCGGGCCGCAGCCAAGCCGGTCAGCACATCGCCGACCACGATCACCGACGGGCTGCCCAGCCCCTGCGCCACGATCGTCGACTGCAGCGCGCCGAGCGTCGTGACCGCATGCCGCTGCGTCGGCAGCGTCGCGTTCTGGATGACGGCCACCGGCGTGCCGGCCGGCAGGCCCGATAGCAGCTCGTCCTGGATGCGGGCCGCGCCCGACACGCCCATGTAGATCACCAGGGTAAGCCGTGCCGCATGCGCGGTGGCGGCCAGCGCCCGCCAGTCGGTGCCGGAGTCGCCGGGCTTGGCATGGCCGGTGACGAAGACCACGCCGTGGGCATGCTCGCGGTGGGTCAGCGGCACGCCGATCGCGGTCATCGCGGCCAGGCCCGAGGTGATGCCGTTGACCACCTCGACCTGCAATCCGGCGGCGCGCAGGTGCTCCACCTCTTCGCCGCCGCGGCCGAAGATGAACGGGTCGCCGCCTTTGAGCCGCACGACCCTCTCGCCGTCGCGCACCGCCATCAGCATCAGCTTGTCGATGAAGGCCTGCGGCGTGCTCTTGCAGCCGCCGCGCTTGCCGACGTAGACGACGCGGGCGGTGGGCGAGGCCAGCGCCACGATCGCGTCCGCCACCAGGTCGTCGACCAGCAGCACGGTGGCCGCGCGGATCGCCTTGACCGCCTTGACCGTCAGCAGGTCCGGATCGCCCGGGCCGGCGCCCACCAGGGTGCAGCTGCCGTGGGGCAGGGGGGCGAGGGGATCGTGCATCGTCATGGTCGTGGCTCCTGATTCGGTTGTCGTGCGGCCGGGGCGAGGGCCTGGCGCGTCGCTGTCTCCTGGGCGGCGATACGCAAGATGTATTCCACCTGGCGGGCGATGGGACCCGGTACCGGCAGCGCTCCGCCGAGCACCGCGCGGGTGTAGTCGGCGGTGGTCCGCACGTCGATCTCGGTGGGCAGGCCGGGCACCGTGGGCAGCGTGCCCGGCTGCTGGGCCTGCAGTTGCATGCGGGTGCCGTGTACGAAGCCGGTCATCTCGGGCGTACGGCGCGGGTCGGCCACCACCTCGCCCTCCATGCCGCGCGACAGCATCGCGGTGGCGCCGGTCAGTTCGAACACCGCGCCCATCGATTCGGCGTACGGCAGGTGGGTGTAGCTGGCCACCAGCACGGCCGGGCCGTCGCACGGGTTCGTCAGCTTCACGACGCTGTGCGCCGGGTTGCGCAGGCCGACCACCCGGCGCACGTCCAGCAGGCGCTTCAGGCCGACGCAGAGCAACTCGGTCGGCGCGAAGGCCACCGTGCCGTTTGCTATGATATTGATAGCGTGTAGTCGATGTATATCGAGGGCTTCGAGCACATCCGATGCCAAAACCCGGCCCGATTCGGTCGCTGCGCCGTGCACCAGCACCGGCAGGCCTTCGCGGGCCACGAGCAGGGCAAGCAGCGGCGTCAGCACGGGCAGGCGGCGTGCGCCGTTGTAGCTGGGCAGCACGACCACCGGCCGCTGCGAGGCGGGCACGCGGGCGGTGCGGGAGACGGTGGCGTCGAGGAAGCCGGCCATCTCCTCGGGCGTCTCGCCCTTGATCCGCATCGCGAGGCAGAAGGCGCCGATCTCCAGGTCGGTCACGCTGCCGTCGAGTACCTGGCCGAACAGGTCCGCCGCCTGGGCGCGGTCGAGCGGCCGGGCGCCGCGGGCGCCGCGGCCGATTTCCTTGATGTAGTGGCTGATGCCCATGCGGGATCGTATGTCTCGTTCGGGGGAAATGCGGGACCTTCGATTGTCGAAGATCGGTTCCCACTTTCGGCTATATGCCGAATGACGCCAGGGTCGTCATGCGCCCACGGTGGCGGCCGGCTCCGCCGCGGCGGCCGGCTCCGCCGCGGCGGCGGGCGTGGCCCGCACGATGCGCCGCAGCTCGGGTATGCACGATCCGCAGTTGGTGCCGCATCGCAGCGCGCCCTGCAGCGTCGCCAGCCGGGCGTCCTCGCTGCCGGCGCAGCCGCCCAGGAAACCTGCGATCGCCGGCTCGGTGACGTCGAAGCAGGTGCACACCTGCCGGCCGCGCGATTCCACCGCCACCGGCGCGGTGGCGCCCGGCACCAGCAGGAGCCGGCCGTAGGCCTGGGCCGGCAGCTCGTCCTGCAGCAGGGTGCGCAGCCAGGATTCGGCGCGGGTGTCGCCCGCCAGGACGAAGCCGTCGATGAAGGCGTCGGCACCGTCGCGGCGCAGGCGGATCGCCCGGCGCTGGCCGCGGCGGCGGTCGGCGTAGCGCAGTGCGTCCGGCGCGGCCAGGCCCAGCAGCTGTTCGACCTGCGCGACCAGGGCCTCGGGCTGCGCCTCGTGGGCCGCGGCGCGGAACAGCACGCCGAACCGCTCCTGCTCGGGCGCGGCCAGCGGAGCGTTGTTGGAGAAGGGCACGCAGGTCGCGAAGGGGAACTGCGCCATCAGCGTGCGCAGCGCGTCGCGGGCGGCGAGCGCCTCGCCCTCGGGCAGCCAGGCCATGCCGAGCAGCGTCCAGGGCAATTCGGCCTTCAGCACCTTCACCGCGGTGTGCTTCAGCTCGGGCTGCTTGGAATCGGGACAGTAGGCGGGCAGGGTGAGCGCGTTGACACCGGCCAGCCGCTGGCCGATGGAGGACTGGCCCGACAAAAATTCTTCGCCCCAGTGCATCGCCATGAAGGCCTGGGTCATGCCCACGTCTTCGGACGGCTGCACCGGCACCACGATCGAGCCGCGGCGCGAGCTGAGCTGCACCAGGTCGCCGGCCGCGAGCTTGCGGCGCGCCATGTCGGACGGGTGCAGCTGCACCGCCGGCTCGGCCACGTGGCCGAACAGCCGGCCCAGCGTACCGGTGCGGCTCATGCCGTGCCACTGGTCGCGCAGCCGGCCGGTGGTGAGCGAGAACGGGTAGCGCGCGTCGCGCGGCTCGGCCACCGCCTTGTAGGGCACGGCGACGAAGCGGGCGCGGCCGTCGGGGGTGGCGAAGCGGCCGTCTTCGTAGAGCCGCGCGGTGGAGGTGCCGCCCTCGGGCAGCGGCCACTGCTGCGGGCCCTGGGCATCGAGCATCGCCCACGACAGGCCGGTGATGTCGAGGTCGCGGCCGCGGGTGGTCTCGCGGTGCTCGTTCCAGATGGCTTCGGCCGACGCGGTTGCGGCGAGCGGGTCGAGCGAATACGGGAACAGGTGCTGCGGCAGGCCCGGCAGCCGCACGGCCAGCCGCTGCGCGAAATCGGTGGCGGCGGCCCAGTCGTGGCGGGCGACGCCGGGGGCCGGCACGGCGGGGCGCACCCGGCTGATGCGGCGCTCGCTGTTGGTCATGGTGCCCACCTTTTCGCCCCAGGTGGTGGCGGGCAGCAGCAGGTCGGCGAAGGCACATGTGGCGGTGGTGGCGAAAGCCTCCTGCACCACGACGAACTCGCAACGCTCGAGTGCGCGGCGCACCATCGCCTGGTCGGGCATCGACTGCGCCGGGTTTGTGCAGGAGATCCACAGTGCGCGGATTTCGCCGTCGGCCGCGGCCTGGAACATGTCGATCGCGCTCTTGCCCGGGGCGGCGGGCACGTCGGACACGCCCCACAGCGCCGCCACTTCGGCCCGGTGCCGCGGGTCGGCCATGTCGCGGTGGGCCGAGAGCAGGTTCGACAGGCCGCCCACCTCGCGCCCGCCCATCGCATTGGGTTGCCCGGTGAGCGAGAACGGGCCGGCGCCGGGACGGCCGATCTGGGCGGTGGCCAGGTGCAGACCGATCAGCGCGGTGTTCTTGGCGGTGCCGCTGGTCGACTGGTTATGGCCCATGCAGTAGAGGCTGAGCGTCGCGGCCGAGGTGGCGAAGAGGCGCGCGGCCTGGAACAGGTATTCCTTCTTGATGCCGCAGAGGAAGGCCACGTTGTCGGGCGTGCAGTCGCGCACCAGGGCCTTCAACGCATCGAAGCCGGTGGTGTGCGCGGCGATGTAGGCCGCATCGGTCCAGCCCTCCCACAGCATGATGTGCAGCATGCCGTGGTAGAGCATCACGTCGGTGCCGGGCTGGATCGCCAAGTGCAGGTCGGCGGCGGCGGCGGTGTCGGTGCGGCGCGGGTCGACCACCACGGTCTTCATCGCGGGCTTGGCGGCGCGCGCGTCCTCGATCCGGCGGTAGAGGATCGGGTGCGCCCAGGCGGTGTTGCTGCCGGTGATGAACAGGCAGTCGGCATGGTTGACGTCGTCGTAGCAGACCGGCGGCGTATCGGCGCCGAGGGTCTGCTTGTAGCCGGCCACCGCGCTGCTCATGCACAGGCGCGAGTTGGTGTCGACGTTGTTGGTGCCGATCAGGCCCTTGGCCAGCTTGTTGAAGACGTAATAGTCCTCGGTGAGCAATTGGCCCGACAGGTAGAAACCCACCGCGTCCGGGCCGTGGCTGCGGATCGTGTCGGCGAAGCGGTCGGCCGCCAGGTCGAGCGCCGTGTCCCAGGGCATTGCTTGCGGTGCGGCGCCGCGCCGGGCGCGCAGCATAGGCTGCAGCAGCCGCGTCTGCAGCGTGACCTGGGCGGTGGCGGTGCGGGCCAGGGTCGAGCCCTTGGTGCAGAGCCGGCCGAAATTGGCCGGATGCTCCGGGTCGCCGCGCACGCCGGTGATCTGGCCGTCGTGCGACTCGATCACCACGCCGCAGCCGACGCCGCAGTACGGGCAGGTGGACTTGGTTTCCTGCATGGGCGGTTTCGCTCGTGGTGGGAGGAGGCAGGCGGCGGGGCGGGGCGCTCAGGCGGCGGTGCCGGCCATGTCGTTTTGCGGATGGCCGGTGTCGTTGGCGCCGTGGGCGCCCGACGCACGCGGTCCGGCCACGGGGCGCGGCAGGTCGGTGGCGTGGGTGGCCAGCTCGCCGGCATCGAGGTGCACCACGCCGGCATCGACGCGGACGGCGAAGCGCGGGGTGCAGCCTTCGTCGGGCGCCTTGGCGCAGCCGTCGTCCATGCCGATCGTCCAGTTGTGCAGCGGGCAGGCCACGCTGGTGCCGAAGACGATGCCCTGGCTGAGCGGGCCGCCCTTGTGCGGGCAGCGGTCGAGCAGGGCGAAGACCCGGTCCTGGTCGTTGCGGAACACCGCCACGTCGATGCCCACCGGGCGGGCGACACGGCGGGAGCCGAGGACCGGGATGTCCTCGACGCGGCAGATGGGTTTCCATTCGCTCATGGGGTTTCCTCGTGGTGCGGTGCGTCGTTCAGACGGCCACGGCGATCGGGATGACCGGCGTGAACTGGCGGGTATCGACCGATGCCTTGGCCGATTCGAGCCACGGGTCGGGCGCGCCGTCGAGCGAGAACTGCAGCCGCTCCCACAGCGCCTTGCGGCCGGCCTCGTCGTCGAGGATCTTCTTCTTGACGTAGTCCAGACCCACCCGGCCGATGTAGTGCACCGTGCGCTCCAGATACCAGCCCTCTTCGCGGTAGAGCTGCAGGAAGGCGCCGGCGTGCTCCATCACTTCCTCGGCGGTCTTCACCTTCACGAAGAAGTGGGCCACCTCGGTCTTGATGCCGCCGTTGCCGCCGACGTACATCTCCCAGCCCGAATCGACGCCGATGATGCCGACGTCCTTGATTCCCGATTCGGCGCAGTTGCGCGGGCAGCCGGAGACGGCCAGCTTGACCTTGTGCGGCGCGTACATCGCCCACAGCGCACGCTCCAGGTCCTTGCCCAGTTGCGTGCTGTCCTGCGTGCCGAAGCGGCACCATTCGCTGCCGACGCAGGTCTTCACCGTGCGCAGGGCCTTGGCGTAGGCCAGGCCGCTCGGCATGCCCAGGTCGGCCCAGACGCCCTGCAGGTCTTCCTTCTTGACGCCCAGCAGGTCGATCCGCTGGCCGCCGGTGACCTTGACGGTGGGAATCGCGTACTTGTCGGCCACGTCGGCGATGCGGCGCAGGTCGGCCGCGGTGGTGGTGCCGCCCCACATGCGGGGAATGACCGAATAGGTGCCGTCCTTCTGGATGTTGGCGTGGCTGCGCTCGTTGACGAAGCGGCTCTGCGGATCGTCCTTCGCCTCCTTCGGGAAGGTGCTGATCAGGTAGTAGTTGAGCGCCGGGCGGCAGGTGGCGCAGCCGTTGGGCGTCTTCCAGCCGAGGGTGCGCTGCACCTCGGCCATGCTGGTCAGGTGCTCCTTGCGGATCGCGTCGCGCACTTCCTGGTGGCTGTGGTCGGTGCAGCCGCAGAGGGCCTTCTTCTCGGGGGTGGACGAGTAGTCGCCGCCCGCGGTGAACATGATGATCTGCTCGACCAGGCCGGTGCAGGAGCCGCAGGACGCGCTGGCCTTGGTGTGCCTGCGCACGTCTTCCAGGGTGAACAGGCCCTTCTCCTTGATCGCCTTGCAGACGGCGCCCTTGGTCACGCCGTTGCAGCCGCAGACCTCGTCGCCGTCGGCCATCGCGGCCGCCTTGTTCTGGCCCTGGTGGCCGCTGTCGCCCAGGTTGGATTCGCCGAACATCAGCCGGTCGCGGATGTCGCTCACGCTGCGGCCTTCGCGCAGCAGCTTGAAGTAGTAGCTGCCGTCGACCGTGTCGCCGTAGAGGCAGGCGCCGACCAGCTTGTCGTCCTTGATCACCAGCTTCTTGTAGACGCCGCCGAAGGGGTCGCTCATCACGATCTCCTCGGTACCTTCGCCGCCCATGAACTCGCCGGCACTGAAGAGGTCGATGCCGGTGACCTTGAGTTTGGTGGAGGTGAGCGAGCCCAGGTAGCGGCCGATGCCCATCTCGGCCAGATGGTTGGCCGCCACCTTGGCCTGCTCGAACAGCGGCGCCACCAGGCCGTAGGCGATGCCGCGGTGGGCGGCGCATTCACCGACCGCGTAGATGCGCGCGTCGGTCACCGTCTGCAGCGTGTCGGTGACGACGATGCCGCGGTCGCAGTGCAGCCGGCTCTTCTCGGCCAGGGCGGTGTTGGGGCGGATGCCGACGGCCATCACGACCAGGTCGGCGGACTCTTCGGTGCCGTCCTTGAAACGGATCGCGCTGACGCGGCCGGCGTCGTTACCCACCAACTCCTGGGTATGGGCATTGAGGCGGAACTTCAGGCCGCGGTCTTCCAGGGACTTGCGCAGCATGCCGCCGGCCACGTCGTCCAGCTGGCGCTCCATCAGCCAGGCGTTCACATGCACCACGGTGACGCTCATGCCGCGCAGCATCAGGCCGTTGGCGGCCTCCAGCCCCAGCAGGCCGCCGCCGATCACCACCGCATGCCGGTGCGTCTTGGCGGTCTCGATCATGGTGTGGGTGTCGGCCATGTCGCGGTAGGCGATCACGCCTTCGAGCCGGGCGCCCGGCACCGGCAGCATGAAGGGGTTGGAGCCGGTGCACAGCAGCAGCCGGTCGTACGCCGCCTCGGTGCCGTCGTCGGCCCGCACCACCCGCCGGACCCGGTCGATCTCGGTGACCTTGCGGCCGGCATGCACCGTGATGCCGTTCTCTTCGTACCAGGACCACGGGTTGAGCACGATCTCGTCGACCGTCTGCTCGCCCGCCAGCACCGGGGAGAGCAGGATGCGGTTGTAGTTGGGATGCGGCTCGGCGCCGAAGACGGTGATCTCGTAGAGGTCGGGGTCGATCTTCAGCAGCTCTTCTAGCGTGCGCACGCCGGCCATTCCGTTGCCGACCAACACCAGCTTCTGCTTCTTCACGCGCATGTCCATGGCAGTTCTCCGTGGGGCCATCCTGAAAACGAAAAAGGCGTCCGCAGGACCGTGGCCAGCGGAGCTGGTACGACATGCGGACGCCTTTGTCCTCAGGCCCTCCGCGACGCCGTTGCCGTGAAGGACCTATGGCGGGAACGATGCAAGAGGTGTGCCAGTCGGAATGCACCGTGCAGCGCCGCTGCGCGGCGCGATTTGCCGCGGTGCGGCATGCCGGGCGGACAAGACGAGCAAGTGCTGCTTCGGATTGGTGCGCGCGTGCGCCCCAGGCGGTGCGAGAAGGCGTATCAACGTATCAATTCCTGCCCAGCGTCCAGACCGATCGGTCACGTTGCACCAGCGCCTGCAATTCGCCGATCAACTTTTGGGGATCGTTTTGCGCGGCCCTGGCCGCATCGATGACGGCGGGGCGGACCGGCAGGTTCTTGGCAAGATCGAGAAGAATTTTGCCGATCTGGAGCTGATCTCCCTCGCTGACATCAGCGGGCAGACTGACGATCGTCTCGACCTTGAACAGCATGTTCATGGCCGTCTTCAGAACGTCGCTCGGAACCTGGGCATCGCCGCCGCGCGGCAGCCGTGCGCTGGTCTCCGGGTAGTCCCGGTAGTGGCGGTCGATTCGCCGCATGATGCGATCCGATCGCCGTCTGAAGTCGTCCGCTCCCCCTGCTCTGACGTCACCGTTCAGACGCGCCTGCCTCTGCAGCTCTAGCGCTACGGCATCGGCGTATTGGGCTTCCAGACCTTCTATGCCGTAGGCGCGTTGCTGGAGGTTATCGATCAGTGTGGCCATGCCCCTGATTTCTTCGAGCATCCTCAACTCCACGCTGTTCGGTTGCCCGGGCATCGGGGACCTCGCCGGAGTTCCCATGGGCGAGGGCCGCTGTGATGCACGGCCCCGCCCCAGCAGAGGCGAGTTGCCCGGGAGTGGACTTGCCCGTCGCGGCCGCTCGGGCGTCTGTTGATCGGTCACGTAGTAGGTACGGGGCGCTTCCACGCGATCAAGGTTCGCAGAACAAAGATTTCCCATGTTTCTCCGATATATGCCGTTCAGTGCGAGTCAGTAGGCCGCAGGTTCTTTCGCCCGGAGCTGCGCCGGGCGAATGCCTGCCAGCGAATGCGATGCGCAGCCCCTCGACACCTTCTCGACCGCGGGCCACGACCTCGACTGCCCGCCGGGTCCGGTCATGCCGCGGTCTTCTCCACGTGGGCCTGGCGGGTGTAGAGGAAATCGATCACCGCCTTGCGGCAGTGCGCGTACTGCGGGTCCTCGGCCAACGCCACCCGGTCGCGGGGCCGCGGAATGTCGACCGCCAGCACCTCCCCGATGGTGGCGGCCGGGCCGTTGGTCAGCATCACGATCTTGTCGGACAGCAGCACCGCCTCGTCCACGTCGTGGGTCACCATCACCACGGTGCTCCGGGTCTTTGCGACGATGGCCAGCAGCTCGTCCTGCAGCTTGGCGCGGGTCAGCGCATCGAGTGCGCCGAAGGGCTCGTCCATCAGCAGCACCTGCGGCTCCATCGCCAGGGCCCGGGCGATGCCCACGCGCTGCTTCATGCCGCCGGAGATCTCGCCGGGCCGCTTCTGCGCCGCCGGCACCAGTCCGACCAGCGCCAGCGCGGCCTGGGTGCGGTCGCGTAGCTGGGCTTTGGATTCGGTGGCGGAGAAGACCCGCTCCACGCCCAGGAAGATGTTCTCGTAGCAGGTGAGCCAGGGCAGCAGCGAATGGTTCTGGAACACCACCGCCCGTTCGGGGCCGGGGCCGGTTATCTCCTTGTTGGCGCAGAGCAGGGTGCCCTGCGTGGGGGTGGTGAGGCCCGCGATCAGGTTCAGCAGCGTGGACTTGCCGCAGCCGGAATGGCCGATCAGCGCGACGAACTCGCCCTTGGCGACGGTCAGGTCGATGTCGCGCAGGGCCGGGAACGCGCCCTTGGCGGTCTTGAAGGTCTGGGCGACGTTCTGGACTTCGATGAATTTGGTACTGAGTGATGCGTTGCTCATGACTTCACCTCTTCGAACGTGAACGCGGTCGCCAGCTTGATCAGCGCATATTCGAGCAGCAGGCCGACGATGCCGATCACGAAGATCGCGATGATGATGTTCTTGACGTTGAGGTTGTTCCACTCGTCCCACACCCAGAAGCCGATGCCGACGCCGCCGGTCAGCATTTCGGCCGCGACGATCACCAGCCAGGCGGTGCCGACGGCCAGGCGCACGCCGGTCAGCATGTAGGGCAGCACGGCGGGAAACAGGATCCTGGTGAGGATCTTCCACTCGCTCAGGTCCAACACCCGGGCGACGTTCATGTAGTCCTGCGGCACCCGCTGCACGCCCACGGCGGTGTTGATGATCATCGGCCAGATCGAGCAGATGAAGATGGTCCAGATGGCGGCCGGGTTGGCGCCCTTGAAGACCAGCAGCCCGATCGGCAGCCAGGCCAGCGGCGAGACCGGCCGCAGCAGGCTGATCAGCGGATTGCACATCCGCGACAGAAAGCGGAACCGGCCGACCGCGAAGCCCACCGGAATGCCCACCACCGCCGCCAGGCCGAAGCCCAGCGCCACCCGCTGCAGCGAGGCCAGCACGTTCCAGCCCACGCCCTGGTCGTTCGGGCCCTTGCTGTAGAACGGATCGCTGAAGACGACGATCGCCTGCTGCAGCGTGTCGGCCGGCGTCGGGATGCCGCCGGCGGTGACGGCCGAGACCAGCTGCCACACCACGCCCAGCAGCGCGATGCCGACGACGGGTGGCAGTGCCCGCAGCCAGAAGACCCGCCAGTCGCGCGGCGTGCGGGCCGGTTTTTGGACATCTTTCAGGCCTGTAGCCGGCGATTCGCTTGGACTTGCTGCTATGGTATTCATAGTGACGAACGGGTGGTGCCAGCCGGGGGCCGGCGGATCGGTGGGCGGGGCGGCGAGGGCCGAGTGGAAGACGGTGCCGACCCTGGTGGTGCTAGGCGTGGACCTTGAACGAATCGGCGTACTGCTTCGGGTTCTTGCCGTCCCAGACGGTGCCGTCGATCAGCTTGCTGGTGCGCATCGTGTCCTTGGGGACCGGCGTCTTGCTGGCGGCGGCGGCGTCCTGGTAGATGCCGATCTGGTTGATCTGCTGGGCCACGGCCAGGTAGTCCGGGTGCTCCTTCAGCAGGCCCCAGCGCTTGTGCTGGGTCAGGAACCACATGCCGTCCGACAGGTACGGGAAGTTGACGTTGCCGTCGGCGTAGAACTTCATGTAGTTCGGGTCGTCCCAGGTCTTGCCCAGGCCGTTCTGGTAGCGGCCCAGGATGCGCTGGTTGATCGCGTCGACGCTGGTGTTGACGTAGGACTTGTCGGCGATCGTCTCGGCCATCTTCATCTTGTTCTGCAGGCCGGCGTCGATCCACTTGCCGGCCTCCAGGATGGCGGCGGTCACCGCGCGGCAGGTGTTGGGGTACTTCCTGACGTACTCGCCGGTGGTGCCCAGCACCTTCTCGGGGTGGTCCTGCCAGATGTCCTGGGTGGTGACGCCGGTGATGCCGATGCCGTCCATGATGGCGCGGTGGTTCCACGGCTCGCCGACGCAGAAGCCGTCCATGTTGCCGATGCGCATGTTGGCCACCATCTGCGGCGGCGGCACGGTGATGACCTTGCTGTCCTTGAGCGGATGAATGCCGTAGGCCGCCATCCAGTAGTACAGCCACATCGCATGGGTGCCGGTGGGGAAGGTCTGGGCGAAGGTGGATTCGCGCTTGTCGGTGGCCATCAGCTTGGCGAGCGACGGGCCGTCGATCGCGCCCTTGTCGGCCAGCTTCTTCGAGAGGGTGATCGCCTGGCCGTTGTGGTTCAGGTTCATCAGCACCGCCATGTCTTTCTTGGCGCCGCCTAGCCCCAAGTGCACGCCGTAGACCAGACCGTAGAGCACGTGGGCGAAGTCGAGTTCGCCGTTGACCAGCTTGTCGCGCACGCCGGGCCAGCTGGCCTCCTTGCTGGGCACGATCTTCACGCCGTATTTCTTGTCGATGCCCAGGACGGAGGCCATCACCACGCTGGCGCAGTCGGTCAGCGGGATGAAGCCGATCTTCACCTCCGCCTTCTCCGGTGCATCGGAGCCGGCGGCCCAGACGCCGCCGTGGCCCAGGCTGGAGAAGATCGCGCCGGTGCCCACGACGCCGGCCTTGCACAGGAAATCGCGGCGGCCTGCGCTGGCGGGGGCTGTAGCGGTTGCGGGGGCGGAACCGGGGGACTGCGTTGCCATCTTTTCAACTCCTGAATGTGTCGGAAAACCGACCCGGAAAATGAAAACGGCGCCCATCTCTCGACCGCGAGCTGACGCCGCCGGTGGGAGATGGACGCCATTGTCCGGGTGTCTGGGTGACCTTGTGACCCGACCGCCGTTGGCCGGGTGACGAACCAGGACAAAGCAGGAGTCGTGCCAGTGCGTGGCGGCGGTTTCGGCGGCAAAAGCGGTCCGTCGCGGTGCGCGCAAGGCAGATCGCCGGGGCGTAGTGCGCAGCGCGGTGCCATGCCGTGGCGCAGCGCACCATGAGCGGAGGATGGCAGCGCGATCGCCCGTCAGCGCGCACCACCGGGCAGCAGATCGGCCATCGCCAGCACCGCCTCGGCCACGTCGACCAGGCGGCGGTTCTGGCTCATCGCGGTCTGGCGCAGCATCTTGTGGGCTTCTTCCTCGCTCAACTGGCGGTGCGCCATCAGCAGGCCCTTGGCGCGCTCGACCAGCTTACGTTCGTTGAGCGAGGCGCGCACGGTCGTCAACTCGTCGTTCATCGCCTGCAGGCGGCGCGATTGCTCCTGCATCATCTCCAGTACCGAGCGCTCCAGGTGCGGGCCGTAGGACTGCGGAGCCGCCGTGAAGCCGCCCGGCGCCGGCGCGGGGCCGGCCAGGGCCGCCAGCAGCGACCGCTGCGACCGCAGGTCCTGCCGTGCCTGGGCGATCTTGCTGCGGCAGCGCGCCAGCAGGTCCGTCGCCAGCCGCGCCTCGACCGCCTGCATCGCGTCGATGCGGGCGCTGCAGCTGTCGAACCAGCCCTGGCTGGCCTCGGGGTCGAGCAGGCCGTCCTCGGGCGCGGTGCAGCCGATGCGGCGCAGCCGCTCCAGCTCGGCCAGCGGCCGGCCGTCGTTGCAGGCCTGCCAGAGCGCGAGCGGACCGGCCTCGGCGAAATCGACGAACACCTGGAAGCAGCGCTCCTGCGAATCGATCAGGTGCAGCCACTGCTGCTGGCGCCGGGCATCGGAGCGGCCGCTGGCGAAGGCGGCGGCGCCGGTGGCGCGCTCTTGGCCGGCGAACTCCTTGCCCTGCATGAAATTGAACATCGCCACCAGCAGGCGCGAGACCTGCGGATCGCTCGCGCTGTCGGCCGCCTCGAACACCACCGCCAGCAGGCCCGAGACCAGCCGGGTGAAGGCCTGCGTGGCCTCGGCCGCGGTGATGCCGTCGAGCGCGTCGATCCGCTGGCGCAGCGCGGGCAGCGATTCCAGCCCATGCAGCACGTAGGCGATGCGGCTGAAGAGCCGGGCGCCGTTGCCGATGCGCCCGCCGTCGATGTCGAGCCGGTCGAACGCGGCGCGCGCCTCGGCCTCGAGCCGGCGGCATTCGGCGATCTGCTGCGTCCGCTCGGCCGTCCAGCGCCTGCCGCCCGAGCTGAGCACCAGGTTGCTCATGCCGCGCTCCCGCTGCAGCGCATGGGTGAACTGGCCGGTGCGCTGCACCAGCTCGCTGGTCAGCATCAGCTGTTCCAGCTCGCGGATCTCGCATTGGCGGGCGGCGATCAAGAAACCAAGGCCTGATGTCATGGAGGAACGTGTGCCTGGATTGCGCAGCGGGGCAGGGGGCCGGCCGCTGCGTCGTGGGTGCGCCATCATGCCCGAGCGGTCGGGGCCGGCCGCCTACACTCCTGGGATGCTGGTACTGGGTATCGAATCTTCTTGCGACGAGACGGGCGTGGCCCTGGTGGAAACCGAAGGCGCCGCGCCGCCGCGGCTGCGGGCGCATGCGCTGCACAGCCAGATCGAGATGCACCAGGCCTACGGCGGCGTGGTGCCCGAGCTGGCCAGCCGCGACCACATCCGCCGCGTGCTGCCGCTCACCGAAACCGTGCTGGCCGAGGCCGGCAGCACCCTGGCCGCGGTCGACGTGGTGGCCTACACCCGCGGCCCCGGCCTGGCCGGCGCGCTGCTGGTGGGTGCGGGCGTGGCCTGCGCGCTGGGCGCCGCGCTCGACCGGCCAGTGCTGGGCGTGCACCACCTGGAAGGCCACCTGCTGTCGCCCTTCCTGAGCGCCGACCCGCCCGCGTTCCCCTTCGTGGCGCTGCTGGTGTCGGGCGGCCACACGCAGCTGATGCGGGTCGACGGCATCGGACGCTACGCGATGCTGGGCGAGACGATCGACGACGCCGCCGGCGAGGCCTTCGACAAGAGCGCCAAGCTGATGGGCCTGGGCTACCCCGGCGGCCCCGCCCTGTCGCGGCTCGCGGCCCAGGGCGATCCGGAAGCCTTCACGCTGCCGCGTCCGCTGCTGCACAGCGGCGACCTCGACTTCTCCTTCGCCGGCCTCAAGACCGCGGTGCTGGTCCAGGCCAAGCGGCTGGGCGACGACCTGGAGGCACGCAAGGCCGACCTGGCCGCATCGACCCAGGCGGCCATCGTCGACGTGCTGGTACGCAAGACGATGACGGCGCTGCGGCAGGCCGGTCTGGACCGGGTGGTGGTCGCCGGCGGCGTGGGTGCCAACGCCCGGCTCCGGACCGAGCTGGACGACCGGTGCGCGGCCCGCGGCATCCGGGTGCACTATCCCGAGCTTCACCTGTGCACCGACAACGGCGCGATGATCGCGATGGCCGCCGCGATGCGGCTGCAGGCGGGCGCCGCGCACGCCAACCGCGCCTACAGCTTCGACGTCAAGCCGCGCTGGCCACTGGACCAGATAGACATCGCTTGAGAAGGCGCAAGGGGTGGGCGCACATCGGATGCGCTCCCGGCCTGAGAAAAAGCCGCCCTCGCTGCTCAAAGCACCTGTGGCTTTTGTGTTGCTGCACGACAGGCGCCGCGCGGCGCCTCAGAAGGTATGAAAGAACCGTAGCGAGCGAGCCCGAGCGTGCGTAGAGGACCGGCGCCGCACTTTGGTTCGGTGAGGACCGCAGGCGCGCAATCGGACTGCGCAGCAGGTTCTCGCACACCTTCTCAGTCGATGGCCAGCGTGGCGACGTTGCTGACCGGCTGCTTCTTGGCCAGGTGCAGGTTCAACACGCCGTGTTCGAGCTTGGCGCGGCTGGCGGCGGCGTCGATCTCCTGCGGCAGTTCGTAGGCCGCCTTGAAGGCACGCGGGGCGCCTTCGATGCTGTCGATGCGCAGCACGGCGCCTTCCAGGCCGATGCTCAGGTGCTCGCGGGCCAGGCCGGGCACGTCGATCTGCAGGTCCCATGCGGCATCGTCCTGGCCGACCAGCGTGGCGGGGTTGCGGGCCTGGTGGCGCGGCGCCAGCAGCGCCTCGTTGACGAAGCGCTCGAAGCTGCGGTCGACGGCGCGGGGAGGGGTGGCGTAGGAAGCGCGGCGGATCACGGGTGCGAAGAACATGGAAAACTCCTTGGTTACGCTGCGCGGCCCTCGGACGGATGAGCGCCGCATACAGCCAATCTGCGCACCCGCCGGGGCATTTCAAGAGAGAAAGCTGCGCTCTAAAAATATGCTCTCCGGTGTCTTGAAAACAGGCGCCGCAGCGTTATGTGCCCCGGTTTTTTTGGCACGGCCGCACAGGCCTGGGTGGCCTCTTGACCGCCGGCGGCCACCGGCAACCCCATCCGGAGCGCCATGATCGAGAGCCTGTCGGGAGCCTTCGCCGACACCGGTGCGGCGGTTTTTCGCAACCGGGTCCGGGCGATCGACCGGGTCAACGCGCGGGGCGGCGTGGCACCGCCCGGCGGCGCACGCGGCCGTGGGGGGGAGGGGGGATCAGCGGCCGTAGCCCAGGCAGGCGCCGGCATTCGGCAGGCCGCGGCACTCGCGGTTCAGGCGACGGTCCCGCTCGGCCGTCGTTTCACCCGAGCCGCCCTGCATCTGGCGCGGCCGCGATACCCGGTGTCGGGCGGTGCGATAAGGCTGTGGCGCATCGGCCTGCGCATCCTGTCCGCGGGCCGCGTGGGCCGGCGCGGCGGCCAGCAGGCTGCCGAGCAGCAGGGCGGCTGCCGCCAGCGTAGGTGCGAGTGACAGGGCGGTTACCGAGGCGCGGCGAGGGGCGGTGGCGTACATCGTCGTGGGTAGGGGCAAAGGAGTGGGTAAGGGCCGGAAAGCGGCTCACGTTATAATCGACCGGCTTTGCATTCGGCAAGGCGCACGTGGCGCGCAGTTCCAGCGCACCTCGCAAGTCGAACATCTACCGGAAATCAACATGATCGCATCCTCCATCAAGGCCGAAGTCGTCAAGGACAACGCCCGCGCCGCCAACGACACCGGCAGTCCCGAAGTGCAAGTCGCCATCCTGACGGCCCGCATCAACGAACTCACCCCCCATTTCAAGACCCACGCCAAGGACCACCACGGCCGCCGCGGTCTCTTGCGCATGGTCAGCCGCCGCCGCAAGCTGCTCGACTACCTTAAGGCCAAGGACGCAGACCGCTACACCGCGCTGATCGCCAAGCTGGGTCTGCGCAAGTAAGCGCACACCATTGAAAAAACGCCTGGGTTAGCACGCTAGCTCAGGCGTTTTTTTCTTCCGGAGTTCGCAACACAGAGCGAAGCTGTGTCATTCCAACGGGCCTTGGCTCCGAGGCTCGCTGGAATGGCATCGTGTTCTGAATTGCACTCCGGCCCGTGCAGGTCCTCCGTGAGCTGCTATCGATTGAAGAGCAAAAAGGAATACGCATGAGCATTTTCAACAAAGTCACCAAGACCTTCCAGTGGGGCGAACACACCGTCCGCATGGAAACCGGCGAAATCGCACGCCAGGCCTCCGGCGCCGTGCTGGTGGACATCGACGACACCGTCGTGCTGGCCACCGTGGCCGCCTCCAAGACCGCCAAGAGCGGCCAGGACTTCTTCCCGCTGACCGTCGACTACATCGAGAAGACGTACGCCGCCGGCAAGATCCCCGGCAGCTTCTTCAAGCGCGAAGCCAAGCCGAGCGAACTCGAAACCCTGACCAGCCGCCTGATCGACCGCCCTATCCGCCCGCTGTTCCCCGAAGGTTTCTTCAACGACGTGCACGTGGTGATCCACACCGTGTCGCTGAACCCCGAAGTCGATGCCGACATCGCCGCCATGATCGCGGTGAGCGCGGCGCTCGCCATCTCGGGCATCCCGTTCGCCGGCCCGATCGGCGCGGCCCGCGTGGGTTACGTCAACAACGAATACGTGCTGAACCCGGGCCAGACCGCCCGCAAGAACTCGCAGCTCGACCTGATCGTCGCCGGCACCGAAGCCGCCGTGCTGATGGTCGAATCGGAAGCGCAGCAGCTGTCCGAAGAGATCATGCTCGGCGCCGTCGTCTTCGGCCACGAGCAGGGCAACATCGCGATCAACGCGATCCACGAGCTGGTTCGCGACGCCGGCAAGCCGGTCTGGGACTGGCAGCCGCCCGCCGAGGACGAGCCGCTGATCGCCAAGGTCGCCGCCCTGGCCGAAGAAAAGCTGCGCGCCGCTTATCAGCTGCGCAACAAGCAGGCCCGCACCCAGGCCCTGCGCGAAGCCACCGCATCGGTCATCGAAGGCCTGAAGGCCGACGGCTCGTCGGTCGACAGCGTCAAGGTCGAAGGCCTGCTGTTCGACATCGAAGCCAAGATCGTCCGCAGCCAGATCCTGGCCGGCGAGCCGCGCATCGACGGCCGCGACACCCGCACCGTCCGCCCGATCGAGATCCGCAACAGCGTGCTGCCCCGTACCCACGGCTCGGCCCTGTTCACCCGCGGCGAAACCCAGGCGCTGGTCATCACCACGCTGGGCACCGAGCGCGACGCGCAGCGCATCGACGCGCTCGCCGGCGAATACGAAGACCGCTTCCTGTTCCACTACAACATGCCTCCCTTCGCCACCGGCGAAGTGGGCCGCATGGGATCGACCAAGCGCCGCGAAGTCGGCCACGGCCGCCTGGCCAAGCGCGCGCTGATCGCGGTGCTGCCGAACAAGGAAGAATTCCCGTACACGATCCGCGTCGTGTCGGAAATCACCGAGTCGAACGGTTCCTCGTCGATGGCGTCGGTCTGCGGCGGCTGCCTGTCGATGATGGACGCCGGCGTGCCGATCAAGACGCACGTGGCCGGCATCGCCATGGGCCTGATCAAGGACGCCAGCCGCTTCGCGGTGCTGACCGACATCCTGGGCGACGAGGACCACCTGGGCGACATGGACTTCAAGGTCGCGGGCTCGGCCACCGGCATCACCGCGCTGCAGATGGACATCAAGATCCAGGGCATCACCAAGGAAATCATGCAGGTCGCGCTGGCGCAGGCCAAGGAAGCGCGCCTGCACATCCTGGGCGAGATGCAGAAGGCCATGGGCGAAGCCAAGGCGGTGGTGTCCGACTTCGCACCCAAGCTGTTCACCATGAAGATCAATCCGGAGAAGATCCGCGACGTGATCGGCAAGGGCGGCTCGGTGATCCGTGCGCTGACCGAGGAAACCGGCACGCAGATCAGCATCGACGAAGACGGCACCATCACCATCGCCTCGACCGACAACGCCAAGGCCGACGAAGCCAAGCGCCGCATCGAGCAGATCACCGCGGAAGTCGAAATCGGCAGGGTCTACGAAGGCCCGGTCGTCAAGATCCTCGACTTCGGCGCACTGATCAATTTGCTGCCCGGCAAGGACGGCCTGCTGCACATCAGCCAGATCGCCCACCAGCGCGTCGAGAAGGTCACCGACTTCCTCACCGAAGGCCAGATCGTCAAGGTCAAGGTCCTGGAGACGGACGAAAAGGGCCGGGTGAAGCTGTCGATGAAGGCGCTGCAGGAACGTCCGGCCGCCGGCGGCTACGGCGGTGCCTTCGGCGACGCCTCCCAGCAGCAGCAACAGCAGCAGGGCCATGCCAACCCGGGTTCGCAAGGCTGATCGGTTGATCGTCTTTTGCTCCTGAATTCGTAGCGTGCAGCCGGCGTCCAGCGCCGGCTTGCGCTCGAAATGGCTCCGAATTTTCTTTGCGAGAGTTTCCGATGCGTGTTGTCGAGATCACATCCTTTGGCGCGCCCGACGTGCTGCAGCTGGCCGAGCGGCCGCTGCCCACGGCCGGCGCCGGCGAACTGCTGATCCGGGTCGCCGCCAGCGGTATCAACCGCCCGGACGTGCTGCAGCGGACCGGCAACTACCCGGTGCCGCCCGGCGCGTCGGACATCCCGGGCCTGGAAGTGGCAGGCGTCGTCGAGAGCGGCGATGCCGCCGCGATGGCCGAGGCCGGCCTGATAGTGGGCGACCGCGTCTGCGCACTGCTCGCCGGTGGCGGCTATGCCGACCACGCGGTGGCACCGGTCGCGCAGTGCCTGCCGGTGCCCGCGGGCCTGAGCGACGTCGAGGCCGCGGCCCTGCCCGAAACCTTCTTCACCGTATGGAGCAACGTCTTCATGCGCGGCCGCCTGCAGAAGGGCGAAACCCTGCTGGTGCAGGGCGGCACGAGCGGCATCGGCGTGACCGCGATCCTGCTGGCCAAGGCGATGGGCGCGACGGTCGTCGTCACCGCCGGCGACGACGCCAAGTGCGCCGCCTGCCTGAAGCTGGGCGCCGACCATGCGATCAACTACAAGACTCAGGACTTCGCGGCCGAGGCCAGGCGCCTGACCGACGGCAAGGGCGTCGACGTGGTGCTCGACATGGTGGCCGGCAGCTACGTGGCCCGTGAGATCGAATGCCTGGCCGAGGACGGCCGCATCGTGGTGATCGCGGTGCAGGGCGGCACCAAGGCCGAGTTCAACGCCGGCCTGCTGCTGCGCCGCCGGCTGACGGTCACCGGCTCGACGCTCCGGCCCCGGCCGGTTTCTTTCAAGGCCGAGGTCGCCCGCGAACTGCGCGAGCGGGTCTGGCCGCTGCTGGCATCGGGCCGGGTGAAGCCGGTGATCCACGCCACCTTCGACGGCACGCGCGCCGCCGAGGCCCACACCCTGATGGAGTCCGGCACGCACATCGGCAAGATCGTCCTCACCTGGTGAGCACCGACAAGACCATGAACGGAAAGAAAAAGAAGCTCATCGTCGGCAACTGGAAGATGAACGGCGGCCTGGAGGCCAATGCCCGTCTCCTGGCCGACCTGACCGCCGGCCTGGGTTCGCCGGCCTGCGACGTGGCGGTCTGCGTGCCCGCGCCGTACCTGGCCCAGGTGGGCGGTCTGGTCGCCGGAATACCTGTCGCCCTTGGTTCCCAGGACGTGTCGGCCCATGCGCAGGGCGCCTACACCGGCGAGACGTCGGCCGGCATGCTGCGCGATTTCGGCGTCCGCTTCGCGATCGTCGGGCATTCGGAGCGCCGCCAGTACCATGGCGAGACCGATGCCGTCGTCGCTGCCAAGGCGGTCGCCGCGCTGGATGCGGGCATCGTCCCGATCGTCTGCGTCGGCGAAACGCTGGCCGAGCGCGAAGCGGACCGGACGGTCGAGGTCGTGGAACGCCAGCTGGCCGCCGCACTCGACGCACTGGGCGATCGCGCGGCCGGCATGGTGCTGGCGTACGAACCGGTCTGGGCCATCGGCACCGGCAAGACCGCTTCGCCCGGGCAGGCGCAGGCCGTGCATGCGGCCCTGCGCAGCCAGCTGCGCAACGCTTGCGCCGATGCGACCGGAATCAAGATACTGTACGGCGGCAGCATGAACGCCGCCAATGCGGCCGAGCTGCTCTCGCAGCCCGATATCGACGGCGGCCTGATCGGCGGCGCGTCGCTCAAGTCCCCGGATTTCCTGAAGATCGTCAACGCCGCGCACTGATTCGCGGCCCGCACCCTGTATTTGGAGTCTTTTATGAACATCGTCTTCAACCTCGTCCTCGTCGTGCAGATCCTGTCGGCCCTCGGCATGATCGGCCTGATCCTCATCCAGCACGGCAAGGGCGCCGACATGGGCGCCGCCTTCGGCAGCGGCGGCTCGGGCAGCCTGTTCGGCGCCAGCGGCAGTGCCAATTTCCTGTCGCGCACCACCGCGGTGTTGGCGGCGGTCTTCTTCGTCTGCACGCTGGCCCTGGCCTATTTCGGCAACCTGCGTCCGGCGGATTCGGGCAGCGTGCTCGACCGCGCGGGCGTCGCGTCGCCCGTGGTTGTTCCGCCGGCCGACACCGGCCCCGCCGGCCAGATCCCGGGCAACACGCCCGTCAAGCCGGCCGCAGCGGGGGCGGCCGACAGCTCGGTGCCTGCACCGTCGACGCCGGCCACGCCCAAGCCCTGAGTCAGATGGAAAACTCTGCGCCCCGCGAAAAAAGGGTGATTACAGAGTAGAATCGCAGTCTGTTCGGAAAGCCAACCACCGCAAGGTCCTCATGCCATCCGAACATCGCGAAAGAGCCGTCGTGGTGAAATTGGTAGACACGCTATCTTGAGGGGGTAGTGGCGAAAGCTGTGCGAGTTCGAGTCTCGCCGACGGCACCATACACAACCTGCCTGGATCCCGCGTCCAGGCAGGTGCAAGCGGCAAGCAAATCCCCAAAATGAACCTCGATCAGTACCTGCCTGTCCTCTTGTTCATTTTGGTCGGCATCAGTGTCGGCATCCTGCCGCAGGTGCTCGGATACGTCCTCGGCCCCAACCGGCCGGACGAAGCCAAGAACTCTCCCTACGAGTGCGGTTTCGAAGCGTTCGAGGATGCGCGCATGCAGTTCGACGTGCGCTACTACCTCGTCGCCATCCTTTTCATCCTGTTCGATCTCGAGATCGCTTTCCTGTTTCCCTGGGCCGTGGCGCTCAAGGACATCGGTGCGACCGGGTTCTGGGCCGCCGTGATCTTCCTCGGCATCCTGGTGGTCGGTTTCGCTTACGAATGGAAAAAGGGCGCGTTGGATTGGGAGTGATCCGGCCAGCACAAGGAGTTCACGATGGCTATCGAAGGTGTTTTCAAGGAAGGGTTCATCACCACGTCGTACGACTCGGTGGTGAACTGGGCCAAGACAGGCTCGTTGTGGCCGATGACGTTCGGCCTGGCCTGCTGTGCGGTCGAGATGATGCATGCGGCCGCGGCCCGCTACGACATCGGCCGCTTCGGCGCTGAGGTGTTCCGCGCCAGCCCGCGCCAGTCCGACCTGATGATCGTGGCCGGCACGCTGTGCAACAAGATGGCGCCGGCGCTGCGCAAGGTGTACGACCAGATGGCCGAGCCGCGCTGGGTGCTGTCGATGGGCACCTGCGCCAACGGCGGCGGCTACTACCACTACAGCTATTCTGTGGTGCGCGGCTGCGACCGCATCGTGCCGGTCGACGTCTACGTCCCCGGCTGCCCGCCCACCGCAGAAGCCCTGATCTACGGAATCATCCAGTTGCAGCAAAAGGTGCGCCGCACCAACACGATTGCCCGCGTATGAGCGCACATTCCATGACCGACGCCAACCCGGCGCTGGCGATTTCGCCCGAGGCGCTTCAGGAAGTCCTGGCGGCCGCGTTGGGCGACAAGGCGACGCGCTTCGTCGTGCGCCTGGGCGAGGTGACCGTGATCGTGTCTGCCGATAACTACTTGGCGGCGATGCGGACGCTGCGCGACGCTCCGGGCTGCCGTTTCGAGCAGCTGATCGACCTCTGCGGTGTCGACTATTCCGAGTATCGCGACGGCCTGTGGGAAGGCGCGCGCTATGCGGCCGTGACCCATTTGCTGTCGGTCAGCCTCAACCAGCGCGTGCGGGTGAAGGTGTTCTGCGCCGACGACGACATGCCGATGGTGCCGTCGGTCACGCCGCTCTGGAGCGCTGCGAACTGGTTCGAGCGCGAGGCCTTCGACCTCTTCGGCATCGTGTTCGACGGCCACGAAGACCTGCGCCGCATCCTGACCGACTACGGCTTCATCGGTCATCCCTTCCGCAAGGACTTCCCGCTGTCGGGCCATGTCGAGATGAAATACGACCCCGACATGAAGCGCGTGGTCTACCAGCCGGTCTCGATCGAGCCGCGCGTGGTCACGCCGCGCATCATCCGCGAAGACAATTACGGCGGCCTGCTGCACTGAGCAGCCGCGGCGACGATAATTTCATGGCTGAAATCAAGAACTACACCCTGAACTTCGGGCCGCAGCATCCTGCAGCGCACGGCGTGCTGCGCCTGGTACTCGAACTCGACGGCGAAGTCGTCCAGCGGGCCGATCCCCATATCGGCCTGCTGCACCGCGCGACCGAAAAGCTGGCCGAGCACAAGACCTTCATCCAGTCTCTGCCCTACATGGACCGGCTGGACTACGTCTCGATGATGTGCAACGAGCACGCCTACTGCCTGGCCATCGAGAAGCTGCTGGGCCTGGAAGTGCCGATCCGCGCGCAGTACATCCGCGTGATGTTCTCCGAGATCACCCGCCTGCTGAACCACCTGATGTGGCTCGGCTCGCACGGAAACGATTGCGGCAGCTCCACCATCCTGATCTACGCGTTCCGCGAGCGGGAAGACCTCTTCGACGTTTACGAAGCGGTGTCGGGCGCGCGCATGCACGCGGCCTATTTTCGTCCCGGTGGCGTCTACCGCGACCTGCCGGACGCGATGCCGCAGTACACCGTCAGCAAGCTGAAGAACGCCCGCGCCCTGGCCCGGATGAACGAGAACCGGCAGGGTTCGGTGCTCGACTTCATCGACGACTTCACCCAGCGGTTCGACGGCCACATGGACGAGTACCACACGCTGCTCACCGACAACCGCATCTGGAAGCAGCGGACGGTGGGCATCGGCGTGATGGACGCCGACCGTGCGCTCAACCTCGGCCTGACCGGGCCGATGCTGCGCGGTTCCGGCGTGGCATGGGACCTGCGCAAGAAGCAGCCCTACGACGTCTACGACAAGATGGACTTCGACATCCCGATCGGCAAGACCGGCGACTGCTACGACCGTTATCTGGTACGCATGGAAGAGATGCGCCAGTCGAACAGGATCATCAAGCAGTGCGTGGACTGGCTGCGGGTGAACCCGGGGCCGGTGATCACCGACAACCACAAGGTGGCGGCACCCGATCGCGAATCCATGAAGGCCAACATGGAAGAGCTGATCCACCATTTCAAGCTCTTCAGCGAAGGCTTCCACGTGCCCGAAGGCGAGGCGTACGCCGCCGTCGAGCATCCGAAGGGCGAGTTCGGCATCTACCTGATCAGCGACGGTGCCAACAAACCGTACCGCCTGAAGATCCGCGCGCCGGGCTTCGCGCACCTTGCCGCCATGGACGAGATGGCCCGTGGCCACATGATCGCCGATGCGGTGGCCGTCATCGGCACGCTGGACATCGTTTTCGGGGAGATCGACCGATGAGCTCGGACACCACCCACACCGCGACCCTGCCGCTGTCGGATGCGGCCCACGCGCGCTTCGCGCGCGAGATCGCCAAGTACCCTGCCGAGCAGAAGCAGTCCGCTGTCATGGCCTGCCTGGCCATCGTCCAGCAGGAGCAGGGCTGGGTCAGCCTGGAGAGCGAAGTCGTCATCGCCGAGCTGCTCGGCATGCCGCAGATCGCCGTGCACGAAGTCACGACGTTCTACAACATGTACAACCAGCAGCCGACGGGCCGGTTCAAGCTCAACGTCTGCACCAACCTTCCCTGCCAGTTGCGCGATGGCCAGAAGGCCTTGCACTATCTGGAGAAGAAGCTGGGCATCGCCATGGGCGAGACCACCTCGGACGGCCTCTTCACGCTGCAGCAGAGCGAATGCCTGGGCGCCTGCGCAGATTCGCCGGTGATGCTGGTCAACGACCGCACCATGTGCAGCTTCATGAGCGACGAGAAGCTCGACCAGTTGATCGACGGCCTGCGCCGTGCCGAGCAGCCGTCGAAGCAAGGAGCCTGACATGAATGCCCAACAAGTGCTGTCCCAGTTCCAGGCGACGGGTGTGCAGACCTGCTTCCACGACCGCCATATCGATCCGCAGATCTACGAAGGCCTCGACGGCACCAACTGGCGCCTGAAGGACTACGAGGCACGCGGCGGCTACCAGGCGCTGCGCAAGATTCTCGGCAAGCTCGAAGTGCCGGCCGATGCGCCGGTGCAGACCGATGCCGAAGGCAAGCCGCTCGATCCGAACGCCGGCCTCACGCAGGACCAGGTGATCGCCACGGTCAAGGAATCGGGCCTGCGCGGCCGCGGTGGTGCGGGCTTTCCGACGGGCCTGAAATGGAGCTTCATGCCCCGGCAGTTCCCGGGCCAAAAGTACCTCGTCTGCAATTCGGACGAGGGCGAGCCCGGTACCTGCAAGGACCGGGACATCATGATGTTCAACCCGCACATCGTGATCGAAGGCATGATCATCGCCGCCTACGCGATGGGCATCACCGTCGGCTACAACTACATCCACGGCGAGATCTTCCAGACCTACGACAGGTTCGAGGAAGCGCTGGAAGAAGCGCGTGCCGCCGGTTATCTGGGCGACGCGATCCTGGGCAGCAAGTTCGGCTTCCAGCTGCATGCGGCCCACGGCTTCGGCGCGTACATCTGCGGCGAAGAAACGGCCTTGCTCGAATCGCTCGAAGGCAAGAAGGGCCAGCCCCGCTTCAAGCCGCCGTTTCCTGCCAGCTTCGGCCTGTACGGCAAGCCGACGACCATCAACAACACCGAGACCTTCGCCGCGGTGCCGTGGATCGTGCGGCATGGCGGTGCTGCCTACCTGGCCTGCGGCAAGCCCAACAACGGCGGCACCAAGATATTCTCGGTGTCCGGAGACGTGGAGAAGCCCGGCAACTACGAAGTGCCCATGGGCACCCCGTTCGCCAAGCTGCTGGAGCTGGCCGGCGGCGTACGCAAGGGGCGCCAGCTGAAGGCCGTGATCCCCGGTGGATCGTCGTCGCCTGTGCTGCCGGCGGCCATCATGATGGAATGCACGATGGACTACGACTCCATCGCCAAGGCCGGATCGATGCTCGGCTCGGGCGCGGTGATCGTGATGGACGATTCGCGCAGCATGGTCGAGTCGCTGTTGCGGCTGTCGTACTTCTACGCCCACGAGTCGTGCGGCCAGTGCACGCCGTGCCGCGAAGGCACCGGCTGGATGTGGCGGGTGATCGACCGCATCCAGCACGAGGAAGGCCGCGCCACCGACCTCGACCTGCTGAATTCGGTGGCCGACAACATCCAGGGGCGCACCATCTGCGCCCTGGGCGACGCGGCGGCGATGCCGGTGCGCGCCATGATCAAGCACTTCCGTCCCGAGTTCGAGGCGCTGATCCAGCAGAACCGCAACTCCCAGAATCCGGCTCACGCCTGACCCCGCGGACCCCACGACATGGTTGAAATAGAACTCGACGGCCAGAAGGTCGAAGTTGCCGAAGGCTGCATGGTCATGCATGCGTCCGAAAAAGCCGGCACCTACATCCCGCATTTTTGCTACCACAAGAAGCTGAGCATCGCGGCGAACTGCCGCATGTGCCTGGTCGACGTGGAGAAGGCACCCAAGCCCATGCCCGCCTGCGCCACGCCGGTGACCCAGGGCATGATCGTGCGCACCAAGAGCGACAAGGCGATCAAGGCGCAGCAGTCGGTCATGGAGTTCCTCCTGATCAACCATCCGCTGGATTGCCCCATCTGCGACCAGGGCGGCGAGTGCCAGCTGCAGGACATCGCCGTCGGCTACGGAGGCTCCGGTTCGCGCTATGCGGAAGAAAAGCGTGTCGTGTTCCCGAAAGATGTCGGCCCGCTGATTTCCATGAAGGAAATGAGTCGCTGCATCCACTGCACCCGTTGCGTCCGTTTCGGCCAGGAAGTCGCCGGCGTGATGGAGCTGGGCATGATCCACCGCGGCGAGCATTCGGAGATCACCACCGTCGTCGGCGACACGATCGACTCGGAGCTGTCCGGCAACATGATCGACATCTGCCCGGTCGGCGCGCTCACCAGCAAGCCGTTCCGCTACAGCGCCCGCACCTGGGAGCTGTCGCGCCGCAAGTCGGTCAGCCCGCACGACTCCACCGGCGCCAACCTGATCGTCCAGGTCAAGAACAACGAAGTGCTGCGCGTCCTGCCGCTCGAGAACGAGGACGTCAACGAGTGCTGGATCGCCGACCGCGACCGCTTCTCCTACGAGGCGCTGCGCAGCGAGGACCGCCTGACCCAGCCGATGCTGAAGCAGGGCGGCCAATGGCAGCCTGTCAGCTGGCAGGCGGCGCTCGAGTACGTCGCCAGCGGCCTGCGCCAGATCAAGGCCGACCATGGCGCGGCCTCGATCGGTGCGCTGGTGAGCCCGCACAGCACGCTGGAAGAGCTCTACCTGGCCGCCGCCCTGGTGCGCGGCCTGGGCAGCGACAACATCGACTACCGTCTTCGCACGGCCGATTTCTCGGTGGAGCAGGGCGATTCCGTCCGCTGGCTCGGCACCTCGATCGCATCGCTCTCCAGCCTGCAGAGCGTGCTGGTCGTCGGTTCGAACCTGCGCAAGGACCATCCGCTGTTCGCCCAGCGCATTCGCCAGGCAGCCCGCAAGGGTGCGGCGGTGCACGCGATCCGGTCGGCCGACGACGATTGGGCGATGGCGCTCGCCTCCTCCGCCGTCGTGCCGCACACCCAGTGGGTCGCAGCACTGGAAAACATTGCCAGCGGCATCGCGGCGGAGCAGGGCGTCGCATCGCCTGTCGGCACCGCAGCGGATGCCTCTGGCACCGCGGTCGCCCGCAGCTTGCTGTCGGGCGAGCGCAAGGCCGTACTGCTGGGCAACGGCGCGGCACACCATGCCGATGCGTCGCTGATCCTGAGCCTCGCGCAGTGGATCGGACAGCAGACCGGCGCTTCGGTCGGCTACCTCACCGAAGCGGCCAACACCGTCGGTGCCCAGTATGTCGGCGCCTTCCCGCAGAACGGCGGCCTGCATGCGGGCCAGATGCTGCAGGGCAAGCTGAAGGCGGCGCTGCTGCTCAACACCGAGCCGGCGTTCGACGCCGCCGGTGGCGCTGCCGCCGCGGCGGCCCTGGGTGGCGCGGCGATGGTCGTCTCGCTCAACGCCTTCAAGGCCAACCTCGACATCGCCGACGTGCTGTTGCCGGTCGCGCCGTTCACGGAGACCTCGGGCAGCTTCGTCAATGCCGAGGGCCGGCTCCAGAGCTTCCATGCGGTGACCAAGCCGCGGGGCGATGCGCGGCCGGCCTGGAAGGTCGTCCGCGTGCTGGGCAACCTGCTCGGCCTGCCGGGCTTCGCCTTCGAGTCCTCGCAGGAAGTGCTGGTCCAGGCGCGCGGTGCGATGGCGGCAGACGCCGGCTTCCTGCCGGAAGCGCGGCTTTCCAACAGGACGCAGGCCCCGGTGCGCGCAGCGACGCCGGATGCGGCCGAGCCGGCGGTCGCCGCCATCTACGAACTCGACGGCCTCGTTCGCCGCGCCGAATCGCTGCAACTGACGGCCGACGGCCGGGCGGGACATGCCGCTGCCCGGCGCGCAGGAGTCGCAGCATGATCGACAGCTTCTACGGATTCGGCCAGAACCTGGTCGGTGCGGGTTGGTGGGCGGGCGGTGCCTGGCCGGTCATCTGGAACCTGCTCAAGATCGTCTGCATGCTGGCACCGCTGATGGGCGCGGTCGCCTACCTGACCCTGTGGGAGCGCAAGCTGCTCGGCTGGATCCAGGTGCGCCACGGACCCAACCGCGTCGGTCCGATGGGCCTGCTGCAGCCGATCGCCGATGCGGTCAAACTGCTGACCAAGGAAATCATCAGCCCGTCGGCCGCCGCCGGCGGCCTGTTCCGGCTGGGCCCGATCATGGCCATCATGCCGGCGCTGGCCGCTTGGGTCGCGATTCCGTTCGGCCCCGACGTCGTCCTGGCCAACGTCAACGCTGGCCTGCTGCTGATCATGGCCATCACCTCGGTCGAGGTCTACGGCGTGATCATCGCGGGCTGGGCGTCCAACTCGAAGTACGCGTTTCTCGGTGCGCTCCGGGCGTCGGCACAGATGGTGAGCTACGAGATCGCCATGGGCTTCTGCCTGGTGGTGGTGATCATGGTCACCGGCAGCCTGCACCTGGGCGACGTGGTGGCAGGGCAGGGCAAGGGCATGTTCGCCGACCGGGGCCTGGGCTTCCTGTCGTGGAACTGGCTCCCTCTGCTGCCGATCTTCGTGGTCTACGTGATCTCGGGTGTGGCCGAAACCAACCGCCATCCGTTCGACGTGGTCGAAGGCGAGGCCGAGATCGTGGCCGGTCACATGGTCGAGTACTCGGGCATGGGTTTCGCCATCTTCTTCCTGGCCGAGTACGCCAGCATGTGGCTGGTCGCGATCCTGGCCGCTCTCATGTTCCTGGGGGGCTGGCTGTCGCCGGTCGCATTCCTCGATTTCATTCCCGGCTGGATCTGGCTGGGCATCAAGACTTTCTTCGTGGTGTCGCTGTTCATCTGGGTGCGCGGAACATTCCCCCGCTTCCGCTATGACCAGATCATGCGCCTCGGCTGGAAGATCTTCATTCCGGTGACCCTGGTCTGGCTGCTCGTCGTGGGCGGCTGGATGCAGACCTCGTGGAACATCTGGAAGTAAACGGAGATTCGACGATGTCAGCCGCTGCTGTATCCGCTTTTTCAATCAAGGACTTCTTCAAGAGCTTCATGCTCGTGGAGCTGGTCAAGGGCATGGCCCTCACCGGCCGCTACGCGTTCAAGCGCAAGGTGACCGTCCAGTTCCCCGAAGAAAAAACGCCGCTCTCGCCGCGCTTCCGGGGCCTGCACGCGCTGCGCCGCTACGACAACGGCGAAGAGCGCTGCATCGCCTGCAAGCTGTGCGAAGCCGTCTGCCCCGCCGTGGCGATCACGATCGAGTCCGAAGTGCGCGACGACGGCAGCCGCCGTACCACCCGCTACGACATCGACCTGACCAAGTGCATCTTCTGCGGCTTCTGCGAAGAGAGCTGCCCGGTCGACTCGATCGTGGAAACCCACATCCTCGAGTACCACGGCGAAAAGCGGGGCGACCTGTATTTCACCAAGGACATGCTGCTGGCGGTGGGCGATCGCTACGAAAAAGAAATCTCCGCGGCCAAGGCGGCCGACGCCAAGTACCGCTGAAGCGGTCCCCCGAGAGCCCCCATGGACGTCAAGACCGGTTTCTTCTTTCTGTTCTCGTTCGCGCTGCTGTTCGCCGCGTTCCGGGTGATCACGGCACGCAACCCCGTGCATGCCGTGCTGTACCTGATGCTTGCCTTCTCGCAGGCATCGGCGATCTGGCTGTTGCTGCAGGCCGAGTTCCTGGCCATCACCCTGGTGCTGGTGTACCTGGGCGCGGTGATGGTGCTCTTCCTGTTCGTCGTGATGATGATCAACATCAACATGGACGGCCTGCGCCAGGGCTTCTGGAAGCACTTCCCGCTGGCGGCCGTGATCGGCGTGGTGATCGCGCTCGAGATGGCCTACGTGCTGATGGGCGGGTTCCGCGAGAGCGGCGGGCCGCGTCCGATGGTGACGATGGGCGGCGCCGCGTCCGAGGTGTCGAACACCCATGCGCTCGGCATGCTGCTCTACACCCGATACCTCTATCCGCTGGAAATCGCGGCCGTGATCCTGCTGGTCGCGATCGTCGCCGCCATCGCACTGACGCTGCGCCGCCGCAAGGACAGCAAGTTCGTCGACGTGGCCGACCAGGTGCGCGTCCGGGCCCAGGACCGTGTGGCCCTGGTCAAGCTCGATGCGACGCGCCCGCCGGCACCCGTTGAACCCGTGGCCGCACCTGCGGTGGAGAAGAAGGCATGACGCTGACGCTCGGACATTTCCTGTCGCTCGGCGCGATGCTGTTCGCGCTGTCGGTCATCGGCATCTTCCTGAACCGCAAGAACCTGATCGTGCTGCTGATGGCGATCGAGTTGATGCTGCTCGCGGTGAACATGAATTTCGTCGCGTTCTCGCACTACCTGGGTGACATGCACGGACAGGTGTTCGTGTTCTTCATCCTGACGGTCGCCGCCGCCGAATCCGCGATCGGGCTGGCCATCCTGGTGCTGCTGTTCCGCAACAAGTCGAGCATCAGCGTCGAGGATCTCGATACGCTCAAGGGCTGAGGCTGCGGCCGAGAAGAAGAAAGACACGAGAACGATGAGCGCAACCCTTTCCGCCTCGACCCTGCTGGCCATCCCGCTGGCGCCGCTCGCCGGCGCATTGCTGGCCGGCATCCCGGGCACCCTGTTAGGCGGCAACGTGCTGGGCCGCAAGGCCAGCCACACCCTCACCATCCTGGGCGTGTTCGTCGCCTTCGTGCTGTCCGCGATGACGCTCTGGAGCGTGGTGCAGGACGGCGCCCGCTTCGACCAAACCCTCTACACCTGGATGACGGTCGGATCGCTGAAGATGGAGGTCGGCTTCCTCATCGACAGCATCACCGCCATGATGATGTGCGTCGTGACCTTCGTGTCGCTGATGGTGCACATCTACACCGTCGGCTACATGGCCGAGGACGACGGATACGACCGTTTCTTCGCCTACATCTCGCTGTTCACCTTCTCGATGCTGATGCTGGTGATGAGCAACAACCTGCTGCAGCTGTTCTTCGGCTGGGAAGCGGTGGGCCTGGTGTCGTACCTGCTGATCGGCTTCTGGTTCAACAAGCCGACCGCCATCTTCGCCAACATGAAGGCGTTCCTGGTGAACCGGGTCGGCGACTTCGGCTTCATCCTGGGCATCGGCCTGATCGCGGCCTATACCGGCACGCTGAACTACGCCGAGATCTTCGCGAAGAAGGGTGAACTGGCCGCGCTCGGCTTCCCCGGCACCGACTGGATGTTGGTCACCGTGATCTGCATCTGCCTGTTCATCGGTGCGATGGGCAAGTCGGCCCAGTTCCCCTTGCACGTGTGGCTGCCCGACTCGATGGAAGGCCCGACGCCCATCTCGGCCCTGATCCATGCGGCGACGATGGTGACCGCCGGCATCTTCATGGTGTCGCGCATGTCGCCGCTGTTCGAGCTGTCCGACACCGCGCTCAACTTCATCCTCGTGATCGGGGCGATCACCGCGCTGTTCATGGGCTTCCTGGGCATCATCCAGAACGACATCAAGCGGGTGGTGGCGTACTCCACGCTGTCGCAGCTCGGCTACATGACGGTCGCCCTCGGTGCATCGGCCTACTCGGTCGCGGTGTTCCACCTGATGACGCACGCGTTTTTCAAGGCGCTGCTGTTCCTCGGCGCCGGCTCGGTCATCATGGGCATGCACCACAACCAGGACATCCGCTGGATGGGCGGCGTGCGCAAGTACATGCCGATCACCTGGATCACCTCGCTGCTGGGCTCGCTGGCTTTGATCGGCACGCCGCTTTTCTCGGGCTTCTACTCCAAGGACAGCATCATCGAAGCGGTGCACGAGAGCCACCTTCCGGCCGCCGGCTTCGCCTCCTTCGCCGTGCTGGCGGGCGTGTTCATCACCGCCTTCTACTCGTTCCGCATGTACTTCCTGGTCTTCCACGGCAAGGAACGCTACGACCAGAATCCGGACGCGCACCACGACGACCACCATGCCGACCCGCATGCGACGGCGCACGACGACCACCATGGGCACGACGCACACGGCGGTAAGCCGCACGAGTCGCCCTGGGTCGTCACCCTGCCGCTGGTGCTGCTGGCGATCCCGTCGGTGCTGATCGGCTTCTTCACGATCGAGCCGATGCTCTTCGGCGACTTCTTCAAGAACGTGATCTTCGTCGACGGCGACAAGCACCATGCGATGGCCGAGCTGGCCGAGGCCTTCCACGGCCCGCTGCAGATGGCCATCCACGGCCTGAGCACCTGGCCCTTCTGGCTGGCGCTGGCGGGTGTCGTGTCGTCCTTCTACATGTACATGGTCAATCCGAAGGTGCCGGCCACGATCAAGCGTACCTTCCAGCCGATCTACACGCTGTTCGAGAACAAGTACTACCTCGACTGGTTCAACGAGAACGTCCTGGCGCGCGGTGCGCGGGCGCTCGGGACCGGCCTCTGGAAGGGCGGCGACCAGGCCGTCATCGACGGCGCGCTGGTCAACGGCTCGTGGAAGGTCGTCGGCCGCATCGCCGCCGCCGTTCGCCATCTGCAGAGCGGCTACATCTACCACTATGCGCTCGTGATGATCGTGGGTGTGTTCGTGCTGCTGACCTACTTCGTGTGGCATGACCAGTTCTTCGCGCTCTTCAAGTAATAACAACAAGGAAAACGACACATGGGCTGGTTGAGTCTCGCCATCTGGACGCCGATCGTGTTCGGCGCCGTACTGCTGGCGTTCGGCAAGAAGGAGCAGGCGGGCCTGGTGCGCTGGCTGGCGCTCGCCGGGTCCTTGTTGGGTCTGCTTGTCACGGTTCCGCTCTACCAGGGCTTCCGCCTCGGTACGTCGGCGATGCAGTTCGTGGAGTGCCACAGCTGGGTGGAGCGTTTCAACATACACTACCACCTGGGCGTGGACGGCATCTCCTTCTGGTTCGTGCCGCTGACCGCCTTCATCACGGTCATCGTGGTGATCGCCGCATGGGAAGTGATCACCGAGCGCGTCAACCAGTACATGGGCGCGTTTCTGATCCTGTCGGGCCTGCTGATCGGCGTGTTCAGCGCGCTCGACGGCATCCTGTTCTACATGTTCTTCGAAGCCACGTTGATCCCGATGTACCTGATCATCGGCATCTGGGGCGGCGGCAACAAGATTTACGCGGCGTTCAAGTTCTTCCTCTACACGCTGCTCGGTTCGTTGTTGACGCTGGTGGCGCTGATCTACCTGTACACACAGTCGGGCGGCAGCTTCGACATCGCGACCTGGCACCGGCTGCCGCTGTCGTCGACCGCGCAGACGTTGATCTTCTTCGCCTTCTTCGCGGCCTTCGCGGTGAAGGTGCCGATGTGGCCGGTGCACACCTGGCTGCCCGACGTGCACGTCGAGGCGCCGACCGGCGGCTCTGCCGTGCTGGCCGCGATCATGCTGAAGCTGGGCGCCTACGGCTTCCTGCGGTTCTCGATGCCGATCGCCCCCGATGCCTCGCGCGAATGGGCATGGCTGATGGTCGCGCTGTCTCTGGTCGCGGTGGTCTACGTCGGCTTGGTCGCGATGGTCCAGAAGGACATGAAGAAGCTGGTCGCCTATTCGTCGGTCGCGCACATGGGCTTCGTGACGCTGGGCTTCTTCCTGTTCAACGACCTGGGCGTGTCCGGCGGCATCGTGCAGATGATCGCCCACGGCTTCGTGTCGGGCGCGATGTTCCTGTCGATCGGCGTGCTGTACGACCGGGTCCACTCGCGTGAGATCGCAGCGTACGGCGGCGTGGTCAACACGATGCCCCGCTTCACCGCGTTCGCGCTGCTGTTCGCGATGGCCAACTGCGGCCTGCCGGGCACGGCCGGCTTCGTCGGCGAATGGATGGTGATCCTGGCGGCGGTGAAGGCGAACTTCTGGGTCGGCTTGCTCGCCGCCACGGCACTGATCTTCGGCGCGGGCTACACCCTGTGGATGTTCAAGCGGGTCTACCTGGGCCCGGTGGCCAACGACCATGTCCGACACCTGAAGGATATCGACGGCCGCGAGTTCCTGATCATGTCGCTGCTGGCGATCGCCGTGCTCGCCATGGGCCTGTACCCGAAGCCGTTCACCGACGTGATGGACGCATCGGTCGCCGATCTGCTGCGCCACGTCGCCACCTCGAAGCTGCGCTGACCCACTGAACTGAAGTAGAAGAGATATGGACACATTCGGCTGGGCCACCCTGTACCCGGAGATTTTGCTGCTCGTGGCGGCCTGCGTGATCGCGCTGTTGGATCTGCGGACGACCGACACCCGTCGCGTCCTGACCTACGTGCTGACGCTGGCGACGCTGGCGGCCACCGCGCTGCTGGCCGGCTGGCAGGCGCATACCGGCGGCACCTCGTACGGCTTCTCCAACATGGTCGTCAGCGACCCGATGGGCAACTGGCTGAAGTGTTTCGCCGCCGTCGCGATGTTCGTCACCATCGTCTACGGCCGGCCGTACGCGGCCAGCCGCGACATGACGCGTGGCGGCGAGCTGTTCACGCTCGGCATGTTCGCCCTGCTGGGCATGCTGATCATGATCGGCGGCAACAACTTCCTGGTGATCTACCTGGGCCTGGAACTGCTGACGCTCTCCAGCTACGCCCTGGTCGCCCTGCGCCGCGACGACACCAACGCCACCGAAGCGGCGATGAAGTACTTCGTGCTGGGCGCGATGGCCAGCGGCTTCCTGCTCTACGGCCTGTCGATGCTCTACGGTGCGACCGGTTCGCTCGACATCGGCCAGGTGCTGAAGGCGGTGAGCACCGGACAGATCCGCCACCAGGTGCTGGTCTTCGGCGTGGTCTTCATCGTCGCCGGCATAGCCTTCAAGCTGGGCGTGGCACCGTTCCACATGTGGGTGCCCGACGTCTACCAGGGCGCGCCGACGGCGGTGACCCTGATCATCGGCGGCGCCACCAAGCTGGCCGCCTTCGCGATGACCATGCGCCTGCTGGTCGAGGGCCTGCTGCCGTTGGCGATCGACTGGCAGCAGATGCTGGCGGTGCTCGCGGTCTGCTCGCTGGTGATCGGCAATCTGGCGGCCATCGCGCAGAAGAACCTCAAGCGCATGCTGGCCTACTCGACCATCTCGCAGATGGGTTTCGTGCTGATAGGCATGATGTCGGGCGTGATCCGCGGCGACGTTTCCGCGGCGTACAACGCCTACAGCTCGTCGATGTTCTACATCGTCACCTACGTGATGACCACGCTCGCCGCCTTCGGCGTGATCATGCTGCTGGCCCGCGACGGCTTCGAGCACGACGAGATCGCCGACTTCGCCGGCCTGAACCAGCGCAGCCCGCTCTATGCCGGGGTGCTGGCGCTGTGCATGTTCTCGATGGCCGGCCTGCCGCCGCTGGTGGGCTTCTACGCCAAGCTCGCGGTGCTGCAGGCGCTGATCAGTTCCGGCCTGCCGCTCTACATAGGTGTGGCGGTGGTGGCGGTGGTGATGTCGCTGATCGGCGCTTTCTACTACATCCGCGTGGTCAAGGTCATGTACTTCGACGCTCCGAGCGACACCACGCCGGTCGTGGCCGGTGCCGATGCGCGCTGGATGCTGACCCTCAACGGCGCCTTGGTGCTGGTGTTGGGCGTCGTGCCCGGCGGCCTGATGACGCTCTGCGCGCAGGCCGTCGTCAAGACGCTCGGCACCTGACGCGCCAGCCGCGGACCGATCCACGGCGGCATGTCCAATACGTTCGCGGTCTGGCTGGTCGGATTGGCAGGGCTGGCGCTGGCCAACCTGCCGTTCGCCAGCCAGCGCCTGTTCGGCGCCGTTCCGATGCGTGCGCCCAAACCCCTGCCGCTGCGGTTGGCGGAACTGGTGGTGCTCTACTTCGTGGTCCTCGGCATCGGCCTGCTGCTGGAGAAGCGCGCGGGCCGGATCGCACCGCAGGGCTGGGAGTTCTACGCGGTGACGGCCGCGGTCTTCCTGACGCTCGCCTTCCCCGGGTTCGTCTACCGCTACCTGCTGCGCGGCCGCAACCGAGATGCCTGATATCCCTCCGCTCCCTGTTTTGACCGACCTCGACGGCACCGACGCTCACCTGCAGGAAGTGCGCATCGCCGGCGAATCGATTCTCGAAGGCCGCTTCCTCAAGGCCCGGCGCGACCGGGTGCGATTGCCGGACGGCGGCACGTCCACCCGCGAGTACATCGTCCACCCCGGCGCGGTGGTGGTGGTGCCGCTGCTGGACGACGGCCGGGTGGTGCTGGAGCGGCAGTACCGCTATCCGGTGGGCCGGGTGATCGTGGAGTTTCCGGCCGGCAAACTCGATCCGGGCGAGACGCCGCTGCACTGCGGCCAGCGTGAGCTGTGCGAGGAAACCGGCTTCACCGCCCGCGAATGGGCGCGCGCCGGATCGATGCATCTGGCGGTCGGCTATTCCACCGAGGTCATTTACATCTATTTCGCGCGCGGCCTGGTCGCGGGCACGCCGTCGCTCGACCCGGGCGAGTTCGTCGACGTTTTCGCGGCCTCGCTGGACGAACTGCTGGCGTGGTGCCGCGCCGGCACGGTGACCGACGCCAAGACCCTGGCCTGCGTGGTGCACCTGCAGAACATGGTGTCGGGCGGGTGGGCCTTGGAATGGCACGCCGCCGACGCGGCGCCGCCGGCCGGTGCCGCATGAAGGTGCTCGACCTGCGGTGCGGGCAGGGCCATGGCTTCGAGGGCTGGTTCGGCTCGGAGGACGACTACCGGGGCCAGCGCGCGCGCGGCCTGGTGACCTGCCCTGTCTGTCGCATCGCCGAAGTCGCCAAGCTGCCGAGCGCGCCGCGTCTCAACCTGGGCAGCGCACGCGGCGATCGTGCCCCGGAAGCGCAGGCCGGTACCGCAGTCGCGGTGGCGAACGAGCCGGCCAGCCGATCGTCCGCCGTCGCGCCGGAATCGACCGCAGAGCAAGCCGCCCGGTGGCGCGCTGCCCGTGCCTTGGTCGGCCAGGCAGAGAACGTGGGGTCGCGCTTCGCCGACGAGGCCCGCCGCATCCACCACGGCGAGGCGGCCGAGCGCAGCATCCGCGGCCAGGCCACGCCCGACGAGGCCCACGCACTGCGCGAAGAGGGCATCGGCGTATTGCCGCTGCCGGCCGCGCTGACGGAGACGCTGCAATGATTCCCGACCTGGCCGGCGCGCTGGTGGGCTTTTTCGCGCTGGTGGTGGCCGCCGTGGTGGTGCGGCTGATCAAGCGGTGGTCCGACCGGCGCCAGCAGGCCCGTGCCCTGGCCGCCCGGCCGGCCGCCAGCCGGCAGGTGCGACGCGCCGAGGACCGCAAGCGCCCGGGGTGCACGGCGCGTTGATGCGCGGCGGGGTGAGGGGTCGCCAGATGCGCCGCCCGTGAGTCCGCTCACGATTTTGTAGCTGAAAGCCGTGGCTGTTTACCGGCCAGAGGCCCATTCGGCTCATAAAACGGGCTTTCAGCCGGCCTCGTGGCGTTGTTCCTGCCACCCCCCCCGGCTCACACATCGAACTGCAGCGACGCCAGCCGCGCATAGGTGCCGCCCGCCGCCATCAGCGTGGTGTGCGTGCCTTGCTCGACGATCCGTCCGTGCTCCAGCACCACGATCCGGTCGGCGTTCTGCACCGTGGCCAGCCGGTGGGCGATGACGAGCGTCGTGCGGCGGCCGGCACCGCGCTGCAGGGCGGCGTCGAGGGCGGCCTGCACCATGCGTTCGCTCTCGGCATCCAGCGCGCTGGTAGCTTCGTCGAGCAGCAGCAGCGGCGGGTCTTTCAGCAAGGCCCGGGCGATGGCGATGCGCTGCCGCTGGCCGCCCGAAATGCGCACGCCGCGTTCGCCCAGGAAGGTGTCGTAGCCCTGCGGCAGCGCCTGCAGGAAATCGTGGGCGAAGGCGGCCCGGGCGGCGGCCTCCACCTCGGCGTCGGTCGCGTGGGGCCGGCCGTAGCGGATGTTCTCGCGGGCGGTGGCCGAGAACACCGTCGCATCCTGCGGCACGATGCCGATCCGGCCGCGGAGGGCGGACAGGTCGAAGTGCCGGATATCCAGCCCTTCGATCAGGATGCGGCCGGCACCCGGGTCGGGGTCGTAGAAACGCTGTAGCAACTGGAACACGGTGGTCTTGCCCGCGCCGCTGGGCCCGACCAGGGCGACGGTCTCGCCCGGAGCGAACTGCAGCGTCAGGGCGCGCAGGGTGAGGTGCGCCGGCCGCGACGGATAGCGGAAATCGACTGCTATGAAATCGATAGCTAGACCTCGGCGCTGTTCGACGGCTGCAGGCACTTTCGACCAACGGGCAGGCTGCTGCGGCGCCGCGGGCGACTGGATCGGCGAGCGGGTGTGCAGCAGCTCTATCAGCCGCTCGGCCGCGCCTGCTGCGCGCAGCAGGTCGCCGTAGACCTCGCCCAGCACGGCGGAGGCGCTGGCCAGGATCAGCACGTAGACGACGGTCTGCCCCAGCTGGCCGGCGCTCATGGTGCCGTCGAGTACCGCCCGGGTGCCTGCGTACAGCCCCCAGAGCAGGGCGGCGCTGGTGGCGATGATCACGAAGGCCACCAGCACCGAGCGGGCACGGCTGCGGCGCACGGCGGTGTCGAAGGCCTGCTCGTTCGACGTGGCGAAGCGGGCCGACTCGCGCGCCTCGGCGGTGTAGATCTGCACCAGCGGCACCGCGTTCAGAACCTCGGCCGCGATGGCGCTGGCATCGGCGATGCGGTCCTGGCTGGCGCGCGAGAGGGTACGCACCCGGCGGCCGAACCAGGCGCTCGGCACCACCACCAGCACCACCGCGGCCAGCACCGCCAGCATCAGCGTCGGGTGCGTCCAGAGCAGCACGCCGAGGGCGCCCAGGCCCATCACCGCGTTGCGCAGCCCCATGCTGAGCGAGGAACCGACGACGGTCTGGACCAGGGTGGTGTCGGCGGTCAGCCGCGACAGCACCTCGCCGGTCTGGGTGGTCTCGAAGAACTCGGGGCTCTGCCGCAGCACATGGGCGTAGACCGCGTTGCGGATGTCGACCGTGATCCGCTCGCCCAGCCAGCTCACCATGTAGAAGCGTCCGGCCGAGAAGGTTCCCAGCGTCACCACCACGCCGAACAGCGCGGCGAAGTGGGTGCGCAGCGTCGTCAGCCGCGCGCCCGGGTCTTGCGCGGCCAGGCCGCCGTCGACCAGGCTGCGCAGCGCCACCGGGAAGGCCAGCGTGGTGGCCGCGGCACCGACCAGCAGCACCAGCGCCAGCAGGATGCGGCCGCGGTAGGGCAGAAGGAAGCGCAGCAGCGCGCGGCGGTGGCGCAGGGCCGCTTCGGGCGTGGGGATGCGCGACGCCGGCCGCCGCCGGTGGCAGGCCCGAAGGGGTGGGCGGCTGGGCCATGGAGTGCGGGGAGCGGCTGGCGGTCGCCTCAGCGCCCCCAGCTGTCCTTCAGGCCGGTGATGCGGTTGAAGGCCGGGCCCGGCGTGTCGCCGCCGTTGTCCACCGCGAAGTAGCCGTGCCGTTCGAACTGCCAGCGGCTGCCGGGTGCGGCGTTCGCCAGGCTCGGCTCCAGCCGGGCGGTCACGGTCTTCAGGCTGTCGGGGTTGAGCACGCTCAGGAAATCGCGGTCGCCCGCGTCGGGATGCGCGTCGGTGAAGAGCCGGTCGTAGAGGTGCACCGGCGCTTCGATGCCGTCGCTGTCGCCCACCCAGGTGATGACGCCCTTGACCTTGACCGCATCCGCGCCGGGCGTGCCGCTCTTGGTGTCGGGCAGCAGGACGGCCTGCACCTCCAGCAGCCGGCCGTCGGCATCGACCGTGGCGCCGGTGCATTCGACGACGTGGCCGTACTTCATCCGCACCTTGTTGCCGGGCTTGGCCGTGCCGTCGGCCGCGGTGTGCGGCGGATAGAAACGGAAGAAGCCCTTGGGCGGCACCGCCTCGAAATCGCTGCGTTCGATCCACAGGTCGCGGCCGAAGCGCAGGCTGCGCTGGCCCATCTCGGGGTGGTGCGGATGCACCGGCGCGCTGCAGGCGTCGAGCGTGCCGGCCCCCATCAGTTCGTCCCAGTTGGTGATGACCAGCTTCACCGGGTCCAGCACCGCCATCGCGCGCGGGGCCTTCTCGTCCAGGTCTTCGCGCAGTGCGATCTCGAGCGAGCTGTAGTCGATCCAGCCGCCGGACTTGCTGGCGCCGCTGCGCTCGCAGAAGAGGCGGATCGCCTCGGGCGTGTAGCCGCGGCGGCGCAGGCCGGCGATGGTGGGCATGCGCGGATCGTCCCAGCCGCTGACCCGGCCTTCGTCGACCAGCTGCCGCAGCTTGCGCTTGCTGGTCACCACGTAGGTCAGGTTGAGCCGGGCGAACTCGTACTGGCGCGGCGCCGGCGCGGCCAGCAGGCCGCCCTCGATCAGCCGCTCGAGCAGCCAGTCGTAGAAAGGCCGCTGGTCTTCGAACTCCAGCGTGCAGATGCTGTGGGTGATGTTCTCCAGCGCGTCCTCGATCGGGTGCGCGAAGGTGTACATCGGGTAGATGCACCAGGTGTCGCCGGTGTTGTGGTGCGTGGCGCGGCGGATCCGGTAGAGCGACGGGTCGCGCAGGTTGATGTTGGGCGACGCCATGTCGATCCTGGCGCGCAGCACCGCGGTGCCGTCGGGCAGCTGGCCGTCGCGCATCGCGCGGAACCGGGCCAGGTGCTCGGCCGGGGAGCGGCCGCGAAACGGGCTGTCGGTGCCGGGCGTGGTGAAGTCGCCGCGGTTGGCGCGCATCTGCTCGGGCGTCTGCTCGTCCACGTAGGCATGGCCGGCTTCGATCAGATACTCGGCCGCGCGGTACATGAAGTCGAAGTAGTTGCTGGCGTAGTAGAGGTGGCTGGTGCCGTTCGACTGCCAGTCGAAGCCCAGCCAGCGCACCGCGTCGACGATCGCATCGACGTATTCCTGCTCTTCCTTCTCGGGATTGGTGTCGTCGAAGCGCAGGTGGCAGACGCCGCCGTACTCCCGGGCCAGGCCGAAGTTCAGGCAGATGCTCTTGGCGTGGCCGATGTGCAGGTAGCCGTTGGGCTCGGGCGGGAAGCGCATCCGCACCCGTTGAGGGTCGGCAGGGCCGGCCGCCTGGTGGGCCGCGTCGCCGGGGCCACCGCCCCAGTGGCGCCCGGCATAGGTGCCGTTGTCGAGATCGTTCTCGATGATCTGGCGGAGGAAATTGCTGGGGCGCGCCGCGTCGCGGGCCGTCTCGGGAGCGGTCGGCACCGCGGGGTTCGGCCGCGTGCCGGTGGAAGAGGAGGTCATCCGCCGATTCTAGGTGGCGCGATGGCACGGCCCGGCCGCGGAGGCAGGGTGCCCGGTCGGCGGTCCATCCTTTCATCCGCGGTCGAACCGCGGCGATCGGTACGGCGCTGGCGATCTGGCGGCGTTACCCATGGAAACCACAATTCACCTTCCCCTGCCATCCGGCGCAGACTTTCATGCGTTACTGATTACGAGGCGCCGGATTTGCCGGAGCGCCCTTCCAAGGAGATCCTCCATGATCGCAAGCATCTACCGTCGTTTGGCTCTCGGCGCCGCCGTTGCTGTCGGCGCATTGGCTACCGCAGGCGTCGCGCACGCCCACGGTGGTGTGTCGTGGTCGCTCGGCATCAGCACACCGGACCTCGGGTTCGGTGTGGCGGCCCCGACCTATTACAACCCGCCGCCGGTGTACGTGCCCCCACCGCCGGTGTACGTCGCCCCGCCGCCGGTCTATATCCCGCCCCGTCCGGTGTACTACAACCCGCCACCGGTCTACGTGACACCGCAGCCGATCTACTACGCCCCGCCGAGTGGGTACTACGGTCCTCACCGTGGTTACTACGGCCCGCCGCCGTACTGGCGGGGCGGCGGTTACGGTGACTGGCGCCGCTGAGCGATGTACACCGGGCCGTCGCCTTGCCGGCGATGGTCCGCAGGGTGTCCAAGCCGTGTCCCTTCTGGCGAGGGATACGGCTTTTTCGTTTTCCCGGCGGGTATGCGGTTGCCGTTCCGGTCGCGGATGTCGTTCGTCGGTCGGGCAAAATCGCGCTTTGCGCAGCCGGCGCTTCTCCTGAGGCTGCGCTTTCCACCGACACCGATCCCATGAGCAGTCTGTTCGACGTTTTCCTCTCGACCGACGAAGCCCTGGGGGCCTTCAGCCCGCCGTGTTTCGTCGGCGCGATGCTGCGCTTCGAGGCGTCGCTGGCCCGTGCGCAGGCCCGGGTCGGCCTGGTGCCGGCGGCTGCGGCCGAGGCGATCGCCGGCCAATGCCATGTCGAATCCTTCGACGTCGCGCGGCTCGTGCGCGACAGCGGCCGGGCCGGCAGTGTCGCGATTGCGCTGCTCGAGGCGCTGAAGGAGCGGGTGGGCGCGGTCGATGCCGCTGCCACCGCCTTCACCCATTTCGGCAGCACCAGCCAGGACGTGATCGATACCGCGGCCGCCTTGGTCACCCGCCCGGTGCTGGACCGGATCGACGCCGACGGCCGGCAGCTGGTCGCGGCGCTAATCGACCTGGCCGAGCGCTATGCCGCCATGCCGGTCCTGGCCCGCACCCTGGGCCAGCCGGGCTCGGTCACCAGTTTCGGATGGAAGTGCGCCCAGTGGGCCGCGCCGATCGCCCGCAGCCTGCGGCAGGTGCGGGCGGCGGCTGCCGAAGCGCTGGCGGTGCAGCTGGGCGGGGCGGTCGGTACCCAGGCGCAGATGGCCGGCAGGGGGCCGGCGGTGGTGGCGCTGATGGCCGTCGACCTGGGACTGGCCGCGCCCGATGCGCCGTGGCACACGCAGCGCGACCGGTGGGTGGCGCTGGGATGCGCGCTCGGCGTGCTGGTCGGCGGCGTCGGCAAACTGGCGCGCGACTTGGCGCTGATGGGCCAGTACGAAGTGGGCGAGGTGGCCGAGCCGTCCGAACCCGGCCGGGGCGGCTCGTCGGCGATGCCGCACAAGCGCAACCCGGTCGCCTCGATGGTGGCGCTGGCGGCGGCGCATCGCGCGCCGCAGTGCGTGGCCGCTCTGCTGGCCGCGATGCCGCAGGAGCACGAGCGCGCCCTGGGCGCCTGGCAGGCCGAGCTGGCCGAATGGCCGGTGCTGCTGCAGTCGGCCCACGGCGCGGTGCGTGCCCTGGCACAGGCGGTGCCCGGCCTGCGGGTGCATGGCGACCGGATGCGCGCCAACCTCGACCGCCTTCGGGCCGAGCTGCCGGCCGCGGCCGCCGAAGAATGGTTCGCCCCCACGCTGGCCGACCATGCGGCCGGCCTGGCGCGCGAGCAGGCCGGCCGGTTGCGGGCGCTGCTCGCCGGCTGACCCGCCGCGTCCCCCGCATCCCTCCTTTTTCCGAAAGCCTCCGATGCCCGCGTCCACCACGCCCGATCCGCAGCAGCAGGAATACGACAGCGGCATACTGAACCGCCGCCGCGTCCTCGGCGACGCCTGGGTCGACAAGGCCGCCGCCAATGTCCACGCCTACAACGCCGAGTTCCAGCACCTGATCACCCGCCATGCCTGGAACGACATCTGGGGCCGTCCGGCGCTGGGCGATCGCACACGGCGCTTCATGGTGCTCTCGATGATGCTGGGCATCCATGCCTACGACGAGTTCGCGATGCATGTCCGGGCCGCGCTCGACGGCGCGCCCGATTCCCGGCTGGCGCCCGACGAGATCAAGGAGGTGATCCTGCAGGCCGCGATCTATTGCGGCGTGCCGGTCGCCAACCACGCCTTCGGCGTCTTCACCGCCATCCTGCGCGAGAAGGGCCTGCTGCCCGAAAAGCCGGAAGGCGCCTGACCCTGCCCGCGCAGATGGCGCAGAGCCGCGGGCCGACCCGCCGGGGTGGGCTTCGAATCCCGCATGGCCGACACGGCAGCGATCAGGCCGTTGCTACAAATTTGATAGCTGATAGCCGGCGAGCTACGCCGGCTCCGGCTATTCTTCTTTCGAATTCGCATCGTTACGCCCGTCCGACGCGGCCTCAGGTCGCCAGCAATCCGGGTGTCCGCGTCACGACCGCGGGCGCTTCCTGGTCGGCCCGGATGCTGCCGTCCGGACGGGTGTAGGTGCCGATCAGCAGGCCGCTGGCGACCGCCCGGGCGTCGATCGCGTCGAGCACCGCCTCGCGGCCGGGCGTCTCGTCGAGCAGCGCCGTGTCGTCTTCCGGATCGGCGGCGGCCAGCGCGAACACCTGGAACGCGTAGCGATGCACTCCGTGCCCCGGGGGCGGATCGGGCGGCAGCCACGCGGCCTGCAGGTAGGAGTTGCGCCCGACGCGGCCGGCGGCGGGCAGGGTGCTGTCGTCCTGCGCGGGGCTCGCCAGGGCCGATTCGGGCAGAGTGCCTTCGGGGCCGGCGGGCAGGTCGACCACGATCGCATGCACCAGCGGACGCGGCGTCGGCGCATCGGCATCCTCGACCAGCAGCACCACCGACGCGGCACCGGCCGGCACGCCGCTCCACTGCAGCGGGGGCGATCGACCTTCGCCGTCGGCGGTGTAGAGCGCCGGGATCGGCGCGTGGTCGGCGAAGGCGAGGCTGGATACGGTGATCGCTGCGGTGCCGGTGCGCAGGTCGATCCGGTTGAAGGCGATCTCGTCGAGTCCGGCGCGTTGGTTGCGCAGTGCGTGGCCCAGGGCGTCGGGCAGCTTTTCGAGCATGGCGGGCTTCCTTGATGGAGAGGGGACGGTGCGGGCTTTAGAGGGCGTCCGCAGCGTGCCAGTGTGGCGAATGCCGGGTGCGGGCACCGTGTCGGCTTGTGTCCGGAGCCATGCTTTTTCTAAGCCGAACAAGCCTGTAGCCGGCGTACGATGGCGACATATAGCTATCAATATAATAGCAAATCTACTGCCGGCGAAAGAAGGCGTCGAAGAGCGGCGCCAGCGCCGGAAACTCGTCCGCGAACCGGACCCGGGCGACGAAGTAGGCCTCGCAGGCCACCGGGAAGAACTCCGACAGCGCCTCGGCGCCGTACGGGTCGAGCCACGGCTCGGCGCCGCCGAAGCGCTCGGCCACGATCACCTGTTCGCGGAACGCGTGGTAGGCCGGCTCCAGCACCGCCAGCCACGCCGCGCGCGCGGCCCGGGCGCCGCGCGCGCCGAGGAAGCCCGGCGGCAGGGGCGGGCAGCCGTCAGGCCCGCCGCCGCGCATATCGATCTTATGGATGAACTCGTGGATCACGACATTGGTGCCCTCGGCCGCGGTGTCGCCGGCCGCCGCCACGTCCTGCCAGCTGAGGGTGACCGGACCGCGGTCCATCGCCTCGCCGATCAGCGGCTCGTCGTAGCGGTGCACGATGCCGGCCTCGTCGGTCACCTCGCGCGGTGCCACCACGCCCGCGGCATGCACCACCACGGTCACGAAGTCGTCGTACCAGCCCAGCACCTGCGCGGGCGGCCCCAGGTGCAGCAGCGGCAGGCAGGCCTGCGCGGCGATGGAGAGCGCCATCGCGTCGGTCACGACCATGCCGTGGGCGCCGTGGAATTCCTTGCGGCTCAGGAACAGGCCGCAGAGCGTGCGCAGCCCCGCACGCTCATGGGTCGACAGACCCGCGAGAAACGGCAAGTGCGCCAGGGTGGCGTCCCACAGCGGATCGGGAATTTCCACGCCGACGGGCTGCTTGCCGAAGAACGACCGGAATGCGCGCCACATGGGAGGGGGTCGTACGGTTGCGAAAGGGTGGGGCGCCGACCTAGACCAGCACGACGCGGGCCGCGCCGCCGCCGGCGATGCGCAGCACCTCGGCCCGGGGCGGGGTCGCCCGCAGGTCCCAGTCGGACAGCACCGTGCGGCGGCGGCCGCCGGCGACGGCATGGTCGGCGGGGCGGTGGGTGTGGCCGTGGACCAGGGTGTCGGCGCCCGAGGCGGTCAGCCAGCGGGCGACCGCGCCGGCATCCGCATCGGGGTAGTCTGCGCCGGAGCGCTTGCGCGATTCGCTCTCGCTGCGCATGCCGCGCGCGAGTGCCCGCCGCTCGGCCAGCGGACGCGCCAGGAAAGCCTGCTGCCAGGCGGGGGCGCGCACCTCGGACCGGAAGCGCAGGTAGTCGGTATCGTCCAGGCACAGCGCGTCGCCGTGCGAGAGCAGCCAGCGGCGGCCGAACAGGTCGAGCGCGGTGGGGTCGGCCAGCGCGGTCGCACCGCAGCGCGCCAGGAACGCGGGGCCGACCAGGAAATCGCGGTTGCCGTGCTGCAGGTAGACGGCGTACCGGTCGGAAGCCGCGCGCAGAAGATCTGCGCAGCGGGCCTCGAAGCTGCCGGGTGTGGCGGCATCGTCGCCGATCCAGACCTCGAACACGTCGCCCAGCAGCAGCAGCGCATCGGCCGGCGTGGCGCGCAGGTAGCGGGCGAACGCGTCGAAGGTGTCGGTATCGTCCGCGTGCAGGTGCAGATCGGATGCGACATCCACCGTGCGCCAAGTGGGCGGGGCGGTCAGCTCCGCCACCGGCGGCACGGTCGACGGGTGGGCGGCCATGGTCGTGTCAGCGCGGTGGCACGGGCGGCATTGTCCGGGCAGCGCAGCGGCGATCGGGGACCGGCAAGGCGAGGCTTTTAGAGTGCCACGGCCTTGGTGATGATGACGTCTTCCTGCGGCACGTCGTCGTGGAAGCCCTTGCGGCCGGTCTTGACGGTCTTGATCTTGTCGACCACCTCGGTGCCCGAGACGACCTTGCCGAAGACGGCGTAGCCCCAGCCCTGGGCCGACGGCGCGCTGTGGTTCAGGAAGCCGTTGTCGGCCACGTTGATGAAGAACTGGGCGGTGGCCGAGTGCGGGGCGTTGGTGCGCGCCATGGCGACGGTGTAGTTGTCGTTCTTCAGGCCGTTGTTGGCCTCGTTCTGGATCGGCGCGCCCGAGGCCTTCTCGTTCATGCCGGGGCCCATGCCGCCGCCCTGGACCATGAAGCCGGGGATCACGCGGTGGAAGATGGTGTTGTCGTAGTGGCCCTTGGCGACGTAGTCGAGGAAGTTCTCGACCGTCTTGGGTGCCTTGGCGGGATCGAGTTCGATCGTGATGACACCGTGGTTCTGGATATGCAGTTCGACTTGCGGATTGCTCATGGCAAGGTTTCCTTTGTAGAGAGAGGGGATCAGTTCACGACCGTTGCGGCAGTGATGGTGATGGGGGTGGTGGGCACGTTCTGGTAAGGGCCCTTGTTGCCGGTGGCCACGGCGCGGATCTTGTCGACCACGTCGGTGCCCGCGACGACCTTGCCGAAGACGGCGTAGCCGTAGCCGTCGGTGCCGGGCGGGTTCAGCATCGCGTTGTCCTTCACGTTGATGAAGAACTGCGACGTGGCCGAGTTGGGGTTGCTGGTGCGGGCCATCGCCACCGTGTACTTGTCGTTCTTCAGGCCGGTCGATTCGAAGGCCAGCGGCGCGCGGGTGGGCTTTTGCTGCATCTCGGCGTTGAAGCCGCCGCCCTGGATCATGAAGCCGTCGATCACCCGGTGGAACACGGTGCCGTCGTAGTGCTTCTCGCGCACGTACTGCAGGAAGTTCTCGGTCGTCTTCGGCGCCTTGGCGGCATCGAGCTCGATCACGATGTCGCCGGCGGTGGTGGCGAGCTTGACCCGCGGGTCGGCGGCGAGCGCCTGCGTGGCGGTGCCGGCCAGCAGCAGCGCGGTGGCGGCGATGCCGGCGGCGCGGCGGCTCAGCAGGCGGGCGAATGGGGAGGTGTGCGGAGTGTTCATCAGCCGATCGTTCCTTCGAAAAAAATTTGCCAGGGGCCGTGCGAGGTGCGCATCCAATACTGGCGGCGCACCGGGCCGGTTCGGATGCCTTCGGGCACTTCGCCGAAGGTGACCACCATCGTCTCGGTGGCCTCGTGCTGCCAGCGCAGCATGCTCAGGTCCTTGGCGCGCACCGGGCGGCCCTGTGCTCGGACGATGTCCTGTTGTACCACCGGGCGCCAGGCCTCCAGCGACTTGCCGTAACTGTTGAAATCGGGTGCGTAGAACGGCATCAGCGCGGCCATGTCGCCGGCCGATTTCGCCGCGCGCCAGCCCTCGAAAGCGTCCTCGAACGACTTGCCGGCGGCCCGCGCGGCCTGCGGCGGCACCCAGAGCAGCCGCTCGGCGATCACCACCGGCGTGGAGCGTACGGCCACCATGCCCAGGATGCGGCGCAGGTCGGGGTTGGCGATCACCACGCAGCCGTCGGTCGCCAGGGGCGCCCGCGAGAACTGGTCGGCCGGCGTGCCGTGCAGCCAGATGCCGCCGCCGGTCTTGCCCTGGCGCATGTCGTACGGATTGGGGTAGTTGATCGGCAGCGCGCCGGCGCCGTAGAAAGGTTTGAGCGTGCGCGGGTCGAGCTTGCTGGTGATGTAGTAGACGCCGAGCGGCGTGCGCATGTCGCCCTCGGCCGACTTCTCGACGCCCGACTTGCCGACCGAGATGTAGTAGTCGGCCAGCAATTTCAGGCCGCTGTCGGTGTTCTCGAACAGATAGAGCCGGGCGCGCGAGGTGTCGATCGCGATCGCATGGCGGCTGCTGGCCGAGAGCTGCACGAACTGCGCCGGCACCGTGCCGGCCGGCGGCCGCTCGCGCAATGCCTTGAGCCGCAGGTCGGACTCGTGGCGCAAGGCGGCCAGCGTGGCGGCCTGCGCGGCGTCGTGGTCGGGCAGGTCGCCCAGCGCGCGGACCATGCGGATCCGCTGCGCCAGCAGGTCTCCGTAGACCAGCTGGCCCAGCTGGAAGTTGGGATAGTCGGCGGTGAGCTTCTCGGCATCGGCCAGCGCACGGGCGCTCTCGCCGTCGCCGATCAGCCGGTAGATGGCGATCAGGCGCGCCTCTGCGTCGCCGTCGACGATCGGAGGGCGCGGTGCCGCCCGGACGGCGGCCGGGGCGGGCGCGGCCGTCGCGGCGGCCCGGGCGGACGGCCCGCGGCGCGGCGCGTCCTCGCGGGCGGCCCAGGCCGGCGACAGCGGCGGCAGGCCGGCCAGCAGCAGGCAGGCCACGGTGGTCGGCAGGGTCCGCGCCAGGGCGCTTCGGGTACGGGAAACGGAAGAGGGCAAGAGGAGACGCAATGTCGCTGTGCACACCCGGCCGGTCATGGCCGCTGCGCGCATATCCAGACGGCGGGACCCGCGGCCCCGGACGGCTGCGGGAATCAGCCGGTGGATTCCTGCACGATCTGCCACGTGTTGCCCGACTTCACCATCTCGAGCGTCTTGCGGCTGGTGACGTTGAGCGCGTCGGCGCTGTAGTCCTGGCGGAACCGGGCAGTGGCCTTGCCGCCGCCAGGCTGCACCGTCACCACCAGGTTCGACAGATTGAGCTTGATGCTCGACTTGCCGACGATGCGGGCCCTGCGCTCCGCTTCCCAGGCGGCACGCGACTGCTTGCCGGGGGTGCGGAACGACTTGTGGTAGGCGGCCAGGTAGCCCTTCATGTCCTGCGCGGCCCAGGCGGCGGCCCAGGCACGCACGGCGGATTCGACCTCTTCGCGCTCCTTGGCGACGTCGGAGGCGGCCGGCGCAGCAGGTGCCGCGGGTGCCGATACGGCGGGAGCGGACGGCGCAGGTGAGGAAGCAGGCGCGGGCACCGGTGCGGTGGGTGCCGGGGCAGGCGCCGGGCCGGGCGCGGCCGGCACGGGTGCGGGCGTCGGCGGCGCGGCCGGTGACGGTGCGGCGGCAGGTGTCCTGGCCGGTGCGGCGGGCGCCGCGGCCACCACCGTCGGCGCCGTGGCGGCGGCCTTGGTGGAGCGGGTGGCGGCGGGCGAGAAGAGGTCGCGGATCAGGGCCAGCTTGGGCGGCACGTTCGGGTTGGCGGCATCGAGCTGCAGCGCACGGCTGTAGGCCTGGCTGGCGAGCTTGGCGTACACGTCGCCCATGTTCTCGTGGGCGGTGGCGTAGCTCGGGTTGGTGCGGATCGCCATGTCGAGCGCGGCGCGGGCCTTGTCGTACTGCTTCTGGTTGGCGTAGAGCACGGCCAGGTTGTTGTACGGCTCGGGCAGTTCGGGAAACTCCTGGGTCAGCGCGGTGAAGGTCGCGATCGCGTCGTTCTGCTTGCCGGATTCTGTCTGGATCACGCCCTTCAGAAAGCGCATTTGCGGATCGCGGGGGTTGTTGGCCAGATAGCGGTCGGCTTTGAGTTGCGCATCGGCGAACTTGCCGGTGCGGATCAACTGGTTGACATCGGTGTAGTCGTCGGCCAGGGCCGGTGCGGACACCGACAGGCCGCCGCAGACGAGAGCAACGCACAGCGCCAGGGAACGCAGAGAAAACGGGAGGGCGGCGGCGCCTTTTTTCATAGAGCCTCGGGGGTCGGAATGCGGGACGTCACGGCCCGCCGGACGGGGCCGCGGGAGCTTATACTGCGGCGGATTGTAGCCGGGAGCAGCCTGCGTATCCGCGACGTCCAGGCCCGTGCCGATCCCCCCATTTCCCGCAAGAAGGCGCATGCGACCGGCATGCTGCCGGCCGTCCGGTTTCCTAATGTCATGAGCCTGCGCATCTACAACACGCTGTCGCGTGCCTTGGAGGAGTTTTCCCCGATCGAGCCGGGCCATGTCCGCATGTACGTCTGCGGCATGACCGTCTACGACCTGTGCCACCTGGGCCATGCCCGGTCGATGGTCGCCTTCGACGTGGTGCAGCGCTGGCTGCGCGCCTCGGGCCTGCGGGTGACCTACGTGCGCAACGTCACCGACATCGACGACAAGATCATCCGCCGCGCGCTCGAGAACGGCGAGACGATCCGCGCGCTCACCGACCGCATGGTCGACGCGCTGCACCAGGACGCCGACGCGCTCGGCATCGAGCGCCCCACGCACGAGCCCCGCGCGACGGACTTCGTTTCGCGGATGCTCGACCTGATCGGCGTGCTGGAGCAAAAGGGCCTGGCCTACCGCAGCGCCGACGGCGACGTGAACTTCGCGGTGCGCCGGTTCCCGGGCTACGGCAAGCTGTCGGGCAAGTCGCCGGACGAGCTGCGCGCCGGGGAGCGCGTCGCGGTGCAGGGCGGCAAGGCAGACCCGCTCGACTTCGTGTTGTGGAAATCCGCCAAGGACAGCGAGCCCGACGACGCCAAGTGGCCCAGCGGCTACGGCACCGGCCGGCCCGGCTGGCACATCGAATGCTCGGCCATGGGCTGCGCCTTGCTGGGCGAGAGCTTCGACATCCACGGCGGCGGAGCCGACCTGCAGTTCCCGCACCACGAGAACGAGATCGCCCAGAGCGAAGGCGCCACCGGCCAGCCGCTGGCACGCTTCTGGATGCACAACGGCTTCGTGCGGCTCGACAACGAGAAGATGTCCAAGAGCCTGGGCAACTTCTTCACCATCCGCGAGGTGCTCGCGAAGTACGACGCCGAGACGGTGCGCTACTTCATCCTGCGCGCCCACTACCGCAGCCCGTTGAACTACAGCGACGCCCACCTGGACGACGCACGCACCGGCCTGAAGCGCCTCTACACCGCGCTCGACCGGGTCATGCCCGAGACACCGTCTGCGATCGACTGGACCGAGCCGCATGCCGCCCGCTTCAAGGCCGCGATGGACGAGGACTTCGGCACGCCCGAGGCGATGGCCGCGCTGTTCGACCTGGCGAGCGAGGTCAACCGCACCCGGTCGCCCGCGCTGGCCGGCCTGCTGGTGGCGCTCGGCGGTACGCTGGGCCTGCTGCAGGACGCTCCGCGGGCGTTCCTGCGCGCCGGTGCCGCGGTCGATGCGGCGGCCGTCGAGGCGCAGATCGCGCTGCGCGTGCAGGCCAAGCAGGCCCGCGACTTCCCCGAAGCCGACCGCATCCGCCAGGCCCTGCTGGCCCGGGGCATCGTCCTGAAGGACACGGCTGCCGGCACGACCTGGGAGGTGGGCGCATGAGCCGCCGCACCCCTTCTCGCGAGGGCGACCATGCCCAAGTCCGCTGACACACGGGCCGCCGCAGCCGTCGAAGCCGGGGCCTGCGCCGTACCGGCCGCGGCCAAGGCGGTGCGCGCCCGCGCGGCCAAGGTCGCCCCGGCGCTAAAAGTATTCACGCCCGACTATTGGCAGGAAGCCTGCGCCCATCTGGTGGCCAAGGACCGGGTGATGAAGCGGCTGATCCCGCAGTTCGGCGATGCCTGCCTGCAGACCCGCGGCGACGCCTTCACCACGCTGGCGCGCAGCATCGTGGGCCAGCAGATCTCGGTCAAGGCCGCCCAGGCCGTCTGGGACCGTTTCGCGCAGTTGCCGCGCAAGATGACGCCCGCCCACGTGCTCAAGCTCAAGGTGGACGACATGCGGGCGGCCGGCCTGTCGGCGCGCAAGGTGGAGTACCTCTGCGACCTGGCGCTGCACTTCGACGGCGGCGCGGTGCACGTCAAGTCGTGGGAGTCGATGGACGACGAAGCCATCATCGCCGAGCTGGTCGCCATCCGCGGCATCGGCCGGTGGACGGCCGAGATGTTCCTGATCTTCTACCTGATGCGACCCAACGTGCTGCCGCTCGACGACCTGGGCCTGATCAAGGGCATCAGCGAGAACTACTTTTCCGGCGATCCGGTCAGCCGCAGCGACGCCCGGGAGGTCGCCGCCGCCTGGGCGCCTTACTGCAGCGTGGCGACTTGGTATATTTGGCGGTCGCTCGACCCGCTCCCCGTCGAATACTGAGCCGCGGTCGGCACACCGGCGCCCGTGCGGCGCCGGCCCCCATTAGGAGCAAGGCCTTGGCCAAGAAAACTTTCCTCGATTTCGAGCAGCCGATCGCGGAGCTCGAAAGCAAGATCGAAGAGCTGCGCTACGTGCAGACCGAATCCGCCGTCGATATTTCCGAAGAGATCGACCAGCTCGGCAAGAAAAGCCTGCAGCTCACCAAGGACATCTACAGCGACCTCTCGCCCTGGCAGATCACCAAGATCGCCCGCCATGCCGAGCGTCCTTACACCCTCGACTATGTGCGCGAGGTGTTCACCGATTTCATCGAGCTGCACGGGGACCGCCATTTTTCGGACGATCTCTCCATCGTCGGCGGCCTGGCCCGCTTCAACGGCCACGCCTGCATGGTGCTGGGCCACCAGAAGGGCCGCGACACCAAGGAGCGCGGCCTGCGCAACTTCGGCATGAGCAAGCCCGAGGGCTACCGCAAGGCGCTGCGCCTGATGAAGACGGCCGAGAAGTTCAAGCTGCCGGTGTTCACATTCGTCGACACGCCGGGCGCCTACCCGGGCATCGACGCCGAGGAGCGTGGCCAGTCCGAAGCCATCGGCCGCAACATCTTCGAGATGGCCCAGCTGGAGGTGCCGATCATCGCCACCATCATCGGCGAGGGCGGCTCGGGCGGTGCGCTGGCGATCTCGGTAGGCGACCAGGTGCTGATGCTGCAGTATTCGGTCTACTCGGTCATCAGCCCCGAGGGCTGCGCCTCCATCCTCTGGAAGACCAGCGACAAGGCCCAGGAAGCCGCCGATGCGCTTGGCATCACCGCCCACCGCCTGAAGGCGCTGGGCCTGATCGACAAGATCGTCAACGAGCCTGTGGGCGGCGCCCACCGCGACCCGAAACAGATGGCCGCTTTCTTGAAGCGCGCACTCAACGACGCCTTCCGCCAGGTGCACGACCTGAAGACCTCGGAGCTGCTCGACCGCCGCTACGAACGCCTGCAGAGCTACGGCCGCTACAACGACGTGAAGGCCGAGAGCAAGTAAGGGCTGCCGGCAGGCGCTGCGCGCTGGCCGATGCTTTTTTCGCGACCCTCCGCACCCGCGCGCCGTACCGGCCCGCGGGTGTGCTTTTTTCCGGACCGCATCCCCATGCCCCCAGCCGCCGCCAGTCCCGCCTTCGACGCCGCGATGCAGCGGTTTCGCCCGGCGCTGCCGCTGCTGGTGGCGTTCAGTGGCGGGGCCGATTCCACCGCCTTGCTGGCGGCCTGCGCAGACCGCTGGCCGGGTGAGGTGCGTGCCCTGCACGTGCACCACGGCCTGCAGTCGGCGGCGGACGGCTTCGAGGCGCAATGCCGCAGCACCTGCGAACAATTGGGCGTGCCGCTGTCGGTCCGCCGGGTCGACGCGCGGGCCGCGCCGGGCGACAGCCCCGAGAATGCCGCCCGAAAGGCCCGTTACGAGGCTTTCAGGCTCGAAGCCGGCGCGGATGGCCGACTTCTAGCTATAAAAAGCGTAGCAATCGCCCAGCACGCCGACGACCAGGCCGAGACACTGCTGCTGGCCCTCTCCCGCGGTGCCGGGCTGCCGGGCCTGGCCTGCATGCCGCAGCATTGGCGGCGCGACGGCATCGACTACCACCGGCCGCTGCTGACCGTGCCCGGGGCCGCGGTGCGCGCCTGGGCGGCGGCCCGGGGGCTCGCCTGGGTGGAAGACCCGACCAATGCCGACGAGCACTTCACCCGCAACCGCATCCGTGCCCGGCTGCTGCCGGCGCTCGACGCCGCCTTTCCGCAGTTCCGCGACACGTTCGCCCGGAGCGCGGCCCATGCGGCCGAGGCGCAGTCGGTGCTGGCCGAGGTGGCGGCGGCCGACCTGGCGGCCGTCGGCGATCCGCCGGCGATCGCGCTGCTGCAGGGCCTGACGGCCGGCCGGCGCGCTCTGGTGCTGCGCCACTGGCTGCGCACCGCGCACGGCGCGGTCCCCAGCGCCACCCAGCTGGCCGAGTTGCAGCGCCAGCTGCTGGCCTGCACCACGCGCGGCCACCGCCTGCACCTGAAGGTGGGGGAAGGCTTCGTGCGCCGGGAGGGCCCGGTGCTCGGTTGGTACAATCCTGCGGTTTTGGATCCTCACGCAGCACGGAACACCGCGGCGCCCCAAAACCTCCCGCCCCCGGCGCCGTGAGCCGCTTTCGTCATCCGCATTCATTCCATGGCACTGATCGTTCACAAGTACGGCGGCACGTCGATGGGCTCGACCGAGCGCATCCGCAACGTCGCCAAACGCGTCGCCAAATGGGCGCGCGCCGGCCACCAGATGGTGGTCGTGCCCAGCGCCATGAGCGGCGAGACCAACCGCCTGCTGGGCCTGGCCAAGGAGCTGGCGCCCACCCGCCCGGGCGATGCCTACGGCCGCGAGCTGGACATGCTGGCCTCGACCGGCGAGCAGGCCTCGTCCGCACTGCTGGCGATCGCGCTGCAGGCCGAGGGCATGGAGTCGGTCAGCTACGCCGGCTGGCAGGTGCCGATCCGCACCGACAGCGCCTACACCAAGGCCCGCATCGAGTCGATCGACGACGTGCGGGTGCGCGGCGACCTGAACGCCGGCAAGGTGGTGATCGTCACCGGCTTCCAGGGCATCGACGACCGGGGCCACATCACCACCCTGGGCCGCGGCGGCAGCGACACCTCGGCCGTGGCCGTGGCGGCGGCGATGAAGGCGGCCGAATGCCTGATCTACACCGACGTCGACGGCGTCTACACCACCGATCCGCGGGTCGTGCCCGAGGCGCGGCGCCTGCAGACGGTGAGCTTCGAGGAGATGCTGGAGATGGCGTCGCTCGGCTCCAAGGTGCTGCAGATCCGCTCGGTCGAATTCGCGGGCAAGTACAAGGTCCCGCTGCGGGTACTGAGCAGCTTCACGCCTTGGGACATCGACATCGCCGAAGAGGCCGTGTCCGGCACCCTGATCACTTTCGAGGAAGACGAACAAATGGAACAAGCCGTCGTATCCGGCATTGCCTTCAATCGCGACGAGGCCAAGATCTCGGTCCTGGGCGTGCCCGACAAGCCCGGCATCGCCTACCAGATCCTGGGTGCGGTGGCCGACGCCAATGTCGAGGTCGACGTGATCATCCAGAACCTCTCGAAGGACGGCAAGACCGACTTCAGCTTCACCGTGCACCGCAACGACCTGCCGCGCACCGTCGAGATGCTGCAGACCAAGGTGCTGCCGTCGCTGGGCGCCGACCGTATCGAGTCGGACGCGAAAATCTGCAAGGTCAGTATCGTCGGCATCGGCATGCGCAGCCACGTGGGCGTCGCCAGCAAGATGTTCCGCGTGCTGAGCGAAGAGGGCATCAACATCCAGATGATCTCGACCTCGGAGATCAAGACCTCGGTCGTGATCGACGAGAAGTACATGGAGCTGGCCGTCCGCGCGCTGCACCGCGCCTTCGACCTCGACCAGCCCAAGGCCTGAAAAATCCAGCCGCGCAGCGAAATCGCCGCCGGCATCAGGCATAATCTGCTTCTTCCAGGAAACGTGACCGAGTGGCCGAAGGTGCTCCCCTGCTAAGGGAGTATGGGGTGTAGAGCCTCATCGAGGGTTCGAATCCCTCCGTTTCCGCCAAGATTCAACCCCGCTAGTTTTAGGACTTGCGGGGTTTTCTGTTTTCTGGTCGACCGGGAATGCGCCCAGCATTGCCCTAAAGCTCGCAGCGGCAGCGAGCTCGTCCACGTTGGTAGAAACCGCCAGGTCTTCCTCCATCGCCTCCATAAATGCCCGTGCTGGTTCCTCGCCCAGGATCGCACGCAGCTTGCCTCGAACGCGCCAGTTAGCTGGTCGCCGCCCCTTCTTCATCTCGACCAAGTTCGAAGGCTCAAGGTCCAAGAGAGCTGCCAGCTTTCGTTGGCTTCCAGCTATCGCCGAGGCCTCGTCGATAAGTTCCTTCAATGCTTCAAGTGTTCTCAAAATGGCAATACTCCGTTACGATGTTGGTACCTAAATGGCATCGACGCCAATTTGGTAATTTTCACACGGAGCCGGTATGCCCTCGAACACCACCCCTTTAAGCACTTCCCCATTCGGGGATTCAGGCTTTTTTGTTCCCTTCCCTGGCAGCGATAAACGCATAGATCGCGAGGCCTATCGCGTGGCGGTCCTCGACCTGGCTGCACTGCTCGGCAAAGACCAGCAGTTCTTCGTAGAGCTTTCCCTTCGGCTGCGACAAGTTGCGGCGGATGCTCTCGCCGAGCAGCGTGGCGAGTTCAAGGACCTGCTCGAAGCTTGCCGGGCTCACTTCGTTGGGTGCTATGGATTGGATGGCACCCATCAGATTGGGCTCGACGGTGCTGCTCGAGAGGGAATGTCGAACTGCGCGTCCTCGGCGGAGTTCATCGAGTTCGTCGGAATGGTCGGTCATCCGCGGAGTCTCGCATGAAGCTCGCCTCCCCTTTAAGCACTCCCCCGGCCGCGAAGCGCGCGGCATCTGTCTTGCCGGCTCCTGCCGTGCGTGGCCGTGGGGAGTGCCCCGGCCAATCCGGTGCCGGCATGGTCCCCATGTTCCTCGGCACGCTCCCCAAGGTGGGGAAGTAATGCGCTTGGTCGCCAAGCACGCCGCAGTCGGCTACCAGACCCCTGGCCACCGTCCAGGCTGCCGCAACTGCGCCCACTTCGAGGTCGTCCGGCACGACTCGGTTGTCATTGCACCGCGGACATCCTGCACCAAGCACGACCTGGAGGTCACCAGCGGCGGCATCTGCAACGACCACCAGCTGGCCCGTCGCCGTGGCGAGTCCGAGCTGCTGTTCCTGCGCCGTCAGATCGACTGGCTGGCGACCGCAGCATGACCTACACCGTCCACTGTCTGCCCGGCATGCTGGCCCTCGGTCAGGCCCGCCGGGTCTTCACCTCCGTCCAGGCCTTCGACGGCTACATCTCGACGGTTCGCGCAGCGGGCCTGCGAGTCTTCTTCAGCTCGCCCACGGCTTGCACCATCACCCGCGAGGCCCAGGCATGAGCGCCAGCCAGTTCCACGACTCCCCCCCATCCCCACGGGGGGGGGTGTCCTGGCGCCTGCGCGCCGACGGCGGTTCGGCTGTCCCTTCCGCCCGTGCTGTAACACGGGTGGAAAGTACCCCCTCCGCACGTGCCACCCCGGCCGCAAAGATCGACTGGATGAATGCCACCTTCGATCACCCGGCGATGACCCTCAACGGCCTTATCTCCTTCCTGGGGGGCCTGATGGTCGGCATGGTCACCACGAAGCTCGACGGCGGCCTGTTCGGCTTCACCGAGCGCCACAAGATGACCGCGCACATGCCGGACGGCTCGCGCGTCGAGATCGGCTCCATAGCCCTGGGCGGCGACAGCCAGAAGGGCCGCTGGCTGCTCCAGCTCAACGGCAAAGGCTGCGGCCTCATCAACGATTGGCCGAGCCTGCAGGAACTGCTTCAGGGCCTCGATGCCACCCTGTCCCGCGTAGACCTGGCAGTGGACTTTCTCGACGGCGAATACACCGTCGATGACGCAATGTCCCTGTGGCAGGAAGGCGCGTTCATCAACCGTGGACGTAATCCCGAACTGGATGCACAGGGAGCGTGGCACGAAGGCGGAACCAAAGGCCGAACCATGTACGTCGGAAAGCTCAAGAACGGCAAGACGCTTTGCGTTTACGAAAAGGGCCGGCAACAGAACATGCCGGACAGCGACTGGACCCGCTTCGAGGTCCGACTCGGCAACCGGGATCGCGTGATCCCGCTGCACGTGCTGACAAACCCGGACTCCCTTTTCGTGGGCGCCTATCCCGCGCTGGCCCACATGCTCGAAGCCGCTGCCGAAGAGATCCCCACATTGCGCGAGGAAGCCAAGGGCACGCTTGCCCACGGCCTGTACCACGCCGGCCGTTGCTTCGGCAAATACCTGCACCAGGCGCAGGAGGTGTCCGGCGTCAACGCCGTGGACCTTATCGAAGCCGTCCGCATCGTCGGCCTCCCTCGCAAGCTAGACCCCGCCGGCGGTACTGCCGGCCTCCAGTGGCCGGAGTTGCAGGCCCAGATCCACAGGTTGAAGCAATGAGCGAACTCGCATCCATCCCCAAGACGGGGAACACCATCGCCCCAATGGAAGTCGTCGTGCGCGGCAAGATCGACGCCGTCCGCCGGCACGAACAGAAGCGCTACACGCGAATCCTGACGCCCGCGCCCGACGCCTACAGCAGGCCGCAGACCGTCGAGATCCGCAGCAACCAGCAGCTCGGCCAGAAGGGGGACGAAATCACCGTCAAGGCCACCCTCGGCGGATACACCCGCAAGCCGTTCAAAAGCACTGACCGCGAGACCGGCGAGGTCAGCAGCATCACTCCTGTCGATATGACGCTGGACGCTGTCGAGTGATCGCAATCGCCATCCTCTGGGCGGCGCTCTCCGGCTTCGACCGGATGTACGAGGCCCCTCCGCCGGTATGCCATATGGCCGGCCATATCAATACGTGCGAGGCGCGCTAGTGGCCCCGCAGAGCTTTACGCCGGCCAGGCCGCAAGCCACCCTAGCGCAAGCGACGGGTGAGCGCAGCAACGGGCCGGCCTGGCTCGCATAAGGCACGTATGTACTGCCTCAAGCACGACGCGCAATCCGGCTATGTGGAGGTCGGGTGCGATACGCCCGATGCCCTCGTGGTCGTCACGCGGATGGAGCTTGCGCAGTACTCACCGGTCTATCTCGATATCGAATCTGCAAAGCAAATAGGGCTCGCTTTGCTGCTGGTCATGTCGGTGGCAGTTGTCATCCGAATGGCGATCAAGAGCCTGAGTCAACGAAACGAGGAATGAAGTGATGAATAAAGAAATCCTGACCCAAAAGCGCCTGCAGATTGTCGCGGTGGTGGCTACGGTCGTCGCCATGGTCGCCCCGGCAGCGCACGCTGACGCCTTGACCATCGATACGTCCGGCGTGGTGGCCACCATCAATTCGGGCGTGGCCGTCGTCTCGTCGCTCGGCCTGGCGGTGCTGTCGCTGGTCGTCGTCGTGAAGCTCTTCGGCTGGGTGCGCGGCGCCCTGCGCTGATCGGCGCCACGGTCTAACCCGGGGAGCGCTTACGAGCAGCTCCCCATTTTTTTGGGGGTCGTATGGGTTTCTGGGTTCTCGTCGGCATGGTCCTGCCGGTTGCCATCGTCTTTTGGCCTTGAGGCATTGGGATGTCGCATATTCACCGTCTTATCTTTGCTGCTTTGGTCGCGCTTGTCGTTTGCTCGACGCATGCCGCTGCGCTTTCTCCGACCTCGCAGTATTTCGCTTCATGGGGTCAGTACCGCACGGGGTTGATGGGTTCTGACCAGGCAGCGTGCATGGCATGGCAGGCGGTTTCGCCATTTGCGTCTTCCAGCAGTCGACGCATGCAGTGGGCCGGCGGACGCTGCGATCTGGTGCAGGGTCCGAACGCCGAAGTTCTAATCCTCGTAGACGTGGGTTCCGAGCTGCAATGTCCAGCGAATAGTCAGCTTGTCGGCGGTAGTACCTGCGCCTGTAATGACGGATTCAAAGAGTCCGGCGGACAGTGCAAGGCTGTAGAGGCATGTCCGGTCGGTCAGCAGCTCGACAACGGCGTCTGCAAGCCTGACACCGATTGCCCTGCGGCCGGCACCTCCGGCGGCAGCATCGGCTGGGCCGGAAACGGCCCTTCACGCGCATTTTGCGAGCCCTACGGCGCCAAGCATTGCTCTGTCGCGGTCGAGGGCGCCTGCGGTGATTACGGCGACGGCCGAGGCTTCCAATGCGCAGGCATCGGCAAATACACCGGGAGCACCTGCACTCCCTCAACCGACGGAGGCGGCGATGGCAATGGCGGGTCGGGCGATGGATCGGGTGGTAGTAGCGGCGGCAGTGGTGGCGGTGGCGCTGGTGGCGGCTCTGGTGGTGGCAGCGGATCGGGCGGTGGCTCGGGCTCGGGTGGCGGAAGCGGCGGTGGGTCGGGCTCAGGCTCGGGAGGCGGCGCGGGCTCTGGCTCCGGAAGTGGCGCGGGTGCTGGTGGCGGGAGCGGATCGGGATCAGGCGGTAGCGGCGGCAGTGGTGGCGGTTCGGGGGACGGCGGTGCCGGCGGCGCTGGTGCTCCTGGAAGCGCAGGTGCTCCGGGATCACCTGGTGCGCCTGGGGCCCCAGGCCAGCCCGGGCAACCCGGCCAGCCAGGCCAGCCAGGCAAAGATGGCCAGCCAGCCAAGGACGGCGGCGGAACCTGCACGGGCGACAAATGCGGAAACGGCACGGAGGGCTCGTTCGGAGGCTCGTGCGAAGCTGGCTTCACTTGTAAGGGAGACGCCGTCCAGTGCGCCATAGCGCAGGAGCTGCACAAGCGAGACTGCCAGTTCTATTCGCCCGACAAGGGTTCGCTCGCTACTGCGGCCGCAGCCGGCCACGACGAAAGCAGCGCCGACAAGCTCAAAGCCAAGGCCGACCAGGTCGACGTCGGCAGCTTCAACACCGACGGGTTCGGCTGGTCGCGCGGGTGCCCCGCTGACCCCACCTTCGATCTCGGCTTCGTCGCCGGCTCCGTCACTTTGCCTTGGTCCCGTGTTTGCGGGCTCCTCTCGGCTATGTCCATCGCCGCAGTGGCGATCACGGCATTGGGCTGTCTCACTTGGTGCATCGGAGGGAAAACGTAATGCCTTGGATCGCGTCGGTCATTTTGAGCGGGCTGCTCCAACTTATGGGCTCGCTCGTGGGGCGAGCCTTGATCGCCTTGGGCTTCGGCTTCGTGGAGTACCAGGGCATATCGCTGCTGGTGGACCACGTCAAAGATTTCGCTACCAGTGCCATGGGCAACATGGCCGGCTCCGGCCTTATTGAATGGGCCGGTTTCTTTCGGCTCGACGTGCATGTGCAACTCGTCATCTCTGCGGTGGGCGTCAAGATGGTGATGTCCGCGCTGGGTGGCTCCAAGGTGCGCCGGCTGGTGCAGAAGGGCTGACGTGATCAACTTCGTGACCGGATTGCCGCGTTCTGGCAAAACGTTGTGCGCACTGAGCTTTGTTAAGCGGGAGGCCGAGAAGGACCAGCGGCCCGTCTATACCTGCAATATCCCCGCAGTGACCATCGAAGGGTGGAAGACCATCGACCACCCCGACGAGTGGATGGACTGCCCCGATGGGTCCATCATCATCATCGACGAGCTGCAGGATTTCTGGGGCAATACCGGCACCAATGTCAAGCCGCCGCCCCCCATCCTGGAGCTGTCGAAGCACGGCAAGCGGGGCATCGACTTCTGGATCATCACGCAGGAGCCCGAACTGGTTCACAAGACGCCTCGGCTGCTGTGCCAGTTCCACTACTACGTGGTGCGCGTGTTCGGCACGCAGAACGCTTTGGTGCACAAGTTCTCGCGCATGCAGACGCACCCCGACAAGGTGCCGAAAAAGGCCAGTGCGCGCCTTGCGGCCATCCCCTACAAGTACCCCAAGGAAGCCTATGGCCGCCAAGACAAGAAGACCGGCATCTGGGTGGAGAAGCCTTGGTACAAAAGCGCCGACACGCACAACGTCAAGCGCGAGATACCGTACAAGGTGTATGCGCTGCCGATCGTCCTCGCGCTCGCTGGTCTCTCGCTCTGGGGCGCTGTCCACATGTTCAAGGGCGTGTTGACTTCTACTGCGTCAGGCATGCAGCCGGTGTCGGGCGGCGCGGTCGGATCGGATGCGAATGCTGCTGTGGCGCGTCCACCGGGCAGCACCGCCAATGCCCGCCCGCCGGGTCCGATTACCACCGCCGAATACGTGGCGAGCTACCAGCCGCGTATACAGGGGCTGCCGTATACCGCGCCGGCATACGACGAGCTCACGAAGCCGAGCCGGGTGCCGATGCCGGCGGCGTGCATCAGCTGGGAGAAGCGCGGGTGCCATTGCTTCACCCAGGACGGCACGAAGCTGAACACCACCGATGCCATCTGCAAAGAGATCGCAGCGCACGGCTTCTTCGAGGCCTTCCAGCGCGACAAGGGATCAGGTGACAGCCAAGGCGCGGCGACGCGGCAAAGGGCTGGCCAGGCCCCGCCCGCTGCCTCCTTGCCCGCCGCCTACACGACCCGCTCCCTCGCCCCCCAGGACCTGCCGACAGGTTCCCCTTCTTACGCCTCCCACGCCTCCCTCACCTCTGCCACACCTTCCCCCGATCTCTCGATGTACGCCTTTGCCGCCAGCACCCGCAACCCAGCCCGGTAGTTCCACGGCGTACAGCCGTGGCCCCACGGTGAGCGGCAACAAGCGCAGCGCCGTGCCGTCCCCAAGCTGGGGATGGAACTCCGCCGCGGCAGCCGGGTAGCACGGCAGAACGATTGCCGCGGTGGCGCGACCTGGTCAAGCCACAAAGCTCACCTGCGTGTCTCAAGACGGCTGTTTTGCTGGGCGCAAAGCCCCAATTTGTGTTTTTACACAAGGGGTCTATTTCTCCGGATCGTGCTTCTCGTGCCTGCTTACGCTGTGCATTCACATTCAAAAAGGGAGGCTCAGTGGCAGTTGTCGGCTATGCGCGTGTATCCACGCGTGATCAGGAAACTCACCTGCAAATTGATGCATTGAGGCACGCTGGTGCTGGATTAATCTATGAGGAAAAGGCTAGCGGTGCCAGTCAGCGCGGGCGCCCGGAATTGGCTCGGTGCATTGCCGAATTGCGGCGCGGCGATTTGCTCGTGGTCTACAAGATCGACCGTGTGGCGCGCAGTCTGTCGGATCTGCTGGACATACTGCGCAGGATTGAGAAGGCTGGTGCCACGATCAAGAGCGTCACGGAGCCTCTTGATACGACTACTGGCATGGGCATGTTTGTCGTCCAGATCCTCGGTGCCGTCGCGCAGCTCGAGAGGTCCATCATTCGGGAGCGATCAATCGCCGGCCAGGAAGCTGCGAGGCAGAGGGGCAGGGTGCCGGGGCGAGTGCGCGCTTTAAGCGCTGAGAATGAAGCGGCCTTGGTTGCCGATTACAGGGCCGGCGGAACCACATATCGAGAGCTTGGCAAGGTGTACGACGTGTCTGATTCGGTCGCTAAGCGCGCTGTCTATCGAGCTCGTGAGGGAGGCCGATAACATCCGTTTCCGCCAGACAAGCCCTTGAAATTCAAGGGCTTTTTTGGTTTCTGGGGGGTAACCGGCGGTCCGGCCGACACGTCCACCGCATCCAGTGCGAGTCGCCGGCGGCTTCGAGTCGGTCGCTACGGGTGCCACGAGCCTGCCGGACCAGTCGATGCGCAGTCCATCGCGGCGCGTGGTGATGCAGTCGGTGCAGATGGTTTTTGAAACCCGACGCTACAAGCCCCACGCAAGCCGGGAAGCAAGCGAAAACAGGAACAGTGATCGCAGCCGCCACCGAAAACCAGTGCCAGGGGAGCACGGCAGGCTGCTATGAGAATGAGGGTTGACGAGCCTTACCCCCGGCACTAGATCCACAGTTAGGGCTGCTTGGTTCCCCACCTGACCCGGTTGGCCGCTTCCCTATGCGGGGAGGCTCGTCAGCCGCGATTGTACCGTGTCTGTCGGCGCGGTTCGGCTTCTGGAATCGACCGCCCTGCTCCGTATCGGAAATACGCTGCAACGACCCGAAAAGTCCGCTGGCCGATCGCGCGCGTATCGGCCCCGACGGCCGGCCGCGCATTCCCGGCCCCGTAGAATCCAGGGGATGTCCTACCTCGTGCTCGCCCGAAAATACCGTCCCCGGAACTTCTCGGAAATGGTCGGCCAGGAGCATGTTGTGCGGGCGCTGTCGAACGCGTTGCGGACCCAGCGTCTGCACCATGCCTACCTCTTCACCGGCACCCGCGGCGTGGGCAAGACGACCGTCTCCCGGATCCTGGCCAAGTCGCTCAACTGCGTCGGGTCGGACGGGCAGGGCGGCATCACCTCGGCGCCCTGCGGCGTGTGCCAGGCCTGCACCGACATCGATGCAGGCCGCTTCGTCGACTACACCGAGCTCGACGCGGCCTCGAACCGCGGCGTGGACGAGGTCCAGTCGCTGCTGGAGCAGGCGGTCTACAAGCCGGTGGTCGGGCGCTTCAAGGTCTTCATGATCGACGAGGTGCACATGCTGACCAACACCGCCTTCAACGCGATGCTGAAGACGCTGGAGGAGCCGCCCGAATACCTCAAGTTCGTGCTGGCGACGACCGACCCTCAGAAGGTGCCGGTCACGGTGCTCTCGCGATGCCTCCAATTCAACCTGCGCCCGATGGCGCCCGAGACGGTCGAGGAGCATCTGGCCCGGGTGCTGCAGACGGAAGCCGTCGTGGCCGACCCGCCTTCTTTGAAGCTGATCTCCCGCGCCGCCCGCGGATCGATGCGCGACGCGCTGTCGCTCACCGACCAGGCGATCGCGTTCGGCAACGGTGCGCTGGAGGAGGACACGGTGCGCCGCATGCTCGGCAGCGTCGACCGCTCGCATGTGTTCCATCTGATCGGCGCGCTCGCCGGCGGCGACGGCAAAACGGTCGTCGAGACGGCCGACGTGTTGCGGATCAACGGGTTTTCCGCCGGCTCCACGCTGGAGGAGATGACCGCGGTACTGCAGCGCATGGCGGTCATGCAGGCGGTCCCTCAGATGGCCGCGGCGGTGGACGCGGCCGACAGCGAGGCGGTCGAGATCGCGCGCCTGGCCGGCGACATGCCCGCCGACGAAACCCAGCTGCTCTACAGCCTGTGCCTGCACGGCCGCGCGGAGCTGGGCCTGGCGCCCGACGAGTACGCGGCGCTGACCATGGTGCTGCTGCGCCTGCTGGCGTTCAAGCCCGGATCGGCTCAAAAAAAAACACTGAAGCCGGCTGACACGGCGCGGGCCGCGACGGCAGACGCTGCCGTGCCGGGGCCGGTGGTTTCGAACGCCCGACCGCCGACCGCCGAGCCAGCGAAAGCGCAGGTCGTGCCATCGCCGACCGTATCCGAGGTGTCGCCTCCGAAGCCGCCGGTGGCTCAGGAGGGTTCGGCCGTACCTGCATTGCCGCCGCAGCACGATCCGCAGCCGCAGCCGCAGCCGCAGCCGTCAGCCGTGCAGGCTTCTGCTGCCTCGGAAGCACCTGCCCGACCTGTTGCGCACTTCCAAGACGGTGTGCCTGCCCCGGAAGCGGAAGAAGCGGATACCGCCGGCGACGCAGAAGCGAACACGGCCCCGCCCGGCATGGACGACGGCGGCGATGCCGAGTGGCTGGACTCGATCGCCGCAGAGTCGGCCGCCCCTGCGAGTCGCGAGAGCGGCTCGGCGACGTCGCCGGCCGTCTCCGCCCCGGAACCGTTCGCATCGCAGGGAGGCCGAGCCGGGCTGGCCTTGCCGGTGCACGAGCGTCCACCATCGGTCTCTTTCGAAGAGAAAACGCCTGTAGCCGGTGTCCAGAGCCGACCTGATGCTACTAATATAATAGCGATTCCGGTGCGGCAGCAGCCCGAGCCGGGCTTGCGCTCCCAGCCGCGTCCCGATGCCGCCGGCCATGGCCCCCGGCCGCCGGCCGCCACGTTCACCAGGACGCAAGAGGGCGATGTCTGGCACGCCACCGTCGGCCAGCTGATCGCGGCCGAGGCGATCTCGGCTCTGGTGCGGGAACTGGCGCTGCAGTCGCAGCTGGTTTCGCGCGACGGCAGCCATTGGATTCTGCGGGTCGAGCGCGAATCGCTCAACCAGCCGACCAGCCGGGAACGCCTGCGCACCGCCCTGGCCACGGCGGGCCATGCCGAGACGTTGACGGTCGAGATCGGCGTGGTCAGCGACAGCCCCGCCCGCCGCAACGCCGCCGCCGCCGCCGCGCGCCAGCACCGCGCCGAGGAGATCGTGCAGAACGATCCTTTCGTGCAGCAGATGGTGCGCGACTTTGGCGCGAAAATCGTGCCCGGCAGCATCAAGCCGCTGCCGCCCCCCGCCACCTGAGGCACGTGGCCCGCCCACTTTTCGTCTTTCCCTCCCATCCCCGAAAATCGAAGGAATTTCATGTTCAACAAAGGACAACTCGCCGGCCTCATGAAGCAGGCGCAAAACATGCAGGACAACCTCAAGAAGGCCCAGGACGAACTGGCGACCATCGAGGTGGAAGGCGAATCCGGTGCCGGTCTGGTCAAGGTGCTGATGACCTGCAAGCACGATGTCAAGCGCATCACGATCGACCCGAGCCTGCTGGCCGAGGACAAGGACATGCTCGAAGACCTGGTGGCCGCCGCCTTCAATGCCGCGGTGCGCAAGGCCGAGGACACCAGCCAGGAAAAGATGGGCAAGATCAGCGTCGGCATGCCGGGCCTGCCCGGCGGCATGAAGTTTCCGTTTTGATTCCGCGATGACGCCCGTGCCCGGTCGCCTGCCCCGTTGGATGCGGGAGCGCCTCGCGCTCTCCGGTGCCGCGCAGGCGCTGTCGCGGCGCCCGTGCGCCGCAGTGGCTGCCGGCCTCGTCGCCCTGTCGGTCTTCGCGGCCCAGGCCGCGTCACCGGCAGTGCCGGCCTACCGCGAGTTCAAGGACTGGATCGTCGCCTGCGACAACGTGCGCCGTTGCGAGGCCCGCCTGGCGCCTGCCGCCGGCGACACGCTGCCGATGCGGCTGTTGGTCGCCCGCGAGGCCGGCCCCGCGGGCGCGGTCGGCCTCGACCTGGCCGGCGAAAAGCCGTTGTCGGCCGATGCGCTGCGGCTCGACGGCGCCGCGCTGACCGGTGCCGACCGGCCGGCCGCGGCCGGCAGCGCCTGGACCAACGACGGCGAAGGCAGCTACCGGCTGCAGGGCGAGCCCGCGCTGGAGATGGCGCGCCGGCTGGAGCAGGCACGGCAGATGGCGGTGCAGCAATCCGACGGGCCGCTGCAGCTGTCGCTCGACGGCCTGGCCGCCGCACTGCGCTTCATCGACGATGTGCAGGGGCGGGTCGGCACCCTCACCGCGCTGCACCAGCCGGGCGCGGGGCCGGTCTCGCAGGTGCCCGCAGCGCCGGCCTTGCCGGTGGTGCAGGCCGCCGCCGCGCCGACGCCCCTGGCCGACACGCAGGCTTTCGCCGCGGCTGTGCGTACCCGTAACGCCGCACTGGTCGCACGCAAATGCGATGCGCCGCGCGGCGCCTCCGACGATGCGATGCCGCTGACCGACACCGACGCGCTGGTGCTGCTGCGGTGCTGGTCGGGCGCCTACCAGAGCGCCGCACTGGTGCTGCGGGTGCCCCGGTCGGCACCGCAGCAGGCGCGACCGGTAGCGCTGCCCGACGTGCCGGGCGGCCTGCCGGTCGGCAAGAACGACGATCCGAGCGTGGCGACCGAGGCGTTCTACGACCCTGCCACCGCCACTCTGTCTTCCTTCGCCAAGAGCCGGGGCATCGGCGACTGCGGCATCGCCCGGTCGTGGGTGTTCGACGGCACCGCGTTCCAGCCGGCCTCGCGCGACGAGCAGCGCCGCTGTGCCGGCTCGCCGGGCGACTGGCCGGCGCTCTACCGCACGCGCTCCGTGCCTGCCACCGCCACGGCGGCCCCGGCCCCGGCGCAATGACTTTTCTCATGGCTACCCCCACCAGTTCGCTCGATGCGCTCGTCCAGGCGCTGCGCCGTTTGCCCGGCGTCGGGGCCAAGACCGCCCAACGCATGGCCTTTCACCTGCTGCAGCACGATCGGCCCGGTGCCGAGATGCTGTCGCGGGCGCTGCACGACGCGGCCGGCCAGGTGCGCCATTGCCTGCTGTGCCACACCTTCACCGAATCCGACATCTGCGAGGTTTGCAGCGACCCGTCGCGCGACGCGTCCAAGCTCTGCGTGGTGGAGACGCCGGCCGACCAGTCGGCCATGGAGCGCACCGGCGCCTTCAAGGGCCTGTACTTCGTGCTGATGGGCAAGCTGTCGCCGCTCGACGGCATCGGCCCGAACGAGATCGGACTGCACAAGCTGTTCGAACGCGCGACCGACGGCACCGTCCAGGAGACCATTCTCGCGACCAATTTCACCGCCGAGGGCGAGGCGACGGCGCATGCCATCTCGGAAGGCCTGAAGGCGCGCGGCCTGCGGGTCACCCGGCTCTCGCGCGGCGTGCCGGTGGGCAGCGAGCTGGAATACGTCGATCTGGGCACGATCGCCCACGCCCTGGCGGACCGCCGCTGATGCATTCTGTTTACCTGAAGCTCCACGCATGAACGGCCTGTCATCCTCCGCGGCCACGGTGGGCGCAGTGCAATTCACGATCGCATACTGGTGCGTGCTGGCTGCGGCGCTGCTGCCGATCCTGTGCGCCGTTGTCGCCAAAGCGGGTGCGCAGGGCTACGACAACCGTTCGCCCAGGGTGTGGGCAGAAGGTGTGCGAGGCTGGCGCGCGCGTGCGATGGCGGCCCAGCAGAACGGCTTCGAGAGCCTGCCGTTCTTCATCGGTGCGGTGGTCGTCGCCCACCAGCTGGCCGCGCCGCAGGGCCGGCTCGACCTGCTGGCCGTGGGCTGGGTCCTGGTGCGCGTGGCCTACAGCGCGATCTACATCGCCGGTGGCGGCGCGGCGCGCAGCGCGGTCTACGCACTGGGCTTCGCGCTGAACGTCGCCATCCTCTTCGTCGGCTGCCGCTGACGCGCCGTAGCACCGACGCTGGCCCGGGATTAACCCGTACGGGGATGTCCCGGATGGGAGCCGTGCAGGCCGGTCGCTAAGCTGGCGGCATCGCATCCACCCGGCAAGGAATTCCCGTGAGACCCAGCCCCGCGCTCCTGCTTTCGCGCCGCGGTTTCTGCCTGTCGGCGGCACTGGCGGCTGCGGGCGCCCGCGTGCCGGCCCTGCGGGCGCAGTCGCACCGCGAACGCGAGAAGGTCACGATCGCGGTGGGCGGCAAGGCGCGCTTCGCCTACCTGCCGCTCACGATCGCCGAGCAGATGGGCTTCTTCCGGGCCGAGGGGCTGGAGGTGGAGATCCGCGATTTCGCGACCGGCTCGCAGGCGCTGCAGGCGGTGCTGAGCGGTATCGCCGACGTCTGCTCGGGCGCTTTCGAGCACACCGTCAGCCTGCAGAGCAAGGGCAAGAGCTTTCGCAGCATCGTGCTGCAGGGCCGGGCGCCGCAGATCGTGTTGGGCGCATCGACTCGCACCCTGGCGGGCTACCGCGGCCGGGGCGATCTTCAGGGCAGGCGGATCGGCATTCCGGCGCCGGGCGGGGCCAGCCACATGCTGGCCACGCTGGTGCTGGCGCGCGGGGGTCTGAAGCCCGGCGACGCGGAGTTCGTCGCGCTGGGCACGCCGTCGGCTGCGGCTTCGGCCCTGCGGGCGGGCCGGATCGACGCGGTGAGCGTCACCGATCCGGTGGCGACCATGCTGGAGCAGAAGGCCGATATCCGTGTGGTCTGCGACACCCGCACGCTCAAGGGCACGCTCGATCTCTTCGGCGGTCCGATGCCGGCCGGCTGCCTGCATGCGCCGGAAGATTTCGTGCAGAAGCGGGGCGCTGCTGCGCAGGCCTTGGTCAGCGCCATGGTGCACGCCCTGAAATGGCTACAAACCGCCGGGCCGGGCGACATTGTGAAGACGGTGCCCGAGCCCTATCTGCTGGGCGACCGCGCGCTCTACCTCACCGTGTTCCAAAAGATCCGGGAAGGCTATTCGCCCGACGGACTGGTGCCCGGGGGCGGTCCCGAGACGGCAGTGCGGGCGATGGCCGGGTTCGACCCCGCGGTAGAGCTGGGGCGGATCGACATGACGCGGCTCTACACCAACGATTTCGCCCAGCGGGCCAAGGAACGATTCCAGGCTTGACGCTGTCCCTTGTTACAGACGGCGGCGGGTGGCGGCTTATCGTCGGGCGCATCAAGACAGGTGCCCCGCACCGCAAAGGAATCGCCATGGTTTTCGGATTCAGCATCGGCCCGGTCGTCTCCCTGATCGCCGGCATTCTCATCCTCATCGTGCCGCGCCTGTTGAACTACATCGTGGCGCTGTACCTGATCATCATGGGCATTCTGGGCCTGGTCGGCACCCGCTGATGTCCTGAGCCTTGTTCCCATGGACGAAGGGGCGCTGCGGCGCCCCTCTGTCTTTGGTGATGCTCTGCGGCAGCATCCTATTTTTTGGCGGCAGGCTTGGCAGCCGCGCGGGGTGCCACAGCTCTCGGCGCGGCGACCTTTCTGGATGCCGCGGCGGCCCGGGCATTTGTGCGGACCGCGGTGGTGCGCGGAACTGCAGCACGCACCGGCTGCCGGGCGTTGCCGCGCACCGCCACCGTGGCCGGCGCCGCAGAAACCGCCGCCGCCGTGACCGGCGCCCGCACGTTCACCGGCAGGTACACCACCAGCTGCTGCCCGCTGCGCAGCACGGTGCTGGGCTGCACGTCGTTCCAGGTCGCGACGTCGGAGGTGGTGACACGGTAGCGGCGGGCGAGGGTGGCGACCGTATCGCGCTTGCCGGCCTTGACCAGGGTGCGGCGGGTGACGATCTCGGGCGACAGCGCCAGGCGGCCGTTGTCTGCCACCTGCGCATCGACATCGTCCTGGTTCTTGGCGGAGCGGGGCACCACCAGCGCCGAGCCGGCCTTGATCAGCATGCGGGGCGGAATGTTGTTGACTTGTCGCAGGTCGACCTCGCTCATGCCGACCAGCAGGGCGGCGGCCGAGACGCTCATCGTCGTCGGGGCGGTCCAGGCGGTCCAGCTCGCGTACTGACCGTCGGCGTAGGCCTCCAGGTTGCGGCGGAAGATGGCCGCGTTGTCCCAGGGCAGCAGGATTTGCGGCACGCCGGCCGCGAAGATCACCGGCTGGCGCAGCGACGGGTTGAGCTCTTTGAAGTCGCGCAACTGCACGTCGGCCAGCTTGGCGGCCAGGGCCACGTCGATGTCGCGGGCGATGGTGACCGACTGGAAGTAGGGGTGGTTCTCGATCGGCGGTAGCTCGGTGTTGAAGTCCTGCGGCCGGGCGACGATGTTCTTGACCGCCTGCAGCTTCGGCACGTAGTAGCGCGTCTCGTTGGGCATGTTCAGGTCGGTGTAGCCGGTGGGCAGGCCGAGCTTCTGGTTGCGCGCGATCGCGCGGCTGACGCTGCCTTCGCCCCAGTTGTAGGCGGCCAGGGCCAACTGCCAGTCGCCGAAGATGCTGTAGAGGCGCTGGAGGTAGTCGAGCGCGGCGCGGGTCGAGGCCAGCACGTCGCGCCGGTCGTCGCGGAACGCGTTCTGCTTCAACTGGTAGTCGCCGCCGGTGGCGGGCATGAACTGCCACATGCCGGCGGCCTTTGCGCTGGAGACGGCCTGCGGGTTGAACGCGCTCTCGATATAGGGCAGCAGCGCCAGCTCGGTCGGCATGTTGCGCCGCTCCAGCTCGTCGACGATGTGGAACAGGTACTTGCTTGAGCGCTCGGTCATGCGCTGGATGTAGTCGGGCCGGGTGGCGTACCACTGCTCGCGGTCGCGCACCAGATCGTTGTCGAGATCGGGCATCGCGAAGCCGCGGCGGATGCGCTCCCACAGGTCGGCCGGCGGCGACGTGTAGGCGACGGTGTGCGAGCCGGTCGCGCCGGTGGCGAGCGGCTTGAGCGCGCCGCCGGGAATCATCGAGGGGTACTGCTTCTGCCGGGCGCCGCCGCCGACGGTGGCGGCACCGCCCGCGCCCGGTGCGGTGGAGGCGCCCGGCAGCGTGCCGCAACCGGCGAGCAGGACGGCCAGGGACAGCCAGACGGCGTTGAGAATCTTCATCGGAAATCGTTCTTCCATTGGCGCAGGGCGGCAAAGATGCCGACTTCGTCGTCGGCCACGGTGTTCGCGTGGCGGCGCACTGCCGACACGACCGGAGCCGCTCGGCTCCGCAGGAAAGGATTCACCTCGCGCTCCAGCCCGAGGGTGGAGGGCAGTGTGGGCAGGCCCCGGGCGCGCAGCCGCTTGCAACGGTCCCCATAGGCCACCAGTGCCGGGTTGCCGGGCTCCACCGCCTGCGCGAACGCGAGGTTGGAGAGCGTGTATTCGTGGCCGCAGCATACGCGCGTCGCGTCGGGCAGCGCGGCCAGGGCGTCGAGCGAGGCCAGCATCTGCGCCGGCGTGCCTTCGAAGATCCGGCCGCAGCCGCCGGAGAAGAGGGTGTCGCCGCTCAAGAGCAGCGGCGCGCCGTCCACGTCGTCGCAGAAGAAGGCGATGTGGCCGGCGGTGTGACCGGGCACGTCGATCACGCGGAACGCAAGGCCCAGCACACGGACCACGTCGCCCTGGCGGAGCCGGTCGACCGGATCGGGCACCACCGCGTGCGCCTCGGTCGCGGGGCCGATCACCCGGGCACCGGTCGCCGCGCGCAGGGCGTCCACGCCGCCGGTGTGATCGTGGTGGTGGTGCGTGACTAGAATCGTCTCGAGCTGCAGCTCCTGGGCCTGCAGCGCGTCGAGCACCGGCTGGGCCTCGCCCGGGTCGACCACCACGGCCCGCTGCCCTTCGTGCAGCATCCAGATGTAGTTGTCAGTGAAGGCGGGCAGCGGTTGCAAGGTCATGAGCGACGAAATTATAGGTTTGCACCCCTGGTTCGATTCTCCGGCCGGCCGATACCTGACGGCATGGGAGCAGGCGCGGGTCGATCGGGCGGTGGGCGACCTGTTCGGCTACCACGGCGTGCAGCTCGGCCTGCCCTGGTTCGACGGGCTGCGGGCCAACCGCATGCCGCACCGCTGGCTGATCGGCGGGCCCGACGATCTGGACACGCCGGCAGGCGCCGCGCTCGCCGCATCGGACCTCCTGCCGCCACCCCGCTACCGACCGGCGATCCATGCGGACTTCGGCGCATTGCCGTTCGCGTCGCGCAGCCTGGACCTGGTGCTGATGCCGCACACGCTCGAGTTGACGGCCGACCCGCACGCCGCCCTGCGCGAGGCCGAGCGCACCCTGGTGCCCGAGGGCCGGGTGGTGATCAGCGGCCTGAACCCGGTGAGCTTCTGGGGCCTGAAGCAGCGGCGCGCCCGGGTGGCCCAGCGGCTCGGGCTGGGCCAGCGCTACCTGCCCGACGCGGTCGATTTCATCGGCTACTGGCGGCTGCGGGACTGGCTGCGGCTGCTGTCCTTCGAGGTGGAATCGGTGCAGTTCGGCTGCTGGCGGCCGGCGCTGCGCAGCCAACGCTGGCTGGACCGCACCGCCTGGATGGACCAGCTGGGCGACCGCTGGTGGCCGATCTTCGGCGCGGCGTATTTCGTGGTGGCGGTCAAGCGGGTGCCCGGCATGCGGCGGATGGAGAAGCCTCGCAGGCTGCCGGCGGTGCGGGCGGTGGCGCCGGCCGCCTCGGTGGCCGGCCGCAGCTTGCCCGACAATCCGCCCTCCTGATTTTTTTGCGAAGCGTTTTGCCGTGAACCATATCGACATCTACACCGACGGCGCCTGCAAGGGCAACCCGGGCCCGGGCGGCTGGGGCGTGCTGCTGAAGGCCGGCCCTACCGAAAAAGAACTCTACGGGGGCGAGCGCAACACCACCAACAACCGGATGGAGATGACCGCGGTGATCGAGGCGCTGAGCGCCCTCAAGCGGCCGTGCGACGTGACGCTATACATCGACAGCCAGTACGTGCTCAAGGGCATTACCGAATGGGTGGCGGGCTGGAAGGCCCGCGGCTGGCGAACCGCGTCGAAGGAGCCGGTGAAGAACGTCGAGCTTTGGCAGAAGATGGACGAGCTGGTGCGTAACGGCGGCCACAAGATCGAGTGGCGCTGGGTGCGCGGCCACGACGGCGACCCGGGCAACGAGCGGGCCGACCAGCTGGCCAACCGCGGGGTGGAGGTGGCGCTGGGCCGGCTGCCGGCGCAGATGCGCTCCTCGCCGGTAGCGGCAGACGCACGCTAGGAAGCCGCCGATGCGCGATGGTCGTTTGCTATGTTTTTAATAGCTAAAGGTCGGCGCAGAATGACGGCTACAGGCCCTTTTTCTTCAAATTTTCGGGGTGTTCGGCCCTTCCGACGGCTGCAACGCCTCCAGCGTCTCCAACTCCGCCAACGTGTTCGCATTCCGGAAGGCCTGCGGATCGTCGCCGGCCCGGTCGAAAGGCAACAGCACGCAGGCATGGCGTGACGCCCATTGGCGCACGGCGCGCAGGCCGCCGGCCAGGGCGGTCCGCAGATCGTCGCGCAAGGTCGCCCGCGCCAGACAGAACACCGGCTCGGGCACGGGGCCCGAGGGGCTCGCGGATGCCGCCAGCGCGAGGGGCGCACCGGCCGCACCGACCGCAGCTGCCATCCGCGCGGCCAGGTCGGGCGGAAATCGGGGCGTGTCGCAGGGTACGGTCAGCAGCCAGGGGGTGGCGCAGTGTTCGAGTCCCGCCAGCAGTCCGGCCAGGGGCCCGGGAAAATCGCCCGACGCATCCGGCCACACCGGCACCTGCCAGGCCGCATAGAGGTCCAGGTGCCGGTTCGCGTTGATCGCCACGGCACCGACCTGGGGGCGCAACCGCTCCAGCGCATGCCGTGCCAGCACGGTACCTTGGAAAGGCCGCAGGCCCTTGTCCACTCCGCCCATGCGTCTTCCCTGGCCGCCGGCCAGCACCAGGCCGGTGATATCGGCGCGCGCAGGGACGGCGACGGTTGTGCTGCCGGACACGAACGACGACACGGCGGCGGCCGCTCAACCGCCGATGTAGCTCATCTCCACCCGGCGCGGCACCGGCGCCGCATCGGGGGCGGCGGGCGGGCGGGCGGCGCGCAGTTCCGAATAGCGGTCGCCGCGGTTTTGCCAAATGCCGGCGATGGCGGCGGCGATGTCGTCGTCGCTCGCGCCGCCGCGCAGCAGGGCGCGCAGGTCGTGGCCTTGGCTGGCGAAGAGACAGAGGTACAGCTTGCCTTCGGTAGAGAGGCGTGCCCGGTTGCAGTCGTGGCAGAAGGCCTGCGTGACGCTGGCGATCACGCCCACCTCGCCCAGCGCCGGGTCGGGGCGGCCCTGCGCATCGGCGTAACCCCAGCGGCGGGCGGTCTCGCCGGGCGCCGTTTCGGCCAGCGGCACCAGCGGCAGCGCGCCGCTCAGGTGCTCGACCATCTCGGACGCGGGCATCACCTCGTCCATCCGCCAGCCGTTGGTGGCGCCGACGTCCATGTACTCGATGAAGCGCAGCACCACGCCGGTTCCGCGGAAGTGGCGGGCCATCGGCAGGATTTCCTGCGCGTTGGTGCCGCGCTTGACGACCATGTTGACCTTGACCGGGCCCAGACCCGCCGCCAGCGCCGCGTCGATGCCGTGCAGCACGTCGGCCACCGGGAAATCCATGTCGTTCATCCGCCGGAAGACGGCGTCGTCCAGCGCGTCGAGGCTGACCGTCACCCGCCGCAGGCCGGCGTCGCGCAGCGCCCGCGCCTTGCGGGCGAGCAGCGAGCCGTTGGTGGTCAGCGTCATGTCGGGCGCGGTGCCGTCGACGGTGCGCAGTTCCGAGAGTTGTCCGACCAGCGTCTCCAGGTTCCTGCGCAGCAGCGGCTCGCCGCCGGTGAGCCTGATCTTGCGCACGCCCTGGGCCAGGAACAGGCGGGCCAGCCGGGTCGTTTCCTCGAAGCTCAGCAGGGCCGACTGGGGCAGATAGGAATGGTCCGTGCCGAAGCTTTCCTTCGGCATGCAGTAACTGCAGCGGAAGTTGCAGCGGTCGGTCACGCTGATGCGCAGGTCGCGCAGCGGGCGCTGCAGGCGGTCCTGCAACCGGGCCGACGGCCTGCCGCGGGGGAGCGCCGGCGCCGCACCGACGAGGGTGCGGAGGTCGATCAGCGCAATGGTGCGCGCGGTGCGGTCGGGCGCGTCGGTGGAAGGCATTCGTCGATTGTGCCGGGCATCCGGTGTTCCGCTGTTGAGCAGGGTTTAAATCCGTGCCCGTCCGGCGCCGGTCGGCGATCCCGGGCGATGCATGTCGGCACGCGCGCTGGCGATGCGGCTGCCGAAATCATGTTACAAGTCTCCACTCCGCGGTAGCCGAGGCGATGCCGCCTGCCGCGGCCGTCGCGAAGGTCCGCGCCTTCCGCCGTATTGCGGGGCCGCCTTCGCCGGCGCCGCGTTCACTTATCCCAGGAGTTGATTCATGCCCTATACGCTTCCCGCTCTTCCTTACGCATACGACGCGCTGGAGCCGCATGTCGATGCACGGACGATGGAGATCCACCACTCCAAGCACCACCAGACCTACGTCACCAACCTGAACAATGCTGTCAAGGACACCGAGTACGACGGCAAGCCGGTCGAAGAACTTCTCAAGGGCCTCGACGGCCTGCCGGAGAACATCCGCACCGCCGTGCGCAACAACGGCGGAGGCCATTTCAACCACAGCTTGTTCTGGACGGTGCTGGCGCCGAATGCCGGCGGCACGCCCGGCGGCGACCTGGGCAATGCGATCGATGCCGACCTGGGCGGTTTCGACGCCTTCAAGGAAGCCTTCACCAAGTCCGCCATCAGCCGTTTCGGCAGCGGATGGGCCTGGCTGTCGGTCCGCAAGGACGGCAAGCTGGTGGTCGAGAGCAGCGCCAACCAGGACAGCCCGGTGGTGCAGGGCGTCGGCTCGGGCGCGACGCCGATCCTGGGCCTGGATGTCTGGGAACATGCCTACTACCTGAAGTACCAGAATTGCCGCCCCGAGTACATCGCCGCGTTCTTCAACGCGGTGAACTGGCCCGAAGTGGCACGCCGCTTCGCCGCCGCCAAGGTCTGACGCGCGCTGCCGCAGCCTGCACGTACGCCCCCGAACCCGATGTCGTCCTTCCGCTCCCGATTGACGCTGCGTCGGTTGCCCCGCGCGCTGGTCGTGGTGGCGGTGGTGCTCGGCCTGGGCGTGCAGTCGTGGCACTTCGTCACGTCGAACGACGTGATCCTGGACGCCTTCACCGGCGGCATGGTGGCGGCGCTGGCGACGGCGCTGGGCACCCTGCCGGTGCTGTTCTCGCAGCGCCTGTCCGACCGAACGCAGGACACGCTCTTCGGCTTCGGCGCCGGCGTGATGTTGGCGGCCTGTGCGTTCTCCCTGATCATTCCCGGCATCGCCGCCGCACGGTCGCAGGGCATGGGTCCCTGGGGCGCGGGCAGCGTGGTCGGAGTGTCCATCCTGCTGGGCGGCGCGATGCTGCTGGCGATGGAGCGGCTGGTGCCGCACGAACATTTCATCAAGGGCGTCGAGGGCCAGACGGCGCGCAAGCTGCGGCGGACCTGGCTCTTCGTCTTCGCGATCGCCCTGCACAACCTGCCCGAGGGCCTGGCCATCGGAGTGGGCTTCGCGGGCAACGACACCTTGCGTGCCGGAGCGCTGGCCACCGGCATCGCGATCCAGGACGTGCCCGAGGGCTTGGTGGTCGCCGTGGCGCTGCTGGCCGCGGGCTACAGCCGCCGGCTGTCGGTTGGCCTGGGCATGGCGTCGGGGCTGGTCGAGCCCGTCGGCGCGGTGCTGGGCGCCGCGATCATCGAATTCTCCAGCGGGATGCTGCCGTGGGGGCTGGGTTTCGCCGGCGGTGCGATGCTGTTCGTCGTCAGCCACGAGATCATTCCGGAATCGCACCGCAAGGGGCACGAGGCCTGGGCGACCGGCGGTCTGATGGTCGGCTTCGTGTTGATGATGCTGCTCGATACCGCATTAGGGTAGCTCACCCCCAGGCTTTTCACTGCGTGTAACGCCAACCCCCTTCCGGGGGCGACACAGGTGGACCGGCGGAGCCGGATCCACTGTGTCCTGAGGCAGCGGCCACTGCGTGCGCAACGATTCATTCACTCGATACGCGGTGCGGGGTGTTCAGCCGTGCTTGAAGGCCACGGTCTTCAGCGTCGTGAATCCGTACAGGGCTTCGAAGCCCTTTTCGCGGCCGTAGCCCGACGACTTGACGCCGCCGAAGGGCAGCTCGACGCCGCCGCCGGCGCCGTAGTTGTTGACGAACACCTGTCCGCTGCGCAGGCGCTTGGCCATGCGGAACTGGCGGGCGCCGTCTCGGGTCCAGACGCCCGCGACCAGGCCGAAGGCGGTGCCGTTGGCGAGCTGCACCGCATGGTCCTCGTCGCGGAAGGACATGGCGGCCAGCACCGGGCCGAAGACTTCTTCCTGGGCGAGGCGGTGCTGCGGCGGCACGTCGCGCAGGAGGGTGGGGGCCTGGTAGTAGCCGGTCTGGGGCGCCTCGTCCACCACTGTGCCCTGCGCCACCATGGCGATGCCGGCCACCTGCGCGTCCGACAGGAAATCCCACACCCGCTGCTGCTGGCTCTGCCGGATCAGCGGGCCCACGTCCAGATCCATCGCCGCCGGGCCGACGCGCAGCGCCTCGAAGGCCGCGCCCAGGCGTTCCAGCAGCGGCTCGTAGACCGACTGCTCCACCAGCAGGCGCGAGCCGGCCGAGCAGGTCTGGCCGGCGTTCTGCACGATCGCGTTGACCAGCGTGGGGACGGCCGCATCCAGGTCGGCGTCGGCGAATACGATCTGCGGGCTCTTGCCGCCCAGCTCCAGCGTCACCGGGCAATGCCGCTCGGCGGCCGCCTGTTGGATCAGCGTGCCGACCGACGGGCTGCCGGTGAAGCTGATGTGGTCGATGCCGTGGTGCCGCGCCAGCGCGTCGCCTACCTCGGGACCGCAGCCGGTGACGATGTTGATCGCGCCGGGCGGGAAGCCCACCTCGGCCGCCAACTGGGCGACGCGGATCAGCGACATGCAGGCGTCTTCCGACGGCTTGACCACGCAGACGTTGCCCGCGGCCAGCGCGCCGCCCACGCTGCGGCCGAAGATCTGCATCGGGTAGTTCCACGGCACCACGTGGCCGGTCACGCCGTGGGGCTCGCGCCAGGTGAAGACGCTGTAGCCTTCCTGGCAGGGCAGCGTTTCGCCGTGCAGCTTGTCGCAGGCGCCGGCATAGAATTCGAAATAGCGCGCCAGGGACTGGGTGTCGGCGCGGGCCTGGCGGGTGGGCTTGCCGCAGTCGCGCTGCTCCAGGGCCGTCAGTTCGTCGGCGTGGGCCGCCACCGCCTCGGCCAGCGCCATCAGCAGGCGGCCCCGGTCCATGGCCGACACCTTGCTCCACAGCGCGTCGTAGCACTGGCGCGCCGCCAGCACCGCATGGTCGATGTCCTGGGCGTCGCCGCGCTGGATCTCGTCGTAGGGCTGTCCGTCGGACGGGTCGATCACCGGCAGTGTGCGGCCGGACGACGAGGGCAGGGAGGCGTTGGCGATGAAGTGGTACTGCATGCCGTCCATTGTGCCGGGGGCGGGCGGCGCGGCGCGGGCCGGTCGGTAGAATCCAGCGCTGTCATGGCCGTACCGGACCGGTGCCTGCGGCCGCTTTCCCCCGTCTCCATCCAACGCTGCTGCACCATGTCCTTCGACAAAGTTTCCCCAGGCAAGAACCCGCCCGACGTCTTCAACGTGGTCATCGAGATCTCGATGAACGCCGATCCGGTGAAGTACGAGGTGGACAAGGATTCGGGCGCGATCTTCGTCGACCGTTTCCTCACGACCGCGATGCACTACCCGACCAACTACGGCTACGTGCCGCAGACCCTGTCGGGCGACGGCGACCCGGTCGACGTGCTGGTGATGACGCCGTTCCCGCTGCCGCCCGGCGTGGTGGTGCCCTGCCGCGCGATCGGCATCCTGAAGATGGAAGACGAAGCCGGCATCGACGGCAAGGTGCTGGCCGTGCCCACCACCAAGATCCTGCCGATCTACGAGAACATCCAGAAGCCCGAAGACCTGCACCCGATCTTGCTGAAGCAGATCAGCCATTTCTTCGAGCATTACAAGGACCTGGAAGCCGGCAAGTGGGTCAAGGTGCTGGGCTGGGAAGGCATCGACGCCGCCAGGCAGGAAATCACCGAAGGCATCGCCAACTACAAAGCGCCGAAGGCCTGAGATGCCCCGGGGCCGCTGGCCTGATGCCTGATGCCTGATGCCTGATGCCTGATGCCTGATGCCTGATGCCTGAGGTCAGTTCGCCCGCCGGCATCGTGCCAGCGCATGCGCACCGACGGGCGATGGCCGCCGCTCAGTCGACAGCGCCGTGCCGGAACGGCGACCGGGCGTCCAGGTGCTCCATGTAGTGCGCGATGCCTTCGCCCTCGCGCTCCAGAAAACGCTCCACCGCATCCGAAAAGTCGGGCCGCGCCAGCCAGTGGGCGCTGGTGGTGGCCACCGGCATCAGAGCCCGGGCCATCTTGTGCTCGCCCTGGGCACCGCCTTCGAACCGGATGAAGCCGTGGGCGATGCACCACGCGATCGGCTGGTAGTAGCAAGCTTCGAAGTGCAGGCAGTCCACCCGCTCCAATGCGCCCCAGTACCGGCCATAGGCGACGCCGCCCGTGTCGGTCCGAGAAGCCGATTCGGGGCCGTTCGTGCCTTTAGCCGGCGACGGATGCTGACCTAGTGCTATCAAACTGCTAGCAATCGCCTGGCCGTCCTTCTCCGCGACGAACAGCAGCCAGTTCTCGGGCATCTGCTGCTCCATCCGCCGAAAAAAGTCGCGGGTGAGGTAGGGCGCGTTGCCGTGCTCGCGATAGGTGCGGGCATAGCAGCGGTAGAAGAAGTCCCAATCGCCGGTCGTGATATCGGCGCCCCGGGACCAGCGGAACGACACGCCGGCCTCGGCCACCTTGCGGCGTTCCTGGCGGATCTTCTTGCGCTTCTCCTGCGTGAGGCTTGCGAGGAAATCGTCGAAATCGGCATAGGCGCGGTGCGGCTGCGGGGTATCTGCCGGGGTCGCCGCCACCGCCGCCATCGGAACCCGGTTGTGCCAGTGGAACTGCACCGTGTTTCGGAGCATCAGGCCCGCATCCCGGCAGGTGTCCACGTCGGTATCGGCGAGGAATAGCAGGTGCAGCGACGACAGCGCCTGCTCGCCGCACCAGGCCACCAGCGCCCGCACCAGCACGCCGCGCGCCTGGGGCGAACGCGCCAGCAGCCGGGCGCCCGGCACCGGGGTGAACGGAACGGCGACCACCGCCTTCGGGTAGTAGGCGAGGCCGTGGTCGGCATAGGCGTTGGCCCAGGCCCAGTCGAAGACGTATTCGCCGTAGGAATGGTTCTTCAGGTAGACGGCGCAGGCCGCCGCCATCGTCTCGCCCTCCCATACGGTGAGGAACACGGCGCCCCAGCCGGTGTCGGCAGTGGCGCTGCCGCTGTCGTGCAGCGCCGCGAGGTAGGCGTGGCGCAGGAACGGCGTGGCGTCGCCGCCGAGGGCCAGCAGCTGGTCCCAGGCGTGCGCATCGACGTCCTGGTGGCGGGAGAAGATTCGGAGGGTGAGTGTCACGGGCGGCGCGCTGGGTACGGTGGCGGAAGGATCGTGCAGTTTTCGATCATGGCGGGAATCGGGTGCATGTGCTGGAAGTGCGCGGCCATACCGCCAACCGGTGGGGACACACGGCGCCGCCGCTGCGCATGACGTCGTGCGCAGCGGGGGCGGATGACATAATCGTCCGCAGCCCTGTGCCGGGGCGCGCGGGACGCCCGACAATCCGGCACCGGTGGGCGTTGGCCCGTGCGACTTCCACATTCCGACAGTACGACTCCCATGAAGCAGATCACCGCCATCATCAAGCCCTTCAAGCTGGAGGCGGTGCGGGAGGCGCTGGCGGCGCGTGCTGCGACCGGCCTGACCGTGACGGAGGTCAAGGGCTTCGGCCGGCAGAAAGGCCATACCGAGCTGTATCGGGGTGCCGAATACGTCGTCGATTTTTTGCCGAAGGTGAAGGTCGAGGTGGTGGTGGCCGCCGGGGACGTCGAACGCTGCGTGGACGCTATCGTGGGCGCGGCCCGCACCGGCAAGATCGGCGACGGCAAGATCTTCGTCACCGCCGTTGACCGGATCGTACGGATCCGCACGGGCGAAGAAGACGCGTCGGCGATCTGAGGCGCTCCTGGGTAGGGGCAGCACGGCCCGCGCGGCCTGCGCCCCCGCCTAGATCACGTCCCGCAGGGCTGCCGCGTCGCCGCCGCCGGGAGGGGCGAGCAGGCCGGGCAGCAGTATGTCGACATCGTCGCCGACCTGCAGGAAATCCATCTGCCACTCGCCCATGAAGCCGTGGCCCACGCTTTGCGCCCAAAATGCGAGCATCGCGTCGTAGTGGCGTGCCACGTTCAGTATGCCGAGCGGCTTGGCGTGGTAGCCCAGCTGGCGCCAAGTCCATACCTCGAACAGCTCTTCGAACGTGCCGATGCCGCCCGGCAGAGCCAGGAAACCGTCGGCCCGCTCGGCCATCATCGCTTTGCGCTCGTGCATGTTTTGCACGACGTGCAGCTCGTCGCAGCGGCGGTTGGCGGCTTCCTTGTCGACCAGCGCCTGCGGAATCACGCCGACGACCCGGCCGCCCGTCGCCTGGGCGGCATCGGCCACCGTTCCCATCAGACCGTTGTGGCCACCGCCGTAGACCAACTGGCCACCCCGTTCCCCGATCCAGGTGCCTACCGCACGGGCCGCATCGGCGAACCGTGCGTCGTGGCCCGGCCGGGAGCCGCAGTAGACGCAAAGCGAGAACGCCGGGCCGCTCATGCCGACACCGCCGTGCGGGGCGGCGCCGTGCTGACCAGCCGGGTACCGGCGATCGCATCGTGCAGGAACTGCCGCTGCGGATGCAGCCGGCTGACCAGCGCCCAAACTGTCACCCAGCACGCCACGACGAGGAACGTCTGGCGGGTCGACAGCCGCAACGGAGCGACAAGCGCGAGCGGCGGCAGCAGCCACAGCCAACTGGCGACGTAGCGGCAGAGCGCCCGCTGCTGCGTCACCTGTGCGCCGTGCGCGTCCACTATCCGGATGTGCCAGGTCTTCATGGCCAGCGTCTGTCCCTTGGCCCAAAACCAGGTGAAGTAAATGCCGAGCACGACGAACACAAAGGCCTGCAGCGCGTGCCGGTGGTCCATCGCGTTGCGGGTCTGGCTCAGCGTGCCGAACAGGTAGGCAGCGATGAAAACGACGCCGAACACCAGCATGCCCTCGTAGAGGCAGCAGGCCATGCGGCGCGCGAGGCGGGGTGCGAGACTATTCGGCACTCCGGATGCGCCGGCGTCGGCGGAGGTGCCGCGGCCGGTCTCCGGCAGGGCGTCGGACATCATGGGGCGGACAGTGGCTCGGCCGGAACAGGCGCCGTCGGGGTCGTGGCGGACATGTCGGATGCAGGGGCTGGCGTCGATGCCGGCGCAGGCGCAACCCGCGCCGCCGGATGTGCCGCGATATGTTGCGGCAACAGCGTCTTCTGGTCGAACTGGGACGACGGTACACCGATCGTCGGGCGTGGCCGTGGCGTCGCGGCGGGGGGCAAAGTGGCCAGACGCTGGGGCGGCACCGGCCGCACGGCACGTGCCGCGCCCGTGGGCGGTGTCGTATGGCCTTCCGTCAGCCGGCTGCGCTCTTCCGGGCTCAGGGCCTGGTATGCTTCCCACCGCGCCTTTTTTTGGCCCGGGTCCAACTTGCTGGCCTCGGCGAAGCTCATGCGGGCCTGGGTACGCTGCTCGTACGAGAGGTTGGCCCACTCGGCCATCCGACCATGCAGGCGCTCCTGCTCGGCGGGCGGCATCGCGTGAAAGTTGCGGACCATCTCGAGCCACTTGCGGCGCTGCGTGTCCCGCATGCCACCCCAGTGGCTGGCCAGCGGCGCCAGGGCCTTCTGCTGCTGCGGGGTGAGTGTCCGGAATGCCGCAGGCACCTGCGCAGCAGGCGACGATGCCTTGGGCAGCGTGGCGGCGCCGCCATCCACCATGCTGCCGGCCGACGAATCCGCACCGGCCGGGACTTGCGCCCGCACCGCCACCCCCGCCGCGATCGCGGACAGCACCACGGCCACTAAAATCGTGCCGCGGGCCTTGGAACGCGAAGATGCAGCCATGGCGGGACCAGCGGTCAACGGGGGCTGTCCGAGCTGTTCTTCATGAACTGAAGAAAACCCGGATCGGCGTAGGCGGACGGCGGCAGGTCGTCTGCGAGCAGTGCCGAATCGACTTCGGCCAGCTCGTGCACGCGGTTGTCTTCCTGCACCGTGTAGATCGTGAAGAGGCCGGCGGCCAGCGCCGCGAGCGGCAGCACCGCCGCGATGCGGCCCCAGAGGCCCGGGCCGTCCTGTCCGAACGACGCGGTGGCGGTGGCGGTGTGGCCCTGACCGAAGATCGACGATGCGGTACGGGCCCGCACGTTCACTACCCGACGGTGTGCCACCGCCTGCTGCCGCAGCATCCGCAATCGCTGCGAGATGTCGTGCGGCACGACACGGGCGCCTTCCGAGAGGCGTGCGGCGATCCGTTCGCCGAATTCGTCCTGCAGATGGAGAGTCGCGGAAGTGTGAGCTTGGGTCATATCTGGATCCCTTTGGCTTTGAGCGCCTTGCCCAGAGAGTGGACGGCACGCGAACAGTGCGTTTTGACGCTGCCTTCTGAGCAGCCCATGGCAGCGGCGGTTTCCGCCACGTCCATCTCTTCCCAGTAACGCATCAGGAATGCTTCGCGTTGACGTGGCGGAAGCGCCTGGATCTCGGCCTCTATTTGATGCAAGACCTGGGCCCGGCGGGTGGTGTCTTCCGCGCTTTCGGTGCGGTGGGAGCCGTCGTCGATCTGCAACGTTTCCAGCAGGTTGAAGTCGCCGTCCTCGCCCGCCATCTCGAAATCGCCCATGTTGGAGAAGAGCGCGTTGCGCGTCTTCTGCCGGCGAAACCAGTCGAGGGTGCAGTTCGACAGGATGCGCTGGAACAGCATCGGCAGCTCGTCGGCCGGCCGGTCGCCATAGTGCTCGGCCAGCCGCATCATGCTGTCCTGCACGATGTCGAGCGCAGCTTCCTCGTTGCGCACGTGGTAGAGCGACCGCTTGAACGCGCGTGTTTCTACGCTTTTGAGGAAATCGGACAGTTCGCGTTCGGTGGCCAAGGGCAGAATCCGGCCGCTGGACGGCACGAGTGTGGGGCGATCGTCCGCGGTTGCCGGACGGCCGGATTATTGCACTGGCCAACTTTATTTCGGCACGCGGCCGGGTCGGGCTGCATGCGATGTGATAATGCGTGTTGCTGTCTATTCAAGCAAACGGGTTCCGGTTCGGCGCAGCAAGCATCTCGCCCATGGCCGTGGACCTTAAGTTCCGACACCGCTTCACAAGAGCGCGCGTGAAGGAGCACCCAAGGTTTTTCGTTTCCGAAATTCACAAAGGTTGACCATGGAAATCTCTCCTGCGGAAATCGCATCGGCCGCCGCTGCCACCGCGCGGAACGCCTCCTCCTCCCCGCTGTCCCCCGTCTCGCCCGCGCCGGCGCATCCCGAACTGATGGGTGCCGAAGTTCTGGTGAAGTCCCTGCAAGCCGAAGGCGTGCAGTACGTCTGGGGCTATCCCGGCGGCGCGGTTCTCTACATCTACGACGCCTTCTACAAGCAGGATTCGATCCTGCATGTGCTGGTGCGCCACGAGCAGGCGGCGGTGCATGCCGCCGACGGCTATGCGCGTGCCACCGGCGAGGTCGGCGTGGCGCTGGTCACTTCCGGCCCGGGCCTGACTAACGCCGTGACCGGCATCGCGACCGCCTACATGGACTCGATCCCGATGGTGATCATCAGCGGCCAGGTGCCGACGGCGGCGATCGGCCAGGATGCCTTCCAGGAATGCGACACGGTCGGCATCACCCGCCCGATCGTCAAGCACAACTTCCTGGTTAAGGACCCGCGCGACATCGCGATGACGATCAAGAAGGCGTTCCACATCGCCCGCACCGGCCGGCCCGGCCCGGTGGTGGTGGACATCCCGAAGGACGTGTCCTTCAAGAAGGTCACCTACAGCGGCCATCCCGCGACGGTGGAGATGCGCTCGTACAACCCGGTCAAGCGCGGCCACGGAGGGCAGATCCGCAAGGCGCTGCAGCTGCTGCTGACCGCCAAACGGCCCTACATCTACACCGGTGGCGGCGTGCTGCTCGGCAACGCGTCGAACGAGCTGCGCACGCTGGTCGACATGCTGGGCTACCCGGTCACCAACACGCTGATGGGCCTGGGCGCCTACCCCGCGTCGGACCCCAAGTTTTTGGGCATGCTGGGCATGCACGGCACCTGGGAGGCCAACAACGCGATGCAGCACTGCGACGTGCTGCTGGCCGTCGGCGCGCGCTTCGACGACCGGGTGATCGGCAACGTCAAGCATTTCGCGCAGAACGAACGCAAGATCATCCATATCGACATCGATCCGTCGAGCATCTCCAAGCGGGTCAGGGTCGACGTGCCGATCGTCGGCGACGTGAAGGACGTGTTGACCGAGTTGATCAACATGATCAAGGAATCGCCGATCCGCCCCGACGGCGCGGCGCTTTCGGGTTGGTGGGACACCATCGAAGGCTGGCGCAGCCGCAAGAGCCTGGCCTACGACCGTGGCGACGGCGACGTGATCAAGCCGCAGTACGTGGTCGAGACGCTTTGGAACATGACCAGGGACGTCGAGACCTACATCACCTCCGACGTGGGCCAGCACCAGATGTGGGCCGCGCAGTACTACCGGTTCGACGAGCCGCGCCGCTGGATCAACTCGGGCGGCCTGGGCACGATGGGTGTGGGCATCCCGTATGCCATGGGCATCAAGCTGGCCAAGCCCGAATCGGAAGTGTTCTGCATCACCGGCGAAGGCTCGGTGCAGATGAATATTCAGGAACTCTCCACCTGCCTGCAGTACAACACGCCGATCAAGATCTGCGCGCTGAACAACCGCTTCCTCGGCATGGTGCGCCAGTGGCAGCAGATCGAGTATTCGGGCCGCTACAGCCACAGCTACATGGACGCGCTGCCCGATTTCGTGAAGCTCGCCGAGGCCTACGGCCACGTCGGCATGCTGATCGAGAAGCCCGAGGACGTGGAGCCCGCCTTGCGCGAGGCCCGCAAGCTCAAGGACCGCACGGTGTTCATGGACTTCCGCACCGACCCCACCGAGAACGTGTTCCCGATGGTGCAGGCCGGCAAGGGCATCACCGAGATGCTCCTGGGCAGCGAAGACCTGTAGTTCCAGGCGAAAAGTGCCTGCAGCCGGCGCCCGACGCCGGCTGCTAGCTATCGAAATAATAGCGATCCGTTCCCCGACGAATCTATTGCCCGCCGAGCCCGCGCATTACCGTGCGCGGGGGAGGGCGGCGAAAAGAGGAATCCCTTTATGAAGCACATCATCGCCGTCCTGCTCGAGAACGAGCCGGGCGCACTCTCCCGCGTGGTCGGGCTGTTCTCGGCCCGCGGCTACAACATCGAGTCGCTGACGGTGGCCCCCACCGAAGACCCGAGCCTGTCGCGCATGACGATCCAGACGGCCGGCTCCGAAGACGTCATCGAGCAGATCACCAAGCACCTGAACCGCCTGATCGAGGTGGTCAAAGTGGTCGACCTGACCGAAGGCGCCTACACCGAGCGCGAGCTGATGATGGTCAAGGTGCGCGCCGTCGGCAAGGAGCGCGAGGAGATGAAGCGCATGGTCGACATCTTCCGCGGCCGCATCATCGACGTCACCGACAAGAGCTACACCGTCGAGCTGACCGGCGACCAGTCGAAGAACGACGCGTTCTTGCAGGCGATCGAGCGGACCGCGATCCTCGAGACCGTCCGGACCGGCGCCAGCGGCATCGGCCGCGGCGAGCGGGTGCTGCGCGTCTAGTACCTGAGTTTTTCCTCCGACCGTGCGTCGACAGGCTCGGCACGGACGGATTCCCGTGGATGGCGACCTTGCATTGCGCGTTCGCCCCGAGCCTGTCGCTGGGCGTTTTCGCCAACCCAACCTTTTAAATTCCGGAGCATTCCATGAAAGTTTTCTACGACAAAGACGCCGACCTGAGCCTGATCAAGGGCAAGACCGTGGCCATCGTCGGCTACGGCTCGCAGGGCCATGCCCACGCGCAGAACCTGAACGACAGCGGCGTGAAGGTCGTGGTCGGCCTGCGCAAGGGCGGCGCGTCGTGGGACAAGGTCGGCAAGGCAGGCCTGCAGGTCGCCGAAGTGGCCGAAGCGGTCAAGTCGGCCGACGTGGTCATGATCCTGCTGCCGGACGAGCAGATCGCCACCGTCTACAAGAACGACGTCGAGCCGAACATCAAGCAGGGCGCGTCCCTCGTCTTCGCCCACGGCTTCAACGTGCACTACGGCTTCGTGCAGCCGCGTGCCGACCTCGACGTCTGGATGGTCGCCCCGAAGGCGCCGGGCCACACTGTCCGCGGCACCTACACCCAGGGCGGCGGCGTGCCCCACCTGGTCGCGGTGCACCAGGACAAGAGCGGCAAGGCGCGCGACCTGGCCCTGTCGTACGCGTCGGCCAACGGCGGCGGCAAGGCCGGCATCATCGAGACCAACTTCCGCGAAGAAACCGAGACCGACCTGTTCGGCGAGCAGGCCGTGCTGTGCGGCGGAACCGTCGAGCTGATCAAGGCCGGCTTCGAGACGCTGGTGGAAGCCGGCTACGCCCCCGAGATGGCGTACTTCGAGTGCCTGCACGAACTGAAGCTGATCGTCGACCTGATCTACGAAGGCGGCATCGCCAACATGAACTACTCGATCTCGAACAACGCCGAGTACGGCGAGTACGTGACCGGCCCGAACATCGTCACCTCCGCCACCAAGGACGCGATGCGCAAGTGTCTGAAGGACATCCAGACCGGCGAATACGCCAAGAGCTTCGTGCTCGAAGCCGCCGCCGGCCAGCCGACGCTGATCAGCCGACGCCGGCTGAACGCCGAGCACCAGATCGAGCAGGTCGGCGCCAAGCTGCGCGCGATGATGCCGTGGATCGCCAAGAACAAGCTGGTCGACCAAACCCGCAACTAAAGCGCCGTTTCGCTGCGCTGAACACGAGGGCCACGCGAGTGGCCCTCGTCGTTTGCGGCGCTCCGCCGTCGCTACACTCGGCGGCACCGCCTGCACGCTCGGCATTCTGCCCGCATCCAGCCGTCGCACCGGTTTTCTAGGAGATACATGGCCCATCCCGATCCCTCTTCTCCGCCGCCGCACGACGACGCGGGCATGGTGGTGCGCAAGCGCCGAAAGGGCATCTACATCCTGCCCAACCTGTTCACGCTGGCGGCGCTGTTCGGCGGCTTCTATGCGATCGTGATGGCGATGAACGGCCGCTTCGACTTGGCCGCGGCCGGCGTCTTCGTCGCGATGGTGCTCGACAGCCTCGACGGCCGGGTGGCGCGGATGACCAACACCCAGAGCGCCTTCGGCGAGCAGATGGATTCGCTCTCCGACATGGTGTCTTTCGGCGCCGCACCGGCGTTGATCGCCTACGAATGGGCGCTGCGCGGGCTGGGCCGCTGGGGCTGGATCGCCGCCTTCGTCTACTGCGCCTGCGCGGCGCTGCGGCTGGCCCGGTTCAACGTCAACACAACCGTGGTCGACAAGCGTTATTTCCAGGGCCTGCCGTCGCCGGCGGCGGCCGCGCTGGTGACCGGCTTCATCTGGCTGATGACCGAGGCGGGCGTTCGCAACGGCGAATCGGCCTGGATCAGCTGGACGCAGGTCGTCTGGATCACCTTCGGTTTCACCCTGTACGCGGGCTTGACGATGGTGACCAACGTGCCGTTCTACAGCTTCAAGGACATCCGCCTGAAGAAGAGCGTGCCGTTCGCAACCATCGTGCTGATCGCGCTCGGCATCGCGATCATCAACATCCATCCCCCGACGGTGCTGTTCGGCATCTTCGTTGCCTACGGCCTGAGCGGCTATGCGGTGTATGCCTGGCGCAAGGCCAAGGGGCAGCACACCAGCGTCATCAGCACCTCCACCGACGAACCCGACGAGCGCGGCTGGCACAAGTGAACCGCGTTGCGGTGCCACGAAACCCTGTGCTACAGTCGGAGTCATGTCGCTGACCTCGTTCGCTCCACTACCAGTGCTCATCGGGCATAGACGGTAGCGCGCGCACACCTCACTCTACGGCCCGTATTGCACCAGCAACGGGCCGTTTTGCTTTTGGGAGTTGCTGGTGTGCCTCCTCGTTTGAAAGAGATCCATCATGTTGAAGCAGCCCTCCACCAAATACCGCAGCTTTCCACCGATCGCCCTGAAGGACCGTACCTGGCCCGACGTGGTGCTGGCGAAGGCGCCGGTGTGGCTGTCGACGGATCTGCGGGATGGCAACCAGGCCCTGATCGAGCCGATGGACATCGACCGCAAGATGCGCATGTTCGAGTCGCTGGTCGACATCGGCTTCAAGGAAATCGAGGTGGGGTTCCCCTCTGCGTCGCAGGTCGAGTTCGATTTCGTGCGCCGCCTGATCGACGAGAACCGGATTCCCGACGACGTTTCGATCCAGGTGCTGACCCCCGCGCGTGACCAGCTGATCGCCCGGACGTTCGAGGCGTTGCAAGGCGTTCCGCGCGCCATCGTGCATCTCTACAACGCCGTGGCGCCGGTGATGCGCAAGATCGTGCTGGGTATGGACGAGGACCAGATCGTCGAACTGGCCACCACCCATGCCCAGGTGTTTCGCGACTGCGCGGCCAGGCAGCCCGGCACGCAATGGACCTTCCAGTACTCACCCGAGATGTTCTCGGGCACCGACCTGGCGTTCTCGAAGCGGGTGGTCGATGCGGTGACCGCGGTCTGGCAGCCCACGCCGGAGCGCAAGTGCATCGTCAATTTGCCGTCGACGGTGGAGCATTCGACCGCCAACATCTTCGCCGACATGATCGAATGGATGCACCGCAACCTCGAGCGGCGCGACGCGATCGTGCTCTCGGTCCACCCCCACAACGACCGGGGCACCGGTACGGCCGCGGCCGAGTTCTCGCTGATGGCGGGCGCCGACCGGATCGAAGGCTGCCTGTTCGGCAACGGCGAGCGCACCGGCAACCTCGACCTGGTGAACGTGGCGCTCAATCTCTACACCCAGGGTGTCGACCCGGAACTCGATTTCTCGAACATCGACGAGATCCGCGCGACGGTCGAGCACTGCAACCAGATCAGCGTCCATCCGCGCCATCCATACGTGGGTGATCTGGTCTACACCTCGTTCTCGGGGTCGCACCAGGATGCGATCAAGAAGGCGTTCGCCGCCCGCCGTGAGGGCGATATCTGGGACATGCCCTACCTGCCGATCGACCCGAAGGACCTGGGCCGCAGCTACGAGGCGGTGATCCGCGTCAACAGCCAGTCGGGCAAGGGCGGCATCTCGTATCTGCTCGAAAGCGAATACGGACTCGAACTACCGCGCCGCCTGCAGATCGAATTCAGCCGTGTGGTGCAAGGCGCGATGGACTCCGGCGGCAGGGAACTCACGGCGCGCGACATCTGGGAGCTTTTCCAGGGCGAGTACCGTTTGGATGAGATCGATGCACCGGTCCACCGCGTCGCCGAGGAAAGCCGGGACGGCCGCCACACGGTCCGCCTGGAGGCACAGGTGCGGTGGAACGACGGCTCGCACACGATCGAAGGGCAGGGCACCGGCCCGATCGACGCGTTCGTGCTGGGCTTGGGCGCGCTGATCGGGCAGGACGTGCGGGTGCTCGACTACCACCAGCATTCGATCGGCGAGGGTGCCGATGCGCGCTCCGTGTCCTATGTCGAACTGAAGGTCGGCGGCGGTGCGAGCCTGTTCGGTGCCGGCGTCGACGCGAACATCGTCTCGGCTTCTTTCAAGGCGATCCTCTCGGGCATCGCACGTTCGGGCGTGGGTCAGTCGCAGCCGGTCGAAGCCGCTGCGGCGTGAAGATGCGGGCATCCGGTGCCGCTTTTTATGGCACCGGATGCAAGCCGATGTCCTACACTCCATTTCTTGGGGGCGCCGAAGACATATTTCGGTAACTTTTTGTTGCTAATTGGGCACAGCTTCAAGTAAGCCGCGCAAGTAATTGATCTTGCGCGTTTTTTTTGATTCATTACACTCTCGGCCATGCCACTTTCACTGCTGCGGAGATAATTTGATGTCAAGTCGTAATTCCCTCGTCTTGCGTCGTCTGGCCCAGTTCGTGTCCGGCACGGCTATCGCCTTGGCGCTGGTGCAACCTGCGGCGCAGGCCGCAGAGCGCAAGAAACCTGCCGCCAAGACCCCTGTCGCCTCGGTGCAAACCAAGCGCGAAGTGCGGGTGGTGGCACCGCGCAAGGTCGCCCGGGTTTCCACGACCATCACGGTGGCGGCACGCAGCAAGGCGCCGATGCGTGTGGCCTATGTGCCGGCCCGTCCTTCCTATGGCCAACTGGCCGGCCTGCATACCGCTTCCGATCCGCTCGACCTGAAATCCAGCGTGGCCCTGGTCATCGATCAAGATACAAACGAGGTCCTGCTCAGCAAGAACGACAGCGCGGTGCTGCCGATCGCTTCGATCACCAAACTGATGACCGGCGTCATCGTCACCGAAGCCCGCCTGCCGATGGACGAGATGATCACCATCTCGCAGGACGACGTCGATACCGAGAAATTCAGCAGTTCGCGACTGGTGGTCGGCGCGACGCTCAGCCGCGGCGAGATGCTGCATCTCGCATTGATGTCGAGCGAGAACCGAGCGGCCCATGCTCTCGGCCGCACCTATCCTGGCGGCATGACGACTTTCGTCACGCTGATGAACGCCAAGGCGCAGATGCTCGGCATGGCCGATACCCGCTACGTCGAGCCGACCGGTCTGTCGAGCCGCAACCAGTCCAGCGCTCGCGATCTGGCGACGCTGGTCAATGCTGCCTACGGCGACCCGACCCTGCGCGAACTGACGACCTCGCCAAGCTATGCGGTGGACATCGGCCGCCGCACCTTGCAGTACAACAACACCAACCGACTGGTGCACAGCCCGGCGTGGGACATCGGCCTTCAGAAGACCGGCTACATCAACGAGGCCGGCCAGTGCCTTGTGATGCAGGCCAAGATCGCAGGCCGCAAGGTCATCATGGTGTTCCTCGATTCCGCCGGCAAGCTGAGCCGGGTGGCGGATGCCGAGCGGGTACGCCGCTGGGTGGAATCGACCGCGTCTGCAGCCGCGTTGGCCAAGCACACCGACGGTTGATCCGAGGGCCGATACGAGGATTTCGGTCAGCGCCTGTGGTTCGCCGCTCCGCTTGTAGAAGCCCGATGGGCCTGGTTTGTACCGGGCCCATTTCGTTTCAGGCGCCGAGCGCGAGCAGGCGCGGCTGTATCAGGCGGGCGCGCCGTTCACATGCCCCATCGCCACCGAGATCTCGCGGGCGGTGCTTTCCAGCTTGGGAAGCCAGCCCTCGTCCAGCCGGTCTGCCGGAGCGGAGATCGAGAGACCGGCTACCAGCCGGTTCTGGTCGTCGTAGATGCCGGCGGCCATGCAGCGTACGCCCAGTTCCAGTTCTTCGTTGTCGCGCGCGGTCCCGTACTGCCGGGCACGCGACAGCTCGCGCTCCAGCGACGCCAGCTGGGTGATGCTGTTGCGCGTGTGGCCGCTCAGCCCCGTCCGGGTCGCGTAGGCCCGGACCCGCTGCGGATCGTCCACGGACAGAAAGAGCTTGCCGACCGAGGTCAGGTGCAGCGGCGCCCGCCCGCCGATGGCCCGCACCACCTGCATGCCCGATCGCTCGCTGTAGGCCCGCTCCACGTACACGATTTCGTCGCCCTGGCGAACGCTCAGGTTCACCGGTTGCTGGATCAGGCGGTGCAACTCGCGCATCGGCACCAGTGCCGCATCCCGCACGCTCAGGCGCGCCTTGACCAGATTGCCCAATTCCAGCAGGCGCATGCCGAGCCGGTAGCTCCCGGCCTCCGGCCGGTCGACGAAACGGCCGGTGGCCAGGTCGTTCAGGATGCGGTGGGTGGTGGATGGGTGCAGCCCCGTGCGGGCGCTGATCTCCTTGAGCGGGATGGCTTCTTCGCGGGACGCGAGCACATCGATCAGCGCGAACATGCGCTCGATCACCTGGACACTGGGCGTTGCGGGCACGCCGCCGTGGTCGATTTTTCTCATGCAGCCACTCGGTTGGATCGATGGCGCATTTTATCTTGTGAAAACGCCGACGGGCCTACGGCGACGGTCCGGGCCTCTGCCACGAGCCGTCCAGCAGCAGCTCGTACGGCTCGAAACGCGTCTTGTATCGCATCTTGTCGCTCTGCTCGATCCAGTAGCCGAGGTAGACATGGGCCAGGCCCAGTTCCCGGGCCTGCTCGATCTGCCACAGCACGCCGAAAGTGCCGTAGCTGCCGCCGATGTCCGGGTCGTAGAAGGTGTAGACCGCCGACAAGCCGTCGTCGACCACGTCGAGGATGGAGACCATGCGCAGCGCGCCCGGCACGCCGTCGATCTCGGGCTCGCGGAACTCCACCAAGCGCGAATTGACCCGGCTCTGCAGCAGGAACTGGGTGTACTGGTGGATGCTGTCATGGTCCATGCCGCCGCCGGCGTGCCGCCCGCTCTGGTAGCGAAGGTAGAGCCGGTAGTGCTCCGGCATGAAACAGAGCTTGAGCACCCGCGCCTGCAGATGTGCATGCTGCTTCCAGGCCCGGCGCTGGCTGCGGTCAGGCACGAACTGCTGGGCCAGTACCCGCAGCGGCTCGCAGGCACGGCAGCCGTCGCAATACGGCCGGTAGGTGAACATGCCGCTGCGGCGGAAACCCTTGGCGACCAGCTCGCTGTAGATGTCGCTATGGATCAGGTGGCCGGGCGTCGCCACCTGCGAGCGCGCTTCCCGGTCGGGCAGGTAGCTGCACGGGTAGGGAGCGGTGGCGTAGAACTGCAGTGCGTGGAGCGGGAGATCCTTGAGATGGGTCACGCTGAAGACTACCGTGTGGGAAGAATCGAATGCCAGTATAGAGGCTCGAACGACCAGGCAAGAGCGGGGCGGTGGCGGGCCTGCGCCACCGTATCGAGGAATGCGCGGCGGGTGATCTCGCCTGCACCCAGCGAGGCGAGGTGGCGGGTGTTCTGCTGGCAGTCCACCATGCCGACGCCGTGGTGGCGGCAGAAAGCCACCAGCCCCGCCAGCGCGATCTTCGATGCGTCGTTGCGGTGCGCGAACATCGATTCGCCGAACACCGCCTGCCCGATCGCCACGCAGTAGAGGCCCCCGACCAGGTCCCCGCCGTCCCACACCTCGACGCTATGGGCATGGCCGGCGCGGTGCAGGGCGCCGTAGGCGGACTGCATCTCGGGCAAGATCCAGGTGCCGTCCTGCCCATGTCGAGGCGTGTGGGCGCAATGCCGGATCACCTGGTCGAAAGCGGTGTCGATCCGCAGATCCGCGCCCGGGGTGATGAGGAAGCGCTGCAGAGTCTTGCGAAAAGACCGGTGCAACCGGAACTCCGCTGGCCGCAGCACCATGCGCGGGTCGGGGCTCCACCACAGGATCGGCTGGCCTTCGCTGAACCAGGGGAAGATGCCGTGCGCGTAGGCATCCCGCAGTGTGGCCTTGTCCAACGCGCCGCCGGCAGCCAGCAGCCCGGGCGCCGGCGCATCCGGCCCCCACGCGTTCTCAGGGTCGGGTAACGGGTCCCCGGCTTCGAGCCAGGGCAGCTTCGGAACTGCGGGCCCTTTCATGGACGCACTCGTCCTCAGGTCCTACTTGTCCTTGTCCTTCAGCTTGCCGCGGGGTACGACCGCGGTAATCGGAGGGGTCGGGCGGTCCGATACGCCGCCGGTCTTGGGAGCCGACGTATCCTTCTTGGGCTTCTTCGTCATCTTGTCGTTGCGTTGCTGGCCTTTAGCCATAGGAATTCCTCGGAGTGGCGCCGGCACGTGCCAGCAGGACGGATGCTACGCGATGGCAACCGCGATTCTGGTTCCGTGGCCGCTACGACAGCGCGCTGGCTGCGGGCATCGGATACCCGCCCGCGCGCAACGCGCATATGCTGCGGTGCTTCTTGCTTCTCACAACACTTCAAATGGACCGTCCCGGCCTCCACTCTCGATTGCAGGCGCTCGTCTTCATGGGCGTGTCCGGCTGTGGCAAATCCAGCGCCGGCCAGGCATGCGCAGACGCTCTGGGCTGGCCGATGCTGGAGGGCGACAGCTACCACTCGCTCACCAGCGTCGCCAAGATGCGGGACGGCATCGCGTTGACCGACGACGACCGCAGCGGCTGGCTCGACCGCCTGGCTGGGCTGCTGGCAGAGGTCACCGCGCCGGATTCCGCTGCTGCCTCGACAGGCGTCGTCCTGACCTGCTCGGCCCTGCGCAAGCGCTACCGCGACCGGCTGCGCCAGGCGCAGCCGCAACTCGGCTTCGTGTTTCTCCAGCTCGACTACGACCAAGCCCTGGCACGCGTCGGATCGCGTGCCTCCCATTTCTTTTCGCCGGCCCTGGTCGCCGACCAGTTCGCGACGCTGGAGCCTCCGACGGGCGAACTCCATGTGCTCACACTCGATGCCACCGCGCCGATCGGCAATCTGGTCGCGCGGACGGTCGCGTGGCTGGGCGATCTGCGGTAACGCCGCGCAAATCTGTGGACTTCAGGCCCGCTCGATCAGTTCGATTTGATAACCATCCGGATCGCTCAGGAAGGCGATGACCGTGGTGCCGCCCTTGACCGGGCCGGCTTCGCGGGTGACGACGCCGCCGGCGGCCTTGATTTTCTCGCAGGCCGCGGCGACGTCGGGCACGCCGAGGGCGATGTGGCCGTAGCCCTTGCCCAGGTCGTAGCTGTCTACGCCGTGGTTGTAGGTCAGCTCGATCTCGGCATGCTCGGGATTGGTGCCGTAGCCTACGAAAGCGAGCGAGTATTTCTGCTCGGGCCGCTCGGTGGTACGCAGCAGCCGCATGCCCATCACGTGGGTGTAGAAATCGATCGAGCGCTGCAGGTCGCCGACGCGCAGCATGGTGTGGAGGAGTCGCATGGGGCTTTCTCTTTCGGACGGTGAAGATGCCGACGATTGTGGCGACTCCGCGACCGCAGGGTGTGACCGGGTTCAACGCTCCTTGGAAGGCCGAACACCAGGCGGGTGGCTTGGGGCATACAGGGTGCCGTCGGGCCGGTGAGGCGCGCATCCGCTGCACCGTGAGCGTGAGGGCCTTGACCAGGTTGATGCCCAGCGCGGCGGTGGTGTAGCCGCGGCCTGCAGCCTGCGGGTGTGGATCGAGCAGCCGAGCGCCTAATCGAGCTGCGTGGCGAACCAGCCACCGTGCGCCGTGCCCATCCGCGCCCGAATCGGCGCCTTCCTCGGAGCGACCTCATGACCCGAAGACACGCAGCGCCTTGGCCGCGCGCGCCGGGCGGAGGGGGGCAGCAGGCGTACACCATCTGCAGCAAGCGTCGAACGGAGCTTTGGTAAAAAAACCGTCGTTTGCTTTGGCGGTATTTAAAGAGCACGGATTATTGCGCGCCACCGCGCCATTAAAGACTGCGGGTTTATTTCCGGAATTCGTAGCCGTTCTCGACCGTCTTGTTATTCAGAATGGACGACTTCCGAGCCTCCGTGTGACAAGATTGGAAAGAAGGTACAGCAGCGATCAGCAGCTATGCGATAACCATCTGACAAACTATGGCAGGTTATGCATAGAATCCGCGAACCGACGTTCCTCTACAGGAGTGACCATGCTTCTCTCGCAAGCCATCGTGAAAAATGCGGGCAACCTTGCCTCTGCCCAGCAGATCTATCAACAGAATGTTGCGACCGTAACCTCGGCTATGACAGGTGTTTCGCAGACCTCGCTTCCTGCGCTGAACTACCCTCCGCCGAACTGGGCCCAGTTCAGTGCGACCCTTATCGCGTCCAAGACGAATGCGCAGCAGTGGCTCGACGAAGTCCTGGTTCAGCTGTACTCCGTTCCGCAAAATGTCGAAAGCAACTACCAAGCCATCCAGCAGGCGATCACAACCTGCGCCGGCTATGCCACGTCTCTCCAGTCCAATCCCGATCCGTCGACACTTGCTTTCCTTCAGGAGGATCTTCAGAACATCGCGTCCCAGCTCGGCTTTTCAAGCGCATTCATCAGCAGTTGCCAACAGGCAGTCAGCAGTTTCAACGACGGGCTGCCGACTCTGCTTTCCGAACTCGATACGCTGGTGACCGATTTTACCGACGCGGAGCAGGTCGATCAGGGCCAGATAGCGCAGTTCCAAAGCGATATCTCGAGCCTCAACGCAGACATCAGCAGTCAGGAATCCCTGATCGTCGGAGAGGTCGTCATGGCAGGGGCAGCGCTTTATGTCGGGCGCATATCCGGGTGGACCCCGGTGGGCTGCCTGGTGAAATTCCTGTGTATTGCGACGATAGCCGGGGCTACCTACGGGATCGATGTCGCAGCCAATCAGATCGCTGCCGACAAGGCGAACATCGTCAATGACACGAACCAGATGAACGAATACACGGCAGACGTGGCTACCTGCGTGGCGACGGTCCAGGTGTTCACCAAATTCGTGAACGATATGGCAGCCGTCGCCAGCAGCGTCGAAGCCGTGCTCGAACAATGGAACACCTTCGAAGCGGACATCAAGGCGGCCATCGCCGACATCAAGGCCGCACTGTCGGACTCTGAAAATGCAGCATACAGCGCGGCGCTTGACGATATCAATGCAGCGCTGGTGGAATGGAATGCAGTGGATGAGTTGGCGGTCAATTTGACGCTCAGCGTAAATTACTCCCAAGCCGACATCCAGGTCGGCATGACGCCCGCCCAAGTACAAACGGCGGTTGCAGGCGCAGCTCACCAGGACATCATTTCTTATCTGACCACTTCGCAGGCTGCCGCGGCGTAATCCCAACGCTGCCGGGTTCCGGGGTTCGGAGGGTTCAGCCATTGTCCGGTTCCAGGCACCTGCATCCGTACGGACCCGGGTGTCAAACGTCTGTGTCGTAAGGTCTTTTCGTAGCCAGCTCCAAGGAAACGAAGACATGCCATTGCATCCAGTCATCCAGGCCGGCGCTCCCAGGTTGGCCGTCGCTGCTCAGACCTATCGGCAGAATTTCCTGAGCGTCAATGCTGCGATTGCCGGCGTCGCGGCGTCCGCACTTCCTGTGCTGCAGAACACGCCGGCGAACTGGGACGATTTCACCAGCACCTACTTGGAGGCGCAGACACAGGCGGTTTCCTGGTTCGACGGCATCGCCAGCAAGTTCGGTTCTCTGCCTGCCTTCATCGTTGCCAATGGACCCTTGGTGGCCGCTACCTTGAGTTCCGCCGCGGGTGACGCGAGCACTTTAGAAGCATCGCCAGGCGATTTGCAAGCGCTGTCCGACTTGAACGAAAAGCTCGGCCTGGCGATCGCACAAATCGATCAGGTGTCGCAGTTCGTGGCGGCTTCTCTGTCCGCGATCGAGTCGTTCGACAGCGGCTTGCCGGCACTCACCGCATCATTGCAGCAACTGGTCGCCGATTTCATGGCCGCAGAAGCTGCCGACCAGGCACAGGTCGATGCATTGACGGCCGCTGTGCAGGTACTGGACAACGACATAAAGTCCCTGCAGAACAACATCATGTTCGAGACGACGGCGACGAAAGCGACCTTATGGATCGCTCGGTTTACACCGGCTTGGAATCCGCCGTTCCTTGCATTGAAGTTCTTTTTGGTGGGAATCTCAGCGGCTGCCCAGTATGTCATCGACCTCGATACGCTGGATATCACGAACGACCTTGCGAAGATTGCGGTCGAACAGTCGCAAATCTCGGGCCTTGCCGCCGACGCGGCGGCCTGCAAGCTGCAGGTGACCGCCTACCAGAACGTGTCCACGGCTATCATCGCCGCCGTCGGTAGCGCGGGCGATCTCGCGTCCGTCTGGCAGGCTCTCAGCGCAGACCTCATGCAGGAGGCAGCGATCCTGAAGCAATCCTTGGCCGACGGCGGTGCTGCGGACTTCGCTGCCGTGGCATCCGATCTGGTGGCTGCATCCGGTGCATGGAACACACTGGAACAACAGGCAATGTCCATAGAACTCGATGTCCAGGTCAACACCGCCATTCTGCAGCCGGGCTGGTCCTCGGCGCAGGTTCTGGCAGCGCTGGCAGCAGGCAGTACGCTGCAACTCTCCAGTTTCATCGATGCAAACGTGTCGGCTGCGTCTGCGCAGAAGGCGTGATCGCAACGGCATTCGCAGTCACTGTGGTTCGGCCCGAACCCGCGGTGCAGACGAAAAAGCCCGCTATGCATAACATAGCGGGCTTCTCCGATGCCTCGCGGCTTGTAGGTGGCTCCTCGACCTGGGCTCGAACCAGGGACCTACGGATTAACAGTCCGGCGCTCTACCGACTGAGCTATCGAGGAACAAGCCTCAAATTATATACAGAAAATTCAGGCTTTCAAAAGCTGGTGCGCATCGCGATACGAAAAGTTCGTGCGGCACCGGGGTAGAGGTACACATGCCCGAACTGGTAGGGCGATTCCTTCCAGTAGCGGCGGTCGAAGATGTTGTCTACCGACAGCGTCCACTGCGTCATGGTGGCGCCGATGCGCTGGTCGTAACGCAGGCCGGCATCGGTGCGCGTCCAGCTGGGCAGCTCGATGGAGCCGTCGGGCGATACCGAGCGCCGCCCTTCGTGCGACAGGCCCGCCTGCAGTTCCAGGCCGTCGATGTCGGGCACCCGCCAGCCGGCCTGGGCCCGCAGGGTGCGGTCGGGCACGTTGGTCGGGCGCTGGCCGTCGGTGGCCGGCTCCAGGATGCCGCCCTGGCGCTTCGCGTCGAGCAGCATCGCGCCGCCGGCCAGGCGCCACGGGCCGCCGGTCCATTGAACGCTGGCGTCCAGGCCCTGGTGCCGCGCTGCGCCGTCGTAGCCGCCGGTACAGGGCGTGATGTTCAGGCGGTTGCACGCGTCCAGGTTCGTGACCGGGCGCACGATGCGGAACCAGGCCGCTTGCCAGCGAAGTTTCTCGTCGCCCCCCTTGAAGCCCAGTTCCCACTGCCTTGATTTGAGCGACGGCAACGCCACACCGGCATTGGAGTACTGCGAGGTCTTGTTAGGCACGATCTGCGATTCGACGCCTTCGCCGTAGCTCGCATAGGCGATCTGCCCCGGTGCCAGCGCGACACCGGCGGCCAGCCAGGGCGTGGCGAGGCCGTCGTCGTAGGCGGTCGGGCGGGAGCCGTCGGTGCGGACGCTATCGCGCGACAGCCGGGTGTGCCGCAGCCCCGCCCAGGTGGTGAAGCGGTCGTTCCAGCGGATCGCGTCCTGCACCGACAGCTCCATATTGCGCTCGTCGCGGTTGGTGTTGACACCGGTCAGCGCGGGGTCGGACGGCGTCACCAGCGTGCCTTCCACGTTGCCGGTGCCGACGTAGTTGTAGGCCTGGTCGTGGAAGCGGTTGCGCACCCGGCCGGTCAGGATGCCGAACGACAGGTCGTGCGTGACGCTGCCCGTCTGCGCCCGTCCCTGCAGGCCTAGCTGGGCCGACTGCTGCAGCCGCCGCTCGTTCTCGCTGCGGAAGTCGTAGACGTCGTAGGTGCCGTCGGAGCAGAAGCGGTCGAAGTTGCCCTCGGCGCCGCAGCCGAAGGCATAGGCCAGCCGGTCGTCGCTCTTCAGACGTTGCTGGCCGAGTTGCGCCGTCCAGTGCCAGCTGCCAGTCAGTGCCTGCTGGAAGCGCAACGTGCCGGTCAGCGCCTCGAACACCGAGAGTTGCGACCACGGCTGGTTGTTGAGGTTGAGGCGCGGATCGACCGGCGCCGGCAGCCGGTTGCCCAGCAGGCTGTAGCCGCCCTGGCTGGGCTGCGACTTGCGGCTCCATTCGACTTCGGCCTCCAGCACCGAATCGCGGCTGATGCGCCAGTCGCCGGCGAAGGCGAGCAGGCTGCGTTCGCCGTCGAGGTTGCGGGTCAGCGGACGCAGCCGCTCCTGTGCGACGTTGAGCCGGTAGCCGAAGACCCGGTCGGTGCCGAAACGCCCGCCCAGGTCCACCGCACCCAGCAGGCTGGCCCGCGAGGTGGCCTCGACCCGCACTTCGCGCAGGTCCTGCTCGGTCGGGCGCTTCACCACGTAGTTGACCAGGCCGCCGGGCGCGCTGGTGCCGGCCTGAATCCCGCTGGTGCCCTTCAGGATCTCGATGCGCTCCTTGTTGTCGAGCGGGATCGTGGTTTCCGCGCTGATCGGAAGACCCTCGCGGCGGTAGTTGAAGCGGTTGTCGAGCACGAAGCCGCGCACCGTCAGGTAGTCCCAGTAGCCCGGCGCGTTGTACGCGTCGGTCACCGACGGGTCGAACCGCGTCAGGTCGGCCAGGCGCCGCGCGCCGCTGTCTTGCAGCTGGTCCCGCCCGATCACACTCCCGGTGACCGGCACCTCTTCGAGCGGCAGGTCGCCGAAGCCGGCGATGTCGGCCTGCGGCGCGGCGCGGCGCGCGTCGACGGTGACCGGGCGCAGTCGGGATGGTGTTGCAGAAGTCGCGGTGGTCTGCGCCCAGGCGCTGCCGCCGATCAGCAGCAGGACCGCCACGCGCGGGTAATGCAGGGCGGCACGCAGGCTGCATCGCGGATGAAAGTCGATACGGGGCACGGGCGCCGTCCTTGGATGCGGAGCAGGGGCAGCGTGCGTGTGACCCGGGAGGGCCGTCTGAGATGCCTGCCCAGGGAGCAGACGCGACCAGGTCCGAACGTGCCTTCCCTGCGCGAGGATTACCTCGATCAGGTTCGAAGGGACTCTCTCAGTCGCAGCGCATGCACTGCAACACCCCCAGCGGCCCCACGGGCAAGGCCGCGCGGGGTAGCGTGATTTTACCGGTGTGATTTCCCCGCGGGCGGGTGGGTTTCACTGCAGTGCAACAACACAACACCGCAGGCGCACGATATGCCGTCAATCGGAGGCGGTTGCAGTGCCCACGCCCAGCAACTGGTGCAGGCGCGTGCTGGTCGTCGTGTACTGCAACGGGATGGCCTGGCTCGGAAAGATACGCGCAGCAGCCCCGAAGGCTGCCAGCGTGCATTCATGGAAGGCCGAGAGGATCAGCTTCTTCTTGCCGGGATAGGTGTTGATGTCGCCGACCGCATGGATGCCGGGCACCGCGGTCGCGAAGCTCTCGGTATCGACCGGCACCTGCTTGCGGGCGAGCGCCAGGCCCCAGTCGGCGATCGGGCCGAGGCGGGGGCTCAGGCCCTGCAGCACGAACATCGCATCGAGCGGGATCGTCTGCGTTTCGCCCCGGCCGTCCAGCAGGCGGGCCGCGGTCAGCCGATCGTTTCGCGCCTCGATGCCGGTGACCTGGCCGGCCTGGAAGTGCAGGGCGCCTGCGTCGCGGGCGGCCTGGAACGCGGCGATCGCGGCGTCTCCCGCCGGCAGCGCCTCGCGGCGGTAGGCCAGCGTGACACGCGCGCCGGCACTGGCCAGCGCCACGGCGGCCTCCAGTGCCGCGTCGTCGCCGCCGACCACCAGCACCGCATGTCCCGCGTGGGCCAGCGGTGTCTGCAGACGGTGGAATACCTGCGTATCTTCGAAGGCTTCCAGCCCGTCGATCTTCAGCCGGCGCGGCGTGAAGGCGCCGACACCCGCTGCCAGCAGGATCGTCTTGGCATCGAAGCAGGTTCCGGCAGAGGTCAGAACGGCGAAGCCGCTGCCGTCGGCCGCGGGCACCACGGTCGACACCTCCTGGTCCAGGTGGAACACCGGCTCGAACGGCGCGGCCTGCTGCTGCAGCCGTGCGACCAGCTCGCGGCCGGTGCACACCGCCAGCGCGGGAATGTCGTAGATCGGCTTGTCGGGGTAGAGCGCGATGCACTGCCCGCCCACATGCGGCAGCGCATCCACGATGTGCGACCGGATGCCCAGCAAGCCCAGCGCGAACGCCTGGAACAGGCCGGCCGGGCCGGCGCCGACGATCAGCGCGTCGGTCGTGATGGGCGCGTCGGAAACGGGCAGAGGGTTCATCGGCGGCTCCATGAGAAACGGGAGGCGCGCGGCCTCCCGTTGCGGGGTGGGGTGCGGCAGCGGGCCGCCGTCGATGTGCTCAGCGGATCAGCTCGGCCAGCTTGCCCGGCTTGTCGCGCCATTCGTCGGCGTCGGGCATCGAGGGCTTGCGCTTGGTGATGCTCTTCCAGCCGGCGGCCAGCGCCAGTTCGGCGTTGAGCTTGATGAAGGCCAGCTGGTCGGCCGGCACGTCTTCCTCGGCGTAGATCGCGTTGGCAGGGCATTCGGGAATGCAGACTGCGCAGTCGATGCACTCGTCCGGATCGATCACCAGGAAGTTGGGGCCTTCGCGGAAACAGTCGACCGGGCACACGTCCACGCAATCGGTGTATTTGCACTTGATGCAGTTTTCGGTGACGACGTGGGTCATGGGCGTGTGATGGTGAGACGGTAGAAACCCCGCATTTTAACCGTGCCGAGAAATGTAGTGTTCACTGAATCAACACCGCTGCCGATGTTTTGTGGCTCGCGGTGTCCACCAGGATCATCGCGCCCAGCATCCGCGCCTGGGCGAAAGGCCGCACCGCGACCGGCTCCTGCAGCGTCAATTCGACGTGGCCGAGCGCGTTGGCCGGCAGTTCGGTGGCGGCTTCGCGGGCCAGCGTCTGGATGTCGAGCCGGTCGACGATGCGCCGGACCTTGGCCTTTACCCAGCGGTGCCCGTGCAGCGCCCAGTAGACGCGGCCCGGCACCAGCGGCTCGTCGTCGAGCCAGGCGACGGTGGCGGCGATCTCGCGGGTCGGGGCGAACGCGCCCGGCGCCAGCAGCCAGTCGCCGCGGGAGACGTCCACCTCGCGGTCGAGCACGATGCCGGCGCTGTGGCCCGCGGCTACGTCGCTCGTGCGGCGCGCATGGTCGAGCACCTGGGCGACGGTGGCCGTCTGGCCGCTCGGCATGACGGTGATCTCCTGCCCGGGCGCGACGCCGCCCGCCGCCACCCGGCCCCAGAAGGTGCGCCGGCCCTGCGAGGTGTCGGAGGAGGACGAGAACTTCTCGACCCACTGCACCGGGAAGGCCAAGGGCTCGGCGGTATCGGCCGGCGTGTTGGGCAAACCTTCCAGTAGTGCCAGCAGCGAGGGGCCTTCGTAGCCGGCCCAGCCGTCGCCCTTGGCATCGACCACGTTCCAGCCCGTCAACGCCGACACGGGCACCGTGGCCACCGACGCGATGCCGGCCGCCCCGGTGAACGCCTCCAGCGCGGTTCGGATGCGGCGCAACACCACAGCCGGGTCGTCGACCGCGTCGAGCTTGTTGACCGCGAACACGATCGACGGCACCCGCAGCAGGTGCGCCAGCAGCGTGTGGCGGCGCGTCTGCGGCAGCAGTTCGCCCGTCTCCTCGGAAGCGGCCCAGCGCAGCTTGGTCGCATCGACCAGCACGACGGCCGCGTCGGCGCTCGACGCCGCCGTGACCATGTTGCGGGTGTACTGCTCGTGCCCAGGCGCGTCGCCGATGATGAACTTGCGCCGCGCCGTGGCGAAGTAGCGGTAGGCCACGTCGATCGTGATCCCCTGCTCGCGCTCGGCCGACAGTCCGTCGGTCAGCAGCGCCAGATCCGTCTCGCCGCCACGCTGCGCGCCGGCCAGCTGGTCCTGCAACACCGTCTTGCTGTCGACCAGCAGCCGCCCGATCAGCGTGCTCTTGCCGTCGTCGACACTGCCGCAGGTAATGAAGCGCAGCGCAGCCGCGTGTTCAGCGTCATTTTGGCCTGTAGCCAGCGCCCCGTGCGGACAAGCAGCTATGGTATTTGTAGCGTTGTTCATAAAATCACCTCAATCAATCAAAGCGCCCATCCAGGGGCACCGTGGATCCGGCTCCGCCGGTCCACCGGTGCCGCCCCCGGCAGGGGGTAGGCGGCTACTGCCCGCGGCAGCGGGCTGAGCAAGCCTGGGGGAGAACTAAAAGTACCCGTCCTTCTTGCGCTTCTCCATCGAAGCCTCGGAGGTCTTGTCGTCCATCCGCGTGGCGCCACGCTCGCTCACGTCGGCCGCCAGCGTCTCGACCACGATGTCGGCCGCGCTCGCCGCATCGCTCTCGACCGGGCAGGTGCAGGTGATGTCGCCGACGGTGCGAAAGCGCACGTCGCGCGTCTCCGCCACCTCGCCGTCGCGCAGCGGCGTCAGCGGCGTGACCGGCACCAGCAGGCCCTTGCGCTCGACCACTTCGCGGCGGTGGGTGTAATACAGCGAGGGCAGGGCGATCTGCTCGCGGTCGATGTACTGCCACACGTCGAGCTCGGTCCAGTTGCTGATCGGGAACACGCGGAAATGCTCGCCCGGCGCCAGGCGTGTGTTGAACAGGGTCCACAGCTCGGGCCGCTGGGCCTTGGGCTGCCACTGGCCGAAGCTGTCGCGGTGCGAAAAGATGCGCTCCTTGGCGCGGGCCTTTTCCTCGTCGCGGCGGGCGCCGCCGATGAGCGCGTCGAAGCGGAACTCCTCGATCGCCTCCAGCAGCGTGACCGACTGGTGGACGTTGCGGCTCTCGCCCGGATGGGCCAGCCGCACCGTGCCGCGGGCCATAGAATCCTCGACGCTGCGCACGATCAGCTCGGCGCCCAGCTCCTTCGCGCGGAAGTCGCGGAAGTCGGTCACTTCATGAAAATTGTGGCCGGTGTCTATCATCAGCAGCGGGTACGGGATGCGGCCTCGGCTACCGGAGGAGCCTCTCGAGTCCAGGAAAGCTTTTTCGGCGCATTTCAGCAGCACCAGCGAATCCTTGCCCCCGGAGAACAGCAGCGTCGGCCGCTCGAAGGTGGCGGCCACTTCGCGGAGGATGAAGATGGTTTCTTCTTCCAGCGCGTCGAGGTGGGTGTTGGACAGGCGGGCGGGCGACGTCGTGGCGGGGGCCGCGTGCAGCAGTTCGGTGTCTTGGCGTGCGTTCATCGTGGAGGAGGCGTGGGGCATGGGGCGGACGGTCAGTGCGCGAGGTGCAGGCCGCATTCGCGGTTGTCCTCGCCCTTGGTCGGGTCCACGTAGTCGAAGTTGTTGGGCAGGCCGTGCTTCTCGCAGTAGTGGTAGAGATCCTTCGACGCCCAGTGCAGCAGAGGCGCCACCTTGAGGAGGCCGTCGGGATTGACGCTGACCGGGTCCATCGTGGCGCGCACCGCGGTGTCGGTGGCGCGCAGCGCGGTGAACCAGACCTTCGGCGCGGTTTCGCGCAGGGCACGGGCGAAGGGCTCGAGCTTCACCTCTTCGGTGAACGCGGCGTGGCGCGGGTCGTCGAGTGCCGGCGTGGCCCCTTCCACCGCTTCGCGGTGCGCGCGGGAGCGCTTGGGCAAATAGATGTGGAGGTCGAGCTGCAGCAGCTTCGTCACCTCGTCGGCGAAGCGGTAGGTGGCGGCGGTGTTGTAGCCGTTGTCCATCCAGACCACCGGCACGGCGGGGTTCGCGCGCGACACCATGTGCAGGATCACGGCCTCGAAGGGCCGGAAGTTGGTGGTGACGATGGCGGGCTGGTCCAGGCCGATGGCCCAGTCCACCAGGCCTTGCGCGTCGTGGCCGAACTGCGCGTTGACGAGTGCGAGGTCGAGGCGCATCGGATCAGGCCGCAGCCGCCTCCTTGAAATGCGGCTGCACATGCACCGCGTCGCCCTGGTAGAAGCCGCCGAAGCGGTCGAACTGGCGCTGCGCATCGGCCGCATCGACGCCGTCCTTCAGCACCGCGACGCTGAAGCCGGTGCGCGACATCTGCACCAGCTGGTCGATCAGCACGTCGCCGGTGGCGCGGATCTCGCCGGTGAAGCCGCGGCGGCGGCGCAGCAGGAAAGCCTGGCTGTAGGCGCGGCCGTCGGTGAACTTGGGAAACACCAGGTCGATGCGCGCGACGCCGTCGAGCGCCGCCTCCAGCGGATCGGCGTCGTTGGGCAGCTGCAGCAGGGTCGCGTCGTTCTCGGGAACGGAATGGGCGTGGGAATCGATGATCTCAGACCACCGGCACGGCGGGGTTCGCGCGCGACACCATGTGCAGGATCACGGCCTCGAAGGGCCGGAAGTTGGTGGTGACGATGGCGGGCTGGTCCAGGCCGATGGCCCAGTCCACCAGGCCTTGCGCGTCGTGGCCGAACTGCGCGTTGACGAGTGCGAGGTCGAGGCGCATCGGATCAGGCCGCAGCCGCCTCCTTGAAATGCGGCTGCACATGCACCGCGTCGCCCTGGTAGAAGCCGCCGAAGCGGTCGAACTGGCGCTGCGCATCGGCCGCATCGACGCCGTCCTTCAGCACCGCGACGCTGAAGCCGGTGCGCGACATCTGCACCAGCTGGTCGATCAGCACGTCGCCGGTGGCGCGGATCTCGCCGGTGAAGCCGCGGCGGCGGCGCAGCAGGAAAGCCTGGCTGTAGGCGCGGCCGTCGGTGAACTTGGGAAACACCAGGTCGATGCGCGCGACGCCGTCGAGCGCCGCCTCCAGCGGATCGGCGTCGTTGGGCAGCTGCAGCAGGGTCGCGTCGTTCTCGGGAACGGAATGGGCGTGGGAATCGATGATCTT
>NZ_QJTC01000002.1:0-31671 GCF_003217575.1 Xylophilus ampelinus | reverse complement strand
CCGTCGAGCGCCGCCTCCAGCGGATCGGCGTCGTTGGGCAGCTGCAGCAGGGTCGCGTCGTTCTCGGGAACGGAATGGGCGTGGGAATCGATGATCTTCATGTCGTGCTTTCCGGTCCGCCTCAGGCGGCTTCCTCCACCTTGAAACGGGCGCCGTTGGCCGCCGCCTTGAAGGGCTCGGCGCCGACGCGGCGCAGCGTGTCGATGAAGGTTTCGTGGCGGCCGTCGACCGACTGGCGGTGATCGCGGTAGGTGGTCAGCACCGCCTCGATCACCTCGGGCACTTCGGCCGCGGTGAAGGACGGGCCGACCGCCTTGCCGGCCTGGGACGCGCCCGAGAGAGCCGATCCGTCGGAGCCGCCGAGGGTGACCTGATACCACTCCTTGCCGTCCTTGTCGACGCCCAGGATGCCGATGTGGCCGCTATGGTGGTGGCCGCAGCTGTTGATGCAGCCGCTGATGTGCAGGTCGATCTCGCCCAGGTCGTCGAGCTCGTCGAGGTCCTGGTAGCGCTCGGTGATCGCCTCGGCGATCGGGATCGAGCGGGCGTTGGCCAGCGCGCAGAAATCGCCGCCGGGGCAGGCGATCATGTCGGTCAGCAGGTGGACATTGGCGCTGGCGAAGCCGGCGGCGGTGGCCTCTTTCCACAGGGCGTGCAGGTCTTCGGCGCGCACCCAGGGCAGCAGCAGGTTCTGGTCGTGGGTGACGCGGGTTTCGCCGGCGCTGTAGCGGTCGGCCAGGCCGGCCGCGATGTCGAGCTGGTCGGCCGACGCGTCGCCCGGCGCCTGCAGACGGCGCTTGAACGACAGGGTCACCGCGCGCAGGGCCGGGTTCTGGTGCGGCGCCACGTTGCGCTGCAGCCATCGGGCGAACATCGGCTCGGCCGCCGCGGCGGTGCGCAGGGCGGTATCGACGTCCTCGGCGGTGGTGCCGGTACCGGCAGCCAGTGCGGGCGGCACGAAGGAGGCGGCCACCCTGTCGTACTCGGCCTGGGTGATGGTGTGCGGCGCACCGTCGTGCTCGACGATCTGCGCGTACTCGGCTTCCACGTCGTCGATGTAGGCCTGGCCTTCGGCCTTCACCAGGATCTTGATGCGGGCCTTGTAGATGTTGTCGCGGCGGCCGTAGCGGTTGTAGACCCGCACAACCGCTTCCAGGTAATTCATGATCTGGTCCCAGGGCAGGAACTCGCGCAGCACGGTGCCCACGATCGGGGTGCGGCCCATGCCGCCGCCCACCTGAACCCGGAAGCCCAGCGCGCCGGCCTCGTTCTTCAGCAGGCGCAGACCCACGTCGTGCCAGCCGGTGGCGGCGCGGTCCTCGGTGGCGCCGGTGATCGCGATCTTGAACTTGCGCGGCAGGAAGGCGAACTCGGGGTGCAGGGTGCTCCACTGCCGCATGATCTCGGCGAAGGGACGCGGGTCGGCGATCTCGTCGGCGGCCACGCCGGCGCGCTCGTCGCTGGTGATGTTGCGGATGCAGTTGCCGCTGGTCTGGATGCCGTGCATGTCGACCGAGGCCAGCAGGTCCATCACGTCGGCGCTCTTGGCCAGCGGGATCCAGTTGTACTGCACGTTCTGGCGGGTGGTGAAGTGCGCGTAGTGCGTCGGCAGGTGCTGGGTGCCGAGGGCGCGCTGGGTGTCCATCGCCGTCTTGTAGACGGCCGCCTCGGGCTCGTCGTACTCGCGAGCGATCTTCGCCAGCACCCGCAGTTGCCGGCTGGAGAGCTCGCCGTAGGGCACCGCCACCCGCAGCATCGGCGCGTAGCGCTGCACATACCAGCCGTTCTGCAGGCGCAGCGGTCTGAACTCGTCCTCGCTCAGCTTGCCGGCCTGCCAGCGCTCGAGCTGGTCGCGGAACTGGGCGGCGCGCTGGTGCACGAACTGGCGGTCGAATTCTGTGTACTGGTACATCGTGGAAATCTCGGGAATATTTATAGGGTGATCAACTTGGCTCCGGCATAGGCCAGCAGCACCGACAACAGCGAGCGGATCAGCCGCTCGGGCGCCCGGCGCACCAGGAGCGTGCCCAGCCAGATGCCGGGCAGCGAGCCGGCGAGCAGCTTGAGCAGAAGCGGCCAGTCTACCGAGCCGATGGAGGCATGTCCCAGCCCCGCCACCAAGGTCAGAGGTACGGCATGGGCAATGTCGGCTGCGACGATGCGGCGCAGCGGCAGCATCGGGTAGAGCAGCATCAGCACCAGCACGCCGATCGCGCCGGCCCCGACCGAGCTGAGCGTGACCAGCGTGCCGATGGCCGCGCCGAACAGCACCGTGAGCACCGGATGCCGGCTGCGCGCGGCCTCTGCCGCATCGCCCGGGGAGGCCTGCGGCGCCTGGGTGCCCCGCACCGTTTTGTAGAACGTGGCCGCCGCGGTCAGCAGCAGGGCGGCGCCCAGCGTGAGCGTCATGATGCGCTGCACCGCCGGCTGCGCGGGTCCCATCCGGCCCAGCACGTAGAGCGTTGCGAGCGCGGCCGGCACGCTGCCGGCCGCCATGCGCAGCACCAACGGCCAGTCGATCTGGCGCGCCCGGGCCAGCGCGACCGAGCCGCCGATCTTGGTGAAAGCCGCGAAGAGCAGGTCGGTGCCGATCGCCAAATGCGGCTTCACGCCGAAGAAGAAGATCAGCAGCGGGGTCATCAGCGAGCCGCCGCCCACGCCGGTGAGCCCTACGACCAGGCCCACGGCGAAGCCGGCGAATACGAACGCGAGATCGTGCATAGGGGCGAAACTGTAAAAGCGCTGCTTATGAATTCAAACGATTTTCTAGCCTGCGCTTTATGCGGATTAGTTTATTCCGCTTGCTGGGCGCGGCTTTCCGAGGCTTTTTGAGCGGTTTCCGGATAAGACGAGACCGGGTCCTCCCGGCTGGTGCGGGCAGTGTCGAGCCCCTGCGCTTCCCGCGCCGTCAGCGGCAAGGGCTCGCCGTGCCAGCGGGCCGCCAGCAGTTCGGCGCACAGCGCGGCGAAGGTCAGTCCCCGGGAGCCCAGGGCGCTGCAGACCCACACGCCCGGCAGATGCGGCGCACCCAGCGGCCCGACCAGCGGTCTGCGGTCGGCCGAGGCGCAGCGGATGCCGACCCAGTCGTGCACCGTGCCGTCGGCATGGGCCGGCGCCACCGCGGCCGCTGCCGCGGGGTGCAGTGAAGCCAACCGCAACCGGTTGGCTTCGCGGTCTTCGGCGCGCGTCTCGTCTGCATCGGTCCGCTCGAAGGTGGCGCCGTTCACCCACAGCGTGCTGCCTGCGCCATCGGGCACCCGTGCGATCAGCTGGCCGTCGCCGTTGATCGCCTGGCGCGGAAGGCCCTGTGCGGCGGCGGGTACCGTGCCCCAGGCCAGTTGTCCGCGGACCGGCTGCAGCGGCAGGTCATCCGCCAGCGCCGCGCCGCTCGCCCCGCCGGCCAGCACTACCCGGTCGGCCGTCGCCAGCCGGGTGCCGTCGGCCGCCAGCAGGTGCCAGGTATCGCCCTCGGCGATCAGCCGGTCGACACGGCTGCGACCGACGAAGCGCACGCCGGGTGTCTGCAGCCAGGCGGCGATCAACCGTGCCGGCCGGACCCAGCCGGCGCGGCGGTGCAGCAGGGCCGGGGTGTCGCGCGGCAGGCCGGCGGCGGTGCAGTCGGCCGCCGAGGCGTGCCAGGTTTCGTTGGGCCCCTCGGCCGTCCATGCCGCGGGCAGGCGGCCGGCGTCGGGCGGATGGCGCTCAAGCACTCCGTTGTCTTGCCAGTCTTCGCCCAGGACGAGCCGGTCTTCCAGTTGCTGCCAGGTCGCCCGCACGCCGGCACGGGTCAGGCGCGAGAGCAGCGCGTCGTCGGGCGAGGCATGCGGCGCCAGCACGCCGGCCGGCGCACCGGAGGCACCGGCCGCGGGTGCATCGGCCCCGTCCAGGACCGTGACCCGCCAGCCGCGCAGCGCCAGCGCGGCCGCGACCGCCGCGCCGGCCAGGCCGGCCCCGACCACCGCGCAGTGGCCGGGCGCGGTGACCTTTTCCCCCACCGGCAGCGGCGCGCGGCGCGGCTCCCAGCGCGGGTCGAACAGCGCCAGCAGGCAGTCGCGCTTGGGCGGCAGGCCCGGGGCCAGGGTGATGGTGAAGCCCTGCTCGGCCAGTGCGTCGCGGACCGCGCGGGCGATGGTCCAGGTGGCCAGACGGGTGCCGCGCCGGGCGAAGCGGGCCACGGCCTGCAGGGTGGTGGGCGACCACATCTCCGGATTGCGCCGCGGCCCGAAACCGTCGAGGAAGATGCTGTCGGCATCGAAGCGCTGCAGTCCGCGCAGCATCGGCTGCACGTCGCCGACGCAGAGGGTCAGCATCACCCGGCCGCCGTCGAAGGCCAGTCGGTGCACTCCCGGCAGCAGTCCGTGCCAGCGCGCGGCCAGCAGGTCGGCCAGCGGTACCAGCGACGGCTCCTGCGCCACCGCGCGCCGCAGGTCGGCCGGCGCCACCGGCCAGGCTTCGACCGAGACGAAGTGCAGCAAGCCGGGCCGGGCCGGGTCGTCGCGCCAGGCGGCCCAGGCGGTGAGGAAGTTGAGCCCCAGGCCGAAGCCCGTCTCCAGGATGCGCCACCGCGGCTGTCCGGCCCAGGCTGCCGGCAGGCCACAGCCGCCCAGGAACACGTGTCGGGCCTGCGCGGTGGGGCCGGCCTCGGAGTGGTAGATATCGTCGAAGCGCGGGCTGCGGGGCAGGCCGGAGTCGCTCCAGACCACGGTGTCGGTCATGCGGGGAGGGTGCGATGAGGAAGCGGGCCGCCAAAAGAAAACCGCCCGAAGGCGGCTCGGCTGGCGGCGGCCGGGGCGATCAGGCGGCCGATGGCGGCACGTAGCCCTGCACCGCGTCGGCGCCGTCGCCGAAGAAGTGCTTCTCCATCTGACGCTTGAGGTACTCGCGGGCGCGCTGGTCGGCCAGGTTCAGGCGGTTCTCGTTGACCAGCATCGTCTGCTGCTTCATCCAGTCCGCCCAAGCCTGCTTGCTGACGCTCTCCCAAAGCCGCTTGCCCATTTCGCCGGGGTAGGGCGGGAAATCCAGACCTTCGGCTTCGATGCCGAGCTTGATGCAGTGGACCATGCGTGCCATGTCGCGGCTGTCTAAGTAGGTTTTATGAATAAGAAACCTTGAACCTGATCGTTCAAGTTTGTTCGGCCTGCTTTCAGAATCCGTCCTGTCGACTCCCGCATCCCCGCAAGAACGAAGCCGAAAGAACCTCATGCCGATTCGCCGCGACTTTATCAAGATTCCCCTGGCCGCTCTGGTGGCCGGCGTATTCTCCCTGCCGGCGCTGGCCCAAAGCGTGAACCTGCTCAACGTATCGTACGACCCGACGCGGGAGCTGTACGTGGACTACAACAAGGCCTTCGCCAAGCACTGGAAGGAAAAGAGCGGCCAGGACGTGTCGGTCAGGCAGTCGCACGGCGGCTCCGGCAAGCAGGCCCGCTCGGTGATCGACGGCATCGACGCCGATGTGGTGACGCTGGCCCTCGGCGGCGACATCGACGCCATCGTCAAGAACGGCGGCGCTATCAAGCCGGACTGGCAGAAGCGCCTGCCGCACAACTCGGCACCCTACACCTCCACCATCGTGCTGCTTGTCAAGAAGGGCAACCCCAAGGGCATCAAGGACTGGGACGACCTGGTCAAGCCCGGCGTGCAGGTGATCACGCCCAACCCCAAGACCTCTGGCGGCGCCCGCTGGAACTACCTGGCCGCCTGGGAATTCGCCAAGCGCAAGTACGGCGGCGACGCGCAGGCCAAGGAGTTCGTCGGCAAGCTGTTCAAGAACGTGCCGGTGCTCGACACCGGTGCCCGCGGCTCGACGATCACCTTCGTCCAGCGCGGCGTGGGCGACGTGCTGCTGGCCTGGGAGAACGAGGCCTTCCTGGCGCAAAAGGAGTTCGGCACCGACAAGTTCGAGATCGTGGTGCCGTCGATCTCGATCCTGGCCGAGCCTTCGGTCGCCGTCGTCGACAAGAACGTCGACAAGAAGGGCACCCGCGCTGCGGCGGAGGAATACCTCAAGTACCTCTACTCCGACGAAGGCCAGGAGATCGCCGGCCGCAATTACTACCGCCCGACCGGCGACAAGGCCAAGGCCAAGTACGAGTCGCAGTTCCCCAAGCTGACGCTGGTGACGATCGACCAGGCCTTCGGCGGCTGGGGCAAGGCCGACAAGGACCACTTCGCCGACGGTGCCTCGTTCGACCAGATCTACACCAACGCGCAAAAGTAGCATCTGCTACTGAATTGATAGCTGGTGGTCGACGTTCGGCGCCGACTACAGCTATCTTTTGCTTGAATTTTTCCGTACCGCACCGTGAGCAATGCTTCCATGACCGTTCTTCTGATTGCCGGCAGCCCGACCGCGCCTTCGCGTTCGCAGGCACTGCTCGACACCGTGGGCCAGCGGCTGCTGCTGCGCGGCCTGCGCTCGGAGCAGCTGCAGGTGCGCGAACTGGATGCGCTGGCGCTGGTGCAGGCCGATTTCGGGCATCCGGCCGTCGTCCGTGCGGCGGCCCAGGTGGCGGCGGCCGATGCGGTGGTGATCGCCACGCCGGTCTACAAGGCGGCCTACAGCGGCGTGCTGAAGGCCTTCCTCGATCTGCTGCCGCAGACCGGGCTCAAGGGCAAGACGGTGCTGCCGCTGGCCACCGGCGGCAGCCCGCACCACATGCTGGCGCTCGACTATGCGCTGCGGCCGGTGCTGCAGTCCCTCGGCGCGCGGCAGATCCTGCCGGGCGTCTACGCCACCGAATCGCAGGTGGTTCGCCTGCCCGAAGGCCCCTACCAGGTCCATGCCGACCTGGCCCTGCGGCTGGTCGAAGCGGTCGATCTGCTGGTCACCGAATTGCTGCCGCGCGGTGTGGCGCCGGGCTTCGACCCGGTGCCGTTCTCGCAGGTGCGATGTAGCGTCTGACCGCCCCGGCGGGCGCGCATGCCGCCCCCACCGCCGTGCCTCTCGATTGTGAAAATTCCCGCAGTGCGCGTTGCCGCGCGGGAGCCCGCTCGTCCGTTCATCCAAAGGTTCACCATGCCGTCCCATCCCCGTTCGCCGATCGCGCAAAACGCCGTCTCCCGCCGCACCCTGGTGCAGGGTGCCCTGGTCGCCGGCCTGGCGCTGCCATCGCTGCCCGTCTGGGCCCAGGCGCCTGCGCGCACCCTGCGGGTCGGCAACCAGAAGGGGATCCTCAGCATCCTCAAAGGCCGCGGCACTTTCGAGAAGCGCTTGGCGCCGCTGGGCGTGTCCGTCAAATGGACCGAGTTCAACGCCGGCCCGGTGCAGCTGGAAGCGCTCAATGTCGGATCGATCGATTTCGGCGACGTGGGCGAGGCGCCGCCGATCTTCGCGCAAGCCGCCGGTGCGCCGCTGGCCTATGTGGCCTCCACGCCGCACCGGCCGGCGGTCGAGGCGGTGATCGTGCCCAAAGGCTCGGCCATCAAGACCGTCGCCGACCTCAAGGGCAAGAAGATCGCCCTTAACAAGGGCAGCAACGTCCATTACTTCATCGTCAAGCTGTTCGAAAAGCACGGCTTGGCCTACAGCGACCTGTCGCTGGTCTACCTGCCGCCGGCCGATGCCCGCGCGGCCTTCGAGCGCGGCGCGGTCGACGCCTGGGTGATCTGGGATCCGTTCCTGGCCGCCGCGGAGAAAGCGCTCGACGCCCGCGTGGTGGCCGATGCCCAGGGCGTGGTGGGCAACCGCGCCTACTACTTCTCTTCGCTCGACTACGCGGCCAAGAACCGCGACGTGATCACGGTCCTGATCGAGGAGATCGACCGCCTGGACCGGTGGGCCGGTGCCAATCGCGATGCATACGCCACCGAACTGGCCGGCGTGCTCGGCCTGTCCAAGCCGGTGCTGGATCTGGCCGTGGGCCGCAACACCTACGGCACGGTGCCGATCAACAAGGCGATCCTGGCCGAGCAGCAGCAGATCGCCGACAAGTTCTTCGAGCTGAAGCTGATCCCCAAGAAGATCGATGTGTTCGAGGCCGCGGCGGCCGGCGCCGTCTGAGCCCGCAGCGCGTCGCCATGTTTTCGGGAGAAGCCATGTCCTCTCTTTCGACCCCTTCCGTTCGCGCCCATGCCGCACAGATCGTGACCCTGACCTCCGCTGCTTGGCGGGTGGCGCCCGCGTCGCCTCGGGCGCGGGCCCGCCGTGCGCCATACGGTTACGTGCCGGTGCGGGTGCTGCGCCGGCTGCAGAAGACGGCCGCCGCGGCGTTCCCCGCCCACCGCGCCGTGCTGGCCCATTCCTGGTAGCCCGGCACCCCCACGACACCCCCCTAGACGAGGCCCCCACCATGCAAATCTTCTGGTTCCTTCCCACGCACGGCGACAGCCGCTACCTCGGCACCGCCGAAGGCGCCCGCACCGTCGATCTTCCCTACCTGCAGCAGGTCTCCGGCGCGGCCGACCGCCTGGGCTACGACGGGGTGCTGATCCCCACCGGCCGCTCCTGCGAAGACCCGTGGGTGATCGCCTCCAGCCTGATCGGCAGCACCCAGAACCTGAAATTTTTGGTCGCGGTGCGCCCCGGCCTGCACCAGCCGGCGCTGGCCGCCCGCATGGCCGCCACCTTCGACCGCCTCTCCGGTGGCCGGCTGCTGGTCAACCTGGTGACCGGCGGCGACAACGGCGAGCTGGAAGGCGACGGCGTGTTTCTGGACCATGCGCTGCGCTACGAGCAGTCGGCCGAGTTCATCCGCATCTGGCGCGAGATCCTGACCCGCAGCCACGACGGCGGCAGCGTCGACTTCGACGGCAAGCACCTGAGCGTCAAGGGTGCCAAGCTGGTCTATCCGCCGATCCAGCAACCCTATCCGCCGATCTGGTTCGGCGGCTCGTCCGAGGCGGGCCACGAGTTGGCGGCCGAGCAGGTGGATGCCTACCTCACCTGGGGCGAGCCGCCCGCCGAGGTGGCCAAGAAGATCGCCGACGTGCGCGCCCGCGCGGCCAAGCTCGGCCGCACCGTCCAATTCGGCATCCGGCTGCACGTCATCGTGCGGGAGACCGACGACGAGGCCTGGCAGGCCGCCGAGTCGCTGATCAGCCGGGTCGACGACGCGACGGTGGAGCGCGCCCAGGCCGCCTTCGCCCGCATGGACTCCGTAGGCCAGCGCCGCATGGCCGCGCTGCACGCCGGCGCACGGAACAAGGCCCCCACGCTCGGCACTGGCGTGTCCTCGCTGCCCCCCGAGGGGGCGGAGACCGCTCGGGGCGGCCCATCGACGTTCTCGCGCGGCCGCGCCGACCTGGAGATCAGCCCCAACCTGTGGGCCGGCGTGGGCCTGGTGCGCGGCGGTGCCGGCACCGCGCTGGTGGGCGACGGCGCCAGCGTAGCCGCCCGCATCGAGGAATACGCGGCGCTGGGCATCGACAGCTTCATCTTCTCGGGCTATCCGCACCTGGAAGAGGCCTACCGTTTTGCCGAGCTGGTGTTCCCGCGGCTCTCCCGCGCAGCCCGGCAGAAGCTGCCGGGCCAGGCGCTTACCGGGCCGTTCGGCGAAGTGGTCGCCAACCTCGACGCGCCTTCGCGCCTGGTCTCCCAAAGCTAACCCGCGCCACTGCCGCACCGAGGACATCCCATGACCGACCATGTACAGACCCGGCCGCTGCCGGCCGCCGCGCCCGCTTTCGGCGGACTGCTGGCTTTCGCATCGGGCGTGGGCAAGCGCCTGATCCCGTGGCTGGTGCCGGTGGCGCTGATCGCGCTGTGGCAGGTGGCCTCGTCGCTGGGCTGGCTGTCGACCCGGGTGCTGCCGGCACCCGTGGACGTGGTCAAGGCGGCCTGGCTGCTGACCGCGTCGGGCGAGCTGTGGACCCATGTGAAGGTGAGCGCCGGCCGGGCGCTGGCCGGGCTGGCGGTGGGCGGCGGGCTGGGCCTTGCACTGGGGCTGCTGACCGGATCGGTGAAGTTCTTCGAGACGCTGCTCGACTCCACCATCCAGATGGTGCGCAACATTCCGGCGCTGGCGCTGATCCCGCTGGTGATCCTGTGGTTCGGCATCGACGAGACGGCCAAGCTGTTCCTGATCGCCGTGTCGGTTTTCTTCCCGATCTACCTCAACACCTTCCACGGCATCCGCAACGTCGATCCGCAGCTGATCGAGATGGGCCGCACGTACGGGCTGACCCGCTGGCAGCTCTACAAGGAGGTGATCCTTCCGGGCGCCATGTCCTCGATCCTGGTCGGGCTGCGCTTCTCGCTGGGGCTGATGTGGGTGATCCTGATCGTGGCCGAGACGATCTCGGCGCAGTCCGGCATCGGCTACCTGACGATGAACGCGCGCGAGTTTCTGCAGACCGACATCGTGCTGGTGGGCATCCTGCTGTACGCGCTGCTGGGCAAGGCGGCCGACCTGTTCGCCCGCGGCCTGGAGCGGTGGTGGCTGCGCTGGCATCCGGGGTATCGGTAGCTCGCCCCCAGGCTTTTCACTTCGTGTAACGCCTACCCCCTACCGGGGGCAACACCGGTGGACCGGCGGAGCCGGATCCACGGTGTTTCTGGGATCGAGGGTGAGCTATGGGCTACGACCGGTTTTGTTTCCTCCGCTGGGCGTCGACTGCCCGGCATTCGAAGGTTTCACCATGAGCGTCACATTGGAAGATCGGCCCGTCGCCGCTGCTGCGGCTCAGAACTCTGCACGCCCCGGCGGCGTGCGCCTGCAAGCCCGCCAGCTCACCAAGCGCTATGGCGCCCGGGAGGTGCTGCGCGGTGCGCGGCTCGATGTGGCGCCAGGCGAATTCGTCGCCATCGTCGGCCGCAGCGGCTGCGGCAAGAGCACGCTGCTGCGGCTGGTGGCGGGGCTGGAGCGGGCGTCGGAGGGCACGCTCTCGACCGACGGCCGTCCGATCGACGGGCTGCACGGCGACACCCGGATCATGTTCCAGGAGGCGCGACTGCTGCCCTGGAAGCGGGTGCTCGACAACGTGACCCTGGGCCTGTCGAAAGAGCACCATGCCCGCGCCTCCGAGGTGCTGGCCCAGGTCGGCCTGGCCGAGCGCGAGGGCGAATGGCCGGCGCGCCTGTCGGGCGGGCAGCGCCAGCGGGTGGCCCTGGCACGCGCCCTGGTACACCAGCCGCGGCTGCTGCTGCTCGACGAGCCGCTGGGTGCGCTCGACGCGCTCACCCGCATCGAGATGCACCGCCTGATCGAGAGCCTGTGGCGGCAGCACCGCTTCACCGCGCTGCTGGTGACCCACGACGTGCAGGAGGCGGTGGCCCTGGCCGACCGGGTGATCCTGATCGAGGACGGCCGCATCGCGCTTGACGAGCGCATCGACCTGGCCCGGCCCCGTTCGCAGGGCGACCCGGCCTTCGCCGCGCTGGAGAAACGCATCCTCGACCGGGTGCTGCAGAAGCCGGCCGACGACACGCCGCCGCCGACGGCGGACTGGTCGGCCCGGCCCGCCAATGCGCTGCGCTGGGCGATCTGACGGTTTCCTTATTCAGAATTCATAAGAAAAGTGCCTGCAGCCGGCGTAAATAGCCGACCTCTAGCTATCGATTTAATAGCGCCATCCGTTTTTCAACCCCCGGGAGTATTTCCATGTCCATCCAAGCCATCAACGTCCGCAACCAGTTCAAGGGCAAGGTCCGCGAGATCGTGCGCGGCGACGTCGTCTCCGAAGTCGATGTCGAAACGCCGTTCGGCACCGTCACTTCGGTCATCACCACCCGGTCGGTCGACGAGCTGCAGCTGAAGGTCGGGTCCGACGTGGTGGCGCTGGTGAAGTCGACCGAGGTGTCGATCGCGAAGTTGTGAGCTTGGGTGGGCGGGTTCGGACCTAAAGCGCAACCCGACAGGGGAAGAGTTCCTGGGCGTTGCGCGTCTCTTTTACTGTGCGGTGACTGACCTCAATGCGTGGGTGGCAGATGTTCCACGTCAGGGTTCGAATCCGCTCCTTTTGAAGGTGAAGGGAAAATATGCGAATCGCTTCAATTAAACATCAAAAACTCTTCCAAGATTTATTGCACTCGTTCAGCAATAAAGTTGTCAACTTCATTTGAGAGATTTAATTCTTTTTTGAGCGCAATATACGCTTCTTTTGTTACTAGAAATTCCGATTCAGTCATGGTTTTAACTGTGGGCGTGCTTTTCGAATTGGCGAGAATTACAACATACCCTGTCGGTTTATTTTTTATTGGAAACGCCAAGACAGTTAATTTGGTACCTAGTGCGTTATTAAATGCCATATAGGTCTTGTCGTGCTGAGTATTTCTTAATTCATACTCATAGTGCTGCAGAACTGAATATTCCGATTTATTGACTAGATCGTTGTTCGGTGCCACCTTGTCGCACCCACCCATAAAAAGCAGTGCGATTATTAAAACTATTTTAAACATTGCAACTACCGCTTATTAAAAGAAGATAACCCGCTGGTAACACCAGATCCTCTTGAAATGGATATGGTTGACGTTGCATTACGAGCTGCGATACCACCAATGTACGAAGGGAATGGACTGGTGTAAGGAGCCAAAATGGAATTTATCCCACCCGCCTCAAGCGCATTCTGAGTTCGAGTGGCGCATGTGTCATTCGCAGCTCCCCAAGGGTCTTTGCGCGGGTCAGGCAGCGGAGTCTTACGGTACTTCAATATCTCGTTTAGCATTTGTGCCTCTTGCTCAGGAGTCGTTTTCAGAACGTAGGCCGTTGAATCCCGGTATTGGGCCTGAGAGTTAAGATAATCTGTAAGACTACCTCCCAAAGGTGTCCCAGTTCCGTAGCTGTATACGCCTTGTCCAGTAAATCCAATTGCCGCATGCCCAAATGGGTTTCCACTTGTCCCGCCCCCAATTAGAACCACAGTATCCAACCCAAATGGGTCAATTCCACTGAGAGGATTCCCCCCCCACATACCCATACCGATTCCACCCCCCCCTCCAACCCGATCGGATCGTTTTGCGTATACCGCCCCGCTAGCGGGTGGTAGCTCCGATTGAGGTTATAGAACAACCCCGACTCCTCATCCGCCACCTGCCCCGGATAGCGCAGATCGAAGGCGAACGGGGTTGCTGCGGAAGAAGAGGGCGCCACCCCCGAAGACGCCACCGCCGCATCCTGCACGAACTCCGTCGCACTCGTACTCGGCGGCACCTCCCCGAAGGCGGTCGTCACCCACTGCCAGGTGACCAGCCCATCGTCGCGCGTCAGCCGTCTCGGCGTATTCAGATGGTCACTGTGCACCGCGTACAGCCGTCCGTCCATGACGGCGGCGATAGGCATCGGCCCGCCGGCCGTCGGCAGATAGATGAACTCCGTCGTCCCCGTGCCGCTCGTGGAACCGTCGGCAGAGTTCCGATACTGCCCCAGCACCGTACTCCCCTCGAACGGCCCCTCCGCATACACCGTCTCCGTACGCACCGCCGGTGTCTGCAGTCCGTTCGTCTTCAGCACCCGCTGGCCCAGCGCATTGTGCAGATAGGTGGCCCGGGCCATGGTGTCGGTGCTACTGGTGCCGCCGCTGCGCTCCACACTCCGCAGCCGCCCATCCGCCCCATAACCCCACACATCCCGCCCCGCTTGCGTGATCGACCCTGTGGCGTCGTAGACGAACGGCACCTGCGTCACCGTCGGATCGCCCGTGCCCATGCGCAGCGTCTGCGCATACCCCGTCGGCCGGTTGCTGTCCGGCGCCACGGTGTAGGTGCGCTGCAGCGTCAGCCCGCTGTCCGACGCACCCTGGGTGTACACCACGCTCTGCCGGTTGCCGTTGGCGTCGTAGGCCATGCCGACCTGCTGCGGCCCTACCACCGCGGACAGCGGCACCTCGCTGGGCAGACTGGCCACCGTCCGCGGCTCGTGCGCCATGCCCACGATCCGGCCCGCGCCGTCGTAGGTGAAGCCCGTGGAGAAGACCGTCGGCGCCACCCCGCCGGCCGTCGGCAGCATCAATTCCTGCGTCAGGCTGGCCACCCGCCCGGCGGCATCCCAGGTATAGCTGCCCAGCTCGTACTGCACCAGCTGGCCGGCCGTGTCGTAGCGGCGGCTCGCCGCCAGACCGCCGCTGCTGCTGCTGGTGCCCCCATTGACGAACGGCCATTGCCAGCCCGTGGGTTGACCCAGCGGGTTCCAGGCCAGGTCACTCACCAGCGGCGTGCCGTTCAAGCTCAGCCCCGCCAATTGACCGGTCGCATCGTAGACATAGCCCAGCACCCCGCCGGAAGGGTAGGTGATGCTCGCGATCCGTCCGGCCCCGGGGGCGCCCGCCGCCCCATAGCCATAAGCCACGCTGCGGTTCGCACCGTCGGCCAGGACCTGCTGCTTGCGCGTCACCCGGCCCAGCGCATCGCGCCGGTATCGGGTGGTCACCCCCGGGTCCTGCAACTCGCCGAGGAATCCGACGCACGCGTTCGGTGAATCGGCCTCGGCATAGTCAGCGCCGGCCAGGTCGTAGCGCAGCACGCTGGCGCTGCCGTCCGCATACTGGATCCGGGTCGGGCGGCCCAGCACATCCCGGGTGATCTCGGTCGCGCGCCCCAGCGCATCGACGATCTTCCGCGGCAGCCCCAGCGCGTCGTAGGTCGTGGCGAGGGCGCCGGTATCGGCACTGCGCTCCTGCGTGGCACTGCCCAGCGCGTCGCGGGTGTAAGCGGTGGAGACGCCCTTGAAGTCGGATGCGGCCACCACGTTGTCGCGCGGGTCGTAGGCCAGCATCGCCTGCGCGTTCAGGCTGTCGGTGACCTGCTGCACCCGGCGCAGGCCGTCCAGCCCGTACCGCGTCGTCTGGCCCAATGCGTTCGTCTCCGAGATGCGCTCGCCGTTGGCATCGTAGGTATAACTGATGCCTTGGTCATCGCCGTGCCGCTCGTAAACGACGCTGTTCAGGTAATTGATCGTGCGAGTTGCTTGCCAGATGACTTGGTTCCGCGCATCGCGCGTTTTTTCGGCGGTGCGGTTGCCCATGCCATCGAGCGTGTAACTGCCGCTCGCCCCCCGGTTGTCGTTCCAGCCGGTCAGGCGGTGCGCGTCGTCATAAGTGAAATCGACGGCATAACCCGCTGCGGAAACTATCCGACTGACCAACCCCGTAGGAGTGTAGATACTGGTGATCTGCAGGCCGCCGCGGCTCTGGGTGAGCAGGCGACCGCGTGGATCGTAGGTGTAGATGCTCGCCGTGCCGGTCGGGTCGGTCTGCCGGGTCATGCGGCCCGCCGCGTCGTGCTCGTAAAGGGTGATGCGGCCGAGAGGGTCAGTACTTTGATCCAGGTTGCCCGCAATGTCATAGGTATACCCAGTCGCCGCACCATTTGCGGTGATTGCCATAGAGACCAAGCCGGCATCGTTATAACTCCATGATTGAGTAGCAGACTGGCCCGTTCCCATGTCGGTTACGGACTCACTCAGCTTGCGGCCCGAAGCATCGTAAGTGAATGCCGTCGTTCGACCTGCTTGGGTGATGAGCGCCGGGAGGTCAAATGTAGGATGCCATTGAATCGCGACGGTCGCCGCCTCTGGTCGTCCTGCAGCGCGGGTTGTCGCCAGCGGCAGGCGGCGGTTGAAATCCCAAGTATACGTTGTACCTGTGCCGAGAAAATCATGTTCGGACTGGGGCAAGCCGTCCGTATCAAAATTGCGGCTCCCTAATGAAGAAATACCATTGGTTGCGCTCAACGAAGAAAGATATATCGAGTCGCCCCCAAACCACTCATAGTTTCTTGACATCCCTAACGCATCTTGAACTCGTGCTGCAAGTTTATGTTCTTCGGGCAAAGAATTTTCGGCAAGACCTATCAACCTCCCGGCTCCGCTCGCCAAACTTGTATAGGATGCTGATATTAAATGGGCACCGCCGGCATGCTCGCTGCGGATGGCGCGCCCGAAATAATCGTACTCGAATTTCGCGTAATCCAAAGAATTCTCATCGACTTTTCCAGTCATAAGAGATGGATGGTTGGCATCGTCGTATTTATAGCGTTTTATAGTTCCGTCGGTTTGTACAACTTTGACCAGTCTAGACTGGTCGTCGTATTCGTATCGTGATGTAGTTCCATCAGGAAAGACTACTCCTTCCAGAAGTCCAGAGGCTCCGTAAGAAAAATTAATACTTCTTCCAAATTCATTTTCAACTTTCGCTATAAACTCGCCGTCATAATACAGCTTCATTCGACATTTGCCAGGTATATCGACGATGTAAATAAGTTTTCCGTCTGCAGAAAATTGCCATTCTTTCTGGGGTATCTTTAATAGCCATTTGGCACCGTTTTCGACGATTTCCAAACTTTCCGTCAACGATTCCCGACCGGCTATGTTGATCCACGAACCAGAGTCGTCGGATCTTGTGAAAACCACCGGGGGCCTTTCGCCAAGTCTGATGGTCGCTCGTTTTTTGGCCGCATCCAGCTCCAGCTTTCCATAGTATTGGTGCGCCCACTTTCCGCCCATTCTCGCAGCAGCCAAGTCACCGAAACCATAATAAAAGCGCCCAAAACTGAGTGGATGCGGAGAGCGATCAATCCAATCACTATCGGCTTCGAGTTTTTCGCCCGTGGCAATCTGGATGGGATTTTCCAGCGGTGGTGAATTGGCATCGCAAATTTGATTGGCCAGTACCTCGATAGTGTTTGTGCTGATATTGGTGCATCCGCCGCAAAGGGACTCTAGGACTATTTTTGTTGGAACTTGGGGTGGAACATACTTGAATTGAAATTTCCCTTGTCCATCGGTTACTCCGGCATAGGAACTCTCTATATTTCCATCTTTTTTTAGAAATATAGAAACAGATGCATGTGCAGCTGGCGCATCGTACTCAGCCACGGTGGCCGTCACGATGACCGGCGGCCCGATTGGCATCGCCCTCGTTATTTTATCGCCGTCTAAGCTGACAGTCTTCTCGTACTTTTTGCAACTGCCGCCTGCATCGTAGAATCCAGTATTGCAACTGCATAGACCACCTCCGCCAGAGTAGGAGCTGTTGGCTGGGCAAGTATAGCCCTCTGGAAAGATGGCAATGACGGAGTTGTTGTTTGAGTAGGTAAAACTGCAAAAGTAAGTAAAAGGGGGCGTGATTAAACTCAATCCCGTTGCATGTCCGCCATACGCCGCGGCGACGGCATTGCAAACATTGTTAGGGTTCGGGTCCGGTGGTACTAGAGAGTTGTATAGTGTGTACGCGGTCGGCACTCCATAAACCGCTGCAAAAGAATTTCCACCCACCATCGATGAAATAACGAAAAATATTTTAAAAACCCAGAAAAATTCTTGATCATGAATCTAATCCCTAAAAGATAAATCTAATTATTCAATCTATTAAATAAGAGGCAGCTCGCTCGCTTGTGTCCGCCTAGCCGACCACACAGCCCGGTGTCGATCTTAAAACCAAAAAGCGAATAGATCAAAACTATTCTTGGGCCTTGCCCCTGGAATATGTATTCCATAGCCAAGGGCGGGCTCAAAAGTGAAGCACAACACCCGGAGTTTCATGGACGAGGGTGGAATGCCGAGAACTGTTGATGAGCGGCTTACGATAGACAGCCTGCGGAGCTAGTATGCCCAGGCCCAGGCCCAGGCCCAGGCCCAGGCCCTTGCGCGGCCGGCCGTTGATCTCATCATCGGCGATGGCAACGAGTTGTGCCTGGCGTTTAGCCCTACAGGTTTGTGCATTTGGGCCAAAACTGGCGTACCAGATCAAACATGTCTTTGTTGTAGCCCCACTACCAGGACCGCGCGGGCGCTGCAGTAGTCTGTGGGCCTGCCGTTGTGCCTCACTTTCGAAGCTGCCCCTCTTATATGGAAAACGTCATATAGATACAAGCAGATATTTGTTCGGGTCCGATGTCGTCGTCCGCAGAATACGTTTCCACACCCATCCGGAGCGCACATGGCAACCCTCAGACTCGGCGACACCGCACCCGACTTCACCCAAGATTCCACCGCCGGCCCGATCCACTTCCACGACTGGGCCGCCGGCTCCTGGGTGGTGCTGTTCTCGCACCCGGCCGATTTCACCCCGGTCTGCACCACCGAACTGGGCCGCACCGCGGCGCTGTCGGGCGAGTTCGCCAAGCGCGGCGTGAAGCCGATCGCGGTGAGCGTCGACACGCTCGAATCGCACGGCAAATGGGTGCCCGACATCAACGACACGCAGAAGACCACGGTCGATTTCCCGATCCTGGCCGATGCCGACAAGAAGGTCGCCACCCTCTACGACATGATCCACCCCAACGCGCTGGCCAACGCCACCGTGCGCAGCGTGTTCATCATCGACCCGAAGCACGTGGTGCGCACCACGCTGACCTACCCGGCCAGCACCGGCCGGAATTTCGACGAGATCCTGCGGGTCGTCGACTCGCTGCAGCTCACCGACAGCCACAAGGTCGCGACGCCGGCCGACTGGCGGGACGGCGACGACGTCGTGATCCTGCCCAGCCTGCAGGACCCGGCCGAGCTGGCGCAGCGCTTTCCCAAGGGCTTCGACGCGGTGCGGCCCTATCTGCGCCTGACGCCCCAGCCCAACAAGTGAGCATGGCGGCATCCCGGCCCGCAGGCGCTGGCGGCACCACGCGCATCGTCATCGTGCCGGGCTGGCGCGACTCCGCGCCCGGCCACTGGCAAAGCCTCTGGGCCGAGCGGCTGCCCGGCGCGGTGCGTGTCCAGCAGGACGACTGGATGACGCCGCGGCGCGACGCCTGGGTCGCCTCGCTGGAGCGGACCGTGCTCGCGTCGCCGCTGCCGGTGGTGATCGCCGCGCACAGCCTGGGCTGCATCGCCACCAGCCATCTGGGCGAGGAGGCGCAGTCGCGCATCGTCGGTGCCCTGCTGGTGGCCCCGGCCGACCCGGAGCGCCGCGCGGTGCTGAGCGACTTCGCGCCGGTGCCGCACGCGCGACTGCCCTACCGCAGCGTGGTGGTGGCCAGCAGCAACGACCCGTACTGTCCGATCCGGCTGGCCGGCGCCTATGCCCGGGCCTGGGAGAGCGAGTTCGTGCGGCTGCGGAACGCCGGCCACCTCAACCTCGAATCCGGCCACGGCGACTGGCCGCTGGGCCTGGCGCTGCTGCAGTCGCTGACCGGCGCGCTTTCGCTCGGTTTCGAGGCGCCCGCCGCGGCACGCGACAATCCCTCCGTTCGACTTCCGTCTTCCAGCTCTTCCGTTCCTCCTTCACCCTACACCACGGAATCCGCATGACCTCCCGCCTCAAGATCGCCCTTGCCGCCGCCGCGCTCGCCGTCGGCGGAACCACCTCTGCCCAGACGACGCTGCTCAACGCGTCCTACGACGTGGCACGCGAGTTCTACAAGGACTACAACGCGGCCTTCGTCGCGCATACCAAGAAGACGACAGGCAAGGACGTGAAGATCGACCAGGCCCACGGCGGCTCCAGCGCGCAGGCCCGCGCGGTGGCCGACGGCCTGGATGCCGACGTGGTCACGATGAACACCAGCACCGATATCGACTTCCTGGCCGAGCGCGGCGTGGTGGCCAAAGACTGGGCCAAGCGCTTCCCCGACAACGCGTCGCCCACCACCTCGACCATGCTGTTCCTGGTGCGCAACGGCAACCCCAAGAACATCCGCGACTGGGATGATCTGACCAAGCCCGGAGTGCAGGTGGTCGTGGTCAACCCCAAGACCGGCGGCAACGGCCGCTATGCGTACCTGGCCGCCTGGGGCTCGGTCAAGAAGAAGGGCGGCACCGACGCGCAGGCGGCCGACTTCGTCTCGAAGATCTACAAGAACGTGCCGGTGCTCGGCAAGGGCGGCCGCGACGCGACCACGACCTTTCTGCAGCGCAACATCGGCGACGTGCTGATCACCTTCGAATCCGAGGTGGTCTCGATCAACCGCGAGTTCGGCGAGGGCAAGGTCGATGCGGTGTATCCGTCGACCAGCATCGTGGCCGAGAACCCGGTGGCGGTGGTGGAGCGCACCGTCGCCAAGAAGGGCACCGCCGAGCTGGCCAAGTCCTACCTCGACTGGCTGTACTCCGAAGAGGGCCAGGAGATCGCCGCCAAGCATGCGCTGCGTCCCCGCTCGGCCGCGGTGCTGAAGAAGCATGCCGACGTGTTCAAGCCGGTGCAGCTCTTCACCGTGCAGGAAGTCTTCGGCAGCCTGGGTGAAGCGCAGAAGGTGCACTTCAACGACGGCGGCCAGTTCGACAAGCTCTACACCGTCGGCCGCTGAATGTCGGCTGCTGCCACGGCGGTGCCGCAGCCCGCGGTGCCGGGGTGCCGAAGGGGCGCCAAGCGGGTGTTGCCCGGCTTCGGCCTGACGCTGGGCTACACCGTCTTCTACCTCGGCATCGTCGTGCTGGTGCCGCTGTCGGCGCTGGTGCTGCGCAGCTTCAGCCTCACCGGCGAGCAGTTCTGGGCGGCGGTCACCTCGCCGCGGGTGCTGGCCTCGTACCGGCTTACGTTCGGGGCCTCGTTGTTCGCGGCGTTGGTCAATCTGGTCTTCGGCCTGCTGCTGGCCTGGGTGCTGGTGCGCTACAAGTTCCCCGGCAAGAAGATCGTCGACGCGCTGGTGGACCTGCCGTTCGCGCTGCCCACCGCCGTCGCCGGCATCTCGCTCACCGCCATCCTGGCGGGCAACGGCTGGATCGGCCGGTACCTGGAGCCGATGGGCATCAAGCTGGCGTTCACGCCGGCGGGCGTGGTGATCGCGCTGATCTTCATCGGCCTGCCGTTCGTGGTGCGCACGGTGCAGCCGGTGCTGGAAGACACCGAGCAGGAACTGGAAGAGGCAGCCACCAGCCTCGGCGCCACCCGGCTGCAGACCTTCACCAAGGTGATCTTCCCGGCGATCGCGCCCGCGCTGCTGACCGGCTTCGCGATGGCCTTCGCGCGGGCCATCGGCGAATACGGCTCCGTCATCTTCATCGCAGGCAACATGCCCATGATTTCCGAAATCACGCCGCTGATCATCATCGGCAAGCTGGAGCAGTACGACTACGCCGGCGCCACCGCCGTCGCGGTGGTGATGCTGGTCATCTCCTTCGTGCTGCTGCTGGTCATCAACGGCCTGCAGTCCTGGCAGCGCAAGCGCGCGGGGATGCCGACATGAGCCCGCGCACGGCCGTTCCGAAGCGGGCTCGCATCGCAGTGCGCAGCACGGAGAATTGGAAATACCCGCGCACGGCCGTTCCGAAGCGGGCTCGCATCGCAGTGCGCAGCACGGAGACTTCGTCATGAGCGTTGCCGGACGAACCAACGTGTCGCGGGTGCGCGCGGGCACCACTGAGTCGCCCTGGGTGCGCCGCGCCCTGATCGGCATCGCGATGGTGTTCCTGTTGCTGTTCCTGGTGCTGCCGCTGGCAGCGGTGTTCACCGAGGCGCTGCGCAAGGGCTTCGGCGCCTACCTGGAAGGGCTGCGCGAGCCCGACGCCTGGTCGGCGATCAAGCTCACCCTGGTCACCGCGGCGATCGCGGTGCCGTTGAACCTGGTCTTCGGCGTGTCCGCGGCCTGGGCGATCGCCAAGTACGACTTTCCCGGCAAGGCCTTCCTCACCACGCTGGTCGACCTGCCGTTCTCGGTATCGCCGGTGGTGGCGGGCCTGATGTACGTGCTGGTCTTCGGTTCGCAGGGGTGGTTCGGTGACTGGCTGTCGGCGCACGACATCAAGATCATCTTCGCGGTGCCGGGCATCGTGCTGGCGACGGTCTTCGTGACCTTCCCGTTCATCGCGCGGGAGCTGATCCCGCTGATGCAGGCGCAGGGCACCGACGAGGAGCAGGCCGCCATCGTGCTCGGGGCGACCGGCTGGCAGACTTTCTATAAGGTCACGCTGCCCAACATCAAGTGGGGCCTGCTGTACGGCGTGATCCTGTGCAACGCGCGGGCGATGGGCGAGTTCGGCGCGGTGTCGGTGGTCTCGGGCCATATCCGCGGCCAGACCAACACGGTGCCGCTGCACGTCGAGATCCTCTACAACGAGTACCAGTCGGTGGCGGCCTTCGCGGTCGCGTCGCTGCTCGCGCTGCTGGCCCTGGTCACGCTGGCGATCAAGTCGTGGATCGAATGGCGCCACGAGCGCGAGCGTGCCTCGGCCGGTGAGCTGTCGCCCGAGCCGCCGCTGTCGGCAGGCCTCGCCGCCTCGGTCGTCGGCACGCCTGCTGTGCCGCGCTGAACGGCCCACCTCCCAGAAGAAGAACCATGAGCATCGAAATTCGCAACGTCAGCAAGCAGTTCGGCAATTTCCAGGCGCTGCAGGACGTCAGCCTCGACATCGACTCGGGCGAGCTGATCGCCTTGCTCGGCCCTTCTGGCTGCGGCAAGACCACGCTGCTGCGCATCATCGCGGGCCTGGAGGCGGCCGACGCCGGCAGCATCCTGTTCGCCGGCGAAGACACCACCGACGTGCATGTGCGGGAGCGGCAGGTGGGCTTCGTGTTCCAGCACTACGCGCTGTTCCGCCACATGACGGTGTTCGAGAACGTCGCCTTCGGCCTGCGGGTCAAGCCGCGCAAGCTGCGGCCGAGCGAGGCGCAGATCGAGGAGAAGGTGCATTCGCTCCTGAACCTGGTGCAGCTCGACTGGCTGGCCGACCGCTACCCGTCGCAGCTCTCCGGCGGCCAGCGCCAGCGGATCGCGCTGGCGCGTGCGCTGGCGGTGGAGCCGAAGGTGCTGCTGCTCGACGAGCCCTTCGGCGCGCTCGATGCCAAGGTGCGCAAGGAACTGCGCCGTTGGCTGCGCCGGCTGCACGACGAGCTGCACGTCACCAGCATCTTCGTGACCCACGACCAGGAAGAGGCGCTGGAGGTGGCCGACCGGGTGGTGCTGATGAACAAGGGCAAGGTCGAGCAGAGCGGCTCGCCGCAGGAGGTCTGGGACCGTCCGGCCAGCCCCTTCGTCTATGGCTTCCTGGGCGACGTGAACCTGTTCCACGGCCGGGCCGACCAGGGCGCGGTGCATGTCGAGGGCATCCGCCTGGAGGCGCCCGAGCATGCCGGCGTGCTGGACGCCGCGGCCTTCGCCTATGTGCGGCCGCACGACCTCGACGTGCAGCGTTACACGCCCGGTTCCGACCGCGACGCGGCGGGCCAGCGGCGCGGCATCGTCGCGGTGCTGGAGCGGTCGATCGTCGTCGGCCCGATCGCGCGGCTGGAACTGGTCGCCACCGAGCCGCAGGTCGCCAACGACGGCAAGGACGCACTGATCGAGGCGCAGATATCGGCAGACCAGTTCCGCGCCATGGCGCTGAAGGACGGCGATACGCTGGTGCTGACGCCACGCCGCGCACGGGTTTTCGTCGAAGGTGCGCAGTAGCCTGCAGGCACCGGCTCGCCCTGTTGCGCAGCGGCCCGGAACCAAAGCGCGAAAGCCCTCCCAAAGAGCCTGACAATTACACGCTCTTGGAGGGCTTAAATCTTGTGGACCTTATTTGAAACGCACCCGCGCCGGGTGTTGGGCGGCATCGCGGTGCTGTGCGTGGCGATGCTCGCCTTCGGCATGTACTTGCAGCATGTGGTGGGGCTCGAGCCCTGTCCGATGTGCATCGTGCAGCGGTATGCGCTGATCCTGGTGGGCGTGTTCTGCGCCGTCGGCGCCGCATTGCGCAGCCCGGGCGGCCGCAAGGCGCTGGCTTTCCTCGCGCTGCTGATGGCCGGCGCCGGTGCCTTCGTCGCGGCCCGCCAGAGCTTCCTGCAGTGGTACCCGCCCGAGTTCGCCTCGTGCAGCCGCGACCTCTACGGGATGATCGAGACCTTCCCGCTGAAGCGCGCGATCCCGATGATCTTCAAGGGCAGCGGCGACTGCACCGCGATCGACTGGACCTTCCTCGGCGGCTCGATCGCCAACTGGTCCTTCGTCTGCTTCGTGGTCTTCGCCGTCGTGCTGCTGTTGCTGCTCACGCGCCGCAGCGTGCGCGCCTAACCCGGTTCGTCGGAGTGCTGCGACGGCTCCGGCGGCGGTGCCATCCGCGCGCCGATGTGGGCCTGCCGGCGTTGCTGCGCCAGTTCCACCTGGCGCTGCCGCTCGGCCAGGCCTCGCAGCTCTGTCTCGCTGCGGGTGGCGTGGCAGTAGGGGCAGCTCACGCCTTCTACATACAGCGGCGATGCCCGCTCCGCATCGCCGAGCGGCCAGCGACAGGAGCGGCACAGCGTGTGGTGGCCCTGCACAAGGCCGTGGCCGACCGACACCCGTTCGTCGAACACGAAACAGTCGCCGTGCCAGCGGCTCTCTTCCGCAGGCACCGTCTCCAGGTACTTGAGGATGCCGCCTTCGAGGTGGTAGACCTCGCCGAAGCCCTGGCTGCGCAGGTAGGCGGTCGATTTCTCGCAGCGGATGCCACCGGTGCAGAACATCGCGACGCGCGGCTTGGCGTCGCCGTCGCCCGCAAGCACGCCGCCGGGCTGCGATTCGCGCGCGACCCAGCCGGGCAGCTCCGAGAAGCTCTTGGTCAGCGGGTCGATCGCGCCGTCGAAGCTGCCGATCTTGACCTCGTAGTCGTTGCGCACGTCCACCACCACCACGTCGGGCTGGTCGATCAATGCGTTCCAATCGGCCGGCGCGACGTAGGTACCGGCGTCGGCCGCGGCGTCCAGCCCCGGGACGCCCAGCGCGACGATCTCGCGCTTCAGCCGCACCTTCATCCGGTAGAAGGGCTGCACCGCGGCGGGCGATTCCTTGTGCGGCAGGGCGGCCAGCCGCGGGTCGGTGCGCAGCCAGGCCAGCACCGCGCGCACGCCGTCAGGCGGGCCGGCGATGGTGCCGTTGATACCTTCCTCGGCCAGCAGCAACGTGCCCTTGACGCCGTGCAGTTCGCAGCAGGCAAGCAGGGGCGCCTGCAAGGCGGCGTGATCGGACAATCGAACGAATCTGTAGAGCGCGGCGGCGAGGAGGTGGGTCATGGGCGGACCATGATAACGGGACCGGTCCGGCGTGCAGGTGCTCGACCCGCGGGTTGGCACTCGCGACCGCGCGATGTGGCAGGCGACCCGTGCGCGTGTTGTCTGTGCCGCAGCTTCGGAGCGACCTCGGCGCATTCGTAATGTGGCGCGCCGTCAGGATTCGCCTGGAACGTATCGTTTGTCAGATCAACAACTTGCAACGTCAACGCTCAGAGACCTTACGGACTTGGTTCCCTGTTTCGTTTATCGAATGATTGTTTCGCCTGAAGATCAGCAGAAAATATGAATTCGATAAAGCTGCAAGTCTTTTTCAAACCTCGAAGACAAATGGGAAATACATTATTTGGCGCCTGCGGCGGCATTCCGCGCCATCAGTCTCCATCTGGATCGGAACATGGAGCGTCAACTTCTTCTACGCCTAGGCGATATTTCGATATGCCTTCCGCAAGCGGCCAACTTGCCGGGCTTCAAGCCCGCAGCGGTAGTGGGAGCAGATGTGGCAGCAGCCGAGGTGGGCTGCCTGGCCCTGTTAAAAATTCTGCACTCAGCGCAGTCGAGAGGAGTTTGATTGGCGCCGCGCGCTGGCCGGATGATGCCCCCGGAGTGAATATCTCTAACAAATCCCATACCCCGGAAAACAAGCGATATTGCGAAAGTTTCTACAAGGCGTCTCGCAGTGCGGCTTGTGATATTGCTTCTGGCCGCATCTCTACGTTCGATGGACTCTGGCAAAAAGCAACACAATGGCGACTGTCCAGAATTTCTTCCAGTGACCCGGCCAAAACCGATTTCATGTCAGTTCGTCAACCGGGTCGACTGTTTGTCACGTCATTGAGACCACCCTACCATTCAGTGATTGAGCGCGTGCAGCGGCACCCTGATGCCGCAACCGAGATTTTCAGCGGGGAACACCTTGGAGGTGTCGAAACCAAGGTGTATCGTCAGTATGGTACGGTATCGGGAACGGAAATTCCGATGACAGTTGTCAGCGCCGCTGCAGATCTATCGGATCTTCATAATAGGTTATGGAGCTTGCCAAGCTGCCGCAATCGCCGTGACCCTATTGCAGCCTCTATGGCACGTTCTCACCCTAATATGATTACGCACACGGATGGGGCGTACCTTCAGGTCATCAAAGAACACTTGGAAGCGTTGTATACGCAAGCTATAAACCCCCCCCTAAATCAACATGAAGCGCTTGAGTTGATTTCCCGGGTGCACTGGTGGGCGGCATGTGCCGCACCGGATCAGCGCGGCAGCGCAGCAAAAGCGGAGTTCGCTGCGCGGTCCATCGCGTCTGCCCATGGCATCGAACTGCCGCCGTTCAAACATGGAGTGGTACCCGATATCGAAGCCATGCTCTGCTCCGAGGAGGAGTTCGTATCGCAGTACCCGAACCTGTTCGAGCGCAGTCCACTCTGATGCCCGACGTGCCCTGTTTCCCCAACACCCGCCTGCGCTGCTATTGGCCCGTCGCGCTTATCAGGATGGGGGTCGGCACGAGAGCGTGTTTTGAACTTCGACGTACCCGCGTGTGTCCCGCAAACGGGCTATCACGCGCTAGACCAGCTTCTTGACCAGGACCTGGCTCTTGCGGTCCCAGTTGTACTTGCGCTTGCGGGCTTCGGGCAGCCAGTCGGGGTCGACCGGCTGGAAGCCGCGCTTCAGGAACCAGTGCATCGTACGGGTCGTCAGCACGAAGATGCTGCCGAGGCCCATGGCACGCGCCCGCTGCTCGATGCGGCGCAGGATCTTTTCGCCGTCGCCCTGGCCCTGGCTCTGCGGCGACACGGTCAACGCGGCCATCTCGCCGGTGCGGGCCTCGGCATAGGGGTAGAGCGCCGCGCAGGCGAAGATCACGCCGTCGTGCTCGACGATGGTGTAGTGGTCGGCGTCGCGCTCGATCTCGGTGCGGTCGCGCTTGACCAGGGTGCCGTCCTTCTCGAACGGTTCGATCAGCTGCAGGATGCCGCCCACGTCGTCGGCCGTGGCCTCGCGCAAGCTCTCCAGTTTTTCGTCGATCACCATCGTGCCGATGCCGTCGTGCACGTACACCTCCAGCAGCAGCGCGCCGTCGATCGCGAAGGGCAGGATGTGGCTGCGTTCCACGCCGGCCTTGCAGGCCTTCACGCAGTGCTGCAGATAGAAGCCGGCATCGGTCGGCAGCAGAGGCTGCGGCAGTTCGGCCAGCAGCTTCTCGGCCACGGCCAGCGGCATTTCGGTGTCGATCGGGTTGTCGTCGCCCTCGGGCGCGTCGGGCTGCGCGCGGATGCCCGGCACCTCGGTCAGGAACAGCAGCTTGTCGGCCTGCAGCTCGATCGCGACGCTGGTGGCCACCTCCTCCATCGTGAGGTTGAAGGCCTCGCCGGTGGGCGAGAAGCCGAAGGGCGAGAGCAGCACCATCGCGCCGAAATCCAGGGAGCGCAGGATGCCCGCCGTGTCCACCTTGCGCACCAGCCCCGAATGCTTGAAGTCGACCCCGTCGACGATGCCGACCGGCCGGGCGGTGAGGAAGTTGCCCGAGATGATCCGCACCGTGGACCCGGCCATCGGCGTGTTGGGCAGGCCCTGGCTGAAAGCGGCCTCGATCTCGTAGCGCAGCTGGCCGGCGGCCTCCTGCGCGCAGTCGAGCGCCACGCTGTCGGTGATCCGCATGCCGTGCGAATACTGCGGCGCGTGGCCCTTGGCCAGCAGCTGCTCGTTGACCTGCGGCCGGAAGCCGTGCACCAGCACGATCTTCACGCCCATGCTCTGGATCAGCGCGATGTCCTGCGCGATCGTTTGCAGCTTTCCGGCGGCGATCGCCTCGCCCGCGATCGCCACCACGAAGGTCTTGCCGCGGTGCAGGTGGATGTAGGGCGCCACCGAGCGGAACCAGGGCACGAAGGTGAAATTGAAGACGGCGGACATGGGCGGCTGTGGGGCGGGGCGGGTGCGGGGGGCAGGGATGGGGTATGAAACCAGAGTGTAGGGCGCTTGGCGGCGCGCACGCCGCACGGGCATGGGCTGGCCCGGCGGCGGCACGGCGGCCCGGCGGGGATAATCCGGAGGTGACCCTGACCTCCATCCCGATTACCTTCCCCGAATCCCTGCCCGTCTCGGCCCGCCGCGCCGAAATCCGCGAAGCCCTGGAGGCGAACCAGGTGGTGATCGTCTGCGGCGAGACCGGGTCCGGCAAGACCACCCAACTGCCCAAGATCGCGCTCGAGATGGGCCGCGGCAAGCTGGGTAAGCCGCCGGGGCAGGGCCGGCTGATCGGCCACACCCAGCCACGCCGGATCGCCGCGTCGTCGGTCGCCAAGCGCATCGCCGAGGAGCTGAAGACGCCGCTGGGCGAGGTGGTGGGTTTCCGGGTGCGCTTCCAGGACCGGCTGTCGAAGGACGCCTCGGTCAAGCTGATGACCGACGGCATCCTGCTGGCCGAGACGCAGACCGATCCGCTGCTGAAGGCCTACGACACGATCGTCATCGACGAGGCGCACGAGCGCAGCCTCAACATCGACTTCCTGCTGGGCTACCTGCGCGAGATCCTGCCGCGCCGGCCCGACCTGAAGATCGTCGTCACCTCGGCCACGATCGACGCCGACCGGTTCGCGCAGCACTTCGCGTCGAGCAAGGGCCCGGCGCCCGTGATCTATGTTTCGGGCCGCACGTTTCCCGTCGAGCAACGGTATCGACCGTTCGAGGAATCGCGCGACTACGGTCTGAACGAAGCGATCGCCGACGGCGTGGACGAACTCTGGATGGGCAACGCGGGTGGCGACATCCTGGTCTTCCTGCCCGGCGAGCGTGAGATCCGCGAGGCGGCCGATCACCTGCGCAAGCACCTGGCCCACCAGCCGGTCATGCGCGGCGCCGAGGTGCTGCCGCTCTTCGCCCGGCTGTCCCAGGCCGAGCAGGACCGCATCTTCGACGGCCACACCGGACGGCGCGTCGTGCTGGCCACCAATGTTGCCGAGACATCGCTCACCGTGCCCGGCGTGCGCTACGTGATCGACGCCGGCACCGCCCGGATCAAGCGCTACAGCTTCCGCAGCAAGGTGGAGCAGTTGCTGGTCGAGCCGGTGAGCCAGGCGGCCGCCAACCAGCGCGCCGGCCGGTGTGGCCGGGTCGCCAACGGCATCTGCATCCGCCTCTACGACCAGAAGGATTTCGAGGGCCGGCCGCGCTTCACCGATCCGGAAATCCTGCGCAGCTCGCTGGCGGGCGTGATCCTGCGGATGAAGTCGCTGCACCTGGGCGACGTGGCGCGCTTCCCGTTCCTGGAGGCGCCCTCGGGCCGCGCGATCGCCGACGGCTATCAGCTGCTGGCCGAGCTGGGCGCGGTGGACGAGGCCAACGACCTGACCGAGGTCGGCCGCCAGCTTTCGCGCCTGCCGCTCGATCCGCGGATCGGCCGCATGATCCTGGAAGGCCGCGACCGCGGCGCGCTGGAAGAGGTGCTGGTGATCGCCAGCGCGCTCAGCGTGCAGGACGTGCGCGACCGGCCGATGGAGCTGCAGGCCCAGGCCGACCAGGCGCATGCCAAGTTCGACGACGACAAGAGCGAGTTCAGCGGCTACCTGCGTCTGTGGAAATGGCTGGGCGACGCCCGCGGCGGCGTGCCGGTGGCGATGACCCGGCGCGAGATGGGCGCGCAGAGCGCAACGGCGCAACGGCATCCGCGCAACCATGCGGCGTTGCCGATCGCGCAGCGTTCGGTCAAGGCTGTCCAGGTGGGCGCCGACATCGTGCCAGCGGCTGCAGATCCAGGGGCACCGCAGGACCGGCTTCGCCGGACTGCCGGTGCCGCCCCCGACGAGGGGGTTGGCGGACCACACGCAGTGGGGCAGCCTGGGGGCGGTCCGAAGCTCAGCAATCGCCAGTACGAACAGCTGCTGCGCCAGAACTTCATCAGCATCCGGCGCGTGCGCGAATGGCGCGACATCCACAGCCAGCTGCTGACGGTGATCAACGACCAGAAGTGGGTCTTCAACCGCAACCCCGCGGGCTACGAGGAACTGCACAAGGCGCTGCTCTCGGGCCTCCTGGGCAACATCGGCTTCAAGCCCGAGGAAGAAGACGTCTACCTGGGCGCGCGGGGCATCCGCTTCCACCGCCATCCCGGCGCGCACCTGAGCAAGAAGCCGGGCCGCTGGATCGTAGCGGCCGAGCTGGTCGAGACGACGCGCCTCTTCGGCCGCGGCATCGCGAATATCGAGCCGCAGTGGCTGGAAGAGCTGGGCGGCCATCTGCTGAAGAAGCAACTGCTCGATCCGCACTGGGAAAAGCGCTCGGCCGAGGTGGTGGCGCTGGAGCGGGCCACGCTCTACGGCCTGGTGGTCTACAACAACCGCCGCATGCCCTTCGGCCGGATCGATCCGCAGGGCGCGCGCGACATCTTCCTGCGCTCCGCCCTGGTCGGCGAGGAGTGGGAGACCAGGCTGCCCTTCCTGGCCGCCAACCGCAAGACGATCCGCCAGGTGGAGGAGCTGGAGCACAAGGCGCGCCGGCAGGACGTGCTGGTCGACGACGAGTTCATCTACGCCTTCTACGACAAGCAGGTGCCCGAGCAGATCGCCACCGGCCGCGCATTCGAGCAGTGGTACCGCGAGGCCGCCCGCGGCAACCCCGAGCTGCTGCTGCTGACCCGCGACGCGCTGATGCGCCACGAGGCGGCCGGCATCACCGGCAGCGCCTTCCCGCGCACGGTCAAGCTGGGCGGCGTGGACTGCAGCGCCACCTACCTGCATGCGCCGGGCGACGCGAAGGACGGGGTGAGCGTCGCGGTGCCGATCTTCGTGCTGAACCAGGTCAGCGAAGACCGGGCCGAGTGGCTGGTGCCCGGCATGCTGAAGGACAAGATCCAGGCGCTGCTCAAGAGCCTGCCGCAGAAGCCCCGCGCCCGGCTGGTGCCGCTGCCCGAATCGGCCACCCGCATCGCGGAGCGGCTGAACGCGCCCGAGCTGTTCGGCCACGGTTCGCTGACCGACGCGGTGCTGAAACAGGTGCGCGAGACGACCCAGCTCGACGTCAAGCGCGCCGACTTCAAGCCCGACATGCTGAGCCCCCACCTGTTCATGCACCTGCGGGTGGTCGACGAGCACGGCCGCCAGCTGGGCGCCGGCCGCAGCCTGGCCGCGCTGAAGGCCGAGCTGGGCGCGCAGGCGCGCGGCGCCTTCCAGGCGCTGGCCGGCCTGCGGCTGGCGGAAGGGAAATCCAAGGAAAAAGTGCCCGAGGCCGGCGTGGAGAGCCGACTGAATGCTATTAAAAACGGAGCATCGCCCGCGCCCGCGCCCGCGCCCGCGCCCGGTGCCGCACGGTCCGCGACCGGTCCGGCCGCGGCGCCGGCCGACCTGCGCTACACCGCATGGACCTTCGGCGCGCTGCCCGAGCTGATGGAGATCCGCAAGGGCGGCCAGACGCTGGTCGGATTCCCCGCGCTGATCGACGCACAGGACAGCGTGCGGATCGAGGTTTTCGACGAGCCCGCCGTCGCCGCCGCCCGCCACCGGGCCGGTCTGCGCCGGCTCTTCGCGCTGCAGATCAAGGACGCGCTGAAGTACCTGGAGAAGAACGTGCCCGATCTGCAGAAGATGGCGGTCGCCTTCATGCCGCTCGGCACGCAGGAAGCGCTGCGCGGCCAGATACTCGACGTGGCGATGGACCGCGCCTTCCTGCTCGACCCGCTGCCCACGTCCGAGGCCGAGTTCAAGAAGCGGCTGGACGAGGGCCGCGGCCGGCTCACCCTGATCGCCAACGAAGTGGCACGGCTGGCGGCCGGCGTGCTGGTGGAATACGCCGCCGCCGCCCGCAAGATCAAGGACACCAGGATCCAGCCCGATGCGGTCGCCGATGCCCAGCAGCAACTGCAGCGCCTGGTGCCGAAGAACTTCCTGGCCGCGACGCCCTGGC
>NZ_QJTC01000001.1 GCF_003217575.1 Xylophilus ampelinus | reverse complement strand
TGGCTGGAGTTGGCGGTACGGAACTGCGGCGGTGGGCTTGGACATCTGCTGACCTTATCGGATGGCAGGTGTTGCGCTTCAGGCTTGAAACCGCCCTGCTGCAACCTCGCAACGCACCGCCGAGCGGCCGCCTGCAAGCCGCCGCCTACTCGGGCACAGGCCGCAAACCCACACGCTTTTGCCTGTGGACGGCCGACGATATTTCATTCGGTACTACAGACAACAAATAACATGGACGCTCGCAACCCGGATGACGTTTGGGTTTCCCGCCAGGAGTTCCTGGAATGGAAGACCCTGATCGACCGCAATAACCAGCTGCAGAACCGGGCGTGGGAGCAGTCCACCGCGTTGGTACAGCGGCTGGCCACCCAACTGCAGGCCACCGAGTATGCGGTGCATGCCATGTTGCAGGCGTCACCGGGTCTGGAACGGGTGGCCGACAGCTATCTGACCTCGATGGACAGGGTCGCCGACATCCTTCCGGAGCATGCGGCCGAGCGCTACCGCGATGCCTTTCAGGCGATGCACGCCATGATGCTGGCGGAGATCAACCGGCGCATGGTGCGCTGCCGCGATTAGCCGGCCGCAACAGGTCGACAACCCGTAACGGAAAAAAGGCCGTTTTCACTGCGGTGAAAACGGCCTTATGAACATGGTCGGGGCGGTGGGATTCGAACTCACGACCCTCTGCTCCCAAAGCAGATGCGCTACCAGGCTGCGCTACGCCCCGACAGCTGGCATTCTAGCGCCAAAATCGCGGACTTTCCGCATCTTCCCGGAGAATTTCATCCGCGTCGCTTCGGCTTCCGACGTGGCGATCGCGTGGCGCCGGGCGTGGCTCGCGGAGGCGCCGGGCCGGCGCAGGCCACGCACCTGAACCGGCACCCGCGCCTGCCGGCTCAGAGCAGTCCCCGCGCCTCGCGCGCCGCCTCGATCAGCAGCGGCAGCAGATCGCGCCGCATGCTGTCTTCGTCGACCCGCTGCGGCGACACCACCACGTTCAGTGCCGCCACCGTGTGGCCCTGCATGTTGCGCAGCGGGACGGCCAGCGCTTGCACGCCCATCTCGTGCTCCTCGGCCGACAGGCAGAAATCGTCCGTCCGCGCCCGGACCACCTTGCGGCGGAAATCGGCCATCCGGGTGCTGGTCCGCGGGGTCAGCCGCGGCAGGGTGCGGCCTGCGCACCAGGCGGAGAACGCGGACGGCGCCAGCGCCGCCAGCAGCATGCGGCCCGTCGAGGTGGCATGCGCCGGCAGCCGCGCGCCCAGGTGCAGTCCGTAGGCCAGCATCCGCGCCGGGGCGCCGTGCACGCCGCTCCGCGCCACGATGACCACCTCGTCGCCGTCGAGCACCACGGCAGAGAACGACTGCTGCGTCTGCGCGGCCAGCCGGTTGAGCATCGGCTGCACCGCCCGCGGCAGACGGGCCGAGGCAAGGTAGCTGCCGGAGAAGCGCAGCACCTTGGGCGACAGCCAGAAGTAGCGGCCGTCCGTCTCCAGATAGCCCAGATGCGCGAGGGTCAGCAGGTGCCGGCGCGCGGCCGCCCGGGTGATGCCCGTCCGCTGCGACGCCAGCGTGGCGTTCAGGCGCTGCCGCTCGGTATCGAAGCTCTCCAGCACCGCCATGCCCTTGGCCATGCCCTCGATGAAGTCCGCCCGCTCGATCGCCATGCTCCGCTCCGTTCGATGCTGCGCGATCATCGCGCAGCAGTACCGATGATCGCACAGCACCTCTCCGGAGCCCTGGTGCCGGGGTGGGCTACAACCCTACCCTCACCGCTGTCGCACCAGCACCACCACGGAGACATTCCATGCGTACCCAGGTCGCCATAGTCGGCGCGGGCCCGGCCGGCCTTCTGCTCGGCCAACTGCTGTTCAAGGCCGGCATCGACAACATCGTCGTCGAGCGCCAGAGCGGCGACTATGTGCTGGGCCGCATTCGTGCCGGCGTGCTGGAGCAGACGACGCTCGACCTGCTGGACCAGGCCGGCGTCAGCGCCCGCGCCCATGCCGAGGGCCTGCCGCACGACGGCATCGAATTGCTGTTCCAGGGCGCCCGCCACCGGATCGACCTGCATGCGCTGACCGACGGCAAGCGGGTGACGGTCTACGGCCAAACCGAGGTGACACGCGACCTGATGGAAGCGCGGGCCGCCGAAGGCCTCGTCACGGTCTACGAGGCGAAGAACGTCGGCCTGCACGACTTCGACGGCGCCGCGCCGCGGGTGCGCTACGAGAAGGACGGCGCCACCCACGAAATCGAATGCGACTTCATTGCCGGATGCGACGGCTACCACGGCGTCAGCCGCCAGAGCGTGCCGGCCGAGGCGCTGCGCACCTACGAGCGGGTCTACCCTTTCGGCTGGCTCGGCGTGCTGGCCGACGTGCCCCCGGTCTCGCACGAGCTGATCTACGCCAACACCGAGCGCGGCTTCGCGCTGTGCAGCATGCGCAGCGAGACCCGCAGCCGCTACTACCTGCAGGTGCCGTCGGACGACAAGGCCCTGAACTGGACCGACGTCCTCTTCTGGGACGAACTGCGGCGCCGCTTGGACCCGGCCGCCCGCGACCGTCTGGCGACCGGCCCGTCGCTCGAGATGAGCATCGCGCCGCTGCGCAGCTTCGTCGCCGAGCCGATGCGGTTCGGCCGCCTGTTCCTGGCCGGCGACGCGGCGCACATCGTGCCGCCCACCGGCGCGAAAGGCCTCAACCTGGCGGCCTCCGACGTGGCCTTCCTGTTCCAGGCGTTCTCCGAATACTTCGGCGAGAAGAGCGCCGCCGGCATCGACGGGTACTCGGCCCGCTGCCTGCGCCGCGTCTGGAAGGCCGAGCGCTTCTCGTGGTGGTTCACCTCGCTGATGCACCGGTTCCCCGAGACGGGCGCGTTCGGCCAGAAGATTCAGGAGGCGGAGCTGGACTACCTGGTGCACTCCCAGGCCGCGTCGACCGCGCTGGCCGAGAACTACGTGGGTCTGCCGATGCAGGATGCGATGCCAGTCCCGGTGTCGCAACGTCCTGTGTAAGGCGCAGGCCCGTCCGGCGGCCGACGCGATCCGTTCTCGGTCGTACGGTCCGTCAAAGCTGCATGCCCTTCGTGATGCTATTAAATTTATAGCTAGAAGCCGGCACCGTACTAAGGCTGGAGGCCTGAAACGGCTGCAATCGCGTCACAGCCGGATGCCGGCACCCTTCACCGTGGTGCTCAGCACCGCGACCTGGTTGCGCACGAAGGCGTCGTACTGGGCGGTGGTCTGCGGCACCGCGACGATGCCCAGCTCGGTCATCTTCTTCTGCACCTCGGGCAGCACGATCACCTCGTTGCAGGCGGCATGGAGCCGCGCGACGATGGCGGGCGGCAGGTGGGCCGGGCCGTCGAGGCCGAAGAAGTTTTCCAGCACCAGGCCGGGCTGGCCCAGTTCGACCACGGTGGGCACGTCGGGCATCAGCGGCGACCGCACCGTGCCGGTCACGGCCAGGGGCACCAGCTGGCCGGTCTTGAAGAACTGCACATAGGCGGTGATCACGTCGATGCCCACCGGAATCGTGCCGGCCAGCAGGTCGGTGGTCATCGGCGCGCCGCCGCGGTAGGGCACGTGCACCATCGGCACGCCCAGCGTCTTGCGGATCAGCTCGCCGTGCACATGGCCGACGGAGCCCGGGCCGCCCGAGCCGAAGTCGAGCCGCCCCGCCTTCTGCGCCTGCGCGACCAGGTCGGCCAGGGTGCGGATGCCCGACGCCTTGTTGGCCATCACGACCAGGGGTGCCGACCCCAGTGCCGCGACGTGGGTGAAGGCCTCGACCGGGTCGTAGGGCTGCTTCTCCAGCGTGAAAGGCCCCAGCGCGATCGGCGTGGTGTTGGCCAGCATCAGCGTGTAGCCGTCCGCCGGGGCCTGCGCCACCGCCGAGCCGCCGATGGTGCCGCCGGCGCCCGGCTTGTTGTCGACCACCACGCTCTGGCCCAGACGGTGCGTCAGCTGTTCGGCCATCACCCGCGCCAGGATGTCGCTGGCGCCGCCCGGGGCGAAGGTGACGACGATCTTGATCGGCCGGTCGGGCCAGGCGGCACGCGCGGGGAGCGCCAGGGTGCCGGCACCGGCGGCCAGCAGGCCCAGGGCTGCACGGCGGTTGGGGAGAAGGGAGCGCTGCGAATGTGTCATGAGGTCGAAATGCGAGGCGGTGGCGCCGCCGCCGGATGGTCGGCGACGCTCGGCATGCAGGCTCGCTGGAAGCCTGCAGCCGCTGACAGGAAATCGCACTGCATGATTTTGGTGCGGACGGAGGGCCGCCACAGGTGTCTGTGCGCCGGCCCCGTTCCACTAGCGATTGGCGTGCCAGACCCGCTGCGGGCGGAGACGGCGCGCCGGATGCCCTGGCCTCGGGCAATCATGCGGTGGGCATGAGCCGGGTCAGCACCTCTTCGACGGCCTGCGCGTCGGCCGGGCGTACGACGCGGGCCAGTTCGACCCCGTCCCGCACGGCGATCAGCGTGGGCCAGAGCTTGACCTTGAAGGCTCGGCCCAGCGCGCGGCCCGGCCCGTCTTCCACCTTGATGTGGCGCACCTGCGGATGCGCCGCCAGCACCTGGTCGACCGCCGGCTGCGCCCGCTGGCAGAAGCCGCACCAGTTCGTGCCGAAATCCAGCAGCACCGGCCCGGCCATCGCATCGACCTCGGCGCGGGTGGGCGCTGCTTCGCTGTAGGGAACGACGGGAGCGGGCATGGCGCAGACCTTTCGACGCCGAGTCGTGCGGATCCGGCGGCGCTATACATTCGATAGCTGGTGGTCGGCTATCGGCGCCGGCTACAGCCTTATTTCGTGCGAGCTCAGCGGTTCTTGCCCCGACCGCCGTTGCCGGATGCATTCCACGGCGCGCGGCCGGCGGTGCCCGCACCGTTGTCGCGCGGCGGCAGGCCGGTGTGCTGGGTGAGTATGCGGCCCTTGACCGGCTGCACCGCCTGCCGCGCGACGGCCACCCCGGTGGCGTTGCCCTTGCTGGCGACGCCCGGGGTGCGCACCGGCAGCGGGGTCGAGTTCTTGCGCCGCGCGCTCTGGTAGCTGCCGTCGGTCAGCGGCTGGAAGGTGGGGATCAGGTGGTGCTTGCCGTTGCCGATCAGATCGGCCCGGCCCATGGCCTTCAGCGCGTCGCGCAGCAGCGGCCAGTTGTTCGGGTCGTGGTAGCGCAGGAAGGCCTTGTGCAGCCGGCGGCGCTTCTCGCCGCGGACGATGTCGACCGCCTCGTCGTCGTCGCGCACGTCGCGCCGCACCTTCTTGAGCGTGTTGCGGCCGGAGTGGTACATCGCGGTGGCGGTGGCCATCGGGCTCGGGTAGAAGGTCTGCACCTGGTCGGCGCGGAAACCGTTCTTCTTGAGCCAGATCGCCAGATTCATCATGTCCGAGTCGCTGGTGCCCGGGTGCGCCGCGATGAAGTACGGGATCAGGTACTGCTTCTTGCCCGCCTCGGCCGAGAACTTCTCGAACATCTGCCGGAATTTCTCGTAGCTGCCGATGCCCGGCTTCATCATCTTGGTGAGCGGGCCCTGCTCGGTGTGCTCGGGCGCGATCTTCAGGTAGCCGCCCACGTGGTGCTGCACCAGCTCTTTGACGTACTCGGGGCTCTGCACCGCCAGATCGTAGCGCAGGCCGGAGCCGATGAGGATTTTCTTGATGCCCTTGAGCGCCCGGGCGCGGCGGTAGATCCTGATCAGCGGATCGTGGTTGGTGCCCAGGTTGGAGCAAATGCCCGGATACACGCAGCTCGGCTTGCGGCAGGCGGCCTCGATCTCGGGGCTCTTGCAGCCCAGGCGGTACATGTTGGCGGTGGGGCCGCCCAGGTCGGAGATGGTGCCGGTGAAGCCGGTGACGCTGTCGCGGATCGCCTCGACCTCCTTGATGATCGAGTCTTCCGAACGGCTCTGGATGATGCGGCCCTCGTGCTCGGTGATCGAGCAGAAGGTGCAGCCGCCGAAGCAGCCGCGCATGATGTTCACGCTGAAGCGGATCATCTCCCAGGCGGGGATCTTGGTCGCGCCGTCGTGGCTGCCGGCCGCGTCGGCATAGCGCGGGTGCGGGCTGCGGGCGTACGGCAGATCGAATACATAGTCCATCTCGGCCGTGGTCAGCGGGATCGGCGGCGGATTGATCCACACGTCGCGGGCGGTGTCGCCTTCTCCGTGGGCCTGCACCAGGGCGCGGGCGTTGCCGGGGTTGGTCTCCAGATGTAGAACCCGGTTGGCGTGGGCGTACAGCACCGGGTCGGCGCGCACCTGCTCGTAGCTCGGCAGGCGGATCACGCTGCGGTCGCGCGGCGGCACCTTGAGCTTGACCGACGGATTGGCGACGAAGGCGATCGGCTTGGCCGCCAGGTCGGAAACAGCGGTGCGGGCGCGGATCGCGGCCAGGGCCCGCGCACCGGCGGCTTCCGCGTCGGAGGCCGCGGCCTGGGCCTCGTCTTCCTTGGCGCAGGTGGCACCGTTGGCCTTGGCCTGGTCGGACACCATCAGGTAGGGGTTGACATGCGCCTCGACCCGGCCCGGCGCATCGACGCTGGTCGAGTCGATCTCGAACCATGCGTCCTCGGGCACCGCGCGGCGCACGAAGGCGGTGCCGCGCACGTCGGTGATCCGCTGCACCGGCTCGCGGGCGGCCAGGCGGTGGCTCACCTCGACCAGCGCGCGCTCGGCGTTGCCGTAGAGCAGCAGGTCGCACTTGGCATCGACCACCACGCTGCGGCGCACCTTGTCGGACCAGTAGTCGTAGTGGGCGATGCGGCGCAGGCTGCCTTCGATGCCGCCCAGGATGATCGGCACGTCGTTCCAGGCCTCGCGGCAGCGCTGCGAGTAGACGATCGCCGCCCGGTCGGGACGCTTGCCGCCGATGTCGCCGGGGGTGTAGGCGTCGTCGCTGCGGATCTTCCGGTCGGCGGTGTACCGGTTGATCATCGAATCCATGTTGCCCGAGGTCACCCCGAAATAGAGGTTGGGCTTGCCCAGCGCCTTGAACGCATCGGCGCTGTGCCAATCCGGCTGGGCGATGATGCCCACGCGAAAGCCCTGCGCCTCCAGCATCCGGCCGATCACCGCCATGCCGAAGCTCGGATGGTCGACGTAGGCGTCGCCGGTCACCATCACCACGTCGCAGCTGTCCCAGCCGAGCGCGTCCATTTCAGCACGGCTGGTGGGCAGGAACCTGGCGGTGCCGAAACGCGCCGCCCAGTATTTGCGGTAGCTGGTGAGGGGCTTTGCGGCGCGCGCGAAAAAGGAAACGTCGACGGGGGCGTTCATCGCGGGGGCTTTCTGGGGGGACCGGGTATTTTAGGCCGGCCCGCGGGTTTTGCCTTCGCTCAAGGGGTACTGCGCACTTGCGTCGAGGCTACCGATGGCGTACCGGCCACACCCGGCCGCAGAAAAGCCCCGGCGATGCACCCGCGGTGCAACGGCCGGGGCCGCCGCGCGGACCCGCCGCGTGGCGAACGTGCATCGACCGATCAGCGCACCAGGGTGACCTGGCCGCGAATCTCGCCTGCGGGGTGGTTGGAAGTGTGGACGTTGACGTACCAAAGGCCCGACAGCAGTTCTTCGCCCTGTGCCGGGGTGATGACGACCTCGCCCTCCTCGGTGCCCGACAGCGGGCCTTTGAACGGAACGACCACGCCGGCGTTGGCGCCGATGGCGGCCGGGCCGTGGAAGTGGGCTGCCGTGGCCGGCGAGCTCAGGCCCGAATAGACCACCTTCCAGCGCAGGCCGTTGGTCTGCTTGTTGTACCAAATCTGGGCCGTGCCCTGGCCCAGCGTCTGGACCGGCGGCACTTCCTGGTCGCCGGACAGGCGCGCGGTGAGCGTCGCCGTGTTGGAGGTCACGGTGGTACAGCCGGCGGCCAGGGCCAGGACGGCGGCGGAGGCCAGCAGGGTGCAGGAGAGACGGCGGGAAATGGTCATGGAAGAACTCCGTGTGAAGGGATGGGAATGGCCTTCGCGGGTATCGCTGCCTACGGGCTACCGCCCCATCCGCAAGCGGCCCCCGACGGCCGTGTACCGCCGCATCTTCCAGCGGGCCGGCGCGCCGATTGCAAGCAAACGCTACCGCCCTTTAGCCGCCGGCACGGGCTGGCATACGCTGAGGCGCATGACACACGACTCCCCATCTGCCGACGTCCTCGGTTTCTGGCGCGCCGCCGGCCCCGAAAAGTGGTTCGCTAAGAACGATGCCTTCGATGCTGAATTCACGCACCGTTTTCTCGCCGCACACGAGGCCGTCGCCGCGGGTTCGCTCGACGATTGGGCGCAGGACGCTCCCGGCGCGCTGGCGCTGGTGCTGCTGCTCGACCAGTTCCCGCGCAACGCCTTTCGCGATTCGCCCCGCGCCTTCGCCACCGACGCCCAGGCCCTGCGCACCGCCCGCACCGCGATCGGCCGGGGTTTCGACCAGGCCACCGCGGTCGAATTGCGCGCCTTCTTCTACATGCCGCTGATGCACTCCGAATCGCTGGCCGACCAGGACGACTGCGTGGCGCTCAGCCGACCGCTGCCGGGCACCACCCTGCGCTTCGCCGAACTGCATCGCGACATCGTTCGGCGCTTCGGCCGGTTTCCGCACCGCAACGCGGTGCTCGGCCGCGGCACGACGCCCGAGGAACAGGCGTTCCTGGACGCTGGGGGCTTCGCCGGCTGACGGCGCGCCGGGGCGGAGCCGCCCGGCGACAGGGTCAGCGGCGCTCGATCATCTGCCCGCGCAGCTCGCCGCCCGGGTACTGTGCGGTATGCAGGTTCACGTACCAGCGGCCCGCCAGCAGCTCGGCTGCCTGGGCCTGGGTCAGCGTGGCCCGGCCGTCGTAGGGGCTGGTCAGCGGCGCGCGGAAGGTGATCGCCGGCGGCGCGTTGGTGCCGATGGCCGCCGGCCCGTGGAAGTGCGCCATGGCGGGCGGCCCGCTGAGGTTGCTGTACGACATCTTCCAGCGCAGCAGCATCGTGTTGCGGTCGAACAGCGCATCGACCGTGCCGGTGCCCATGCTGCCGTTGGGCGGCACTTCGTTGGTGCCGGCCAGCCGGGTGGTGAAGGTGGCCAGGTGGGCGTCGGGATCGGGTTTGGCCGGAGTGGCGCAACCCGACAGGACAGCGGCAGTGGCCAAGCCGGCACACAGCAGCGACCGGCGTGAAAATCGAGGGGTGGCATTCATGCGGCAGAACTCCTTGCGTGTCGCGCTCCGGCGGGGCGGTGCCCGCGCGGTGCGCTCGGTCAAAAGGCGATTCTTTCATGGCCGCCGTTCCGCCCGCGCGGGATACGGGGACACCGATGGACCGCGTCGCTGTTTTTCCCCGCGCCGGCCGGGCGATGAATGGCGGCAAGCCCGCCCGCCGCCGGTGCCTGCGGGGCTGTGCGCCGACGGCGGTCACACGGGGATAATCGGGCCATGCCCGCTGCGCCGCCCTCCTCCACCCCCCGGGCGCCGACGCCCGAGGAACCCGGCCTGCTGCCAGGCCCCGATTCGCTCCGGGCGCTGTTCGTCGCCTTCACCCTGCTCGCCCTGCAGGGCTTCGGCGGCGTGCTGGTGGTGGTGCAGAGGGAGCTGGTGGAGCGCCGCCGCTGGATGGGGCGCGCCGAGTTCCTGGAGGAATGGGCGGTCGCGCAGATCATGCCCGGCCCCAACGTGGTCAACCTGGGTCTGATCCTGGGCGACCGGTTCTTCGGCTGGCGCGGCGCGGTCGTCGCGCTGCTCGGGCTGATCACCGTGCCGATGTGCGTGGTGCTCACGCTGGCGGTGTTCTACGGCCACTACCAGGACCGGCCGGCGGTGGCCGGCACCCTGCGCGGCATGGCCGCGGTGGCCGCGGGCCTGATCCTGGCCACCGGGCTGAAGCTGGTCCCGGCGCTGCGCCAGCATCCGCTGGGTGTTCCGCTCTGCGCCGTCTTCGGCGGCGCATGCTTCGCGATGATCGCCCTGCTGCGCTGGCCGCTGCCGGCGGTGCTGCTGGGCGTGGGCGGCCTGTCGTGCGTGCTCACCTGGCGAAAGCTGCGGCCATGATGGGCGCCACGCTGAGCACGGCCGACTGGCTGGCGCTGTTCGTGCAGTTCATGGCGCTCTCCCTGGTGTCGGTAAGCGGCGCGATCGGCACCGTCCCCGACATGCACCGCTACCTGGTCGACCAAGAGGCGTGGCTGACCGATCCGCAGTTCAGCGCGTCGATCGCGATCGCCCAGGCGGCGCCGGGGCCCAACGTGCTCTTCGTCGCATTGCTCGGATGGAACGTCGGCGTCAATTCGGCCGGCGGCATGGCCGCGGGGCCGCACGCCTGGGCGCTGGGCGCGGCGGGCGTGCTGATCACGATGGTCGGCATCCTGCTGCCGAGCGGCGTGCTCACCTATTCGGCCGCGCGCTGGCTGCAGCACAACCGGCACCGCCGCGCGGTGCGCGCCTTCAAGCAGGGCATGGGTCCGGTGGTGGTCGGGCTGCTGATGGCCACCGGCTGGGTGCTGGTGAGCGGCGGCTCGGCCACCAGCGCGCCGTGGGCGGTATGGGCCACCGCGATCGCCGCGGCGCTGGTCGTATGGCGCACCCGGTTGCACCTACTGTGGGTGCTGGGTGCCGGTGCGCTGCTGGGCGGGCTGGGCTGGATCTAGCCGGCGGCGCGGCCGCCATCGCTAACCTCGACAATGAAAAAAGGCCGCAGCCGGCGATCCGCGCCGACCACCCGCTGTCGAGAACCGGAGCCGTGCTCTCGTACGGTGAGGACCGCAGACGCTCAATCGGGTTGCGCAGTAGGTTCTCTCACACCTTATTCAAAGGCGCTGGCGGGCGGCTTCGTACAGGCAGACGCCGCTGGCGACGGAGACGTTCAGGCTCTCGACCGCGCCGCGCATCGGGATGCTGATCAGCTCGTCGCAGGTCTTGCGGGTCAACTGGCGCATGCCGTCGCCCTCGGCGCCCAGCACCAGCGCGACCGGGCCCTTCAGGTCGACCTGGTACAGCGTCCTGGGCGCGTCGTCGCTGGTACCGATGCACCAGATGCTGCGCTCCTTCAGCTCGTCCAGGGTGCGGGCCAGGTTGGTCACCATGAAGTACGGCACCGTCTCGGCCGCGCCGCTGGCGACCTTGGCCACGGTGGCGTTGATGCCCACCGCATGGTCCTTGGGCGCGATCACCGCGTGGGCGCCGGCACCGTCGGCCACCCGCAGGCAGGCGCCGAGGTTGTGCGGATCGGTCACGCCGTCGAGCACCAGCAGCAGCGGCGGCTCTCCGCCGCCCGAAGCTTCCAGCTGCTCCAGCAGCTCGTCGAGCGAATGCGCCTGCGGCAGCGTCTCGACCCGGGCGGCCACGCCCTGGTGGCCGTGGCTGCCGGCCAGCTTCGAGAGCCGGGCGCCGTCGGCCTCGACCAGCCGGGCACCGGCTTCGCGGGCCCGGTCCAGGAACTGGCGCATACGGGCATCGCGGCGGGTGGGCTCGTAGTAGATTTCGAGGACGGATGCTGGCGCGGTCTTCAGGCGCACGCCGACGGCGTGGAAGCCGAAAAGCACTTTGGGGGAGGACATGCGGGGATTATCGCGGCCGGCCGGCATGCCCGACCAGCCGAGGGTCTCGCAGGCCTTTGCTATAAGTTTAATAGCATGCCGTCGAAGTGCTGCGCCGGCTGCGGCCCTCTTTTACTTGGATTCAGCCCTCGACGACCCGGCCGGCGTCGATGGTGATGCGCCGCTCGCAGCGGGCGGCGATCGCCCGGTCGTGGGTCACCAGCACCAGCGTCGTGCCGCGTTCGCGGTTCAGGTCGAACATCAGCTCCATCACCTTCTCGCCGGTCGCGAAGTCGAGGCTGCCGGTCGGCTCGTCGGCCAGCAGCACCGCCGGCTCGACCACGAAGGCACGCGCCAGCGCCACCCGCTGCTGCTCACCGCCCGACAGCACCTTCGGGTAGTGGCCGAGCCGTTCGCCCAGCCCCACACGGCCCAGCATCTCGCGCGCGGCCTTGCGGGCGTCGGCGCGGCCGGCCAGCTCCAGCGGCAGCAACACGTTCTCCAGCGCGCTCAGGTTGGCCATCAGCTGGAAGCTCTGGAACACGAAGCCGACCTTGCGGGCGCGCAGCGCGGCGCGGTCGTCCTCGTCGAGGGCGAAGATGTCCTCGCCCCCCAGCCGTACCGTGCCGCGGCTGGGCGTATCCAGCCCGGCCAGGATCGACAGCAGCGTGCTCTTGCCCGAGCCCGAGGCGCCCACGATCGCCGCGGTTTCCCTCGCCGCCAGCCGGAAATCGATATCCCGCAGAATGTCGAGAGACCCGGTCGAGTCGCTGACGGATTTGAAGACATGCTCGACCGCGATGATCGCCGGTTCCCCGGCGGCTGAATCCGACATGAAAGGCCTTGTGTGGTGAATCGAAGAGACTTTAGCGCGTGTACCCTGGCCTTGGCCTTGGCCTTGGCCGTTGCCGTGCTGTCGGCACCGCTGGCGGCGCGGACCGCATCCGGCGTGCGTCGGAAGCTGCTGGTGGTGGGCGATTCGCTCAGCGCCGAATACGGCCTGGCCCGCGGTGCCGGCTGGGTATCGCTGCTGGAGAAGCGCCTGGTCGAACAGAAGCTGGATGTGCAGGTGATCAACGCCAGCATCAGCGGCGACACCACCGCCGGAGGCCGCTCCCGCCTGCCGGCGCTGCTGAAGCAGCACCAGCCCGATGTCGTCATCGTGGAGCTGGGCGGCAACGACGCCCTGCGCGGCCTGCCGCTCGACAATACCGAGGACAACCTGACGGCCATGGCCAAGGCGGCGCAGGCGGCGGGCGCCAAGCCCTTGCTGGTGGGTATCCAGGTACCGCCGAACTACGGCACCGACTACATGCGGCGCTTTTCCGCCGTGTTCGAGAAGGTCGCTGCCGCCACCGGCAGCCCGGTCGTGCCCTTCTTCCTGCGCGGCGTGGCCGACGGGCCCGATACGGCCGACATGTTCCAGGCCGACCGGATCCATCCGCTGGCCAAGGCCCATCCCCGCATGCTCGACAACGTCTGGCCCGAGATCAGGAAGCTGGTCGGCTGAACGGCACCGCGACGGGCGAACGGGGTCACTCCGGCTTGGCCGCGTCGCCCGCGCTGCCCGGCGCACTGGCGTCGGGGGCATCGTCCTGCAGGCCGTTGTCGTCCGAACCGTCGGTGGTCTTGCGCTCCGCCTTGGCCTTGAGCTTGTCTTCCTTCTTGCGCTTCTTGGCCAATTCCTTTTGGCGTTTCTCGTATCCGTAGTTGGGTGTAGCCACTCGTTCTTCCGTTTCTGTGCATCTGGTTTGCGATGCACCCAATGTATGCGAAAAGCCGCAGTGCCCAGCCCGCGCGCCCCGCAGGTACGCTACGCCGGTGCGGCCAGTGTAGCCAGCGCCTGCTCCAGATCGGCCTGCAGGTCGGTTGCGCCTTCCAGGCCGATCGACAACCGCACCAGCGTGCCGTCGTGCGGCCAATCGGAAACACGGGCGTCGCGCATCGTCCGGATGTCGTAGGGCACGACCAAGCTGATCGGACCGCCCCAGGAATAGCCGATGCGGAACAGCCGCAGCGCATCGCAGAAGCGGTGTACCCGGGCGCGCGGGTAGCGGGCGTCGAAGACCACCGAGAACAGTCCGGCCGCGCGGTCGCGGGCACCGCACAGCGCCTTCCAGTGGGCATGGCCCGGCGCACCGTCGAGCGCGGGGTGCAGCACCGTCGCGATCTCGGGACGGCCGGCACACCAGTTCGCCAGGGTGCGCGCGGCGGCGTCGTGGGCGTCGTAGCGCAGCGCCACGGTCGGCAGCGAGCGCAGCAGCAGTTCCGCATCGTTGGCGCCCACGCCCAGGCCCAGGCGCATGTGGGTCATCTTCAGCCGCATGTGCAGCGCCTCGTCGCGGGTCACGATGCTGCCCATCAGCACGTCGCCGCCGCCGCTGGGGTATTTGGTGAGCGCGTGGACAGACGCATCGACCGCCAGCCCTTCGCCGTCGAGCCGGAACGGATCGAACGCCAGGCCCGCTCCCCAGGTATTGTCGAGCACGCAGGTCACGCCCCGTACGCGGCAGAGCCGCACCAGCGCGGGCAGGTCGGGGAACTCCATCGTGACCGAGCCGGGTGCCTCCAGCCACACCAGGCGGGTGGCGGCCGACAGCTTGGCCGACAGATCTTCGGGCCGCATCGGGTCGTACAGCGTCCAGCGGATACCGTACGCCGCCAGTTCGGCCTCGGCCAGCGATTTGTTGGGGCCGTAGGCGTTGGCGGGCAGCAGCACTTCGTCGCCGCTCTTCAACAACGAGAGGGACACCGTGGCGATGGCGGCCAGGCCGCTCGGCGCCAGCAGGCACTGCAGCCCGCCTTCGAGCGTCGCCAACCGCTCCTCCAGCAGGAAAGTGGTGGGCGTGCCGTGCAGGCCGTAGGTGTAGCCGGTCTTGTGCTTCCAGTCGCGGTCGTGCAGCGCCGCGACGTCGGGAAAGAAGACGGTGGACGCCTTGAAGACACCCGGCTGCGGTGCCGCGAAGGTGTCGGGCGCCCGATAGGAGTGGTGGATGAGTTTGGTGGAGATGTCCGTCATGGCCCGATAGTAGCCACGCGGCGGCGTTCCCCATGCATGCGCCCTCCGCAAAAAAACCGGCGAATGCCGGCTTCCGGGAGACCGCGGGCGGGGGCTCAGCTGACGTGCTTGCCGATCAGTGCGGCCAGCTCGAACATCGAGACTTGCGGCTTGCCGAAGATTTCCTTGAGCTTGTCGTCGGCGTTGATGTTGCGCTTGTTGGACGGGTCCTGCAGGTCGTGCTTCTTGATGTAGACCCACAGCTTGCTGACGATCTCGGTGCGTGGCAGCGGCGTGGCGCCGACGACGGCGGCCAGTGCCGGGCTGGGCGTCAGGGCCTTCATGAACGCGGGGTTGGGCGTGCGCTTCGCAGCAGGTGCCTTTTTCGTGGGGGGAGCAGCCTTGGCTGCGGCCGTTTTCTGGGCCGGTGCTTTTGCCGGCGCTTTTTTTGCAGTTGCCATGATCGATTTCCTTGTGGAAGTTGGTTCTGTACCAGCGAAAGAACCTCGCTCCCACTGGCAGTGCGCATGCTACTGGAGAAAAAACACCGTTCCAAGGGAATAACGCAACTTTTCGTCTCTGGCGGCCGGGGGAAATGGCGGGTGGCAAAGGTGTCGAAACGGCGCTTTCGCGGTTGGCGGGTCGCGCGCCCATGCTCGGAGTGCGCCCGGATCCACACGACCTGTTGAAGGACGCGTCTTTCAGGTACGGGCCGAGAAGGTGCAGGAGCCGGAGTTCGCAGCGCGCGACCGCGGCTACTGCTTCGTGTCGCACCAGCAGGAGGTCGGCACCGGCTACTTCGACGACGTGACCACCGCGATCCAATGCGGCAAGTCGAGCGACACCGCACTGGCCGCCTCCACCGAGGAAGAGCAGTTCCATCGAGCGACCGCCTCGCGCCGGCAAGACCGGCGTGCGGGTTATGGGCAACGGGGTGCCGAATGCTAAAATCGGTGCCCCATTCCATTGCAAGAGCGAGAAAGGCAACCCGGTTATGACACCGCGAACTACGACGGAGACTTCCACCAGCCGCTAGCGGCTGTCGTTCGCGCCTGCCCGGGATTGCATCACCCCCACCGAAAGCGCGGACCTTCCGCGCTTTTTTGTTTCTTTCTCGCATCCACCATGATCCAGATCACGCTCCCCGACAACTCCCAACGGCAGTTCCCCGGCCCGGTCACCGTGGCGGAAGTCGCCCAGTCCATCGGCACTGGCCTGGCCAAGATGACCATCGCCGGCAAGGTCGACGGCACCCTTGTCGACGCCAGCGACGTCATCGACCACGACGCCAAGCTGCAAATCATCACGCCGCGCGACGACGAGGGTGTCGAGATCATCCGCCACTCCTCCGCCCACCTGGTCGGCCACGCGGTAAAGCAGCTGTACCCGACAGCGCGGATGGTCATCGGGCCGGTAATCGAAGAAGGCTTCTACTACGACATCGCCTACGAGCGCCCCTTCACCCCGGACGACCTGGCGGCGATCGAGCAGCGGATGAAGGAGCTGATCGCCCAGGACTACGAGGTCGTCAAGAAGATGACGCCGCGCGCCGAGGTGATCAGCGTCTTCGAGGAACGGGGCGAGGACTACAAGCTGCGCCTGATCGAGGACATGCCCGACGAGCATGCGATGGGCCTCTACTACCACCAGGAATACGTGGACATGTGCCGGGGCCCGCACGTGCCCAACACCCGCTTCCTCAAGGTTTTCAAGCTGACGCGCGTGTCGGGCGCCTACTGGCGCGGCGACGCCAAGAACGAGCAGCTGCAGCGCATCTATGGCACGGCCTGGGCCGACAAGAAGGACCTCGAGGCTTACATCAAGCGCATCGAGGAAGCCGAGAAGCGCGACCACCGGCGCCTGGGGCGCGAGCTGGACCTGTTCCACATCGACGAGCACTCGCCGGGCACGGTGTTCTGGCATCCCAAGGGCTGGACCATCTGGCAGGAGGTGGAGCAGTACATGCGCAGCGTGTACCGCGACAACGGCTACCAGGAAGTGAAGGGTCCGCAGATTCTCGACAAGGGCCTGTGGGAGAAGACCGGGCACTGGGACAAGTACCGCGAGAACATGTTCACCACCGAGAGCGAAAAGCGCGACTATGCGCTCAAGCCGATGAACTGCCCCGGCCACATCCTGATCTTCAACCAGGGCGTCAAGAGCTACCGCGACCTGCCTCTGCGCTTCGGCGAGTTCGGCCAGTGCCACCGCAACGAGCCGACCGGCGGCCTGCACGGCATCATGCGGGTGCGAGCGTTCACCCAGGACGACGGCCACATCTTCTGCACCGAGGACCAGATCCAGCAAGAGTGCGCCGCCTTCACCACCCTGCTGCAGAAGGTCTACAAGGACTTCGGCTTCACCGACATCATCTACAAGGTCGCGACCCGGCCCGAGAAGCGCATCGGTTCCGAGGAAAGCTGGGACAAGGCCGAACAGGCGCTGATGGACAGCCTACGCGCGTCGGGCTGCGATTTCCAGATCGCGGTCGGCGACGGCGCCTTCTACGGCCCCAAGCTGGAATACACCCTGCGGGATGCCATCGGCCGACACTGGCAGTGCGGCACTATCCAGGTCGATCCGTCGATGCCCGAGCGTCTGGATGCCGAATACGTAGGCGAAGACGGCGCGCGCCACCGGCCGATCATGCTGCACCGCGCGATCGTCGGCAGCCTGGAGCGCTTCATCGGGATGCTGATCGAGCACCACTCCGGCGCCATGCCCGCGTGGCTGGCACCGGTGCAGGTGTCGATCCTCAACATCACCGACGGGCAGGCCGATTACTGTCGCGAAATCGCCAAAACCCTGCAGCAACAGGGCTTGCGTGTCCAGCTCGATCTGCGCAATGAAAAGATAACGTATAAAATACGTGAGCACTCGTTGCAGAAGCTGCCGTATATCCTCGTCGCCGGCGACAAGGAAAAAGCGGCAGAAGCTGTTGCAGTACGCGCCCGGGGCAATACCGACCTCGGTGTGATGGCCCTGGACGCGTTTTCGCAACGCATCGCCAGCGACATCGCTCTCAAGACCTAGCCTGAAATAGCTTGCTTGCGCGCTTACGCAGCGGATTTGCTACATATTTTGTAGCGCAAATTGACAAGGATCTGAGCCATCGCTACTGAATTTCGTGATCGTCGTCACCGTGAGGAGCGCAAGCACCGCCTCAACCGTGAAATCATGGCGCCTGAAGTGCGCTTGTCCGGCCCTGAAAACGAGCCGCTCGGCATCGTAAGTCTGGCCGAAGCGTTGCGGATGGCGGGCGAAGCCGACGTGGACCTGGTGGAAATCGCCGCGACGGCGAATCCGCCGGTCTGCCGCCTGATGGACTATGGAAAGTTCAAGTACCAGGAGCAGAAGCGTGCGGCCGAAGCCAAGTCCAAGCAGACGGTCATCGAGATCAAGGAAGTCAAGTTCCGCCCCGGAACCGACGACGGCGACTACAACATCAAGATGCGCAACATCCGGCGCTTTTTGGCCGACGGCGACAAGTGCAAGATCACCTTGCGTTTCCGCGGTCGCGAGATCACGCATCAGGAAATCGGCATGGCGCTGCTGCAGCGCATCCGCGAAGAACTGGCCGACCTGATCGTGGTCGAGCAGTTTCCGAAGCTGGAAGGCCGCCAGATGATCATGATGATCGCACCGGGCAAAAAGAAGGTGCCGGCCAAGGCCGCCGAGCCGGTCGCCACTACCACCGCCTGATCCGGGACTGCGGACAGATAGAGGATGTGGCAGCGCGCGAGCGTTGCCGCGGCGAGAGGGCCCTACCCTCTCGCGTGGATAGCGAGCGATCGCCGTCCGAACAAGTGGCTCGGGGCCAACAAGCCTGCGGATGGTTTCCGTAGCGCCTCACGAGCACATACAAAGGAGCATTCGATGCCCAAAATGAAGACCAAGAGCAGTGCTAAAAAGCGCTTCCGAGTTCGTCCGGGTGGCACCGTCAAGCGCGGTCAAGCCTTCAAGCGTCACATCCTGACCAAGAAGACCACCAAGAACAAGCGCCACCTGCGCGGTTCAGTTGCGGTACATGAGACCAATATGGGTCATGTCGCGCAAATGCTGCCGTTTGCTGGCCTGTAATCAACCGACGAACAAGGAGTACCGATATGCCTCGCGTCAAACGTGGTGTTACCGCCCGCGCCCGCCACAAGAAGGTCTTGGCGCTTGCCAAGGGCTTCCGTGGTCGCCGCGGCAATGTCTTCCGCATCGCCAAGCAGGCGGTGATGAAGGCCGGGCAATATGCCTACCGTGACCGCCGCACCAAGAAGCGTGTGTTTCGTCGTCTGTGGATCGCCCGCATCAATGCGGCGTCGCGTGAACTGGGTCTGACCTACAGCCAGTTCGCCAACGGTCTGAAGAAGGCAGCGATCGAAATCGATCGCAAGATGCTGGCCGACCTGGCCGTGCATGACAAGGCCGCTTTCGGCAGTATCGTGGAACAGGTCAAGGCCAAACTGGCAGCTTGATGTTCGACGGCCTCGCGCTATCTTTTCGATAGCTAAAGGTGCTTTAGAAACAAGGGCTAGGGCTTCAAAGAGCTTTAGCCCTTTTTCCATTTCAGAAGATGTCTATGAACGAGTTGGAAGCCTTGGTCACCACGGCGCAATCGACCTTTGCGCAGGCGAACACGCCTGCCGATCTGGAGAACGCCAAGGCCCGGTTCCTCGGCAAGTCCGGCCGAATCACCGAATGGATGAAGGGCTTGGCGGCCCTGCCCGTCGACGAGAAAAAATCCCGAGGCACGGTAATCAACGTCGCCAAGCAGGCGATCGAGGCTTCGCTCAACGCCCGCCGCCAGGCGCTCGCCGATGCCGAACTCGACCGCCAGTTGCAGTCCGAGGCGCTCGATGTCACCCTGCCGGGCCGGCAGCGCGGCCAGGGTGGGCTGCACCCGGTATCGCTCACGCTGGAGCGGATCGAGGGCATCTTCGGATCGATGGGTTTCGAAGTGGCCGAAGGCCCCGAGATCGAGACCGACTGGTTCAACTTCACCGCGTTGAATACGCCGGAAGACCACCCTGCCCGCTCCATGCACGACACCTTCTACATCGAAGGCGGTACCGAGGCAGCGCCCCACCTGCTGCGCACCCACACCAGCCCGATGCAGATCCGCCACGCGGTACGGCATGTGAAACGCTACCGCGCACAACTCGACGCCGGCCGGTCTATGCCCGAAATCCGCGTCATCGCACCGGGTCGCACCTATCGGGTCGACAGCGATGCGACGCACTCGCCCATGTTCCACCAGTGCGAAGGCTTGTGGATCGGCGAGAACGTGAGCTTCAAGGACCTCAAGGTCGTCTTCACAGACTTCTGCCGGACCTTCTTCGAGAGCAAGGACCTGGTACTGCGCTTTCGTCCCAGTTTTTTTCCGTTCACCGAGCCGAGCGCCGAGGTGGACATCCAGTTCGGTAGCGGCCCCAACGCGGGCCGCTGGCTGGAAGTGGCCGGATCGGGCCAGGTCCATCCTAACGTGGTGCGCAACATGGGGCTCGACCCCGAGCGCTACATCGGCTTCGCCTTCGGCATGGGCCCCGACCGGCTCACCATGCTGCGGTACGGAGTCAACGATCTGCGCCTCTTCTTCGACGGCGACATGCGTTTTCTCCGCCAGTTCCAGTAAACCGACCCAAGTGACCCGACATGCAATTTCCGGAATCCTGGCTGCGCGAATTCTGCAACCCACCGCTCGACACGCAGGCCCTGGCCGATACGCTGACGATGGCCGGCCTCGAGGTGGAAGAACTCCAGCCCGTTGCGCCGTCCTTCGACAAGGTCGTCGTCGGTGAAATCCGCGAGGCGGTGCAGCACCCCGACGCAGACCGGCTGCGCGTCTGCAAGGTCGATGTCGGACAGCCCGAACTCCTCGACATCGTCTGCGGCGCACCCAACGCCCGCGTCGGCATCAAGGTGCCGTGCGCGCTGGTGGGGGCCGTGCTGCCGCCCGGTGCCGACGGCAAGCCTTTCGTGATCAAGGTGGGCAAGCTGCGCGGAGTCGAAAGCCACGGCATGCTGTGCTCGGCCCGCGAGCTGAAGCTGAGCGAAGACCATGGCGGCCTGATGGAACTGGCGTCCGACGCGCCGGTCGGCCAGGACATCCGCGCGTGGCTCAACCTCGACGACACGCTGTTCACGCTGAAGCTCACGCCCAACCTGGCGCATTGCCTGAGCGTGTACGGCATCGCCCGCGAAGTCGCCGCCCTGACAGGCGCGCCGCTCAAGCCGCTGACCTTCGAACCGGTGGCGGTGACGCAGGATGCGCGCCTCTCCGTGGCCGTCAGCGCGCCCGACCTGTGCGGACGTTTCTCGGGCCGCATCGTGCGCAATGTGAACGCCCGGGCGGCTACGCCCGGCTGGATGGTGGAGCGGCTGGCACGCTGCGGTCAGCGGAGCGTGTCGCCCCTGGTCGACATTTCGAACTACGTGATGTTCGAACTTGGCCGGCCGTCGCACATCTTCGACCTCGACAAGCTGAACGGCGGACTCGACGTGCGCTGGGCACGCGCGGGCGAATCGTTGAAGCTGCTCAACGGCACCACCGTGTCGCTCGACGACAAGGTCGGTGTGATCGCCGACAGCGCGCAGGTCGAGTCGCTCGCCGGCATCATGGGCGGGGACGCGACGGCGGTGTCCGACGCGACCACCGATATCTACATCGAGGCCGCCTTCTGGTACCCGAAGGCTGTCGCAGGCCGCTCGCGCCGCTTCAATTTCTCGACCGATGCGGGCCACCGCTTCGAACGCGGCGTGGATCCCCAGCAGACGGTCGAGCACATCGAGCACCTGACGCGCCTGGTGCAATCCATCTGCGGCGGCGATGCGGGCCCGGTCGACGACCTGCAACCGAGCATGCCGGCACCCCGCACCGTCGCCGTGCGACCGGCCAGGGCCGCCAAGGTCATCGGCATGCCGCTCAGCGCCGAGCAGTGCCGGGACGCGTTGGCATCGCTGGGTCTTCCGGTCGATATTCGGGGCGATGCGCTGGCCGTCACGCCACCGTCCTGGCGGTTCGACCTCTCGATCGAAGAAGACCTGATCGAAGAGATCGCGCGGATCGTCGGCTACGAAAACCTGCCGGCCACCCCGCCGCTCGCGCCGATCACGCCGCGGCTCGACGCCGAAGCCAGGCGCAGCCCGTTCGCGGTGCGCCGCCTGATGGCAGCGGCGGGCTATCAGGAAACGATCAACTTCAGCTTCGTCGAGGAGCGTTGGGAGACCGAACTGGCCGGCAATGCCGCCCCGATCCGCCTCCTGAACCCGATCGCGAGCCATCTGAGCGTGATGCGCTCGTCCCTTCTCGGCTCCCTGTTACAGGTTTTGAAGTTCAATCTCGACCGCAAGGCGAGCGCGATGCGGGCCTTCGAACTCGGCCGCGTGTTCGAGCGCGACGACACGGTGCAGGACAGCGACGCGACGGTCCAAGGATACCGCCAGCCGATGCGGATCGCGGGCGTCGCCTACGGTGGCAACGACGCGCTCCAGTGGGGCCGTCCGGAACGGCTGGTCGACTTCTTCGACGTGAAGGGGGATATCGAGGCGCTGCTCGCACCGGCCCGCCCGAACTTCCAGCCGTCGCGGCACCCGGCGCTGCACCCCGGCCGTAGCGCCGACGTGATTCTCGACGGCGTCGCGATCGGCGTGGTGGGCGAGCTGCATCCCCGCTGGCGCCAGTCCTACGGTTTCGCACAGGTGCCGGTGCTGTTCGAGCTGGCTCTGGATGCGGTGCTGCAGCGCCAGGTCCCCGCGCCGGTGGCCGTGCCCAAGCACCAAGACGTGGAGCGCGACCTGGCGGTGGTGGTGCAAGAAAACGTTACGCACCGGCAACTGTTCGATGCCGTGCGGAGTGTGCAGGATCCGCTGCTGCAGCAGGTGACCGTGTTCGACATCTACCGGCCCAAGCCGGGCAAGGACGGTGGTGTGGACACCGCGTCGATGGCCGAAACCGAGAAAAGCGTCGCGCTGCGCTTGGTGTTCAACGGAGGCGACGAAGTGCTGGACGATAAGCGGATCGATGTCTCGACCCAGTCGGTGCTCAACGCCCTTCAACAGCGCACCGCGGCCCGGCTACGTGCCTGAGAGAGTCCCCTATGGAAAACGACAATCCCTTGCTCGTCGAGAGCCTCGAACTGCCCACCCTGACCAAGGCGCAACTGGCGGACCTGCTCTTCGACCAGATCGGGCTCAACAAGCGCGAATCGAAAGACATGGTCGACGCCTTCTTCGACCTGGTGTCGGGTCGGCTGGTAGAGGGGGCGGACGTGAAGCTGTCGGGCTTCGGCAACTTCCAGATTCGCACCAAGGCGCCCCGCCCCGGCCGTAATCCGCGCACCGGCGAGGCGATCCCGATCCAGGAACGCCGCGTGGTGACATTCCACGCCAGCTCCAAGCTCAAAGAGCAGATCCAAGGGGGCGGCGATCGCGCCGTGGTGCCGGCAGCCACGCGTTGATTCGGGATGACGTCATTTTCCGGAGAGGCCGCATGCGGTACCCTCTGGCCGCTCAGAAAATTCGTCACCGTCCTCGACCATGGTCACCAGTACCTTAGCCCCCATCCCCGCCAAGCGCTATTTCACGATCGGCGAAGTCGCCGAACTGTGCGACGTCAAGCCGCACGTGCTGCGCTATTGGGAGCAGGAATTCGCTCAGTTGCGGCCAATGAAGCGGCGTGGCAACCGGCGATACTACCAGCACCATGAAGTGCTCATGATCCGGCGTATCCGCGACCTGCTGTACGACGAAGGTTTCACGATCAGCGGAGCGCGGGGAAAGCTTCAGGAATGGGTGCATGCGGAGAAAAGCACGTCCGCGACGGGGAAGCATGGAGCCGGCGCGATCCCGGTGCCGGACCCATCGGAACAACATGCGGATCGACAAGACGGACCGACGTGGTCGCATCCGCCAGAAGGGCATACGCCCTCGACCATTCGGCAGGAACTGCTCGCCATCCGCCGGATTCTCGAAACCGACGAGCAAGTTGGCCTATAATTCAATGCTTGTCGGCGTGTAGCGCAGCCTGGTAGCGCACTTGCATGGGGTGCAAGGGGTCGCGAGTTCGAATCCCGCCACGCCGACCATTGGATGCAAAAGGGCCACAGCTTTCGCTGCGGCCCTTTTCGTTCATGCTGAGGCGGTCGCTCAGATTTTGTCAGCGGTCTTCTTGAGACCATCCTTGACGGATTCTTTGACATCGCCATAACCTGCCTGGGTCTTGCCCTGTGCTTGGTCTGCCAGACCTTCGCTTTGCAGCTTCTCGTTGCCGACGACCTTGCCTGCAACTTCCTTGACCTTGCCCTTGGCTTCTTCCAAACGGCCTTCGACGTGATGCTTGTTCATGATGCGTCCTTTGAAGTTGGTTATCGCGAGGAAGACATTTCCCTCCGCTGTATTCAATTTATGCACGAATCCGTGCGAGGTGGGTCGGACAGAACCGATCCCGCAGTAGGACGTTCCATGGAGCTGTCGAAAGCCACTGCCACCGCGCGTTCGAAGGCCGCGCTTTCCCGACCAGGACGAACTTGAGATCGACCACGCGTGCGTCGTTGCAGAGACATCTGCCTTTCCTGCGTTGGCCGCGCCCGACCCGTGATCTGCTGGCGAACGAATTGTGGGCAGGTGTCACGGTGGGTCTGCTGCTTGTGCCTCAGGGTGCGGCCTATGCGTCGGTGGCCGGAATGCCGTTGATCACCGGCATCTACGCTTCGCTCCTGCCGGCGCTGATAGCCGTGCTGTTCAGCTCTTCGTCGCGCCTCGGCGTCGGGCCGACGGCGCTCAGCAGCCTGCTCATCGGCGCGTCGCTCGTCGGTTTGGCTCCACCCGGCAGCGCGCAATGGGTCACCTTGGCAGTGTGGCTTTCGCTGCTGTCGGGACTTTTCCAGATACTGCTCGGCCTGGGACGGTTCGGGTGGCTGCTCAATCTGGTCAGCTCTCCGGTGATGAACGGCTTCACGCAGGCGGCGGCCTGGCTCATCGTCGCCTCGCAACTACCCGCCTTGGTCGGCGCTTCTGGCGATTTCTCGCTGCTGGTGCGACGCCCGTACGTCTATGAAGAAGCCCTGGCCTACGGATTGGGCGCGATCGCCCTGCTGATGGCCGCCAAGCGCTGGCACTCGCGCTTTCCGGCCGCGATCGTCGTCGTGACGCTGAGCGCACTGGCGAGCCGCTGGACGGGATACGAATCGCGGGGAGGCGCCGTCGTCGGCGATCTACCTGCCGGCCTGCCATCCCTGTCTCTGCCTTCCATGATCGACGCCGCCACGTTCGCGAGCCTGCTGCTGCCCGCGCTGGTGATCACGCTGATGAGTTTTCTCGAAACGGCGTCCAGCGCCCGGGTGGACCACCAGCAGGCCGGCACACGCTGGGACGAGAACCAGGACCTGCTAGCGCAAGGCATGGGCAAGATCGCCTCGGGCCTGAGTGGCGCCTTTCCTACCAGCGCATCGTTCTCGCGCTCGGCGATCAACCTCTATGCCGGCGCGCGCACCGGCTACTCCACCATTTTCTCGGTGCTGCTGGTGTTAACCTTGTTGCAGTGGTTCATCCCGGTGCTGCACCATGTTCCGCAGTCGGTGCTGGCGGCGGTGGTGCTGACGGCCGTCTTCGGGCTGATCCGGCCGCGCCAGCTGAACGCCCTGTGGCGATTTTCGCGGGCGGAGGCGTGCATCGGATGGCTGACGTTCGCCTGCACCCTGGCGACGGCGCCGCGCATCCACTGGGGCGTACTGACCGGATTGCTGCTGGGCCTGGGCCACTTCCTCTACCAGCGGCTGCATCCGCGGATCATTGAGGTCGGTATCCATGCGGACGGAAGCCTGCGCGATCGGCACCTGTGGACGCTACCGCCCATCGCGCCGCGGTTATTCGCCCTGCGCATGGACGCAGCGCTCGATTTCGCATCGGCGTCGGCGTTCGAGCGGGCCATCACCGATCATCTGGCAGCGCACCCGGACATACGCCACGTCTGCGTCTTCGCCCAACCGATGAACTGGATCGATGCGACCGGCATCGAGTTCTTCGCGCAGATTCTCCGGCTACTCGAGGCGCGCGGTGTCACGCTGCATCTGAGCGGTCTCAAACTACCGGTGGACGCCACGCTGCGCAAGGCCGGCGTGCTGGTCGAAGGCGATCTGCTGCGCACCTATCGCACCGATGCGGAAGCCGTGTCGACCTTGAGCGCGCTGACAGTCCGGCCGGCCGACAATCCACACGTCGCGCAAGATGTCTTAGCGGCACCCTCCTGATAAACTCAGCTCCTTTCTTCAAGGCCCGTACGTGCCGTCCCCGGAAGCATCCTCACTCGTCGATTTGCGCGGCCTGCACCTGGACGCAGCCCATGCGCTTCTTGAACAGGCGGATCTGCGGGCGACGTTGGGTGGCGACATCACGGCCGAGAAATACCTGCAGCACGTCATCGACGGCCTGTGCGAAATTTCGCTGCGCGATCCGCTGACCGGGCTGGCCAACCGGCGGCAGTTTCGGGCGGTTCTCGAGCGGGAAATGGACCGGGTGGCCCGCTCCGGCGAGTTCGCGCTCTTGCTGATGCTAGACATCGACAATTTCAAGGCTGTCAACGACAACTACGGCCACCTCGTGGGCGACCACGTGCTGCAGGCGGTGGCTCGCATCCTCGACGACTGCGTGCGCCCGATGGATCTGCTGGCTCGCTACGGCGGCGAGGAGTTCGCCGTGATACTGCCGGGCTGCCAAGTGGCCTTCGGACAGGCGGTCGCGGAGCGGATCCGCCTCGCGGTCGCGTCCGCCACGCTGGGGGTATCGCCTTCGCTCGACCTGCAGGTGACGGTCAGCATCGGCGGCGCTTTCGCCCAGCCCTGGATCCGCTCGACCAGCCTGCTCTGGACCGACCGGGCCGACCACCAGCTCTATCGCGCCAAGGCGCTGGGCCGCAACAGGGTCTGCATGGACGACACGGTCGACAGCACGGTCAGCGCAGAGGAAAAGAGTCTTTTGTTTGGCCTTCCCCACACCGATACCCCGATACCAACGCTTGCGTCTTCCCAAGACGCCAACGGCAGCGCTATCTGAAAGCAAATGGACATGAGCGACGCGCCGACCCTTCCTACCTTTCGCGCGGGTACTCCCACAGCCAAAGTCATGGCCGTCACCAGCGGAAAAGGCGGTGTGGGCAAGACATTCGTATCCGCCAACCTGGCGGCCGCCCTTGCACGGCGTGGCCACCGGGTGCTGGTTCTCGACGCCGACCTGGGCCTTGCCAACCTCGACGTCGTGCTGAACCTTCATCCCAAGGTCACGCTGCACGACGTCTTCACCGGCAAGGCGTTGGTGGAAGATGCCATCGTCCAGGCTCCTGGCGGATTTTCCGTCCTGCTCGCCGGATCGGGCATGGTCGAATACTCGCGACTGACACCGGATGTGCGAACCGAATTCCTGCAGGTACTGCACAGCATCATCCCCCGTTACGACGTGGTGCTGCTCGATACCGGCGCCGGCATTTCCGACGTGGTGCTGTTCGCGGTGTCGCTGGCATCGGAAGTGCTGCTGGTCGCGACGCCGGAGCCGACCTCGCTCACCGACGCGTATGCGGCCATCAAGGTTCTGGCCATGCAGCAGAAGCGCCAGCAGGTGCGCATCGTCGTCAACCAGACGGCGCGCGCCGGCGACGGCCGCGCGATCACCGGCCAGCTGCAGCAGGTGCTCGACCGCTTCGTGACGCCGGAAGCCGGCTCCGTGATCAGGCTGCTGCATCTGGGCGATATCCCGGCCGACCCGGCCGTACGGGAAGCGGTCATGCGTCGCCAGTTGCTGATGACGGTTTCGCCGGGCTCGCCCGCGGCGATGGCGATCGCCCAGCTGGCGAACAAATTGGACGATACGGTGATCAAGCGGTAATCGCGCCGGCTGCCGGCCGTGTCACGAGGCGCGCGCCAGGCAGCGATCCAGTCGATCGGCATGCGCCTGCATTGCGCACGCCTCTTCCAGACGATTCGAACCGGCTTACGAAGCGTCGCCTCGGACGCTTCGGCTCAGATCTTCCACTTCTCCAGCAGCTTCGCCGGCCGCAGGCTGTCGTAGCCTTCGAACGGCTGGTGAATCCACGGATTCGTCGGCAAGAACTCCACCGAGTAGTCGGGCGTGAAGACCGACACGCCCTTGGTCCAGATCACCGCGCTGCGCAGTTCGGTGATCGGCGAATAGCTGGTGCGCAGGTTTTCGATCACAGACTTCAGTGTGTGGCCCGAATCGGCCAGGTCGTCGACCAGCAGGACCTTGCCGGCGATCTCGCCGCGTGGCGTGGTGATGAAGCGGGCGATATCCAGGTGGCCCTGTACAGTGCCCGATTCTGCGCGGTAGGAGCTGGTGGACATGATCGCCAGCGGCTTGTCGAACACCCGGCTCAGGATGTCGCCGGGCCGAAGGCCGCCGCGCGCCAGACACAGGATGGTGTCGAACCTCCAACCCGACTGGTGCACTTTGATCGCCAGTTTCTCGATCAGGCTGTGGTACTCGTCGTAGCTCACGTAGAGATGATTGCCGTCTTCCGTCAGCATCGATTATGCTCCTAAATTTATAGCAACAGGCCGGCGTGCAGCAGCAGCCGCGGCCCGATTCAACGCGAACGGCCGGTCAGGCGAGGAAGGGGTGGCGCATCATGATCGTGTGGTCCCGGTCCGGGCTGGTCGACACGATGTCGACCGGCACGCCGGTGATCTGCCGGATGCGCTGGAGGTACAGGCGCGCATTGACCGGCAGCTCGTCGTAGCGCGTCACGCCCACGGTCGACGCGGTCCAGCCTTCGAGCCGCTCGTAGATCGGCTTGCAGCGCGAAATCTCGTCGGCTCCCACGGGCAGGATGTCGGTGACTTCGCCGTCGAGCTCGTAACCGGTGCACAGCATCAGTTCCTTCAGACCGTCGAGCACATCGAGCTTGGTGATGCACAGGCCCGACAGGCCGTTGACCTGGGCACTGCGCTTGAGCAGGGCCGCGTCGAACCATCCGCAGCGGCGACTTCGGCCGGTGGTGACACCCTTCTCGGCGCCGATGGTGCTCATGTGGTGGCCCGGAGTACCGGGCGTCTCCCAGTCCAGCTCCGTCGGAAACGGGCCGCCGCCGACGCGGGTGCAGTACGCCTTCGTGATGCCGAGGATGTAGTGCAGCATGCCCGGACCCACGCCGGACCCGGCCGATGCGTTGCCGGCCACGCAGTTGCTCGAGGTCACATACGGATAGGTGCCGTGGTCCACGTCCAGCAGCGTGCCCTGGGCACCTTCGAACAGCAGGTTGGCACCGGCACGGTGGGCGTCGTTGAGCTCGCGCGAGACATCCGCGATCATCGGCTTGAGCAGCTCCGCATGGCGCATCGCTTCGTCGAACACCAGGTCGAAGTCGATGGCCGGTGCGCCGAGCACCTGGGTCAGCACGTGGTTGTGCAGGTCGAGCAGCACCCGCAGCTTCTCCGCGAAGCGCTCGGGATTCTTCAGGTCCTGCACCCGGAGCGCCCGGCGTGCGATCTTGTCCTCGTAGGCCGGCCCGATGCCGCGACCGGTCGTGCCGATCTTCTCGACGCCGCCCTTCTCGCGGTAGGCCTCGCGTGCCACGTCCAGCGCGGCGTGGAAAGGAAGGATCAGCGGGCAGGCCTCGCTGATGCGCAGGCGCGATCGGACCTCCACCCCTGCCTTTTCCAGGCCTTCGATCTCTTCGAACAGCTTGGCGGCCGACAGCACCACACCGTTGCCGATGTAGCAGGTCACGCCGGGCCGCATGATGCCGCTCGGGATCAGGTGCAGCGCGGTCTTCACACCGTTGATGACCAGGGTGTGGCCGGCGTTGTGGCCACCCTGGAACCGGACGACGCCCTGGGCGCTCTCGGTCAGCCAGTCGACCAGCTTGCCCTTGCCCTCGTCGCCCCACTGGGTACCGACCACGACCACGTTGCGGCCGGCAACCGGCCCGTTCGAATTGTTCATCTCGCTTCAGTCAGTTCAAAGGTGGAATCAAAGGGGCCGCACGGCCCAGGCCCCCACGCCGACGCGGGTCAGTGCGCGGTCGCAACGGAATTCGTCGACCTCGCTGTCGTGGCCGGGCAGTTCGCACACCACGGTTTCCCCGGCCGACCGCAGGTCTGCGATCGCCTGGCGCAGCGCATCGTCGTCACTCCAGGGCGCGCGGATCGCCGCACGCAGCGGGCGGGGCGCGACCAGGCCGACCAGCTCGCGCAGATCGAGGCTGAAGCCGGCTGCCGGGCGATTGCGGCCGAAGACCGCACCGACCTCGTCGTAGCGCCCCCCCCGTACCACGGCGTCGCTGGAACCCGGCACGTACATCGCGAACTGGACGCCGCTGTAATAGGCATAGCCCCGAAGGTCCGCCAGGTCGAAACTCGTGCCGGACGGCAGCGACGCCGCCAGCTTGCGCAGTTCGTCCAGCAGGGGAACGAGCCCGGGAAAGGCTTTGAAAGCCACGGCCGCTTCGTCGAGCACCGACGCGTCACCATAGAGCCGCACCAGCGACTGGAGCGCGTGCCGATGGTCCGGCGCTAACGCGCGACACGACGCGGTCACGCCGGACACATCCTTGGCGGCCAGCGCTGCCTGCAGATCGGCAAGAGCAGCGCCTTGCAGTCCGCTGGCCTGCAGCAGATGGCGCGGAATACGGGCGTCGCCCAGATCGACTTGGACGCCGGCGACGCCGGCCACATTCAGGCAATCCAGCGCGAGGCGGAGCACTTCCAGGTCGGCCTCCACGCCCGCGTGGCCATAGATTTCGGCACCGAACTGCAACGGCTCGCGCGTGGCATGCGGCCGGTCGGGCCGGGTCCGCAGTACCGGCCCGCAGTAGCACAGGCGTGCCACGCCGCGGCGGTTCAGCAGATGCGCGTCGATGCGGGCGACCTGCGGCGTCGTGTCGGCGCGCAGGCCCAGCATGCGGCCGGAGAGCTGGTCGACCAGCTTGAAGGTCTGCAGGCCGAGCGCCTCGCCCGTACCCGTCAGGAGCGATTCGAGATGCTCCAGCAGCGGCGGCATGACCAGTTCGTAGCCGTACGCGCGTGCCATGTCGAGCAGATCGCGTCGCATTTCTTCGATGTGCCGTGCTTCGGAAGGAAGCACATCGGCAATGTGATCCGGGAGGACCCAGGCGGACATGGAACGATCAGGCTGTTAAAAACGTGATTCTACCGATACGGCACTGCGCGTCGGGACGGGCCGCAGGGCGCGCGAAGGATGCCTGTCTGCATTGGTGCGATACGGCCCGAAGCCCCAGCGCCGACGGGGGCCGGCAGCGACAGCTCGCTGTGCGGCCCCGTCAGGGAATATGGGGTCGCCGGTGGTCAGGCTGTCGAAAACGCCTGCCGGTCGGCGAATCGAGGCCCGAACCCGATCAAGGACGCGGCGTGGCGCCGGCCTGTGCCGCACCGTTGCGGAACGCCTTGAAGAAATCCGATGATGCCGGATCGACGACCATGACGTCGCCCTTCTTGCCGAAGCTGGCCTTGTACGCGTCCAGGCTCCGGTAGAACTGGGCGAACTGCGGATCCTTGCCGAAGGATTCCGCATAGGTGCGGGCCGCTTCCGCATCGCCCTCGCCCTTGATCTTCTGCGCGTCGCGGTACGCGTTGGCCACCGTCACCTCGCGTTGGCGGTCGGCATCGGCACGGATCTTCTCGCCCTCGGCGGCGCCGGTCGAACGCAGTTCGTTGGCGACGCGCTTGCGCTCCGCCTCCATCCTGCGATAGACCGATTCGGTGATCGCCTCGACATAGTCGACGCGGGTGATGCGCACATCCACCACCTCGATCCCCCACGGACGGCCGCCCTTGACCACTTCCGTGACCTGGCGCTTCACGTCGTTCATCAGCTCGTCGCGCTTGAGCGCGATCAGCTCGCGGACCGTGCGCTTGTTGATCTCCGTCTGGAAGGCGTTGCGGACCACACGGTTGAGTTGCGCGGCACCGGCGTTCTCGTCCAGACCCACGTTGCGGATGTATTCCGAAGGGTTGCCGACACGCCAGCGGACGTACCAGTCGATCACTACGCGCTGCTTTTCGGCGGTCAGCATCGACTCGGTGTCGCTGCTGTCGAGCGTCAGCAGACGCTTGTCGATATACGACACGTTCTGGAACGGCGGCGGCAGCTTGAAATGCAGGCCAGGCTCGGTGACCACTTCGTTGATCTGGCCCAGCGCGTAGACGACGCCGAACTGGCGTTGATCGACCACGAACAACATGGAGCTCAGCAAGGCGAGCACCAAGAGGATGGACGAGGCGATAAATCCGATTCTGTTCACCTGAGGGCTCCTAGCGCGATTCGCGTTCGCGCGAGCGCGCGTTGTCCCGCGTGCGGGTATCGTTGGAAAACACGGGTGGCAACGTCGCGCCCCCCGCACCGGCCACGGTGTTGGCCGCCGCGGTCGCCGCCGCCGCGCCACCGTCGGGGGCGGATACGGGCTGGTTTTGGATCTTCAACAACTTGTCGAGCGGCAGGTACAGCAGGTTCGAGCCCTGGCGAGAATCCACCATCACCTTGGTCACGTTGCTATAGATGTTCTGCATCGCATCGAGGTACATCCGGTCGCGGGTAACCTGCGGCGCCTTTTGATACTCGGACAGAACCGACACGAAACGCTGCGAATCGCCCTGCGCCTGCGCCACGATCCGCGCTTTGTAGGCCTCGGATTCTTCCTTCAGGCGGGATGCGGAACCGACCGCGCGCGGCACCACGTCGTTGGCATAGGCCTGCGCATCGTTCTTGGCACGCTCTCGCTCCTGGCCCGCCTTCAGCACGTCGTCGAATGCCGCCTGCACCTGCTCGGGCGGACGCACCCCGCCCTGCTGCAGGTTGATGTTGACGACTTCCACGCCCACGTTGTAGCGGTCGAGAATGTTCTGCATCAGTTCGCGCACCCGCGGAGCGATCTGATCGCGCTCTTCGGCCAGCGCCGAATCCATCCGCATCTTGCCGACCACCTCGCGCACCGAACTCTCTGCGGCCTGCACTACGGCGGCGGTAGGGTCTTTGCTTTCGAACAGCCAGGCCCGGGCGTCGTTGAGCCGGTACTGCACTGCGAACTTGATCTCGACGATGTTCTCGTCCTGGGTGAGCATGGCGGAGCCGCGCAGACCGGTGGACTTGATGATCGCGTCGCGGCCGACATCGACCGAGCGAATCTGCGTGACGAACACAAGCTCGTGGCGCTGCACCGGATACGGCAGACGCCAGTTGAAACCCGCGCCGACGGTCGACTTGTACTTGCCGAACTGGGTGATGACGGCCTGCTGCCCTTCCTGCACGATGAAGAAGCCGCTGCCCAGCCAGATCAGCACTCCGATGCCCAAGATGAGCCCGATACCGAAGCCGGCGTTCTTCATATCGGGCTTGTAGCTGCCGCGGCCACCACCGCCCCCGGAGCCACCGTTGTCTCGCTTGCGGTTGCCGCCGCCAAACATACCGCCGAGCTTGCGGTTGAAATCACGCCACAATTCTTCCAGATCGGGCGGTCCCTGGTTCGGACCCGGCGTACGGCCACGCGGCGGGACAGGAGCGGCAGGCGGCGGAGCGACCGCTGGTGGCGGTGCCGGTGGCACATCGGGAGCGGCCGGAGGCGGCTCCGGATTGCGACCATTGGCCGATGCCTTGTCGTCACCGCGTCCCCAGCGGGGATCATTCAAATTGAACATTCCCCTGATGCGGCCCGACAGCCCCGTTCGACCCGGGGTCTGGTGTGTGAGAGTCATGCTCGAAGTCTCGTCGTGAAGTAGCCTGTAACGACCGATTGTGCCCAATCAGTCCATGGGAACCGGCAAAGGGACACCGTCCGCAGGGGGCATAGCAACGTGCTGCGACGCCGCGACCGCCGCCGACAGAGCCGCGCGCAGTTCGACCATGCCCACGCCCTGCTGCGCGCTGGTGAACACACGGGCTATCTGGAGGCCGTCCACCTCGAACGTATCGGCGGTCTGGCGCGGCGCCTGTTCGGGCGGGATAGCATCGAGCTTGTTGAACACCAGCAGCTGCGCAATGTCGGCGGCACCGATCTCCGCCAGCACCCGCCGAACCTGCTCCATCTGCTCGGGAAATGCCGGGTTCGACGCGTCGACCACATGCACCAGCAAGTCGGCATCGACCGCCTCGCGCAAAGTGGCCTGGAAGGCGTCGATCAGCCCGTGCGGAAGATCGCGGATGAAGCCCACGGTGTCCGACAGCGACACCGTGCGCTGCGCATCGGCCAGGTAGAGCTGGCGCGTGGTGGTGTCCAGGGTGGCGAAGAGCTGGTCGGCCGCATAGGCGCGCGCCTTGACCAAAGCATTGAAGAGGGTCGACTTGCCGGCGTTGGTGTAGCCGACCAGCGAGATGTTGAAGACGTCCCGGCGTTCGCGCTGACGACGCTGCGTGCCTTGCTGGCGCTTTACCTTCAACAGGCGTTCCTTGATGCGCTTGATCGAGTCGCCGATCATGCGGCGGTCCAGCTCGATCTGCGTCTCACCCGGTCCGCCCCGCGTCCCGATGCCACCCCGTTGACGTTCCAGATGGGACCAGCGCCGGACGAGCCGGGTGCTGAGGTATTGCAGGCGGGCGAGTTCCACCTGCAGCTTGCCCTCGTGGCTCCTGGCGCGTTGGGCGAAAATCTCCAGGATGAGGAACGTACGGTCGTTCACCGGCAAGCCGATATGACGTTCCAGGTTTCTCTGCTGTGCGGGAGAGAGCGGCTGGTCGAAAAGTACCTCGACCGCACCGTGCTGTTCGGCCAGCATGCGGATTTCGTCGGCCTTGCCGCTACCGACGAACAGTGCCGCATCGGGTGCCTTGCGCCTTGCCGCGATGCGCGCGACCGGATGCAGGCCGGCGGTCTGGGCGAGAAGGCCCAGTTCCTCCAGTTCGCCATCGAAATGCGGCTGACCGAGGTCAACGCCCACCAACAGAACCGCCGCCGCTGCCTGGCCGGAATCGTCGGTGTTATTCAATGGAGTTTGCAAGTAAGAAAGAAGAAGGGTTTTGCAATAGGGGCCGACAGGCCCGGTCCTGGAATACGGTCAAGCGGCGTTCGATTCCGCATCCGCACTGTCGGTGGTCGAGAAGTTCACCGCGCGGCCCGGAACGATCGTCGAGATGGCGTGCTTGTAGACCATCTGGGTCACGGTATTGCGGAGCAACACCACGTATTGGTCGAACGATTCGATTTGACCCTGGAGCTTGATGCCGTTGACCAGATAGATCGATACCGGCACATGCTCACGCCGCAGCGCGTTCAGGAAAGGGTCCTGCAAAAGTTGGCCTTTGTTGCTCACGATATTCTCCGTGTTCAGAGTTGTTGTTGTGAAACGTCACCTTACCACAGGCTTTTGCGCTTGCCGCGCATGCGACACATATCCACAAGAAATTTAGGTGGCGCTGCGAAAACGCGCCGGACCAGCCAATCCGCGCGGTTCAGCCTTTATCGGCGAACGGGTTTTGCGAGGTCTTCATTTCGATCCGCAGCGGCGTGCCGACGAGGTCGAACTCCTTGCGAAACCGGCCTTCCAGGAAGCGTTTGTAGGCATCGGTGACGTGCTCGAGCGAGTTGCCGTGGATCACGACGACCGGCGGGTTCATGCCCCCCTGATGCGCATACCGCAGCTTCGGGCGGAACATGCCGGCCCGCTGCGGGCTCTGGAACTGCACCGACTCGAGCAGAAGGCGGGTTAGTACCGGCGTCGACATCTTGCAGGTGGCCGAGCGGTGCGCCTTGGCGATCGACGCCCAGACCGGGCCCAGGCCGTGGCGCTTCTGCGCGGATATGAAATGCACCGCTGCGAACTTCAAGAACGGCAGGCGGGTCTCGACCGAGCGCTGCAACATCTCGCGCTGGTAGTCGTCGACCGCTTCCCACTTGTTGACCGCGACGACCACGGCGCGCCCGCTTTCCAGAATGTAGCCCGCGATGTGCGCGTCCTGGTCGGTCACGTCCTGCGTCGCGTCCAGCAGCAGCAGCACGACGTTGGCGGACTCGATCGCCTGCAGCGTCTTGACGACCGAGAACTTCTCGATCGCCTCGAAGACGCGGCCCTTGCGGCGCAGGCCCGCGGTGTCGATCAGCTCGAAGCGCTGACCGTCGCGCTCGAAGGGCACGGTGATCGCGTCGCGGGTGGTGCCGGGCATGTCGAACGCCACCAGGCGCTCTTCGCCCAGCCAGGTGTTGATCAGCGTCGACTTGCCGACGTTGGGGCGCCCTGCGACGGCCAGCTTGATCACGCCCGGATCTTCTGCAGCAACGGCATCGTCCGGGTCGGGCAGATGCAGCGGCTCCAGCGCGATCTCGATGAGGTCGCGGATGCCCTGGCCATGCGCCGCCGACACCGCATGCACCGCGCCCAAGCCCAGTTCGAAGAACTCGCCCAGTTGCACGCCCTCGGTCATGCCCTCGGCCTTGTTGGCGGCCAGCACGCAAGGCTTGCCGAGCCGGCGCAGATATTTGGCGATGTCGTGGTCCTGCGCGGAGAGGCCGGCCCGCGCATCCAGCACGAAGACCACCACGTCGGCTTCGGCGACAGCCTGCTGCGTCTGCCTGGCCATCTCCTTGTAGATGCCGGAACCGGCATCCGGCTCGAAGCCGCCGGTGTCGATGACGATGTACTCGTGCTTGCCCTGGCGGCCGTTGCCGTAATGGCGGTCGCGGGTGAGCCCCGCGAAGTCGGCGACGATGGCGTCGCGCGACTTGGTCATGCGGTTGAAGAGCGTCGACTTGCCGACGTTGGGGCGCCCGACGAGGGCCACGACCGGTTTCATGAATTCCTGACTGTGTCGCTCCGGCGGATCATTCGGGCACGAAGCCGAACACGCCGCCGCTTTTGGTCACGACGACCAGGGTGCCTTCTGCCTGCACCGGCATGGCCGCAACGCCCGAGCCGTCCGTCGTGAGACGGTTCAACGGCGCACCCGCATCGCGCGAGAGGAAATGCACGAGACCCGTGCCATCCCCGAACACGACCGATCGGCCCAGCACCAGCGGCGCCGTCAGCTGGCGGTACTGCAGACGGTCGATGCTCCAGGCCCGCTCGCCGTCGGCGCGGCGCCATGCGTTGACGAAGCCGTTGGACTCGGTGCCGTAGATGTTCTGCTCGTCGCCGTCGACGCCGGTGTAGCCGCTGGCAGGCTTGCTCCAGAGCAGCTGACCACGCGTCGCATCGACGCAGCCCACGGCCGACTGGAACGCCCGGGCGCACAGGACGCCGTCCTGCTGATTCACATGGCCCACCAGATCGACCAGCCGCTCGACGTCGTTGGTGCCGCGCGATGCGGCGATCGGCGCCTCCCAGCGCAGGCTGCCGTTATCGGGGTTGAGGCCCGACAAGCGGCCGGACAGACCGACCACCAGCGTGTCGCCCGAGGCGACCAGCACGCCGGCCTGGCGCAGCACCAGTGGCTCGCCCGGACGCGGCTGGTTCCAGAGCCGGCGACCGGTCTTGCCGTCATAGGCCGAAACCGATCGGTCGGCCGCCAGAACGAACACCCGGCCACCCGCGACCAGTGGCGGGGTGAAAGATTCGGCGGCGAGCCTGCTGCGCCACAGCTGCTTGCCGCCGGCGAAGGCGACGATCTCGTTGCCGGTGCTGACGACGGCCGCCAGCGTGCCGTCGCTGCCGACACCCGCCGACAGCGGAGCCCCGGCGCTCGCGCGCCAGAGCTCGGCACCGGTGCGCGCATCCAGCGCCACGACGTTGCCGTCGCTGCTGGCGAGGGTCACGGTGGAGCCGTGCACGTCGGCCACCAGCGGGAAGCCGACTGCGCCCACCTTCGTGGTCCAGGCCTGGCGCACGCCGATCACCGCGACATTCGGACCCAGTTCCTTCGGCTCGGGTTTCTTGCTTCCAAACCAGCCGCCGACGGTCGAGCCTACGCCTGAGAACATCGAGCACCCCGCGAGCGACGCTGCAAAAATGATAGCTGCCAGTCTAAGCACTGCCCCGGCTGCAGGCCTCTTTTGCTCGAAATTGGCAAATGCCGTCATGGTTTGACTCCTGCCGCTGTGGAAGCGGATTTGCCACCGCGCGGGTCGACCCCGAGGGCGTTGAGCTTGATCTCGACCAGGCGGCGGTACTCGGACCTTTCGCCGAACTCGTTCCAGGCGCGGGTGTATTCGGCCGCGGCCTCGGCCTTCTTGCCCTGCTGCTGCAGCACGTCGCCCTTGCGGTCGGCCGCCAGCGGGACGAACGGGGTTGGGAACGGTGCCGCCAGCTGGCGCAGGGCATCGTCGTAGGCCTTGGCATCGAGCAGCACCGCCGCCAGTCGCAGGCGGGCGAGCGACTGGTAGCCCTCGTCCTTCGATTTTTCGGCCACCCAGGCGAACGCCGCCTTGGCGTCGTCCACGCGGTCCTTTTCGTACAGGGTCTTGCCGGCGAGCAAGCCCGCCTGCGATGCATACGCGGTGCGGCCGAAACGGTCGCGGATGTCGCCGAAGGCGCGCTGCACCCGTTCGGCGTCGCCGGCCTGGGCTGCGCGGTCGACCTCGTCGTACAGCACCGATGCCTGGGCCGCCTGGCGGCGCTCCCAGAACTGGTAGCCGTTCCAGGCGGCCAGCGCACCGAACACGGCAATCATCACCCAGGTGATGAGCGTGCCCCAGCGGTTCCAGAAGTGCTTGAGCTGGTCGAGCTGTTCTTGTTCTTCGAGGTCGAGATGCGTGGCCATGGAATCCGTGTCGTTCGTTAAGGGCGGGATTGTAGGGTGGGCGCCCAGGCGACGACCGTGGCCAGCGACTCGCGCCGCTGCGCGCCCGCACCGTCGCGCAGCGACTTGACGGTGACCTGGCCCGCGGCCAGTTCGTCGGCGCCGAAGACCAGCGCGTGGGCCGCGCCGCTGGCGTCGGCTTTCTTGAACTGCGACTTGAAGCTGCCGAACCCGTCGGCACCGCCGGCATGCATCTGTACCTCGACGCCGGCGGCGCGCAGCGCCTGCAGTACCGGGAACACCTGGGGCAGCGCGGCGGTGTCGGGCACGATGGCGTAGGCATGCGGCACCGGCTGGGCGGCGGCAGCGCCCTGCTCCACCAGCAGTTCCAGCACCCGCTCCAGCCCCATGCCCCAGCCGACCGCGGGCGTCGGCTTGCCGCCGAGGATCTCGAACAATCCGTCGTAGCGCCCGCCGCCGCACAGGGTGCCCTGGGCCCCCAGCTCGGTGGTGATGAATTCGAAGACGGTATGGCTGTAGTAGTCCAGGCCGCGCACCAGACGCGGATTGACGGTCCACTGCACGCCGCAGGCGGTCAGCAGCGACTGCACCGTGTCCAGGTGCCGGCGCGACGCGTCGCCCAGGTGGTCCAACAGGCGCGGCGCGCCTTCGACCATCTGCTGCATCGCCGGATTCTTGGTGTCGAGGATGCGCAGCGGATTGGTCAGCAGGCGGCGCCGGGCGTCGGCATCGAGCAGTTCGGCGTGCTGTTCGAAGTACGCGACCAGGGCCGCACGGTGGGCCTGGCGCTCCGCGGGAATGCCCAGGCTGTTCAGCTCGACCCGCACGTTGCGCAGGCCCAATGTGCGCAGCAGTTCATGCGCCAGCAGCATCAGCTCGGCATCGACCTCCGGGCCGGCGAAGCCGAGGGCTTCTGCGCCCAGCTGGTAGAACTGGCGGTAGCGCCCGCGCTGGGGACGCTCGTGCCGGAACATCGGGCCGGTGTACCAGAGGCGCTTGCCGCCGTCGTAGGTAAGGTTGTGCTCGATCGCGGCCCGCACCACGCCGGGCGTGTTCTCGGGGCGCAGCGCCAGTTCCTCGCCGTTGAGGCGATCGGTGAAGGCGTACATCTCCTTCTCGACGATGTCGGTGGTCTGGCCGGTGCCGCGCACGAACAGTGCGGTGGGCTCGACGATCGGCGTGCGGATGTTGCGGTACGCATGGCGGCGCATCACGCTGCGCACCGTGTCTTCCAGCGCTTCCCAGCGGGCGGAATCCTGCGGCAGGATGTCGTTCATGCCCTTGACGCCGGCGAGCTTCGCCGGTTTGGCCGTAGGAGCGCTTGCCGCGGACGCGGCGGCGGAAGAGATGTCTGGCATGGGAATCAGGCGGTCGCGGCCGAAACCGGGCTGCCGAAACGTTTTTCGATGTAGCTCTCGACGAGCCGGTGGAATTCGGCGGCGATGTTGTCGCCGCGCAGAGTCAGGGCTTTCTCCCCGTCGATGAAGACGGGTGCCGACGGTGCCTCGCCGGTGCCGGGCAGGCTGATGCCGATGTCGGCGTGCTTGCTCTCGCCGGGGCCGTTGACGATGCAGCCCATGACGGCCACCTTCATCGTCTCGACGCCTGGGTACTTGCTGCGCCACACCGGCATCTGCTCGCGCAGGAAGTCGTCGATGTCCTTGGCCAGTACCTGGAAAGTGGTGCTGGTGGTACGGCCGCAGCCGGGGCAGGCGGTGACGCTGGGCACGAAGGACCGCATGCCGAGCGACTGCAGGATTTCCGACGCGACCACCACCTCCTGGGTGCGGGCCTCCCCGGGCTGCGGCGTAAGGGACACGCGGATCGTGTCGCCGATGCCCTCCTGCAGCAGCAGGGCCAGCGCGGCGGCCGAGGCCACCGTGCCCTTGGTGCCCATGCCGGCCTCGGTCAGGCCCAAGTGCAGCGGATAGTCGCAGCGGCGGGCCAGCTCGCGGTAGGCGGAGACCAGGTCCTGCACGCCGCTCAGCTTGCAGGAGAGGATCACCTGGCTGCCATCCATGCCCAGGCGCTCGGCCAGGCGGGCGGAATCGATCGCGGAGGTGATCAGCGCCTCGTACATCACCTGCTTCAGGTCCCACGGCAGGGCCCGGCGGCTGTTGGCATCCATCATGGTGGCCAACAGTTCCTGGTCCATGCTGCCCCAGTTGACGCCGATGCGCACCGGTTTATTCCAGCGCAGCGCGGCTTCGATCATCTGGCCGAACTGCTTGTCGTGCTTGTCGCCCTTGCCCACGTTGCCGGGGTTGATGCGGTACTTCGACAGCGCCTCTGCGCAGGCCGGGTAGTCGCTCAGCAGCCGGTGGCCATTGAAATGAAAATCGCCGATCAGCGGCACGTCGATGCCCATCCGGTCGAGCTGATCGCGGATGTAGGGCACCTGGGCGGCCGCCTCGGGGGTGTTGACGGTGATGCGGACCATTTCGGAGCCTGCCAGCGCCAGTTCCTTGACCTGGATGGCGGTGCCGATCGCATCGACCGTGTCGGTGTTGGTCATCGACTGCACCCGCACCGGCGCGTCGCCGCCGACCGTCACCACCCGGTCGCCCCAGACCACCCGGGCCTGGCGCGAGCGGCGGGCCGCTGGGTGCGCGACCGGAATGCCATCGGCAGGGGCTGCGAATTGCTGCGCTTCCATGGATCACTTCACCTCGAAACGGGCGACGTTGCTGCGGGCGATGGCGGACAGGTCGAGCGGCTTGCCGCGCACGGTCACCTGGGTGCCGTCGGCCCGGCCGACCACCACCGCCAACGGCGGCGGCGCGGTGATGGATTGCTGGTCGCCGGCGGACAGCATCTTCTGGAAGACGACGCCACCACGGGCATCGGAAATCTTGATCCACGAATCGGCGGTGGCCTTCAGGACCAGCACGGCATCGCTATCGGCCACCGCGGCGGGCTCGGTGGCAGCAGGAGCTGCCGCGACCGCGGCGGCGGTCGGCACGGCCGGCGCCGAGGGCTCCACCGCGGCGACCGGCTCGGTCGGTGCCTGGGCGGCGACGGGCTCCTGCACCACGCCGCGCGTCGCCGTCCTGATTTCGCCGTGCTCCAGCCGACGGGACAGCACCTCCATCCAATGGTGGATTCGTTCGCGCGGCAGCAGCATCAAAGCGCCGGCCCCCACCAGGAGCAGCACTACGACCCACACCAGCGGCCTGGGAAACTGCTGTGCCAGCGAAGGCTTGCGGACGGGCATGGCCGGCAGGCCTTTCGACAACGCGCGGGTGTCGCAGACCAGCCGGGCCGCGTTGCGCTGCGGCAGCCGGGCCAGCACCGGCACAGGATCGACCTGCAGCAGGCGGCAGATGGTAGCGGTCAAGGCGCGCGCGAAGGCGGGGTCGGGCATCTCGTCCAAGCGGTCCGCTTCCAAGGCTTCGAGCCGCGCCACCGGCACCTTCAGCGCCTGGGCCAAGGCCGCGATATGGATGCCCGCGTTTTCGCGCACCTGGCGCAGATAGGGTCCGACGCCAGGGCCGGAGGTGTGGTCGGGCCCGCCGCCGGGATCTGCCAGTTGCGAGGCGGTGTGCTGCTCACTCATCGAAGGCTCCACGGTCGTAGGAAGCCCTCTCGGCCGACAGCGGGTAACGTTTGCGCAACTGGTCGGCCAGCTGCCGCACGGCGGTCTGGTCGCCCAGACGGCGCTCGATCTTGATGCCGAGCCACAACGATTCGGACGTGGAGAATTCGCCGTTGTTGACCCGGCGGATGTAGAACTGGGCGCGCGCCAGCTCCCCGCGCTGACGCAGCAGGTTGGCGAGGGTGAAGCCGGTGATCGGATTGCTCGGGTCGAGCGCGTAGGATTCCAGCAGGGTGCGCTCGGCCTCGCCCACGGCTCCGCCGCGCACCTCGCACAGGCCTTCGGTCATCAGGGTCTTGGCCTTGTCGGTGTACGAGGGCACGGCCACCGCCCGGCGGAACTGGGCCGTGGCTTCGGGATACTTCTGCTGCTGGCAGAGCATCCAGCCGTAGTTGTGCATCGCGTTGGCATCGCGCGGATTGAGCGAGACGGCCCGCTGGAAGCTGTCTTCGGCCAGCGCATAGTCGTTGAGCCGCATGTAGATAAGCCCGCGCAGGTTGTACGCGTCGGGGAAGGTCGGATCGGCCGTCAGCGACTGCTTGACCTCGTCCAGCGCTATGTTGGTCTGGTCGTTCTGGAAATAGTTGGCAGCCAGCTCGTAGCGCAGGCGCGCACGGCGGCGTTCGGGCGCCTCGTCGGACGAAGTGACCAGGTCGGGCCGCTGGGTGGCCGAATCGGCCGGGCGCACACCCGGGGCGCCGCTCGTGGTGGTCGAGGTCTGCACGCATCCCTGTGCCAGCAACAATGCGCCCAGCACCAGCACCAGCACCAGCACCAGCACCAGCGCGCCGCGGCCGGTGCGGCGGAGCGCGCCCGCAGCGCGTGCAACCAGGGGCAGACCTCCATCACCACGCATCATTCCATGTCTCCTAAGTGCTGCCGGCCTACGGACCGACGGGGACCATCATGACGGTTCGCTGGCGGGCGAGACGCTTGCCGACACCGGTCCGGTCCTTCACTTCGCCGGCCAGCTGGCCGCAGGCGGCGTCGATGTCGTCGCCTCGCGTCTTGCGGACCGTGGTCACGATACCAGCATCGCCGAGGATCTCGGCGAACGCCTGCACCCGTGCGGCCGGGGACCGCAACAGGCCCGAGGCCGGAAACGGATTGAACGGGATCAAGTTGAACTTGCACGACACGCCGCGGCCCCCGTGGCCCCGCACCAGGGCGACGAGCTGCTCGGCATGCTGGGGCAGGTCGTTGACGCCGTCGAGCATGCAGTATTCGAAGGTGATGAAGTCGCGCGGCGCATGCGCCAGGTAGCGGTTGCAGGCGTCGAGCAACTCGGCGATCGGGTACTTGCGGTTGAGCGGCACCAGGTTGTCGCGCAGCGGATCGTCGGGCGCATGCAGCGACACCGCCAGCGCCACCGGGCAATCGGCACCCAGGCGGTCCATCATCGGGACGACGCCCGAGGTCGACACCGTCACGCGCCGCCGCGACAGGCCGTAGGCGTGGTCGTCGAGCATGGTGCGCAGGGCCGGCACCAGCGCGGTGTAGTTCTGCAGCGGCTCGCCCATCCCCATCATCACCACGTTGGAGATGACCCGCTCGGTGGTGCCGGCACGGCGGCGCAGGAAGTGCTCGGCATGCCAGAGCTGGGCCAGTATCTCGGCGGTGGTGAGGTTGCGGCTGAAGCCCTGGTGCCCGGTCGAGCAGAAGCGGCAATTGACCGCGCAACCGGCCTGCGACGAGATGCAGAGCGTGCCGCGGTCGTCTTCGGGGATGAACACCGCTTCGACCGCATCGCCGGCGCCGACGTCGAACAGCCATTTGATCGTGCCGTCGGTGGAGATGTGCTCCGCCACGACGGGAAGGGAACGCACCTCGGCGCTGCCCTGCAATTTTTCGCGCAGCGACTTCGCCAGATCGGTCATCCGGGAGAAGTCGGAGGCACCCCGCTGGTGAATCCAGCGGAACAACTGGGTGGCACGGAAGCGTTTCTCTCCGTGCTGCTCGCAATACGCAGCCAGCCCTTCCAGATCGAAGTCGAGCAGGTTGACCATCATCGCGAGCAGACCCCGCCTCAGCGGGTGTAGACGTTCAGGGCAGGGAAGAAGAACGAGACTTCGTTCGCTGCGGTTTCGGGAGCGTCGGAGCCGTGCACCGCGTTGGCGTCGATGCTGTCGGCGAAGTCGGCGCGGATCGTGCCGGCGTCGGCCTTCTTCGGGTCGGTGGCGCCCATCAGATCACGGTTTTTCTGGATCGCATTCTCGCCCTCGAGCACCTGCACGAAGACCGGGCCGGAGATCATGAAGTCGACCAGGTCCTTGAAGAAAGGACGGGCCTTGTGCACGCCGTAGAACTGCTCGGCTTCGGCGCGCGAGAGTTGCACCAGGCGGGCGGCGGCGACCCTCAGGCCGGCAGCTTCGAAACGCGACACGATCTGGCCGATGACGTTCTTGGCCACGGCGTCGGGCTTGATGATGGAGAGAGTACGTTCTATTGCCATTTGGATATTTCCTGAGCTGATTTTTAGGTTTTTGCCTGTAGGGCAAAGCCTACGATTCTAACCGAGGGCGATTGTCAAGCCCCAAAGCGACGCTGTCACGACCGCGACCGCGTTGGTGGCTTGGCCGCCACGGTGCGCGTTCAGCGGCCCCGGCCGCCGCCGCCCCGGCGTCCACCGCCCGGGCCGCCGGGCTTGGAGCCCTGGCGCTGCTGGCGCGAGAAGCTGTCGGCCCCGATATAGCCGACCGACGTCTTCATCGGATCTGGCTGGCTGCCACCGGGTTTTCCGGCCGGCGGCCCGCCACGCGCGGTCGCGGGGCCGCCGAACATCGGGCCGTGGCCCGGCTCGGTGCGGCCGTAGCCGCCACCTGCGGCGCCACGACCGCCCTGCCCCGGCCCACCCGCTCCGCGCGGGCCGTTGCCGCCGCGGCGGTTGCGGGACGCTTCGGAGGGCCGGGCGTAGGCGGATGCGTTTTCGCGACGTTCCGCGCCGGCCGCCTTCATGAGGGAATCGATGTCGCGCTCGTCCAGCTCCATCCAGGCGCCGCGCTTCAGGCCGCGCGGCAGCAGCATCGCACCGTAGCGGATCCGGATCAGGCGGCTGACCGCATGGCCCACCGCCTCCAGCATACGCCGCACTTCGCGGTTGCGGCCTTCCGAGATGGTGACCCGGTACCAGGTGTTGGCGCCTTCGCCGCCGCCGTTCTCGATGGTGCCGAACTGCGCCATGCCGTCGTCGAGCCGCACGCCGTCGAGCAGCTTCTGCTTTTCCTCGTTGCTGAGGGCGCCGAGGACCCGTACCGCGTATTCGCGCTCCAGGCCGAACCGCGGGTGCATCAGCTTGTTGGCCAGCTCGCCCGAGCTGGTGAACAGCAGCAGGCCTTCGGTGTTCAGGTCGAGCCGGCCGACCGACTGCCATTTGCCGTGCTGCAGCCGCGGGAGCTTGCGGAACACGGTCGGGCGGTTCTGCGGATCGTCGTGGGTCACCACTTCGCCCACCGGCTTGTGGTAGGCGATGATGCGCGGCGGCGGCGGATCGATTCGGTAGCGGATCGGTTTGCCGTTGACCTTGACCTGGTCGCCGTACTGTACCCGCTGGCCGATATGGGCCGGCTCGTTGTTGACCGAAACGCGGCCTTCGAGGATCAGCTGCTCCATCTCCAGGCGGCTGCCAAGGCCGGCCTGCGCCAACACCTTGTGCAGTTTGGGCGTCTCGTACTGCGGCGCCAGCACACGCTTGGCGGGGGCCGCCTCGGCAACCTCGGGACTGGCTTCCTCCGCGTCGAAGCGACCGGAGACGACGTCTTCGAAGTGGATCTCGCCGGCTCCCGCGCCGGCGGGAGCCGGCGGTGCAGCGGCGGTTTCGTCTGCGTCCGTAGCGGCGGCCGCACCTCGCGACTGGCCGGCCCGGGCCGGTGGAGCGCCCGCTCCGTCGGCCGGAACCTGCGGCGCGCGCCGGGGAGTCGCAGGCTCGCATACCGGCGTAGATGCTTCGTTTTCGATAGCGACAGGCCGGCGTATATCGCCGGCTCCGCCTACTTTTTCTTCGGAGTCTGCGGCGGGCGCGGACTGCGGCTGGTCAGGGTTGGATTCGTTCATACGGCTTTGGAAGCGGGCGGGTCGGGGGTGTCGTCGTCGACCGGGCCGTCTTCCGACGGCGGTGCTGCGGACGATGCGACAGGATCGAGATCGAGATCGAGGTCGAGGTCGTGAGCCGGGGATGGAGGCGCGGCGTCGGAGGGAGCGTCCGGCGCTTCGATTTCACCGGGCTCGCCCGCAGCGCCATCCGCACTTCGCGGCTCGGGCTCGGGCGCCAGAACCCCGACCGGCGCGTCGGGCGCCACGGCTGGCGCCACCGGATCGTCGAAGCCGTCCAGCGAGGCACGCACTGCCTGCTCGACCGCCGTGCCGTCGGCCAGCGGCAGCTGGTCGAGCGACGCCAGGCCCAGGTCGTCCAGAAACTGGCGGGTGGTGGCGAAGAGCGCGGGCCTGCCCACGGTCTCGCGGTGGCCGATCACCTCGATCCAGCCGCGGTCTTCGAGCTGCTTGAGGATCAGGCTGTTGATCGCGACGCCGCGGATGTCTTCCATGTCGCCCCGGGTCACCGGCTGGCGGTAGGCGATGATCGCCAGCGTCTCCAGCACGGCCCGGGTGTAGCGCGGCGGTTTTTCGGGATGCAGCCGGTCGAGGTAGGGGCGCAACGCGGGTCGGCTCTGGAACCGCCAGCCGCTCGCGACCTGCACCAGCTCGACGCCGCGCTGCGTCCAGTCGGTCTGCAACTCTTCGAGCAGTCGGCGCACGGTGTCGACACCCACGGCGTCGTCGAACAGCACCCGAAGCTCGCGCAGCGCGAGCGGCTGGGGCGAGCAGATCAGGGCGGTTTCGAGAATGCGCTTGGCATCCACCGTGTTCATAGGTCGTGGTCCGGAAGGAAGGGGCGCTATGCCATTGCAGCGTGTCGGTGCCGTCGGGCAAGGTCGGGATGCAGCGGTTCGCCGGAGGCCGGCAGGCATACGGCACGGGCGCTGGGCGCAGGCCGGGCAACACGCGAGGAAGGGGCGTCGGGCCGGCGTTCAGGGGTGTCAGGCGGGATTGTAGTGCAGGCCCCAGGCGTCGAGGGCCCGCAGGATGTCGCCGGGGGGCGGCGCCTCGAAGGCCAGCGGCTCCTGCGTGACCGGGTGGTCGAACGCCAGGCGGAAGGCATGCAGCGCCTGTCGCTCCAGTCCCGCAGCCGGGGCGCCGCCATAGCTACCGTCGCCTACCAGCGCATGGCCGATGGACGCCATGTGCACCCGGATCTGGTGGGTGCGGCCGGTGCGGAGGGTGCAGCGGACCCAGCAGCCCTCCTCGGCGTTGGCGAGCAGACGCAGGCTGGTGTGGGCCGTCTTGCCGGGGTGGCGCTCCAGGTCGACCACCGCCATCCGCAGCCGGTTGCGCGGGTCGCGGCCTATGCCGACCTGGATCTCGCGGTCTTCGGCACCCTTCCAGGGGCGGTGCGCCAGGGCCAGATATTCTCGCCTGACGTCGCGGGCGGCGATGGCGCGCACCAGCGCCTCCATCGCGCCGCGGCTGCGGGCAACGACCATCAAGCCGCTGGTGTCCTTGTCGAGCCGGTGCACGATGCCGGCCCGCGGCAAGGCGGCGAAGGCCGCATCACGCGCCAGCAGGCCGTTGAGCAGGGTGCCGCTCCAGTTGCCCGGCGCCGGATGCACCACCAGCCCGGCGGGTTTGTGCAGCACGAGCAGGTGCGCGTCCTCGTACACCACGTCGATGGCCAGCGGTTCGGGGCGGAAGGCTTGGCTTTGCGGCGTGGGCCGCAGCTCGACCTGCAGTTGCTCGCCCACCCGCACTTTGGCCGAGGCCTTGGTGGCGACGGCGGACTGGACCTGCACGAAGCCGGCCTCGATCAACTGCTGCAGGTAGCTACGCGAGAATTCGGGCACGCCGCCGGCCAGTGCGCGATCGAGCCGTTCGCCGTGGAGTGCCGGCGTGACCTGGAAGACGCGGCGTTCGCAGTCGGCCGCGTCGCCAGCCAATTCGTCTTCGACCGCATCGGGGGTCGGCGGCGTGGGGTCGGCCGATATAATCGTGGTGCTGTATCTCAAGAAGGTCGTCCGTGATGCGTCGAGTGAAATTATCGGTTGTCCCCGCCTTCGCGGCCCTGCTGCTGGCCGGCAGCCTTGCCGGCTGCTCTTCCACCACAGAGGACAAGACAGCCGGATGGAGCCCCAACCGCATATATTCGGAGGCGAAGGACGAACTGGGTTCGGGGTCTTACGACAAGGCCGTGCCGCTTTTCGAGAAGCTCGAGGGCCGCGCCGCCGGCACGCCGCTCGCCCAGCAAGCGCAGATCGACAAGGCGTACTCCCAGTACAAGGCCGGCGAAAATGCCCAGGCCGTCGCTACGCTGGACCGCTTCATCAAGCTGCACCCCTCCAGCCCGGCCATCGACTATGCGCTCTATCTGAAGGGCGTGACCAACTTCAACGACAACCTGGGCCTGTTCTCCTTCATTTCCCGGCAGGACCTGTCGGAGCGCGACCAGAAGGCGGCCAAGGATTCGTTCGAGGCGTTCCGCGAGCTGACGACCCGTTTCCCCGATTCGCGCTACACACCCGATGCGCGCCAGCGCATGACCTACATCGTCAACTCGCTGGCGCAGTACGAGGTCCATGTCGCGCGCTACTACTACAGCCGCGGCGCGTATGTCGCCGCCATCAACCGCGCCCAGATCGCGGTGGCCGACTACCGCGATGTGCCGGCGCTGGAAGAAGCTCTCTATATCATGATGATGTCGTACGACAAGCTGGGCATGGACCAGCTGCGGGACGACACCCGCCGGGTCATCGACCAGAACTACCCGAAGAGCGCCTACCTGTCCGACGGCTTCAAGGCCAATACGGATCCATGGTGGAAGGTGTGGTGAGCGCGTCCAGCGCTTGGTAGAACTCCGCATCGGACGACAGCCGGCGCATCGGTGGCAGCGCCCGCAGCAGGCGTTTGCCGTAGGACATGGTGGTGAGGCGGGTGTCGCCCACCAGCAGCACGCCGCGGTCGGTCTCGCGGCGGATCAGCCGGCCGGCCCCCTGTTGCAGCGCCACCGCGGCCTCGGGCACGAAATAATCCTTGAACGGGCTGCGGCCCTCCTGCTCCAGCCGCCGGGCGCGGGCCTCCACCAGCGGATCGTTCGGGGGCGGGAACGGCAGCTTGTCGAGCACCACCAGCTGCAGCGCGTCGCCCGGCACGTCCACCCCTTCCCAGAACGAGGCGGACGCCACCAGCACGCAGCCCGGTTTGCCGTCGCCACCGCCCTCGCGGAACCGCTCCATCAGCCTGCGCTTGGGCCATTCGCCCTGCACCAGGATTTCCAGCTCCCCCGATGCGCCGAAGCGCTGCGACAAAGCCTCGCCAATGGTGCGCAGGGCGCGCAGTGTCGTGGTCAGTACCAGGGTGCGGCCGCCCAGGCGGGCCGCCGCGTCGCCGCACAGGCGGGCCAGGGCCACGGCATGCCCCGAATCGGCCGGGCGCGGCAGCCAGTCGGGCACGTACAGCGCGGCCTGCCGCTCGTAGTCGAACGGGCTGCCGACGCGCAGCACCTGCGCCGTCCCGTCGAGGCCGCACGGCTCGGTGAACCAGCGCAACGCCGGATCGTCGCCCAACGTGGCCGAGGTGAAGATCCACGCCCGTGGCCGGCCGCCGCCGGTGCCCTTCCTTTCGCGCGCATCCGGCTCGGCGGCGGGCGGCACCGGGTCTGCGGCATCGCTGTCCGCCGGCAGCGCCGGCAGGCGGGTCTGCATCGTGTCGGCGATGTCCAGCGGCGACTCCACCAGCCGCAGCTGCGCACCGACGTCGGCCCACCGCACCTGTCCGGTACGGCTCGGCTGCGCGAACATCTGCAGGCGGCCCGACAGCGCGGTGCCCCGCTCGTGCAGGCGCCCGAAGTCGGGTGCGAGCTCGCTGACCATGTCGAGGCCCGCGAGCGCCAAGCCGAGTGCCTGCTGGATGGAGGCCAAGCCCGACTCCCACGCCAAAGGGTCGGCGCCGTCCGGCACCGCATCCGACCACCGCAACCGCGCGCCCGGGGCATGCCGTCCGGCGGCCATGCGCAGATCGTGCGCCGCCCGCTCCAGCCCGCCGGCGACCGCGGGCCAATCGACCAGCCCGCGGGCCGCCTGCATGCCGGTCGCCAGCACGTCGCGTGCGAAGTCGAGCAGTTGCCCGGTGCCGAGCTGCCGCCCCAGGAACTGCACGCCGGTCTCGTTGAGCTGGTGCGCCTCGTCGAAGACGGCGACGCGCACCGTCGGTAGCAATTCGGCCATGCCCGATTCGCGCACCGCCAGGTCGGCGAAGAACAGGTGGTGGTTCACCACCACCAGGTCGGCCGCGAGGGCGTCGCGGCGGGCCAGATTCACATGACAGGCGCGGAACTGCGGGCACTGCGCGCCCAGGCAATTCTCGCGGGTCGAGGTGATCAGCGGGATCAGCGGGATCAGCGGAGAACGCTCGTCCAGTCCTGGGAGTTCGGCCAGGTCGCCGGTGCGGGTGGCCTGCGCCCACAGCTCGATCTTGCCGAGCGCGCGGCTGGCCTGGCGGTCGATCGCCGCATCGTTCCGGCGGGCCGTCTGCATCCGGTGCAGGCAGAGGTAGCTGCTGCGGCCCTTCAGCAGCGCGGTGCGGATCGAGATGCCCAGGGCCCGCACCAGCCGCGGCAGATCGCGGCCGAACAGCTGGTCCTGCAAGGTCTTGGTGGCGGTGGAGACCAGCACCCGCTCGCCGCTCAGCAGCGCCGGCACCAGGTACGAGAAGGTCTTGCCGACGCCGGTGCCCGCCTCGACCACCAGCACGCCGCCCGTCTCCACCGTCTGCGCGACCGCCAGGGCCATGTCGGTCTGGGCCTCGCGCGGCGTGAAACGGTCGGCCGCATGCGACAGCAGGCCGTCGGCCGCGAAGACCTCGCGCACGCGCTCCACAAGACTCATCGGAGGCCGGGAATGTGCGCGGCTGCGCATCGGTCGTTCGCGGCGACAATCGGCCTCTTCCTGAATGAAGAGACCCGCGAGGAGATGGGGTTCACAAGGATTCTTCTCGTACGTCGGCTGCGGGAGCAGCACGGCTTGCGTCGATGATAAATGGCGGCGGCACGCCGCCCCGCACTGTTCGCGACTGGCACGCACCCATGACCACTGGCTACCGTCTCGCAGGCTCCACCGGCCTCCACAAGGGCGACCGCGACTACCAGCAGGACCAGGTCCTGCTGCTTCCGCACGCCAATACCCACGGATGCATCCTGGGCGTGGTGGCCGACGGCATGGGCGGCCGAACCGGAGGCCGCAAGGCGTCCGACCAAGTGGTGCTGACCGCCCGCCAGCTGTTCGAGCGCTATGCACCCGGCCGGGACGACCCCGAGGCCTTCCTGCTGCAGCTGGTCGAGGAGGCCCACCTCGTCATCCGCCTGGTGGCGATCGCCTCCGAAGAGGAGCCGCACAGCACCGTCGCCGCCTTCCTGATCGGGCCGCAGGGCCACTGCCACTGGGTTCATGTGGGCGATTCGAGGCTCTACCACTTCCGCCAGGGCGCCCTCGCCTTCCGCACCCACGACCATTCCTATGTCCAGGCGCTGGTGGACCGCGGCGAGATCACCGAGCAGGAGGCACAGGTGCATCCGCAGTCGAACATCCTGCTCGGCTGCCTCGGCACCGAGACCGACCCGCCGATCGGCCGGCACACGATCACGCAGTTGGTGCCGGGCGATATCCTGATGGGCTGCAGCGACGGTGCCTGGCACTACCTGCCGCCGCGCGAGATCCACCAGGCCTGCGCACAGGCCGATCCCCGCGATGCGGTGCAGGCGCTGATCCAGATCGCCCGGGTACGCGCGGGCGGCAAAGGTGACAACATTTCGATGATCGTCGTCAAGGTGGAGGCGCTGGCGCCGCCTCTGGAGCCCGCAGCGCAGCCGCCGCGGCTTCCCACCCGTCCGCCGCCGCCCTTCAAGCCCAGGCGCTGAGCGGCGCGGTCACCCGAACCGCGCCGGGCGCGACTGCCGGGCTCAGGGATTGGCCGGCAGCGGCGTCGCCGACGGCTTGCCCTGGCGCTCGGCTTCGCGGCGGCGCAGGGCCGCACGGCGTTCCTCGGCCTCCTGCTGGCGCGCCTCCGACCGCTGCCGGGCGGCGGGGGCTTCGACTTCCCGCTGCGCGCGCCGGGCCGCGTCCTCGCTCATGCGTCGCTCGGTTTCCGCCCGCTGCGACGCGGCACGGACCGCATTGCCGGGGGCTGCGGCGTCGCGCTCCTGCTTCTTCTGCACGGCTTCGGTGTTGCGGTCGTCGGCGGCACCGGTCGTCGCACGCTGGCGGGCGCTTTCTTCCGAGCGCAGTGCGGTCTGGCGCTGCTCTTCGAGCCGGGCCAGGCGCTCTTCCTCCTTGCGCGCCCGGTCGCCGTCGCGCACCGCGACTTCCTGCTTGCGCAGCGCCGAGATGCGGGGCCGGAAGTCGGCACGCGCATCGGTCAGGCAGTCGTTGACCGCGAACTTGCGGTAGCAGTCCGCTTCCGCCCGGGCCAGCGCGGCCTGGGTGGCGCTGCGCTGGCGCTCGATCTCGGCCAGGCGCGTGCTGCTTTCCTCGGCCGTGATCGGCGCGGCACGCGGCCGCTCCTGGGCCAGGACCGGGCCGCAGGCGAACGCGAGGAGAAGGAGGATCGGCGAATGCTTCATGGCGGTTCAGGTGATGCGGGTGTCGACCACCCGGCGCTCGAGCGCCAGGAACTCGGCCGACTGCATCTCGGTGAGACGCGACACCGTGCGCGGAAACTCGTGGGCCAGGGGCCCCTCGGTGTAGAGCGCTTCCGGAGGCACGGCGGCGGACAGGATGAACTTCACCCGGCGATCGTAGAGCACATCCACCAGCCAGGTGAAGCGCCGCGCCTCGGACGCCATCCGCACCGGCATGTGCGGCACGTCGCTGAGCAGCACCGTGTGGAACTGGGTGGCGATCTCCAGGTAGTCGTTCTGCGAGCGCGGACCGCCGCAGAGCGTGGCGAAGTCGAACCAGACCACGCCGCCGGCACGCCGCCTGGCCTTGATCTGCCGCGCCTCGATCGTCATCACCGGGTCTTCGTCCTTCGCCTCGGCGATGCGGTCGAAGGCCTCGTTCATCTCGGCGTCGGTCTCGGGGCCGAGCGGCGTCAGGTAGAGCCGCAGATGCTCCAGCGTGCGGCCCCGGTAGTCGGTGCCGTTGTCCACGTTGACCACCTCCAGCCGTTCGTTGAGCAGCGCGATGGCCGGCAGGATGCGGTCGCGGTGCAGGCCGTCGGGGTACAGGTCGTCGGGCCTGAAGTTGGAGGTGGTGACGAAGCCGACACCGTTCTCGAACAACGACACCAGCAACCGGTGCAGCACCATCGCATCGGTGATGTCGGCCACGTGGAACTCGTCGAAGCAGATCAGCCGGTACCGATCGGCCATCTGCCGGCCCAGCACGTCGAGCGGGTTGACCGTGCCCTGCAGGTGCCCCAGCTCGCGGTGCACTTCGCGCATGAACTCGTGGAAATGCAGCCGCGCCTTGCGCTCGATCGGCACCGCGTTGAAGAAGCAGTCCATCAGGAAGCTCTTGCCGCGCCCCACGCCGCCGTACATGTAGACGCCCTTCGGGATCGGCGGCCGGCCCAGCAGGCGGCGCAGCGCGCTCGAACGCTTTTCCTTGTACGCCGACCAGTCGTCGGCGCAGCGCTGCAGCGCCTCGACCGCGCGCAGCTGCGCCGGGTCGCTCTGGAAACCGCGGGCGGTCAATTCGGCCTTGTAGGCCTCGCGAACATTCATGCTGCAGGATTTCCGTGCGGGGTGGCGGCCGCGGCTTCAGCGATCCGGGCAGCAGGCTGCGACGAATTGCTACCATTTAAATAGCAAGAAGCCGTCGATAAACAACGGCTTCAGGCACTTTTCGCTTACAGGATCAGAAGTTCAGCGTGCGCTTGTCGACCGCCAGCGCGGCTTCCTTCGTGGCTTCCGACAACGACGGATGGGCGTGGCAGATGCGGGCGATGTCTTCCGCGCTCGCCTTGAACTCCATCGCCACGACGGCTTCGGAGATCAGTTCGCTGGCCTGCGGGCCGACGATGTGCACGCCGAGGATCTCGTCGGTCGCCGCGTCGGCGATGAACTTGACGAAACCGGTCGTGTCGCCCAGCGCCCGCGCCCGGCCGTTGGCCAGGAACGGGAACGAGCCCGCCTTGTAGGCGACGCCCTCGGCCTTGAGCTGCTCTTCGGTCTTGCCGACCCACGCGATCTCGGGGCTGGTGTAGATGACCCACGGGATCGTGTTGAAGTTGACGTGGCCGTGCTGGCCGGCCATGCGCTCGGCGACGGCAACGCCCTCTTCCTCGGCCTTGTGCGCCAGCATCGGGCCGCGCACCACGTCGCCGATCGCCCAGACGCCAGGCAGGTTCGTACTGCATTCGTCGTCCACCACGATCGCGCCGCGCTCGTCGAGCTTCAGGCCGACGGCTTCGCCGTTCAGGCCGATGGTGTTGGGCACGCGGCCGATCGAGACGATCAGCTTGTCGGCCTGCAGCGTCTGCGCCTCGCCCTTGGCGTCGGTGTAGGCGATCGAGACACCCGCGTCCGAAGCCTTGATCTCGCCGACCTTCACGCCCAGGTTGATCTTCAGGCCCTGCTTGTCGAAAGCCTTCTTGGCTTCCTTGGCCACCTGCTGGTCGACCGCGCCGAGGAACGTGGGCAGGCCTTCCAGGATGGTCACGTCGGCACCCAGGCGGCGCCAGACCGAGCCCATCTCCAGGCCGATCACGCCGGAGCCGATCAGCGCCAGCGTCTTGGGCACCGCGCCCAGGCGCAGCGCGCCGTCGTTCGACAGCACGTTGACCTCGTCGAACGGCGTGCCGGGCAGCGCACGTGCGTTGGAGCCGGTGGCGATGACGACCTGCTTGGCCGACAGCGTCTCTTCCTTGGCGCCCGATATCTGGATCTCGTAGCCGCCGTCGGACGCCTTCGCGAACGAACCGCGACCGTGGAAGAAACTGATCTTGTTCTTCTTGAACAGGTACAGGATGCCGTCGTTGTTCTGCTTGACGACGGTGTCCTTGCGGCCCAGCAGCGTCGGCAGGTCGAGTTCGACGCCCGACACCTTCACGCCGTGCTCGGCCAGATGCTTGTGCGAGAACTCGAAGTGCTCGGACGACTGCAGCAGCGCCTTGGACGGGATGCAGCCGACGTTGGTGCAGGTGCCGCCGGGTGCGGGACCGCCCTTGTCGTTCTTCCATTCGTCGATGGCCGCGACCTTGAAGCCGAGTTGCGCCGCGCGGATGGCCGCGATGTAGCCGCCGGGGCCGCCGCCGATGACGATGACGTCGAATTGTTGGGACATGTGGATTCTTTCAATGAAGGGCACCGGCGGCGCCCGTGTCGACCGCTTCGTCACCTGCGGCATGCGCAGCGAAGCCCGTTCGAGAACACCGCGGAGCCGGCTTTGCCGGGCCGCTGGTGTTGCCCCCTGCAAGGGGGTTGGCGAAGCGACACGAAGTGGCGCGAAGCCTGGGGGTTAGTTAAATGTCAAACAGCAGACGCGACGGATCTTCCAGCGCATTCTTCATCGCGACCAAGCCCAGCACGGCTTCGCGGCCGTCGATGATGCGGTGGTCGTACGACAGCGCGAAGTAGTTCATCGGGCGAACGACGATCTGGCCGTTCTCCACCACCGCGCGGTCCTTGGTGGCGTGCACGCCCAGGATGGCCGACTGCGGAGGATTGATGATCGGGGTCGACAGCATCGAGCCGAAGGTGCCGCCGTTGGAGATGGAGAAGGTGCCGCCGGTCATGTCGTCGATGCCCAGCTTGCCGTCCTGCGCCTTCTTGCCGAATTCGGCGATCTTCTTCTCGATGTCGGCGAAGCTCATCTGGTCGGCGTTGCGCAGGATAGGCACCACCAGGCCGCGCGGCGAACCGACGGCGATGCCGATGTCGAAGTAGCCGTGGTAGACGATGTCGTTGCCGTCGACCGAGGCGTTGATCACCGGATACTTCTTCAGCGCGTGCACCGCGGCCTTGACGAAGAAGCTCATGAAGCCGAGCTTGACGCCGTGCTCCTTGGTGAAGCTGTCCTGGAAACGCTTGCGCATGTCCATCACCGGCGCCATGTTGATCTCGTTGAACGTGGTCAGGATGGCGTTGGTCGATTGCGACTGCAGCAGGCGCTCGGCGATGCGGGCGCGCAGGCGGCTCATCGGCACGCGCTGCTCGGGACGCTCGCCCAACTGGGCGAAGTTGGGGCCCGACGGCGCGGCCACGGCGGCCAGCGGCGCCTTGGCGGGTGCCGGCGCAGCGGCGGCCGGCTTCGGTGCGGCCACGGCCGACAGCACGTCGCCCTTGGTAACGCGGCCGTCACGACCGGAACCGGCCACGTCGCCCGTCTTCAGGTTGTTGTCGGCCAGCAGCTTTGCAGCGGCGGGCATCGCCACGTCGGACTTGGTGCCACCGGTGGGGGTGGCCGCTGCGGCGGCGGCCGGGGCAGGGGCCGGTGCGGCGGCTGCAGGGGCGGCGGCCGGTGCCGGCGCGCTGGCGGTGGCCGAGGTGTCGATCTTGGCGATCACCTGCGCGGTGACGACGGTGCCGCCGTCGGCGACGACCAGTTCGGTCAGCACGCCGGCTGACGGTGCGGGCACTTCCAGCACCACTTTGTCGGTTTCGATCTCGATCAGGATCTCGTCGGCCGCGACGGCGTCGCCGACCTTCTTCTTCCACTGCAGCATGGTGGCCTCCGCCACGGATTCGGACAACTCGGGGACTTTGACTTCTACGATGGCCATGGGGTACTTCTTTCGATATGTCGGGACAACAGAAGGGCGCGACCGCCCTTCCCTCTGGATCTGACGGATTTACTTCGAGAGCACGAAGCCCTTGAGCTTGCCGAACGCGCCTTCGACAAGCGCCTTCTGCTGCTCCTGGTGCAGGTGCGAGTAGCCCACGGCCGGCGAGGCGGAAGCCGCGCGACCGGAGTAGCCGAGCTTCTGGCCGTCGGCCATGTTCTCGTGGATGTAGTGCTGCACGAAGAACCAGGCACCCTGGTTCTGGGGCTCGTCCTGGCACCACACGATGTCGGTCACGCTGGGGTACTTCTTCAGCTCGGTGGCGAAGGCCTTGTGCGGGAACGGATAGAGCTGCTCAACCCGCAGGATGACGGTGTCGTCGGCGCCCTTCTCTTCGCGCCTCTTGGCCAGGTCGTAGTAGACCTTGCCCGAGCAGGCGATCACGCGCTTGATCTTGTCGGCCTTCAGGTCCTTGCTCTCGGCGATCACGGTGCGGAAGCCGCCTTCGGTGAACTCCGAGATCGGCGAGGTCGCGTCCTTGTTCCGAAGCAGCGACTTCGGCGTCATGATGATCAGAGGCTTGCGCAGGTCACGCACCATCTGGCGGCGCAGCACGTGGAAGATCTGGCTGGCCGTGGTGGGCTGGACCACCTGCATGTTGGTGTCGGCCGACAGCTGCATGAAGCGCTCCAGGCGCGCCGAGCTGTGCTCGGGACCCTGGCCTTCGTAGCCGTGCGGAAGCATCAGCGTCAGGCCGTTGACGCGGCCCCACTTCACTTCGCCCGACGCGATGAACTGGTCGATCACCACCTGCGCGCCATTGGCGAAATCGCCGAACTGGGCTTCCCAGATCACCAGGGTGTTTGGATCGTTCGAGGCATAACCGTACTCGAAGCCCAGCACGGCTTCTTCGGACAGGATCGAGTCGATGACGACGAAGGGTGCCTGGTTCTCGGCGATGTTCTGCAGCGGGGTGTAGGTGCCCTCGTCGAACTTCTCGCGCTTCTGGTCGTGGATCACCGAATGGCGGTGGGTGAAGGTACCGCGGCCGCAATCCTCGCCCGACAGGCGGATCGGGTAGCCGCTGGCCACCAGCGACGCGTAGGCCATGGTTTCGCCCATGCCCCAGTCGACGTTGATCTCGCCACGGCCCATCGCGGCGCGGTCGTCGTAGACCTTCTTGACCAGCTGGTGCGGGGTGACGGATTCCGGTATCGTCGTCACGCGCTCGGCCAGACGCTTCCACTCGGACATCGGGATCGCGGTGTCGCCCGCGTCGGTCCACTTCTTGCCCAGGTACGGGCTCCAGTCGACCGCGTATTTGCCCTTGAAGTTGGTCAGCACCGGATCGACCGTGTGCTTGCCCGCCTCCATGGCGGCGCGGAACGCCTTGAACATGTCGTCGCCCAGCGTCTCGCCCAGGCCTTGCGTGGCCAGCTTGTCGGCGTAGAGCTTGCGCGTGCCGGGGTGGGCGGCGATCTTCTTGTACATCAGCGGCTGGGTGAGCGACGGGGTGTCCTGCTCGTTGTGGCCCAGCTTGCGGAAGCAGATGATGTCGACGACGACGTCCTTCTGGAACTCCGTCCGGAACTCGAGCGCCAGCTGCGTCGCCAGCACCACGGCTTCGGGGTCGTCGCCGTTGACGTGCAGCACCGGCGATTCGATCATCTTGACCACGTCGGTGCAGTACAGCGTCGAGCGGCTGTCGCGCGGATCGCTGGTGGTGAAGCCGATCTGGTTGTTGATCACGATGTGCACCGTGCCGCCGGTGTGGTAGCCACGGGTCTCGGCCAGCGCCAGCGTTTCCATGATGACGCCCTGGCCTGCGAAGGCGGCATCGCCGTGCACCAGCACCGGCAGCACCTGCTTGCCCTGCGGATCGCCGCGGCGGTCCATCCGGGCCCGCACCGAGCCTTCGACCACCGGGTTCACGATTTCCAGGTGCGACGGGTTGAACGCGAGGCTCAGGTGCACCGGGCCGCCGGGGGTGTTCACGTCGGAGCTGAAGCCCTGGTGGTACTTCACGTCGCCGCTCGGCAGGTCTTCCGGCGCAGTGTGGTCGAACTCGGCGAACAGGTCGGACGGCAGCTTGCCCAGCGAGTTCACCAACACGTTGAGGCGGCCGCGGTGGGCCATGCCGATCACGATTTCCTGCACGCCCTTGGCGCCGGCTTCCTGGATCAACGCGTCCATCGCCGCGATGAAGCTCTCGCCGCCTTCGAGCGAGAAGCGCTTCTGGCCGACGTACTTGGTGTGGAGGAAGCGCTCCAAGCCTTCGGCCGCGGTCAGGCGGTCGAGGATGCGCTTCTTCTGGTCGTTGTTGAAGCTCGGCTTGGTACGGACGCCTTCCAGCTTCTGCTGCCACCAGCGCTTCTGCACGTGGTCGGTGGTGTACATGTACTCGGCGCCGATGGTGCCGCAGTAGGTTTCCCGCAGCGCGTTCATCAGCTCGCGCAAGGGCATCGTGTCCTTGCCGAAGAAGGTGTTGCTCGTGTTGAACACCGTCTCCTGGTCGGCGTCGGTGAAGCCGTAGAACGACAGCTCGAGCTCGGGGATGTTCTCGCGCTCGGTGCGCTTGAGCGGATCCAGATCGGCCCAGCGGACACCGACGTTGCGGTAGGCGGCGATCAGTTGCTGGACGGCGGTACGCTTGCGGCCCAGTTCCGAGTCGGCGCTGGCGACCACGACCTTGGTCTGTCCCTGCTTGGCGCGCTCGGCGAAGGCATTGACGACCGGCAGGTGGGGCACGTCGCGGGCATCGCTGCCGTCGGTGGCCGGCACATGCTGGAGGGCGTCGAAGTATTCGCGCCAGTTGTCCGGGACGCTGCCGGGATTTTCCAGGTAGTTCTCGTACATCTCCTCCACGTAGGGCGCGTTGCCGCCGAAGAGGTAGGTGTTGCCCTGGTAGGCGTCGTATAGAGACGTGGTCTCGCTCATGGGTGCGCTACTTTCGTTTCCCTTGGGAAAACATTAGCTGGTTTGGAAAACCTTCCGCGACACGGCTGAACCGGTTGGCGGATGCGACTGTGGCTGTGGAAGGGGCCGAGTACAGCCTGCGATTGTGCCATCTAAAAAATCCCGCAGGGGCTGGCCGGAAACCAGCCCCGATGCGGGATTTGGGAAGGACCGCGGCAGGCGGGGACCAGCGGCAGAAGCGCCGAGGCGACACCCGCCAGATCGGCACCGGACGGTTCGCCTCAGGCCATCACAGCGGGGTGCGCTTGCCGTCCTTGTAGTTGTACAAAGTGCTGGAAGGATTCTTCAGTTCGCCGTTGGGCTCGAAGGCGATCGTGGCGGTCACGCCGTTGTAGTTGGACTTCAGCAGCACCGGGATGTAGACCTTGGGATCCCACGAGTTGGCGCGTTTCATCGCATCGGCCAGCAGCATCGTCGCGTCGTAGGTGTACGGGCTGTAGATCTGGAACTGACCGGGGAACTTGGCGTCGTAGCGCTTCTTCCAGGCTTCGCCGCCGGGCATCTTGGCGAGGGAAGAGCCGCCCTCCGCGCAGACCACGTTGCCCAGCGTCTTGGCGCCGCCGGAGAGGCGGGCCAGCTCGGCGGTACAGATGCCGTCGCCGCCGAAGAACTTCACGTTCGACATGCCGAGCTGCTCCATCTGCCGCAGCATCGGGCCGCCCTGCGGGTCCATGCCGCCGAAGAAGATGCCGTCCGGTGCCTTGGCCTTGATGGCGGTCAGGATCGCCATGAAGTCGGTGGCCTTGTCGGTGGTGAACTGCTCGGCGACGATCTCCGCACCCTTGTCGGCAGCGGCCTTCTTGAATACCGAAGCGACGCCCTGGCCGTAGGCGGTACGGTCGTCGATCACCGCGATCTTCTTCAGCTTGAGCGTGTCGGTCGCGTAGAGGGCCAGGGCCGATCCCAGCGCATTGTCGTTCGAGATGATGCGAAACGTGGTGTTGTAGCCCGGCTTCATCAGCAGCGGATTGGTCGCCGAACCGGTCACGTGCGGAATGCCGCAGTCGTTGTAGACCTTCGATGCCGGCAGTGTGGTGCCGGAGTTCAGGTGGCCGATCACGCCGGCGACCTTGGCATCGCACAGCTTCTGCGCGGCGGCCGTGCCCTGCTTCGGGTCGGCCGCGTCGTCTTCTGCCTGCAGCTCCCACTTGATCTTCTTGCCGTTGATGACGATGTTCTGCGTGTTGAGTTCCTCGACCGCCATCCGTGCGCCGTTCTCGTTGTCGCGGCCGTAGTGGGCCTGTGGGCCCGAGACAGGGCCGACATGCCCCAGCTTGATGACTTGGGTGTCTTGCGCGAACGAGACGGCGGCGACTGCGGCCAGCGCGGCGGTCAGGGTCAACTTCAACTTCAGGTGCATATGAAAACCTCCGGTTGGGAAAACATCGAAGCCGATGGGGAATCGACGGGCCGGACGTTACCGCAATTTCCGAGCCCGGACCAGAGTAAACATGCGGTGCCGTCGCCGAGCGAACTCATGCGGGCCCGCCGCGGCCGGCCTGCGCCTGCAGCGCGTCGCGCTCCTGGGCGAGCGCCGCCGACACGGCATTGCGCACCGCCCCCGCGATTTCCTCCCGCAGCCGGGGCAGCATGAAGCGGGTCTGCTCCAGCACCACCAGCGCGATCGCATCGCTCAGGCGCCCGGCCAGGACGGCGTCGACCCGCGCCAGCACCCGCTGGGTGATCTGCTCCTGCAGCTCCTGCAGCTCCTGCAGCTCCTGCAACGCCTGCGGGGTCGCAGGCGGGGCGGCGGGCGCGCCCGGCCCGCTCCCCGCTTCGGGGCCGGCGACCGAAACCGCGGTGCCGGAGGCGCGCACACCGCCGTCCGGTGCAGGGCGATCCACCACTTCTGTGAGGGTCGGAACGAAACGTGGCGCGGCGGCGGTCGAAGGGTTCTGCGGCATGGTTCAGGCTTTCAGCGCCAGGTCGTGGCGGGTGATGGAGTAGCCCCTGTCGGCATAGTGCTTCCACCGGGCGCGGGCCTCCTTGCGGTCGTCCTCGTCGCCGAGCGACACGACCTCGATCAGCCGGGCGAACCGGCCGAAGCCCTGGGGCACCTCCGGGCCCAGGTTGAGCAGCACCTGGTGGTGGAGCGCGGTGTCGGCCGCCTCGGTCAGCACTATCGGTGAAGCGCGCCGCATCGGCTCGGGATCGGTCGCGCGGCAATGGGCCAGGAAATCGGTGGGCGACAGGCTCCACAGGCCGCGGTCGAGCAGGTCCAGCGACGTGCCCGGCACCACGACCACCACCCGCGCACCGCCGGCCGTGGCCTTGCGCAGCAGCCGGCAGGCATAGGCCAGCTTGTCGGGCGCGTTGAAGTGAAAGCCGATCTCGGTCACGGCGCGGGCGCTCCAGCCGGCCGGTCCGCCACCGTCACGACGCGGCCCGAGTTTTAGTTGCTATCTTTTTCGTAGCTGCAGATCGTCGTTCCACCTGGGCTAGAAGGTAGTTGAGCAGCAAAGGCACCGGCCGGCCGGTAGCACCCTTGCTGGCACCACCCTTCCAGGCGCTGCCGGCGATGTCCAGATGCGCCCAGGGGAATTTGGCGGCGAAGCGCTGCAGGAACTTCGCCGCGGTGATCGCGCCGCCGACACGGCCACCGATGTTGGCGACGTCGGCGAACGGCGTCTTCAGGCCCTCGGCATATTCGTCGTCCAGCGGCAGGCGCCAGCACGGGTCGAGCGCCGCTTCGCCCGCCTGGTGCAGCGCGGCGGCCAATGCGTCGTCGGCCGAGAACATGCCGCTGCGCACCGCGCCCAACGCCACCACGCAGGCGCCGGTCAGCGTGGCGATGTCGATCACCGCGCGGGGATCGAAGCGTTCGGCGTAGGTGAGCGCGTCGCAGAGCACCAGCCGGCCTTCGGCGTCGGTGTTGAGCACCTCGATCGTCTGGCCGCTCATGCTGGTCACCACGTCGCTCGGCTTGAGGGCCCGGCCGTCGGGCATGTTCTCGCAGGAAGGGATCAGGCCGACGACGTTGATCGCGGGCTTCAATTCGCCCAGGGCCTTGAAGGTGCCGAGCACGCTGGCGGCGCCGCACATGTCGAACTTCATCTCGTCCATCTCGGACGACGGCTTGATAGAGATGCCTCCGGTGTCGAAGGTGATGCCCTTGCCGACCAGCACCACCGGCGCATCGGTCTTGGCGGCGCCGTTGTAGCGCAGCACGATGAACCGCAGCTCTTCCTCCGAGCCCTTGGCGACCGCCATGAAGGAGCCCATGCCCAGCTTGGCGACCTCGCGAGGTCCCAGCACCTCGCACCTGACCTGTGTGGTGACCAGCGTCTTGGCGGCATCGGCCAGCAGCGTGGGGGTGGCGAAGTTGGCGGGGCGGTTGCCCCATTCCTTGGCGAACTCGACACCGGCGACCGTGGCCCTGGCGCAATCGAACGCGGCGCGCACCGCGTTCGCATCGGGCACGGCCAGCGTCAGCTTCTCCAGCTTGCGCGGCTCGGGCTTGGACTTGGTGGTGGTGAAGACGTAGCTGGCATCGGCAGCGGCCGTCGTCGTCGCCTGGACCGCCGCGGCGGTATCGGGCAATGCCGGCAGCACGACGGTCAGGCGCCGTACCGCACGGGACTTCAGCGCGCCGACGGCGGCCACCACCGCCTTGTGCACCGCGCGGGCGCTGCCGTCGCCCACCCCCGCCAACACCGTATGGCGCGCCGCGCTGGACGCATGGCCGTAGAGCGCCAGAACCTTGCCGGCCTTGGGCTCGAAGTCGCCCGCCTTGCGGGCGTCGGCGATGGCGCGGTCCAGTGCATGGGCGCCCGGCCTGGCGCTTTCGGCCACCAGCAATACCAGTGCGTCGGTCTTTTCCGCGGCGGCGCCTGCGAGGTCCAGGGTCTTGAGTTGGAAGTCCATAATCGATGTTTTCTTTTGGTCTTCCATGTTATTCCATTCCTCCATCCGCAAGGAACTCGCGCGGAGCTTCGGCGCGACGCTGGTGGTGCTGGCCACGGTGGTGATGACCATCATGCTGATCCGGGTGCTGGGCCAGGCCTCGCGCGGCAGCGTCAACCCGTCCGACGTGCTGCTGGTCATGGGCTATACGGTGCTCGGCCAGCTGCCCACCATCCTGGCGCTGAGCCTCTTCGTCTCCATCGTCGGTACCCTCTCGCGGATGTACCGCGACAGCGAGATGGTGATCTGGCTGTCGGGCGGCCGCGGCCTCGGTAGCTTCCTGCGGCCGCTGCTGCGCTTTTCCTGGCCGGTGCTGGCGCTGATCGCGGCGCTCGCCCTGCTGGTCTGGCCCTGGGCCAACACCCAGATCCAGAGCATGAAGGACCGCTACGAGCGCCGCGGCGACATCGACCGCGTGGCACCCGGCCAGTTCATGGAGTCGGCCGGCGGCAACCGGGTGTTTTTCATCGACAAGGACACGCCCGATGCGCAGACCGCGAGCAACGTGTTCATCACCGCGTCGGAGCGTGGCCAGGAGATAGTAACCTCGGCCCGCACCGGCCGGTTGGCGATCCTCAACGACGACCGCTTCGTGGTGCTCAACGACGGCCAGCGGCTCGAAAGCCACATCGGCAAGCCGGGCCTGAAGATCAGCGAGTTCCGCGAATTCGCCAACCGCATCGCGACCAACGTGCTGGACGATCAGGAAGAGATTCCGGTCAAGCTGCGCAGCACCCTGGACCTCCTGCGCGATCCCACCATCATCAACCAGGCCGAGCTGGCCTGGCGGCTGGGCCTGGCCTTCGCCGGCTTCAACTTCGTGGTGATGGCGCTGGCGATCTCCAACGTCAATCCGCGGGCCGGGCGCAGCGGCAACCTGGTGTTCGCGCTGTTCGCCTTCGTCGTGTACTACAACCTGCTGAACCTGGCGCAGAGCTGGATGGTGGGCGGCAAGCTCAACTTCGTCGGCGTGATCGTGCTGTTGCACGGCGGTGTGCTGGCCGCCAGCGCATTGCTGCTAGCCAGGCGCCACACGCAATGGACCTGGCGCGGCGCCCGGCGTAGCGGAGCAGCCGCCGCATGAAGACGATCCGCCGCTTCCTCTACGGCGAAGTGCTGCGGGCCGTGGCCTTCGTCACCCTGGGCTTCCTGGCGCTGTTTTTCTTCTTCGACTTCGTCGACGAGCTGCGCTACATCGGCCGTAGTGGCAGCGACGGCTACCAGGTGCAGCATGCGCTGCTCTTCGTGTCGCTGTCGATCCCGAGCCACCTCTACGAACTTCTGCCGATCACGGTGCTGATCGGCACCATCTTCGTGATGGCGCGGCTGGCGCAGAGTTCCGAATACACGATCCTGCGCACCAGCGGCCTCGGTCCGTGGCGGGCGCTGGGCACGCTGCTGTCGCTGGGCATGGTGTTCGTGCTGCTGACCCTGGCGGTAGGCGACTATGCCGCGCCGGCGGGCGAGAAGGCCGCCACGCTGGTCAAGGCCCGCTACCAGGGCAAGCTCACCATCGGCCAGACCGGCGCCTGGCTGCGCGAGAAGCAAAGCGGCGGCGACTACTCGGCCAACGTGCGCTCCCTGGGCGCCGACGGCACGATGACGGGGGTGCGCATCTACGGCTTCGACAGCCGCGGCTTCGTCTCCAGTATCGTCTCGGCCGAGAGCGCGACCTTCGGGCCGGGCGATCTCTGGACGCTGCGCAAGGTCGACCGCAGCGACTTCCATACCGAAGTGGCCAACAAGGCGCGGGTCGACCGCAAGCACCAGGACGAGGCCGTCTGGCCGACCCACATCAGCGCCGAGATGGTGGCCGCCTCCCTCCTCAAGCCCGACAAGATGCGCACGCTGGACCTGTTCCAGTACATCCGCCACCTGGACTCGAACGGGCAGGCGGCGCAGCGCTACGAGATCGAGTTCTGGCGCAAAGTGTTCTACCCGATCTCATGCCTGGTGATGGTGGTGCTGGCGTTGCCCTTCGCCTACCTGCATTTCCGCTCGGGCGGCATCGCCGCCTACGTGTTCGGCGGCGTGCTGGCCGGCGTGAGTTTCTTCCTGCTGAACAACGTGTTCGGCTACATCGGCAACCTGCAGAGCTGGATGCCGTGGCTCACCGCCGCGGCGCCCGGGATGATCTATACCGTGCTCTCGCTGGGCGCCTTCAGCTGGCTGGTACTCCGAAGATGACACAAGACCCGACGACCGCCGTGGTGCTGTTCGGCCACGGCTCCCGCGACCCGCTGTGGCGCAAGCCGATAGAAGCGGTGGCCGCGCGAATGCGTGCCGATGCGCCGGCGGTGCCGGTGGCCTGCGCCTACCTGGAGCTGACCGAGCCGGCGTTGCCCCCAACCGTGGCGTCGCTGGCAGCGCAAGGCGCACGCACGATCCGCATCGTGCCCATGTTCTTGGGCGTCGGCCGCCATGCCCGGGAGGACCTGCCGGCCCTGGTGCAGGATCTGCGCGCGCGACATCCGGCCATCGCCTTCGACCTGCAGCCCTCCATCGGGGAGCACCCCGCGATGCTGGCGCTGATGGCTCGGATCGCCGCGGGTCGCTAGCCGGCACGGCCGCATAATGCGGCAGCTTTTTCGAGACCTTTCCGCATGAACCTCCACCAGTTCCGCTTCGTCCAGGAGGCGGTGCGCCGGAACCTGAACCTCACCGAGGCCGCCAAGGCACTCCACACCTCGCAACCCGGTGTGTCGAAGGCGATCATCGAGCTGGAGGAAGAGCTGGGCGTCGAGATCTTCGCCCGCCACGGCAAGCGGCTCAAGCGCGTGACCGAGCCCGGCGAGCATGTGCTCAAGAGCATCGAGCTGATCATGCGCGAGGTGGGCAACCTGCGCCGCATCGGCGAGCAGTTCAGCGCGCAGGATAGCGGCACCCTCTCGATCGCCACCACCCATACCCAGGCCCGCTATGTGCTGCCGGTGCCGGTCGCCCAACTGCGTACAGCCTACCCGAAGGTCAACGTCAGCCTGCACCAGGGCTCGCCCGACCAGGTGGCGCGCATGGTGCTCGACGAGACCGCCGAGATCGGCATCGCCACCGAGTCGCTGGCCGACTACGGCGACCTGGTCACCCTGCCCTGCTACGAGTGGCAGCATGTACTGGTGGTGCCGGTGGGCCACCCCCTGGCGCAGCTCGAGAGGCTGACGCTCGAGGACGTCGCGGCCGAGCCGATCATCACCTACCATCCGTCCTTCACCGGCCGCACCCGCATCGACCAGGCATTCGCCGCCCGCAAGCTGGCACCGCGCATCGCGCTGGAGGCGATCGATTCCGATGTCATCAAAACCTATGTGCGGCTGGGACTGGGCGTGGGCGTCGTTGCGGAGATGGCGGTGCGAGACGATTCCAACGCCGACCTGGTGGTGCGCCCGCTGGGCCACCTGTTCGGCAGCAACCTGACGCGCGTCGCCTTCAAGCGCAGCGCTTACCTCCGCAACTTCGTGCTGGAGTTCGCCGAGCTGCTCGGCGAACGGCTCAGCCGCGACCTGATCGCCAAGGCGCTGTCCGGCCGTTTCGAAGACTACGACCTGTGACCGTGCCCATGTCCGTACCGACCTCCCCCGCCCCGGCCATCCCGGCCCGTACGCCACCGGTGCAGACCAAGCTCCCGCGTGTCGGCACCACCATCTTCACCATGATGTCGGCACTGGCCGCCGAAACCGGCGCGGTCAACCTCGGCCAGGGCTTTCCCGACTTCGACTGCGACCCGCGCCTGATCGACGCGGTGGCCGCCGCGATGCGCGCCGGAGCCAACCAGTATCCGGCGATGGCCGGCCTGCCGGCGCTGCGCGATGCGATCGTCGACAAGATCGAGGCGATGCACGGCACCCGCTACAGCGCGGCCGAGGAGATCACCGTCACCGCCGGCGCGACGCAGGCGATCATCACCGCCATACTGGCCGTGGTCCGCCCCGGCGACGAGGTGGTGGTGCTGGAGCCGTGCTACGACAGCTACGTACCCAACATCGAGCTGGCGGGCGGCACGGTGGTGCGGGTGCCGCTGGTGCCCGGCACCTTCCGGCCCGATTTCGCGCGGATCGCCGCGGCACTGACGCCGCGCACCCGGGCCATCGTCGTCAACTCGCCCCACAACCCCAGCGCCACCGTCTGGACGCGCGAGGACATGCTGCAGCTGGAGGCGCTGCTGGCGCCGACCGACGTGCTGCTGATCAGCGACGAGGTCTACGAGCACATGGTGTTCGACGGCGAACACCAGAGCGCGTCGCGGTGCCCCGGCTTGGCGGCGCGCGCCTTCGTGGTGTCGAGCTTCGGCAAGACCTTCCATGTCACCGGCTGGAAGGTCGGCTACGTCGCGGCACCGAAGGCGTTGACGGCCGAGTTCCGCAAGGTGCACCAGTTCAACGTGTTCACCGTCAACACGCCGATGCAGCAGGGCATCGCCGACTACCTGGCCGATACGCGGCCCTACCTGCAGCTGCCCGCTTTCTACCGCGCCAAGCGGGACTTGTTCCGCGCGGGTCTCGAAGGCTCCCGGCTGCGCCTGCTGCCGAGCGAGGGCAGCTATTTCCAGTGCGTGGACATCTCGGCCGTCAGCGATCTGCCGGAGGCCGGGTTTTGCCAATGGCTGGCGCGCACCCACGGCGTGGCGGCGATTCCGCTGTCCGCCTTCTACGGCGACGGCTTCGACCAGCATGTGGTGCGCTTCTGCTTCGCAAAGCGCGACGAGACGCTGCACGCCGCGCTCAAGCGCTTGTGCAGGCTCTGACGCCGCCGTGGCGGGCACCGCGGACCCGCTACAAGCAAAAAGGCCGTGGAATCTGCGTTCCACGGCCTTTTTTCGCGGCGCCCGGTCGGGGCACACGCCGCTCAACCGCCCTTGCTGGGACGCTTGCCCGGGTTCTTCTTGCTGCGCGTGGCCTTGCCGCGCTCGAGGCTGACCTTCTGGCCACGGCCGCCGGTCTTGAGCGTCATACCCGGCAGTGCCGGCAACGGTGGGGTCGCCTTGCGATCCGCTTCTGTCACGATCTTGTTACCCATGAAAACTCCTTGTTGAATGTTGGATGGCAAACCCGGAATTAGGCCACATAAAAGCGGCGGTTCCGGGACGCGATCCCGATAAGAGCGGCTAACACAACCCTTCTGGCGTCGTTGCCGCACCTTGTCGTACTACTCGTACTGTCTGCGATGCGGCGCCTAGCCAGAACCGCTTCGCTGGGTTGTGTTAGCCGCTCTAAGGGCTGCGGACCGGTCGGCAGGCCGCCGTACGGATCTACTGCAGGAACGACGGCTTGGCGTAGCCGGCGAAGTTCTTGTCGACCGTGGCCTTGAATTCGGGCGAGCGGTAGGCCAGGGCGATGGCCTTGGCCCACGGCGTGTCCTTGTCCGCGCGCTTGACCGCCACCACGTTCAGGTAATGGTCGGGCGTCTTCTCCAGTGCCACGGCTTCCGACAGCTTGAGGCCCGACGAGATCGCGAAGTTACCGTTGATGATGGCGTACTCGGTATCGCCGATCGAGCGCGGCAGCTGGGCGGCTTCCAGCGGAATGAATTTCAGCTTGCGCGGGTTTTCGGCCAGGTCCTTCTCCGACGCGCGCAGCGCGTCGATGCCGGGCTTGAGCGTCACCAGCTGGTTCTGCTGCAGCAGCACCAGCGCGCGGGCCAGGTTGCTCGGGTCGTTCGGCAGCGTGACGCGGTCGCCTTCCCTGGCCTCGGCCAGGGACTTGCGGTTCTTCGAGTACACGCCCAGCGGCGCGATCGGGCCCTGCACGATTTCGACGATGTCGAGCTTCTGGTCGGCCGCGAACTTCTGCAGGTAGACCCGGTGCTGGAAGAAGTTGGCATCGAGCGAGCCCTGGGCCAGCGCCTGGTTGGGCTGCACGTAGTCGTTGAACTCGACCAGCTTCACCGTGTAGCCCTGCTTCTGCAGGATCGGCACGATGCCCTGCTTGAGCTGGTCCATGTTGGAGCCGGCGGTGGCGCCGATGGTGAGGTTCTTCTTGTCGGCCTGTGCGTAGGCCCCGACGGCGGCGGCGCCCAGGGTGGCGGCGACCAGGGCGGTCAGCAGGCGGCGTTGGATCGACATCATGGTGTGGCTCCTCGGATAAAAATGGGCGGTGGTTCTTGTGGGATGCGCCGTGTCAGCGCTTGTCGAGCCGGCGCGCGAGCGTGTTGCCGGTGACCTGGAGGATCTGCACCAGCACCACCAGCAGCGCCACGGTGAGCACCATCACATCGGTCTGGAAGCGATAGTAGCCGTAGCGGATCGCCAGGTCGCCGATGCCGCCGCCGCCCACCACGCCGGCCACGGCCGAGTAGGAGAGAAAGCTCACCGCCAGCACCGTCAACGCCAGGACCAGGCCCGAGCGGGCCTCGACCACCAGCACCCGCCAGACGATCTGCAGCTCGGTCGCGCCCATCGCATGGGCCGCCTCGATCACGCCGCGTGGCACTTCGCGCAGGCACTGGTCCACCAGGCGGGCGAAGTACGGAATCGCGGCGAAGGACAGCGGCACCGCTGCGGCCAGCGGCCCGATGGAGGTACCGGCGATGATGCGGGTGAAGGGCACAAGCGCCACCAGCAGGATGATGAACGGAAACGAGCGCACCACGTTCACGATCCAGTTCAGCACCAGGAAGGCCGGCTTGTTGTCGAGCGACTGGCCCGGCCCCAGCAGGAACAGCAGCACGCCCAGCGGGCCGCCGAGCAGGATGGCCGCGGTCAGGCCGATGGCCAACATCACGAAAGTCTGTCCGGCGGCCGTCCACAGCTCGGGCAGGATCGCGAGGATGTTGTCGCTCACTGCACCGCCTCCCCCTGGCGCGCGGCGGCGGAAGACGCATCGGCGCGCGCCGGGGTGGCGGCCGCGGTGGCCGCATCCTCGGCCTCGATCCGGGTCAGCAGCGCATGGCGGTGCTCCAGCCTGGCCAGCTCCCGGCCGAGCGCGCTGGTGCGGGTGGCGGCGGCGTCGCCCAAGGCGAACTCCTCCACCAGCTCGCCCTTCTCAAGCACCGCCACGTGGCGGCAGATGTTCTGCACCACCGACAGCTCGTGCGTCACGATGACGATGGTCACGCCCAGGCGGCGGTTGATCTCGGCCAGCGTCTGCAGCACCGAGCGGGTGGTTTCGGTGTCGAGCGCCGAGGTCGGCTCGTCGCACAGCAGCACCTGCGGCCGGGGCGCCAGCGCCCGGGCGATCGCCACCCGCTGCTTCTGCCCGCCCGAGAGCTGCGCCGGGTAGCTGTCGATCTTCTCGGCCAGGCCCACGACGTCGAGGCATTCCCGCACCCGCTGGGCGATGGCCTTCCTGTCGTGGTTGCCGTGGATCTTCAGCGGGAACGCCACGTTGTCGAACACGCTGGCGTTCTGCAGCAGGTTGAACTGCTGGAAGATCATGCCGATGGTCTGGCGCGTGTCGCGCAACTGGGTCTTGGTGAGCGCGGTGAGGTCGCGGCCGTCGACCAGCACCCGGCCGCGATCGGGCCGCTCCAGCAGGTTGATCAGCCTCAGCAGCGTGGATTTGCCGGCGCCGCTCTTGCCGATCAGGCCGTAGATGTCGCCGGTGGCGATGTCGAGCGAGACCTGCCGGACCGCATCGAACACCGTGCCGTCGGGCAGGTGGAAGGTCTTGCCGACACCGTCGAGGCGGATGACCGGCGGGGGCGACGCGAGCGCCGCGGAAGATGAACTCATTGCGTGGAAAACCGGCACCCCTGCGGGTCGGCATGGTCGGAAGGCGGGTCGGAACCGGCGAAGGCGCGATTATCGCGGCCCGGTCAAAAATGAAGAACGATGAAAAATCGTAATCTTATGCAGTCAAGGCATAAGCAACCGCCCTTCGTCACCGGAATCCCTACACGTGCCTTCGCACCCCCGGTGCCGTCAGATCGACAGGCGGCTGCGCGTCGGCCCGGACATGCAGGGTTTCGATGATGCCGCAGCGCCCGCCGTGGCCGCTGCAGCGGTCGCGCAGTGCCGTCAGGTCCCGCTCCAGCGCGTGCAGTTCCTGAAGCCGTTCCTGCACATGGCCCAGGTGGGCGGTGAGTGCGTCGCTGGCGCGGGCACAGTCGGCCGGGTCGTTCAGGTCGAGCGCCAGCAGCGTCCGCACCTCGACCAGCGACATGTCCATCGCCCGGCACAGCCGGATGAAGCGCAGCCGGTGCACCTCGTCGTCGGTATAGAGCCGGTACCGGTTGCCTTCGCGGGCCTGGGCCTGCAACAGCGCCTCCTTCTCGTAATAGCGGATCGTGGCCGCCGGCACGCCCGACAGGCGAGCGGCTTCGCCGATACGGTGGCGGGGGCTTTCTGCCGGCATGGGTTGACCTTCGAGTGGCTTCAAGGTTTTCAATGATCGCATGGCAGGTTTCCGCTGCCCCGATCTTTCAGGATTTTCATGGCCGACCGCATTCCCACGCACGATCACCACCCCGACGAGTCGCACCGGCACCGGCCGGCCCCACCGGCGGGCACCGCACCGGTGCGCGACCCGGGCGCCGCCCGGATCGCAGTCTCCTGCTGCGGCGGCGGGTGCGGCACGGCAGGCGCTGCCGCACCCGCCGCCGAAGCTGCAGACGGGCACACCTCCCACGACGGCCACGCCCATGGAAGCGAAGGCGACCATGCCGGCCACGACCATGGCGCGCTGCCCGGCTGGGGCCGCATCGGCGCGGCGCTGGTCGTGGCGCTGGGATCGGAACTGCTGCACCTGCTGGGCCCCGACGCCGCCGCGTGGAACATCGCCGGCATGGCACTGGCCGCGCTCGCCATCGGCCTGGCCGGCCTGGGCATCTACCGCAGCGGCCTGCGCTCCCTGCTGCGCGGCCGGCTGGGCATCAGCGCCCTGATGGCGGTGGCGGTGACCGGCGCCTTCCTCATCGGCCAGTGGCCCGAGGCCGCGATGGTGATGGCGCTCTACGCCCTGGCCGAGCGGATCGAGGAGCGTGCCGCCGACCGGGCTCGCAACGCCATCGGCGCCCTGCTGGCGCTGAGCCCCGACGAGGCCGAGATCCGCCAGCCCGACGGCGGCTGGCGCACCGTGCCGGCGGACAGCGTGGTGCTGGGCGCGGTGATGCGCATCCGCCCCGGCGGCCGCGTCCCGCTCGACGGCACGGTGACCGCCGGCCGCGGCGCGGTGGACGAATCGAGCGTCACCGGCGAGAGCCTGGCCGTCGACAAAACGCCCGGCGACGCGCTCTACGCCGGAACGCTCAACGCCCAGGCGGCACTGGAGGCCACCGTGACCTCGGTCGCCGGTGCCACCACGCTCGACCGGATCATCCGCGCGGTGGAAGAGGCCCAGGCCAGCCGCGCGCCCACCCAGCGCTTCGTCGACCGCTTCGCCGCCGTCTACACACCGGCCGTCTTCGTGATGGCGGTGGCCGTCGCCGTGGGCGCGCCGCTGCTGCTGGGCTGGACCTGGCCCGACGCCGTCTACCGCGCCCTGGTGCTGCTGGTGATCGCCTGCCCCTGCGCCCTGGTGCTGGCCACGCCGGTGACGGTGGTGAGCGCGCTGGCGGCCGCGGCCGGCCGGGGCATCCTGGTCAAAGGCGGCAAGGGGCTGGAAGAGGCGCGCGGCATCCGCGCCGTGGCCTTCGACAAGACCGGCACGGTGACCGCCGGCCGGCCGGTGCTGGTGGCGCAGCAGACCTTCGGCAGCGACGCGGCGACCGACGTGGCCGCCTCGCTGGCCGGCCGGTCCGACCACCCGGTGTCCCGCGCCATCGCCGCCGGCCTGTCGGCCGCCGATGCGCATGTGCCGCAGGAGTCGGCGGTGGACGACTTCGAGGCCCTGCCCGGCCGCGGCGTCCAGGGCCGGGTAGCGGGCCGGACATGGCGCTTGGGCAACCGCCGCCTGATGCAGGAAAACGGCGTGTGGACCGCGTGCGTGGCCGATGCCGTCGCCGCGCACGAATCGCAGGGCCGCAGCGTCACGCTGCTGGCCGACGCCGACGCGGTGCGCGCCCTCTTCGCCGTGGCCGACACCCTGCGCCCCGAGGCCCGCGACGCCGTCGCGCAGTTGAAGGCGCTCGGCATCGTGCCGGTCATGCTCACCGGCGACAACGGCGCCGCCGCCCAGGCGGCCGCCGCCGAGGCCGGCATCGACCAGGTGCAGCACAGCCTGCTGCCGCAGGACAAGCTGGCCGCGATCGCCGCCCTGCAGCAGCGCCACGGCATGACCGCGATGGCCGGCGACGGCATCAACGACGCGCCGGCGCTCGCCAGGGCCGACATCGGCTTCGCGATGGGCGGCGCCGGCACCGACGTGGCGATGGAGGTGGCCGACGTGGTCATCTTGAACGACGACCTGCGCCGGGTGGCCGAGACGGTGCGCCTCTCGCGCCGCACCCACGCCGTGCTGTGGCAGAACATCGCGCTGGCGCTGGGCATCAAGCTGGTGTTCTTCGCGCTGGCGCTGGCCGGCGTGGCCACCATGTGGATGGCCGTGTTCGCCGACATGGGCGCCAGCCTGCTGGTGGTGACCAACGGCCTGCGCATGCTGCGGCAGATGCCGATGCCGGGGCGCGACACCGCGCCGCGTGGAATTTCGAGCCAAAAGCGCCTGTAGCCGGCGCAGTAAAACGACCATATGCTATTATTTTCATAGCATTCGCCGCGATGTCTGGACGGCGGGCGGACGCGTACGACGGGGCATCGCCGCGCAGCAAGCCGGCGGCCACCGCGCCCGCAGGCGTCGCTGCCAGGCCCTCCGGCGGCCCGCGCGCCGGCACCGACCGACACGGTAGTGCACGTCACTGCGGCCGCCGGCAGCGATGCGAAGCCGATCGAGGGCCGCCTGCCCGCCGATTTCGGCAACGGCCGCGACTGGGCTGGCGTACTACGGCGCCCCGCCTTTCATGGCGAGTGCGGCTTTGGCCAACGCGGACATCAGCCGCTTGGCCTTCTCCGGACGCTCGACCTCGTCGTGCCCCACGTGTTCCACCAGGCTGAATCCTTCGGTCTGTATGGCTTGTGGCTTGAACAGCAGACGCGCGGTGCCGGGCAGCGCTGCAAGCAAGGTCAGGGGATCGTACAGATTGAGTTTGGTGACCTGCGGCCAGATGTCGTCGAAGGCGATGGCAGCCTGCTTTTCAAGCCGACCGGAATCGGCCTTCTCCTGCGACACGAAAGTGCGGAAGAACCATGGCGCATCCAGGCCGGGTAGCAAGCCTGCCTGGATACCGTTCCACAGACCTTCCAGAGCGTTGCGCTGAACGTTTCGCAGGTATTCGCCCACCGGATGCCCGCTGCTTGCAATGCCTTCGTAGAACGACGGCGGCACAGCCGTCTTGTAAGCGGCTTCCTTGGTCACAATGCGCATAGGAATGCCGAGTTCCTGCGCGCGCCGGTAGAAGCTGCGCGCAGCGTCCATATCGGTGGTGTTGTTGTATGCGCGCGTGTCGGGCTGCACGAAGCCATCGGCGTCCTTGGCCGGGTCGATCCCGCCCATGATGGTGATGGTCTCGATCCGGTCCCGCACGAGATCCCGAGAGTGGGTGATCAACGCATTCGCATCGGTCATGCCGGCGATCACCACCAGGCTCAACGGGTGCGGCGCGTCACGCAGACGGTCGCGCATCGCACCCGGGCTGTCGGTATCGACATCCGCCGGCGCTGCGCGGAACGAATGCCCTTCGTGCAGGAACTTGGCATGTTCGTCGACCTGGATCGCGTTCATGGCGTAGTCCTGGCCGCGCGATACGCGCACGTCCGGCAACTCCAACCGGTCGAACACCCCTCTCGCAACCTGCGCCCGCTGCGCGCGTACCTGCGCGTCGCCCAACGTGACCACGACATCTTTGAGGCGCACGAAACCCTCGTCCTGCAATTGCTTGCCGATGGTGTACGTCACGACATCGTCGGAATCCTTGTTCGGATCGGTGAACAACACGATGTCGCGCGGAGTTCGAGGTCGATGGAATCGGAGTTCCCTCAGGACCGCCTCTTCGTCAGGCGTCAACCGCGGCCCGTCGGCCACACCCAGTTCGGCGAGCATCGTCTGCTGCGCCGGCGCAGATCGAAGCGGCAAGCTTTGGGAGCGCTCGAGCGTTGGTCTGTGGAGCCCGGGTTTCCTGGCTAGCGCCTGCAACGATGCGTCCAGCGTCGCCGGCGCGTCTCGACCGGGACCCGAGGAAGTCGATGCGCCTGTGTCGTTTCGCGTCTCAGGCGATGGGTCATGGCGGTTCGGGACGGAATGGAATCCATCGTTGGTAGGACCCACGTGACTGCCTCCACATGAAACTGATAGACCGACACGCCTACGATCGGCGTTCATTTGAAAGTGTGAGGCCACGCCGCATCGCGCCGGCAGGGCGGTGCGAAAGCTGGGCCAGCAGCGCGAAATTCAGAAGTGTCTGCGTCGCCGGCACGCAGTTGTCGGAGGGCGTGCGGATCGGGCCGTCGTTCTCGCCGCTCCCGGTGCCCGCCTTGGCTATCACCCGAGGCCCCGGAGCGGCTCGCCGAAGCGCACCGTGTCGGCCTCGCGACTCGCCCTCGGTGGCGTCCAGCACCGCTGCGCTGGAGCGTCTTATGCACTGCGACGTACCCACGAAAGCCGGGGAGAGGCCCGGCGGCAAGGCGCAGTACGCGCCGCGGCATTGATACCGCAAACGGCCCGCGCCTTGCGATCGCCCGCCTGCGGGACCCGCGCGGGTACGTCACAGTGCATGACACGCTCTAGGCCGGCTGCAAAGCTCCCACCGCATTCACCTCGACGGTGATGTGCACCAGCTCTTCATGCACCCCGATCAGCCGCCGGAACACCTCGGGCGCCACCGGCACCGCCGTCTGCAGCGCCACGATGCAGGCGAAGCGGCCCTTGCCGACGCGCCAGACATGCAGGTCGGTGACGGTGACCGGCTCCGGCGCCAGGGCCACAGCCTCGCGCACCTCCCGCACCAGCGCCGGATCGGTCGTGGCATCGAGCAGCACCCGGCCGGTGTCGCGCAGCAGTCCCCAGGCCCAGACGGCCACCAGCACCGCGCCGGCGATCCCCATCAGCGGATCGAGCCAAGACCAGCCCCGGATCCACCCACCGGCCAGCGCCAGGATCGCCAGGACCGAGGTGGCGGCGTCGGCGACCACATGCAGGTAGGCGGAGCGGAGGTTGAGGTCGTTGCCGTGCTGGTGGTGGTCATGCTCGCCGTGGCCGTGGCCGTGGCCGTGGCCGTGCGAATATCCGTGCGACCCGGAATGCAGCAGCCGCGCGCAGACCAGGTTAACCACCAACCCGACCAGCGCGATACCGATCGCCTGCTCGTAGTGGATCGGCAGCGGCGACAGCAGCCGCTCGACCGACTGCAGCACCATCAGCACCGCCACGCCCGCCAGCAGCAGCGCGCTGGTATAGCCGCCCAGCACCTCGATCTTGCCGGCGCCGAAGGCGAAGCGCCGGTCTTTCGCCAGCCTTCGCGCCGCCGCATAGGCCGCGGCCGACAGGCCCTGGGCCACCGCATGCGACCCCATGTGCCAGCCGTCGGCCAGCAGCGCCATAGAGTTGAAGATCCAGCCGCCCGCGATCTCGGCCACCATCATCGCCGCGGTGAGCCAGACCGCACGGCGGGTGTTGCGCTCGGCCAGCGGATCGACCGCGTCGAAGCGATGGGCATGGGCGCATGAAGCGCCGGCGGACGGTGTCGGGGCGGCGTGCAGGACAGGCATCGGGTTCCTCCATAGCCGGCAAATATACTCCCCCCAGTACCCCTACCGAGAATAACCGCACCATGAGCCACACCATCCGCGACCACAAAAAGCTGCTGGCCCGGGTGCGCCGCATCCGCGGCCAGACCGAGGCGCTGGAAAAAGCCCTGATCGCCGATGCCGGCTGCGGCCCGGTGCTGCAGCAGATCGCCGCCGTGCGCGGCGCGGTCAACGGCCTGATGGCCGAGGTGCTGGAAGGCCGTCTGCGCGAGCATCTGGCCGACGACGGCGCGCCGCTGGTCGAGCGCCGGCAGGAGCTGGATGCGGTGCTGGGCGTGCTGCGGTCCTATCTGCGCTGAGTTCACAGCCAGCGCGACGGTCGACGGCGGCAGCCGTCCGGCCCCTGTCCTGTTCACGTGGCACCTTGCACCTTGCACATGGCGAATCTGCTATAAAATCGATAGCTGGTGGTCGGCGCCGCACTTAGGCTACAGCCCCTTTTCTTTTAGAATCCATTCCCACGGTGCCGCATCTGTGCCCGGCGGCACCGAGGGCCTGTCCCATTCCGCCGGAGTCGCCGCGGCCGGGACGGTGGCCCTGCAGGAACAAATACGCGTCTCGCCAGCTTCGGGCACATCACGCCTGCATCCGTACGGTCCTACAAAACGAGACCACCGTGTCCCACCGATTCATCCGGATCGCTCACCACAATCGAGTCGTTCAAAAACGAAAGGATCCGCACCGTGAACTCCATCATCTACATCGTTGGTATGGTCGTCGTCGTGGTGGCTGTGCTGTCGTTCTTCGGCCTGCGCTGAGCGCCTCGGCTCATGCCTGCCTCGACGGGCCGGCCCTTTCGTCCTGTCGGACGCGCAAAAAAGCCGGCGACTTCGCACCGGCTCTCGACACCGGCTAGATCAGCGTCACGCCGGTCCTGGACTGAACCCCCTCGCGGGTCATGCCCGGCGCCAGTTGCACCAGCTTCAGTCCTTCGGGCACCACGTCCATCACCGCCAGGTCGGTGATGATCCGGTCGACCACGCCGACGCCGGTCAGCGGCAGACTGCAGTTCTGGAGGATCTTCAGGTCCTCGGTACCATCCTTCTTTTTGGCGACATGCTCCATCAGCACGACGACCCGCTTCACGCCGGCGACCAGGTCCATCGCGCCTCCCATGCCCTTGACCATCTTGCCGGGGATCATCCAGTTGGCCAAGTCGCCTTTCTCGCTGACCTGCATCGCGCCCAGAATCGAGAGGTTGATCTTGCCGCCGCGGATCATCGCGAAGCTGTCGTGGCTGCCGAAAATCGACGAGCCCGGCAGCGTGGTGACCGTCTGCTTGCCGGCGTTGATCAGGTCGGCATCGACCGTTTCCTCGGTCGGGAACGGGCCGATGCCCAGCATGCCGTTCTCGCTCTGCAGCCAAACCTCCTTGTCCCCGGTGAAATTGGCGACCAGCGTCGGGATGCCGATGCCCAGGTTCACGTAGAAGCCGTCCTCCAGCTCGTCCGCCGCGCGTGCGGCCATCTGGTCGTGGGTCCAGGGCATGTCAGGCTCCTCGGGTCTTGGCGGTTTGGGCGGGTACGTCGACCTTCGGCACGGCGACCTCGTCGGCGCTGACGGCCGCGGCCTGGGCGATCACCGCCTGGGCCTCTTGCCGGGCGGCGGCCACGTCGACCGGGGCCGCGGCGCTCAGGGTGCGCTTCTCGATCCGCTTTTCGGGCGTGGGGTTGACCACGATGCGGTGCACGTAGATGCCGGGCAGGTGCACGTCGTCGGGCGCGATCTCGCCCACCTCGACCAGCCGCTCGACCTCGACGATGCAGACCTTGCCGGCCATCGCCGCGGCGGGATTGAAGTTGCGTGCCGTCAGGCGAAAGCGCAGGTTGCCGGATGTGTCGGCCACGTGCGCCTTGACCAGCGCCACGTCGGGCAGCAGGGCGTGCTCCATCACGTAGGTTTCGCCGCCGAATTCGCGCAGTTCCTTGCCTTCGGCCACCTGGGTGCCGACGCCGGTCTTGGTGAAGAAGGCCGGGATGCCGGCGCCGCCGGCGCGCAGCTTCTCGGCCAGCGTGCCCTGGGGCGTGAATTCCAGCTCCAGTTCGCCGGCCAGGTACTGGCGCGCGAACTCCCTGTTTTCGCCGACGTAGCTGGAGATCATCTTCCTGATCTGCCGCGTCTCCAGCAGCTTGCCGAGGCCGAAGCCGTCGACGCCCGCGTTGTTCGAGATGACGGTCAGGTCCCTCGTGCCGCTGTCCTTGAGCGCTTCGATCAGCGCCTCGGGGATTCCGCAGAGGCCGAAGCCGCCGACCGCCATCAGATGGCCGTCCTGCACGACACCCTGCAGCGCCGCCTCGGCGGTGGGAAATACTTTGTTCACGGGTACTCCTTCTGACGGATGACGATCCGGATGTGCCCGCTACGATACTACGCAGGCCCCTGCCCGACCGCCTGCGGGCCCACCCTCGCGGCCTCAGGACTTGGCCGCCTCCTTGGGCTGCGCGAACGCGGTCAGCTCGGTCCGGAAGGCCCGCAGCTTCGCCTTCAGCCGCCGCTGGTTCTCAGAGCCCATCCGCACCAGCGCCTTCTGGCCGGACGACAGCCCTTCGAGCGCCGGGTCGACGAACTCGTAGCGCACCCAGGGCCGCTCCGACGCCATCTCGCCCTTGACCTCCAGCAGCCGCACCGCCAGCGGGCCGAAGGGCTCGGGTGTCTGCAGCAGGTAGTCGATGACCGCGACCAGCCGGTCGTTGAAGTAGCGCGACGGAAATCCCAGCTCTTCGTAAGCGCGCTGGAACAGCGGGTACATCCGACGGTAGGCCGCCACCGCCCTGGCAGGATCGACCGATTCGGCCAGCTGCACGAAGGGCGTGTAGCGCGCGGCGTTGTCGGGCGCGATCGTCTGCGCGCCGGCAGCGCCGGCGACGGTGAAGCGCTGGCCGGTCGGCTGCACCGGCCACATGCGAGAGGCGGCGTGCTCCCGCGGCAAATTGTCGACCGTCGCCACCACCCGGCGCACGAAGCTGTCGACCTGCAGGAACTGCAGCACCGCCTTGGCGCCCAGCAGCTCGTCGAGGGCCGACTTCACCGCCGGATCGGACGCGGCAAGCCCGGGCAGCGGCGTCGGCTCGGTCGCCGGCGGCTCGACCGGGAACTCGGGGCCGGCGGGCGAGAGCGGCGGCGGCTTGGGCGGGGTGGGCACTTCGCCGGGCGCCGCCGCCTGCGGCAGCAGATCGGGCTGCGCGCTCTTCTGTCGCTGCTGCCAATACCACCAGCCGCCTGCGGCCAGCGCGACGACCACGACCACCGCGACCACCGGTTTCCAGGCACCGGAGCCTTCGGCCGGCGGCCGGAATTCTCTGTCGGACATAGATATCTCCTGAACGCTTCTGGGACCGGGCCGCGGCATGCGCAGCCCCGAGCATCCTAGCCGCCGGGCCGCGCCGAGGGCTCCGCCCCACCGCCGTCATGGCGACAATGGGTAACGGTTCTCGATCTTCAGGGGCGACGACGGGCTCGTCGCTGCGCGCGTGGGGCAGTGCCCGGAATAAAATCGGTCCCGCACTGGACATGTCCTGCCGCAGGCCCGCCCGACAATCCAACTCCAAGACGAGAAAAGCGTTCCATGACCCACGACGAGATCACTGCCCGGTTCGGTCCCCGCGAAGCCATGGAGTACGACGTGGTCGTCGTCGGTGGCGGCCCCGCCGGCCTCTCCACCGCGATCCGCCTGAAGCAGCTGGCCGCCGAACAGGATAAGGAGCTGTCGGTGGTGGTGCTGGAGAAGGGCTCGGAGCCCGGCGCCCACATCCTCTCGGGCGCCATCATGGACCCGAAGGCGCTCGACGAGCTGTTCCCCGACTGGAAGGAACTGGGCGCCCCGCTGAACCAGCCGGTCACCGAAGACGCCTTCCTGTTCCTGGGCGAGAAGAGCGCCCTGCGCACCCCCAACTTCATGCTGCCGGGCTGCTTCCACAACCACGGCAACTACATCATCAGCCTGGGCAACCTGACCCGCTGGCTGGCCGAGCAGGCAGAAGGCCTGGGCGTCGAGATCTTCCCCGGCTTCCCGGCCGCCGAGGTGCTCTACGACGAGGACGGCTCGGTCCGCGGTGTCGCCACCGGCGACCTGGGCATCGGCAAGGACGGCGAGCCGACCGACAACTTCCAGCTGGGCATGGAGCTGCACGGCAAGTACACCGTGTTCGCCGAAGGCTCGCGCGGCCACCTGGGCCGCCAGCTGATCGAGAAGTTCGGCCTGGCCAAGGACAGCGATCCGCAGAGCTACGGCATCGGCATCAAGGAACTCTGGGAGATCGACCCGGCCCGCCACCAGCCCGGCCTGGTGATCCACGGCGCTGGCTGGCCGCTGGACAACGCCACCTACGGCGGCGGCTTCCTGTACCACGCCGAAGACAACAAGGTGATGGTCGGCTTCGTGGTCGGCCTGGACTACCATAACCCGTACCTGAGCCCGTTCGAGGAGTTCCAGCGCTTCAAGACGCATCCCAACATCCGCTACTACTTCGACGGCTACGAAGAGCACGGCATACAGCCCGCCAAGCGGATCAGCTACGGCGCCCGCGCCATCACCGCCGGCGGCATGCTGGCCCTGCCCAAGACGGTGTTCCCCGGCGGGGCGTTGGTCGGCTGCGAAGCCGGCTACCTCAACGTCGGCCGGATCAAGGGCAGCCACTCGGCGATCAAGACCGGCATGCTGGCCGCGGAGGCCGCCTTCGACGCGGTGCACGCCGGCCGCCAGCACGACGAACTGACCGCCTACCCGGAAGCCTTCGAGAAGAGCTGGCTGCGCGAGGAGCTGTACAAGGACCGCAACTTCAAGACCTGGTTCAAGAAGGGCCGCACCATCGGCACCATCATGACCGGCATCGAGCAGAAGCTCCTGGGCGGCAACATCCCGTGGACGATCCACCGCCGCGAGGCCGACCACACCCGCCTCAAGCGCGCGGCCGAGTGCAAGCCGATCAAGTACCCCAAGGCCGACGGCAAGCTGACCTTCGACCGGCTCTCCAGCGTGTTCGTGAGCAACACCAACCACGAGGAGCAGCAGCCCGCCCACCTGACCCTGAAGGACCCGACCGTCCCGACCCGGATCAACCTGCCCCGGTACGCCGGCCCCGAGCAGCGCTACTGTCCCGCGGGCGTCTACGAGTTCGTGGCCGACGAGGCGGCCGGCCCCGGTGCCGAGCGGCTGCAGATCAACGCCCAGAACTGCGTGCACTGCAAGACCTGCGACATCAAGGACCCGACGCAGAACATCGTCTGGGTGACGCCCGAAGGCGGCGGCGGGCCCAACTACTCGGGCATGTAGCAAGAACGAACGGGGCCTCGGCCCCGTTTTGCATGCGACGGCGGCTCTCCGATGGTGCTGGCGCCGATCGCGGTGAAGCCGGGGGTGGATCCGACGCATGTCGCGATGATCGCGATCTCCAACCTCGCGCTCGGCACGATCACGCCAGCGGTGGACGGGCTGCGGTGCCGGACCTGCAACCTGTCGAAGGTGCGGATGTCGGCGCAGGTGCGCGAGCTGGCGCCCGTCCTGTGGCGCACGCGTGGTGCCGGCGCCGCCGACCTTCGTGCCGGCGACCGGCACCTGGCTGCCGCATCTCTGCGGATTCCTCCGGCGGGTCGCGTGCGGGACGGCGCGGCTGGCGGCATACTTCTCTTCATTTCGACCGGTTCGTGGCGCCCGCGCCCGCCCCACCACGGAGAGCCGCCATGAGCGTCAGATATTCCCCCGAGCACCAATGGGCCGACACGGGCGAGCCCGCTGCCGCCCGCATCGGCATCACTCGGCATGCGCAGGACACGCTGGGCGACATCGTCTTCGTCGAGCTGCCCGAGGTCGGCCGCGTGCTGCGCCGGGGCGAGGTCGCCGGCGTCGTCGAATCGGTGAAGGCCGCCTCCGACGTCCATGCGCCGCTGTCGGGCGAGGTGATCGCGGTCAACGAGGCGCTGCGCGCCGACCCGTCGCTCGCCAACCGCGACCCCGAAGGCGACGGCTGGTTCTTCCAGGTCAAGCCTTCGGCACCGCAGGAATTCGACGCGCTGCTGGAAGCGCCCGCCTACTCACGGCTCACCCAGGACGCCTAACCGACGCCGATCGCCCTCCATGCCCAAAGCATCGCGCCGCAAGCAACTGCCGCCTCCGTTTTCCTTGCTGGCCCGCGTGGCGCAGCCGCCCGGCGGGGCCGCGGCACCGGCACCGCGACGCGGCCCGCGCCGTGTCGACGTACTGCAGCGGCGGGTGGCCGAGCTGGAGGCGCAGAACAAGATACTGCTCTACAGCAACGCTGCCGCCGAAGGCGCGTCGGAACGGTTCGAGGCGCTTTTCGCCAGCGTACCCCTGGCGCTGATGGTGATCGACGAGCACGACATGGTGATCCAGGGCAACGCCAAGGCCCAACGCATGTTCCAGCCCGGTGAGCGCGACCGGCCGCTGATCTCGCTGATGCCATTCGTCAGCCGCGGGCACATGGCCAAAGTCACCCACGGCTTCGCCGAAGCGCGCCGCGCGGGCCACAGCGAGGTGTCGGAGGTCGTGTTCTCGATGGGCGACTCCGGCGCGATCACCGGCGATCTGCACATCAGCCGGATCGACACCCGGCATGCCTCGGGCGAGGCCGCGGTCCAGTTCATCTGCGCGGTGGTCGATCAGGGACCGCTGCTGGCAGAGCGGCGTGCCCTGCAGCAGAGCGCCATGGCCCTGCAGGAGCGCAACGAGCAGCTCTTCCACGGCGAGCGCCGGCTCGAGGCGGTGATCAACTCGGCCCTCGACGCGATCGTCTGCGTCGACCAGCACCAGCGCATCACCGTTTTCAACCCGACCGCGTCGGCGCTGTTCCAGTGCGCCGCGCTCGATGCGCTCGGCAGCCCGCTCGAGCGCTTCCTGCCCGACTCGGCCCAGGCCCTGACCTTCGCCCAGATCTCGACCCAGGCGATGCTGGGCGAGCGCACCGCCCGCACCGCCGGCGGCCGCGAGCTGTCGGTCGAGATCAGCGTCTCGTTCGAGCGGCACGCCACCGGCGAGAGCACCACCGTCTTCGCCCGCGACCTGACCGGCCGCAAGAAGGCCGAGGCCCATCGCGCGGTGCTGGAAGCCCAGCTGCGCGAGTCGCAGAAGATGCAAGCGATGGGCACGCTGGCCGGTGGCATCGCCCACGACTTCAACAACATCCTGAGCGCGATACTCGGCAACGTGGAGCTGGCCCGCGACGACCTGGGCGAAGGCGCTCCGGCACTGGAGAGCCTGGAGGAAATCGGCAAGGCCGGCCGCCGCGCCCGCGACCTGGTGCGCCAGATCCTGACCTTCAGCCGCAACGAGCCCACCCAGCGCTCACCGGTCGACATGGCCGAGGTGGTGCACGAGACCGAGCGGCTGCTGCGCGTCACCCTGCCGCCGGGCGTCGAGCTGTCGCTGCACCTCACCCCCGACGTGCCCAGCGTGATGGGCGACGCCACCCAGGTCGGCCAGGCGCTGCTCAACCTCTGCACCAACGCCGTCCAGGCGATCGGCGAAGGCCGGGGCGCGGTGCGGGTCGAGCTGGACACCGCCACGCCCAACCATCGGACATGCGAGCGCCTGGGCATCGCGCCGGGGCGCTACGCCATCATTTCGGTATCGGACACCGGCGCCGGCATCGATTCGGCGACGATGGCCCGCATCTTCGAGCCGTTCTTCACCACGAAAGAAGTCGGCAAAGGCACCGGCCTGGGTCTGGCGGTGGTGCACGGCGTGGTGCGCAGTCACCAGGGCGCGAGCGACGTGCGCAGCACCCCGGGCAGCGGCAGCACCTTCACCCTCTACTTCCCCGTGGCCGACGCCGTCGGCGCGGCGCCGAGCGGCGGCGATTCCGAGCGGCGGCTCCATTCCAGCATCGCCGGCACCGGCCGCCATGTGATGTACGTGGACGACGACCGGGCGCTGGTGTTCCTGGTCGAGCGACTGCTGCGCCGCCGCGGCTTCCGCGTCACCGGCTTCACCGATCCCCGCGAGGCCGAGCGCGCGCTGCGCGACGACCCGCGCAGCTACGACCTGCTGGTGACCGACTACAACATGCCCGGCTACAGCGGCGTCGACCTGGTGCGCGAGGCCCGGCTGATCCGCCCCGACCTGCCGGTGGCCCTGGCGTCGGGCTACGTCACCGCCGAGATCGAGACCGCGGCCCGGGCCGAGGGCGCCCGCGCCCTGATCCACAAGCCCAACGACGTCGAGGAGCTGTGCGAGACGGTGCAGCGCCTGGTCATGGGCGACGATGGCGGTTGACACGGCCTCGCTCCCCGCCGCCCTGCAGACTGCGCGGACCGGCCTCGCCGAGCTGCCGGCGCACCACGCCGACCCGCACCTGCTGGTCGTGGAGAAGCCCGCCGGCCTGCTGGCCGTGCCCGGCCGCGGCGAGGACAAGCAGGACTGCCTGAGCGCCCGCGTGCAAGCCCTCTACCCCGACGCGCTGGTCGTCCACAGGCTCGACATGGCCACCTCGGGCCTTGTGGTGTTCGCACGTTCCCCGGCCGTGCAGCGCATGCTGGGCGACGCCTTCGCGGAGCGTGCGGTGCATAAGGAGTACGAGGCCGTGGTGAGCGGCCGGCCTGCTGGCGGCGCCGCCGATGCCCAAGGCTGGCGCACGATCGACCTGCCCCTCGGCGCCGACTGGCCCCGCCGGCCGATGCAGAAGGTCGATGCAGAGGCCGGCAAGCCGAGCCTCACCCGCTGGCGACCCCTGTCGCACGATCCTGTCGCCGGCACGGCGCGGCTGCGCCTGACCCCGGTCACCGGCCGCACCCACCAGCTGCGGGTGCACCTGCGGGCGATCGGCCATCCGATTCTGGGCGACGCGCTCTATGCGCCCCCCGCGGTCCTAGCCGCCGCGCCGAGGCTGCTGCTGCATGCGGTGCTGCTGGCCTTCGCGCATCCGGTCACCGGCGCCGCCCTGCGGTTCCGCAGCGCCGTGCCCTTCTGACGAGAATCGAACGATGAACCACCACCTCTACATCCTCACCGGCGCCTCCCGCGGCATGGGCCGGGCCATGGCCGAGCAGCTGATACGGCCGGGCCACCGGCTGCTCTGCATCTCTCGCACCGCAGATACGGCGCTCCAGCAGCGCGCCGATGCGGCCGGCGTGCCGCTGCTGCAGTGGCAGCACGACCTGGCAGACGGCGCGCCGCTGGCCGCGCGACTGGCCGGGTGGCTCAAGGAGAGCGATCCGCACGCCTGGGCCGGCGCCAGCCTGGTCAACAACGCCGGCACGATACCGCCGGTGGTTCCCCTGCGCGACGCCGCGGCCGCAGACACCGCCCATGCCCTGCGCGTCGGGCTGGAGGCGCCGATGCTGCTCACCACCGCCTTCCTGCACTCCACCCGCGCCTGGACGGTGCCGCGCAAGGTGCTCAACATCTCGTCCGGCCTGGGCCGCCGGCCGATGGCGTCGCAGGCAGGCTACTGCACCGCCAAGGCGGGCATGGACATGTTCACCCGCTGCGCCGCGCTGGACGAGGCCCTGCTGCCCCATGGCGCGAAGCTCTGCTCCCTGGCGCCGGGCGTGGTCGACACCGACATGCAGCGCCACCTGCGCAGCGCCGATGCGGCCGCCTTCCCCGACCGCGCCCGCTTCGAGGGACTGCACACCGGTGCGCAACTGGCCTCACCGGCCGATGCGGCGTCGCAGGTCCTGGCCTTCCTGGCACGGCCGGATTTCGGCGCGGAGCCGGTGGCCGACGTGCGGAGCTGAAACTCTATTGCTATGCTTTATATAGCATAAGGTCGGCTCCGGACGCCGGCTACGGCCACTATTCTTCGGAATCCGCCGGCGCGCCGCGTACCACCAGCACCGGGATCCGCACGTCGCCCAGCACCCGCTGAGTGACGCTGCCCAGCACCAGCTTCTCCAGCCCGCGGCGGCCGTGGGAGCCCATCACGATCAGGTCGGCGCCGACGTTCTCGGCCGTCTCCACGATGCCGCGGTGCACCGCGTGGCCCTCGACGACCATCGTCTCGGATGCCACACCCAGGGCGGCGGCGGTCTCGGTGGCGGCGCGCAGCGCGGCGTCGGCCTCGCCGCTGGCTGCGGCCAGATAGTGCTCCTGGCCGTAGGCGAGGTCGGTGCCGACGCCGGTGAACGGATACGGGTCGATCACGTAGACCGCCGACAGCTCGCTGCCGAAAGTCCCGGCCAGCTGCGCGGCCTTGGCCAGGGCTCCCAGCGCGGCGTCGGAGCCGTCGACCGGTACCAGGATGTGGGTGAACATGGCGCTTCTCCTTCTCGTCGTAGCACGGTGCTGCGCACCGGAACCGGCGGCACGGGCCGCCGCTGGAACGGCCCGGCGCGGGGTGCGCCGGGCCGGATGCCGCTAGCCGGCCGCGGCCTGCGGACTGCCCTGGAAGCTGCCGGCGCGGCAGGTCACGACCAGCGTGTCGCGGTGGCCTTGCTGCCCGGCGGCCTCGCCCAGCGGCTGGATCGGCGTCGTTTCGTGGATCATGCGCGGGTCGTCCAGCAGCAGCACCGACCACGGCTCTGCGAGCGTGAAGCGTTGGCCGCCGGGGCCGGCGGCATCGAAGACGCGCGTCTCGCCGCCCCTGACCTGGAACCGGTCGATCAAAAACACCGCCACCAGGTCCACGCCGTCGCGGTGGGCGCCCTCGGGCGTAGGCCGGCCGATGCCGCCGGCGGTGTCGATCCGGAACTGGTGCGCCTCGACGAACCAGGGCTGCGGCCCGCGCAGGGCCGAGCCGAGCCCGGCCAGCGCCCGCAGCACGCCCTGCCAGGCCGGCGCGCCGGTGGTCCGCGGCAGCATCGGCGCGAACCAGCGCTCCATCCCGCCGTGCAGGGCGTTGTACTCCACCGGCTGCCAGTGGGCACGGTGCGGCACCGGCCGCACCGCGTCGCCCTCCACCACGAAGCAGGCATGGCGGCGGTTGCGGTAGCGGCCACCGTCGCGCAGGTACTCGTCGGGCGGCAGGTCCGACCAGTCGGCGCGCAGCGCGTCGAGCGATGCGGCATCGGCCCGGCTCCAGCGGCCCACGTCCTGCGGTGTCAGCACGGCGCAGCCGCGCTCCTGCATCTGCGGCACGAGGTGGTCGAGGGGCGTATACGGCGGGGCGAAGCTGGCACTCATGCGGCGGAGCTTACTACCGCGTGCCGGCCGATCGCGGCGGCCCCGCGCGCCGCGAGGGCGTACCCGGCCGGCAGGGGGCGAGGGTTTTCCCGCCCCTCCACCCATAATCACGCGCATGACCGCCACACCGCCCTCCACCGCCTCGCTCGAAGCCATCGCCGCCGAATCCATCGCGCCGGCCACCCATCCCGCGGCGACCTCCGCCGCGAAGCGCGACCGGCCGCACCTGGTGATCGTCGGCTGCGGCTTCGGCGGGCTGGAAGCGGCCCGCGCATTGGCGAACGACGCGGTCGACATCACGCTGGTCGACCGCAACAACCACCACCTGTTCCAGCCCCTGCTCTACCAGGTGGCGACCGCCGGGCTGGCCGCGCCGGCCATCGCCGCGCCGATCCGCCACCTTTTCCGCAAGCAGAAGAACGCGACCGTGCTGCTGGGCGAGGTGAACGCGATCGACCCCGCCGCCCGCACCCTGGGCCTGTCGGACGGCGGAACGCTGCACTACGACCACCTCATCGTCGCGGCCGGTGCCACCCACAGCTACTTCGGCAACGACGCCTGGTCGGTGCATGCGCCGGGCCTGAAGACGCTCGACGACGCCTTCGCGATCCGACGCCGGGTGCTGCTGGCCTTCGAGGCGGCCGAGAAGGAGCCCGACCCGGCGCGCCGCGCGGCATGGCTCACCTTCGTCGTCGTCGGCGGCGGCCCCACCGGAGTGGAGATGGCCGGTACCCTGGCCGAGATCGCCCGCAAGACCCTGCCCGGCGAGTTCCGCAACTTCGACCCGGCCAGCGCCCAGGTGCTGCTGGTCGAAGGCGGACCGCGGGTGCTGGCCGCCTTTCCCGAGCACCTGGGCGAGAAGGCCCGCACACAGCTCGAGCGTCTGGGCGTCGATGTGCGCACCGGCGCCCGGGTGACGCGGATCGATGCGCACGGATTGGAGGTCGGATCGGCCGCTGGCCCTGACAGTGCGCCGGCCTCCAGCTACAGAATCGATAGCAGATGCATGATCTGGGCCGCCGGCGTGGCGGCCTCGCCGCTCGGCAAGCTGCTGGCCGGCTCCACCGGCGCGACGGTGGACCGCGCCGGCCGCGTCGCGGTCGAGCCCGACCTGTCGCTCGCCGGGCATCCGGAGATCTCGGTGATCGGCGACCTGGCCGCGGCCTTCAGCCATGCGCCGGGCCAGGCACCGCGCCCGGTGCCCGGCGTGTCGCCCGGGGCCAAGCAGATGGGCCGCACCGCCGCCGCCAACCTGCGCCGCCGGCTGGCCGGCCGGGCGACAGTGCCCTTCCGCTACCGCGACTACGGCAACCTGGCCACCATCGGCCGGCATGCCGCGGTGGTCGACCTGGCCACGCCCCTCGGGCCGATGCGCTTCTCGGGCTTCCTGGCGTGGCTGTTCTGGCTATTCGCGCACATCTGGTTCCTGATCGGCTTCCGCAACCGGATCGAGGTGCTGTTCGACTGGGCTTCGGCCTACTGGAGCTTCGAGCGGCCGGCGCGGGTGCTGACCGGCGTGCGCCATTCGCGCGCCGACGGCGACGAATAGACGTCCGGGCGGGGGGGGAACGCTCGACCGCCGGGCCTCTTTCAGGCTTTCGCGTGTACGTCGAAAGGCATGACACGCTCTAACGCTTCGGCGCCAGCTCGTCCACGAAGCGCTGTGCCGCCGCCGGCAATGCGTCGAAGCGCACCGCGTACAGGTCGAGCGCGCGCACGGCCCAGGCGTCGGTCAGGCGCAGCGCGATGAGCCGCCGGCCGACGCCCATCGCCTTGAAGGCGCCCTCGGGCATCACTCCCAAGCCCAGGCCGCACTCGACCATCCGGCACATCGCGCTCAGACTGTCCACCTCGATCCGGCGGCCGGGCGTGCGTTGCGCGGCGCGGGCCTCGCGGTCGAGCGTCTGCTGCACCGTGCTGCTGTCGCGCAGGCCGATCTGCGGCTCGTCCAGCGCATCCGCATAGGCCACCGCACGCCGGCCGGCAAGCGTATGGCCGCGCGGCACCACCAGCACCAGCCGCTCGGTGCGATACCGGCGCGATTCGAGTCCGGCCACGCCGTCGCTTTGGCCGCAGATGCCCAGCTCTACCTCACCCTCGCGCACCGCCTGCGCCACAGCGCGGCTGGCGCCCTGGCGCACGTCGATCCGGATGTCGGCATGGCGGCGCATGAAGGCGGCGATGTCGGCGGGCAGGTACTGCTCCATCGCCGAGGCGCTTGCACAGAGCCGCACCTGTCCGCACACGCCGGCCGCCACGTCGCCCAGATCGACCCGCAGCCGCTCCACCTCGCCCAGCAGCGTGTGCACACGGGCCAGCACCAGTTCGCCGACCGGAGTGGGCCGTATGCCGCGGGCGTGGCGCAGCAGCAGCGGCGCGCCGGCCAGCGCCTCCAGCTCGGCGATGCGCTTGCTGATCGCCGAAGCCGCCAGCTGGCCCCGCTCGCCGGCGCGGGCGATGCTGCCGCTCTCGCATACGAGTGCGAAGAGGTCGAGGGTCGCCAGGTCGAGCTGGCGCAGGAACGTACGAGGAGATGGAAACGGGGCCATGAGTGCGCGCATCGTAGCCGTCGGCGCCGGCGAGACATCGCAGTCGGGAACGGCTCCTGCCGATTTGCGCACTTCTCGCAGGAGCGCGGGCTGCCTAGCATCCGACTCTTCCTAGCCCGACCCTGGACCCGCGCATGCTCGTTTCCCCCGCCGATGCCGCCCGCGTGGCCCGCGCCCTGGTCGCCCTGGGCGCCGTGCGCGTGGCCGATGCCACGCCGTTCATCTACACGTCGGGCTGGGCCAGCCCGGTGTATGTCGATGCGCGGCTGCTGATGTCGAGCGTCGCCCTGCGCACCGAGGTGATGGACATCGCGACCCACGCCATCGCGCCGCACGTTGCCGCGTCGGGCATCAACGCGGTCGTGGGCGCCGAAAGCGCCGGCATCGCCTTCGCGGCGTGGCTGGCGGAGCGGCTGCGGTTGCCGCTGCTGTACTTGCGCAAGCGCCCCATCGGCTGGGGCATCACCGCGCAACTCGAAGGCCGCATGCCGGCCGAGGCGCGGGTGCTGCTGGTGGACGACGTGACCACCGACGGCCGCTCCAAAGGCGGCGCCGCCGCGGCATTGCGGCAAGCCGGCACCGTGGTGGACGATGCGCTGGTCTTGCTCGACTACGCGCTCTACCCGACGCCGGCTGCGGCAGCCGACACCGCCGCACTACGGCTGCACGCCTTGGCGACGTGGCCGCAGCTGCATGCCGCGCTGCAGGAGGACGGCCGGCTGACCGGCGCGCAGGCGGCCATGCTGGCCGACTTCAGCGCGGCGCCGGTCCGGTGGTCGGTGGCGCACGGAGGGATCGGGGCATGAGCGCGCCGACGCCCGCACAGGCCACGTCGCTCTCCACGTCCGACGCGGATGCATCCGCCGTCCTCCAGGCCGTACGCCCGGAAGCCTTGCCAGCGCCAGCACTGCTCGATCTGGCGCCGCAGCGCGACTGGGCCGACGCCCTGTTGCGGGAAGTGGCCGACGCCACCCACGACGGCACCGGCATCACCCGCGAAAGCTACGGCGGCGGCGAGGAGCGTGCGCTGTGCATCCTGGAGCGCAATGCGGCGTCGCTCGGCTTCGTCTGCTCCCGCGACCGTGCGCAGAACCTGTGGATGCGGCTGGCTGAAGACACGCGGACCGATCCCGCGGTGGTGATCGGCTCGCATGCCGATTCGGTGCCGCGCGGCGGCAACTACGATGGCCTGGCGGGCATCGTGGCCGGCATGCTGGTGCTGGTCGCCCTGCGCGGGCGCCACACCGATGCGCCGCCGGTGCAGGTGCTGGCCCTGCGCGGAGAAGAGAGCGCCTGGTACGGCATGGCCTACATCGGCTCGCTGTCCATGCTGGGCCGCCTGCCGGTCGATGCGCTGGCCCTGCACCACCGCAACGGCCACGGCACGCTGGGCGAGGCGATGGCGCGATGCGGCGCCGACGTGGCGGCGATACGGCGCGGCGAGCCGCTGCTGGACGGCCGCGCCGTAGCGGCCTACCTGGAACTCCACATAGAGCAGGGGCCGGTGATGGTGGCGCGCGGCTGGCCGGCGACGGTCGTCACCGGCATCCGCGGCAACCTGCGCCACAACAGCATCCGCTGCCTGGGCGAGACCGGCCATTCCGGCGCGGTGCCGCGCTGGCTGCGCAAGGACGCGCTGTTGGCGGTGGCCGAGCTGCTGTCGCGGATGGACGAGCACTGGCGGGTGCTGCTGCAGATGGGCATGGACCTGGTGATGACCACCGGCATCTGCAGCACGCCGGCCGCGTCGCAGGCGGTATCGGTCATCCCGGGCGAAGTGCAGTTCAGCTTCGAGGCGCGCAGCCAGGACAGCGGCACGCTCGACCGCTTCTACGCCCTGATGCGCGACGAGTGCACCGCCATCGCCGCGGCACGGGGCGTGACCTTCGAGTTCGATGCCCGGCTGGTCACCGCACCCGCCACGATGGATGCCGGCTGGATCGACCGACTGGCGGCCTCCGCCGACGCGCAGGGCGGCCCGCCGCTGGAGCGGATGCCCAGCGGCGCGGGGCACGATGCGGCCGTGTTCGCCAACGCCGGCATTCCGTCGGCGATGGTCTTCGTGCGCAACGCCCATGGCTCCCACAATCCGCGCGAGACGATGGACCTGGACGATTTCATGCGGGCGGCAAGCGTGCTGGCCGGCGCGCTGCCGATAGGCTCGGTCGTTTGAGGTGCCGGCCGTCGCGGATGGCAGCGGCATCCACCACTGTGCCAGCGGCGCACCACATCGCAGCATGAAATCCCGATCGAATGCACAAAGCTTGCATACAAGCAGGCATGCGAAATGCTTGCATACAGGCATGGCCGCCTCTTCCGCCGACATCAGCACCCGCATCATCGAAGCCGTGATGGCGCGGAAGCTCGCGCCCGGCACCCGCCTCGGCGAGCAGCAGTTGGCGATCCTGTTCAACTGCAGCCGCACCATCGTGCGCGAAGCCCTCACCCGGCTCGCGACCCGCGGCATCGTGACCGTCGTCGCGCGGCGCGGTTGGTTCGTGGTCGAGTCTTCTGAAGACGAGGCCCGCGAGGCCTTCGCGGCGCGCCGGGTGATAGAGCTCGGCCTGATCCGCCAGATGCCGCCCCCGGGCAAACCGGCCTTGAAGCAGCTGCAGCTGCACCTGCAGCGCGAGAAAGCCGCTTTGCGCGGCAGCGACGTCGGCGCCCGCAGTTTCCTGCTCGGCGACTTCCACGTCTGCCTGGCCGAATGCCTGGGCAACCATCTGCTGGCCGACACGCTGCGCGACTTCACCGCCCGCACCTCCCTGATCGCGATGCGCTACCAATCGTCGCAGGACGCCGCGCGGTCGTGCGAGGACCATGTGCGCATCGTCGCCGCGCTGGAAGCCGGCGACACCGCACTGGCCGAGCGCCTCATGTCCGATCACATCGCCACGGTGCAGAACGCCCTGCGGTCGCGGCCGACGGCCGAGGTCGATACGCTGCGCCAGCTGGGCGACGCGCTCGCGCCGATGGCCTGCTGCGCCCGCGGCACACACCGATCCTCCGCGGTGCCCACTGCGTCCGGCCCGTCCGCATCCCTCGACTCTTCCACCTACCTAGGAGCCTCGCTATGACCCGCGTTTCCCGTCGCCTCGCCTTGGGCCTGGTCGCCCTCGCCTCGCTGGCCGCCACCGGCGCGCACGCACAGGAGGCCCTCGACACCATCATGAAGTCGAAGTCGATCAAGATCGCGGTCCCGACCGACTATCCGCCCTACGGCTTCGTCGGCACCGACCTGCAGCCGCAGGGCCTCGACGTGGACATGGCCAGGCTGATCGCCGCCAAGCTGGGCGCCAAGGTCGAGCTGGTGCCGGTCACCAGCGCCAACCGGGTGCCCTACCTGCAGACCCGCAAGGCCGACCTGGTGATCTCGACGCTGGGCAAGAACGCCGAGCGCGAGAAGGTGATCGATTTCACCTCCGCCTATTCACCGTTCTTCCAGGCCGTCTTCGCGCCGAAGAACCTGCAGATCAAGAGCTTCGCCGACCTGGCCGGCAAGTCGGTCGCGGTGACGCGCGGCGCGATGGAGGACCAGGAGCTGGCCAAGGTGATCCCCACCACCGGCGTGGACGTCAAGCGCTTCGAGGACAACAACGCCACCATCGCCGCCTTCGTCGCGGGCCAGACCCAGGTGGTCGCGACCAGCGCGTCGGTCGCCGGCAACATGATGGCCAAGAACCCGCAGGTCAACGCCGAATACAAGCTGCTGCTCAAGGACAGCCCCAACTTCATCGGTGTGGCCAAGGGCGAAGACAAGCTGCGCCTGAAGGTCAACGAGATCATCGCCGAGGCCAAGGCCAGCGGCGACATCGACAAGATGGCCAACAAGTGGCTCGGCCGCCCCGCCGGCGACCTTCCGCAGTAAGCTGCCCGAAGGCTGGTCTTCTCACCCACAGGACGGACGGCCCATGCGCATCCAGCTCGACTTTCCCGCGGTATTGGCCGAATGGCCGCTGCTGCTGCACGGCGCCTACTGGACGGTGGGACTGACGGCGATCGCCACGGTGGTCGGCATGGCCCTGGGCATCGCCTTCGCCTGGGCGCGGGCCCACGGCCAGGCCTGGCTGCGCTGGGGGGTGGGGACCTACGTGGAGCTGATCCGCAACACGCCCTTCATCGTGCAGCTGTTTTTCGTCTTCTTCGGCTTGCCGGTCGCGGGGGTGAAGCTCTCGCCCGAGACCGCCTCAGTGATCGCCATGGTGGTGAACCTGTCGGCCTACGCCACCGAGATCATCCGGGCCGGCATCGAAGCCACCCCGCGCGGCCAGGTCGAGGCGGCGCAGAGCCTGGCGATGGGCCGGCTGCAGATCTTCACCCGGGTAGTGCTGCCGCCGGCGCTGGCCAAGGTCTGGCCGGCGATGACCAGCCAGATCGTGATCGTGATGCTGGGCTCGGCCGTGTGCGGCCAGATCTCGACGCCCGAGCTGAGCTATGCGGCCAACCTGATCCAGAGCCGCAACTTCCGCGCGTTCGAGGCCTTCATCGTCGCCACCGGCCTGTACCTGCTGCTGTCGATCGCGCTGCGGCGGCTGCTGCAGTGGGCCGGACCGCGTTTCATCTTCGGCCGCTAGAGCGTGTCATGGTCGAATTCACCCTCTGGGACATCCTGCGCAACCTGCTGCTGGCGGCGCGGTGGACGGTGGCCCTTTCGTTGATCGCCTTCGTCGGTGGCGGCATAGTCGGCATGGCGCTGCTGGTGCTGCGGCTGGGGCGCGGCAAGATCGCCGCACGCTTCGTCGGCGGCTACGTGCAGGTGTTCCAGGGCACGCCGCTGCTGATGCAGCTGTTCCTGGCGTACTTCGGCGTGGCGCTGCTCGGCATCGACACCTCGGCCTGGTTCTCGGCCGCGCTGGCGCTCACGCTCTACACCAGCGCTTTCCTCACCGAGATCTGGCGCGGCTGCGTGGCCGCCGTTCCCCGGGGCCAGTGGGAGGCGTCGGGCAGCCTGGCGCTGAGCTTCGCCGAGCAGCTGCGCCATGTGGTTCTGCCGCAGGCGACGCGCCTGGCGATCGCGCCGACCGTAGGCTTCCTGGTCCAGGTGGTCAAGGGCACCGCGCTGGCCTCGGTGATCGGCTTCATCGAGCTGACCAAGGCCGGCAGCATGATCTCCAACGCCACCTTCAAACCCTTCGTCGTCTACAGCTGCCTGGCGCTGATGTACTTCGCGCTGTGCTTCCCGATCAGCCTCGTTGCCAGGTCCCTCGAAAGGAAACTCCATGCAGACCGCCGTTGACGACGCAAGCCCCGGCATGCCTTCTTCAAACGACGGCGGCCGAACCGCCGGGCCGCCCCGGGGCGGCCGCGCCTTGCATTTGGGGGGTGGCGAATCGCACGGAGCGCAGCGCAGTGGAAAGCCGGGGGGCGCCGCTATCGTGCAGATCACCGGGCTGCGCAAGTCCTATGGCAGCAACGAGGTGCTCAAGGGCATCGACCTGAAAGTGGCGCGCGGCGAGGTGATCGCGATCATCGGCAAGAGCGGCTCGGGCAAGAGCACCCTGCTGCGCTGCATCAACGGACTGGAGGTATTCCAGGAAGGCGCGCTGACCGTCGACGGCAAGCAGCTGATCTATGAAAGCGCGATGGCGATGCGCGAGCTGCGCCAGCGCGTCGGCATGATCTTCCAGGGCTTCAACCTGTTTCCGCACCTCTCGGTGGGCCGCAACGTGATGCTGGCGCCCACGCTGGTCAGGAACAAATCCCAGGCCGACGCCGGCGCGCATGCGAAGAAGCTGTTGGAGCGCGTGGGCCTGGCCGAGAAGTTCGACGCGCGGCCCGAGCAACTCTCGGGCGGCCAGCAGCAGCGGGTGGCCATCGCCCGCGCGCTGGCGATGGAGCCGGCGGTGCTGCTCTGCGACGAGATCACCTCGGCGCTGGACCCGGAACTGGTCGGCGAGGTGCTGCGGGTGGTCGAGTCGCTGGCGCTGGAAGGCATGACGCTGCTGATGGTGACGCACGAGATGAATTTCGCCCGCAAGGTGGCCGACCGGGTGATCTTCATGCACCAGGGCCGGGTGCACGAATCGGGCACGCCGGCGGCGGTGTTCGGCAGCCCGCAGACGCCTGAGCTGAAGCAGTTCCTGTCGTCTCTGCACGACTGAGCCCGCGCGCCGCGGCGGGATAGCGGATTTCCGTCCGCACGGCGCCGCGCCGAAGCGTCAGAGCCGGAACACGCTGACGCTCTGCGACAGCTGCTCGGCCTGGTGGCGCATCGAAGAGGCGGCGGCCGCCGACTCTTCGACCAGCGCCGCGTTCTGCTGCGTCACCGCGTCCATGTCGGAAATCGCCTGGTTGATCTGGTCGATGCCTTGCGACTGCTCCTGGCTGGCCGACGCGATCTCCCCGACGATATCGGTCACCCGCTTGACGCTCTGCACTACCTCGGTCATGGTGGCACCGGCCTGGTCGACCAGCCGGGTGCTGTGGGCCACGTTGCCCACCGAATCGTCGATCAACGTCTTGATCTCCTTGGCCGCGGAGGCGGACCGCTGTGCGAGGCTCCGCACCTCCGACGCCACCACCGCGAAGCCCCTGCCCTGCTCGCCGGCACGGGCGGCCTCCACCGCGGCGTTCAACGCGAGGATGTTGGTCTGGAACGCGATGCCCTCGATCACGCCGATGATGTCGACGATCTTCTTCGACGAGCGGTTGACCGAGCCCATCGTGTCGACCACTTGCGCCACCACGTCGCCGCCGCGTGCGGCCACCGCCGAGGCGGAGGCCGCCAGCTGGCTGGCCTGGCGTGCGTTGTCGGCGTTGTGCTTGACGGTGCTGGTCAGCTTTTCCATCGACGCGGCCGTCTGCTCCAGCGCGCTGGCTTGCCGCTCGGTGCGGGCCGAGAGATCGTGGTTGCCCGAGGCGATCTGGCTCGATGCCGCCGCGATAGCCTCGGTGCCCAGTCGCACGTCGCCGACGATGGCGGCGATGCTGTCGCGCATGCTGCGCATCGAATGCACCAGACTGGTGGTGTCCTGCGGCCGGGTGACGATCGTCGTCGTCAGGTCGCCGCGGGCCATTTGGTCGGCCAGGCGCGCTGCGTGGTCGGGCTCGCCGCCGAGCTGCCGCAGCAGGCCGCGCGAAATCAGCAGGCCGATGGCCAGCAGCACCGCCGTCAGAAGCAGCGCACCGGCTCCGAACCGGACGACGCGGGCCATGATCGCCGCGTCCACCGTGTCGACATAGACACCCGAGCCGACAATCCAGCCCCACGGGGCGAAGCCCCGCACATAGGACACCTTCTGCACCGGCGCGTCGCTGCCCGGCTTGGGCCAGAGATAAGGCACGAAGCCGCCGTCCGAAGCCTTGGCGACCTGCACCATCTCCACGAACAGCCGCTTGCCGGTGGGATCCTTGTTCTCGGAAAGATTCTTGCCGTCGAGTTCCGGGCGCACCGGGTGCATCACCATCGTCGGGGTGAAGTCGTTGATCCAGAAGTATTCGTTGCCGCCGTAGCGCATCGACTTGATCGCGGCCATCGCCTGTTGCCGCGCGTCGGCCTCCGAGAGCTTGCCGCTCGTCGCCAGCCGGTGGAAATGCACGATCAGGCTGTGGGCCGATTCGACGTTCTGCCGGACGCTGGCTTGCCGCTCGTCCATGATCAAGCGGCGTTCCGACACCAGGAAGATGGCGGTCAGCAGCGCCACCCCGACCAGCGCGCTGGCGGTAAGAACTCCGAGACGCTTGGCGATGCTGAGGCTGTGCAGGCGGTTGGGCATACGGGCGCTTCCGGTTCAGAGGGCTTTGAAAACGAATGCAAGGCGGATCGTAAGCGTGTGTATCTGCAATTCCATTGCTCTTAAACCCTCGCATTTCCGCTTGCAGCAACATCGAAGTCAACTAAAACTATTTTGGTTCAGTTTTATGCACTTCCGGCGAAAGTTCGAAATCCGCAGCGCGTTCGATGCCGGAACCGCCGCATGCGGAAATTCCTCACACCGGAATGCTTGACACACTCTCCCCACGATGCCCTTGACCTCGAACCGCCGTGCCGCCCTGTCTACCGCCCTCGGATGTCTTGCGACCATGGCATGGTCGAGCCCTTCGCAGGCGGGCTACAACATCTGGACCGGGACCTATACCATCGGCCGCGACGAAGTGCAGGCCGGCATCGCCAAGCGTTTTCCGGTGGGCCTGCGGTACATGGAGATGTTCGAGGTGAAGCTGACATCACCGCGCGTGGCCCTGCTGCCGCAGACCAATCGCCTGTCGGTCACGGTCGATGCGACGGTGCGCAATCCGCTGTTCTTGCCGACGCCGGTGCCGGGTGTGCTGGAGATCAGCAGCGGCCTGAAATTCGATGCGCAAGCCCGTGCGGTGCGGCTGCACGAGCCGACGGCCGAGCGCCTCACCCTGCAGGGCCTGTCGGCCGCCGACAGCCGCAACCTCCAGGCGCTGGGCGCCACCGTGGCCCGCGAACTGCTGCGCGACTATCCGTTGCACACCTTTACCGAGGACGAGCTGCGGCTCGGCAACCGCAAAGTCGAGATCGGCGACATCACGGTCACCGATGCCGGGCTGGCGGTGGAGGTGCGCTGAGACGCGGGCGGGATGCGCGACGGCACCGGCGCCTGCCGTTCGAACCCTCGCCAGCGCTGAGCCGACCGCATCCGCAGGATGCCCGGCTAGCGGCCCGCGTGCTCGGGCAGGGGCGCGCCGCACTGCATGCAGAAGCGCGCCTGCGTCGCATGGCCCACCGCGCCGCAGGCCTCGCAGGCCGGCGCACCCGACGATACCATCACCCGCCGCGCCGTCATCTCGGCGGTGACGATGCCGGTCGGCACGGCCAGGGTGCCCCAGCCGAGCAGCATCATGACCGAGGAAATCAGCCGGCCCAGGTCGGTGCGCGGCGTGATGTCGCCGAACCCGACGGTGGTCATGGTGGTGATCGCCCAGTAGACCGAGGTCGGCACGCTGGTGAAACCGTGCTCGGGACCTTCGACCACGTACATCAGCGTGCCGACCACCAGCACGATCATCAAGACCGCCGAAAGGAACACCATGATCTTGCGGCGACTGGTCTGTAGCGCCTGGGCGAGCGCCTGGAACTCGACCACGTACGCCGCCAGCCGAAACACCCGGAAGATCCGCAGCAGCCGCAGGATCCGCACGTCGATCAGTGCGTGCAGCTCCGGAAACACCAGCGCCAAGTAGGTCGGCAGCAGGGCCAGCAGATCGACCACGCCGAAGAAGCTGCGAGCATACCGCCAGGGATGCCGCAGGCACAGCAGCCGGGCCGCGTATTCGAGCGTGAAGAGCACGGTGAAAACCCACTCCAGCCGGCTAAACAGCAGGTAGTGCCGGTCGTGGATGGCCTGCACGCTGTCGGCGATCACCACGCCCACGCTCAGCAAAATGAACAGGATCAGCAGTTTGTCGAAGTTGCGGCCGGCCGTGGTTTCCGACTCGAAGATGATGCGGTAGACGTCGAGTCGCCAGCCGCGCTCGGGCTTTCCGAAACGGATGGATTCGGGCGGGGAGATCGGGGGTGCGTCGGCCATCCGCGGATTCTAGAAGCGTGGCCGGCGCGTGCCTGCCGCACGCACCTTGCATTGCGCCGCGGCGCCGCACCGGCGTTCACTGCAGCGTCAGCAGCGGGCCGTGCGCCGCGGATACGTGGCGAAACACCGATACCGCCTGCACCAGCTGCTCTGCCTGCAGCCGCAGGCCGGATGCGGCCGCCGCGCTCTGCTCGACCAGCGCGGCGTTCTGCTGGGTCATCTCGTCCATCAGCGTGACCGAGCCGCCCACCTGCTGCATGCCCTGGTTCTGCTCGTTGGTGGCGTAGCTGATCTCGTTCATCAGCGCACTGACGCGCTTGACCGCACCGACGATCTCGGCCATGGTGCTGCCCGCGTCGCCGACCAGCGTGGTGCCGCGCGCGACCTGCTCGGCGCTGGCGTCGATCAGAGACTTGATCTCCTTGGCCGCCGCGGCGCTGCGGCCCGCGAGGCTGCGCACCTCGGCCGCCACCACCGCGAATCCGCGCCCCTGCTCGCCTGCCCGCGCCGACTCCACCGCCGCGTTGAGCGCCAGGATGTTGGTCTGGAACGCGATACCGTCGATCACGCCGATGATGTCGGCGATACGGCTGGAGCTGACCTGGATGCCTTTCATCGTCTCCACCACCTGCTCGACCACACCGCCGCCGCGGGTGGCCACTTCCGATGCCTGCAGCGCCAGCTGGTTCGCGTTCTGCGCATTGGCGGCGTTGTGTTGCACGGTGGAGCCCAGCTCTTCCATCGACGCGGCCGTCTGCTGCAGGGCCGAGGCCTGCTGCTCGGTGCGCCGGCTCAGGTCGTGGTTGCCGTCGTCGATCTCGCCGCTGGCCGAGGCGACCGCCACCGCGTTTTCGCGGACCGCACCGACGATGCCGCTCAGCTTCTCCTGCATGTTGCGCAGCGCCAGCAGCAGCTGGCCGGTCTCGTCCTTGGCGAGGATGTCGACTCGGTGCGACAGGTCGCCTTCGGCGATGTGGTCGGCCACCTCGACCGCCTGTTTCAGGGCCCGCGTGAGCCGCATCGTGATGGTGTAGGCGGTGGCAAGCGCCACCACCGCCGACAGCAGGCAGAACGTGAGCAGCATCGCGCGCTGCCGTTCGAAATGCGCGGTGGCTTCTTCGATGGAGGCTTGGGCACGCTGCGCGGTGAAGTCGGAGTACGCCTGCGTCGCCTGCACCAGCTGCAACAGCAAGGGGTTGCACTTCTGGATGATGGCGGCGATCGCCTCGTCACGCTTCTGCTCGCGTGCCAGCTGCACGATGTTCATGGCCACCGGGGTGTACTGGCGCTCGATCTGCTGGATGCGGGCGTAGAGATCGTTGGCGGTGGCATTCGGCTCGGGCGAAGACGCCAGCATCGCGCCGAGCTTCTGCAGGTTGGTGTCCACGTCCTTGTGGGCCTGCAACACGCTGGCGTATTCGGCATCCGCGTCCTGCGGGCTGCCGGCGATCACCAGGTTACGAGCGGCGATTGCCCGCCGGTCGACCGAGGAGCGGACATGCTCGGCCACCCGGGCGCGGGCGCTCAGTCCGTTGACGTACTGCCTGAACTGCGCATTGGCATTGGAGAGGGCCACGAGGCCCGAGGCGGCCACCGCGAGCAGCAGTGCGGTGAGCACGCCGAAATTGATTGCGAGCTTGGTCTTGACCGAAAGGTCCCTAAACGCCATAACGACTCCTAGATTTAGACACCAGGCAGGCACGGCCGGTGGCCGCGCGCGAGATGGGGTCTGAACACATCTTCGGCTTATTTTACCCGGCTTTAATTTAGCTGAAGTTCGGAGTTTCCAGGAGATGAAAAGAAGGGGTGAAACCTGCCAGAAGCCGTTTTGTGAAGGATAGAAGCCGAATCAGCTCAGTACGGCCGCCGGCTGCACCGCGCCCGAGGGGAGCCTGTCGATCCGCATCGACAGATCGAAGAATTCGGCCTTGCCGGCGTAATAGCGGTCCAGGCGCCACTCCTGCAGGATGTCCATCGCCAGGCCGAAGCGGGGATAGTCGAGCTTGTAGAGGCTGCCCAGCTCAAAGCTGCCGGCCGATTCCAGCGCCAGGACCAGCTCCAGCAGCGTCTTCGCGCCGTCGCTGTCGGGGTCGGATTCGATGAATCGGCGGGCTTGTTTGATGGCGTTCATGTCGGGCGGTAGGGAGAAAAACCGCACTCTACCGCCCCTATGCCCGGTTGTCGTGACATCCGTATGAAGCGGTGCCGCGCCAAGGTCACAGCCTCGGCGCGGTTTGCACCTGGGCGGCGTTTTCGGATTCCTGCAGGGCTCGCCACATGACCTTGCCGCTGCCGCTCCTGGGCAGCGCCGCGACGATCTCGACCATCCGGGGCGCCTTGTAGACCGCCATGTTCTCGCGGCACCAGGCGACGATGTCCTCGGCCGACGTGTCTGCATGGCTGTGGCGCAGCACGACGATCGCCTTCACGCTCTCGCCGCGGTACGCGTCGCGGGTGGCGATGACACAGGCCTCCTGGATCGCCGGGTGCCGGAACATCAGCGCCTCCACCTCGGCCGGCCACACCTTGAAGCCCGACGCGTTGATCATCCGCTTTAGCCGGTCGGTCATGAAGAAGTAGCCGTCTTCGTCGGTACGGCCCAGGTCGCCGGTGCGAAAGAAGCGCTGGCCGTCGCGCTCGATGAAGGCCGCCCGGGTGGCGTCCGGCCGCTTCCAGTAACCCGAGAACACCTGAGGCCCGCAGACCACGATTTCGCCCTGCTCGCCCTGTGCCACCGGTTCGAGCGTATCCGGGTCGAGGATCAGCGACGCGGTGCCGACGAAGGGTATGCCCAGGCACTGCTGCTTGGGCGCGTCGGGCGGGTTGGTGTGGGAGGGGGCGGCCGTTTCGGTGAGTCCGTAGCCTTCGGTGTAGCGCAGGCCGAATTCCTCCAGCAGCCGCTGCGCCACCGCCTGCGGCATCGCAGCCCCGCCGCCGCCGATGTAGACCAGGCTCGACAAATCGTAGCTGTGCATCTGCGGGCTGCCGAGCAGATCGATCAGCATCGTCGGAATGTTCGTCCAGTGGGTCACCCGATAGCGCGATATCAGCCGGCCGGCCAGGTCGCGGTCCCAGCGCGGCATCACCACCAGCGTGCCGCCGCCGTAGACCGCCGTGTGCAGCAGGCTCACCATGCCGGTGATGTGGAACATCGGGATCGCCGCGAGCGTTACGTTCTCCGACGTGCCGTTGCTCCAGGCGAGGCCGGCCACCGCGTTGTGCATGATGCCGGCGTGCCGGTGCATGCAGCCCTTGGGCAGGCCGGTGGTGCCGCTGGTGTAGGGCAGCAGTGCCAGGTCGTCGGGGCCGACGTCCAGCGACGGCGGCGCGTCCGGGCAGGACAGCGCGTCGGCCCATGGGTGCACCGTACCGCCGGCCAGGACCGGCGTGGCATGTCGCGTGCCCAGCCACTCGCGCCAGGCGGGCGGCGGCGCGTTCTCGCCCTCGGTGCCGGCGTCGAACGCGTCTGAAAAGTGCGTGACGACCATGTGTCGCAGCCCGCTGCCCGCCGGCAGCGCGTTGCTGGCGGCGGCCAGGTCCCCCGCCAGGTCGGCCGTCGTGATCGCCACGCGGGCATCCGGGTCGGTAATGTAGTGCTTGAGCTCTTCCGCGCGGTTCATCGGGTTGACCGGCACCACCACCGCATTGGCCCGCAGGATAGCGAAGTGCGCCACCACCAGTTGCGGGCAGTTCTGCATGTCGAGCGCCACCCGGTCGCCCTTGCGAACCCCGAGCTGGAAGAGATGGCCGGCCAGCCGTTCGGCCTGCGCCGAAAGTTCCGAATACGTGGTGGTTCGCCCGAAGAACACCACCGCAGCCTTTTGCGGATAACGGCGGGCCGATGTGGCCAGATTGTCCCAGAGCGATACCGCCGGCGGGATGATGCGATGGGGCAGGCGCCGGGGCCAGAACTTGTAATGCGGTTGCATGCGGTCTCCTTGCTGCAAGGGTAGCGCTGCAGTCGCCGCACACCCACCGGGCCAGCCCTATGCGGCCGCTGTTCACGTCGCCTTCGCGACCGGCACCGGTTGCTCGCCGGCGCGGATGTGGGACACGCCTGACGGCGTTTCAGGCCGCGATCCTGCCGGGGCCCGCCCGCGCGCGGCCGACCATTCGGCCAGACGTCCGGAACGTCACGGCCCCGACGGGTCGCCATAAACACAGTCACACCGTGACATTCGAGGAGTAATCACCATGTCTCTTTCGTTCATTCTGTTGATCGTCCTGATCCTGATCCTGGTGGGCGTCCTGCCGACGTGGGGACACAGCCGCTCGTGGGGCTACGGTCCGAGCGGCGGCATAGGCCTGGTGTTGGTGATCGTGATCGTGCTGCTGTTGATGGGGCGGATATGACCGCCGGCCGATCGTCCGGCCCAAGATGAAGAAGGGGTCCCGCGGGACCCCTTCTTCCTTGGCGCTTCCATTCATGCATGCGTCGACAGAAAAAGCGTGGGCCGGGCGGCGGCACCTTTGCCTGGCCATCGCCGCTGCGGCAGCTGGAGCGGACCCGTACGTACGCTCGACCCGACCACCGATGGCCACGAACCATTTTCTTGATGAAATTGGCCCGCAGCCGGCGCACGGCGCCGACTACCAGCTATCAATTAGATAGCATTGGTCGGGGTGGTCATCCGGGTGTCACTACACTCGGGGCCCGCGCTCTCGCACCACGCTTCTCATTCTCCCGATGGACTTTCTCTTGCTGGCGACCCTGGTCGCCATCGGCGCGTACGGCCTCAAGGCGCGCGACCAGGGCCGCCGAATCGTCCTGCTGGGCACCCACCTGCGACAGTACCGGATCGAAAAGCTGATGGAACACTTGACAGAGGGCTACCTGCGCGCCTTGGGCGAGGACGACCCCGAAGGCCGCCAGCAGATCTGGAACCTGCTGCATGCCACAGAGAGTTCGCTGGCCCACCAGTTCCAGACCTTCGCGACCGAGTTCGCGCGGTTGGACGAAGCCCAGACCCGCGTCAGCACCCTGCCCTTCGCCCTACCCTACGCGGCCAGGCTGCTGCCCGCCGCCAGCTTCGACGTGCGCAAGGCCTTCGCGATCCATGCGCGCGGCATCGACAACGCGGACCGCAACACCGGGCAGCGCTCGCCCCGCGACAGGGCCTTCACCCTGTCGGCCGAGCTGTTCCTGATGCAGCACACCTGCCACTGGTTCTGCCGATCGAAGGCCGTCGCATCGGCCCGGATGATGGCTCGCCACCAGACGACGCACCGGCAGCTGGTGGACGCGGTGGCGCCCGAGACCCGGTTGACCTACCTGGCCTTGATCGAAGGCGCCAGGCCGCGCTGACCGCGGGCGGCCCGCACCACCCCGGTGCCCGATCGCACGGGTCTGCGGATCGCCGTGCAGCAGCGGACCGCGACGCGGCTGCCTCGCCTCTCCCCGGCTTTCCCTATGAGGGTGGGACCCTCGCGGATACGTCACAGTACAAACACGCCTTGAGCCACCCCCGCGTCGGCGCGGCATCGACGCCGCATCAGCGCGCAAGTTGCGACGCGGCGCGGGCCAATGCGGTGATACGGTCCCAGTCCCCGGCCGCGACGGCATCGGCCGGCGTCAGCCAGGAGCCGCCCACGCAGGCGACATTGGGCAGGCCCAAAAACTCCGCGGCGTTGGCGATGCCGATGCCGCCGGTGGGGCAGAAGGCGACGTCGCCGAACGGACCGTGCCACGCCTTCAGCATCGCCGAGCCGCCGGCCTGCAGCGCGGGGAAGAACTTGAGTTCGGTCAGGCCGTCTTCCTGGGCCATCATGATTTCGCTGCCGGTCGCGACGCCGGGCAGCAGCGGCAGGCCCGCGTCCTCGCACGCCTGGCCGACGGCCCGGGTATAGCCGGGGCTGACCGCGAAACGCGCGCCTGCCCGGGCCACCGCAGCCGCCTCGGCCGCGGTGCGGACGGTGCCGGCACCGGCGACCGCCTCGGGCACCTCGCGGGCGATCGCCTCGATGCAAGCCAATCCCTGGGGCGTGCGCAGCGTCACCTCCAGCATGCGGATGCCGCCGGCCACCAGCGCGCGGGCCAGCGGCACCGCATGGGCCACATCGTGCAGCACGATCACCGGGATCACCGGCGCGTCGCGCATCACCTCGAGCGCGGTCAGCGCAGCGTTCTTCACAGCCATGTGCAAGCTCCTTCTTCGGCGGTCAGCGCGTTGCGGCGCATGCCGGCGAAAAGCTCTCGCCCCAGGCCCGCGCCGTTGTGTCGGATCAGGTCCTCGGGCATCTCGGCCAGCGGCCGGGCATCCCATTCGGCAGCCGGCACCAGCACCTCCAGCGTGCCGGCGTTCGCGTCGAGCCGCACCGGATCGCCGTCGCGCACCTTGGCCAGCGTGCCGCCGGCCAGCGCCTCGGGCGACACGTGGATCGCCGCCGGCACGTTGCCCGACGCGCCGCTCATGCGGCCGTCGGTCACCAGCGCCACCCGGAAGCCGCGGCCCTGCAGCACCGCCAGCGGCGGCGTCAGCTTGTGCAGCTCGGGCATGCCGTTGGCCTTGGGGCCCTGCCAGCGCACCACGCAGACCACGTCGCGCTCCAGCAGGCCGTCGTGGAACGCACGCTGCAGGCCGTCCTGCGAATCGAACACCGCCGCAGGCGCCTCGATCACATGGCGGTCGTCCGGCACCGCCGAGACCTTGATCACCGCGCGGCCCAGGTTGCCCTGCAGCAGCTTCAGGCCGCCGACCGGGCTGAAAGGCGACGTGGCCGGCCGGACCACCGTGTCGTCGCGCGACGGCCCGATGTCGGACCAGCGCAGTGCACCGCCCTCCACCGCCGGCTCGCGGGTGTATTCGCGCAGACCGTGGGGGCGCACGGTGAGCACGTCCTCGTGCATCAGGCCGGCGTCGAGCAGTTCGCGGATCACGTAGCCGGGGCCGCCCGCGGCCTGGAACTGGTTCACGTCGGCGCTGCCGTTGGGGTAGACGCGGGTCAACAGCGGCACCACGTCGGACAGCGCTGCGAAGTCGTCCCAGTCGATGGTGATGCCGGCCGAGCGGGCCACCGCCACCCAGTGAATCAGGTGGTTGGTCGAGCCGCCGGTGGCCAGCAGCGCAGCCATGGCGTTGACGATCGCGCGCTCGTCCACCACCCGGCCGACGGGCGCGAAGCGCCCGCCGTCGCGCCGGATGCCGAGCACCGTGCGCACCGCCTCGCGCGTCAGCAGTCCGCGCGCATCGTGGCCCGGGTTGATGAAGGCCGTGCCGGGCACGTGCAGGCCCATCGCCTCCAGCAGCATCTGGTTGCTGTTGGCGGTGCCGTAGAAGGTGCAGGTGCCGGGGCCGTGGTAGGCCTTCTGCTCGGCCTCCAGCAGTTCGGGCCGGCCGACAAGGCCCTGCGCGGCCTGCTCGCGCACCTTCGACTTGGCCTTGTTGGAGAGGCCGCTGGTCATCGGCCCGGCGGGCACGAAGACGGTCGGCAGATGGCCGAAATGCAGCGCGCCGATCAGCAGGCCGGGCACGATCTTGTCGCACACACCCAGCATCAGCGCCGCGTCGAACACGTCGTGCGACAGCGATACGGCGGTGGACAGGGCGATGGTGTCGCGGCTGAACAGGCTCAGCTCCATGCCGGGCGTGCCCTGCGTCACTCCGTCGCACATCGCCGGCACGCCGCCCGCCACCTGCGCGGTGGCGCCGCAGGAGCGGGCCTCGTCTTTCACGATGTCGGGGTAGTGCTGAAACGGCGCGTGGGCCGACAGCATGTCGTTGTACGCGGTGACGATGCCGATGTTGGGGCCCCGCTCGGCCACGACGCGCAGCTTGTCGTGGCCGGGCATGCCGGCGAAGGCGTGGGCGACGTTGGCGCAGCCCATGCGCTCGGCACCGGGCGCCCGGTGCGCCAGCGCGTCGAGTTGCGCCAGATAGTAGTCCCGGTGCGGCCGGCTGCGCGCGCGGATCCGGTCGGTGACGCGCTGGAGGGTCGAATGCAATGTCATGTGGGGATGCTCCGGAAGTCTCTTCCGCGCCGCGCTGTCCGCGTCGAAGGGGCTGCCGGCCATCCTAACGCGCGGATCGGAACCGAGGTAGGCGGAGGTAACGAACCGGTTACGAACGGGGAGGCCATCGCGTGGACAGAACGAACCCCTTATCATCGCCCCCCATGTCCCGCCCGCTCCTCGTCGTCTTCGCCTTGCTGCTGGTGCTGCGCGGCTGGGTGGGCGATGCGATGGCGATGCAGCCGCCGGCGGCGGGACATTGCCAGCCGGCGCATACGGCAGCGCAGAAGGTCGAAGGGCAGGTCGCGCACGACGGCATGGCGTGGCACGGCGGAATGCAAGATGCGGCCCCTGCCGCGACGCACGCCGGGTCTGCGGCCTGCGGCGATTGCCAAATGTGCCATACGGCCGCACTGCCGTCCGGCCCTGGCGGACCGGTGCCGGCCCCGCTGCCGCAAGCCTTGCCCCGCGCGACGCCCGTGGCGTATGCCAGCGCCGATCCGGTGCCCGGCTTCAAACCGCCGATTTTTCGGTCTCCCCGCCCGTAGTCCGTCTGCAGCGGACCGGTGCTTCGGCACCGGCTTGCGCAGACGTGTCCTCGTTTCGTCCGGAGACCGTTCCCATGTCTTTTTTCTTTTGCGGCGTCGTCCGCCGTCGCAGCGCCTTGCGCCGCATAGCGCCGCTGGCCGCGGCCGCTGTTTCCCTGTTCGCAGCCCAGGCCGTCACAGCATCGCCCGCTGCGGCGGTAGATGCCGGTATTGCCGCACCACCACCGGTGTACCGCCCGGCTTTCGATGGACCCCTGGGCTTGGAACGGGGCCGCACGCCCTGGCGCGACGCCAATGCCGCAGCGCTAGAGGAAGCCGGTGCCGGTCGTGCGCATGGCAGTCATACCGATCATGGCAACCAGGGCAGTCATGCCAATTCGGATGCCCACGCTACGCAGCCGACGATGGCCATACCGATGCCGGCCGCTCCCCCACCGAACAACCCGGCTCTACCGCCGGGCGGGCCTGCACACCACGGGCATGCCGCCCCCATGCCCCCGAGGCCGGCCGTACCGACACCTGCAGCGACGGCGCCCCAGCCTTCGGATGCGCCGACGGCCGATCCATACGACCACAGCCACCGCCATCCGGCAGGGAGCGCCCGATGAGCGTGCACTTTCATCGCACCACACCACTGGCGCTGGCCGCCCTCGCCCTCCTCGCGGGCTGCGCATCCGCCTCCCCCGATGGCCTGCGGGGCGATGTGCAGTCGCTCGCCGCGCCCCGCATCGGCACGGCGGACGCACCCTTGCCCGCACCGGGCGCCGACGTGTCGGCCACCGTCGCCGGCCTGCTGCGGCCGCAACCGCTGACGGCCGACGCCGCGGTGCGCATCGCGATGCTGCAGAGCCCCGCGCTGCAGTCCTCGCTCGCGACGCTGGGCATCGCCGATGCCGACCGGGTGCAGGCGGCGCTGCTGCCCAACCCGGTGTTCTCGATCGCGCGGCTGACCGAGGGCGGCGAGCGCGAGATCGAGCGCAGCCTGTCGATCGGACTGCTGGGCATCGTCACTCTGCCCTGGCGGGCCGAGCTGGGCCGGCAACAGGCCGAAGCGGCCACGCTGCAGGCGGCGCAGGAGGCGGTGCGCCTGGCGGCCGACGTGCGCCGCGCCTGGTTCCGCGCGGTCGCGGCCGAGCAGTCGGCCCAGGCGGCCGAGCGGATGCGGCAGGCCGCGTCCGCCGGTGCCGAGCTGGCCCGCCGCATGGCGCGCACCGGCAACTGGAGCACGCTGCAGCAGTCGAAGGAGCAGCTGGTGCTGGCCGAAAGCGCCGCCCACCTCGCCCGCAGCCGCCAGGCCGCGGAACGCGAGCGCGCCACCCTCGCCCGGCTGCTGGGCCTGCGGGGCGAGCAGACCGGGTTCGCCTTGCCCGACCACCTGCCCGCGCTGCCGGCGGCCAGTGCCGCGCCCGATGCGGCAGCGGTCGAATCGACCGCGCTGCGCGAGCGGCTCGACGTGCGGGCGGCCCTGGCCCGCAACCGCCAGTTCGCCCGCTCGCTGGGGCTGGTGCGGGCGACGCGCTACGTCAGCGACCTCGACATCGGCTATGTCCGCAACGCCACCTTCGACGAGGCGGGCGGCGGCCGCTCGGTGCAGCGCGGCTGGGAGCTGGACCTGCCGATACCGCTCTTCGACTGGGGCCAGGCGCGCAGCGCCCGCGCCCGCCACCTGTACCTGCTGAGCGCCGCGCAGGTGAGCGAGGTGGCGGTTCGGGCGCGCAGCGAGGCGCGCACCGCCTGGCTCGGCTGGCGCACCGCGCACGACCTGGCGCTGCACTACCGCCAGGAGGTGGTGCCGCTGCGCAGCCACATCGCCGACGAGACGCTGCTGCGCTACAACGGCATGCTGGCCAGCGTCTGGGAGCTGCTGGCCGAGGCGCGCGCCAGCCTGGCCGCGGTCGATGCCGCCACCGCCGCCGAGCGAGATTTCTGGATCGCCGATACCGACCTGCGGCAGGCGCTGACCGGCGGCTCCGCCGCGACCACCAACGCGCCCCTGCCAGCAGGCTTTCCCGCCGCCACCGCGCCCTTCGGCGCTCTTCCCCTCACCAGCCCGGGCCACTGACATGAACCGCCGCAATTTCTTCGCCGGCACGGCCGGTGCCGTCGCCGCCTCCACCGTCGCCCGCTCGGCCCTGGCCGCGCTGCCCGAGGCGCACCACCAGCACGGCAGCGGCACCGCACCGCCGCTGTTGCCGGGCGACGGGCCGCGCTACAACCCGGTCGTCACTCTCAACGGCTGGACGCTGCCCTGGCGGATGAACGCCGGCGTCAAGGAGTTCCACCTGGTCGCCGAGCCGGTGGTGCGCGAGATGGCGCCGGGCATGGAGGCCCACCTCTGGGGCTACAACGGCCAGAGCCCGGGCCCGACGATCGAGGTGGTCGAGGGCGACCGGCTGCGCATCTTCGTGACCAACCGCCTGCCCGAGGCCACCACGGTGCACTGGCACGGCCAGCGCCTGCCCAACGGCATGGACGGCGTGGGCGGCCTGACCCAGCCGCACATCCCGCCCGGCAAGACCTTCGTCTACGAGTTCACCGCGCAGCGTCCCGGCACCAACATGTACCACCCCCATTCCGACGAGATGGTGCAGATGGCGATGGGCATGATGGGCTTCTGGGTGACGCATCCGCGGGCGGCGCGGCATCCGCAGATCGCGACGGTGCAGCGCGACTTCTGCTTCCTGATGCAGAGCTTCGACATCGACCCCGGCAGCCGCACGCCGCGCGTGGCGACGATGACCGATTTCAACCTCTGGGCCTGGAACAGCCGGGTGTTCCCCGGCATAGCCCCGCTACCGGTGCGGCGCGGCGACCGGGTGCGGATCCGCGTCGGCAACCTCACGATGACAAACCATCCGCTGCACCTGCACGGCCACGAGTTCAGCGTCACCGGCACCGACGGCGGGCCGGTGCCGCCCTCGGCCCGCTGGCCCGAGGTGTCGGCCGACATCGCGGTGGGCCAGATGCGCCAGATCGAGTTCGTGGCCGACGCCGAGGGCGACTGGGCACTGCACTGCCACAAGGCGCACCACACGATGAACGCGATGGGCCACGCGGTGCCGACGATGGTCGGCGTGCCGCAGGAAGACCTGGCGCAGAAGATCCGCGGCATCGTGCCGCCCTATATGGCGATGGGTTCGCGCGGCATGGGCGACATGGGCGCGATGCGGATGCCGCTGCCCGAGAACACGCTGCCGATGATGTCGGGCGACGGCCCCTTCGGCCCGATCGAGATGGGCGGCATGTTCAGCGTGCTGAAGGTGCGGCGCGACCAGCCGGCCGGCGACTACCGCGACCCGGGGCCGTTCGCACACCCGCCGGGCACGGTGGCGCACGAGTGGACCGGCGCGCCGCCGCCGCAGGCGCCGACCGCTCCCGGTGCCGGCGCACCGGCCGCGCCCGCCGTGCCGCAGGGCCATCACCCTGGCGGGATGGACCACGGGGCCATGGGCCACGGCACCGGCGGCACGGCGCGGTAACTGCGGCCGTGCAGGCAGGTTTCAGGGGTCTTTCAGGCCTGCAGCCGGCTCGGAACGCCGGCCTCCAGCTATCGAAACCATAGCGCCGGACGTTTGCGGGGCTGCGCCGGTCGATGGCACGCGGTACCGGCCCGCCGCGGGCCTGCCGATAATCCGCGGATGTCTACAGCCCACCCTCCCGGCGCGATCACCGACGTGCCCGGCATCTCCGTCGGCCACTGGACCTCGGACCTGCGGCCCACCGGCTGCACCGTGGTGCTGGTGCCCGAAGGCGCGGTGGCCGGCGTAGACGTGCGCGGCGCAGCCCCGGGCACGCGCGAGACCGACCTGCTCGCGCCCGGCAACCTGGTGGAGCAGGTCCATGCGTTCCTGCTGGCCGGCGGCAGCGCCTACGGGCTCGATGCGGCGGGCGGCGTGATGCGCTGGCTGGAAGCGCATGGCCACGGCCTGCCGGTGGGCGTCGGCCGGGTGCCCATCGTGCCGGCGGCGGTGCTGTTCGACCTGTTGGTCGGCGACATGCGGGTCCGGCCCGACGCTGCGGCAGGTTACGCGGCCTGCGCCGCCGCGTCGGCACGGCGGCCGGCCGAAGGCAACGTGGGCACCGGCGCCGGGGCGGCGGTGGGCAAGCTGTTCGGTATCGGCCGCGCGATGAAGGGCGGCGTGGGCACCGCATCGGTCACGGTGGGCGGTACGACGGTGGGGGCGCTGGTCGCGGTGAATGCGCTGGGCGACGTGGTCGATCCCGCCACCGGCCTGCCCGTCGCCGGTGCGCGCAGCCCCGACGGCCGCCGCCTGCACGACACCCGCCGCGCCCTGCTGGCCGGCGACCCGCTGCGGCCGCTGATCGCCGGCACCAACACCACCGTCGGCGTGGTCGCGACCGACGCGCCGCTCACCAAGGCGCAGGCCCAGCGGCTGGCGCAGTCGGCGCACGACGGGCTGGCGCGCACCATCAACCCGGTGCACACCGTCTCCGACGGCGACACGCTGTTCGCGCTGTCGACCGGCCGGGCGACCGGCGTGCCCGAACGGACCGTGCTGGGCGCGATGGCGGCCGAGGCGACCGCGCTCGCGGTGCTGCGGGCGGTGCATGCTGCGCGGAGCATCACGGTGGACGGCCTGCATCTGCCGGGTCTGTCGGACGTTCGGGTATGAGGCCCGTGCCGCGCTGAACGCTTGGCGGCGGTCTGCGCCGAGGCCTGCGGGCCGCAGCACCCAGTGTCGCCGGCTGCCCTGCCGACTAGCCTTGCTGCACGATCCGCAGCCGGTTCTCTTTCATGCACTGCACGCAGAGGCGGCGGGTCATCGATTCGTTGCGGCCGTCTTCGCCTTCGAACAGCAGGAGCGAGCCGTGCGGGCTGGCCCACAGCAGTTGCAGCCGGCGCCAGTGGCCGTCCTGCAGCAGCTCGACCTTCACGCCGGGTGCCAGCGTGTCGTCGGTGACCGCCGCGTCGCCGGGCATGCCGTCGCCCGCCGGCCGGAAGGCCAGGTCGTCCGGGGGCGCATTCCAGGGCCGCGTCGGTGGTGACGACGCGGCCGCGCCGTCGGCGGCGGCAGGCTCCGCCTCGGGCATCGCGGGCAGCGGCCGGTTGCGGATCGCGAAGGAGCTGCCGTCGGGCCGCAGAGCGATCTGGTGCGCATCGACCAGCGCCTGGAAGAAATCGACCGTCTCCTCCTCGGGCCAGCCGATCGTCGCCAGGCCGATGCGCAGCCGGGTGAACAGGTTCTGCAGCACGCTGGTCAGGTGCCGCCGGTCGGCGCGGCCGAGCACCGGCTGGGCGCTCCAGAGCAGCGGGCGCACCAGGGCGTAATAGCCCTCGGGGTCGGTGACGCCGCCGCGCGCACCGATCTGGGCCTCGGCGATCACCTGCGACCACGGGCCGAGGACGAAGGCACGGACCACCTCGGGTACCCGGCCCGTGTCGGGCAGGCGGGCGATCTCGTCGGCGATGCGGGCGGCCCGCATGCGGCGCTCCTCGGTGCGCAGCAGCCCGCGGGCGGAGGCTTCCGACACCGGTGCGCCGACGGGCGGCTCGGCCGGTACCGTCCACGCCGCCGGCGGGGCGTCCGCGGCGCCCGGGGCCGCCGGCGCGGCCGCCGCCACCGGCTTCTGCCCGGCGCGGACGATCGCCACCGCTTCGTAGCCCACCGCCACCACGCCCGCATCGCGCAGCACGGCCGACAGTTGCTCGTATTCGGTCTTCAGGTGGGCGCCCATGGCGGTGGTCAGGTGCTGCATCCACAAGGACCGCACCGGCGGCGAGGCCTGGGTGCGGTCGACCACGGCCTGTAGAGCGCGCAGGTACACCTCGGGCCGCAGCGGGTTGCGCTGGGGCTGGATGCGCGTCAGGCCCTGGGCGGACGACACCAGCCCGTCCAGCTCGGCCAGGGGTGCCTCCAGCGCCTGGTGGGCCGCCTGGTGCGAGCGGGTCAGCTCGACATGGCCCTGCACCTGCGCATCGTCGACCAGCGACAGCTCCAGCGGCTGCGGGCGCGCCTTGGCGGCACTGCCGTCGCCCTGGCGCACCGCCTCCTCGAACTCGATCGGAAAACGCTGGACCATGAAGACCGCGTTGTCGCTCAACGTCTGCAGGGCCTCGGCATAGGCACCGCGGCCCTGGTACTGCTCCAGCTGGCGCGAGCGCTGGTAGAGGCTGTCGCGGGCGGCGGCCAACAGCTTTTCCAGGATGCCCGGACTGCGCGCCATCGCCTGCGCCAGGCAGGCACGGTAGGCGGCGGTGGCGGCGTCGGCGTCGGAATCGGTTCGCATGGTGCTCATCGGATTGGCGGAAGAACTACCCGGGACGGGACCGCAGGATAACCCCTGCGGGCAGGGCGCGACGGAGTGCCGCGACACACGGCCGCGCGTCCGTCCGTCGTGCTCGGAAGATCTGAAAGAACCGCGGCGAGCGGCCCGCGTGCGCGGCGAGGACCGCAGCCGCGCCATCGGATCGCGCAGCAGGTTCTCGCACACCTTCTCAGCCGAGCGCCTTGTAGCGCATGCGCTTGGGCTTGGCGCCCTCTTCGCCCAGGCGGCGCTTCTTGTCGGCCTCGTATTCCTGGTAGTTGCCGTCGAAGAAGGTCCACTGGCTGTCGCCTTCGGCGGCCAGGATGTGGGTAGCGATCCGGTCGAGGAACCAGCGGTCGTGGCTGATGACCAGCACCGTGCCGGCGAATTCCAGCAGCGCGTCTTCCAGGGCGCGCAGGGTTTCCACGTCCAGGTCGTTCGACGGTTCGTCGAGCAGCAGCACGTTGCCGCCGGCGATCAGCGTCTTGGCCAGGTGCAGGCGCCCGCGTTCGCCGCCGGAGAGGCTGCCGACCTTCTTCTGCTGGTCGCTGCCGTTGAAGTTGAAGCGGCCCGCGTAGGCGCGGCTGGCCACCTGGAACTTGCCGACGTTGAGGATGTCGAGGCCGCCCGAGATGTCTTCCCAGACGGTCTTGTCGTTCTCCAGCACGTCGCGGTGCTGGTCGACGAAGGCCATCTTGACGGTCGAGCCGACGACCACCTCGCCGCTGTCGGGCCGCTCCTTGCCGGCCAGCAGCTTGAACAGCGTCGACTTGCCGGCACCGTTCGGGCCGATGATGCCGACGATGGCACCTGCCGGAATGCTGAAGCTCAGGTTGTCGATCAGCAGCCGGTCGCCGAATGACTTGCTGACGTTGTTGAAGTCGAACACCTGGTTGCCCAGGCGGTCGCCCACCGGGATGAAGATTTCCTGGGTCTCGTTGCGCTTCTGGTATTCGAAGTCGCTCAGTTCCTCGAAGCGGGCCAGCCGCGACTTGCTCTTGGCCTGGCGGGCCTTGGGGTTCTGGCGCGACCACTCCAGCTCCTTCTTCAGGGCCTTGGCGTGGGCTTCCTCGCTCTTCTGCTCTTGCGCCAGGCGGTCGCCCTTCTGCTCGAGCCAGGTGCTGTAGTTGCCTTTCCACGGGATGCCGCGGCCGCGGTCCAGCTCCAGGATCCACTCGGCGGCGTTGTCGAGGAAGTAGCGGTCGTGGGTGATCGCCACCACGGTGCCCGAGAAGCGCTTGAGGAACACCTCCAGCCAGTCGACCGATTCGGCATCCAGGTGGTTGGTCGGTTCGTCGAGCAGCAGCATGTCGGGCTTCGACAGCAGCAGGCGGCACAGCGCCACCCGGCGCTTCTCGCCGCCGGAGAGCAGGCCGATCTTGGCGTCCCACGGCGGCAGGCGCAGCGCGTCGGCGGCGATCTCCAGCTGGTGCTCGGAGTCGGTGCCGGCGGTGGCGATGATCGCCTCCAGCTCGGCCTGCTCGGCGGCCAGCGCGTCGAAATCGGCGTCCTCGTTGCCGTAGGCGACGTAGACCTCTTCGAGCCGCGCCTTGGCGGCGAAGACGGCGCCCATCGATTCCTCGACGCTTTCACGCACCGTGTGCTCGCTGTCGAGCTTGGGCTCCTGCTCCAGGTAGCCGATGGTCAGGCCCGGCATCGGGGTGGCTTCGCCCTCGATTTCCTTGTCCACGCCGGCCATGATCTTCAGCAGGGTCGACTTGCCCGAGCCGTTCAGGCCCAGCACGCCGATCTTGGCGCCCGGGAAGAACGACAGCGAGATGTCTTTCAAGATCTGCCGCTTGGGCGGCACGGTCTTGGAGACCTTGTTCATGGTGTAGACGTATTGGGCCATCGTGCTTCTTGGAATGAGGAGATTGGGAGAGACCGCCGGCACGGGACACGCGGCAGGTGCGGCGGATGCCGGCGGCGGAAGAAACGGGAGCCGGCGGCCACAGGGGCGGACCGGCGGGCGCCGGCCGTCGGCGGCGGGCCTGCGGTGTTACGAGTTTAACGCAGCCCACCGCGCATACGGCGCTGCGGGCCCCGCTGTGCGACAATGTCCCGGTCGTTGGGCGCAGTTACCCGCGACATCGGCAGTCTGCCGGGGACGAAGGAACAGATTCCGGGCTCCCATATCCCATCCTTGTTTGCCTATGACTGGCCCGGAAGCGCACAGCGACTCCCGCGGCAGGCAGATAAACACCGCGCCGTGGATGGCGCTTACTCCATGACCTTTGACGATCTGAATCTGGCCCCCGCCATTCTGCAAGCCGTTCACGAACAGGGCTACGAAACGCCCACTCCCATCCAGGCGCAAGCCATCCCCGCAGTGCTCGAAGGGCACGACCTGCTCGCCGGCGCCCAGACCGGCACCGGCAAGACGGCCGCCTTCGTCCTGCCCCTGCTGCACCGCATGCAGGCCACCGAGGCGCCGAAGAGCAAGTTCGGCAACAAGGGCGTGCGCGCCCTGGTGCTGACTCCGACGCGCGAACTCGCCGCCCAGGTCGAGGAATCGGTCCGCGAATACGGCAAGTACCTCGAGCTGTCCTCCACCGTCATCTTCGGCGGCGTGGGCATGAACCCGCAGATCGACCGCATCAAGCGCGGCGTCGACGTGCTGGTGGCCACCCCCGGCCGCCTGCTCGACCTGCAGCAGCAGGGCAACCTCGACCTGTCGACGGTGCAGTTCCTGGTGCTCGACGAAGCCGACCGCATGCTCGACATGGGCTTCATCCACGACGTGAAGAAGGTGCTGGCCCTGGTGCCCAAGGACAAGCAGAGCCTGCTGTTCTCCGCCACCTTCAGCGACGAGATCCGCGAACTGGCCGCCACCCTGCTGAAGAACCCGCAGAGCATCCAGGTCACCCCGTCGAACACCACGGTGCAGCGCATCACCCAGGTGATCCACCCGGTGGGCCGCGGCAAGAAGAAGGCGCTGCTGGCGCACATCATCAACGAGCGCAACTGGAGCCAGGTGCTGGTCTTCACCCGCACCAAGTTCGGCGCCAACAACGTGGCCGAGCACCTCACCAAGAGCGGCATCCAGGCGATGGCGCTGCACGGCAACAAGAGCCAGTCGGCCCGTACCCAGGCCCTGTCGGGCTTCAAGAGCGGCGAGATCCGCGCCCTGGTGGCCACCGACATCGCGGCCCGCGGCATCGACATCGACGAGCTGCCGCACGTCGTCAACTACGAAATCCCGAACGTGTCGGAAGACTACGTCCACCGCATCGGCCGCACCGGCCGCGCCGGCAACAGCGGCGAGGCGGTGAGCCTGGTCTGCATGGACGAGGAAGGCTTCATGTACGACATCGAGCGCTTCACCAAGCAGAAGATCCCGGTGCAGGTGATCGACGGCTTCGGCCCCGAAGCCGGCGAGAGGGCAGAGCCGATCGCCATGGGCCGCCAGACGATCTGGGGCGGTGCCGGCAAGCCGCCGAGCCGCGACGTTATGGCAGCGGCCGCCAAGGCAGCCCGCACCGAGATGCTGCAGCGCATCCGCGAGAACAAGGCCGGCCAGGGCGAGCGTGGCGGTAACGGCAGCAGCGGTGGCGGTGGCGGTGGCGGTCAACGCAGTGCAGGCGGCGGCGGCCAGGGCCGTGGCCGCAGTGGCGGCGGTGGGGGTGGTGGCGGCCAAGGGAGCCAGGGCGGCGGCTACGGCCAGCAGGCACCGCAGCAGCGCGCGCCGCGCGGTCCCCGTCCGGCCTTCGGGGGCGGCGGCGGTGGCGGCCAATATGGCGGCGGCAACGGTGGCGGCGGTGGTGGTGGCAACCACGTGCCTTTCGAGGAACGCCAGCCGCGCCACCACGGCAATGCGCCGAGCCCGTCGCATGCCGACGTGGTCGCGCACCGCCGTGCCGAGTCGGTCGGCGGCCCTGCCGGCCAGCCCGATCCGCTGCGCACCAGCGTCGACAGCATGTTGGGCCGCGGCCGCCGCAACGGCGGCGGTGGAAACCGCTCCGGTGGCGGTGGTGGCTATGGCCGCAGCGGCGGCGGCGGAAACCGCTCCTACGGTCGCTGACCGACGGCGGGCCACCAAGCCCGCATGCAGCGGCCGCCCTGGCGCGACCGGACGACAAAAGAGGCGCCGCGGCGCCTCTTTTGCTTGGTGCCTCCACCGCCGCGGGCGGACGGGCACGCCGGCACGATGGGATGCGGACGCCTCGCCAGCGCTGCTGTTCGGCTAGAAATTCAAGCCCCAAGATACAGGAAGCCGGCGTCCAGCGCCGGCCTCTTGCTATCGAAATAGAAGCACCCTTTGCGGATGCCTCGTCGGCCCCGTCAGACCCGCTCGGCCACCCAGCCGCGCACCGACTGCAGCGCCGCAGCCAGCGCCGTCGGGTCGGTGCCGCCGGCCATCGCGATGTCGGCCTTGCCGCCGCCCTTGCCGCCGACCTGCTGCGCGACGAAGTTGACCAGCTCGCCGGCCTTGACCTTGCCGACGCTGTCGGCCGTCACGCCCGCCGCCAGCTGCACCTTGCCGCCTTCGGCGGAGGCCAGCACGATCGCGGCGGTCTTGAGCTTGTCCTTGAGCTTGTCGAGCGTGTCGCGCAGCGCCTTGGCGTCGGCGCCCGGCAGCAGCGCGGCCAGCACCTGGATGCCGTTGACGTCCACCGCCTGGGCCACCAGTTCGTCGCCCTGCGAAGACGCCAGCTTGCCCTTCAGCGCGGCGAGTTCCTTCTCCAGCGTGCGGACCTGCTCCAGCACCTGGGTGAGCCGGCCCTGCACATCGGCCGTCGGCGCCTTGAGGGTCGAGGCGACCGTCTGCACCGTCGATTCGAGCTGCTGCAGATAGGCCAGCGCCGGCCCGCCGGTGACCGCCTCGATCCGGCGCACGCCAGCGGCCACGCCGCTCTCGCCCACCACCTTGAACAGGCCGATGTCGCCGGTGCGCTGCACATGGGTGCCGCCGCACAGCTCGCGGCTGGTGCCGATGTCGATCACCCGCACCGTCTCGCCGTACTTCTCGCCGAAGAGCATCATCGCGCCGGTCTTCTGCGCTTCCTGGATCGGCAGCACGCGGATCAGGTTGGGGGTGTTGGCGAGGATTTCCTCGTTCACCCGGCGCTCGATCTCCAGCACCTCGGCATCGGTCACGGGCGCGTTATGGGCGAAGTCGAAGCGGGTGCGCTCGGAGTTCACCAGCGATCCCTTCTGCTGTACATGGCCGCCCAGCACTTCCCGCAGGGCCTTGTGCATCAGGTGGGTGACGCTGTGGTTGCGCTGGGTGGCGAAGCGCAGCCGGGTGTCGACCCGCGCCGCCACCGTGTCGCCCACCGCCAGCGAGCCCTGGGTCTGGGTGCCGTGGTGGCCGAACACGTCGGCCTTGATCTTCTGCGTGTCCTCCACCCCGAACTGCACGCCCTCGGCCGCCAGCACGCCCTGGTCGCCCACCTGGCCGCCGCTCTCCGAATAGAAGGGCGTGATGCTCAGCACGACGATGCCGCTCTGGCCTTCGGCCAGTTGCTGCACCGGCGCGCCCTCGTGGTAGAGCGCCACGACCTGCACCGTCTCCTCGACCAGCGATTCGTAGCCGGTGAAGGTGTTGCCTTCGCCGGAGTAGTCGAGCGCGCGGTCCATCTTGAACTTGCCGGCGGCGCGGCCTGCGGCCTTTTGTTTGTCCATCGCCGCACGGAAACCCTCTTCGTCAACCGAGAGGTCTGCCTCGCGCAAAACGTCCTGCGTCAGATCGAGTGGAAACCCATAGGTGTCGTGCAACTTGAAGGCAACGTCGCCAGGCAGTTTCCAGCCGGTGCCAGGCTTGACATCGCCCATCGGATCGTTACGGCTTCCAGATCTTTCATAAACGCCTGCAATTTCTTCCTCCAGAATATGCATCCCGTTGGCCAGCGTCTCGAAGAAGCGCTCTTCCTCGGCTTTCAGAATCGCGGTGATCCGGGCCTCGTCGGCCTTCAGCTTGGGATAGGCATCGCCCATCTGCGCGACCAGGTCGGCCACCAGCTTGTGGAAGAACGGTTTCTTCCGGCCCAGCTTGTAGCCGTGGCGGATGGCACGGCGGACGATGCGGCGCTGCACGTAGCCGCGGCCCTCGTTGCTCGGCACCACGCCGTCGGCCACCAGGAACGCGGTGGCGCGGATGTGGTCGGCGATCACCCGCAGGCTCTTGTTGTTCAGGTCCTGCTCGCCGGTTTCGCCCCACACCTCGCGTGCCGCGGCCTTGACCAGCGCGTCGAACAGGTCGATCTCGTAGTTGCTGTGCACATGCTGCAGGATCGCGGCCAGGCGCTCCAGGCCCATGCCGGTGTCGACGCAGGGCGCGGGCAGGCGCTTGACGCTGCCGTCCTCGGCCATGTCGAACTGCATGAACACGTTGTTCCAGATCTCGATGAAGCGGTCGCCGTCCTCGTCGGGACTGCCGGGCGGGCCGCCCGGAATGTGCGCGCCGTGGTCGTAGAAGATCTCGGAGCAGGGGCCGCAGGGGCCGGTGTCGGCCATCATCCAGAAATTGTCGGACTTGTAACGGCCGCCCTTGTTGTCGCCGATGCGGATCACCCGCTCGGGCGGCAGGCCGATCTCCTTGGTCCAGATGTCGTAGGCCTCGTCGTCTTCCTGGTAGACGGTCGCCAGCAGGCGGTCGGCCGGGAGCTTGTAGACCTCGGTCAGCAGCTCCCAGGCCCACTTCAGCGATTCGCGCTTGAAGTAGTCGCCGAAGCTCCAGTTGCCCAGCATCTCGAAGAAGGTGTGGTGCCGCGCGGTGTAGCCCACGTTCTCCAGGTCGTTGTGCTTGCCGCCGGCCCGCAGGCAGGCCTGGACCGAGGTGGCGCGCTGGTAGGGCCGCTTGTCGATGCCGAGGAAGACGTCCTTGAACTGCACCATGCCCGAGTTGGTGAACATCAGCGTCGGGTCGTTGCCCGGCACCAGCGAGCTGGACGGGACCACCGTATGGCCCTTGGATGCGAAGAAATCCAGGAAGGTTTTGCGGATGTCCGCGACGGAGAAGGGAGCGGTGGTCGTGGTCATGAAAACGGGGTGGAATGGGGGTCTGCGAACGGGGGAGCAACCCGCGATTTTACCGCCGGGTCGTCGCCGTTCGGCCTGTGCCGGGTCGCCGGTGCCGGCCCTGCAGCTCTCCCCGGCTTTCGCAGGCACGTCGAAGTGCATAACAGCTCTAAGGCCGCCGCTGCTCGCCGCGATCGCGTCCGGCGAACCGCGCCTGCCACAGCGCCAGCAGGCAGGTCAGCGGAATCGCCAGCTGCAGCAGCTCGTGTACCGCCTGCAGCATCGCCAGCCCCGGCCGCGGCCCGGCGGGGGATGCCCATGGGCCGATGACGTAGGGGCCGGTGGCGATCTCCAGGACCAGCAGCACGCCCACCGTCGCCGCGGTCGCCATCGGCGCATGCCACGACGTGCCGGCCACACGGGGCTGGGGGCCGTAGCGCTTGAATATCCACCAGAGCGCCACCACCGCCGGCACCAGCACGACCAGCAGCGCCACCTCGGCCCAGCCGCCGGGCACCGCGCCCGGAAGGCGCAAGCTCTGGCGCAGCACGGCCAGCCAACGGAGGTGCAGGTCGGCTTCCGAGGTGGCCAGCACCACCAGCAGCGTGGCGATGGCGACGCGGTCGACCCGTGTGAGCGCGGCGAAGCGCAGCACGCAGACGCAGATCAGCGTCACGCCGTAGAACACGGTGGTGCCGGAATCGACCGCGCCGCCGTGCTGCAGCAGCCCGGCCGGCACGACGCCCGGCATCGCCAGCAGCAGCACCGCCCCGACGACGCAGGCCGCGGCCACCAGCAGCGGCCCGGTGCGGGCGCTCGACATCAGGCGCGTGCCCCAGGCACTGCGCAAGGCCGGCTGCACCAGCCACGACCGCCCGGGCTCGGTCACCGCCAGGGCCGCCGGGTCGCGTGCCGCCAGGGCGGGCCGCAGCCGCCGGCGCCAGACGTACTCCAGTCCCACCGACACCGCGGCGCATGCCGCGCCCAGCATCGCGCCGGCCGCGATGTCGCGCGGAAAGTGCAGGCCGGTGTAGATACGGGACCAGAGCGTCGGTACCAGCAGCGCCAGTACCCCCCCGCCCAGCAGCCGCAAGCGCGGCCGCACCAGCAGCATGAAGGCCAGCGCGAAGCCGGACGAAGCATGGGTGCTGGGAAACCCCGGCCGCACCGCGTGGTCGGTGTAGACAGCCGACAGCCCCGCCATGAACGGCCGCGGAAACCCGATGGCGGCTGCGATATTCTTCGCCAGCACCGACACTAGCATCGTCGCCAGCAGCACCAGCACGATCGTGGCCCGCTCGCCCGGCTTGCGCCAGAGGCCGACCGACAGCAGCGCCAGCACCGCCATGCCGGAATATTCCAGCACGAACAGGGCCACGGCGAGCGTCGCCGCATGGGGCGCATGCCCGGCCGCCACGGCGTGGAACAGGGAAAGATTGAGATCGTTCACATCGATTCGGCAAGGAAGGGGGCCGGCAGCCCCGGACGTCCGAGAGGTCGTATTAAATGCCAGAACGCCCGATGCACCGTGAGCGGGTCCCGATGACCGCAGGGTCATGAAAGCGTCACCGGCATCGGGCAGGCCCCGTGCAGCGCCGGCCGGCGCGGCCTGCGGCACTGCCGGCACCCAATCACGGCAGGCCACAGGGAAAGCCGGGAATGCTATCTATTTCATAGCTGGTAGTCGAAGCGCAACATCCGCTGCAGACCCGAAACGTCAAAAAAAAGCACACCTGTCTCCTTATACTCCCGACCGCAGCGCCGCCGGCGCCCGCGCTTTTTTCCGACGTACCAGGCCGCCGCCCGTGCCCTTCCACCTGCCCACCCTCCCCCCGTGCGCCGCCGCCGCGCGCCGTGCCGCCGCGCGCTCTTTCCGACACCTGCAGTGGCTGCTGCCGCTGACCTTGCTGGCCGGCGCGCCGGCCGCCCGCGCGGCCGACGACCCCGACTTCGCGACGGAGAACTGGAACCTGCACGGCCAGGCCACTTACGTCTGGCAGCGCAAGCCGGCTTTCGATGCGCCCTACTCCGGCCCCACCAGCCTGTCGCCGCTGCAGGAGCGCAGCTACTCCTTCACCTCGACCGCCTTCATCGGCCTGCGCCTGGGCCGCTCGACCGAGCTGTACTTCAATCCCGAGCTGGTGCAGGGCCTGCCGCTCTCGCGGCTGCAGGGCCTGGGCGGCCTCACCAACGGCGAACTGCAGAAGACCGCCGGTACCTCGCCCATCGTCTACCGGGCGCGCCTCTTCGTGCGCCACACCTGGGGCCTGGGCGGCGGCACCGAGCAGGTGGCGTCCGACGCCAACCAGCTCGCCAGCGTCTACGACAAGCGGCGCATCACCCTGACGGCCGGCAACCTGGCGGTCAGCGACCTGTTCGACGACAGCAAGCATGCGCACGACGCCCGCACCCAGTTCTTCAACTGGTCGTTCTTGACGCACGGCGCCTACGACTACGCGGCCGATTCGCGGGGCTACTCCTGGGGCGCCGCGCTGGACTACCGGCACGACGACACCTGGTCGGTGCGCGCCGGCCGCTTCATGCTGCCGATCGAATCGAACGGTCTGAAGCTCGATCACGCCCTGTTCCGCCACTACGGCGACCAGATCGAACTGGAGCGCCGCCACACGCTGGCCGGCCGCGAAGGCTCGGTCAAGCTGCTGGCCTTGCGCAACGTGGCGGTGATGGGCGGATTCCGCGATGCGCTGACCTACGGCGCGCAGAGCGGCACCGTGCCCGACGTGGCACCGATCCGCGAGCGCCGCAGCAAGGTGGGCGCCGGCGTGCATCTGGAGCAGGACATCGCCGACGACATCGGCGTCTTCACCCGGTTGGCCGCCAACGACGGCAAGTCGGAGACCTACGCCTTCGCCGAAATCGACCGTTCGGCCTCGGCCGGCGCGACCTTCGGCGGCGCCCGCTGGGGCCGGCCGATGGACGCGCTGGGCATGGGCGTGGCGCTCAACGGCCTGTCGCAGCCGCACCGCGATTTCCTGGCCGCCGGCGGCAGCGGCTTCTTCGTCGGCGACGGCCGGCTGCGCTACCGTACCGAGACGATCCTGGAGAGCTACTACCGATTCGGCTTCGGCCTGCCGCGCGGCGGCGAGGCGGGCCTGAGCTTAGGCATCCAGTACATCCGCAATCCCGGCTACAACGCCGATCGCGGTCCGGTGAAGATCGGCACGGTGCGGCTGCACGTAGAGCTGTGATTGTCGGAACGCCGGCCCGACAAGACCGGATGGCCCAGAGCGAATCCGGTCCTGGGGTCGCGGCCGTCACGCCGACCCCGGTGAGGTGGACACTCGACAGCTGAGCGAATTGGGCGCTGCTTTCGGTGTGAACCGACGACACCGGTCACATTCAGCGCATTTTTTTCTGTAACAACTCCTCCAATTCTGCCGCTACTGCATTACTGACGAGCCCATGGGACTGCATCCATTCGTCGTTGAAAACCGTGTTGAGGTATTTCTCTCCTCCATCGCATACCAGAACCACAGTGGTGCTTTCAGGCGGGGCATTTCTTGCGTGATGGAGTGCCCGATAGATGACGCCACCGGCGGAGCCCCCCACTAGAACAGCATGGTGTCTCGCCAGGTAGCGCGCTGTTTCGAAGGCTTGGCTGTCGGTAACCTTCAGGCCTTCGTCGATGAGCGCGTAGTCGATCAAGACGCCGATCTCTGCGCCTGCCGGCGTTCCTGTTCCAGATTGATGGTAAGGAAATCCAGCGCCACCGAATATGACGGAACCGGAAGGTTCGATTCCGATGGTCTTGATCGTGGGAAGGTATTTCTTGAGCGCACGCGCTGTGCCGCATAAGGATCCTCCGGTCCCGACGGCGCCGAACAAATAGTGAATCTGTTCACCGAGTGCCTGGTAGAGTTCCTGGGCCAATTCTTTGTAGCCGTTTGCATTATCCGGATTGTTATGTTGCCGTGTCCAGTAGGCGCCGTGCTCTGCTGCAATCCGCTCCGCGGTCGCATCCCGATCAGCGGTGGCGAGCCCACCTTCGGGACTGCCGACGCGCACCAGTTCGGCACCATAGGCTTGCATGCCGCGCAGCTTATCCACGCACGAGTGGTGATCCACCACAGCAGTGAAGCGATATCCCCGTTCTGCGGCTATCAGGGCCAAACCGAGACCGGTGTTGCCCGAGGTGGACTCGACGATCCAGCCCCCCGGCTTGAGTTTTCCCTGCGATTCGGCCTCATCTACCATTTGCCGCGCCATGCGGATTTTGGCCGTCCCGGTGGGATTGAACTGTTCGAGCTTGAGCAGCACTCGGCCACTGCCGGGTGCCACCGGCATATCCAGCAATGGCGCTCCGCCGATCAGGTCCGAGATACGGGTTTTGACAGCGGCAGGAAACTCGGTTGCTTGCATGATTCGCTCCTTGGCCATACGAAAACTAAAAAGGCATGGATGGATCTTCCATGGTCGGGATTTTCGACGTGGTACAAGAGAATGCCTCGCGCGAATTGTTTATGCGCATGAGGGCTTGCAGGAAAAAATCGTTTTCCGCCGGCAGCGATACCGGTGCGCTGACGAAAGTTTCAAAGCCCGGTTAGCGCCGGGCTTTGACGATCACGCCCTCGCGCAGCGACGATCTGTACCTGGATCGCAGCGCGGCAGACCGCCTATTTCCGTACGCGAGAGGCGTCGTATCGATTCGATATATCTGCTCTCGCGCATGGTGTGTGGCTTCTGTTTATTGCGCGACCTCGCCTCCTCGTGGAGCCGCGTCTGCTTGCCGCGCGAGGCGTGAGACGCGCTGGCGAAACGAGACGACCAAAAGTGCAGCCGTGGCAGCCAGCCCTATCGTCTGGCCGACCCAGACGCCATAGATGCCATAGCGCGCGGTGATGCCAAGCATGTAAGCCAAAGGCAGCCCCACCAGCCAGTAGCCGACCAGGGAGATACGAAAAGGCCCCACCGAATCGCCGGTGCCGCGCAAAATGCCATTGCCGATGTTCTGGCTGGCGTCGAATATCTGCAGTACCACGGCGATCAGCAGGCCGGAGGCGACGAGTGCCAGCGCGGTGGCATTGGCGCGATGCTCCGCGGATATGAACAACGCCCCGATCACGTCTGGTACCAGCACATAGGGAACCGCCACGACCAGCATAGCCGCCACGCCGAGGCCCAGCGCCAGGAAGCCGAGTCGCCGCGCCCGCGCGTAATCGGCCATGCCGCAGGCCTCGCTGATATGGATGGAGGCCGCATGCGAAATACCCGCCGAGATCATGAAGACGATGTAGATGATCTGGTTGAGCACTGTCTGCGCGGCCAGTGCTTCAACCCCCAATGTGCCGATCAACAGCGTCAACACCGTGAAGAATCCGGCCTCGGAGGCATAAGTGCAGGCGATCGGTAAACCCAGTTTCCAGACGCTGCGCACCGCGTCCGACGACCAGCGCAGCCCTGACGGGGCGCAGTACGGCGCCAGCGTGTTGTTCTTGCCCACCACGGCCAGGAACATGAGGAACGACATCAGGAAGACCAGCGATGTCGTCAGCGCCACCCCGGCGAAGCCCAAGGCCGGCACCCCGAACTTGCCATAGACCACCGTGTAGTTCAGGCCCGCCGTCAGTACGATGGAGATCAGGGTGATCGCCAGTAGGGGGCCGGGGTACTTGAGCCCGACGGTGAAATACCGAAGAGTCTGGAAACATAGACAAGGCAGCAAGCCCGGCGCGGCCAGCAGGAGATACTGGAATGTCATGGCCGCTATTTCTGCTTCCTGGCCAACCCAGATCAGGGGGCGCTCCAACAGCATCAACGCCACGATGAACACGACCGCCGAGACCGTTGCACAAAAAAAGCCAGCCACCAGCAGTTCGCGCACACGTGCCTGGTCGTCCCGGGCATGCGCTTCTGCCACCAGGTTGCTGACACCCGTCACCAAACCGGTACCCATCGTGCGTAACTGATTGAACAGCGCGATGGCCAGACCGCCAGCGGCCAGCTCCTGCGCACCGAGCTTGCCCAGCACCACGATGTCGATGGTCGTCACCGCCACATGCGCGAAATTGGTCAGGATCAGAGGCAGCGCCAGCAGCAATATGGCCCGTGCATCGCCGTGTCGTGGTCGTGTTTTTGCCGTGCTCACCATAGTTTGACCCTCGCACCCCGGCTCTTGGCAAGTGCCAGATCCGCGAGATAACGCCCCAGCGCCACGTCGGTGACGACCATGCCGCTGTTGTACGCAAAGACCACATCCGTCTCATCGCGTCGAGCGGCGGTCGTGCCCATCAGAATGTCCGGCAGTTCAGCATCGACGGGCGGGACGCTGCCATCGGGCGCAGCCAGATCTTCGCATGTCACCTTCATCTGTTCGGTGTCGGTGGCGATGCGGTAGTCCGCTCCGTGCAGCACGTCGGCATCGACGCCGTAGCCCAGCAGCACCGCGACGGATCCGGGCCTGAGCCAGGCACGGCGCACCTGCTGCCTGGCGGTCAGGCCCGATGCGCCGATGACAATATCTGCCTCGCCAGCGGCTCGCTGCAGATCGGTCACGATCTGGACGTCGCGCTCGGGATATAGACGCGCGACCGCGGTCTGCACGGCCTGCAGTCCGTCCTGGTACTGACCGTAGACCATCAGACGCTCCAGACGGGGCAGCGCGGCCACCAGCATCGGCAAGGCGATCTGGCCTTGCACGCCCGTCCCCACAACCAACGCGGTACGGGCGTCCGGACAAGCCGCACGGGCCATCAATGCGGAGGTCGCCGAGGTTCGCAGGGGCCCCAGCTTGACCACGTCCATCAGCGCAATGGGCTCGCCGGTAACGTCGTCGCACAGAAAGATGAAGGAGTGGAAGCGGTAGGCGTCGCGGCTGCGCTGGGGGTCGAACTCGTAGACGACCTTGAACCCCAATGTTTCGCTGGCTCCGTCGCGTCCGACCATCGAGTATCCGATGGAACGCCGGTCGCCGGGCTGGACGATGGTCTTCAGTGGGTTTTTCGAGTCGCCGTCGCGTAACGCCAAGAAAGCACTCTCGACGACCTCAAGGACCCGCGTATAGCTTACCCCCAGATTCTCGAGCTCCGTTTGAGAAAGCACCCAGAGTTCGCCAGGTTGCCCGTATCGCTGCGGGGATTGCCCCATGCCCATGCCTCCGGTTCCGTTATCGAGCGAGGGTCATATTCCGTCCAGGTGCCAATGCGGTGCCAATGGCTCCCCATGCAGCTCGACGACTACCTTGGATGGCAGAATGGCCTCGTGGAACGGGGATTCGTTTGAATCCATCTGGTAGCCCGCCGTGTTCAAATAAACAAGCCGATCGCCTGGCTGAACGGGGGCAGGAAAACCGATCTTACGCCATGTCAACATGTCGCCCTCCAGGCAGGTCGAGCCGCCGACGCAGGCGAGGAACACCTGCCCCTCATTCTCGGCGGCGCCCAGCAGCTGCGGATCGGGCAGATATTCGCTGTTGAACCATTGCTCCGACAAGCTGAGGCTGCTGCCTTGTACCGTGACGATGCCGTAGCCGTAGCCGTAGCCGTAGCCTTCGCCGACGTGACGGTCCTTGACGCCCAATACCTTGAAAAGCGTCAGTCCCGCCTGGTCCAGGAGCGCTCGCCCCGGCTCGATAATGAATTCGACACCATGTCGCCGGGCTTTTTGCGCCAAGCTGGTGCCACCTCCAGTGGGACAATTCAATAAGTCGCGCAAAGCGTCGGCACCGTGTCTGACCGCACCGTACGGATAGAAGCCCGAAAAGGTCTTGCCCGCATGGTAATGCGCAGCGGCATCCTGTTGCAGAAATCGGCGCCATTGCTCGGGATCGACGTACTGAACAGGGAGGCCACCGCCGAGGTCGATCTGGCCGCATGTCTTGAATCCGAGCGCCTGTGCTTGCAGGCACAGTTCTATCAGTTGGCCGGCGAATTCAGCACGCTTTTCGATCGAATAGCCGCTGAGATGGAACGAGAAACCCTCCAGGCGAATGCAGCCTTTTTGAGATGTGCAGCATTCCAAGGCAGCTCTGTATTCTGTCGCTGTCAGCCCGAATCGGCTGCTCGCTTGGCCGGGCGGCCGAAAACGCAACAAGACTCGCGCGGTCGTGCCGCTGGCTGCCGCCAGAACTGCGAGCCGCCGCAGTTCGCTCAAGGAATCGATGGCAATCAGGCCACCGTGTCGCAATGCCAAGTTCAACAACCCGTCCGTCTTTTCGGGACCTGATATCCCGATTCTTTCTCCCCTGACCCCTGCTGCCAATGCTTTGGTGAATTCCCCGATGCTTGCGACGTCTATGCCGATGCCCAGCTGGGCGCAGGCTTGGGCGAAGGTATCGGCTTTGTTGGCTTTCTTTGCGTAGAGGATGGTTCCAGTCAACCCGTTCTCGGCAAAGACGCGCCGGAATCGCTGAACGTTCTCGGTAAAGATCTGAGGAAAGACTATGTGCAGCGGAGAACCAAATCCCCGGCTCAGTTCTTTCAACAAGCCTGCATGCCGTAGCAGCAACGAGGCCACGAACGGGTGCCGATGTGGGGCCAGCTTGAAAGCCAGAGCCGGATCGTATCGCAACGAGAGATCGTAGTTTTTCTCCTCGGCTGCGGTGTCTCCGCGGGTTTCCACGGCTTGGCCTTGATGAGAAGCCAAGCCCGGTTGACAAGAAGACTTCACGACCGCGGCCGACCTCCAGGCAATCGGTGGACCTGCAGCCTCGCGTTTGAATTCAGCGGAAAAAGTACGGCGTTTTTTAGTCATCGGACACTTTTCTTTGGCAGGCATTTTCGCCTAAGAGCGGCTAACACAACCCAGCGAAGCGGTTCTGGCTAGGCGCCGCATCGCAGACAGTACGAGTAGTACGACAAGGTGCGGCAACGACGCCAGAAGGGTTGTGTTAGCCGCTCTAAGTGGTGGTCCGGCTAAAACGTATCGTTTTGGACCGGTAATCGGTGGATTCCACTCGACGTCACCGGACTGAAGAAGTCCGTCAATGTCATCGATTTCAGCGCACGGGCTCCCACAACGGCGAGCCATTTACGATTGTATTTTTTACATACACCTTGCCAATGACTTTGAAACCCGTGGCGTACGGCAAATAAATGTAGCCCATGGCACCTTGATGGTCGGCTGGGCAGCCTCGACAGAGACAAAACCGGTGGGAGGCTCCGGAATTGGAGCGGGTGAAGGGAATCGAACCCTCGTATGCAGCTTGGGAAGCTGCCGTTCTGCCATTGAACTACACCCGCGTACATCTAACCTGTTGATTCTGAACGAATCAGTGTCGTAAGGGCCTGAATCACAAAGAGAAAGTGACCGGAGCAGCAGAAATAAACCGCTTGAAATCGCTTTTCCTCGCCCGTATAAACTTACGCCTATAGCGTAGGTTTTGGCGTAGGTTTGAAATCACGCCTCAATCTCACGCTGTTGCATTGGCCGGCACAGGCCCCACGACACGGTTGAGAGTATAGGTTCCATGCACTTCGACGCGCGCGCGGCCCGCTTGCTCCCACCCGGGGGCCACTTACTGGTGGATGGATGCCCAGGACTGCGGCTCGTGGCTTCGGCCACCGGGAAAACCTGGATCTACCGCTACAAAGCAGTTGAGACGGGGCGCATGAAACAGACGGCCTTGGGCCCCTGGCCCGCTATGCCGATACAGGCGGCAGCGGTCCGGTGGCAAGCGCTGCGCGACCAGCGCGCCGCCGGCGTGGACCCCAACGAGGCCAAGCGTGCCGCCCGCAAGGCCGTCCATAGTCCGGCTACCGCACTGCCGACCGTGCGCCGGGTGGTCGAGGACTACATCAAGGGCGAGTTGAGTGCCAACCGCAATCCTGCGGGACTGCTGGCCGCCCGGCGGAGTTTGGAGCGGCTGCTGGATGAAGAGCCGGATCTCGCCAAAAGCCCGGCCGCCGCACTCGCCCGTGCCGATGCACACGCCGCACTGGATAGCCGCAAAGCTACGCCGACCGCAGCCGCAAAGCTACGCTCCTTGCTGGGCGCCGCGTGGTCTGAGGCTATCGATGCGGCAACGCTGCCAGAAGACACCCGCAACTGGTGGCGCGAAGTGCTCAAGGGCAAACTGAAAAGCAAGGGAAAAATCATCGGTGGCGAGCACCAGGGCCGGCAGCGCCGCGTGCTGCAACAGGCCGAGGTCGCCACCCTGCTGGCCTGGCTACCCAACATGCACAGCCTGGGGCGCGACACCACCGAAATGTATCTGTGGACTTGCACGCGCGGCAGCGAGATTCTGGCTATGCGTGCGGCGCACGTCACCAAGGAAGCGGATGGATGGTGGTGGACAGTTCCCAAGGCGCTGACGAAAAATGCCCGGGCCGACGATGCCACAGACCTGCGCGTCCCGTTGATCGGCAGGGCGCTAGATATCGTGCGCCGCCGGCTAGACACCATCGGCGATTCGGGCTGGCTGTTCGAGGATGCGCGCGGCGAGCAGTACACCCAGCACGATTTTTCGACGTACATCTACGGCTTGCAGCCTTATTCGAGCAAAGCGACGCAGCGCACAGGCGATGGCCTGGTGTTGCCTGTGACGCATTGGACGCCGCACCAGCTGCGGCGCACGGCGCGCACGCTGTTGGCCTCCATCGGTTGCAGCGACGAGATTGCCGAGGCGATCATCGGCCACCTGCCGCCCGAGATCGTGGCCACATACAACGCATATACGTACGACAAAGAGCGCCGAGCCTGGCTCGAGAAGTTGTCGCAAAAGCTTGAAGCGCTTGCCGCCTGTCAGCCGACCTGATGCCCCGCTTGCATGCGGCGGCCTAGGCACGTAAAGCCGACCCAAACCGGGCGCTATTGTGCCGCAAGAACTGTATGCTTTTACAGTGCTTTGCTACATCTACCCTCTCCGAACGAACGGCGCTCGACGGCCAGTTGACGAGGTGTTGGCGCGCCCGCCGATACATGGATGGCTGGCGTTCAATCGACCGCGCCCGTGGGGCCAACCGGAAGAACATGCGATCCTGGTGGACCCCGACACCAAAAAACGGGAACGCGCAACCTTGAGCTTCGCGAGGGTCGTGCGAATTGAGGGAGGCATGTTGATCAGGGGTCAGGACATTCGCATCGGCAGCCCTCGCTCGATCACGACCCAAATGTGGGCGGTGAGCATCACCGAAGACGATTTGCGTGCATTGGTGATGTCCGTGGGCCGCAAGGAGGATGTGCGGCGGCAACGGCTGGAGCGCGAACGTGCGCACGGGTAACACCTATGGGCAGCGGCCATGACGATGCGTCTGAGCATGGACGAAACGCTGCATCGCATCGGTGCTGCGATGCAAGAACGAAACGGCCGGCCGGTCGACCAGATCGACCAGGCCGAAGATGCCGAGGACCAGCTGGCGCGCGAGTGCGTCGAGGTGCGCCTGCAGGGGTATGACCCCAAAGGGCAGCGCGAAGCAGGCGAGGTGGCGGCCGCCCTCCACCAATACCGTCGTGCATTCGAGCTGCTACTCGGCGGCCCGCGCCAAGTGCTGGCCGCGCTGCGGGCGGCGCAAGAGTCGAGGGAGATGCCGCTGGAAGAGCTGGAGCCGGCAGGCCGCGAACTGCTGCGCAAGTGGGCCGGTGCAGCCGCGCAGCTGCAATCCGAAGGCCTGGGGGCGCTGACGACTGGGACAGCGCACAAAGCGTGGTTCAGCGCCACCATCGTGCGGCGCCGGGATGAGTTGGCCGCGGCGGCTCGAATCAAGGCCGCGCGCGAGGCGCCACCACCAGCGCAATCACCCGGCCAGATCGACCTTTTCTGAGGCGGCCATGCAAGACAACCACCCTACCCTGCTGCAGACGCCAGAGCCGCCCACGTCGATGCAGCGCCATCACCGTTTCGCGTGGAGCACCACCAATATCCTGCCGCTGGCGCCGGATGCCTATGTCGTGCGGGAGAGCGGCGCGCTGTGGCAGGTGCGGGTGAAGGAGACGCTGGCGCTAGTGTATGCCGGGCCGGGCCCGGTCTCGGTAACCCGGTCAAATGCGCCTTTTTAATCAAGGCTTCTGCTTTTAATCAATTCGCTAATTCTATAAAACCAATAGGGCCATTGAAAATTCCGGATTAATCACCATCCCAATTTTTATGACTCATGTGGATCTCATACAATTTTTGCGCCTCTTCCTGCAATGCATCCATTAAACAATCAGTAGCCTTTTCAAGTTTATTTAGTGCTTGGGTCATTTCTTCCGGTATGAATCTGAGGGGCTGCAACCCCATTTCCGGCGCCACAATTCCCGCTTTCAAGGAGACCATCACCGCTTCCAAGCCAAACGTACGGCCTGAGAGACCAGTTATCTGGTCTACTATCGGGCCTGGCATGCTTCTATATAAATCCCGGTCGTACAGCGACTCATATCTGCGTAACAGTCCTTCTACAGCGGTAATAAATACGATGATTGATCGATCGCCCCTTATAAAACATTGCTCAATGAAAGTAATTCTTCCCCTAATATCATTGACTACTGCAATAGAGTGGTGAGCCCCTTTGATTGCATCGGATATTCTCACAGCATGTATTTGACGATCAACTAGAACTTTTGCACTTTTCGTTTGATCTTTCGCAATGCGCAATGCGGTCCAGGCAGCGTAAATTGCACCCACTCCAGCGAACCAAGTACCTACCATCGAAAGAACCGATATTTTATCGGTCGTGCCTAGAGTGGTGGGCTCTGGCATAACCCATATTACAGAAGAAAATATTATTGATACCGCCGCAATAACTAATAACCCTCGCAATAAAACCAATGCATTGTTCATAAATTTCCTCACTAGAATTAAATTCTTATTTAAATTTCATGAATTAGAGCAAGGAATCAGAACAAGCCAACCGGCTCGGCAGCAACATCCCAACTCGAAATCAGCAGCTCGTTCCGTTCAACACCAGCGCCACCCCCCACGGTGTACTCTACTGGCGCCACCTCGAAGTGCAGCCCAGCGAAGCACTCTCGGATCTCGGGATGGTCGTTGATGCTCAGTATCGCCTTGCCCTTCATGCGGCGCATCAGCTGCGCCATGGCCACATACTGATCCCAAGCGAACGGCACGCCATAGCCCTCGGTCTGCCAGTACGGCGGGTCGAGATAGAACAGCGTGTGCGGCCGGTCGTAGCGGCGGATGCACTCGGCCCAGTCCAGCTGCTCGATGTAGGCGCCGTGGAGGCGCATGTGGGCGGCGCTCAGCTGTTCCTCAAGCCGCAGCAGGTTGACGGTCGGCGCCGGCGTCGTGGTGGCGGTGCCCCAGGTCTGGCCCTTGACCTTGCCGCCGAACGCCTGATGCTGCAGATAATAAAAGCGTGCGGCACGCTCGATGTCGGTGAGCGTCTCGGGCCGCGTCTCCTGCGCCCACTTAAAGACCTGGCGGCTGCTCAGCGCCCATTTGAACTGGCGCACGAATTCCTCCAGATGCCGCTGCACCACGCGGTAGAGGTTCACCAGCTCGCCGTTCACGTCGTTGATGACCTCGACCTCTGCCGGCGGCCGCATGAGGTACAGGGCGGCGCCGCCAGCGAAGACCTCGACGTAGCAGGTATGCGCTGGGAAGCGCGGAATGATGATGTCGGCCAGACGGCGCTTGCCGCCAAGCCACGGGATGATGGGCATTGCCATGAGAGGTTCCAGATAGCCGGGTGTAACCGGTGTTTACAATCGCCCCGCCTGTACAGGTGGGCAGGGCCTTGGCTGGGCTCACAGGCTTGTTCTGTGTGACCGGTGACCGGCATGGTGGTGACACACCATGCCGGTCGCCTTGCTTCTTAATTTCGCCGCGGCGGCTACCGCGCCCCCGCCTGCTTGATCGTGTCCGTCAGCGCTGTCGCAATCGCCGCGCCGTTATCCTTGCTTCCCTTGTTGTTGCCGTAGAAGTAGCTGACCACCTGTTGCGCGTTGGAGGCCACATAGCCGACCACGGTGCCGATCAGGCCGGAGCAGATGGCGGCGACGTTGGGGTCCACTTTGAAATACCCCGTCATCAGCAGGAAGCAACCGAGCAGGACGGCAGCCATCAGCACCGCAAAGCTGACCAGGATGCAAACCCCCATCACGAATACGTTTTCGTTGCCGCCGAACACCGCGCGGGCGTTGCTGGTGTCGGCCACGTAGGCCAGTTCGGTCTGAGCGTTGAGTTGTGCCAAGTCGATCTGCAGGCGCTGCATGTCCAACTCGAATTGCTGGTTGGCGGCGCGCAGGGCGACGATCTGGTCGCCGTTGAGCGATCCGTTGGCCAGGGCTTCGGCAACCTGGTCTTCGGATGCGTCGGCGTTGCCTGTGACGGCCGCCGCGATGGTTTTAAACGCCATGCCGCCCAGCGGGCCGAGCAGCGCAGTGCCCAGGGTGGGCGCCAGGCCGTTGACCAGCTTTTTCCAATCGAATGCAGCCATATCAGGCCCCTTTCGCGCCCAGCGGCGCAGCGTTGATGGGCAGCAAGCCCAGGTTGAGCTTTGCCTGCACCTTGGCCAGCGCCTCGGCGCGCGTGATGGTGCGGTCGCCATTGGTGTCCAGCCCTGCGTTTTGGCGGTAGGTGGTGGGGCGGCTTGCCGCATCCCACAGCACGTAGCTGTCGGGCTTGCCGATGCCGGCGGGCCACAGGATGGCCATGTACACGTCGCCCAGGTTCTGCAGCCGGCCAGCCAAGGGGCGGAAGTAGCGGTATACCCAGTTGATCTGGTCCTCTGGCGTCATGCTGCCCAGCGCCGAGGTCGAGGTGCCCAGCTGCACCGCCGTTGCCGGCATGAACTGAATCAGGCCCGTGGCCCCGCTGCCGGCCATGTTGGTGACCGATGCAGAAAACGTTTCGCCACTCTCCCAGGCGATGCAGGCCATCAGCCATGACGCGCCGGCCGGCGGCATCTTGAGCGCGTCGGCCGCCCACACGATGCGATCTCGGAAGGTCTGCGATACCCGGGCGCCCCATGCCAGGCTGGCGGCCGGGTCCGCGCCAAGCGCTGGCGCCGCCGCTCCCGAGGCACGGGCGGCCAACTGCATGGCGGCAGCCCACGCGGTGGCGCTCTGGTTGCCCCAGTCGCCATCGACGATGCCGGTGTAAAGGCCAAGCTGCGCCAGATCGGTCTGCAGCTGGCGGGTAGGGGTTGGGGTCATGGCATCTCCAGGTAGCAGGCAACAAAAAACCCGCCGTGCTTGCGCAAGGCGGGTGGTGAATGGGGAGCGGGGCTGGCTAGATTTCGATCTCGACCAGCGGCAGGTTGGGCGCGTCGCCGGTGATGGCGCCACCCTGCACATAGACGGTGGCCGCAGCGGTCAGCTCCAGCGGGTTGCGCACGCGCAGGCGGCCACCGCCCGGCAACACCACCGTGGCCGTGCCATCGCTGTGCACCGCCTCCACGGTTGCGAAAAGCTGCGGGTCTGAGGGCAGCAGCTCGACCAGCCGCCGAAACAAGGTTGCGCTCATAGATGACGCTCCACGGTGGCCGTCTGCCGGATGTCGATACCTCTGCCTTTGCCGCTGCTGCTCAGCGCCACGCGCAGGCTGATGCCGCGCACCATGCCGCGCCACGCAAGCCCGGGCTCCAGCACCTCCAGCAGTTGGCCCTGCTGCAGCACACCGGGCAGCGTGCCGCCCGTCAGCACCGGCAGCGTGATCTGCTGGGGCACCTGCGCACCACCAGCGCCCAGCACCGCCCTGCCCCGTTGCCGCGCCGCGTCTGCGTGGGTAATCAGCGCATCGGTCACCTGGGCCGCCAGCAAGTCGCCTGCGGTGCCGGCGCGCTTGACGTGGCCCAGCACGCCCTGGCCCTGCCCGCCAACGTAGACGGCATTCCACGCGGGCTTGTAGGCCGGCTGGTAGCTGTCGGTGGTCACCACGGCCAGCGGGATCTGCACATCCGGCGTGGCAGCGCTCCACTCCCACGGCATGAGCGGGTAGCGCGGCGCCACCACCAACTGCGCATCGGTGCGGTGGCTGCGCACCACAGCGCCACCGGCCTCGGCGATGCGCAGCACCGCCGACAGTGGCGTGCCCTGGTGGCTCCAGGCACCCGCCGGCACTTGCCAGTCAACCGACTGCCAGCCCACCGCCACGCCTGTGAACTCCAGCGCCTCCAGCGCCAGCTGCTGGACATTTCGGCCGGCTGTGCTCAGCCATGTCTGCGCAGGCATGTACGGGTCGCCCAGCAGAGACGTGGCGCTGCGGCCCGACACCTGCGTGCGGATGCCCGTAGCGCTGCGCGTGCGGGCGATGGACTCGATCACAAACACCCAGGCGGTGCCGTCCACCGTGATCCGCACCTGGGCCGGCGCGCCGCCCGACGGCGCAAGTTGCTCCATCAGGTGCTGGGGCCCGGTGGCCGACATGCTCCAGGCGTACCCATCGTCGTCGGCGCTGATGGTGGTATCTAGCAGCGTGACCGGCTCCAGGCTTGGCAACAGCACGCACTCGATGGCGTGGACGCTCATGTAAACCTCCAGTAAGGGAATGACATAGCGCGGCGGCTCGGGGTCGGGCCCGCCGCCATGCCGCTCACAGAAAAATACGAGGCCCGTGCTGCCGTCCCAAGCGGCGCTGAAGACCAGATTGACTGCCCGTCCAGGGGGCGGCACATAGCAAGGCGGCTCAACCGGATGGATCGGCCCCGGGATCGTTTTGCCGATGACGGGCTGCATTGCGTACTGCCACACGGTGGACAGGAGCACCCGCAGTGGCATGCCGGCGCTCGCGCCGCTACCGGCAACCGTGGAGAGCTGCAGTGCATCGCGCCAGTGGACACCAAGGCTCTGTCGGCGGTCACGGAGCGCGTCCTGGTCGAACAGGACGGTGCCGGCTCGTGCAGGCACCCCTTGCTGCCAGGCCAGCGCCTGCCCCAGGCGCCGGTCGCGCAGTGCGTCCTGCCAGCCCGACACAGCCTGCATGCGCAGTGGCGTGGCGTCCTGCCAGTTGTCGGACTGGGAGCGGGGTTGCCGCTCAGCGTCCTGCCAGCGCTGCTGCGTGAACTGTTCGAGCGCGAACGCCTGTTGCCAGTCGGCGGACAGCGCCGCTGGCGAGGCAACGGCGCCCTGCCACAGGAAGCCCTGGCTTGCCGCGGCGCCATCGGCACCGCTCCAGCCGCCAACAATCTGATTGGTGGCGGGGCGTGCCGTATCGCTGAGATACCGTGCAGCGACGCTGCCCCGCAACGGGGGCAAGCTGCTGGCGACGGCGATGCGCTGCTGCCGCACGATTGGAGCTGCCCCGCGCAGCGCCGGCAGAAGGCCGACCACCGACATGATCGCCGGCAGGGGTTGCGCGATGCTGTCGTCGCCGAAGACCAAGTGCACTGGCCCTGCCGGTACCGCTGGATGGGTGAACACCAGGTCGGCCGACTGCGCCGGTGGTGTTGCGTCAAGCGCGTCGTGGTCGAACGCGCCAGCGTCGAACGCATGCGCGCGGTCCTTTGCATTGAATGCCGCGGCGTCGAACGCCAGTCGGTGGAACGCAGACATGCAGTGTGGTGGTCAGGCGCCATGCGGCAGCACGTCAGGCCGCGTCCCGCTGGGCAAGCTGTGCCTGCAACTCCTGAACCTGCAGCGAAAGGGCCGAACGCTCCGCCGAAGTGGCGGCAAGTTGTGCCTGCAGATCCTGAGTCTGCAGCGCCAGTGCGGCCTGGTGCCGCAGCTCGGCATTGTCGGCTGCAACGGCCTGCGCCTGCACGCGCAGATCCTCGTGCTGCTGCATCAACGCCGCATGGGCGTTGGTCTGTGTTGCAAGAACAGATTTGAGGCTATCGACCTGGACCAGCGCCGCAACGGTGGCCTGGCCCAGCACCGCATCGAGATCGGCGCCAGCTATCGCCGTCGGCGGATTGGCGGTCGCGGCGATCACATTGCCATCGCGCAGCACCTCGCTGATCGTGATGTGGTGAGAGCCTATCGTGCCATCGGGGTTGTGGCGGATCAGGGTTTCGTAAGGGCGGATGGCTTCGGTGATGGTAGGCATGGCAGGTCTCATGAAACGGCGGTGGAGGTGTTGACGATCAGCCAGTTGGTCGCGTCTGAGCGGCACAACTTGCTCCCGCCTGCGGCGTTGGTCACGGTGATGTAGGCGTCTGCAAACGCTGCTGCAGAAGGCAGCGTATTCAGCGTGTACTGGCCGAGGGAAACAGGGCCAGAGAGGGTTGATGACCCGGCTACGCGCAGCAAATCGCCGCGGCCTGCGGCTGCCCCAATCAGTACAGGACCCGCGCCGTAATCGACTTCGATGGCGACTTTTGCCCCAACCGTCCCTGAGCCAGAAGGCGCCTGAATCTTCAGCGCGGTATAGCCGGCGAGAGTTTTTCCCGCAGACATGACTGGGCCTTCAAACGTGAAGCCGCGTAGCTGATAGGGAGCATCTGAGAAGATCTGCGGCGTAGTAACGAAGAGGCTGTCGAAAGCTGAAACCTGGGCAGTCCCTTGACGGTTGTAGACGAAGCGAATCGACTGCGCCGATATGCGGTTGACCGCACTGCTGTCCGTTACGTTGACCGAAAAGGATTGGGGAATACCGCCTTCCGTCACCGTGGAGTCCAGACGCAATGCCGAATTGGCAGCAGACGCCACCACCAGGCGACCCTTGAAGCTTTTTTGGCCCTGGATGTCCTGGTCTCCTGTGAGCTTGACCACAGCGGTGTCATTGGCCTTGGTGTCCAGGGCCTGCTGCTGCGGCCCGCTCACCGGTTTGTTGGTGTCGGCACTGTTGTCCACATTGCCGAGACCCACCGCAGCCCTGTCGAGCGTCTGCCATGTCTTGTCGCCCCGCAGGTACTGCGCGCTGGTGCCCGAAGCGATTGACGGCTCTTTGCTGGCGAGCGCGGCTGCTGCCGCAGTGCTCACCGGCTTGTCCACGTCCCGGGTGTTGTCCGCATTGCCAAGGCCGACATCGGCTTTCTGCGGGGCAACCCAAGCGCCCGCCTTGCGCAGGTAGCCCGCGTCGTCTGGCGCCTCGGGTACCAGGCCCTCGACCAGATGTGTTTCGTTCCAGTCGCTGGCGTTGACTTTGGTCGGGTCTGGGCTGTCCTCGACCTCGGAAATCTTTTTGTGTGTGATGCGGATGACCATCGGTATCTCCTGTGACTAGCTGATCGTCGAGTCGCCCAGCACCAAGCGGCCGCCGGCGTAGAGGGCGGTGCCTGCGGTGCCCGCGATGCGGAAATCGCCATCGCCTGCGTCGTCGGTGACGCGGCCGTCGGCGACCAAGGTCCCGTCGGCACTGAGCCAACGGCCCCAGGTGACCTCGCCACTCACCGCTATCTGGTCGCCGGTGGCCGACTGCTGCTGCAGCACCAGCACGTGCGCGACGATCCGGGCGCAGGGCCTGGCCAGCACGATCTCGACCAGGGGCGCGCCGCCTGGTGCAGCGCCGAGCGGCGGCTGCACGGTGTCGTAGAAGGCGATCCGCGCGCGCCCTGCCGCTGGGCCGGCATCCGCGTAGGCCAGCGTCGCCGCCAGGCGCGCATCGTTGTGGGTAGAGGGGATGGCAAGCGTCATGGCATCCGCTCCGCTGCAAGGTTGTCCGCGATGACGGCGCGGTAGGCGTGCCGGTGGTCGTAGGCGATCACGGTGTACCGATCATTCAGGTTGACCTGCCTGAACGCATAGTCGCCTGCCTTGTCCGACCAGGTGCTGCCGACCAGCAGCCGTGTGCCCTCGCTGTACAGCAGTACCTGGCGCTCGAGCGGCAGATTGGAGGGGTCGCCCTTGCGCATCACGGTGCCGGCGATGAAGCCTTTGCCACCGAAATACACATCGACGCGCAAGGCGTCCAGTGCGGGCGCAGCGGCGCCGTACAGCGGCTGCGTGTCCCAAACGGACGAGCATGGGCTGTGCAAATGCCTCAACGGCACCACGACAGTGGCCACCGGCGTAGACGAGTCGTCTGCCACTGATCACCTCCACGGGCCGGAGATGTCGAAGGCGATCTGCGCGCCCTCGGCATCGCTATCGTTGGCGATCCGTGGCAAGAGGAAGCGCTTGCCGGGCTGGCCCGTCACGTTATCGACAATGGTCTGGTCGCTGTACGGCAGGGTCTGTGGCATCCAGAAAAGGCCGGGCATCGTCCCGCGCATATGCCCGTCTTGCTGCTGGATGTAAGACGGCAACAGCCACAGGCCATAGTCGGGGCCGTTTGGAAACGGAACAGACCCGCGGCCGGATGTCTGCTGCGCATTGTTGGTGTTGAGCGAAGCGACGCCGAAGCGGACCGGATTCCCGATCTGCGTATGCGACCGCAACAGCACATTGCCATTTTGCTGGAGGGATTTCCCGATCCCCCCGTACTGCGTTACGTAGGAAAAGTAGTCGCTGTTGGATAAAAGTGACTCGGAGGCCGAAAGGACAGTCCCGAACTGGTCACCCGGCTTAAAGCTCTCGATGTCGCCAAAGCAGTATGTTGCGCGGCCGCTTTGGCTGTAATTCCCGGTCCAGCTCAGGAGTAGGTAGAAAAGTCGATCATCGCCCACCAGCACCCAGTTGCGACTGCCCGCGCCCCCATCGCCGTAGGTCTCATAACCGATCTGGCGCCCGTGGAACCACTTGTGCCAGCCCCATTGCCCAGCGGTGACTTGCTGCCAGTTTTGGCGAGGGTTGTTCGGATCGAAGGGCGCCTCCGCTCCGACGATGGTGTCGATGTCCGTCATGTCCTGGGCGATGCCCACCGCAGCCCACCTGGCCCAGGTGTCGTTGTTGTAGTCGTTGCCCTTAATGGCGTCGTCGATCAGCAGGATGTTGCGCGGCGACAGGACGGACTTGCTTCGGTAGGCCCGCTTGTTGAGGCCGCTGAATGCTTTTTCCCAGCCGAGCGGCGCGATGCGGGCCTGCAGGGTGGTGCTGCTAGTGGCGGGAGACGCGGGCGCGCCGGTCACGGCGTAGGTGAACGTGTTGGCGGTCACCGATAGCACCCGCGCCCGGCCGTTGTAGGCCGGCTGGTCGGCTCCATCCACCTGCGCCACCTGGCCCACGGTGTACGGGTTGCCGTTGGTGAGTGTGGCCGTGGCGATGCCGTTGGCCGAGGTGATCGAGGTCAGCGCCTTGAGCGCAAAGCCGGTGACCAGGCACGCGTCGAGCATGTCCGTCAGCGAGCCCCAGGCATTGGTGATCTGCGGCGCGCCGGGCGTCCCGCTGTTGAAGTACTGGACCGTGGTATCTGCCATGTGTGGCTCCTTTAGGGACGATCAACGTCGCCGCGGGTGAGCAGCGAGAAGCGGTAATTGAGGCCAGCCTCGGGGCCGGCCTGGACGGTGCGGATCACATCCACCGTGAAGATGGCGCCGATGGTGTTGATGCGCAGTGCGTTGCCTGCTGCCCAGCCCGTGCCCCAGCCCAGCGCCCGTACCGTGAAATACGGCTCTCCGGTGATGGGATTGACCGGCGAGCAGTCATCGACGATGGAGCCGGCAGCGATCTGCCCCACGTGCTCACCCACCACCACGAAGGCGGTGCTGCTCGTGAAGCGCAGGCCCCACCGCTCGGTCATCGCGCCGGCGTTGGTGACCTCGATGGGATAGGCGGCGTCGTTGTAGGTGGCAGTTGCCGTATCGCCGCCGACCGCGTCGCTCCAGGTGGCCCCGTTCCAGCTCGCCTGGTCGAACAGCTTGCTCACCCGCGCCCGCAGATCGCCCGCCATGAGCGCGCTGCTCACGTAGCTGCCTGGCACCGGGTAGGCGTGGGTCAGCTGGCGGTTGAAGCGGAGCGTGCCGTCGATGCCGACGTCGGAGACCACCACCATGTCCTCGACCCGGTGTTCGATATGCACCGGCTGCGCCCAGCCGGTGACGTCTGTCACGGCGACCTTGCCGGCCTCGAGGTCCACGGTGTAGCCGGTGTTGATGGTGCGGCCGTCGGCGCCGATCACCCTTGCGCGCGACAGCCGGACCCGGCCGACGTTGATCGTCTGGCCTGCAGACAGTGCGGCCGGCGCGGTGCTGCCGGTATGCCCCACCACGGCCCGGAAGCCGGGCTGGAAGATGGTGACCCGGCCATCGGGTGGCAGGCGCACAGGATCTACGCCCAGCAGCTCCGCGTCGAGCGGCAGGTAGAAGTAGGCGACGCTGTTGTAGCGCAGCGTGGTGGGGTCCACCGGCCAGGGGCGCCAGATCTTGCCGGCCTGCACCGCGCCCACGTCGTCCGCGCTGTACCACCACTCCAGCTTCTGGGCCGGGGTCAGGTCGATGTCAAACACGAAGTCGCCGAACTGCAGCTCGCCCACGCCGCTCTCGTAGTCCAGCTTGCCGCGCAGGTGCAGGCCGTCGATATTGCCGTTGACATCGCCGATGGCGGTGATCGCGTTGCCATGGGTGTCGGTCAGGCTGATGGTGACGCCGGTGGGCTTCAGCGGCGCCGCCTGCGTGCGGAAGAAGATGGACGCGGTGGTCCAGTTCTGCCGCACCGTCCAGCAGCTGTCCAGGGTGAAGGCCGTGGCTGGGCCGCCCACCACGTAATCGAAGACCCGCGCGACGCCGGCCGAATAGTCGAGCTGCCCGGCCACGAAGCCGGGCGATGCGTTGCTACGGTCGCGCACGATCACGCCGTCGTAGTCCTCGTACACGTGGCCCATCCACGTAAACCGCACGCTGCCCGGCACGATGTAATCGGTGCTGTAGGGCACAAGGTCGATGGTGATCGGGCCGGGCACGAAGGACATCTGCCCCGCCTGCGGCGACGCGAAATCCTTGGCATAGCTGACCGTTACGGTTGAGGCCGCCAGCAGCTGCTCGCTGACCGCCGCGTCTACATATTCGCCGCCCTTGCTGCCGGTTGAGCCGCCGCCGCCCGATCCGTTGACCAGATCCTCGAAGGTGGCCGCATCCTCGTGGTCGCTCTTGTAGCCGCTGGTGCTGCTGCTCAGGTCCAGCAGCCGAACGTTGAGGGATTTGCCCGCGTAATTGATGGTGCCCAGCGCGCCGAAGGTGCCGGTGCCGTCGTCGTTGACGGTGTGGACCACCGTGTCTTGCGTCTTGCTGGTGTTGTATGTAACCGTCGAGTGGGTGCTGGTGGAGCCCGCGCTCTTGGTGATGGTGGTGGTGACAGGTGTGGTGCTTGCGATAGTGGCCATGGTTATCCTCCAGAGACCGACACGGGCTGCGAGATGCCCCAGGCGCGGTATTCGGTGCCGCCAATGTTTTTGGTGCTGGCGCGCTCTTGCTCCGACCACTGCACGCCCGTCACGTCGGGCACGTCGTAGTAGTAGCCGGTAGCTCCGGCCGTGGGGAACACGCCCATGTACTGCGTCTCGCCCGTGAGCAGACGGGTGCCGCCGGGGAACATGCCGGCCATATAGGCTTCATTGCCCGACGTGCCGGCCCCGGCACTGATGGGCACCCGGGTCATGCTGACGGGCGTGACCACGGGGCCGGTGGCACCCGGCGGCGTCAAGACGGTGGTGGTGGTCGAGTTACCGGTCTTGCTGGTGTTGCCGCCCGACGTGGCGCCCGAGCTGTTGGACACATTGCGCACCGTGGTCCAGCGCACGGCCACACTTCCGGCCGCAGGCACGTCGTCGAGCGCGATGGTGGCAAAGCCGCCGGCGTCGGGCACCACGGTGACCGGCTTGGTGACCAGGGTGCCGTATTTGTACGAGATGGAGAACTCGGTGCCCGGGTCTGGCATGGCAGATGGGCGCAGCAGCAGCATGCCGGCGGCGTAGTTGATCTCGCCGGTGCCGTTGCCGGCCAGGGCGCCTGCGGTGTCGGTGACAGTCTTGAGCACGCCGGCCGAGGTGTATTGCAGCACCAGGGTGCCGGGCTGCACGCCGTCATGCTCCAGCTTGATCCCAAACTCTGGCGCGCGGAAACCCGCCTGGCCGCTGCGGCTGACGAAAGCGCTGCTCTCGCCCCACCCGAAGATCACGCTGGAGCCGACGTCTGGCAGCACCGGGAATGTGCATGCGATTGAGCCGGTGGCGTAGTTCACCGTGCCCACGCCTGAGCCGGTCAATCCACCCTGGCCGTCATCGACTACGGAGTACCAGCTGCCGAGAGCCCGGTACGACACCGCGACCGTTCCCGGCGCTGGTAAGGGCTTCAGGATCTGCACGACGCCGAAGCCCCGGTTTTCCTGGCCGATCTTGATGCGCATGGTGTGCGGCGACGAGGCCACCGACACCCGGCGCGGCGCGGTGGCCAGCAGCAGCTCGCGCACGGCGGCAGGCCGCTGGTCGAGCGCGATGGCCTCGGTGCGGGCGTTGGGCACCAGCTGGGTGTAGACGCTGGTCGCCTTGAGCTGGGCATCACCGATATCCGCCGCGATCTGCAGGGGCACGACGCCGTAGTAGTTGCCTGCGTCGGCCACCGTGGTGTCGCGCACGATTGTCTTGTTGGCTGCACTGGCAAACAGCCGGCTCGGTGGCGATCCGGCGAAAGCGGTGCGCAGCTTGTCCGAAATCTGCACCGTTACGACGTCAGCCGCGAAGTCTGTCGGGATGCCCTGCACGATTTCGGTGAACGTGCGCCGCTCGCTCTCCACCCGCGTGGAGCGCACGAACTGGATCTGCTCGCCAGGCAGGCCCTCGGACTGCACCAACGCCAGCGTGCGGCCAATGGGCGGCTGCGGACTGCCTGGGCGCTGCAGCAGCTGGATCGTGCGCTGGCCGGCCACGTGGTTTTCCAGCAGGTAGCCGCCCCACACGCTGCCCTGCACCAGGTAACTCTCGATGGCGTTGGCCACCTCGGTGCGGCGGGCGAAGACACCGGGTGCCTTCATGAGCGTGATCGAGATGTTGGGATCGTTCGGCGGCTCGGCCACGATCAGGTTGGCGTCCATGTAGACATCGCGGTCGTTGGTCTGCACCGCGGCGCTGACCTGGCGGATGTAGAGACGGCCACCAGCGCGGGCGCTTTCCGAGATGTCGGGGAAGAGCGCGTTGCTGACACCGTCAGGGATCACATTGGCAGTGGGCGCGCCGCCGCCTTCGGGCACGTCGTCCATCACCTGGGAGGCCAGCAGCTTGATGTCGCCGGATCGGATGGGCATGGGTCAGATCTCCAAAAAACGCAGCGCCAGGCTGCAATAGGGGTGTTCGTCGGTCGGGTCGCAGTAATCGACCACCAGCACGCCGGCCAGGGCGGCTTCTTCGCGGGCGAAGACCACCTGGAAGGTTTCGCCGCGCAAATTCAGCGTGAAGGCGGCGCCGGCGATGGATGCCCAGGCCTGCAGCAGCAACATGGCCGCGCGCGAGTCCCAGGCGTGGTCATCGCCACCCTGCAGGGTGATGGGCCGACCGCCGCTGAGCTGCAGGAAGTCGAGCACCAGCGCCCCGGTGATGGAGCGCTCTGCGGTCTGGGCGACGGGCTGCCACTCCAGTTCGTTCACCCAGCGCAGGTCGGCGGGCAGCGGCACGGTGGTGCCGGCGTAGGTCAGGGTGATGGACATATCAGTACCCCGCGGCGCGCTTGGATTGCTCCAGCCCGCGCAAGAAGTTCTCCAGCGCCCGGCCACCGGCTTCGTCGGTGTTGACCGCGCCGTAATTGCTGCCGTTGATCTGGAGGTTGTAGGTGTAGGTTTTGCCGGGCGCTGGCGCCGGCGCGGGCGTTGGCGTGCCGCCCTTGGGCTGCAGGGCCTGCACGCGCTCTAGGATCTGCGTGGCGGCCAGCAGCAGCTGGTTGCCCTGCGTGATCGCCGCGGTAGACACCGCGCCCGGCGCCAGCTTGGCCATCGCACGGACCTGTTCCTGGTTGGCCCTGGCCTGCTGGAGCGCCGTCTGCGCAGATTGCAGATCGCCGGCGCCGAGGTTGCCCGCCTTGAACTTTTCGACCATGGTGAAAAGCGTGTCTACGGGGAGGTTGTTGGTAAAGGTGCCGGCGGCGCTGCCGTCCTTGTTGGCCCCAAACCCGTCTGCCGTCTTCGGTGGCGGCACAGCAGCCAGACGCTGCAGCGCGGCCGTCTGGGAATCGATGGCGGTCACATTGCGCTGGCGCGTGCTGGTGTCTTCATTCGTGCTGCCGATCTGCTGGACGGTCGCCCGCCCCGATGCGTCGAATGCGACCGTCAGCCCCTTCGCTGCCGCCTGTTGCTTCAACATGGCTTGCGTCGATTCCCGGGTAGCGCCACCCAGCCGCCCACTGGCGGCGATGGCTGCATCGGCATACGAGGCAAAAGCTTTGCGCAGGGTCTCGGCGCTGGAGGTGCCATCGTCCCGGATCAGCTGCCATGCCTGGCTGTTGGACTTGGCGATGCGGTCCAGTTCCTCCGGCGCGGTGATGCCCAGCTGCTTGTAAGCCTCCCGCACAGAGTTGATGCCCGGCAGCGCCGCATCCAGCGAATCCTTGAGCACCAGCGCCTTCTGGGCGGCCTGGTCGAGCAGGCCATCGGTGATCTTGCTGCCCAACTGCCCACGCAGCGCCTCGATCTGCCCGCGCAGAATCTCGATGGCGCGCTGGCTGTCGGCCGTGTCGATGGCCTTGCTGATACTGGTGGTGAGTACGCGGCCGGTGTCTACGCCTTCGCTCTTGAGGCGCCCCAGGCCTGCCACGATCACATCGATATCGTTCACCGCGCTGCGGGATGTGGCGCCGATGCCGCCCTGTAGCTGCGTGAACTCCAGGCCCGTGCGGCGCACGGCTTCGCGCAGGCCGGCATCCATGATCTGCTGCAGCTGCTCGGCGCCCCGCGCGGTGCCCGCCAGCGCCGCCCGTGCCGTGGTCTCGAACTGCACCAGGTCGCGGCCGTCCAGCGCCTTCGCCCAAGCGGCCTGAAACTCCGACGCAGTGAGCTTGGCATCGGCCAGCAGCCGGTCGAGCACGCCCGCGGCGTTGCGGAAGCCCTGGGCGTTGCTCAGGTCGAAGTCTTTGCCTATCTTGCCGATGGCCTCGCTGGCGCTGTCGCCCTTGGTGCGCATCTCATCGAACTTGCCGATCAGGCCTGTGGCCTCTTTGGTCAGTGCGAACTGGCGATTGCGCGCCTCTTCTGTCGCTGCGGCCATACGCAGCTTGGAGTCGATGGCCTCCTGCTCGGCCAGGGTCTGCGAGCGCAGCCGGTCTTCGGCGTCCTGCATCACCTTGCCCCAGCCCATGAACTTGGCGGCGGCCTCCCCTGCCTTCTGGGCCAGGCCCAGGATCTCCGGCGCCAGCACCGCGGCCGCAATGCCCACCGGGCCGAGCAGTGCAGTAAAGCCGCGCCACACAATGCCCGCCTTAGAGACCTGGGCGGCTGTTTCTGCTACGCGCGCACCGGCAGCGGCCTGCGCCACGGCACCGGCGCCGGTAGCCACGGTGGCGCCCACCTGTGCAGCGGTGCCCGCGGCGGTGAACTTCGCCACATCGGTCCAGGCCGCCGCATTGGCGCGCTGCGCGAGGGTGCTGGCTGCCGCCGCCGTAGTGCCCGCCAGGGCCGCGCGGGTGTTGGCCGCCTGGGCCACGCTATTGGCGTCTACCGCCACTGTGTGCGCACCCACGGCAACCGTGGAATCGGCCGTGGCCTTGGTGGCGCCCAGCGTGGCGGCGGCCAACTTCACCGCGTCGGCCGCCAGCCCGGCGATCTTGATCGCGGCGTACGCCTTGCCGGCGGCATAGAGCGTGCTGACCAGCGTGTCGAGGTTGTTGGAGAGCCCTGTGATGATGCGCGCCACGTTGGCGCTGCTGACCGCGCCCTTGTCGCTTTCGCCGACGTACAGCGTCCACTGCGTCTTGAGGTTTTGCAGTGCGCGTCCTACGGTGGGCGGCAGCTTCTCGAACTCCGTCGCCACGGCAGCAGATTGGCCCTGCAGCGCCTTGATTACCGTCGCGGTGGTGAGCTGGCCTTCGCCGGCCATCTTGCGCAGCTCGCCCGTGGTGACGCTCAGGCCATTGGCCAGCGCCTGGGCCAGGCGCGGCGCCTGCTCCATCACCGAATTGAATTCTTCACCCCGCAGCACGCCCGACTGCAGGCCCTGAATCAGCTGGGTGATGGCGGCGCTACTGGCCGCTGACGAAGAACCCGAGAGTTGGATCGCCTGGTTAATCGTTTCCGTCAGGCCCAAGGCTTGACGCTGCGCCGCGGCGGCACCCAGGCCGGCCTCTTGCCCCGCCTTCGTGATGCGGGTGAACAGGGTGCCGGTCTCGTCCAGCGCGCTGTTGGTGTCTAGCGCCACCCGGGCCACGCCCGCAAAGGCGGTATCGAAGGCCTTCCCTTCGCCCGTGGCCAGCTTGATCCGGGCGGCCAGGTTCTTGTATTCATCGGCCGTCTGCGCAAGGTCTTTTGCGACTCCACCGATAAAGGTGCCGCCGACCGCCGCAGTGGCGATGTTCTGGATCTGCGCAAGCTGGCGGCTAAGCCCGGCCATGCCGTCGCGCAGCGCCGCCTGGTTGGCCACCTGGCGCTGGGCGCTCTCGGTCGATGCCTGCGCCGCGGCACGGTACACCGGCGCCAGCGCCGCAACCTCTTGCCGCACGTTCACCACGGCCGCATCCAGATTGCGCTCTGCCTGGGCCAGATTGGAAGTGGAGATGCCGGCCGCCTGCATGGCGTCGCGCGAATCGGCCAGCGCGCGGTTCTTGGTGCCCAGGCTGGCGCTGACGTTGCGCGCCGCGTTGACCGCGTTGTTGTATTCGGTGGTCAGGCCCTTTTCTGCCGTCTCGGCTTGGCGGGTGGCATCTGCCGCAGAGCTGAGTTCCTGGCGCTTTTCCTTGAGGTTGTCGCGCAGGCTGCGCACCGTCACCTGCAGCTGGGCCGACGACTCGCGGTAGTCGTCGCTCTTGCGGGCCGCGCCGGTGTATTCCTCCCGCAGCTTCACCAACGCCTGGCGGGATTCGTCGAGGTCGGACTTGGCGCCCGCCAGCGCCGTGCGGGCCCGCGTCTCTGCCTCGGCGAACTGCGCGGTTGCTGCCGTGGTCTGGGGTAGCTGCGCGCCCAGGGTATCGACCTTGCGGGCGGCGGCGTCCATCTCGGTGCCGAGTGCCGCCGTCTCACGCTTGAGCGATTGGAACGTCTCGATGGCATCGCGCTTGGCGCCCAGCGCGGCCAGTGCATCGGCCGCGGCCTTGGCGCTTTTCTGCAGATCCCCCTCCAGCGTGCCCTCCAGCTCGCGCAGCACCCCCTCCAGCTGCTGGACACTGGCTTCGCCGGTAACGGCGGCCTCAATGTCATATTTGATTTTTGGATCGGCCATGCGGGTTCAGCGGTTGGGGTGCGGCGGTGGGTGGGCTCTTACGTATGCGGGCGACGCATACGAAAAAGCCCGCCGGGGTGGGCGGGCTTGCGGGGCGGTACGGACGTCCGTACTGCGGTCAGAAGGTGCGGACTTCGTAGCCTTCGGTCTTGCCGGCAGGCGTCACCACCTTGCCGCTGAGCGTGATGTTCGTGAAGTCGGCCGCCAGGAAGTCGAAGCCGTTGTTAGAGCCCAGCACGGCCTCCCACACATCCGCTTCCAGCGCCGAGCCGTCCACCATGTTCTTGCCGTCGAAGCGCGCTTGGCAGCGCACCTGGGGGTTACGGCCGCCCAGGATTCGGGCGCCATCGACCGCGATGGCGGTGTAGCTGACCTTGAGCGCCTCTGCTTCGACGATGGCGCCGGCAGCCAGCGCGCGCACTTCGCCGCGTGCCCAGTTGATTTCGTAATCCAAGCCCTGCTTATAGGTGGTGGTGCCTGCATCGTTCTTGACTGCAAAGCCAACGGCCGACAGGTTTCGGTTAGCCAGCTTCACCGGCACGCCCAGCTTGGCGACCAATGCTTCATCAGCCACCGTTTCCGCAGGCTGGTTGATTTGCTGCACGATGCCCTGAAACTGCATGGCCAGCGCTTCCTTGTTGGCGGCGGCCAGTTCGATGGTGATCTCGGTCGGCTTGGGCAGCACCACCGATGCGCGGGCCTGGCCGTAGTCGATGTGCGAACGCGAGGTGCTGGTTTTTTCTTCGTAATCGGGCTTGATCTCGAACTTGTCGGCGTCGAGCTGTTGGCCGAAGCCCAGGAACTTCTGCTGCGCAGGGTCCCAGAGGTTGAGCGATACCAGGCCAGCGGCCAAAATTGCACGGGCGGTAGAAGCCATGATCGAATGCTCCAGAAACAGGAAAGCCCGCACTGCGGCGGGCCATCTCCAGGGGTGATGAAGGAAGCGCGGCCGTCAGAGCGGCCGCTTGTAGCGATAGTCGATAGCCCAGCCACCGACGACGATGGCGCCGTCTATGTCGATGTCATCGACATGGAACTGCACGCCGGTTTCGGCCACTTTCTGCGCGTTGCCCGCAGTCTGCAGCGCCCGTAGCGCGTCGTAGGCGACCAGGTGCAGGTGGTGGTACACCGCATCGGCCTGCGCATCGGCGCCCAGTGCGCGACAGAGCACGCCCAGGGATACGGTGCGCTGGCGCATTTCTGCCACGCCGGCGGCACTTTGCAGGTTGTCGGTCTTTTCCGCCAGGATCAGCACCACGTCGCCCTTGTCCAGGTGCTGTGCCCGGCGCGGGTTGCGCACCAATGGCAGCGTGGACAGAAGCGCGTCGGCACCAATTGCCCCCAGCAACGCAGAGGTGATGGCCCAGCCCGGGCTTTGCGGCAGATCGGCGAGGGTCATGGGCGCACCTGGCTGAGCTGCACCACCAGTTCGCTGCCATCGTTCTGCGCCTCGGGCTCGCCGCGCACCCGGTAGCGCACCGCGCCCAGCAGCAGCTCGTCGCCGTCTACCAGGTCAGGCGAGCCGGCTGGGTAGCGCAGCTCCCGCTGCAGACCGATGGCAAAGCCCTGCACGCCCTCTTTCGACGCCGCGCCGGTGATCCCCACCAGCACATTCCCGGGCGGCGGCAAGCGCAGCACCACGAACGTGTCGGCGTTGTCGGCCGGGTCGAAAAAGACGCTCATGTCCTCGCCGTGCATGGTCAGGGGGCCTTGGGCGGCGTGCCCTTGTCTGCTGCGGCCTGCTGCTCTGCGGCCATGCGCTCGGCTTCGGCCTGATCGGCAGCAGCTTTGTCCGCCGCTGCTTGTTCGGCAGCAGCCTTGTCGGCTGCGGCTTTCTGGGCTGCGACGGCCTTTCGGCCCTCTGCCGCGTCATCCTCTACCGCGCCAGCGGCGAGCAGTGGCGCTGCCTGGCGGGCAGACAGATCCACCAGCTCGCCAGGCAGCACGCGCTTGCCGTCGTGCTTGACGGGCTGGATTGCGACGTACTTGCCCATTTCAGGCCACCGCGCCCTTGAACAGGAAGCCTGCCGATGGGCCGACCAGCACGGGCTGGTAGGCGTCAGACACCGGGTAGTACCAGGTCGAGGTGTTGTTGTCGAAGTAGGATTCTTCGACTTCGGGGCCTTCGTTGAGTTGGTAGGTGTAGCCGTAGCTGGGGGAGCCCATCTCCTGCATGCTGGCCGGCGTGGTGAAAGCCAGCACGGCATCCTTGCCCCACACATCGGCGAACGCGGTGCCGGTGTGGTAAACCGCCTCGCCCTTAACAATGGTCTGGATCTCGAACAACGCCGAGAGTTGGGCCAGGGTGGCCGGCGGGCGGTCGCTGGCGGTGCTCAGGCGGTCGAGCACCTTGGGGTGGGTGCGCAGCGCGGTCAGAGTTTTGGGGCCCAGCGCCAGCACGTTGGCCTCTTCGCCGGTCTGACCGCGGATGACTTCCTTGGCGTCGAGGATGTCGGTGAAGGGGTCGCTCGCAACGTTGCTCCACTGCGAGGTGCCGCTGAGCACTTCTTTGTTGCTGGCGGCGTAGCGGTTGGCGTCCAAGGCGATGGTGGCCGCCATGTTCTCGCGCTCCAGTGCCATCTGGTTCTGTACGCGGCGCACTGCGTTGGCGCCCAGGTCGATGCCCGGCACGGCCGCGGCTTCCTCTTGCAGCTCAGTCGGCACGCCGCCTTCCAGCCGGTGATCGACCAGCGAGAACCGGTCGCTGGCGAAGCCGAACTGCACGCGCTTGGTGTTGGAGCCGGGCGCGCGCGCGGTGACGATCAGCTTGAAGTCGTCGGGGCCGAACGACAGGATGCGACCCGCCCGGGTGCCCACGGGGACTGCCGGGAAAAGCACGTTGGCGACGGACGCCTTCGGGCTGCTGTAGCCGCGCGCGACGGCGGTCAGGATCGGGTCTTGAACCCGGGCCTGGCTGGTGGTTTGTTGAGCCATGAAAGTTGCTCCAAAAATAAGGGATGGGGGAAAGACCTGTTCGCCGACGGCGATCAGCTAGCGGCGGAAACCGCGCCGGTGTTGGGCACCAGCAGGATCTCGATCAGGTCGCCAGCGCCGGCGGCGGCGTCCATCGACCGGCCGACGGGCGCTTTGCCACCCACCGTGAGCGCCACCACGCGGCCGGTGGCGTCCACCTGCAGCGGCGTGTCTGCAGGGATGGCCGCGCCAGCCTCTGCGATGGCAGTGCCCATCACATCGACTGGCACCAGGTCGCCCGCGAATTCGGCGCTGGTGCGGGTGACGCCGAAGGCTGCAGCACCGGCGGCGGGATAGGCGCCCGCCTGGGTAACCAAGCGGTTTGCAGACAGTGCGCCGGCAGCCTTGATCGACAGCGTGAGGATGGAAATGTTTCCGGAAGCCATTGTTTTCTCCTGGAGTTGAGGGATGCTGCTGCCGCTCAGGTGGCGTAGCCGAGGTGCTTGAACGCCGCCACCAGATCGACGCCTTCAGACTTGGCGTAGGCCTGGGCCTCTGCCACCTTCTGGGCCTTGGTCTTGTCGCCAGCGCCTTGCGCGGGTGCGGCGCTGCCCTTGGCGGGCTGCGGCGCATCTTTGGCGTGGGCCTGAGCCGCCGCAACGCGGGTAGCGCCTTCGGCCTTCAGCACGGCCATCGACGCTTCGGGCGCGGTGGTCTTGCCGTCGAAGGCCAGGGCGGCCAGCAGCTTGTCGTGGCCCGGCACGTCAGCGCCGATGGCCATCACGGCCTGGATGCGCTCACGCTCTTGGGTGGCGGCCTTAGCCGAAAACTCAGTTTGAAGCTGGGCGAAGAGTGCGGCGTGTTCCTGCTCGAAAGACGCACGCGTGAGGGAGTCGGACATTGCTGTTCCTTTGATTTCACGGTTGGGAGATTTGTCTTTGGGCGCGACACCGGCACCTTTCGACTGGGGGCCCGCGGGCACAGCAAAAACCGCCTTGCGGCGGCCTGTGTGCTTCGCGGGGTTGGTGGCCAGGTCTTCCACCAATGCGTCGAGGGAGGAAACACCGTCCACCAACCCCGCATTGATGGCCTGCTGGCCGACGAACACCCGGCCATCGGCCATGTGTTCGAGAACTTGCTCCGCGCTGGCGTCGCGGTACTGCGCGACGGCATCGACGAAGACGCTGTAGATGTGATCGATCTGGGCCTGCATGTAGGCCCGGCCTTCTTCCGTCAACGGCTCATTGCCGCTGGCGATGCGCTTGTATTTGCCCGCCGAGATCTCTGTGACCTGCCGGCCGCCGGCACGGGGGTTGAACTCGTGGTTGGCCACGATGCCGATGGAGCCCACCAACACGGTCGGCCCGGTGATGTAGACGGCGTTCGCTGCGGCGCCGATCCAGTAGCCGGCGCTGGCCATGGTGGCGCTGGCCAGCGTGACGACGGGTTTGATGCCCGCGATCTCGCGGATGGTGGCGGCCAGCTCGGGCGTGCCGTGCACGCTGCCGCCGGGGGAGTCGATGGCCAGCACCAGGGCGCGTACGCGCGGATCTGCGCCAGCGCTCTCGATCTGCTGGCGCATCATCTGCATGGACATGCCGCCGCTGATCTCCATGAACAGGTTCATCTTGGGCGCCAGGACGCCGTCGATGCCGAACACGGCGACGCCACCGTCGCGCAGCTTGTACGCCTGCTGCTCATTGGCCAATGGGCGGCCCATGCGCGCCTCGATGGCGGCAATGTCGATCTTTTCGCCGCGCACATGCGTGGTGTAGATGCCCTGGATCTCCAGCAGCTGCTCGGGCGTTATGGCCCACGGGGATTGCAGAAGGGAAAGGAGGCTCATTGCTCTTTGCTTTCAGGAACGCGGGGCAGTTGTGGCGAGCGGCCGCCCACCAGAAATTCGAGAATCGCGATTCGGTTCTCGTGGCGGTTGTCTTGGGAGTACAGGCCGCGCAGCTCGCCGTAAGCCCAGCCGACCAGGCCGAGGGACGCCAGGGCGACGGTGCCGACCAGCTTCCAGGTCCAGCTGTGCACCTTCAGCTCGGCGTTGAGGCGGTCGATGCCCGCGCCATGTTCGTCGCTCATCTGGAACAGGCGGCGCTGCTTTTCGTCGTAGGCGAGCAGTCGCTCTTGCAGCACCGCCACGGTGCCGCTGACCTGGTTCTGCTGGCCGCTGATACCCATGATCAGCCCTTCGACCTTGGCTTGGTTGATTAGCATGGTGTCCACCCGCTCGGCCAGGATCGCCACCTGTTCGGCGGATATGGTCTTGTCGGTCATGCTTGCGCCCCGCTGTCGCCGTTGGCTGGTGCTGTTTCTGTGGGCTGCGCTGCCGCCGCTCCGGCTTTGGGCACGGGCAGCATGTCGGCGGCCTTGAGGCGCCGCTGCTCGGCCTCTTTCTGGTCGAACGTGTCGTTGAAGTCGGTGCCCCACAGTTCCCACTCGGCCCGCTCGCGGGTCATCAGCCGGGCGTCGATGGCGGCGACGTAGGCCGCTACCTCATCCTTGGGGTTGATGGAGCCCATGCTGTCGCCCGGCCAGGCGGCGCGGGTGTAGGCCCAGCGCACCAGCGGGTCGGCAAAGAAGCCGGGCGCCGGCACGCGGCCGATGGCCACCGCCTCGGCGAGCCAGGTCTCGAAAACGGGCTGGCAGAAGCTGAGCGACAGCCAGGTGCGCACGCTGCGGAAGTAGACCCAGGCATCCAGCAGTGCGGCCTTGCTGGCGCTGTAGCTGCTGTTGAACTGCTTGAGCAGCAGCTCATACGGCAGGCCCAGGCCCATGCCCATCTGCTTGATCACCGCCAGGATGAAGGGCTCGAAGTTGGGGTTGGGCCGGCCGGGGTTGACGATGTGCGGTTTCTCGCCCGGGGCAAGGTCCACGATGGCGCCAGGGGCCAGACCAATTTCGTTGCCCAGCGCTCCCTCGCCCTTCTCAGCACCGAAAACTGGCGCGCCGGCGGCATTTGGCGTCTCGATCAACACCGTAAGGTAGGCGGTGACGACCGCAGCCATGATCTCGCCCTCGGTGTAACGGGCAATCTGCTTGAGGCAGTCGATGATGGGTGCCAGGTACGGCACGCCGCGCGGCATTTCGGGGCGCAGCTTGCGATAGTGGTGCAGCATGCGGCGGCGGCCACTACTGCCCACCCGGTCGATCCACTGGCCGGCAAAGCGCGTGCCGCCCTGCCCCGGCAGCCAGCCGCCGGGATGCTGGTCATACAGGAAGTAGCGAGCGGGCGCGCCATGCTGGTCGGTTTCAACACCATCGGCGATGCGCGGGGTGTCGAGCTGCGAGAGCGGGTTGCCCACGCGGTCGGCCTCCAGCACCTGGATGCGCAGGGCATACGGCTGGGTGGGCGTGCGTTCGCCATCGGGCAGCAGCGTGAAGGCATCGCCGCTTTCCAGCACCGCGCGCAGCACCAGCGCTTGCTGCTGGTAGTAGTTGAGGGTCTGGGTGATGTCGGATTCGGTGCTGTCGGCAAACAGGCTGAATTCGCGCTGCACCAGGCCCTTCCACTCCAGCGCCTGCTCGACCGACCAGCCCAGCACTGCGCGGTTGGGCTGCGCGCTGAGCGCCAGGCCGGTGCCCACCACGCGGTCGATGTTGGTGTTGATGGCACCCACGGCAATGGGATTGGTGGCGGCCAGGTCGCGCGACTGGGCGCGCTGCGACGGAAGTTGGCGCAGCGTGTCGGCGCGGGCGCTGCGGGCCAGCGGATTCCACCAGCGGCGCGATGCCGGAGCGCCAAGAGTGCCGGATGCGCCCGGTGCGTTGTCGCCCGACAAGGCCGACAGCGCCGGCATACTGCCCAGCACCTCGATCCGCGCGCGGGCCTTGAGCCTTTCGGCCGCCCAGGCTGGCGCCACCGCACCGATGGCGCGGTCAATCATGTTCTGCTGCATCAGTAGGGCCGGATGTAGTTGATACGGCGCGCCGGCCGGCCCAGCGGGCCCAGCAGCGCGATCTCCGCACGGATGGCGGCAATGGTCTTGGTGACCTCTGCCAGGTCGGCCCGGGTCAGCCGGCGGGCGGTGGCGCCCTGCCCGATCACGTACTCTTGCGCGCGCAGGATCTGCGCCTCTGCGGCCAGGTAGCTGATCAGGCGGGCCTGCAGCTCTTCGCGGGTCATGGTCATGCCGGCTGCCTTTTGAGAACGATTTGGACCGATTCGTAGAACTCGTTCGCAAAGCGCTGGCTGACCGCCTTGGCAGCTACGGCACTGAAATCGAGCCTCTTGCGATACTGTGGAGCGCGGTTCGTGAAAATGAACAGAGGGGCAATGGATCGACCGGTACGCTGCCAGATTCCCTGAGCTCCGCTCCGTCCGGCCTTGCCTACAAAGAGACTGCTTCCAGCTTTGCGGCGGTCCAACTCTTGAACTACCCGGCGCACCGTACGCCCATCGACGTTGCCATTTGCATCGAGCTGGGTGGCGCGGCCAGGCATGACGTACCAGCCGGGCTTCAAGAAACCTGCAATTCGCAGCGCGACCTCAAACCGCTTGAAATTGCGTTGGCCGCCGTCGGTCTCTGGAAGCAGGTAATGCTCTGGCGTCACGCCGGCACCGGCTTGGTTCTTGACCGCTACCGTGGCCTCAAGGTTTTCCTTCGAGGCGCGCACGATGAACATGCTGTTCAACGTATACGCGGTTACCCCCGAGAACGCAGACCGCATCTCACGCTTTATCGCCTCCTGTGCGAGCACAGCGGTGCTGTTCAATGCGCGCGCCGCGGCATAGGGCACTACGCCCTGCGGCACGTCACGGATGAATGCCGCAACTTCCCCCAGACGGGGGCCCGAGCGGGTGATAGTCAGCATGTTTTGGAAGCCCCAATGAAAAACCCCGGCTCCTTTCGGAGGCCGGGGCTGTGCGCTGCAATGCAGCGATTTATGCGGTTTTTCAGGCTGGCGGAGTTTTGAGACCTACCTGAATTAATGCCAATTTTGGGGCAAAGTGTCTCCCCTTGGCGAGACCTATTTTGTCTCCTCTGGAGGTGACAAAAGAGCGGTTGACAAATGCATGTCGTTAGCCGTTATGCGGCGGGCCGCATGAGGCTTCAGCTAGCGCCCGTAGCCATGGTCATCGGGCACGGGCGGAGGCGGCGTTCCGCGTAATCCGAACCTCGTTATATAGGCATCCAGCATCTCCTCAAGGTCGGTCACATCAGCATCCTCCTCGTGATCAGCCGTCACAGCCAAAACCTGGATTCTGTCGATGATGGCCTTGAGAACATTGATCCTGAACTGAGTGGGCGGCATATTGCAGACCGCGGCGAACAGCGCACGCAAATCGTCGATTGAACTGCACAAGCCGATCCAAGGAAATATCTCGCCGGAGTCTTTCTCAACAAGCCCAAGCGCATGTTCTAACCAGTCTGACATTTTCAACCTTTCAAGTTTGTGTGCCTTCAACTCTCAGAGAGAGTGCGGCTCGATAGCGTCGCAGCCCCGTTCTGCGGGTGGCTAGCTGACCCGTAACCTGCGGCCGATGGGGCCGCGGGGCAGGTGCCGATGTTCGCTAGGCGGGCGCTCCGCTAATGCTACTTCGTGGCGAAGCTCTCGCGTCGCAGGGCGTGGCCCGCGCCAGCGTGTTTGGACCAAGCGATGTAGTGGACGTCGGCCTGGGTGTAGCCGTTACGATGCGCGCATTCAACCGATGGAGGAACACCGTGAACATTCGAACCTGGTGGGTGATCTTGTTCCTAGCGCCGTGCCTGACCGCGGGGGCACAAACCATGTACAAATGCGGCAACACCTATAGTCAGAACCCTTGCGACTCCGCAGCGCGCGAATACAAGCTGCCTGGCGCAAAAGCACCACCGGCGACAGCAAGCGCTATAGCCAGTGGTAAGCCACTGTCTCCAGCGGACGAAAGCAAGGTTGAAGCGCTGAAAGCCAGATGCGCCGACGCACTGCGTACCGTGCCAATGTGGAAAGACCGCGACACTATAAAAATGGGTTCGATCAATAGGGGGACAGAGACGAGAAGCGTCGTCTTGTCCAACGGCAGTTTCAGGCAAGTCGTGCCCTACTACACCATGATTAATGCCAAGAACAGCTATGGCGCATACGGCGGGGAAAAAGTTGCAGCGTGCTACTTCGACTTGGACGAAAAATCCCTTGTCGATGTTTATACGGCAAACTGACCAGCGCAACACGTCAACTCTCACCGATGCGGCAGCGCATCCCGCTGCTGCATGTTGTCCGCCTGTATGGCCCGGGCCGCAGCTGCCACCCGCTTGCGAAACTCTTCCAGCACCCGATAGAAGTGGGCGCGCGAGATGCCCAGCGCATCGGCCGCACGCTTGATAGGCTTGACCCGGACCACGTAGTAGGCATCGAACACCATCTTGTCGATGGCGGTAGGCTGGCAGGTATAGGCGATGTGAAAGGCCGACAGCTCTGCACTGCTGATGGCATCGGGGCCACCAGCTTTCATGGGGCGGCTGCTGGCGCCGCTGAGCTGCCCCAGCACAGAGCCCAGCAAGGGCGCGGGGCCGTAGAGGCGGCGGGTGCGGCACCAGCCTACCCAGCGCTCGCACAGCGCATCGAGGTCGCGCTGCTCATCGTCGAGGGCCGGGCCCAGATCATCGTCCAGGGTTCCAGGAGCGGCAGCGGCAAGGCGCAGGGCCTGGGCGTCAAAGTGAGGGTGTTGGGCGATCATTGGATTCCTTTCGACCGCATGCGGCGGTGGGTGGGTGCTGGTGGCGGCAGCGGGGCCGGTGACGCGGGTGGTGGGGGTGGCGGCGCCAAAGGCGCAGGGTGTTGCGGGTTTACGGACGTCTGTAAAGGTGCCGGCGCGGACAACGAGGGCGCGGCCGATCGCGCTGGGCCTAGGCTGTCACCCTGAGCCGCGGCGACCGCTTCGGCGTGCGCCGGTGCTGGCGCCAGCGGCGTGGGTCCAGGCAGCGCGAACAGGTCTGCGGTGCGCGGAATCAGCTTTTCGCGCAGGCGCCGCCAATCCAGGGCCGACCATTTGTGCAGGCCCAGCTGGTACGCGATGGCGAGGTTGTAGACAGACACGTCCCACGCCTCATTGCGGGCACCGTTGGGCTTGACCCATTCGCTGATGGCGCGGCCCTTGGTGTAGCGGGTGCGGCGCTGCTCGACCACCATCTGGTCGCACCACTCGGGCGGCAGCTGGTCATGGTGGTGCATGGCACCCGGGCCGGATTCGAGGTGCATGCGGCCCGCGATGTAGTCCTTGGCCACATCGGTGCCCACCTCCCAGCGCTCTACGCCGCCCGGGGTCTTGGTGCCATTCCAGTCGATATCGACCTTGGAGGGCATGCTGCTGATGATGGGTTTGTTTGGCCGCGTGGCACCCGCCAGCACGGTGCAGTTCATCGCCTTGCGGGCGGCGCCATAGTTGTAGACGTCTTGGGTGTTGGCGCCGCCAGCATCGACGCCGTAGGCGCTGATCATGATGGCGCGACCGCTGGCATGCAGCAGCGGGGTGCGGCGGATCTCATCGAGCCGGTACCAGACGCTGCCAGGCTGCTCTGGCGGCTCTGTGGGGGAGCCCACCAGGGTGATGTAGTCCAGCACCCAACGTTCCATGTCGGGGCCCCAACCCTCAATCTGCAACTCCAGCCGGTTGGGCTGTGTATCGACGGCCATGGTGGCGACCAAGGCAGCATCGGGCAGCACGCGCGGGGCGTAGGACTCTGCCCGGTCGCGCAGCTGCTTGGCGGTGGTAGTGGTTTCGCTGTTGCGGTAGCTCAGGGCCAGGCGGGTGTTGTAGAACGCCTGCATGAGGGTGTGGTCGCCACGCTTGAGGGCTTCTTTGGCCCGTTCGTACTGCCTGGCCAGCGAGAGCCAGCCGACCGCGCCGATGGGCATGTAGAACGCGGACATGGTGACGCTGATGGTCTCGCCATCCCCCCGGGTCTGGGCGTGCCAGTGGGCGGTGCCGCCTTCGGCCTCGTCCAGGAACATGGTGGTTTTGTAGCGTTCCTCGATCTCGCTGCCGCAATCGGGGCAGACAAACCAGGCGCCATCCATAAAACCGGTCTCAGGGTCGCGGCGGTAGCGGAAGTTGTCCAGCTCCAGCGGGTGGTGGTGGCCGCAGTGCGGACACGGCACCAGGTAGATCTCCTGCGTGCCCTGCAGGTACAGCTCATCGATGCGAGAAAAACCCTCGACGGTCGGGCTGCTGACCTCGTAAAACTTGCAATCGCGTTCGTGCTGGGTGGCGCGGGCCTCGGCGATCTCCACGCTGTCACCTTCGTCGAGCGGCGGCAGGCGGTCTACCTCGTCGATGAACAGATATCGGACGGTGATTTCGGCCAAGTTGGCCGCGGCGCCAGCGGTATTGATGTACAGCGTGGCGTCGCCCTTGAAATCCTTCGCCTGGGTGGTGTTGCGTTTGTCACGGCTCTTTTCGGCCGAAACGCACTCGCGCAGCACCTTGACGTTGCGGATGGCCTGGGCGACCCGTGCGCTGAACCGTTTTGCCAGGCCATCGGTCGGCTGCAGTGCCAGGATGTTGGCCGGCGCGCGATGGATGCAGGCACCGATCCAGTTGATCGCGGTCTGCGTTTTGAACATTTGCGACGCCACCTTGGCCACCACGCGCTTACACGGATGGCCCGGGCTGAGAACCTGGGCGATGCGGCGGGCGTAAGGCGTGCGCTCGAAGCGGAACGGGCCCGGGTGCGGCGCCGACTTCGGCAGCACCATGAATTCTTCGGACCATTCATCCACCCGCAGTTCGGGATCAGGCCGAGCTGCGGCTATCGCGGTTTGAATGACAAGGGCGTAGCCATCGAAGACCTTCACTTGCGGTGCCCCCTCTTTACGAACACACTCCCGCTCTTCCGATCGAGGGTACTGCCATGATTACTTCCCGCTTCAAACACACGAGAAGCTCCGGAAAGCGACTTACCTATGACGTCGAAGTTTCGGGATCTGCATGGACTATTTTCTTGAATGGCAAGGAACTCGCCAACTCTGGCAACCGCGTTGATGCCGGTGGGATAGGCGCGGTTACTGGCGACACAGCGGGTAGGGTTTGGGCAATATCCACCATTGAACAGTTGCTCGACATGCCCGAGGAATAGCGGGTAAGGGCGTTTTATTCCGGAGTCCAAGACGAAAAGCAGCGTGGTCATGCGTTCACCCCTGCGCGCTGAAGAACCACGACAACCGCAGCTGCAGCGCAGAGCGGTACGACGCCGTTGCCGATCTGGCGCAGCTGGTGAGCCCGGGATTCGTCCACCACGATGGCCAGCCCATCAGCCAGCATCCGAACGCCGGGTTTAGTCGCAGGCGCCCAAGGACATGCGCCGGCTTCGTCGTCGGCGACAGCTCGCTGCCATGAACCGACACGACTGGCACTGACGAGATCTGCCCAGACGGGATCTGCAGGCCCAGGGGCGAAAAGTGGTGCTCCACGAAGTTCGGCAATTGCTCCCCTCCCGAGTGGTTGCGACTCTCCTGGCTCTCTTGGCTGTTCGGGGTGCGGAAGTCGCGGCTGGCTGGCGTTGGCCAGTGCTGGGCCTGGCCCGTCAGCGTCAGCCGCTCCTCCCCCGCTTGGCCACGGTCCCGCGTGTATTCGTTGCCCTGGCTGTTCGAGACGCTGGGCGTCATCCACTGCGCCGACTGGCTCGGCAGCGGCAGGTCGCCCTTGCTGCCCCGCATATTCGGGCCACCCTTCTCGCCGTCCGATGCTTTCGGCGTTGACCAGTAGGCCGCCTCGGTCTGTAGAGGCAGGCCGCCCGAGCCGGCCGCCGAGCGGCGCGCTCGCACCTGCTCCGGCGGTTCCGTTCCACGGCGTGCCGTGTCCGGCGTACTCCAGAGCTTGGCCGCCAGCGCAATGGTCGGCCGCTCGGCCGCGCCAGCCGACGCTGATCGGTTGATCCGCTCGTGCCCCGTGTCCGGTGTCGGCCACGCGCCAGGCGTAGCAGAACCAGCGGAGCCGCCCGTGGTTGGCGCCCACGTCGGACGCGGAAAGAGGGAGCCACTCCGCATCCCACCCGCGGTCGGCCAGTTCTCCCAAGACTCTGGCGACCGCGCGCTCTTCGAGAGCCCCTTCGGCTTCGTCCACAACGGAGGCGGTGGCAGTAGCGATGCCTGCGACGTTCTCCAGAATGAGTTCGTCCGCACCGCAATCGTCGGCAATGTCGAGGACACGGAAGAACAGGCCTGAGCGTTTGCCGCCCAGGCCGGCGCGGCGGCCGGCAACCGATAGGTCCTGGCACGGGAAACCCGCAACGACGAGATCCACGCATCCGCGCCACGCTGCGCCGTCGAAGGTGAGCATGTCAGACCAGACAGGCGCCTGATCGAGGGCTCCCGCTTCCATAAGCGTGGCAAGTTGCGCGGCAGCAGCGGCTTCCCGCTCCACGTAGCAAACGGTTCGGTGGTGGATGCCGAGAAACTCGAATCCGGCTCGGACGCCTTCGCCGAGCATGCCGACGCCGGCGCAGAGTTCGAGGGCGTTGACGGTAGGTAGAGCCACATAAGGGTTTCCGAGGTTCATTCGCAAAGTCCAAAAGCCGAAGAGCACGTCAGGCCCTCATCGATCGACCCCAGCAGGTCGTACTGCTTGCCGCCGCGCGTGGTCTTGGCCCATTGCACGACCTGCCAGATGCCGCCGCGCTCTCGGGCGGTGTCGTTGTCGCCTGGGCTGGCGAAGAAAGTGGCATTAGCCCGCTTGCTCACCAGCGAGACGACCTCTTCCCATTCGTGCAGCCGCTCGATGTGGGCGTGGTCGCGCAGGCCCCATTGCCGCACTTCTTCCTTGCTGGAGTTGATGCACAGGCACCCGACCCGCGTGCGGCCCTGCAGGTACAGGGGATTGGGGGCAATGCCCTTGGCCGAGTGGGCTTCGAACACGTCTGCGGCCGACCACCGCAGGATGGGCCGGTGTATCGACAGGCCGCCGCCCAGCACTTCATAGCTCTTGACGCAGGCGCCGGTGCCGCCAAACCGCTTGCGGCGCGAGTCGGATTCATCCAGGCGAATGCCTTGCCAGGACATCACTGGCCCGCCGGTGCTGTCGATCATGGCCAGCGCATGCTCCGTGAGCGGCTGGGTCTTCAGGAACTGAGTGCAAAACTGCGCCATCCGGCTCGGGAAGCGGCCCTTGATGATGCAAAGATCGAGGAAGGGGTTGCCCGTAGGCCCCTTGTCGAAAACCGCCAGGGCGCGCGCCACGAAGTGCGCTGGAACGCCCTTCTCGGGCCACTTGTCGCGTACATAGTCCCGCCGCGGCCACCACATGTCGGTGAAATCTCGCCGCAGCCAGACGATCAGCACGCCGGTGGCCTGCTCCAGGTAGCGCACGTAGTCGTAGGTGGCCTCGTGCTCATTGCCGGTATCGGCGAACGCTGCGCGCACGGCGCCGTGGCCATGCAGCTCCAGCGCGGTGAGCAGGGTGGCGGTGATGTCCTTGCCGCCACTTACGGAGACGAGGTGGGTTGTAAGGCGGGTTCCAGGTGCCTCAGGAATCAGCGTGAAATCGTCGCGCTTCATGATCAGGAGCCCTTGAGGGTTGGTAGACGCTCCAGCAGCCGGCCCTCTGCGGCCTCGAATGCCTTGCGCAGTTGGTCGGCCATGACGTGCTCGATGTCGCGGGCGTCGGACATGCCGACGCACTTGGGTGCGGCACGCTGCGGGGTGGCCATCACGGCGTCGCGCAGTGCGCGGAAGGTGTCGTAGGTGGCGCGCTCGACCTGGGCGCGATCCACCAGGCGGCCGGCGTCGCGTTCGTTCTCGCGCTCGGCACGCTCGGCGTCGGCTTTCTCACGGCGGGTGCGGAAGTCCTGGTAGCCGGGTTCTTGCAAGGGCGCGCCGGCTGATGGGGCCGCTGGCGCATCGGGCGCGGCGCTGGCGCCCTGCCCTTCGGCCGGCCCGTTTGACGCGGCAGCGCGGCCACTGTCGGCGCGGGCGCGGCTGTTCTGCGCCCACTGGATATCGGCCACGGTCTGGTCGATCTTTCCATCGATCAGCGAAATGCGGCCCTCGGCCACAGCCTTCGCTACGGCCGACTTCGCCACGCCGCGCCGCCGGGCGTACTCCGACTGGGTGATCAGCTCGACGCGCTTGTTCACTTTTGCGCCCCGCGTTCACCGACTCGTTCACTTTTCGCGCAGCCAGCAACTGGCGCGGCCACGGGGGTCGAATTACCCCCGTGGGTTCGATGGCCGGGAGTACCTATAGGGGGGTGGGGGTGTGGCGCATATGCAACGGTGGCGGCAGACCGGCACACCGCCGCATGCCGACCACGCAAATGACCCCCGGCCGCCTCGCAACCGCCGTCGCCCCGCCTGCCACGCCGCCGTGCAGCAGCCGCGTGCTTGCCCGCTGCATCCTTTGAGCCACCAAGCTCCCCGCATGCATCACCCATATCCATTTCCTTTTTCCTTTTCTTGAAGACAACAAGGGAGAGAGAGGGCGCGCGCGTGCGTGTTACGTAACGCGTTACGCCGCAAACCCGCGCCGTTACGTGGGTTACGCCGTTACGCGCCCATGCCACGTATGCATGCGCACACCCACATGCACACGCCCCTGCGCACCACACGCACACATGCGCAGAAAACCGCGAAACAGGCGAAACACAAGTAACGGCGCGGGCTTCAGCCCGAAACGAGTTACGCATCTGGCGTAACAGGCGCAGGGCCTGAGTCCTCGAAGTGGGAGCGGCAGAAGGTGCGCAGTGGCTGCTCGAAATCGGCCACGGCCTCAGCCGCCCAGGCACCCTCTGTCACGCCGTCCCGCGGGCCAGTGCCGCGGGGAAGCCAGCAACGCGTGGCAGTGCGGCCGCTCTTGACGGATTCGTCTTTGAGTTGGACCACCTTGTAGGTCAGCTTGGGTTCTTTGCGCTTGCCATCGGCATCTCGCTCGATGCGCTCGAAAACCCAGCGCTCGGCCATGCGGGTGAACTGCGCCCGGGGAGGGGGGAACCTTTCGCCGGCCTGGTCACACCAGCGGCGGAAGGCCCGATACAGCTGCTCGGCCGAGCACACCCGCATCGGCAGGGGTAGGAAGCCGCCCACCCACTCGGACATGAAGCGCTCGGAAGGACGCAGGCTCAGCTCGATCAGGTCTGCCTTGGCGGCAGTCATCAGCGGCTTGGTGTGCTCGCCAAAGTCGCCGATGTCGTACTGCAGCAGGAAGTGCAGCAGCTTTGCAGATCCACCACATTTCAGGAACGCAGCCACCCGGGCATACAGGTTGCCGTCTTCAGCCGATGGCGTGTACACCACCAGATAGCGCCGGTCCCCTTCCTCCAACACCAGGGGTTGCTGCTCGTTTGAGAGAAATGCCACGTTCGCGTGGTTCCGCTCCCACCGCACGTCCAGGTGCATGGCCCGTATAGGGATCGTTTCTTCGGTGATCACCCACTTCAGCTTGTTTTTGTTGTGGTACAGCTCCTGCCGGGTCACCACCTCATTGCCGATCACCATCAGCTTCGCCGAGAGCCAGCTGTTGTACTTTTCTTCCAACTCGTTCTGGCCGACCATCACGCCGTAATTGCCGTAGATGACCCGCACCGCGTCAAAGAACAGGTTTTTGCCCGTGCCCTGTGGGCCGTGAAAAATCAGCGCAGTCTTCAGCTTGGCGCCTGGCCGCTGCAGGGGATAGGCAAGCCAGCAGAGCACCCAGTGCATCACCTGGTCGATGCTCACCCCCTCGTTTGAGCAGTTGCCACACAGGTGGCGCAGCAGCTCCAGCATCACCTCGACGTCGGCCTGTTCCGTTTCGTCGGGCTCCATGGCAAAGCCGTTGTAGAGGTTGATGCACTTCGTCAGGTCACAGGTCTCGGTGGGATCGAAAACCATGTCTTCCTGCATCACGGTGCGGCGCCGCTCCGATGCCTTCCACATCCGCACCATGTCGGCACCATGAGCGTGAGCCATGTTGCCGATCTTCATCGTCAGGCGCTTGACGCCATCCCACACCTGGTCTGTGCCGTAAATCAGCGCGAAATTCTCCAACAGGTAGTTGAACTTGCCCCAGTCAATAGTCGGCTCCGGCTTGCCCGGTTTGTGCTTGGCATCGGCCTTCTTTTTGGCATCGATTGCCCCCTCTCCCGAGACTTGTGCGCGCGCGCCCTTTTTGGGGGAGGGGGGAGGGGGGAGGGAGACGAGCGAAGACGAAGAAACAGCCAAAGACTGAGAAGACACAGCGCCGCCCTGCCCTCGCACCGCAGACTCGAAAGAGAGCACGTTGTCTGGCGGCGCTGACGCGCCGATGGCACCGATGGCAGTCCCCTCTGCGGGGGACTGCGGTGGCTGATCGACCGGAGCGCCCGGTAGCCCGCTATCCGGCGCGTCAGCCATATCGCCTCGCCATCGCCGTCACCACGCCGGACAGCTGCCGGCGCACCGCGTCCAGGCCCTCCCGCACGTGCAGGTCGTTGAAATCGGTGTCGCCCTTTTCGCGCGTGGCAGCCCGGAAGTGAGGCCAGAGGAAGTCGGCGTTGGCGACCAGCCGGGCGACGGCGCGGGCGGCGGTGCGGCCGGGGTTACTCAGCTCGCGCGTATCGCGGTCCCTGGTCTGCCAGTCGTCATCTGCGCAGATCAGGATGCGGTGCTGCGGGTAGCGGGCGGCCAGCAGAGGCACCACGTGCGCCAGGTTGCCGGCATCAAACGCCACAAACACCGCAAACTTGCCATCGACCGCCATGCGCAGGGACAAGCCCGTGGCGTAGCCCTCGCACACCAGCAGCAGCGTGCCCCACTCATCGTCCACCTCACCCAGGCGGGCCGCGCACCCTGGCTTGTCGAACCCGCGCAGATAGATCTTGGCGCCATCGGGGCGGATGAACTGCAGGCCCCGCAGCGCCTCGTGGCGTGGCAGGTCGTAGCGCAGCAGCGGCACCACCAGCGTGCCCGTGGGCAGGCGCACCACCGTATCGTCTTCATCCGGACGGCGCGCCGGCCAGCGCAGCACCATCGGCTGGTCGACAAACCGGCATGCCTCGGCCTGGACCTGTTTGAGGTCCAGGTAAGGGCTACCGCCCGTAGGCAACGCGCGGCGCCACAGGTCGATGGCCTCTGCCGCGGCATTGGCGATTTCCTCCTGCCGGGCACGGGCCGCAGCCTCGCGCTGCACTGCACGCTCGGCCGCCATGCGCGTTCTCTCGGCCTCAGACAGCGGCTGCCAGTCCACCGCCACCTTGCGGTAATCGCCACCATGCCGGTAGGTGCCGTAGCTGCCCGTCACATAGGCGCCGCCCGCGTCGGGCCGGAACAGGTACAGCCGGTACCAATCCTTGCCCTTGTCGCCGCACGTCACCCGCTTGGGTGTATCGAGTCGCAGCGGCACGTCCTTGTCGCGCAGCACAATCCCAAACTCCTCCATCTGGAGAAGCACTTGCTGGTAGTTGTCCATCAGCTGCCTGCGGGCACGCCGCGCAGGCGCTCCAGCCGGCCCACCATTAGCGATAGCCGGTCCATCGTCACGTCGATCTGCTGGGCCAGCACCATCGACTCTGCCTCGGCGTTGACCGGTACCGGCCGGCTGTAGCCCGCCTCGGCCATGAAGTATTCGGCCAGCCCGTGGAAACCCACCTGCCTCGCCATGCGCATGAGCAGTAGCACCTGCGAAGGACTCAGCCGCTCGGCGCGCTGGCCATTGAGGCAGTCGAGCAGATAGCGCGCGGCGTTGTCGGTTGTCTTGTCGGGCCAGAGCAAAGTGCCCACTTTCTTGGCACCGCCCAATGCCTTCACCGCATCGCGAGCAGCGTCCAGCTCATCTTCATATTGCGTCACGTCAGGCATGCGCATCACCTTGGGGGAAGGGGCGTTCCGAACGGTTCCGAATCATTCGGAACCGTTCGGAATGCCTTTTTTGGGCAAAAAAAAGAGACTGCAGTGCATGAGCACACGCACACAGTCCCCGCAAGAAAAAGCCGCCCGGCACGAACGCCCGGCGGAAGAGTTGCCGGCGAAGAACCCCCGCGAAGACCGGCAACTGCGAAACGGGCGGGCGCCCCAGGCCCCGCAACAATGGCGCTGTCTCACGGCCACCACCGCCACAGGAAAGGGCACCCATGGAAACCGAACGGATCGACCGACTGGAACAAGCTCTGACCACGGCGCTGGAGCGCCTTGCAGCGGTCGAGCAGGCTTTGGGCGTCATGGCCATGGCGCTCATGACCGAACTGCCGCCGACACAGCAGGCCGGCTTTGCGGAAACATTCGCCCGCATGGCGCAATTTGCGCAGCGGGGCGGGGAATTGGCATCGGAAACACTGCTCACCGAAATCCACCGCGCCGCCGTGATGGCTGCAGCACCTGGCGGGTAGCGCACCAGCGCGCCCAGCCCAGGGTCAGTGCCTGCATCTCTGCGCTGGCCGCCGGCAGCGCAGCAATCGCCTCACGTGCTGCAGCGGTAGCCGCACGGCGCGCGATGCGGGCCGAAGGCTTTTCAAGCAAGGGCGACAGCACAGGGCCAGTACCCACCAGCCGCCGCGTGATGCGCCGGGGCAGCGTGGATGCGCCGTGGGTGCAGATAACGCGCATGCCAGGCGCAGAGAACAAGCCGCGGGCATGTGTTGAACGGGTGAGCGCCATCTCAGCCACCCTCCCCGGCCGGAGCCATCATTACCGCAGCCAGCGGCTCGGCCGGTTCGCCATATCCAGCGACCAGCTCAGGCCAGATCTCCTGCCAGTCCTTTGGCCGCAGAACCTGCCGCGTGATCAATCCGCCCATCGCACGCTCAATCCGATAGCACTGATCGGCCGGAATACGGCGTTTGCCGTCACGCCAAAAGCACACCGCCTGGGTGGTGATGCCCAACGAACGGGCCAGCTTGCCAGGGCCGCCGAAGGTCTCCAACGCATCAGAAAAGGAGTTCATGCGTCGAATTCTACAACTGTAGAAAGACGTAGGTCTACAACTGTGTTTGTTCTTTTTTCAACATCTGTATAGCTTGCGGCTATGTCTCTAGGAACACAGATCAAAAAGTACCGTGATCTCCACGGCTGGACACTGGAAAAGCTGTCTGAACGGGCGTTGGTCGATGTCGGCACCATCAGCGCACTAGAAGTTCGGAAAAGCAAACGTTCAGAAAAGGCCTCTGCTATAGCCAAGGCGCTAGGACTCACCGTCGAGCAGCTGCTGGACGAAGAAAGCGACTACTCGTCACTGGCCGCAACGATGGTCGTCTCGGGCGAGGTGAAAGAGAGAGAAGCCGTCTACCGGCTCCACAACTCCCCATGGCCCTTCAAGCACATCTCCAACGACGAATGGGGCACGTTGAATGATCTAGAAAAGGGCATGGTCGAGGGATACGTCCGCCGAATCCTGGACGGTGACGGCTCGACACGAAAAGGGCCGAAGGACCCACAGCCAGAAGGCTACAGCGCTCGTCTTCACTTTCCCAAGCGGTAAGCCAATCGAGCGGCTGTAATTAATTTTCTACAGTTGTTGACACACATAATTCTACGTTTGTAGAATTCCTCCACGCCCACCCCGGGCGATTGGAGGCCCCATGTCATTCCCCACCGGCGATGCCCACGCCGCACAGTCAACGCGCAGCGCCCTAGACGCTCGCCTGCGCAGCCGCATTAAGCGCTTCAACAGCGCCACCCGCCCCACCTACACCGAGCACAACGCCGCCAAGCCCGCTGGCATCCTGGTCATCGATGCCACGCTGTCGGGCAACGGCCAGCCGGTGCGCAATCTCATCTGGGTGGGCATCAACGGCGTGCACGGCCGCTGGCTCAATGAGGGCCAGGCCCACGAGGTGAAGTGGGCGCTCTTACGCACGCTCAGCCTGCGCCAGGCGCGCATGCAGCGCGAACTTGACGGGTTGCGTGCATGAGCCGCGCCACCACATTCACTGCGGCCCAGGTAAACGCACTGGTCGAGCAAGCCCGCCAGGAAGCCGTCAAGGCCGCGGCCGAGATGCATGAGGAACTGCTGGCGCATCTGGAGCGGGTGCCGGCCAATGCGATCGTCCTACCGCTCCATCCCATGACCATGCACCTCGCGTCCGTGGCTTTTGGGGCTATTAATTTGGAGTCTCTGGACGGCAGCCACAGTGTGTGCATGTACCGCTACTACGGCGGAGCGCATGCAGGCTCTTGGTTAGCAGCGGAAAAAATCCAAATCGCAAATAGCCCCATCTGGGAGCGTTCGTGGGGAGCCATGCGCCCGGACGACTTCGGCACGCTATTCGAGGTGCGCCCATGAGTGCGCCAACCATCGTTATCCACGGACCGCAAGGCTCCGGCAAGACCCGCTATACCGAAGAATTTCGCCGGCACTACGGCTGCGCGCGAGTCTTCGAGTCCGACGTCGGCATGCAGCGGGCACGGTGCGGCGACCTGATTCTCACGAACGAGACGCCGCAGCAATCCTTCGGTGTCCAAGGGTTCCGGGTTGTCCATATCGATGACGCACTCCGCGCCATCGGGAGGCGCCGCCCATGAACGCTTACCGCATCACCGTCGCCGGCCTGCAGTACATCGCCATCGCCCCCAGCCAGGCCCAGGCCGCGCTGGACGCCGACCGCCTGCACCCCGGCGCATGGGCGGCCCAGGTCAAGCCGCTGCACCGCACAGGGGGCCGCCATGCGCGTTGACCTTCGCCCGCACCTCGATATCGACGGCCCGCACCTGTGCCGCCGCCGGCACCGCGTCGCCACGGCATGCCTGGGCTACGCGGTGGTCTTCGCCCTGCTGGCGCTGGCCGTGGTGGCCAGCATGGCCCAGCCCCTGCCGTTTTAAGGGGCCGTCATGCAACTGCACATCAAAGGCAAGGTGGCCCACGCCGAATGCCGATTCGGGGCCGGCGGCAAGCCCGTGGTCGTCGTCGAGATAGACGACGTGCCGACCGGCCAGAGCATCCGCGTCAGCCACCACTACCCCGACGCATCGCACGCCAGCGGCCACGCCGCCCGTGCCCTTGCGTCCCGTCTGCGCGGCCAAGTGGCCGAGCTGGACGCCATCAACCCACGTTTCAAGGCCAAGCGCATCGAGTGCGAGGCCGCGTTTATCCATGCCCCGGGCGCCATCACCCCCGGCGCCGACCGAAAGGACTTGTCGTGATCACAACCAATACCGGCCCCGAATTTTTCCTTAACCCTTCTGAGGTGGCACGCGCCGCAGAAATCCTGCAGCAGCAATGCCACGGCGCCTCGAAGGATGCGGGCTGGTGGGTCGATCCGCGCACTGGCCAACCTGTGCACTCCAACCCGATGTGTTTCGCCCAGAAGCTCTGCCTGGTGCACTCCGAACTGAGCGAGGCCATGGAGGGCGACCGCAAGGCGCTGCTCGACGACAAGCTGCCTCACCGCGAAATGCGCGAAGTAGAGCTGGCAGACGCGGTGATCCGCATATTCGATTTGGCCGGTGCCTATAACATAAACCTGGGCGGCGCCATCGCCGAGAAGATGGCCTACAACGCCCAGCGGCCAGACCACAAGCTGGAAGTTCGGCAGGCCACGGGCGGCAAGGTGTACTGACATGGCCACCATCACCCTGACCCTCACCGACACGCCCAACGGCGCGGTGGCCTTGCACAGCAGCTTCACCCCAGCCATCGGCGCAGCGCTGTCCCCCGCCCAGGCCCATGCGCTGGACCTGGTAAGCCGCACCCGCAAGCAGTGGGGCCTGCACATCGATGCGGCCCCCGGCACGATCACGATGGACGATATCCGCGCCCTGATCACACCGGCAGGCGGTGCCAAATGAGGGCCGCTGTCTGGAACCTGTTGGCCAAGATCATCGCCCTGCCGCCCGTGGCAGACCGGCTGATTGCTCGCGCCCAGCGCGCGCCGTACACCCACATCACCTCGGCCGATGGCAAGACCATCTACATGGGCCGCTGGTGGCTTTTTAACCCCTACGGGCGCGATGCAGACGACAACGCCACAGACGCCCGCTGGCGCTGGCTGCCCAGCATCCGCGTGCACCACATCATGCGGCCCGACCAAGACCGGGATCTGCATGACCACCCGTGGAACGCCCGCACGGTAGTACTGCATGGTTGGTACACAGAAGAGCGGCCATGGGGCGATCTGTCTGACCGCCGTGCAATGGCCGTCGATGGCCTGAGCGATGACCCAGATGGCGTGCTGCGCGGCCTATTCCACCGCCGTGCAGGCCACACCGGCCGCCTGCTGTTCGCCCAGTACCACCGCATCAGCCAGGTCTCGCCCGGCGGTGTGTGGACGTTGTTTTTTACATGGCGCCCTCGGGGCGAATGGGGATTTCTGGTCAACGGCAAAAAAGTGCCGTGGAAAACCTACCTGGCCGAGCGGGAGCAATCGCAATGAAAAACGAACGCACCCGCTTCGCCCAGCCCAAGCGCATCTGCGCCGCCAGTACGCCCAACGGCTACCGCGGCCTGGAGACATCGGCACCCGCCCTGCGCCCCGGCGCCAACGATGCCGGCCTGCTGCCCAGCCGCATGTATGACCGCCTGCACTACCGCGACGGCCGCGTGATCGACATCGCCGCCCCATCCACACCAGAGAGGGCCGCATGATGGCCAAGCAAAAACAAGAGCAGCTGGTCGGCCACCGCGTGCGCGTCAACGACGATGCATGCGACCGTGCCGGCGACCCCCACGCCGCCGCCGGCCTGCACGGCATCGTCTCCAGCCACGCACCCGGCAGCACCCACTACACCATCACGGTAGAGCGGCTGGGATCTGTGCAATTGCCGCTGGATGCGTTTACGGTGCTGGCCAGCGGTGACAGTGCTGCGCCCAGCGCAGGCGCCGCAAGCCCGGCCGCCACGCTGCCCCTGGCCCAGTTGGTGCCCAGCCTCACGCAGCCGCGCAAGCGCTTCGATGCCGACGCCCTGCAAGAGTTGGCCGAGACCATCAAGCTCTGGGGCGTGATGCAGCCGATCCTGGTGCGCAAACTGCCTGCCGCCCGGCTGGCCGATACCTTCGAGCAGCGCGGCGACCGCCGCAGGGGCGAGGCATTGCCCACGCATGAGATCGTGGCCGGCGAGCGCCGGTGGCGCGCCAGCCAACTCGCGGGCCTGCACAGCATCCCCGTGCTGGAGCGCGAGCTGACCGACGAGGCCGTGGCCGTCATGCAGCTGGTCGAGAACATCCAGCGCGAAAACCTCGACCCGCTGGACGAAGCCGAGAGCTTCGACCGCCTGATCCACGCGCACGGCTACACCGTGGAAGACATTGCCGCCACCGTCCGCAAAGGCCTTAGCCACGTCTACGAAACCGTGCGCCTGCTGACGCTTACGGGTGACGCCCGCAAGGCGCTGCAGAGCGGCGCGCTCAACCGCAGCAACGGCGTGCTGATCTCCCGCGTGCCGACAGAGCAGCTGCAGCTGGCCGCCTTCCGCGACATCTGCCCCAACGGCGAGCAGATCAGCCACCGCGCGGCCAGAGACCTGGTGCGCCGCAAATACATGCTGGACCTGGCCCAGGCACCATTCGACACCGCTGACGCCGAGTTGCTGCCCAAAGCCGGCGACTGCCTGGCATGCCCTAAACGCACCGGCGCCTCGCCCGAGCTTTTTGGCGACGTGAAGAATGCGGACGTCTGTACCGACACCCGCTGCTTCGGCGAAAAGAAGGCCGCCCACTTCGAGCGCATGCGGTTCAGCGCCGTAGCAGCCGGCCGCAAGGTCATCAGCGGCCACGAGGCCCGCGAGATCATGCCCACCGATGGTGGCACACCGGCCGGCTACATGCTGCTGGACAAGCCCCGCACCATCCCCGGCACCGGCAAACCCGCCGAGCCGTTGCGCCAGCTGCTGGGCCAGGACTTGCCGGCCGACAAGGTGGTGCTGATCGAGACCCCCAGCGGCGCCATGGTCGAAGCCATGCCCCTGCGCGCCGCCAGCGAAGCCATCGAGCAGCGCAACCCCGCCGCTGCACCAAAGCCCAAGAAACCCAGCGCCGCCGAGCAGAAGGCCGCGCTGCAGGCCGAATATGAACAGCGCTGGCGAGAGCGCGCCATCCACGACGTGATCAGCGCGGCCAAAACCATGCCAGACGATCAACCCCTGCCCACCACCCTCTGGCAGAGGTTGATCCGCCAGGAAGCCTGCGAGGGCAACGAAACATTGGTGGCTGCAGCCCTGAGCATGGCGCACCGCTGGACCGATGCCGACCTGGACACGGCCGTTGCCCGCGCCGCTGAGCATCCCAAGCGCGCCTTGCTGGTGCTGGCCGCCATATCCGACATCGAGCCCGGATTTGAGCGCCCGCCCGAGTACGCGCCCCAACTGGATGCCGCCGCACTCGCGCTCGATCTGGACCTGGCCGCCATCAAAGAGCAGATCCGAGCCGACATGAAGCGCGAAGCCGCCGACCGGGCCGAAGCCGCAAAGCCCACGCCCAAGCCCGCGGCAGGCAAGAAACCGCGCGCAGTCAAGCCCAAGGCGACCGGGGCCGAAGCCATGGCTGGTATCGCTGCTGCCATGCAAGCTGCCGAAGCGGGGACGGGGGGCGAAGCATGAAAGCCCTCTCCATCCGCCAACCCTGGGCATGGCTGATCGTCAACGGCCACAAGCCGGTCGAAAACCGTACGTGGGAAACGCTGCGCCGCGGCCCCATCCTCATCCACGCTGGCCAGGCCATGACGCGGGCTGACCACGACGACTGCATCCAGTTCCTGGCCAGCGATCCACGCATCGCCCACGTGATCGGCCTGCTACCCCACCGCGACGCCTACGAACGCGGCGGCATCGTTGGCCGTGCCCAGCTAGTGGGGTGCCAACGCACGCACGAATCACCCTACTTCTTCGGCCCCTTCGGCTTCGTGCTGACCGATGCCCAACCCTTGCCCTTCGCGCCCTACAAGGGGGCCCTGGGGTTCTTCAACGTGCCCGGGGTGCTCCCATGAACGGCCGCCGCAAACCCCGCGTCCCGCGCTGGATCTCGTCCAACCCCATCGAGACCGCCAAGGCCTACGCCGGCCGCCTGACGGCCGCCGAAATGCAGACCGCCATGACACCCGTGCGCGAAGCCTTCCGCGTCCTGCGTGAAGGCGTGGCCAGCGAGATGGATTGGGCCACCCTAGTCACCGCCACCAACGTGGGCGACGCCATCGAGCTGCAGGGTGTGGTGCGCGGCGTGCGCGCCCACATCCAGGCCGGCCAACACGCCCTGGCCGGCATCCAGCAGCGCGCCATGGCCAGCGGCGCCTGGCGCCCCACTGCCCTGTACTTTCAAGAACTCGACGCCATCAGCGCGGCCGTGGACATCCACGAATTCCAGCTGCGCCAGTTGAGCTTCGGCGAATACCGCCGCGCCGTCGCCCGCGCCATTGCCGAGGTGCGCAGCGCCGGCGGCAACGTCATCAAGTCAACCCACCCCGGCCAGCAACAACTGACGTTGATAGGAGCCTGCCCATGACCCGCAAAGCCACAGTTGATGCACAGCCTATGCTCTACCTCAAACCGCTGTACCTGGCGAAAACTGATGCCGCCAGCTTTCTGTCGGTCTCGGAAAGCACACTGGAGATGCTGGTGGCCAAAGGGGATGCACCCAAACCACGGAAGATCAGCAACGGCCGGGCAGGCTGGCTTGTCGAAGAGCTGGAGGCGTGGGGCAAGGCACGGCCCGTATCAGATCTGCTGCCACCGCCCAACAGCGGATACGGCAGACCGAGCAAACAGAACTAGGCACCTACGCCACCTAAGAAAGCGCCCCCGAGGCGCTTTTTTATTGGCTAACAGGCGTAGGTTTTGGCGTAGCTTCTGGCCGATTTGCAAGATTTACCTGTGGAGCAAGTTCTGCCATTGAACTACACCCGCATCGGGCACCGGAGCCGAAATTCTACCCACCCGCGCCAGCCCGGCCTTCGGACAGGCGGCATTGCTGTCGGGCCGCACCGACCGGCATCTACAACGCCGCAGACACCAGCGGTCGCCCCGCAAAGAACGCGGCGAGGTTGTCCTCCACCCGCTGCGCCATCGCGGCGCGGGTTTCCCGGGTGTTGCTGGCCAGATGGGGCAGCAGCACCACGTTATCGAGCGCCGCCAGGGCGGCGGGCACCTGCGGCTCGCGCGCGAAGACGTCCAGTCCGGCGCCGGCGATACGGTTGTGGGCGAGCGCATCGACCAGCGCGGCCTCGTCCACCACGGTGCCGCGCGAGATGTTGACCAGGTAGCCCTGCGGGCCCAGCGCGTCGAGGATTTCGGCGGAGACCAGGCCCTGCGTGTCGGCACCGCCGGCGCTGGCGATCACCAGGAAGTCGGCCCACTCGGCCAATTCCTTCAGCGACGCGGCATAGGGGTAGTCCACGTCGGTCAGCGCGTGGCGGTTGTGGTAGCGCACTTCCATGTCGAAGCCGCTGGCGCGGCGGGCGATCACGCGGCCGATGCGGCCCATGCCGAGGATGCCCAGGCGCTTGCCCGAAACCTTGGTCGCGGTAGGAAACTGTCCCCTCAGCCAATCGCCCCGACGCACGAAGCGGTCGGCCGCGCTGATGCGGCGGGCCACGTCCATCAGAAGCGCGAAAGCGGTGTCGGCCACGCAGTCGTTGAGCACGTCGGGCGTGTAGCCGACCGCGATGCCGCGCGCACGGGCCGCGTCCAGGTCGAGCGTGTCCAGGCCGACGCCGAAGCTGGAGATCACTTGGAGCTGCGGCAGCGCCGCGATGAGGGCGGCATCGGCGCCGAAACGAGCCGAGGTCGCCAGGCCTTCGATACCCGCCCCCTCGGCAGCCAGCACCGCCTCGCGCGAGGGAGAGGGGGGCGGCAGGAGCACGGTGTCGTACTGGGCGACCAGGCGGGCTTCGAGAGCAGGCATCAGCGCACCCTGGACGACGAGGAGTTTGTTTTTCATGACGATCAGGAGGAGCGGGAGAGAGTGGGTAAAGAGGCGGCGGCCGGATGCGCACCGGGCATTCGCGGGCGGTGGAGCATGGCGAAAAGGTCATCGGGCGGTGCGGCCCTGTCAGGCGCTGGCGCGCTCCACGACGGAAAAGCCGATGTCGACGATCTTGGGGCGATCGTCCGGCACGTGCCCGCCGTCGACGATGAAACGCGCTGCCTGCCGACCGATCGCATTGCCGTCGATATCGACCGTGGTGATAGGGGGATAGGTATGCCCGGCGAAGGCCATGTCGCCGAAACCCATCACGCCCAGCCGCCCGGGCACATCGATGCCGCGCACCTGCGCCTCGATGATCGCGCCGTGGGCCAGGGCGTCGGAACTGCAGGCGAGCGCGTCGATCCGCGGATGCGCCTGCAGCAGTCGGGCGAGCGCGTCGCGGCCACCGGCCAGGGTCGTCGGGGCCGGTACGGTGCAGACCGGTGCCTCGGCCACGCCCGCCGCGCGCAGGGTGCGCTGGAAGCTGTCGCACCGCCTGCGGGCGCGTTGGTCGTCGCCGGTGATCAGGGCCATCCGGCGGTGGCCCTTGCCGAGCAGGTAGTGCGCCATGGCCGCACCGACCCGCTCGTGCGAGAAGCCGACCAGCATGTCGATCGGCGTGGGCGTCAGGTCCCAGGTCTCCACCACCGGAATGCCCGAGGCGATCAGCCGCTGGCGGCCTGCGGCCGACCGCACGATGCCTGTCAGCACGATGCCGTCGGGCCTGCGGCCGACCATCGCATCGATCAACGCATCCTCGCGCGAATGGTCGTAGCCGCTCTGGCCCAGCAGCAGCTGGTAGCCCGAGGCCGCCAGGGTCTCGGTGAGCGACTGCACGGTCTCCAGGAATACCGGGCCGGCGATGGTGGGCACCATCGCCGCGACCAGCCGGCTGCGGTTGGAGGCCTGCCCGCTGGCCTGCAGATTGGGCACGTAGCCGGTGCACTCCACCGCCACATGCACCTTCTCGCGAGTGGCAGCGGAGACCAGTTGCGGCATGCTGAGCGCACGGGACACGGTAATCACCGACACACCCGCCAGCCGCGCCACGTCGGCCAGCGTGGTCGCCCCCACACCTTTGCGGGGCTGCCGTATCGTCGTCCGGGCTTTGGTCACTGCAGCGCTCCGAAAGCCCGGATATTAATACCGACTTGAAACACCGACGACTGCCCCGCGATGCACGGCGGCCGCGGCGCATGCCCCCTCTACGGTCGGCCCGGCACACCCGCGGCGCAGCGCGCGGCCAACCGGTCCAGCACCCAACCCGCGGCCACCATGCCGAAGGTGGCGGTGACGCTGACCACCGAGCCGTAGCCGTGGCAGTTGAGCGAGCCGTCGCCGTCGATCGCGCACGACGCGTCCGGCGGGGCTACCGCTTCGCGGCTGAAGACGCAGCGAATGCCGATCGGCTTGCCGTCATGGGGCGCGCCGTGCGCACGGCGCAGGCGGTAGCGCAACCGGGCCAGCAGCGGGTCGTGCGTGGTGGCACTGAGGTCGTCCAGGTCGACCAGGTGCGCCTGCCGCTTGCCGCCGGCCGCGCCCACCGACACGAATGGGAAATGCTTGCCCTGCCGCCGCGCCCAGTCGGCCATCGCCACCTTGGCCTGGACCTGGTCGCAGGCGTCGACGACTGCGTCCACCGCGCACGGCAGCAGGCCCGGCCAGTTGGCGAGCTCCACGAAATCGTCGACGCAGTGCACGATGCAGTCGGGGTTGATCAGCGCGATGCGGTCGCGCATCGCCAGGATCTTGGCCTGGCCCACGGTGGGCGTCAGCGCATGGATCTGGCGGTTGACGTTGGATTCGGAAATATGGTCGAGGTCGATGAGCACCAGTCCGGCCACACCGCTGCGGGCCAGCGCCTCGGCCGTCCAGGAGCCGACACCGCCAATGCCTACGACCGCGACGCGCGAGTGACGAATGCGCTGCGCACCGTCCACACCGTAGAGACGCTCCAGTCCCCCGAAGCGGCGCGCCGCGTCTGCGTCGTCCGGAAGCACCGGAGTCACAGGAGCGCCGCCGAGCGCGACCGATACGGTCATACCGGCGACCCCGCCGTCACTTCAGGCGCGACAGCCGTTCCTTGGCCGCGGCGGAGGCTTCGGACTGCGGATAGGCCTTGATCAGGTCTTCGAGCGTCTTGCGGGCGGCCTTCACGTCCTTCAGCTCGGCCTGACAGTTGGCGATCGCCAGCGCGGCCTCCGGAGCGCGCGCATGGTTCGGCGCCTGCGACAGAAGCGAGCGGAAGTTGACGATGGCCTCGCGGTAATTGCGGTTGGCGTACTGCGCGTTGCCCAGCCAGAACAACGCCTGCACCGTGTAGCCGCTCTTCGGGTAGCGCTTCACGAACGCATCGAACGCGTTCTGCGCGCCGGCGAAGTCGCCTTTCTGGAACACGGCCAGGGCCGCGTCGAAGTCGCGCTTCTCGTTAGGGTCGGCCGCGAACTCGACGCCGTCGAGGTTCACCTTGGCCGGCTCGAACTGCCGCAGACGGTCGTCCACGCCCTGCGCGATGTCCTTCTGCCGCTTCTGCAGTTCGGACACGTCGCGCACCAGCTGCTCGTTCTGGCCGCGCATCGTGGACTGGTCGGCCCGGAGGGTTTCGATCTGGCCCTGCAGCGTCAACAGGCTCCGGCGCAGCTGTGCGTTCTCTTCGTTGGATCGCTTGAGGTCGTCACCCACCCGGCCGATCTGCGCGCGGTTGTTGTCGATCTGCTGGCGAATCTCGAGGATCGCGCGGCGGGCTTCGTCGTCGTCGAACAGGCCCGCATGCGCAAAACCGCCGCTGCAAGCAGCGGCGGTTGCCCAGGCCACGGCCGCCCAGCGGCGGCAGGTCATTGCAGCACCGGTCATTGACGGTAGGAGATCTCGGCGCGGCGGTTCTGCGCGAACGCGGCTTCGTCGTTGCCCGAAACGGCCGGCTTTTCCTTGCCGAAGCTCACCGCCTCGACCTGGGTGTCCGTCACACCCAGCAGGCCGAAGGCGCGGCGCACCGCTTCGGCGCGCTTCTGGCCGAGGGCCAGGTTGTATTCGCGACCACCGCGCTCGTCGGTATGACCTTCGACCGACACGCGGCGCTGCGAGTTGGCGCGCAGGAAACGCGAGTGCGCTTCGATGACCGACTGGAACTCCGGCTTGATCGAGTAGCTGTCGTAGTCGAAGTAGATGATGCGCGCAACGCCCACCGGACCGGCCGCGTCGGCACCCGAGCGGCTCAGGTCCACCGGCGCCACGTTGCTGGCACCACGGTCGCCGTTGGCGCCGGCACCAGCGTTGTTGCCGCCGGTACCGAGATCGGTCACCGGAGTGTCGTCGAGCTTGACGGGCGAGCCGCAACCCGCGACCAGAGCGGTGACGGCGAGAGCCAGGGCGATTTTCTTGAACATGGAGACCTCCGGATGTGTATAGGTTTGTTTACTGCGAAAAACTGTCAGGGTTGCTTCTGGAACGGGCCCCAATCCGGCTCGCGGATGTCGCCGCCCTGCCCGGCCAGGCGGGCCTTGATTTTTCCGTCGAGCGTGGTGGTCATCAGAGCTTCGCGGCCTTGCAGCAACGTGGCGTAGACGATCAGGCGGCCGTTGGGCGCGAAGCTCGGATTCTCATCGGCCGACGAGTCGGTGATGGAGTTCACCGTACCGCTCGCCAGTTCCATGACCTGCAGCTTGAAGGCGCCGCCGATGCGCGAAATGTAGGCCAGATACCGCCCGTCCGGGCTCAGCGTCGGCGAAATGTTGTAGGACCCGGTGAAGGTCACACGCTCGGCGCTGCCCCCTGACGCACCGATGCGGTAGATCTGCGGCGCGCCGCCCCGGTCGCTGACGAAGTAGATCGTGCGGCCGTCGGCGGAGAAGACCGGCTCGGTGTCAATGCCGCTGCTTTGCATCAGCCGCTTCGGCTCGCCGCCGTTGGCGCTGATGGTGTAGAGCTGCGAGCCGCCGTCGCGGCTGAGCGTGACGGCCAGCGAAGCGCCGTCCGGCGACCATGCCGGCGCGCTGTTGGAACCGCGGAAGTTGGCGATAAGCCGGCGGCGGCCGCTGGCCACTTCGTGCACATAGACGACCGGCTTGCGCGACTCGAACGACACGTAGGCCAGCTGTCCTCCATTGGGCGACCACGCAGGCGAGATGATCGGCTCGGGGCTCGACAGCGCGGCCTGCGCGTTCTCGCCGTCGGCATCGGCCACCCACAGGGTGTACTTGGAGCCGGCCTTGGTGACATAGGCGATGCGGGTCGAGAACACGCCCTTCTCGCCGGTCAGCTTCTCGTAGATGTAGTCGGAGATGCGGTGCGCCGCCAAGCGCAGATCGCCCGCCGGCACCACGAAGCTCTGGCCGCCCAAGTCCTGGCCCTTGGCGGTGTCCCACAGCCGGAAGCGTACGTCGAAGCGGCCGTCGGACTGGCGGGAGACGCTGCCGCCGACGACGGCGTCGGTCGCCTTCTGCTTCCACACGCCCAAATCCGGGCGGCTGGTTTCGTCGAGCGTTTCGCCCGCGGCGTCGATGCTGGTGAATTGCCCGCTGCGCTCCAGATCGGCCAGCACGATGGCACCGATCTTCTGAGGCGACTGCGCATCGCCCTTGAACGGCACGACGGCGATGGGGATCTGGCGCAGGCCCACGCCGGTGATCTCGACGCGAAACTGGGCGAAGGCCGGCAGGACGGAGGCGCCTGCCAGCGAGGCCACGAACCCTCTGCGCCTGGCGGAAAAACGAAGGGAGTCAGGCGAAGGTACGGGACTGGGATATTTCATTGGCAGCAAAGGCTTGGTCGGCGCGTCGCAAAGGCGAGGCACACCACGGTGTTGCAGAGGTGCGATGTTACACAGTGGCGGACACCCGCTGTCACAAAAAGTTCAGCCCTCACGGCGATTTCACCACCCGTAGAATCCGCTGCCCATGCCAAGCACCGACGCCGGCCACGCGCACGCGCCCTCTTCTCCCGCCCCACACCCTTCCTCCGCCACGCCGTCGCTGACGACGCGTCTGAGGCGCCTGTCGGCCTACTTCGGCGGCCAGCGCGCGGCATGGAGCCTGGCGATCGTCGCCACCCTGGTGGCAGCCGTCACCGAGCCCCTGATCCCCGCCTTCATGCAACCGCTGCTCGACCGCGGCTTCGTGCAGGGACGGCTGCAGCTGTGGATGGTGCCGGTGGCGATCGTCGGCCTGTTCGCGGTGCGCGGCGCGGCGCAGTTCGTGTCGCAGTACGCCCTGGCCCGAATCGCCAACGAAGGGATGATGCGGCTGCGACATGCGATGTTCCAGCATCTGCTCTCGGCCGAGATGGGTCTTTTCTCGCGGCAGTCGGCCAGCGCGCTGTCGAACACGGTGGTGTACGAGGTGCAGACCGGCGCCACGCTGCTGGTGCAGGCGCTGCTGGGCCTGTCGCGCGACGGTTTCACCCTGGTGGCGCTGCTGGTGTACCTGCTGTACCTGAACTGGCAACTCACGCTGATCGTCGGCGTGCTGATCCCGGGCGTCGCCTGGATCATGAAGACGCTGTCGCGCCGGCTCTACCGCGTCACCAAGAGCGGCCAGCAGGCGACCGACGACCTGGCCTACGTGGTGGAGGAGAACGTACTGGCCCACCGCATGGTGCGGCTGCATGCTGCGCAAGGAGCGCAATCCACCCGCTTCACCGACCTGAGCCGCCGGCTGCGCGGGCTGGCGATCAAGTCGACGATCGCCTCGGCCTCGATGACGCCGCTCACCCAGTTGCTGGCGGCGGCCGCGCTGTCGGCGGTGATCGTCACCGCGCTCTGGCAGGACCGGACGGGTGTCACTTCGGCCGGTGTCAGCGTGGGCGGTTTCGTCGCCTTCATCACCGCGATGCTGATGCTGATCGCGCCGATCCGCCGGCTCGCCGAAGTGGCGGGGCCGATCACCCGGGGCGTGGCGGCGCTGGAGCGCGGCCTGCTGCTGATGGAGGAGGTGCGCACTGAAGACGGCGGCACCTGGCAGCCGGCGCCGGGCGACGCGGCGGCCACGCGCGGCGGCATCGAGCTGCGCGACGTGACGGTCGCCTACCGGGACGACGGCGCACCCGCGCTCGACCGGGTCAGCCTTCGGATCGCGCCGGGCGAGGTGGTCGCCTTCGTCGGGCCATCGGGCTCGGGCAAGACGACGCTGGCCAACCTGTTGCCGCGTTTCGTGTTGCCGACCGCGGGCAGCGTATCCCTGCAGGGCCACGACGTGGCCGACTGGCACCTGCCGGCGCTGCGCGCCCAGTTCGCGATGGTCAGCCAGGACGTCGTGATGCTCAACGACACGGTCGCCGCCAACGTGGCGATGGGCCAGCCGGTCGACCGCCAGCGGCTGCAGGACTGCCTGGAGGCCGCCAACCTGGCCGCGCATGTGGATGCGATGCCGCAGGGCATGGATTCGCAGGTCGGCCACAACGCGGCGCAGCTCTCGGGCGGCCAGCGCCAGCGGCTGGCGATCGCCCGGGCCCTGTATAAGGACGCGCCGATCCTGATCCTGGACGAGGCCACCTCGGCGCTCGACAACGCGTCGGAGCGGCTGGTGCAGGAAGCCCTGCAGCGGGTGATGCAGGGCCGCACCACCCTGGTCGTCGCCCACCGGCTGAGCACCATCGAGAACGCCGACCGGGTCGTGGTGATGCAGCAGGGCAGCATCGCCGAGCAGGGTACCCATGCGCAGCTGCTGGCGCTCGACGGGCTGTATGCCCGGCTGCATACGCCTGCGGCGCAACGGACGGCCGCGGCGGCGCCGGCGCCGGCGCTGGTGGACGGACCCGACACGCCGGCCTGACGGTCGCACAGCCCTGCAACGCCGGCTCCGCCCGGGATCAGCGTCCGGCTTTTGCTGCAAAATCTATAGCTATAGGTCGATATTGCACGCCGACCAGCGGCCTTTTCGGTTCGCAAACGGATTATTCTGGCCGATGGACCACGACCGGCTCCACAGTGCCTTATCGGGACGCCTCGATCGGCCCGGACAGGCGCGCCTCGGTGCCGCAAGGCGGGACGCCTATCACAGCAGCACGATGTCGTACTGCTCCTGCCCCATCGCCGTCTCGGCCTGCAGCGAGATCGGCTTGCCGATGAAATCCGACAGGCTGGCCAGGTGCTGGCTCTCCTCGTCGAGGAACAGCTCCACCACCTTCGGCGACGCCACCACCCGGAATTCGCGCGGATGGAACTGCCGCGCCTCGCGCAGGATCTCCCGCAGGATGTCGTAGGTCACGCTGCGCGCGGTTTTCACGCTGCCCTTGCCCTGGCAGACGGCACAGGGCTCGCAGAGCATGTGGGCCAGCGATTCGCGGGTGCGCTTGCGGGTCATCTCGACCAGACCCAGCGGCGAGAAGCCGCCCGCCGAGGTCTTGACCCGGTCGCGCGCCAGCTGCTTGCCGAACTCGGCCAGCACCGCCTGCTGGTGGTCGGTGCGCACCATGTCGATGAAATCGACGATGACGATGCCGCCCAGGTTGCGCAGCCGCAGCTGCCGCGCGATCGCCTGCGCCGCTTCCAGGTTGGTCTTGAAGATGGTGTCGTCGAAATTGCGGGCGCCGACGAAGCCGCCGGTGTTCACGTCCACCGTGGTCAGCGCCTCGGTCTGGTCGACGATCAGGTAGCCGCCCGACTTGAGGTCGACCCGCCGGCCCAGCGCGCGGGCGATCTCCTCGTCCACCGCGTACAGGTCGAAGATCGGCCGCTCGCCCTTGTAGTGCTGCAGCTTGGGCGTGGCCGCCGGCATGAATTCGCGGCCGAAGGCCAGCAGCCGCGCGTGCTGCTCCTGCGAGTCGATGCGGATGGTCTGCGTCTCCTCGCCCACCAGGTCGCGCAGCACCCGCTGCAGCAGGTCGAGGTCGTTGTGCAGCAGCGATTTCGGCGGCAGCTCCATCGACGCCTTGCGGATCCGCGCCCAGGTCTTGCGCAGGTAGGCGATGTCCTCGGCCAGTTCGGCATCGCTCGATTCCTCGCCGTTGGTGCGCAGGATGAAGCCGCCCTTGCCGGTGCCCGACAGCGCCTGCAGTCGCTTGCGCAGTGCGTCGCGCTGCACCGCCGGGATCTTCTGCGACACGCCGATGTGGTCGTCCTGCGGCAGGAACACCAACAGCCGCCCGGCGACGCTGATCTGGGTGGAGAGGCGCGCGCCCTTGGTGCCGATCGCGTCCTTGATCACCTGCACCAGCAGCGCCTGGCCTTCGAACACCTGCTTCTCGATCGGCACCACCGGCTGCGACTGGCGCGACTGGGTCAGCGATTCGCCTTCCGCCGGCGGATGCCACAGATCGGCCACGTGCAGGAAGGCCGCGCGCTCCAGGCCGATGTCGATGAAGGCCGACTGCATGCCCGGCAGCACCCGCGACACCTTGCCGAGGTAGACGTTACCGACCAGTCCGCGCTCCAGCGGGCGCTCGACGTGCAGCTCCTGCACCGCGCCGTGTTCGATCACGGCCACGCGCGTTTCCTGAGGCGACCAGTTGATCAGAATCTCTTGTTGCATGCATCTCCAGCAGCGGTCTTTCTTGTCAGGGCAGCACGCCCGCGGCACGCAGCAGCGCCGCCGTTTCGTACACCGGGAGGCCCATGATGCCCGAATAGCTGCCCGCGATGCGCGGGATGAACGCGGCGGCGCGGCCCTGCACGCCGTAGGCACCGGCCTTGCCGAACGGCTCGCCCGAGGCGATGTACGCATCGATCTGCGCATCGTCCAGCGGATCGAAACGCACCTGCGACACGCTGACCTCGATCTGGCGCTGCCCGCCGTGCTGCAGCGCGACCGCGGTGAGCACCCGGTGCGTCGAGCCCGACAGCCGCCGCAGGATCGCCGCCGCCTCGGCAGCGTCGGCCGGCTTGCCCAGGATGGCGCGGCCCAGGGCCACGGTGGTGTCGGAGCACAGCACCGGCGCGGGCGGCAGGCCGCGGCGCGCCAGCCGGGCCACGGCGGCATCGAGCTTGGCCAGGGTCACACGGCGCACGTAGGCGGCCGGCACCTCGCCCGGCCGCACTGCTTCGATCGCCTCGGCGTCCTCGGCGATGTCGCCATCGGCGTTCGGCACCAGCAGCCGGTGCGGCACGCCCATCTGCTCGAGCAATAGGGCACGCCGGGGGCTCTGGGAGGCGAGGTAGACGAAAGGGGTTTCGGTCATGACGGGCCAGGAAGAAAACACGCGACCGGCGCATCGGCAAGCCGGCCGGCCGGCTATTCGCGGTGGTACGGATGCGCCGCGTTGACCGACCAGGCGCGGTAGAGCTGTTCGATCAGCAGCACCCGGGCGAGGGCATGCGGCAGGGTCAGGTCGGAGAGGCGAATCGACTCGTGGGCGGCCCGGCGAAAGTCCGGATCGAGCCCGTCGGGGCCGCCGATCACCAGCGCCACGTCGTCACCACCCATCTGCCACTGCCGCAGCCGCGCGGCCAGGGCCACGGTGGTGAGCGCAGTGCCCCGCTCGTCCAGCACCACGGTACGGGTGCCGCGCGGGATGGCGGCCTCGATCCGGGCGCGCTCTGCGGCATAGAGCGTCGCGAGCGACTTGGAGCCGCGCGGTTCGGTCTTGACCGCTTTCAGCTCCACCTTGATCTCGGGCGGAAACCGCTTGGCGTAATCGTCGCAGGCCGTTTGCGCCCAGGCGGGCACGCGCTGGCCCACGGCCACGATGAAGACCTTCACCGCGGGCTACCAAGTCAGATGCGCGACCACTTCTTCGGCGCCGGCTTGCTAGACGTGGCCCGCGAAGGCTTCTTGGCGGCGGCGGTGGGCGACGCGGTCTTGGCGGCGGCGCGGCCGGCCGTCTTGGCGCTGGGGCGCGCGCGCGGCGCGGCCGCGGACTTCGAGGGCGGGCGCACGTTGGGCTTTACCACCAGCACTTGCATCGGCTTCGTGTCCTGGCCGGCCACCGACTTGGAGGGTGCCTTCTTGGCGGCGACCTTTTTGGCCGGCGTCTTCGCGGCAGCGGTCTTGGCGGCTGCCGTCCGGGAGGTGGGCGACTTCGTGGCGACGGCCTTGCCGGCGGTCGTCTTGCCGGCAGTTGTCTTGCCCGCGGCCGCTGGCTTCGTCTTGGCGGCCGGTGCCGCCTTCACCGACGGCTTGCCGGGCTTGCGGGCCGCGACTTCGGGCGCGGCGGCGGCCTTGCGGGTGCGCTTGGGCTTGGCATCGGCTTGTACCGGCTTGGCGGCGCCGAGCTTGATGCGCACCGGCGTCTCGCCCCACAGCTCTTCCAGGTGGTAGTAATGGCGGATCGCCGGCTGCATGATGTGCACCACGGCCGGACCGCAGTCCACGATGATCCATTCACCGTTGTCCTCGCCCTCGACGCGCGGCTTGTCGAAGCCGGCTTCGCGCACCGCGTCACGCACGCTGGCGGCCAGTGCCTTGGTCTGGCGGTTGGAGCTGCCCGAGGCCACGATCACCCGCTCGAACAGGGGCGAGAGGTTCTCGGTGTCGAACACCTGGATATCCTGCGCCTTGACGTCTTCGAGGCCATCGACGATGGCGCGCTGAAGTTTCTGTACGTCCTTTTTGGCGGTGGTTTCCGTTTTGGTGGTGCTCATCGGTTGGTTCGGTAAAGGTGATGTCGGTCAATATAGCCTGCAACGACAGGCGGGACCAGAAGGTCGATCCTGCGGCCCTCGGCTACGCGCTGGCGGATGTCGGTGGCGCTAATGTCCTGTGCGGGCAGTGCGATCTGCCGGATGCGGGCGCCAGGCAGGCGTTCCGCATGAAAAACATCGCTGGCGCTTGTAGAGCTAGGACGTCCAGCTATGGAAATAATAGCAATTCGGACGATTTCCTCCCAGGCGTGCCACGCGCCGAGCCGCGAGGCCTGGTCGGCGCCCATCACCAGGAACAGCGCGGCGCCCGGATGCTCGGCCGCCAATTCGTTGAGCGTGTCGGCCGTGTAGGTGGGGCCGGGCCGGCGCATCTCGCGGTCGTCGACGACCAGCTGCGGCTCGTCCGCGAAGGCCGCGCGCGCCATCGCCAGGCGGTCTTGGGCGGGGCTCAAAATGCGGGACTTGTGCCAGGCGTGGCCGGTCGGGAACACGTGCAGGCAGTCCAGACCGAGCTGCGACACAGCGGCCCGTGCGAGCGCGACGTGCGCCCGGTGCGGCGGGTCGAATGCGCCGCCGAACATGCCGATCCGGCGCCGGGCGGCAATGCTCACACCCAGTCCCGGGCAGGCAGGAAATGCGCGGCGAGCGCTGCTTCGGGCGACCCGGCCTCGGGCCGGTAGTCGTAGCGCCAGGTGGTCAGCGGCGGCATCGACAGCAGGATCGATTCGGTCCGGCCGCCCGACTGCAGGCCGAAGTGGGTACCCCGGTCCCAGACCAGATTGAACTCGACATAGCGGCCACGGCGGTAGAGCTGGAAGTCACGCTCGCGCTCGCCGTACGCAATGTCCTTGCGCCGCGCCACCAGCGGCAGGTAGGCGGGCAGGAAGGCATCACCCACCGCCTGCACCATCGCCTGGCTGCGCTCGGCGCCCAACTCGGCGAAATCGTCGAAAAAGATGCCGCCGATGCCGCGCGCCTCCTGCCGGTGCTTCAGGAAGAAATACCGGTCGCACCATTCCTTGAAGCGCGGGTACTTGTCTTCGCCGAAGGGCGCCAGCGCATCGCGGCAGGTGGCGTGGAAATGCCGCGCGTCGTCCGCGAAGCCGTAGCACGGCGTCAGGTCCATGCCGCCGCCGAACCAGCACACCGGCACGTCGCCGGGATGGCCTGCCGCGATCATCCGCACGTTCATGTGCACCGTCGGCACGTAGGGATTGCGCGGATGGAAGACCAGCGACACGCCCATCGCCTCGAACGGCGCGCCGGCCAGCTGCGGCCGGTGCTCGGTGGCCGAGGGCGGCAGCCGCAGGCCGCGCACGTGGGAGAAGCCGCAGCCGGCCCGCTCGAACACCGCGCCGCCTTCCAGGATGCGGGTGATGCCCTGGCCCTGCAGCGGCTCATCGGCCGCTTTCTGCCACGGATCGGTGACGAAGGCGGCGGTGCCGCCGGCCTCGGCCTCGATCGCCTCCAGTGCCGACACGATGCGCCCTTGCAGGCCCACCAGGTAGGCGCGCATCTGCCCCGCCGGGTCCGTGGCCGCCATCAACCGCGCAGGGCCCTGAAGCCGATGTCGCGGCGGTACTGCGCGCCGTCGAAGTGCACGCCGCGGGCCACGTCGTAGGCACGCTGCTGCGCCTGGCGCACGTTGTCGGCCAGCACGGTCACGCAGAGAACCCGGCCGCCCGAGGTCTTGACCACGCCGTCTTCCAGCACGGTGCCGGCATGGAACACCATCGCATCGTCCTCGTCGTCGGGCAGGCCGTGGATGGCGTCGCCCTTGCGCGGGTCGAGAGGGTAGCCGTGCGCGGCCATCACCACGCCCAGCGCCACGCGGCGGTCCCACTGCAGCTCGACCTGGTCGAGTCGCCCTTCGGCGGCCGCCAGCAGCACATCGGAGAGGTCGCTCTTGAGGCGCATCACGATCGGCTGGGTCTCGGGGTCGCCCATGCGGCAGTTGAATTCGAGCGTCTTGGGCCGGCCCTGGGCATCGATCATCAGGCCGGCGTACAGGAAGCCGGTGTAGGGGATTCCGTCCTTTTCCATGCCGCGGATCGTCGGCAGGATGATTTCGCGCATCGCCCGGGCGTGCACGTCGGCGGTGACCACCGGTGCCGGCGAATAGGCGCCCATGCCGCCGGTGTTGGGACCCTGGTCGCCGTCCTGCAGCCGCTTGTGGTCCTGGCTGGTGGCCAGGGCGGTGACGTTCCTGCCGTCGCACAGCACGATGAAGCTGGCTTCCTCGCCCTGCAGGAATTCCTCGATCACCACCCGGGCGCCGCCTGCGTTGTGCACTACGCCGAACTTGTTGTCGGCCAGCATGAAGTCGATCGCCTCGTGCGCTTCGACCAGGCTCGTCGCCACCACCACGCCCTTGCCGGCGGCCAGGCCGTCGGCCTTCACCACGATCGGCGCGCCCTTGGCGTCCACATAGGCATGGGCCGCGGCGGCGTCTGTGAAGGTGTCGTACTCCGCCGTCGGAATGCCGTGGCGCTGCATGAAGGCCTTGGAGAACGCCTTGGAGCTTTCCAACTGGGCGGCCGCCCGGGTCGGGCCGAAGACCTTCAGGCCGTGGGCCCGGAACTCGTCCACCACGCCGGCCGCCAGCGGTGCCTCGGGGCCGACGACGGTCAGGCCGATCTTCTCGGCCAGCGCCCAGGCGCGCAGGGCCCGCACGTCGGTGATCGCGATGTTCTCCAGCTGCGCATCGCGTACGGTGCCGCCGTTGCCCGGCGCCACGAAGACCATCTGCACCTTGGGCGACCGGGACAGCTTCCACGCCAGGGCGTGTTCGCGGCCGCCGCCGCCGATGACGAGAACCTTCATGCGGCACCTCCGGTCGCACAATTAGAACCGGCTTCACGCGAGGAGGGAAATGGCGCAGGTGCGCCACGGAAAAAGAAAGGGTTCATTCGGAAATCGCGGCGTTGTGGAATACGGCCTGCACATCGTCGATGTCTTCGAGGGCGTCGAGCAGCTTTTGCATCAGGGCGGCGTCTTCGCCGGCCAGGTCGATCGTGTTCTCGCCGCGCATGGTGACCTCCGCCATGTCGGCGGCGAGGCCGGCGGCCTCGAGCGCGTCCTTCACCGCTTCGAACTCGGCGGGCGGCGCCAGCACCTCGATCGCGCCGTCGTCGCCGGTCACCACATCGTCGGCACCGGCCTCCAGCGCGACTTCCATCACCTTGTCCTCGTCGGTGCCGGGCGCGAAGACCAGCTGGCCCACATGCCTGAACTGGAAGGCCACCGAGCCCTCGGCGCCCATGTTGCCGCCGTACTTGCTGAACGCATGGCGCACGTCGGCCACGGTGCGCACTCGGTTGTCGGTCATGGTGTCGACGATGATCGCGGCGCCGCCGATGCCGTAGCCCTCGTAGCGGATTTCCTCGTAGTTCACGCCTTCGAGGTTGCCGGTCGCCTTGTCGATGTTGCGCTTGATGGTATCGGCGGGCATGTTGACCGCCTTGGCCTTGTCGACCGCAAGCCGCAGCCGCGGGTTGATGCCCAGGTCACCGCCACCGGCGCGCGCGGCCACCATGATTTCCCGGATGACGCGTGTCCAGACCTTTCCGCGCTTCTCGTCCTGCCGCCCCTTGCGGTGCTGGATGTTCGCCCATTTACTGTGTCCGGCCATGCTTCGTATCTCTTCTCGTGATGCAGAGGATGGCCCGGGGTCCGGGCCATGCGCGATTTTACCTTTCGGACCGTCGCTGCCGGGCGGGCGGCGGCGGTGGCGACGGGCGCCCGCTGGCTACACTGGCGCGCCCTACCGTCTTTCGAGAGTGTCGATGTCCACTGCCTTCCCGTCCCTGACGATCGCGCGCAATTCCGACGCCACGTTCGACATGCTGCCCGCACTGGCCAACCGGCACGGACTGATCACCGGCGCCACCGGCACCGGCAAAACGGTCACGCTGCAGACGCTGGCCGAGCGGTTCTCATCGATCGGCGTGCCGGTCTTCCTGGCCGACGTGAAGGGCGACCTGGCCGGTATCGCCGAGCCGGGCCGCATCGGCGAGAAGCTGCGCGCGGTGCTGGAAAGCCGGGGGATCGTGCCGCCGGAACCCGCGGCCTGCCCGGTGACCTTCTGGGACGTGTTCGGCCAGAGCGGTCATCCGGTGCGCGCCACCGTGTCCGACCTGGGGCCGTTGCTGCTCGGCCGGATGCTCGACCTGAACGACACCCAGGCGGGCGTGCTGAACCTCGTCTTCCGGATCGCCGACGACCAGGGCCTGCTGCTGCTCGACCTGAAGGATCTGCGAGCGATGCTGCAGCACGTGGCCGACCGGGCTGCCGACTACAAGACCCGCTACGGCAACGTGAGCGCCGCCAGCGTCGGCGCGATCCAGCGCGGCCTGCTGCAGATCGAGAGCCAGGGCGGCGACCGCTTCTTCGGCGAGCCGATGCTCGACATCCAGGACCTGCTGCAGACCAGCGGCGGACGCGGCGTGGTCAACCTGCTGGCGGCCGACAGGCTTATGCAGTCGCCCCGGCTCTACGCCACCTTACTGTTATGGCTGCTGTCGGAGCTTTTCGAGCAGCTGCCCGAGATCGGCGACCCCGACAAGCCGAAGTTGGTCTTCTTCTTCGACGAGGCGCACCTGCTGTTCGACGGCGCGCCCAAGGTGCTGGTCGAGCGGATCGAGCTGGTGGTGCGCCTGGTGCGTTCCAAGGGGGTCGGCGTCTACTTCGTCACCCAGAACCCGCTGGACATTCCCGACAGCGTGCTGGCCCAGCTGGGCAACCGGGTGCAGCATGCCCTGCGCGCGTTCACCCCGCGCGACCAGAAGGCGGTGCGCGCCACCGCCCAGACGATGCGGCAGAAGCCCGGCCTGGACATCGAGGCGGCCATCACCGAACTGCAGGTGGGCGAGGCCTTGGTCAGCTTGCTCGACGCGCAGGGCCGCCCTTCGGTGACCGACCGCGCCTTCGTCCTGCCGCCGGCCAGCCTGCTCCGGCCGATCGCGCCGGAGCGGCGTGCCCAGCTGATGGCGCAGTCCCTGGTCGCCGATGTGTACGAGAAGACCGTCGACCGGGTCTCGGCCTACGAGATGCTGCGCGATCGCACCGCCACCGCGGCGCAGCCGATGCCCGGCACGACCGGCGCGGCCGGCAAGACCGAAGACGGCGGCTCGATGGGCGGCCTGCACGACGTGCTGTTCGGCAGCACCGGGCCGCGCGGCGGCAAGCGCGACGGGCTGGCGCAGTCGATGGTCAGGTCGGCCGTCCGCACCATGGGCACCACCGTCGGCCGCGAGATCATCCGCGGCGTGTTGGGCAGCCTGTTCGGCGGCCGCAAGCGATAAGGCGCCTTTCGCGGCGCCTGGGCACTGCAGCGCGCGGCGGTGTCCGTTGCCGCCGGACGACGCCGTCCTACATTAGCATGCTACCTCTGGTCCTTATCGTGAGCAAAGGGATTCATCCGAATCCTTCCCCACGATAAAAGACAGGATCACCATGGCTTCCTCGCTTCCAGCCGTAACGGTTCGCCGGCGTACGGTGCTGCAGTCGACCGTCTGTGCCAGTGCCGCTGGCGTGTTGGTCGGCACGGCCGACAGTGCCTCCGGCCAAACCGCCGCGGCGCCCGCTCCCGCCCCGGTCACGCCGGATGGTCCGACCCTGCCGGTGCGCCTCACCGTCAACGGCGAGGAGCATGCGCTCCAGCTCGACCCCCGCACTTCTCTGCTCGACACGCTGCGCGAGCACATCCACCTCACCGGCACCAAGAAGGGCTGCGACCACGGCCAATGCGGCGCCTGCACCGTGCTGGTCAACGGCGAGCGGATCAACTCCTGCCTGACCCTGGCCGTGATGCACGACGGCGACAAAGTCACCACCGTCGAAGGCCTGGTCACCGGCCAGCAACTGCATCCGATGCAGCAGGCCTTCATCGACAACGACGGCTTCCAGTGCGGCTACTGCACCCCCGGCCAGATCTGCTCGGCCGTCGGCATGCTCGACGAAGCCCGCCGCGGCATGCCGAGCAACGTGAGCGAGAGCCTCGAAGGCAACGCCGCCCTGTCCGACGCCGAAATCCGCGAGCGCATGAGCGGCAATCTCTGCCGCTGCTCGGCCTATCCGAACAATCGTCGCGGCCATCCGCGTCGTCGCGAAGGGCCAGGCATGAAACAGTTCAGCTACGACCGCGCCGACTCGATCGAGTCCGCCGCGCAGATGCTCGCATCCCGCCCCGATACCAAGCTGATCGCGGGCGGTACCAACCTGCTCGACCTGATGAAGCTGCAGATCGAGACGCCGGCCCACCTGGTCGACGTGAGCCGCCTTCCGCTGGCCGACATCGAGGCGACGGCCGAAGGGGGCGTGCGGATCGGCGCGATGGTGCGCAACTCGACCCTGGCGGCCGACCCGCGCATCCGGCGCGACTACCCGGTCTTGAGCCGGGCGCTGCTCTCGGGCGCCTCGGCCCAGTTGCGCAACAAGGCGACCACCGGCGGCAACCTGCTGCAGCGCACCCGGTGCCCCTACTTCTACGATACCCACCTGCCCTGCAACAAGCGCAAGCCCGGCAGCGGCTGCGCGGCCATCGGCGGCGTGAACCGGATCCACGCGATCCTGGGCGCGAGCGAGGCCTGCATCGCGGTTCATCCCTCGGACATGGCGGTGGCGATGCACGCGCTGGATGCGCAGGTCGAGACCCAGGGCCCCTCCGGCCGCCGCACCATCCCGATCGCCGACTTCCACCGCCTGCCTGGCAACGAGCCGGAGCGCGACAGCAACCTGGGGCCGCAGGACGTCATCACCGCCGTGGTGCTGCCCGCACCGGTGGGCGGACGCCAGATCTACCGCAAGGTGCGCGACCGCGCCTCCTACGCCTTCGCGCTGATTTCGGTCGCCGCCATCGTGCAGCCGCAGGGCAGCAAGACCGGCAGCGTGCTGGCGCTCGGCGGCGTGGCGCACAAGCCCTGGCGACAGCCGGCCGCAGAAGCGGCGATCCGCGACGGTTCAGCCGGCAAATGGACCGCCGCCACCGACGCATTGCTCGCCGGCGCCAAGGGCCAGGGCCACAACGATTTCAAGATTCCGCTCGTACGCCGCACCGTGACCGCCGTGCTCGAGGAAGCGACCCGCGCCTGAGCGCGACCGAAGGAACCCCATGGAAATCAGCCAACACATTCCGCGCAACGCGCTGGACGACAACGCCGCCGGCACCGTCGGCAAATCGATCAGTCGGGTCGACGGCCGGCTCAAGGTCACCGGCCAGGCCACCTATGCGGCCGAGTACCACGAGATCCGGGCGGCCTACGGCTTCATCGTCGGCTCCGCCATCGGAAAGGGCAGCATCGTGTCGATCGACACCGCAGCCGTCAGCAAGATGCCCGGCGTACTGTTGGTACTGACGCACGAAAACGTGGCCCGTCAGGGCAAGGGCAAGCGAACCAAGGCTCAGTTGGTGGGCAGGGACATTCACCACTACGGCCAGCCGGTCGCCCTGGTCGTCGCCCGCGGCTTCGAACAAGCGCGCGACGCCGCCGCGGCCCTGACCGTCAAATACGCCGACGACAGCAAGGCCACGGGCCGTTTCGACCGTGAGTCGATCGTCGACACCGCCAGCAAGCCCAAGGCCTCGGACCCGAGCCAGCCGGTAGATACCGCCGTCGGCAAGTTCGACCCGGCCTTCGACAAGGCCGAGGTCAAGACCGACGTGACCTACACCACGCCCGACCAGTCTCACGCCGCCATGGAGCCCCATGCGACGATCGCCGAGTGGAAGGACGGCGCTTTGACGGTGCACACCTCCAACCAGATGCCGAACTGGGCGGTCGAAGGTCTCTCCGGCGTGCTGAAGACAGGCAAGGACAAGGTCCGCGTGATCACCCCTTACATAGGCGGCGGCTTCGGCGGCAAGCTCGACGTGTGCAACGAAGCGGTGTTGGCCGCACTGGCCGCGCGCAAGCTCGACATGCCGGTGAAGGTGGTGCAGACGCGCCAGCAGGTCTTCTTCAACACCTCGCGCCGCAGCGAGACGGTGCAGCGCCTGCGCCTGGGCGCGCACCGCGACGGCACCCTGGTGGCGATCGGCCACAACACCTGGAGCGACAACCTGCCCGACGAGAGCACCTACGAGCCCGCCGGCCTGGGCACGCGAATGCTGTACGCCGCGCCTAACCGCGAGACGACCCACCGCCTGGCCGCGATGGACAAGGTGGCGGCCGCCTCGATGCGCGCGCCCGGCGAAGCTGTCGGCATGCTGGCGCTCGAGAACGCGATGGACGAACTGGCCGAGCGACTGGGCATGGACCCGGTCGCGCTGCGGATCAAGAACGAGCCGTCGCAGGACCCGGAGAAGAAGGTGCCCTTCTCCAGCCGCAGCCTGGTGGCCTGCCTGGAAGACGGTGCCCGCCGCTTCGGCTGGTCGCGCCGCAGCGCGCAGCCGCGCCGGCAGCAGGAAGGCCGCTGGTGGATCGGCATGGGCGTGGCCGCCGCGGTGCGGGCCAACCCGCTGGTGAAGTCGAAGGCCCGGGTGCAGCTGCAGGAATCGGGCAACGTGCTGGTACAAACCGCCATGACCGACATCGGCACCGGCACCTACACGATCCTGTCGCAGATCGCGGCCGACCTGCTCGGCGTGCCGCTCGACAAGGTCGAGGTCGAGCTGGGCGACACGCTCTACCCGGCCGGTGCCGGATCGGGCGGCTCCTGGGGCGCCGGCAGCTCGGGTAGTTCGGTGTACGACGCCTGCATGAAGATCCGGGCCCAGCTCGCCCAGCGCGCAGGCACGGTGCCCGACAAGGCGACCATCGCCAACGGCGCCCTCACCGACGGCGCGCAGACCGTGTCGGTCGCCGATCTGGCGAAGCGCGGCGCGGTGGAGGCCCTCGGCGAGGTGGCGCCCGGCCAGAACGAAAAGACCCACACCCAGGCCGGTTACGGCGCGCACTTCGTCGAGGTGGGCGTCAACATGGACACCTACGAAGTGCGGGTCCGCCGCATGCTGGGCGTCTTCGCCGCCGGCCGTATCCTGAACGAGAAGACGGCACGCTCCCAGTGCATCGGCGGGATGATCTTCGGCGTCGGCGCCGCGCTGCACGAGGAACTGGTGACGGACAAGCGCTACGGTTCTTTCATCAACCACGACCTGGCGGAATACCACGTGCCGGTGCATGCCGACATCCCCGACATCGAGGTGGTGTTCCTGCCCGAACTCGACGAATGGTCCAACCCGCTGAAGAGCAAGGGCATCGGCGAACTGGGGATCTCCGGCGCCGGCGCCGCGGTGACCAACGCGATCTACAACGCCTGTGGCATCCGGGTGCGGGACTACCCGGTCACGCTGGACAAGCTGCTGGAGCAGGCCGCGTAAAGTACGCACGCCCGCCCTCCCGGGAAGGCCGGCGTTCCGCGAGGGCGCCGGCCTTTTCTGCATCTGCGGCTCCCGTGTCGTCCGGTGCCGCCCCGAGTTCGCAGGCCGTTTCCGAACGAACGGTCCGCTCTGGCATGCAGCTTGCGTCGTCCCGCGCCATACGCCCTCGTCCGGTCCGACGGCCGGCCCGGCAATGCCCTCTCCCGCCGCGCATCCTCCCGGGACAATCCCCATGGCCACCACCAACCTCCATGTCATCTCGCATCCGCTGGTGCAGCACAAGCTGACCTTGATGCGCAAGAAGGACACCGGCACCCCCGGCTTTCGCCGGCTGGTCGGCGAGGTGAGCACGCTGATGGCCTACGAGGTGACCCGCGACATGGCCCTGCAGGACGTCGAGATCGAGACGCCGCTGGAGACGATGCTGGCGCCGATGATCCGCGGCAAGAAGCTGGTGCTCGTCTCGATCCTGCGGGCCGGCACCGGCATCCTCGACGGGATGATGTCGGTGTTGCCCGGTGCCCGCGTCGGCCACATCGGCATGTACCGAGATCCCGGCACGCTGCAGCCCGTCGAGTACTACTTCAAGATGCCCGCCGAAACCGAGGAGCGCGACCTGATCGTGGTCGATCCGATGCTCGCCACCGGCAACTCGGCGATCCTGGCCATCGACCGGTTGAAGAAGCTCAACCCCAAGTCGATCAAGTTCCTCTGCCTGCTCACCTGTCCCGAAGGCGTGGCCGCGCTGCAGGCCGCCCATCCCGACGTGCCGATCTACACCGCGGCGATCGACCGCCAGCTCGACAGCCACGGCTACATTTTGCCGGGACTGGGCGATGCCGGCGACCGTCTTTTTGGAACCAAATAGGGCGGCAGCCGTCGATGGTCCACGGCAGATAGCTATACTTTCGATAGCAAGCGCAGCGTTACGACAGAAGCGCCGCCGACGAGGCCTCGCCCGCCCGTGGTGCGGCCGATGGCGACGGGTCGGGCAAAACGAGCGAGCGGGTCGGAGTCCGAACGCCCGGCGTTACTGAGGCGCACCCCATCCCGCATCGCGCAGGGGAGCCGCGCCCTGCCCCTGGGGCAGCGACGTGCGCGGGCCGCGCGAGCCGATGCCCATCAAATCGAGCTCGAACACGCCGCCTCCCAACGCGCCCAGGTAGCTGGAGTAGCAGACGTCGGATTTCTCGATCTCGGTCCAGGCGCCGGTGCCCCCAGCGTCTTCCAGCATGACCCAGCAGAACACGCCCGGCCGTGGCTCGCTGACGCTCAAGGCGATATGCCGCAATTCGTCCCTCATTTCGAACTCCCATGGTTTCCCGTATTGCTCCGCGCATCTATGGAATAGGCCCGTACAACAGACATCGCGGGGCCAGCAGCCAGCGTCTGCGATCGCCGAGGAACCGGCAGCGGTGAGGACGAACCGCGGTGCCGAGTCCAACGACTAAAAACCTATTCAAACATTCTCCATAGTAATTTAATGCGACGTTCATGTTTATTGTGGTGTTGTCCTACAACATCACTCCGAATGCGCGATCGCGGTCCACCGTGCTCGCGTGTCGTGCGCACCGCCGCTTCCGGCTTTCTTGCCCGATCGCTCGGGCGATCACCTCCGCCGAAACCCGCCGACCCCTCCGCCAGCCGCCCGCCCCTATCCACCTACCGCCGCCCCGCCATGCTCCAACTGCTCGTCACCCACGCCACCCTGCCCGACGGCCGCGCCGACATGTCGATCGCGGTGCGGGACGGCCGCATCGTCGAGGTCGCAACCGGCCTGCAGGCACCCGCGGCCGAGACGCTAGATGCCCAGGGCCAGCTGCTCAGCCCGCCCTTCGTCGATGCGCATTTCCATCTCGACGCGACCCTGAGCTACGGCCTGCCCCGCATCAATGCCAGCGGCACGCTGCTCGAAGGTATCGCGCTGTGGGGCGAGCTGAAGCCGCAGCTGACGCATGCGGCGCTGGTGGAGCGCGCACTGGCCTACTGCGACTGGGCGGTGTCGCGCGGCCTGCTGGCGATCCGCAGCCATGTCGACACCAGCGACCCGCGGCTGGTCACGGTCGAGGCGCTGCTGGAGGTGCAGCAGCGGGTGGCGCCCTACCTGGACCTGCAGCTGGTCGCCTTTCCCCAGGACGGCGTGCTGCGCACCGCCGGCGGGCTGCGCAGCCTGAAGCGCGCGCTCGACATGGGCGTGCGGGTGGTCGGCGGCATTCCGCATTTCGAGCGGACGGCGGCGGCCGGTGCCGAGAGCGTGCGCCTGCTCTGCGAGCTGGCGGCCGAGCGCGGCCTGCCGGTCGACATGCACTGCGACGAGACCGACGACCCGCTGTCGCGCCATATCGAGACGCTGGCCGCCGAGGCGCTGCGGCTCGGCCTTCAGGGCCGGGTGACCGGATCGCACTGCACCTCGATGCATTCGATGGACAACTACTACGTCAGCAAGCTGCTGCCGTTGCTGGCCGGGAGCGGCGTGAACGTGATCGCCAACCCGCTGATCAACATCACCCTGCAGGGCCGGCACGACACCTACCCCAGGCGTCGCGGCATGACGCGGGTGCCCGAGCTTATGGCCCACGGCGTGCCGGTCGCCTTCGGCCAGGACTGCTGCATGGACCCGTGGTACAGCCTGGGCTCGGCCGACATGCTGGAGGTCGCCCACATGGGACTGCACGTCGCGCAGATGACCGGCCAGGCGGCGATGCGCCAGTGCTTCGATGCGGTGACCACCACGCCGGCGCGAATCATGGGGCTGGAGGGCTACGGGCTGGCGCCGGGCTGCCATGCCGACTTCGTGCTGCTGCAGGCCCGCGACCCGGTCGAGGCCCTGCGCCTGCGCGCCACTCGGCTCAAGGTGGTCCGCCGCGGCCGGCTGCTGGCCGAGAACCCGCCCGCGACGGCGGCGCTGCACCTGCCGGGCAGGCCGTCGCAGGTCGACCGGCTGCACCGCCCCGCAATCGCCTGATGCTATTATTTTTATAGCTAAAGGTCGGCGAACGGCGCCGACCGGGGGCGTATTTTGTTCGTCGTTCGGCGTGCGATCGGAAGAAGCCGACCGACACGCGGACGTGTCGCCCGGCCGACACCCCATCGCGCAGCGCCACCCGGACAATGGACGTTTATTCCCGCTGCCGAGAGCATCCGTATGACCACCACCCCACCCGCTGTTGCCCAAGCCGAAAAAGCCATCGGCGCCGTCCTGGAAGCGCTCGAGAACAAGACCGGCGGCGAGGTGAAAGACCTCGCGCTGGAAGACATGGTCGACATCGACCCGCAGACCGGCCAGCCCGCGGTGCAGAAGGCGGTGGAGATCACGCTGGAGCACAAGGTCGCCAAACGCTGGTCGCGCTGAGCGCCAGGGCGCCCCGGCCGCCGCCCGCGTCGTCCTCGCGGCTTACCGCAGGGCCTGCGCCAGATCGGCGCGCAGGTCGGCCTCGTCTTCCAGCCCTACCGACAGCCGCACCAGGCCGTCGGCGATCCCCATGTCGGCCCGCACCGCCGCGCCCGCTTCCCAGAAGATGGTGTTGGCCACCGGGATCACCAGGCTGCGGGTGTCGCCCAGGCCGGTCGCCGTGACCGGCAGCCGCAACCGGTCGATGAAGGGCAGGCAGTCCTCGGGGTTCTGCAGCTCGAACGCCATCAGCCACGAGCCCGCGCCGAAGAGCCGGCGCGCCAGCGCGTTCTGGGGGTGCGAGGCGAGCATCGGGTAGTGCACCCGCGCCACCGCCGGATGCGCCTCCAGGAACCCTGCCAGCGCCAGCGCCGTGGCGCTCACCTGCTTCAGCCGCAGGGTGAGCGTCTCGGCGCCGACCGCGATCGCATGGGCATGCTGCGACGAGAGCGAGGCCCCCATGTCGCGCAGGCCCTTCTTGCGCAGCTGGGTCAGGCCCCATTGCCGGGCGTCGCCCTTACGGTAGGGCGCCGCGACGTTGGGATACGCCGACCAGTCGAACAGCCCGGTATCGACCAGCGCGCCGCCCAGGGCGTTGCCGTGACCGGCGATGGTCTTGGTGAGCGAATGAAGCACCAGCCCGGCGCCGACCACGGCGGGCCTGAACAAGGCCGGCGACAGCACGGTGTTGTCGACCACGTAGAGAATGCCGCGCTCCTTGCAGAGCGCACCGATCGCTTCCAGGTCGGGAATCTGGGTGCCCGGGTTGGCGATGGTCTCGACGAAGACCATCCGTGTCTCGGGCCGCAAGGCCGCGGCGACATGCTCGACCGCGGTGGCATCGACCCGGCTCACCGCCACGCCCAGGCCGGCGATGGTGTCGAGCACGCTGTTGGTGTTGCCGAAGACGAAGCGGCTGGCCACCAGGTGGTCGCCGGCGCGCAGCAGGGTCAGGAACAGCGCCGCGACGGCCGCCATGCCGGTCGCGAAGCTCACCGCGCCGACGCCGCCCTCCAGCCGCGCGAGCTGCGCCTCCAGCGCAGCCGTGGTCGGCGTGCCCTGGCGGGCGTAGTTGTAGGCGCCCTTGAGCGTGCCCTGGAAGACGCCGATCAGATCGTCGACCTTGTCGAAGCCGTACTGGGTGGAGACGTGGATCGGCGGGTGCACGCCGCCGTGGTCGGTGCCGAAGGCCCGGACGGCGTGGACGATGTCGGTGGTGATGCCGCGAGAGGTCATGGTGCTGGGATCGAAGGCGGGTGCCCGGCGGCGGGACGCCGGCCGGTGCGGAATTTGCCGCCAAAGCCTGGCGGCACGGCAGGGATTGGCGACTCAGCCGGCCGGCACGACCGCCTCGGCATAGTCGTACAGGGCGCCGAGGATCGCCTCGCCCCGCGCATCGGCCGTTTCGCCCAGGGCGTCGATGCGGGCGAAGTATGCGTCCACCGAGAGGGCGCCGCCCGCGCCTTCGAGCAGTTTCTCGGTACGGTGCTGCTCCCAGCGCTGTTGTTCGGCCTCCGACAGGGTCTCCACGAAATTCCGCGCGCGGTAGCGAAACAGCAGCTCTTCCAGCCGCGGATCGTCGAAACCGGTGCGGGCGGCGGCCAGGGCCTCGGGCGCCAGGGCGCGCAGTCGGGTCAGCCGGCGCCGGTCGGCATTGCCGACGAAGCCGCCGTACAGGTCCTCGTCCACGTCGCGCGGGCCCTCTTCTCGCGGCCGGCGGTAGACCTCGGCCCAGATGGCCGACAGGTCGGGCAGCGCACGGGCGGCCTCGGCGTGCCGGCCCGCCTGCTCCAGATCGATCTGCCAGCGGGCCGCCATTTCGGGCGAGAGGGTGCGCAGCTTGCCGACCACCATCGGCGACTTGTTCAGGTGCACGCCCTTCAGCGGCAGCCGGACCACGCCCTCGGGCAGGTCCGCGGCGCGGCTGAAGACGCGCTGGCGGATCGCCTCGGCATCCAGGCCGGCCAGCACCGACGGATCGTGCGCCAGGTCCCAGGCCAGGATCTCGTTCTTGTTGGTGGGGTGCTGGGCCAGCGGCCACATCACCGCCAGGCAGCCGCGGTCGGCCGGGAACATGCCCGACACGTGCAGGAAGGGCCGGGCGGCCTGCGCGGTGGACGGCAGGCCCAACTCGGCCGCGACGCGGTCCTTGCGGTGCAGGCCGAAGGCGAAGTCGAACAGCTTGGGCTGCCGGTCGCGCACCAGCCGGGCCAGGGCGATGGTGGCCCGCACGTCGGAGAGCGCGTCGTGCGCCGCGTCGTGCAGCAGGCCGTTGGCGCGCGCCAGGTCTTCGAGCTTGAAGCTGGGGCTGCCGTCCTCCTTCCTGGGCCAGACGATGCCGTCGGGCCGCAGCGCGTAGGTGAGCCGCACCACGTCGAGCAGGTCCCAGCGGCCGCAGTCGTTCTGCCATTCGCGCGCATACGGGTCGGCCAGGTTGCGCCAGAGCATGAAGCGGGTGATCTCGTCGTCGAACCGGATGGTGTTGTAGCCGACGCCTACGGTGCCGGGGGTGGCGAAAGCGGCCTCGATCTGCGCGCAGAAGGCATGCTCGGGCACACCGCGCTCCAGGCAGGTCTGGGGGGTGATGCCGGTGATCAGGCAGGCCTCGGGTTCGGGCAGGAAATCGGGCGCGGGCTGGCAGTAGAGCATCAGCGGATCGCCGATCTCTCGCAGGTCGGCATCGGTGCGGATCGCGGCGAACTGGGCAGGACGGTCGCGGCGCACGTTGGCGCCGAAGGTTTCGTAGTCGTGCCAGAAAAAGGTGTGCATCGGCGGCAAGCGGAAATCTGGAAGCCCGCCAGTATGCCGCCCGCCTGCGGATAAGTCGTTTCAGGACACAGGCACCTACACCGCCTGTCCGCCCGGACGACGACCCCGCCTCTTCAGGACGCAGTGGAACCGGCTCCGCCGGGCCGCCAGCGTCGCCTCCGCGAGGGTGTGGGCGAAGACACGCAGTGCGCAGCCTGGGGGTGGTCTATAACAACGGCGAGAACAGGCGCGCGGTGGCGTCGAACAGCTTCTGCCAGGCGGGCAGCCGGCGGTCGGCCTCCACCCGCATCGACTTGCGCAGGTCGCGCTCGAACTGCGCGCCCAGCGGCACGGTCAGCGTCGGCCCGTAGACGAAGGCGCAGATCTCGTAGTTGAGCCGGAAGCTGCGGTTGTCGAAGTTGGCGGTACCGACCACGCCGCAGTTGTCGTCGAACACCATCGTTTTGGAGTGAAGCATCCGCGCCTCGTACTCCCAGACCTTGGCGCCGGCCTCGATCAGTTCGTCGAAATAGGAGCGCGCCGCGGCGCTGACGATGCGCGAATCGCTGCGCATCGGCACCATCACCCGCACATCGACCCCGCGCAACGCGGCGCTGGTCAGCGCCATCAGCGCGGGCGAGCCGGGCACGAAGTACGGCGTTGTGATCCACACCCGGCGCACCGCGCCGTGGATCGCCGCCAGCACCATCCGGTGGATCGCCTCGTAGGCGCTGTCGGGACCGGAGGCGACGATCTGCACCGCGTGCTCGCCCACCACCGTCGGCCGCAGCAGCCTGTCGAAGTCTTCCGCCGTGCGCCGCTTGCGCTCGCCGGTGGCGTAGACCCAGTCTTCCAGGAAGACCATCTGCAGCCAGCGCACCGCGTTGCCCTCCAGCCGCAGGTGCACGTCGTGGTAGGCGTCGGGGCGGGTGCGCTCGTCTTCCTCGTCGGTGATGTTGAGACCGCCGGTGAAGCCCACCTCGCCGTCGCACACCACGATCTTGCGGTGGGTACGGAAGTTGATCACCGGCCGCAGCCGCCGGCCGATGCGGCTGTCGTGGAACCGGCCCACGCCCGCGCCGGCAGCCTCCAGAGGCGCGAAGAAGCGCCTGCCGAGCCGCTTGGAGCCCAGCGCGTCGACCAACAGCCGCACCTTGACGCCCTGCCGCGCCTTCTCGACCAGCAGGTCGCGCAGCGCGGTACCGATCTTGTCGGGCTCGAAGATGTAGTACTCGAGGTGCACATGGTGGCGCGCCGCCCGGATCGCGTCGAACAAGGCCTTGTACGTCTGGGCGCCGCCCACCAGCAGCCGCACGTCGGACGCGGTCGAGACCGGGATGTCGCAGGTGGCTCGGCCCAGCAGGCCCATCTGCTGCAGGTGCTGCGGTGCGTGGTCGCTCAGGGCGCGCAGGTTGGCGAAATCGCTCTTCGCGTACAGGTTGGCATGGCTGCGGATCCGCTTGACCCGCTGGCGCCGCAGCCGCTGCGGGCCGAAGAAGTAGTACACACCGAAACCCAGCACCGGCAGCCAGGCCATCGACAGGATCCAGCCGAGGGTGGAGAGCGGTGAACGCTTCTGCAACACGATCCAGACCGCCAGGACGGCGATGTAGGCGGTCCAGGCGAAGGACAGCGTGGTCTTGACGGTGTCGGGCACGGCCGGAAGGTCGGGCAGATCGGAGAGCGAAAGCATGAGGCCCCAGGGGAACGCGGTGGCGGATTCTAGGTTTACCGCACGACCGGGCCGCTGCGGCCTCGCCGCTGAGGTAACCCGGTGTTGCGGCGCCCCGCGACGGGAAGGGACAATCGACCGACTCCTTCTGCCGCCGACGAGCCCGCCCATGCCCTTCTCCTCCGTGCCTGCCGTGTCCTCTTCCAGCGTCGCTGCGCCTGCGTTCGACACGGCCCGTTTCGCCGAACCGCCCGCGGCCCACCGTCGCCTCGCCGCCTGCGCATCGCTGGTGGCGGCGCTGGCGCTGGCCGGATGCGCCGGCCCACCGGCGGCGACGCCGGGCATACCGCCGGGCGGGACATCGACCGCACCGGCCGCGCCCGTGGCCGCACCGGCTGCGCCGGCGCCCTCTCCCGCGCCGGCCCCCGCCGCCACGGCCACGGCCACGGTGCACGACGCCGCCCAACAAGCCGCCTTCGCCCGCTGGATCGCCGATTTCTCCGCTTACGCCCGCACCCAGGGCATCCGCGAGGCGACCCTGCGCGACGCCTTCGACGGCGCGCAGTACCGGCCCCGCACCATCGACCTCGACCGGTCGCAGCCCGAGTTCGTCCGCCCGGTGTGGGAGTACCTGGCCAGCGCGGTGTCGGAGCAGCGCGTGGCCAACGGCCGCGCCAGGCTGGCGCAGGTGCGCACCGAGGCCGATGCGGCCCAGGCCCGTTACCGGGTGCCGGCCGCCACGATCGCCGCGATCTGGGGCATGGAGAGCAACTACGGCGCCAACTTCGGCGACTTCCCGACGGTCGATGCGCTGGCCACGCTGGGATTCGAGGGCCGCCGGCAGGACTGGGCGCGCAGCGAGCTGCTGGCCGCGCTGAAGATCATCGACAACGGCGACATAGACAGCCGCCACATGGTCGGCTCCTGGGCCGGCGCGATGGGCCACACCCAGTTCCTGCCGTCGAGCTTCCTGGCCTACGCGGTCGATGCCGACGGCGACGGCCGGCGCGACATCTGGGGCAGCATGGCCGACGTGATGGCCTCCACCGCCAATTACCTGGCCCGCGCCGGCTGGCGCCCGGGCGAGCCCTGGGGCGTGGAGGTGCAGCTGCCGCCCGGCTTCGACTACGCCCGCGCCGACATGGCCGTGCGCCAGGACGCCGCCGCCTGGGCCGCCGCCGGCCTGCGCCGCGCCGACGGCACCGCCCTGCCCGCCCTGACCGATGCGGCGGTGCTGCTGCCGGCCGGCGCGCGCGGCCCGGCCTTCTTGGTCGGCCCCAATTTCCGGGCGATCCTGCGCTACAACAATTCCGACAGCTATGCCCTGGCGGTCGGCATGCTGGCCGACCGGATCGACGGAGGCGGCCCGCTGGCCACGCAGTGGCCGGTGGATCTGCCGCCGCTCGGCCGCAGCGCGCTGCAGCAGATGCAGACAGCGCTCAACGCCAAGGGGTTCCCGGTCGGCACGCCGGACGGGCTGCTCGGGCCGGCGACGCGCGACGGCCTGCGGCACTACCAGCAGAGCGTCGGCCTGCCGGCGGATGGGTATCCGACGCCGGAAGTGCTGCAGCGTTTGCAGGCGCCCTGAGTCAATGGGCGCTGCCCGCTGACGATGTGTCCGCCCGACCGCTATCCGACCCGCCGCCGCGCCAGCAGCGCGCAGATCGCATCCGCCGTCCGGGCCGAGGCGCCGCTGTGCGAGGCCGCGAAGGTGGTCGATGCCGCGGCCGCCTTCCGCTGTGCGGCGGGATCGCCGACCAGCCGTACGGCCACCTCCATCGCCTGCGCCATGTCCGCCACCCGCATCGCCGCACCCGCCGCCGCGGCCTGCTCCGCCGCGTCGGCGAAGTTGAAGGTGTGCGGCCCCATCACCACCGGGCAGCCGCAGGCCGCCGCCTCGATCAGGTTCTGACCGCCCAGGGTCTCGAAGCTGCCGCCGAGCAAGGCGGCATGCGCCATGCCGTAGTACAGCGCCATCTCGCCGACCGAATCGCCTAGCCAGACGTCGGCTTCCGGCGGAGCGCCTTCACCGTCCGGCCACTGGCTGCGGCGGGCGACACGCAGCCCGGCGGCCTGCAGCAACTGCGCGACTTCGTCGAAACGGTTGGGATGCCGCGGTACCAGGAGCCACTGGACATCGGAAGCGCCAGACAACCCCTCTGCTATCATTTCTGTAGCTAGTGGTCGGCATTCTGCGCCGGCTGCGGGCACTTTTCGTTTGAATTCTTCTATCCACATCGCCTCTTCGCCCTCGCGCGAGCTGGCGAACAGCACCACCGGCCGCGCGCCTGCATCGCGCCAGTGCCGGCCGCGCGCCAGCAACGCCGCGTCGGGCGCGGCGTCGAACTTCAGGTTGCCGAAGACGCCCTGCACCGGCGCGCCCAGGCGGCGCAGCCGCGCGGCATCGTCGGCATGCTGGGCCCACACGGCGGTCAACCGCGCATACGCAGGTCGGGCCAGCAGGTGCAGGCGCTCCGACTTGACGAACGAGCCGGTGTTGAGCCGCGCATTGGTCACCACCAGCGGTACGCCCTGCTCCACGCAGCCGGCGACCAGGTTGGGCCAGACCTCCGTCTCCATGAGGATTCCGATGTCGGGCGCAAAGGCCCGCAGGAACCGGCGCACCGCCTGCGGCGTATCCCACGGCTGCCACACCTGCCGGTCGCCCGGCCGCAGCAGCGTGCGGCCCTCGGCCCGGCCGGTGGCGGTGCCGTTCGTCAACAGCAGCCGCATGCCGGGCAAGCGCGCACGCAGAGCCGCCACCAGCACCGCAGCGGCCCGCGTCTCGCCGAGCGACACCGCATGCAGCCACACCGTCGGCCCGGCGACTGCGGCTGCTTCCGCAGGCTGCGCCCAGCCCCCCGGTTCGTAATGCCCGAACCGCTCTTCCACCGCCTCCCCGTAACCTGCCTCCACCCGGGCCCGCCGACGCAGCTTGCGACGCAGCAACGGCTGCGCCACGGTCAGGGCGGCCGAATAGCCCATCAAAGCAAGGCGAGAGAGAAGGCGCATGGACGGAAATGAAAACGGAGCAGCAAAACCACTCCGTTAGAGAAATAAACCGCTACTCAGCGACGCGGCAGGTTAGACGCTCTCCCCTTCAGGGAGACCGCAGAACCGGCTCCGCCGGGCTGCCGGTCTCGCCCCCGGCGGGGGGTGGCGACGACACGCAGTGCGGAGCCTGGGGGACTGCTAAGAGCGGCTAACACAACCCTGCTGGCGTCGTTGCCGCACCTTGTCGTACTACTCGTACTGTCTGCGATGCGGCGCCTAGCCAGAACCGCTTCGCTGGGTTGTGTTAGCCGCTCTAAGTCTTCCCCGGCGAGGGGGGAGGCGCAGACACGAAGTGCGGAGCCTGGGGGTGAGCTCAGTGCGCCGCGGCGCCGATCTTCGCGTCCGGCTTCACCGTCTTCAGCAGCGCCGTCATCGCTTCCTCGATGCGGTGCAGCGCCTCGGGCGTGTGGCCTTCGAAGCGCAGCACCAGCACCGGCGTGGTGTTGGAGGCGCGCACCAGGCCGAAGCCGTCGGGCCAGTCGACCCGCACGCCGTCGATCGTCGAGACCTTGGCCGGCGCGTCGAACTTCGCCGTCTCGACCAGCTTCTGCACCAGGGTGTGCGGCTCGCCCTCGGCACAGGCCACGTTCAGCTCGGGCGTAGAGAAGCTGGTCGGCAGCGCATTGAGCACCGCGCTGGCGTCGGGGCTCTTGCTGACGATCTCCAGCAGGCGGCAGCCGGCGTAGGTGCCGTCGTCGAAGCCGTACCAGCGCTCCTTGAAGAAGATGTGGCCGCTCATCTCGCCGCCCAGGGGCGAATCGGTTTCGCGCATCTTGGCCTTGATCAGCGAGTGGCCGGTCTTGAACATGGTGGCCTTGCCGCCGGCCGCCTCGATCGCGGGCGCCAGGCGCTGGCTGCATTTCACGTCGAAGACGATTTCGCCGCCGGGTACGCGCCTCAGTACGTCCTGCGCGAACAGCATCATCTGGCGGTCGGGAAAGATGTTCTGGCCGTCCTTGGTGACGATGCCCAGGCGGTCGCCGTCGCCGTCGAAGGCCAGGCCCAGCTCGGCGTCGGTCTCCTGCAGCTTGGCGATCACGTCGCGCAGGTTCTCGGGCTTGCTCGGGTCGGGGTGGTGGTTGGGGAAGTTGCCGTCGACCTGGCTGAACAGCTCGATCACCTCGCAGCCGATGGCGCGGAACACGTCGGGCGCCGAGGCGCCGGCGATGCCGTTGCCCGAATCGACCACGATCTTGACCGGCCGGGCGAGCCGGATGTCGCCGGCGATGCGGGCGATGTAGTCGGCGGTGACGTCCACCGTGCGGACGCTGCCGCCATCCTTGCGCGGGGCGCTGTCGTCGTCCATCGTGCGGCGCAGGCCCTGGATTTCCTCGCCGTAGATCGCCTTGCCGGCCAGCACCATCTTGAAGCCGTTGTAGTCCTTCGGGTTGTGGCTGCCGGTGACCTGGATGCCGCTGTTGCAGAGCGTACTGGCCGCGAAATACAGCATCGGCGTGGTGACGGTGCCCACATCGATCACCTCCACGCCCGAAGCCACCAGGCCGTCGATCAAGGCCTTGCCGAGAGCCGGGCCGCTCAGCCGGCCGTCGCGGCCGACGGCGACGGCCCGCTCGCCGAGCGCCAGCGCGGCGGCGCCGAAGGCCCGGCCAAGCGCCTGCGCCACGCCCTCGTCGAGGGCGGCGGGGACGATGCCCCGGATGTCGTATGCCTTGAAGATGGACGGAGCGAATGCCATGGGAAGATCTTTCTGCTGGATGAAAAATGCCCGTCGATTCTAGGCATGCCACCCAGCCGGGCCTGTGGGACAGATGCGCGTGCTGGGCCGTCGGGGGCGCTACGGACAGACCCGAGGAGATGTCCGGAAACGGCGTGTGGCCGGCCGGTCCGTCCGTATCATCGACCGCATGGACCAGCCCGCTTCGCCCCCCGCCCGCCCTGCAGCGCCCGAGGAAGGCGACATGTCGGCCCCCGGCCCCGCCGCCACGCCCGACGGCGACGCCTGCTACCGCGCCCTGGCGGCGCACGATGCCCGCTTCGACGGCCGCTTCTTCACCGGCGTGACCTCTACCGGCATCTACTGCCGGCCGGTGTGCCGGGTGCGCATCCCGCGGCGCGAGAACTGCCGCTTCTTCACCCTGGCGGCCCAGGCCGAGCGCGCGGGCTTCCGCCCCTGCCTGCGATGCCGGCCCGAGCTGGCGCCGGGCACCGCCGGCACCGTCTGGTCGATGCACGACGCCGCTGCGGTACTGGCGCACGAGGCGGCGCGCCGGCTGGACGACCCGGCCCGCTGGCTCGCCGCCACCCGCGACAGCGCCGCCGCCCCGGTGCAGCGGCTGGCCGCGCGGATGGGCGTCAGCGACCGACACCTGCGCCGGGTGTTCGAAGGCGCCTTCGGCGTTTCGCCGCTGCAGTACCTGCAGACCCGCCGGCTGCTGGCCGCCAAGCAATTGCTGGCCGACACCGATCTGCCGGTAGCCGACGTGGCGCTGGCCGCCGGCTTCGCCAGCCTGCGGCGGTTCCAGGCGGCCTTCCTGGCGCACTACGGGCTGGCGCCGGTGGCGGTGCGTCGGGAGCAGGCACCGTCCGCGGACCGGTCCGGCACCGGCGCGCCGACGGCGCAGGCACGGCTGGCGTACCGGCCCCCGTACGCGGTCGCGGGCATGCTGGCGTTCCTGAAGCGCCACCTGGTGGCCGGCGTGGAGGCGATGGTCGACACGCCCGCCGGCCCCGCATTCCAGCGGGCGCTGGCGCCCCGCGGCGGCGCCGGACCGTCCGGCTGGCTGCAGCTGCGGTTCGACGAGGCGCGCAACCAGGTGCTGCTGCAGGTGAGCGACAGTCTTCTGCCGGTGCTGCCCACCGTGATCCGCCAGGTGCGCGCCCTGCTCGACCTGGATGCCGACCCGGCCGCGATCGACGCACTGCTCGGCGGGTACTTCCCCGGCATGGCCGGCTGGCGGGTGCCGGGCAGCTTCGACGGCTTCGAGCTGGCGGTGCGCGCCGTGCTGGGACAGCAGGTGACGGTGGCCGCCGCCTGCACCTTCGCCAACCGGCTGGCCGCCCGTTATGGCGCGCCGCTGGCCACGCCGCACGGCGGGCTGCTGCGGTTGTTCCCCACGCCGGCGGCGCTGGCCGCCGCCGATTCGGACACGCTGGGCGGCCTGGGCATCGTGCGCCAGCGCCAAGGCGCGATCCAGGCGCTGGCCCGGGCGGTGGCCGACGGCTCCCTGGTGCTGGAGCCCGGCTGCCCGCCGGCCCCGGCCATCGCCGCCCTGGTCGCCCTGCCCGGCATCGGCGACTGGACGGCCCACTACGTCGCGATGCGGGCGTTGGCCTGGCCCGACGCGTTTCCGGCCGGCGACGTGGCGCTGCAGGAGGCGATGGGCGTACGCGGACGGCCCCGGCCGGCCAAGGCGGCGGAAGAGGCGTCGCAGGTCTGGCGCCCCTGGCGGAGCTACGCCGTGCTGCGCGCCTGGCACGCGCTGGAGCCGCTGGCAACGCCCCGTCTGTCCGCTATCGAATAGATAGCTACTAACCTTCGCCCGACGCTGGCTACAGCACCAAAACACTAAAAATCCATGATTTACGCACCCGACACCGTCCTGCGCCGCTGGCCATCGCCTCTCGGCGCCATCGACCTCGCCGCCACGCCTCGCGGCCTGACGGGCCTGTGGTTCTTCGACCAGCGCCACCGGCCACCGCAGCTAGGAGTCTGCGCGGCAGAAGGTGTAGAAGCCGAGAAGCGACCCCAGCGAGGACAGTTTTTGCCGGCTTCCTCGCCACATGGCAGGGCTATGGGGCAAGAAGGCGTTGAAAAACGGAACGTTGCGGTCGCTTCGCAGCCGACGATCCTTCTGCCGCGCAGCCTCAGAGGCACGCCCGGCACCTGGCCGCTGCACGGCGGCGCCCACGCGGTGCTCGATCAGGCCGAGGCCGAGCTGGCCGCCTACTTCGCCGGTAGCCGCGCGCGCTTCGGCATCGCGCTGGACCTGCCGGGCGCGACCGATTTCCAGAAGGCGGTCTGGCGCGCGCTGGTCGCGCTGCCGCTCGGCACCACCGTGAGCTACGGCGCGCTGGCGGTGGCCGTCGGCCGGCCGACCGCCGTGCGGGCGGCGGCGGCGGCGGTGGGCCGCAACCCGGTCAGCATCATCGTGCCGTGCCATCGGGTGGTGGGCCGCACCGGGATGCTGACCGGCTATGCCGGCGGGCTGGAGCGCAAGGCGGCGCTGCTGGCGCTGGAGCGCGAGGAGGCCCCGGCCACCCGCGTTCAGCTCACCCTTTCCATCCCCCGCACCGCCTCCCTCTTCGGCACGCAAGCATGATCCCCTCGATTCCCACCCGCGTCCTGCTGGGCACGCCGGTGTCGACCGGCTCGCTGCGCCGGGGCCGAACCGCGGCCTCGGGCTGATGCTGCGCAGGCCTTCGAGGTGCGGGCGCTGCTGCGTGTCGCGCCCATGAAAAAGGCGACCGGGCCACGGGAGCACGGTCGCCTCTGTCTCTCTGGCCCGGCAGGGCCGGCGGGGGCTTATGCGAAGGCGCTGCTCATCACCAGCGTGCCGTTCAGGCCGTTCGGATAGAAGCCACCCTTGGTGACCGCACCCGGGTTCAGATAGACGATGTTGAGCACGTCGTCGTAGCTGCGGCTGTAGGCGATGCCGTTGGAATCGAGCGGCACGATGCCGGCGATCGGGGCGCTGCCGCCGGTGCCGGTCAGGCTGGCTTCGGCGGTCTTCGAGCTGTCGAGCGTGTCGCGGGCACGGGCGATCGCGTCGGCCGAGGTGCGCAGGGCCGGCGTGGTCAGGCCCTTCGAGTACAACACCGTGCGGACCAGGCCGGCGTGGTACGCCTCGGCCGCCAGGATGCCGGCAGCGGCTTCGAGGTAGGTCTTGTTGGTGATCAGCGGAGCGGCACCCTTGTAGGCGGTGACACCGACGTCTTCGAAGATGAAGGCGGCCAGCAGGAAGTTGGCATCGTTGGCGTAGGGATCGAACACCTGGCCCTTGCTGATCAGGCCGGCGGCAACGGCGGCCGTCGAGAACGCACCGTTCGGGTCGGTACCGCTGATGTCGAGCGCCGGCTGGGCGACGGCCGCGCTGCCGAGGGCGCTGCGCAGGAAGGCCACGTGCTGGGCCTCGTCGCGCGCGATCTCGCGGGCATAGGCCGCGACGACCGGGTCGCTGAACGGCACCGCACGTCCACCGCCGACGACCGCACCCTGCACGCCCACGCCGGTCTGCTGCGACGCGGCCAGGCTCGTGCCGAACACCGCGTTCTGGTAGAACTGGGCTTCGAGGTATTCCAGGTTCAACGCGAAGTTGAGGATTTCGACATCGCTCGGTGCGTCGGCCGCGACCGCGCCGCCGGAACCGCCACCGCAAGCGGTCAGGATCGCGCCACCGGCCATGCCAGCTGCGAAGCCGCCGGTCTTGCGGAAGAACTGACGGCGTTCTGCGAGCTTGTCGCTGCGACGCTGCAAAACGTCCATCATTGCGGGTTCTTGAATCATGCTCAACTCCTCGGTACACGTGGTAGGAATCGCTGGCCACAACGGCTATGCGATGAAAGAAACTGCCAGGGCACGTTTTTTAAGTATGCGCCACGGACAGTGCATCTTCGGGAGGCATTACGGCGCCGTCTACCCTCTGGATGCACCTTATGTGTAGGACGCTGCCTCGTCCTGCATGGTTTGCGGAACTTTTTCGGGTTTACCCGAGCATCGAAGCCGCGGCGTTCACGCCGAGGGCCAGCAGCACCACGTTGAAGACGAAGGCCATCAGCCCGTGCACCGTCACCAGCCGGCGCATGGCCGACGAGGTCACCTGCACGTCGGACACCTGCGAGGTCATGCCGATCACCAGCGCCTGGTAGAGGAAATCGAAGTAGTCAGGATCGCCCTCCCCCGGAAAATCCAGCCCGCCGCTGGCCGCCTTCTGCGCCTCGGCCGCTTCCGGGCCACCGTCTTCGCCCTGGTAGTAGCGGTGGGCATACCGAAACGCGAAGAGGGTGTGGATCCAGAGCCAGGAGGTCGCAACCGCCAGCATCGACAGCGCCACATGCGCACCACGCTGCGACTGCGGCAGGTCGCGCGTCTGCTGCAGCAGCACCACGATGGCGACCACGCTGGCGCAGAGCGCCACCACCATCGCGAGGAACAGCACCGCGGCCGATTCGTCCTGCGCTTTGGCGCGGCCGCGGATCCGCGGCGCCTCGAAGTGGCGCGCCAGCAGCCAGGCCAGGCAGAGATCGGTCGCCCCGGCGGCCACCCAGGCCAGCAACAATCGCACCGGCGGCGCCAGCGGCGTGGCGGCGGCGAACACCAACCCGCCGACCGCGGCGGCATAGCCCAGGCGCCGCAGGCCGGTGGTCTCGGTCAGGTGGCGTTTCACGTAGCGGCTCCTTTCGAGCATAGATCGTTTTGTGGCCACGTCGCCGATCAGCGGGCGCAGCGTCAGCGGACCAAGTCCTGGATCGCCTTGAAATCCGGGTGCTCGGCCGAGCCCAGCCATTCGAACAGCACCATCTCGGTCGTCACCAGCTCGGCGCCGCTGCCGGCCAGGCGGTCGAAGGCTGCGTCACGGTTGCGCTCGGTGCGTGACCCGCAGGCGTCGGTCACCACCCAGACCTCGAACTCGTCTTCCAGCAGATCCAGCGCCGTCTGCAGCAAGCAGATGTGCGCTTCGCAGCCGGCTATCACGATGGCGCCGGGCTCGGGCGCCTGGGCCGGCTTCTGCAGGTGCTTGGGCAGGCTGCGGGCGTTGCCGCCCTGCGGCCTGGGCGCCGGCCGCAGCCAGTCGCCCAGGCCTTCCTCGACCGCGCTGAACTGCATCTTGGCCAGGGTGCGGTGGCACAGCGCGCGCAGTGCGGGGTCGTTGGAGCCCAGGCCCGACGGGTTCTGCTCGGTGCCCCAGACCGGCACCTCCAGCAGCTGCGCCGCGCGGGCCAGCCGCAGCGCGTTGGCCAGCACCGCCGGGCCCTCGAAGATCGCGGGCATCAGGCGTTCCTGGTAGTCCACCAGGACGAGTTGGGATTCGGAGGCGTCGAGCAGCATGGCGGGGGTGCGCAGGGGCAGGAAATGGGAGATGGTGCGATTGTCGCAGCCCACCCCGCCCCGCACCGTCGCCGCCGGCTAGGGCTCCAGCCGCAGCAGCCGGCCCTGCGGGCCGTCGGTCAGCACATAGAGCCAGCCGTCCGGGCCCTGGCGCACGTCGCGGATGCGTTCGCGCAGGCTCTCCAGCAAAAACTCCTCGCGCGCCACCTTGCCGCCTTCTATCTGCAGCCGGTGCAGCCGGCCGAACTTCAGCGAGCCGACGAAGAGGCTGCCCTTCCAGGCCGGGCCGTAGCGGTCGCTGGTGAGGAAGGCCATGCCCGACGGCGCGATCGACGGCGCCCAGTAGTGCAGCGGCTGCTCCATGCCCTGCTGCCGGGTGATGCCGCGGCCGATCGGGCCGCCGCCGTAGTTCTCGCCGTAGGTGATCACCGGCCAGCCGTAGTTGCGGCCGGCCACCGGGAGGTTGAGTTCGTCGCCGCCCTGCGGGCCGTGCTCGTGCATCCACAGCCGGCCGTCGGGGCCGAGCGTGGCGCCCTGCGCGTTGCGGTGGCCGTAGCTCCAGATCTCGGGCAGCGCGTCGGCGCGGCCGACGAAGGGGTTGTCGGGCGGTACCGTGCCGTCCTTGGCGATGCGCACGATCTTGCCCAGGTGGCTCTTGAGGTTCTGCGCCTCTTCCTTCTTCGACGAGCGTTCGCCTAGCGCCAGCCACAGCGTACCGTCGGGCTTCTCCACGATGCGGCATCCGAAGTGCAGGCTGCCGGCGATCTTCGGCTGCTGGCGGAACAGCACCTTCACCTCTTCAAGCCGACGCTCGTCGGCCGACAGCACCGCGCGGGCCAGGGCGGTGCCGTTGGTGCCGTTCGCGCCCGCTTCCGAATAGCAGAAGAACAGCGCGCGGTTGGCGGCGAAGCCGCTGTCCAACACCACGTCGAGCAGGCCGCCCTGCCCCGCCGCGGCGACCACCGGCACGCCCTGCAGCGCAGATCGCACCTCGCCCGCCGCCGTGACGACACGCATCTGCCCCGGACGCTCGTTCACCAGAAACTTGCCGTTAGGCAAAAAGGCTACCGCCCAAGGCGACGACAGGCCCTGCGCCACCGGCACGGCCTTCACCGCATAGGCCGCGCCGGCAGGGCCCGCGATACCCGCGATGACCAGTGCCGCGCTGAAAAGAACGCCGACGGCGCGGCGGTGCAGTCTTACAGACATGGCGATCCTTTATTTGGCGTGCTGACCAACGGCAATACGACGGCAGGGGTCACTTGTACAGGAAGACATTGGTACTTCTGCTTAAAAATCAAGCACTTAGAGAATGTAACCGCGCTTGACGCTGGCGGCATGCCCCTTTAACCTCCGCGTCCATGTCCAGACTCCTGTGCGTCTTCCTACTTACCGCCGCGTCGGCCTCCTACGCAGCACCCTCTCAAAAAACGGATGACATGGACGCACTTCTGGCCGATCGCGGGTTGCTGTCGCATGTCGAGCATGTGCGGCAGTCGATCAAGAGCCAGACCTCCGAAGTCGTGATGAGCGCCATGGGCTTCCTGGGCGTGCCGTACCGCCGGGGCGGCAACAGCGCCGAATCGGGCTTCGACTGCAGCGGCTTCATCCGCGCCATCTACGGCCAGACCGTCGGCCTGCTGCTCCCCCGCCGTGCCGACGAGCAGGCAGCCGCCACCGAGAAGATCGACCGCAACGAACTCAAGCCCGGCGACCTGGTGTTCTTCAAGACTATGCGCAGCGCGTTCAGCCATGTCGGCATGTACGTCGGCGAGAACAAATTCATCCATGCCCCCAAGCCCGGCGCCGAAGTGCGGGTCGAGGACATGGACATCCGCTATTGGAAGACCCGCTTCACAGGCGCCCGCCGGGTGGTGCAGGACACCGGAGCCGACTGACCGGCCGGTCGCGAGCCCTTCGCGGCGCGACTACCCCCAAGCAAAACGCCCTGCACTGCAGGGCGTTTTGCTTGGTACGGTCAGGGACCGGACCCCCGGGCCCGTCGCGATGACGCGCCAGGCGTCCGGAAGACACCTGGCGGGCCCCGTCAGCGCTTGCGCGCCGGCGGCACGTCGGTGCAGCTGCCGTGCGCCACCTCGGCCGCCAGGCCGATGGTCTCGCCCAGCGTCGGGTGCGGTTGGATCGTCTTGCCGATGTCCACCGCGTCGGCGCCCATCTCGATGGCCAGGGCGATCTCGCCGATCATGTCGCCCGCATGGGTGCCGACGATGCCGCCGCCGACGATGCGGTGGGTCTCGGCGTCGAACAGCAGCTTGGTGAAGCCCTCGTCGCGGCCGTTGGCGATGGCGCGGCCCGACGCGTTCCACGGGAACAGCCCCTTCTCCACCTTGAGGCCCTGGGCCTTGGCCTGGTCCTCGGTGATGCCGACCCATGCCACCTCGGGGTCGGTGTAGGCCACGCTCGGGATCACCCGGGCGTTGAAGGCGGCGCTGGCCAGCTTCTCGTCGCCCTGCAGTTCGCCGGCGATGACTTCCGCCGCCACATGGCCCTCGTGCACCGCCTTGTGCGCCAGCATCGGCTGGCCGACCAGGTCGCCGATGGCGAAGATGTGCGGCACGTCGGTCCGCATCTGGATGTCGACGTCGATGAAGCCGCGGTCCGTCACCTTCACGCCCGCCTTGTCGGCACCCACCTTGCCGCCGTTGGGCGTGCGTCCGACGGCCTGCAGCACCAGGTCGTAGACCTGCGGCTCCTTGGGGGCGCCCTCGCCTTCGAACGTCACCTCGATGCCCGCCTCGGTGGCCTTGGCACCCACCGTCTTCGTCTTGAGCATGATGTTGTCGAAGCGCGGCGCGTTCATCTTCTGCCAGACCTTCACCAGGTCGCGGTCGGCGCCCTGCATCAGGCCGCCCTGCATCTCGACCACGTCGAGCCGCGCGCCCAGGCTGGAGTACACCGTGCCCATTTCCAGGCCGATGATCCCGCCGCCGACGATCAGCATCCGCTTGGGCACCGACTGCAGCGCCAGCGCGCCGGTGGAATCGACCACCCGCGGATCGTCGGGCAGGAACGGCAGGCGAACCGCCTGCGAGCCCGCCGCGATGATCGCGCGGCGGAACGTCACCGCCTGCGTCTTGCCGGTTTTTTCCTGCCCCGCGCCGCCGGTCTCGGCCACCTCCAGCGCATGGGCGCCGGTGAACGTGGCCAGGCCGCGCAGCACCGTCACCTTGCGCATCTTGGCCATCGCGGCCAGGCCGCCGGTCAGCTTGCCGATGACCTTTTCCTTGTGGGTGCGCAGCTTGCCGATGTCGAGCGACGGCTCGCCGTACGACACGCCCAGGTCGGCGAAGTGCTTCACCTCGTCCATGACGGCCGCCACATGCAGCAGCGCCTTCGACGGAATGCAGCCCACGTTGAGGCAGACGCCGCCGAGGGTGTGGTAGCGCTCGACCATCGCGACCTTCAACCCCAGGTCGGCCGCGCGGAAGGCCGCCGAGTAGCCGCCGGGGCCGCCGCCGATCACGACGAGGTCGTAGTCGGCGTCGGCGATGTCGGACGCTTTTGCTACGCTTTTGGTAGCATCTGGTCGGCCATCCGCGCCGGCTGCAGGCACTTTCGGTTCGGATTTCTCCACTACGGGCGCGGGGGCGGCCGCCGGAGCAGCGGCTGCCGGTGCCGGTGCCGGTGCCGGTGCCGGTGCCGGTGCCGGTCCGGCGGCAGGCGCCGCGGCGCCGGCTTCCGCCTCGATGCTGATCAGCACCGAGCCTTCGGCCACCTTGTCGCCGACCTTGACCTTCACCTCCTGGACCACGCCGCCGTGCGAGGACGGGATCTCCATCGAGGCCTTGTCGGACTCGACGGTGACCAGCGACTGCTCGGGCTCGACCGTGTCGCCGGCCTTCACCAGCACCTCGATCACCGCCACCTCGGCGAAGTCGCCGATATCGGGAACCTTGACGTCGATCCGGCTCATAGCAGCACCCGGCGGAAGTCGGCCAGCACCTGGCCCAGGAACGCGTTGAAGCGTGCAGCGGAAGCGCCGTCGATCACCCGGTGGTCGTAGGAGAGCGACAGCGGCAGCACCAGGCGCGGGACGAACTGCTTGCCGTCCCAGACCGGCTTCGTCTGGCCCTTCGACAGGCCCAGGATCGCCACTTCGGGCGCGTTGATGATGGGGGTGAAGTGGGTGCCGCCGATGCCGCCCAGCGAGCTGATCGAGAAGCAGCCGCCCTGCATGTCGCCGCCGCCCAGCTTGCCTTCGCGGGCCTTCTTGGCCAGCTCGCCCATCTCGGTGCTGATCTGCAGGATGCCCTTCTTGTCGGCATCCTTCAACACCGGCACGACCAGCCCGTTGGGCGTGTCGGCCGCGAAGCCGACGTGGAAGTACTGCTTGTAGACCAGGGTGTCGCCATCCAAGCTGGCGTTGAACTCGGGGAATTTCTTCAGCGCCGCGACGACCGCCTTGATCACGAAGGCCAGCATCGTCACCTTGACGCCCGATCTCTCGTTTTCCTTGTTGGTCGCCACGCGGAAGGCTTCCAGCTCGGTGATGTCGGCCTCGTCGTTGTTGGTGACGTGCGGGATCATCACCCAGTTGCGGTGCAGGTTGGCGCCGCTGAGCTTCTTGATCCGCGACAGCTCCTTGCGCTCGACCGCGCCGAACTTGGCGAAATCGACCTTCGGCCACGGGATCAGGCCCAGCGCGGCGCCGTCGCCGCCACCGGCCGTGGCCGGCTTGGCGCCCGCCGCCTTGGTGGACGCGGCACCCGACATCACCGCCTGGGTGAACTTCTGCACGTCTTCCTGGGTGATGCGGCCCTTGGCGCCGCTGCCCTTGACCTCGTCGAGCGGCACGCCCAGTTCGCGGGCGAACTTGCGGACCGAGGGCGACGCGTGGGGCAGTTTGCCGGTGGGGGCCGACGGCTGGTGCGCGGGCAGCGCGGCCGTCGGGTCGGTGCGCTCGACCGGCTGGCTGGCCAGCGCGGCGGGCGCAGCGGCACTCGCGGCGGGCGCGGGCGCCGGGCCGGCTGCGGGTGCCGGTGCGGCGGCCGCGCTGCCTTGCAGCACCGCGAGCAGGTCGCCGATGTTGACCACGTCGCCGACCTTGACCTTCAGCTCCTTGAGCACGCCGGCGGCCGACGACGGGATCTCCATCGACGCCTTGTCCGATTCGACCGTGACCAGCGACTGGTCGGCCGCGATCGTGTCGCCGGGCTTGACCAGGATCTCGATCACCGAGACGTCCTTGAAGTCGCCGATGTCGGGCACCTTGACCTCGACCGGGCCGGAGGCGGCCGGAGTGGGCGCCGGGGCGCTTGCTACCGATTTAGTAGCATCCGGTCGGCCTTGCGCTTCGGCTGGCGCGGTTTTATCTTCGGATTTCGCCGGTGCGGGGGCTGCGGCCTCGCCGGCGCTTTCGAGCACCAGCACCACCGAGCCCTCCTTGACCTTGTCGCCCATGCCGACCTTCAGCTCCTTGACGATGCCGGCGGCGGACGACGGGATCTCCATCGACGCCTTGTCGGATTCGACTGTGATCAGCGATTGCTCGGCCTTGACCGTGTCGCCCACCTTGACCAGCACCTCGATCACCGCGACCTCGTCGAAGTCGCCGATGTCGGGAACCTTGATTTCTACTTGTGCCATCGTGAATGTCTCCGGCCTTATGCGTAGAGCGGGTTGGTCTTGTCGGCGTCGATGCCGTACTTCCTGATCGCCTCGGCGACCTGCGCCGGCAAGACCCCGCCGTCGTCGGCCAGCGCCTTCAGCGCGGCGACCACGATGTAGTGGCGGTCGATCTCGAAGTGCTTGCGCAGCTCGCTGCGGAAATCGCTGCGGCCGTAGCCGTCGGTGCCCAGCACCCGGTAGGTGCGGCCCTTCGGCACGAACGGACGGATCTGCTCGGCGTAGGCCTTCATGTAGTCGGTCGAGGCGACCACCGGGCCTTCGCTCTTGGCGAGTTGTTGTTCGACGAAGGAGGCGCGCGGCGCATCGGTCGGGTGCAGCAGGTTCCAGCGGTCGGCGTCCTGGCCTTCGCGGGCCAGTTCGTTGAAGCTCGGGCAGCTCCAGACGTCGGCCGAGACGCCCCAGTCGGCGACCAGGATTTCCTGGGCGGCCAGGCTTTCGCGCAGGATGGTGCCGGAGCCGAGCAGCTGCACCTTGGCACCCGCGGCGTGTGTGCTGGGCTTGAGCAGGTACATGCCCTTGACGATCTGCTCTTCGGTGCCCTGCTGCAGGCCGGGCATCGCGTAGTTCTCGTTGAGCAGCGTGATGTAGAAGTAGACGTTCTCCTGCTGCTCCACCATCCGCACCAGACCGTGGTGCAGGATCACCGCGACTTCGTGCGCGAAGGTCGGGTCGTAGCTCACGCAGTTGGGGATCGTGCCGGCCAGGATGTGGCTGTGGCCGTCTTCGTGCTGCAGGCCTTCGCCGTTGAGCGTGGTGCGCCCCGAGGTGCCGCCCAGCAGGAAGCCGCGCGCCTGCATATCGCCGGCCGCCCAGGCCAGGTCGCCGATGCGCTGGAAGCCGAACATCGAGTAGTACACGTAGAACGGCACCATGATGCGGTTGTTGGTGCTGTACGAGGTGGCGGCGGCGATCCAGCTGGCCATGCCGCCGGCCTCGTTGATGCCTTCCTGCAGGATCTGGCCGCCCTTGTCTTCCTTGTAGTAGGAGACCTGGTCGCGGTCCTGCGGGGTGTACTTCTGGCCGTCCTGGCTGTAGATGCCGATCTGGCGGAACAGGCCTTCCATGCCGAAGGTGCGCGCCTCGTCGACCAGGATCGGCACCGCGCGGGGGCCCAGCGCCTTGTCGCGCAGCAGCGTCGTGAGGAAGCGCACGTAGGCCTGGGTGGTGGAGATCTCGCGGCCTTCGGCGGTGGGCTCCAGCACGGCCTTGAAGGTGTCGAGCGGCGGCACCGGGATCTGCTCGTCGGCCTTGACGCGGCGGTGCGGCAGGTAGCCGCCGAGGGCCTTGCGGCGGGCGTGCAGGTACTGCATCTCGGGCGTGTTGTCGGCCGGCTTGTAGAACGGGATGTCGGACAGCTGGTCGTCCGGGATCGGGATGTTGAAGCGGTCGCGGAAGGTCTTGACGTCCTCGTCGATCAGCTTCTTGGCCTGGTGGGCGGTATTCTTGCCCTCGCCCGCCTTGCCCATGCCGAAGCCCTTGACGGTCTTGATCAGCAGGATGGTGGGCTGGCCCTTGTGCTTGACGGCCGCGTCGTAGGCGGCGAACACCTTCTGCGGATCGTGGCCGCCGCGCTGCAGGCGCCAGATGTCCTCGTCGCTCATGTGCGAGACCATCTCGAGCGTCTTCGGGTCGCGGCCGAAGAAGTTCTTGCGGACGAAGGCGCCGTCGTTGGCCTTCATCGCCTGGTAGTCGCCGTCGAGCGTGTCCATCATGATCTTCTTGAGCGCGCCGTCCTTGTCGCGCGCCAGCAGCGGATCCCAGTAGCTGCCCCAGATGAGCTTGATGACGTTCCAGCCCGCGCCGCGGAACTCGCCCTCCAGCTCCTGGATGATCTTGCCGTTGCCGCGCACCGGGCCGTCGAGCCGCTGCAGGTTGCAGTTGACGACGAAGATCAGGTTGTCGAGCTTCTCGCGGGCGGCCACGCCGATCGCGCCGAGGGATTCGACCTCGTCCATCTCGCCGTCACCCAGGAACGCCCAGACCTTGCGGTTGGCGGTGTCGGCGATGCCGCGGGCATGCAGGTACTTGAGGAAGCGCGCCTGGTAGATCGCCATCAGCGGGCCGAGGCCCATCGACACGGTGGGGAACTGCCAGAACTCGGGCATCAGCTTGGGATGCGGATAGCTCGACAGGCCCTTGCCGGCCACTTCCTGGCGGAAATTGAGCAGCTGCTCCTCGGTCAGGCGGCCTTCGAGGAAGGCGCGGGCGTAGATCCCGGGCGAGCTGTGGCCCTGGATGTAGAGCAGGTCGCCGCCATGGCCTTCGCTCTCGGCATGCCAGAAGTGGTTGAAGCCCGCGCCGAACATGGTCGCGAGCGATGCGAAGGAGGAGATGTGGCCGCCCAGGTCGCCGCCGTCGGCCGGGTGCAGGCGGTTGGCCTTGACCACCATCGCCATCGCGTTCCAGCGCATGTAGGCGCGCAGGCGTTCTTCGATGTCGTTGTTGCCGGGGGTGCGGGCTTCCTTGTCGGGCTCAATCGTGTTGACGTAGCCGGTGTTGGCGGAGAACGGCATGTCGATGCTGTTCTGGCGCGCGGTTTCCAGCAGCTGTTCCAGCAGGAAGTGCGCGCGCTCGGGGCCTTCGGACTCGATCACGGCGGCCAGCGCATCGGTCCACTCGCGTGTTTCCTGGCGGTCGGAATCTTGGGGATCGCGCGCGGCGGCGCCGGACTGGTCGTCGGGTAGGGCTGACATGGCTTGTGTCTCCGTTGGGGGGCCGGGGCTCGGTCGAGCCGGTCGAGTTTCGCATACTTCCAGCGCATTTCAAATGGTGTTATGCCGTTTCATATAGCGGTAAATTGCTGCGGCTGCACATGCGCTGTCGAGGCGACACCTACACTCGGGGCATGCCCTACCTCAACGCTTCCCGACTGCCCGTCGGACGGGTGTCCCGCGTCGTCGCCCTGTGGCGCCTGTGGTGGCGCCGGCAGTCGCCGAGCCGTCAGGACCGCTTCGCGATGCTGGCGCCGATGGCCGCGGTGGTGCTGTTCCTGGCCGCGATCGTGTCGGCCTTCTGGTACTTGCGGGCCGAGGAGAGCGACCGCGAGCACGAGGCGGTGCGGCGCGACGTGGAGTACACCCAGCAGCGGGTGCGGCTGCGGCTGCTGGAGCGGCAGGAGCAGCTGATGCGCATCGCGCGCGACATCTCCAACGGCGAGGTGGACCGGCAGGAGTTCACCAGCCGCGCCGAATCCCTCATCAGCCAGTTCCCCGAGATGCAGGCCCTCACCTGGATCGACGAACGCCGCCGGGTGCAGGCGAGCCATGCGGCGCCCAGCCTGTCGGATGCGCAGCTGCGCATCGCCGGCGAGACGCTCCGGCCCGGCGGCGAGACCGAGGGCGTCTTCGGCCTGGCGCGCGACCTGCAGCAGCCGGTGTATTCCCAGCCGGCGGGCGGCGAGACGGTGTCGAGTCTGCTGCAGCTGCAGATTCCGCTGACGGTCCAGGGCCGCTTCGCCGGGGTGGTGCTGGGCGAATATTCGATCGACGGCTTGCTGCGCTACGGCGCGCCGACCGAGGTGCTGGCGCGCTACGCGGTGTCGCTGCGCGACGGCAGCAACCGGCTGCTGGCCGGCGTGGCGTTGCAGCCGCGCGAGGGCGCCAAGCGGCTGGTGCCGTGGTCGTCGCGCGCGGTCAGCTACGAGGTGCCGGTCTCGCCGGTGGGCAACGGGCTGGTGATCAAGGCCGAGGCCTACCGCGCGTCGCTCGGCGTGGTGGGCAACGGCTTCTTCTGGCTGGTGAGCACCCTGAGCGCGATGACCGCCTGGATGCTGATCGCCACCTGGCGCCACACCCGGCGCCGGGTGCAGGCCCAGAAGGCGCTGGTGGCCGAGACCAACTTCCGCCGCGCGATGGAGAACTCGATGCTGATCGGCATGCGGGCGCTCGACATGGACAGCCGCATCACCTACGTCAACGCCGCCTTCTGCCAGATGACGGGCTGGAGCGAGAGCGAGCTGGTCGGCCAGCGCCCGCCCTATTCCTACTGGCCGCCGGAGGACCACCACATCCTGACGGCGCGGCTGCGCGAAGAGCTGAGCGGCCACCACATTCCCGGCGGCTTCCAGGTACGGGTCAAGCGCAAGCGCGGCGGCATCTTCGATGCGCGGCTGTACGTGTCGCCGCTGATCGATCCGCGTGGACAGCAGACCGGCTGGATGACTTCGATGACCGATATCACCGAGCCCAACCGGATCCGCGGCCAGCTCTCGGCCTCGCACGAGCGCTTCACCGTGGTGCTGGAGGCGCTCGACGCGTCGGTGTCGGTGGCGCCGCTCGGCAGCCAGGAGCTGCTCTTCGCCAACAAGCTCTACCGCCAGTGGTTCGGCTCCGAAACCGGCGGCCACCTGCAGCTGGTGGCCCAGGCCGGCACCGTGCCGCGCGACGACCAGGAGCAGACGCTCGACGACGTCGACGGCCTGGCCGGCCTGCCGACCGAGACACTCACCGACGCGCAGACAGAGAACGCCGAGATCTTCGTGCCCGAACTCTCTAAGTGGCTGGAGGTGCGGTCGCGCTACCTCCACTGGACCGACGGCCGCCTGGCGCAGATGGTGATCGCCACCGACATCACCCCGCGCCGCCAGGCCGAGGAACAAGGCGCCCGGCAGGCCGAGCGGGCCCAGTCGATCAGCCGGCTGATCACGATGGGCGAGATGGCGTCGAGCGTGGCGCACGAACTCAACCAGCCGCTGACCGCCATCAACAACTACTGCAGCGGCATGCTCTCGCGGATCCGCGAGGGCAACATTTCCGAAGAGGCGCTGCTCGGCGCACTGGAAAAGACCTCGCGCCAGGCCCAGCGCGCCGGCCAGATCATCCAGCGCATCCGCGCCTTCGTGAAGAAGAGCGAGCCCAACCGCTCGCCCTCCGACGTCTCGGAGATGGTGACCGAGGCGGTGGAGCTGGCCGAGATCGAACTGCGCCGGCGCAACGTGCGGCTGTCGCACTACGTGGCCGCGCGGCTGCCGGCATTGATGGTCGACCCGATCCTGATCGAGCAGGTGCTGGTCAACCTGATGCGCAACGCCGCCGAGTCGATCGACTCGGCCCGGCGGCCGCCGGGCCGCCGCGCGGTGGAGCTGCGGGTGGTGCCCAAGCGGATCGAGAACCAGGACACGATCGAATTCGCGGTGCTCGATTCGGGCCAGGGCCTGGCACCCGAGGTGCTGGAGCGGCTCTACGAAGCCTTCTTCTCCACCAAGGCAGAGGGCATGGGCATCGGCCTCAACCTGTGCCGAAGCATCGTCGAGTCGCACCAGGGAAGGATGCTGGCGGAGAACATTTACAATGGTCCGGACGTTACGGGTTGTCGCTTCTCTTTCTGGATTCCCCTGGCGCAGCCCGCACAAGCCGCCGCGCTTTCGACCGCAACAACACGAAACCTGGGGGCAAATGCATGAGCTTGATTCCTAAACGCGGCACGGTGTATGTCGTGGACGACGACGAGGCCGTGCGCGACTCCCTCCAGTGGCTGCTGGAGGGCAAGGACTACCGGGTCCGCTGCTTCGATTCCGCCGAATCCTTCCTCTCGCGCTACGACCCCCGCGAGGTCGCCTGCCTGATCGTCGACATCCGCATGGGCGGCATGACCGGTCTCGAATTGCAAGACCGCCTGCTTGAGCGCAAATCCCCCCTGCCGATCGTCTTCATCACCGGACACGGCGACGTGCCGATGGCGGTCGACACGATGAAGAAGGGCGCGCTCGACTTCATCCAGAAGCCGTTCAACGAAGCCGAGCTGGTCGGGCTGGTCGAGCGGATGCTCGACCATGCCAAGGGCGTGTTCGCCGATTCGCAACAGGCCGCCAGCCGCGACGCCCTGCTCGGCAAGCTCACCTCGCGCGAAGCCCAGGTGCTGGAGCGCATCGTCGCCGGCCGGCTCAACAAACAGATCGCCGACGACCTGGGCATCAGCATCAAGACGGTGGAGGCGCACCGCGCCAACATCATGGAAAAGCTCAACGCCAACACCGTCGCCGATCTGCTGAAGATCGCCCTGGGCCAGAACGCGCCCAAGACCTGACACCCGTTGTCACCGCCACGAGCGCCCGTCTGGCATGCCCAACGGGCGTTTTCATTTGAAGAGCCCCAGCACCATGACCGCCCAGACCATCGACGGCAACGCCCTCTCCCGCCAACTCCGCGCCGACGTGGCACGCCGCGCAGACGCGCTCAAAGCCCGCGGCACCACGCCGGGCCTGGCCGTGGTGCTGGTGGGCGACAGCCCGGCCAGCCAGGTGTACGTACGCAACAAGGTCAAGGCCTGCGAAGACAACGGCCTGCACTCGGTGCTGGAGAAGTACGACGCCGACCTGTCGGAGGCCGACCTGCTCGCCCGCGTCGACGCGCTGAACGCCGACCCTGCGATCCACGGCATCCTGGTGCAACTGCCGCTGCCCCGCCACATCGACGCGCAGAAGGTGATCGAGGCGATCTCGCCAGAGAAGGACGTCGACGGCTTCCACGTCGCCAGCGCCGGCGCGCTGATGACCGGCACGTCCGGCTTCTGGCCCTGCACGCCCTACGGCTGCATGAAGATGCTCGAATCGATCGGCATGGTCGACATGCCCCCACGCCCCGGCTTGCCGGGGCCGCCCCCCGAGGGGGCTGCGGGCGCTCGCGAGCGGCCCGTCGTTGCCCGCGACCTGCGCGGCAAGCATGCGGTGGTGATCGGCCGCAGCAACATCGTCGGCAAGCCGATGGCGCTGATGCTGCTGGCGCAGAACGCGACCGTCACCGTCTGCCACAGCGCCACGCCCGACTTGGGCGCCTTCACCCGGCAGGCCGACGTGGTGGTGGCCGCCGTGGGCAAGCGCGACGTGCTGACCGCCGACATGGTCAAGCCCGGCGCGGTGGTGATCGACGTGGGAATGAACCGCACCGACGAAGGCAAGCTCTGCGGCGACGTGGACTTCGCGGGCGTGTCGGAGGTCGCCGGCTGGATCACTCCGGTGCCGGGCGGCGTCGGCCCGATGACGATCACCATGCTGCTCGTCAACACGCTGGAAGCGGCCGAGCGGGCGGCCGGCGCGTAGAAGAACAATGCATCACCGGTTGGTATCGCGAAGATAGCCAGCCCCATTCGCATACCGCCCCTTGAACCCTGGCGGTGTGCCGCAAAATCCCGGGGATGAGCAATCCCCTCCTCGACTTCACCGACCTCCCTCTTTTCGACCGCATCCGTCCCACCGACGTCGCGCCCGCGCTGGACCAGCTGCTGGCCGAGGCCGAGAAGGCGCTGGAGACGGTCACCGCGCCGGACTTCCCCGCCGAGTGGAATGCGATCGCCGCCGTTCTCGACGTGGCCACCGAGCGCCTGGGCACCGCCTGGGGCGCGGTGAGCCACCTCAACAGCGTGGCCGACACGCCCGAGCTGCGCGCCGCCTACAACGCCGAGCTGCCCCGCACCACCGAGTTCTGGACCCGCCTTGGCGCCGACGAGCGCCTGTATGCCAAGTACAAGGCGATCGACACCGCCACCCTCGGCACCGATCAGCGCCAGGCGCACCGCAACGCGATGCGCAACTTCGTGCTGTCGGGCGCCGACCTGCAGGGCGCGGCCAAGGAGCGTTTCGCCGAGATCCAGGAACGTCAGGCCGAGGTCAGCCAGAAGTTCAGCGAGAACGCGCTCGACGCGACCGAAGCCTTCGCCTATTACGCGACCGAGGCCGAGCTGGCCGGCGTGCCGCCCGATGTGGTGCAGTCGGCCCGCGCCGCGGCCGAAGCCGAAGGCCGCGAAGGCTACAAGATCACCCTGAAGATGCCGAGCTACCTGCCGGTGATGCAGTTCGCGGACGATGCTGCGCTGCGCCAGCGCGTCTACACCGCCTACTCCACCCGCGCCAGCGACCAGTCGGCTCCGGAATTCCACAAGTTCGACAACGGCCGCCTGATCGGCGAGATCCTCTCGCTGCGCAAAGAAGAATCCACCCTGCTCGGCTACCACAGCTTCGCCGACGTCTCGCTGGTGCCGAAGATGGCCGATTCGTCGGCCCAGGTGGTCGCCTTCCTGCGCGACCTGGCCGCCAAGGCCCGGCCCTACGCCCTGCAGGACGTGGACGACCTGCGCGCCTTCGCCGCAGAGCAGCTGGGCATCGCCGATCCGCAGCCCTGGGACTGGGCCTACATCGGCGAGAAGCTCAAGGAGCAGCGCTATTCCTTCAGCGAGCAGGAGGTCAAGCAGTACCTGCCGGCGCCCGAGGTGCTGGCCGGCCTGTTCAAGATCGTCGAGACGCTGTTCGACGTCTCGATCCGCCGCGACGACGCGCCGGTGTGGCACCCCTCGGTCGAGTTCTACCGGATCGAGCGTGCGGGCGTCGCCGGCGGCGCGCCGACCCTGGTCGGCCAGTTCTACCTCGACCCGTCGGCCCGCGCCGGCAAGCGCGGCGGCGCCTGGATGGACGACGTGCGCGCCCGCTGGCTGCGGCCCGACACCGGCCGGCTGCAGACGCCGGTGGCGCATCTGGTCTGCAACTTCTCCAGCGGCACCGGCGGCAAGCCGCCCCTGCTGACCCACGACGACGTGACCACCCTCTTCCACGAGTTCGGCCACGGTCTGCACCACATGCTGACCCAAGTGAACGAGCGCGACGTCTCGGGCATCAGCGGCGTCGAGTGGGACGCGGTGGAGCTGCCCAGCCAGTTCATGGAGAACTTCTGCTGGGAGTGGGACGTGCTGCGCCACATGACGGCGCACGTCGACACCGGCGCGCCGCTGCCGCGCGAGCTGTTCGACAAGATGCTGCGCGCCAAGAATTTCCAGAGCGGCCTGGCCACCCTGCGCCAGGTCGAGTTCGCGCTGTTCGACATGCTGCTGCACGCCGAACACGATCCTGCGCAGGACGTGATGCCGCTGCTGCAACAGGTGCGCGCCGAGGTGGCGGTGCTGCCCGCACCGACCTTCAGCCGGCCGGTCAACACCTTCAGCCACATCTTCGCCGGCGGTTACGCGGCGGGCTATTACAGCTACAAGTGGGCCGAGGTGCTCTCGGCCGACGCGTACGCCGCCTTCGAGGAAACCGCTACGCCGGACGGCCTGCCCAACCCCGAGACCGGCCGCCGCTACCGCGAGGCTATCCTGGAAGTCGGCGGCAGCCGCCCGGCAATGGAATCGTTCAAGGCCTTCCGGGGCCGCGAGCCGACGATCGACGCGCTGCTGCGCCACCAGGGCATGGCGGCCTGAGCGCTGCGGCAGACACCGCCCCGTATGGCTCCGGCCGAGCGGCGGCGGTTCTTCTTGCCGCACAGGGCCTGCGCCCCGCATCCGTCCGTGCACCGCGCACTTGCGACCGGGCCTGCCGACCTTGACGAACGGGGGCCGACGCGGGGCCCCATCGCCTACCATGCGGTTTTTCGCATAGCCTGCCCAGGAGAATCCATGTTCGCGACGCCCCGTTGCCTTGCCATACTGCTAGCGGCCCTGGCCGCCAGCGCACAGGCGCAAACCCTCTACCGCATCGTCGGGCCCGATGGCCGGGTGACGTACTCCGACCGGCCGCAGGCGGTCGAAGGGGCCCGGTCGGCGGCACCGGTCGCGACCGAGGTCAATCCGGTGCTCACCGCCTCCGCCCTGCCCTACGAGTTGCGCAACGTGGTGCAGAAATACCCGCTGACGCTCTACACCGGCAGCAACTGCGAGCCCTGTATCGCCGCGCGCAGCCTGCTGCAGACCCGGGGCGTGCCGTTCGCCGAACGCACGGTGAGTACACCGGAGGACATCGAGGCGCTCAACCGGCTCAGCGGCGACAGCAACCTGCCGTTCGCCACGCTCGGCGCCCAGCAGATCAGGGGTTTCGCGGAAATGGAATGGACCCGGTACCTCGACGCCGCGGGCTACCCCAAGCAGTCGCAGTTGCCGGCCAACTACAACCCGCCAGTGCCGACCGCGCTGGCCCCGCGCACCGCGCCGGCCCCGACCGGGCAGGCCGCCCCGGCACCGCGCGCGCCGGCACCGCCTCCTGCCCCGGCCGTCGCCGCCCCGGCGCCCAGCCCGTCCAATCCCGCCGGCATCCGGTTCTGAGCGGCTCCGTCGCGGCCCTCGCGGCCACCACGGCGAGCGCCGGTCAGTAGGTCAGCGTCTCGACGCCGCCAGGTGTGCCCAGCAGGCAGACATCGGCCTTCTGGTGCGCGAAGACGCCGACCGTCACCACGCCCGGCCACTGGCTCACCCGGTCCTCGAAGGCGAGCGGCTCTGCGATTTGAAGCCCACGCACGTCGAGGATGTGCTGGCCGTTGTCGGTCACCAGCGGCGCACCGTCCTTCAGCCGAAGCGACGCGGTGCCGCCGAGCGCGGCGAACTGGCGCACCAGCCGCCGCGCCGCCATGGGGATGATCTCGACCGGCAACGGAAACACGCCCAGCACCCGCACCCTCTTAGACGCGTCGGCGATGCAGACGAAACGCTCGGCCAGCGCCGCCACGATCTTCTCGCGGGTCAGCGCGGCGCCGCCGCCCTTGACCATGTGGCCGCGGCCGTCGATCTCGTCGGCACCGTCGATGTACACCGCCAGCGATTCGACCTCTTCCGCGTCCAGCACCGGAATGCCCAGCGCCTTCAGCCGCGCGGTGCTGGCGACCGAGCTGGACACCGCGCCCGGAATCCGGTCGCGCATCGTGGCGAGCGCGTCGATGAAATGGTTGACGGTCGATCCGGTGCCCACGCCCACCACCTGGCCGGGCACGACATAGTCGAGCGCCGCACGGCCGACCAGCGCCTTGAGCCGGTCCTGGGAGACCGAGGGTGAAGAGGAAGAGAAAGCGGCGGGGGTCATGGGCGAAAATCCGGGGGTTGACCCGGAATTATCCAATGCTGCTCCCCTACGCCCTCGCCCGCCCTTTCCTTTTCTGCGCGGATCCCGAATTTGTCCACGATGTCACGATGGACTGGCTCGCCCGCGGCCAGAACACGCCGCTGCAGGCCCTGTGGCAGCAGCCCCGGGTGCAGGACCCGGTGCAGCTCGCCGGCCTGTCGTTCCCCAACCGGGTGGGCCTGGCCGCCGGCCTGGACAAGAACGCACGCTGCATCGACGCGCTGGGCGCGATGGGCTTCGGCTTCGTCGAGGTGGGCACCGTCACCCCGCGCGGCCAGCCGGGCAACCCCAAGCCGCGGATGTTCCGCCTGCCCCGGGCCGACGCGCTGATCAACCGGCTCGGCTTCAACAACCTCGGCCTGGAGGCGTTCCTGGCCAACGTGCAGCGCTCCCGGCTGCGCAGCCCGGCCGGCCGGGGCAGCCTGCTGCTGGGCCTGAACATCGGCAAGAACGCCGACACCCCGATCGAGCGCGCCGCCGACGACTACCTGCTGTGCCTCGACGGCGTGTACCCGCATGCCGATTACGTCGTCGTCAACATCAGCTCGCCCAACACCCAGAACCTGCGCGCGTTGCAGTCCGACGACGCGCTCGACCAGCTGCTGTCCGCGGTGGTGGAGCGCGCCGCGCTGCTCGCCACCCGGCACGGCCGCAAGGTGCCGGTCTTCGTGAAGATCGCGCCCGACCTGGACGAGACCCAGGTGGAGGCGATCGCCCTCACCCTGCAGCGCCACGGCTTGGACGGCGTGGTGGCCACCAACACCACCATCGCCCGCGATGCGGTGGCCCACCTGCCCCACGGCGCCGAGGCGGGTGGCCTGAGCGGCGCCCCGGTGCGCGCGGCCAGCAATCGGGTGATCGCCCAGCTGCGCGCCCGCCTCGGCAGCGGCTTCCCGATCATCGGCGTCGGCGGCATCCTGTCGGCCCAGGACGCGGTCGACAAGATCGCAGCGGGAGCGGACGTGGTGCAGATCTACACCGGCCTGATTTACCGCGGGCCGGCGCTGGTGCGCGAGGCGGCGCAGGCGCTGGCCGCGCAGCCGCGGCGCTCATGAGCTACCCCAGCGCCCGCACCACCTCGTCCCCCAGCCCCAGCGCACTCGTCAGCCCCGGCGATTCGATGCCGAACAGGTGGACCAGCCCCGGCACCCCGTGCTGCGCCGGGCCCTGCACCACGAAATCGGCCGCCGCCGCGCCGGGCGGGGTGATCTTGGGCCGGATGCCGGCGTAGGCCGGCTGCAGCGCGCCGTCCTGCAGGGCGGGCCAGTAGCGGCGGATCTCGGCGTAGAAGGCTTCGCTGCGGCGCGGGTCCACCGCCAGATCGGTGGGCGCATCGACCCATTCCACGTCGGGGCCGAAGCGGGCTTGACCGCCCAGGTCCAGCGTCAGGTGCACGCCCAGGCCGGCGGCCTCGGGCACCGGGTAGACCAGCCGGTCGAACGGGGCGCGGCCCGCCAGCGAGAAGTAGTGGCCCTTGGCGTAGTAGGCCTGCGGCGCGTGGGCGGTGTCGTAGCCCCCCATCGCCTGCGCCAGCGGCGGTGCGGTCAGGCCGGTGGCGTTGACGAAGCTGCGTGCCCGCAGCGTCAGCCCGTCGTTTGCTACCAAATAGATAGCACCATGCCGATATGCAGCGCCGGCCAGGGGCGAATTCAGTGCCACGGTGCCGCCGGCATGCTCCAGGTCGCCCTGCAGGGCGAGCATGTACGCATGGCTGTCGACGATGCCGGTCGAGGGCGAGAGCAGCGCGCCGGCGCATTGCAGCTGCGGCTCCAGCGCCCGGGCCGCGGCGGCATCCAGCAGCACCAGATCGTCGACCCCGTTACGGGCGGCCTGCTGCCGGATGGCTTCCAGCCGCGGCAACTGGGCCGCGCCGGTGGCGACGATCAGCTTGCCGCAGCGGCGGTGGCCGATACCCCGCTCGTCGCAGTAGCGGTAGAGCTGGCGCTTGCCCTGCACGCAGAGCCGCGCCTTCAGGGAGCCCTGCGGGTAGTAGATGCCGGCGTGGACCACCTCGCTGTTGCGGGAGCTGGTGCCGGTGCCGATGGCGTCGGCCGCCTCCAGCACCAGCACCTCGCGGCCCTGCAGCGCCAGGGCCCGCGCCACCGCCAGGCCGACTACGCCGGCGCCGGCGACCACGCAATCGACGTCTTCGACCGCGCTGTCGTCGAACCGGATGGCCGGGGCGCTCATGACCGCTGCTCCGCAGGCAGCGAAAACAGGTCGCCATGGCCCGCGAGCGCAGCACGGTCGTGGAGGAAGAAGGTCGATGGATGCATCCGGGAATTGTGTCGCAGCCCGCCCGGCCCGCTGCCGGGGGGGCGCCCCAGGCAGGCGGAGTCTTCCCGGAGCGGAGCCAGGGCCGGATGGATAATCCGGACGCGGTTTTCGCCAGGCCGGGCCCGGTATGCCGGCTCCCGGTGCTCCTCGCACAGTGGCACCCCTGCGCGTCTCGCGCAGCTGCCCCCGCCGTCCGTTACCCGGTACGGCCCCTCACAGAACACAGGACCTCCCATGCGAACCTTCTCCACCACCCTCGCCCTCGCGCTGTCCCTCGTCGCCGGCGGTGCCGCCGCCCAGGCGCAGATCCAGGTGACCGACCCGTGGGTCCGGGCCACGGTACCGCAGCAGAAATCGACCGGCGCCTTCATGACCATCACCTCGCCCACCGACGCCCGGCTGGTCGAAGCCCGCTCGCCGGTCACCCCCTCGGTCGAAGTGCACGAGATGGCGATGGAGCAGGACGTGATGAAGATGCGCCAGGTCAACAGCGTGGCACTGCCCGCCGGCAAGCCGGTGGCGCTGACGCCCGGCGGCTTCCATATGATGCTGCTCGACCTGAAGCAGCAGGTGAAGGCCGGCGACACGGTGCCGCTGACCCTGGTGGTGGAAGGCGCCGACGGCAAGCGCCAGTCGGTGGAGGTGCAGGCCGCCGTGCGGCCGCTGAACGCGCGTGCCGCACCGGCGGCGGCCGCCGGCCACGGCGACCATGCGCATGGAGCCGACCACAAGCATTGATCGGGACTGCAGGAACGTGGGGCGTGGAGGCGGTTTGCAGACCTGGCCGCCCATGCCGCGGAAACGGGCGAACATCGGGATACCACATGCCGCCGCGACGGCCCATGACCAAAAATTCAAGTCGAATAGCCCAGTAGCCGTTGTTGTATAACGACCTATAGCTATAAGTTTAATAGCGACGGCTTTGGGGTGGCCGACAGCGGCAGTTGCGGCCACCCGATCGCCGATGGCGCGGGCCGGATGCGTGGCAGGTGGGGCGGCTGCTGGAGTCGCTGCCGCCGGGCCGCCCGCTGGGGCCGGGAGCGGGGTCTGCGCCTACGGGGATATCGGGCCATCGGCCTACAGCCGTGTCCTGGACCAAGCGCCCACTGTGGATCGACACCGAACCATGGAGAAACCAATGACTCGACCCACCCCGTCCCCCGACGTCGCTTCCAACTCCCCGTTTCCGACGTCCGTGCAGATGGACCGGATGAAGAAGGACGGCATCGCACCGACGAAGGCTTCGGTTCCTTCCCATGGCAAGGTGGCGGAAACGTCGATCGACAACGGGGTCGAGGAATCGTTTCCCGCGAGCGACCCGGTATCCGTGTCCATCACCAAGGTGGAAAAGGCGGCCGACTGACCGCGATGGGCGGGCCCCGCTGTCCGGTTACCGCTCACCGCCGCCGCCGTGTTGCAACCCCTTCCCCCCATCGAAAGACGAACCCATGCTGGCAATGGACTACCGCGGGCCTTACCGGGTCCGCACCGTGAACAAGGCGGAGCCCGAAATCGAGCATCCGAACGATGCGATCGTGCGCGTAACGAGGGCCTGCATCTGTGGCTCAGACCTGCACCTCTACCATGGGCTCGTACCGGACACCCGGGTCGGCTCGACCTTCGGCCACGAGTTCGTCGGCATCGTCGAGGAAGTCGGGCCGTCGGTGCAGAACCTGAAGAAGGGCGACCGGGTGCTGGTGCCGTTCAACATCTTCTGCGGCACCTGCTTCTTCTGCCGCCGCGAGCTGTTCAGCAATTGCCACAACGTCAATCCCCAGGCCACCGCCGTGGGTGCGATCTTCGGCTACTCGCACACCGCGGGCGGCTACGACGGCGGGCAGGCGGAATTCGTGCGGGTGCCTTTCGCGGACATCGGCCCCACCCTGTTGCCGCCCGACATGGACGAGGACGATGCGGTGCTGCTGACCGACGCCTTTCCCACCGGTTATCAGGCCGCCGAGATGGGCGGCATCCAGGAGGGCGACACGGTCGTTGTCTTCGGCGCGGGGCCGGTCGGTATCTTCGCGGCCAAGTCGGCATGGCTGCTTGGCGCGGGCCGGGTCATCGTGGTCGACCATGTGGAGTACCGGCTGGATTTCTTGCGCGAATTCGCCCAGTGCGAGACGGTCGACTTCAAGTCGGTCCAGGACATGGCGATCCATCTGAAGAAGATGACCGGCGGGCTGGGCCCCGACATCTGCATCGACTGCGTCGGCGCCGAGGCTGCGGGCAATTTCGCGCAGACGCTCACCGGGGTGAAGCTCAAGCTGCAGGGCGGTGCCGCCACCGCACTGCACTGGGCGATCAACTCGGTGCGCAAAGGCGGTACCGTGTCGGTGGTCGGCGTCTACGGGCCCACCTTCAACGCGGTGCCCTTCGGCAACGCGGTCAACAAGGGCCTGACGCTGCGGATGAACCAGGCGGCGGTCAAGCGGCACCTGCCCCGGCTGATCGAGCACATCCAGGCCGGACACATCGAACCGCGCAAGGTCATCACCCACCGTTTCCGGCTTGACGAAGTGGCGGACGCGTACCACATCTTCTCGAGCAAGCTCGACAACTGCATCAAGCCGGTGCTTTTGCCCGCCGGTGCCTGAACCCTCATTCGAAAGCGAAACCTCCATGGACAACCGCGAACGCTTCGCGCACATCAAGGGCTGGGGCGCCGACCTCGACCCGGCCGACCGCCCCGCCTATCCGAAGGAGCGCATGCCGGCACGGCTGCCCGGGCTGCACTGGGACGAGCCCGAGCAGCAGCCCGTCACGGTGAAGATCCTCGGCTCCACCGAGCGCGACGGCAAGCCCACGCCGGTCTTCGGCACCACCGTGCCGCCCGCGGGCCTGAGCGGCGTGATGCGGGGCGTGGCCTTCAGGTACAGCGAAAACGATTTGCGCCACTGGCTGATCCTCCTCGCAGCGGATCGCACGAACGTGGTCGAGGGACTGATCGACGACCTCCTGCACGGCCATGTGCCGAACGTTCTGGGCGAGATGGGGATCAGGGCCGCATGGAAGCACGACCGGGCCGCTGTCGTGCGCAAGGCGGCGGTCGGGGCGGCCGTCCTCGCCGCGCTGGTCGTGCTGGCGACACGGCGCAAGCATCAGCGTTGAACGCAAAAATGCCGCCACGGAGATCGGTTCGCTGCAGCAGCATTTTTTCAGTTCTTCCGCTTCCGCAGGCCGAGCGGCCTATTCGGGCATCTAGCCCAGCGGGTCGACCACGAAGGCCTGCATCGCGGTGCCGTCGGCGCGCGACCGCACGAAGCGATCGGCGACGTCGAGCTCCTCCGCGATCGTCACGTGCATGTCAATGTAGCGGTAGGTGCCCAGCCGGCCGACGAAGGTCACCTTCCGTTCCTCGCGGGCCCGGACCACGTAGCGGGTCAGCAGCGCCTTCTCCTCGGTCAGGCGGATGGGATAGTACGGCGTGTCCTGCGCGTCGCACAGCCGGCTGTACTCCTTGAACACGACCGTCTTCTCGTGCGTCTCCCACGGCGCGAAGTGCTTGTGCTCGGAAATGCGGGTCCACGGCACCGCCACGTCGCCGTAGTTGATCACGGCGTTGCCCTGGTAGTCGCCCTCGTGGTCCTCGCGCACGAAATCCAGGGTGCGGTAGCCGAGCCTGCCGTCGCTGTAGCCGAACCAGGCGTCGATCGGGCCGCTGAAGAAGACATGCTGGTAGTCGTCTAGCGCCGCGCGGTCGAGGCGGGTGCCGAGGAACACCGACACGCCCTCGTGGTCCAGCAGTTTCTCGACGATGGCGGTGTGGCCGTCGCGCGGAATGCCCTGGAAATGGCTGGCGTAGTAGTTGTCGTCGTAGTTGAAGCGCACCGGCAGACGCTTGAGGATGCTGGCCGGCAGCGCGGTGGGCGACACGCCCCACTGCTTGGTGGTGTAACCCTCGAAGAAAGCCTCGTACAGATCGCGGCCCATGAGACGCAACGCCTGTTCCTCGAAATTGGCCGGCGGCGCGTCGTCGCCCTCTCCGATCTCGGCGAAGAAGGCTTCGGCTTCGCGCGGCGAGAACGTGCGGCCGAAGAACTGGTTGATCGTCAGCAGGTTGAGCGGCAGCGAGAACACCCGGCCGCCGGTGATCGTCTTGACCCGGTTCACGAACGGCATGAAATCGCCGAAGCGGCGGATGTAGTCCCACACCCGCTGGTTGCTGGTATGGAAGATGTGCGGACCGTAGGTGTGCACCATCACGCCGGTCTTCTCGTCTCGCGCGGTGTGGCAGTTTCCGGCCACGTGCGGGCGGGTGTCGAACACATCCACCCGGTAGCCGGCCTCGGCCAGCTGGCGGGCCAGCACCGCGCCCGAGAAACCGGCACCGGCGATGGCGATGCGCTGTGCGCCGCCGGCCTTCACGCGACGGCCGCCGGTACGGTGCCCACGGCGCGCGCCGGGACGGACAGCGCCACCGGATCGGTCTCGACCTGGATGATGCGCTCGTCGAAACGCTTCAGCAGCGTCTGCATCGCGCCGGCCGTGCGGTCCCACGAGGTGGCGGACACGGCGTCCACCGCATCTTGTCGGAAACGGGCGACCTCGTCGGGCGAACGGGCCAGGATGGCTTCGCAGGCCGCGACGAAGGTGGCCGCATCGGTGGCGATCGGCACCACCTTGGCGTACTGCAGCGCCACGTCGCGGACCGCGGTGCTCACCACAGGCTTGCCGGCGGCGAGGTATTCGAGCGTCTTGGTAGGGCTGATGAAGCGGGTGGAGGCGTTGAGGGCGAAGGGCATCAGGCAGATGTTCCAGCCCGCCAGGAAGGACGGCAGCTCGTCGTAGCGGCGCTGGCCCATCCAGTGCAGGTTGGGGCGGCGCGGAAGGCTCTCGGGCGCGATCTTGGCGACCGGACCGACCATCACGATCTGCCATTCGGCATGCGCGTCGGCCAGCGCCGCGACCAGGTCGAGGTCGAGGCGCTCGTCGATCACGCCGTAATAGCCCAGGCGCGGCTGCGGCAGCGCCGCCTGATCGACATGGTCGGCCAGGCCGGCCTGGCCGAAGTGGGAATGGTCCACGCTGCTCGGGAAGCAGTGCACGTCCTCGTGGCGGTCGCGCTTGGATTCGTACAGGCTGCGGCCGCCGGTGAATACGAGGTCGACGGTGTCGAACAGGGCGTTCTCCCGTGCGATGAGTTCGGGCGGCGCGAAGTCGAACGCGGCCAGTTCGTCCATGCAGTCGTAGACCAGGCCGCGCGGCTCCAGCCGCTCGGCCAGCGGCAGCGCCATCGGCGTGTAGAACCACACCACGTACTCCTCTACATCGTGTGCCGTCAGCCACGTCTGCAACATGTCGCGCATGGCGGCCATATGCGCATCGTGGAAGCCGGCGCCGTGGCTCGTGACATGCATCCGCAGCACCGTCACGCCGCCGCAGGGGCGGTAGGCCTCGACACGCGCTTCTGCCGCGCCCGGAATCGGCTCTTCCACGAACACCACCGGCCGCGTGGCTGCCAGACGCGACAGCAGATGCTGGGGCCGCTGGTAAACGAAATCCCAACGGAGGTGGGAGAAAACGATGAGGTGCGTCATGTCATGGGTTCTTTTCGAGGAGGTGGTGGGAAAGCAAACCTGGTCGACGACACGCTGCCAGTGCCGCAATCGCTCCGCATAGGGAACGCACAGCTGTCGGCTGAAATCGCCGGTATCCGCGGCGGGTACATCCCACAGACCGCTGTGGTGCCAGTGGTCGGCGGTCTGCCAGTCGGGCCGGTCGATCACCGGGTAGAGGCACAGGCCTGCGATCGGCACGTGGCGCGCACGGCAGGCCAGGACTTCTTCCACCATGTGGTCGAGCCAGGCGTCGCGGCCTTCGCCGACATGACCGGTTTCGGCAATGAAGACGGGGCGTCGGTAGCGGGTCCAAACCGCCTCGGCCAGATCGACGAAGCGGCGGCGGCGGGGGTCGTTCAGGTGCCAGTCGAGCCGGATGTCGGAGCCGTCTTCCCACTGGTTGTTGTGGTAATAGTTGATGCCGAGGACGTCGAGGTAGCGCGCCGCGCCGCCCAGCTCCGGCGCGTGCCGGCCGGCCAGCATGTCCCAGGCCTGGAACTGGTGTTCGTGCGCCGCAGCGGCCGTGGCGCACGCCGCGGGTCCCGCACCGCGCGGCGGCTCAATGTGGACCAGCGGATCGGTGTGGACGAAGCGCGCATCCGGCTGCACCGCACGAATCTCGTCCATCGCCCGAAGAGCGGCCCGGACCAGTACGCACTTGAGCCGATAGCCGTTCTCGGGCTCCGACGGCAGATGCGGGTGGATCAGGCCGGTGCAGCTGGCGGCCCAGGACAGGAACGAAATTTCGTTGACGGGCTGCCACAACGGCACGGTGCCGCCAACCGCATGCACGATCTCCGCCACCTTGCGGCAATGGGTACCGAAGGCATCGACGAAATCGTCGGGGCGCAGGAAAGGGTCGAGATCGGCAGGCCAGCCGTAGTGCATCAACGACCAGATCACCTGCACGCCCTGCGCCGCAGCGGTGCGGGCGTGGTGCTGGATGCGCAGCCATCCGGCCGCGCCCCGCTCCGCCGTCAGCCGCCAGCCGCCAGCCGATACTTTCCCGCACCGTGCGCATGCCGAACTGTGCCAACGCCTGGTAGTCCTGGGCCAGCCTATCCGCATGGCCATTGCGTGCGTTGATGTCGAGCGGGATGCCGAAACCATTGACATGGTCCGCCCCCTCGAATCCTCCCATCCAGAAGCTTTGAAAGAGCGTCGGCGCCAGAGCATCGAGGTCGGAGGAAGATATGTGCACGACACCAGTCTGTTTCTCGCGCGGAGTCGCGCAGGACATTTGTGGCCTATACGAACGTAGGCCAAGGACCCGTGCCAGGCGGTCACCGGTGCGGTCGGGCACGAGCGCGACGCCCCCATCGACAACGCCCTGCTGCACCACGCGGTCGACTACACGCCCTATGCCGGCATGCGGCTCAAAGCCGGGCCGGGCACGACCATTTCACGCGGTGAGGTGGTGTGGGTCGGTCAGGCGTTCCAAGGCCGGGTCGGCCGCGACAGCTTCCTGGAATGCGACGCGCCGACCCTGCTGCCGCGCGAACGCACGGCCGGAGGTCGGGCATGAAACTGCTGATCCTGAACCTCAACATTTCCGACAGCGTGTCGGAGATAAATCTACCCCTGCAAAATTTCGATCCTGCTTGCCGATTTTGGATGAGGATGCATTGCTGGACCTGCTTTTTCGGCGGTGGTGGCGGTGAAGGCGGCGGTGGCACCTTCTACTGGTGCGTCACCAAACTTGCCTTGCAACCGGACATCGCGATAGGCCGCGATGTCGACTGACTGCAAGGCGAACCTGCGACAGGTCCTCCGTCGCGTCCTCCTCCGCATCGAAGGTTCTGACCTTTTCATCGCAGTCGTCGTGCGGGACGACATTCCACCGAACGCTTCTGACTTTTCGAATTGCCTCCATCTTGCTCTCCACGAACGGGCCCTTATCGTCGAGGGAGAGCCGCGTCGCAGAAAACGAGACGGGAAAACGAAAAAACCTCGTAAATCAAAGACTTACGAGGTTTCAAATGTGGTGGGTGATGCAGGGTTTGAACCTGCGACCCCTGCCGTGTGAAGGCAGTGCTCTACCGCTGAGCTAATCACCCTAACGCTGTATACGTCAGCCCACTATTATAGCATAGAACCTTCGGTCGCCTGGCCCAGGCGCGTCCAGATCGTCTTTCCGCCGCTCGGCTTGTCGAGCTGCTTCAGCACGCAGGCATGCGCCTCCAGCTCCTGCTCGCCCGCCAGGATGACCGGCAGAGTGAAGGCCCGCAGGTCCACCAGCACGACCTCGCTCTGCCCTTCTTCCGGCGCCGCATCGTCGATCAGCAGCGCGTCCTGGCCGCGGGTCAGGTTGATGTAGACGTCGGCCAGCAGTTCGGCATCCAGCAGCGCGCCGTGCAGCGTGCGGCTGGCGTTGTCGACGCCGAGGCGGTCGCACAGGGCGTCGAGCGAATTGCGCTTGCCCGGGAACATCTCCTTGGCCATCACCAGGGTGTCGGTCACGCTGCCGACGCCCTGCTTGAACGGCGGACGGCCGACCAGCTCCAGCTCCTTGTTCAGGAAGCCGACGTCGAACGCGGCGTTGTGGATGATGATCTCCGCACCCGCCAGGTACGCCATCAGCTCGTCGACCACCGCCTCGAACTTCGGCTTGTCGCGCAGGAACTCGTTGCTGATGCCGTGCACCCGCAGCGCGTCCTCATGGCTGTCGCGGCCCGGGTTCAGGTAGAAATGCTTGTTGTGGCCGGTGAGTTTGCGGCCCACCAGTTCCACGCAGCCGATCTCGATGATCCGGTCGCCCCCTTCGGCGGACAGGCCGGTGGTTTCCGTGTCCAGCACGATTTGGCGGACATTCGTCGCTGTCGCCATCAGTGGTTTTCCTTAGCGTGGTTGAGGGAGTACTTCGGAATCTCGATGACCAGGTCCTGCTGCGCCAGGATCGCCTGGCACGACAGGCGCGATTGCGGCTCCAGGCCCCAGGCGCGGTCGAGCAGGTCTTCCTCCGCCTCGTCGGGCTCGCCGAGCGACTGCAGGCCGGTGCGCACCACCACGTGGCAGGTGGTACAGGCGCAGCTCATGTCGCAGGCGTGCTCGATGTTGATCTTGTTGTCGAGCAGCGCTTCGCAGACCGAAGTGCCGGCGGGCGCAGTGATCTCGGCGCCTTGCGGACAGTATTCGGGATGGGGAAAGATCTTGATGACCGGCATGGGGCTTGGAATTTTTCGGGAGGTTGTCGAAGACGGGTGGACAGCGATCAGAGCGCGTCGACCTTGCGGCCGGCCAGCGCGCGGCGGATGCCGCGGTTCATCCGCTCGGCGGCGAAGGCTTCGGTCGCGTTGGCGAGCGCCTGCGTCGCGGCGACGATGGCAGCCGCATCGTCCGACTCGCGCGCCGCAGTTTCCAACGCGGAAATCAACGCGTCGATCCGGCCGCGCTCGGCGGCGTCCAGCAGGTCGCCGTCGGCGGCCAGCGCGGTGCGGGTGGCCAGCAGCATGCGGTCGGCATCGACCCGTGCCTCGGCCAGCGCGCGGGCGGCCATGTCTTCGCGGGCAGTGCTGAAGCTCTCCTGCAGCATGCGAGCGATCTCGTTGTCGGAGAGGCCGTACGACGGCTTCACGTCGATTCGCGCCTCGACACCGCTGCCCTGCTCGCGGGCCGACACGCTCAGCAGGCCGTCGGCATCGACGGTGAACGACACCCGGATGCGGGCCGCGCCGGCAGCCATCGGCGGTATGCCGCGCAACTCGAAGCGCGCCAGACTCCGGCAATCGGCGACCAGGTCGCGCTCGCCCTGCACCACGTGCAGCGCCAGGGCCGTCTGGCCGTCCTGGTAGGTGGTGAAGTCCTGCGCCTTGGCGGTCGGGATCGTCTCGTTGCGGGAGATGATGCGCTCGACCAGTCCGCCCATGGTCTCGATGCCGAGCGACAGGGGCACCACGTCGAGCAGCAACAGGTCTTCGGCGCCCGCATGGCCGGCGAGCTGGTTGGCCTGGATGGCGGCGCCGACGGCCACGACCTGGTCAGGATCGAGGTCGGTGAGCGGCTCGCGGCCGAAGTACGCGGCTACCGCGGCGCGGATCTGCGGCATACGGGTGGAGCCGCCGACCATCACCACGCCCTGCACCTCGTCGGGCTGCAACTCGGCATCGCGCAGCGTGCGGCGCACCGCGGCCATGGTGCGGACGGTGAGGGCCTGCGTCGCCCGGTCGAATTCGGCGCGCGTGATGTCGAAAGTGCCGCTAGCCGTTGCCAGTTGCAGGCTACCAGCTATCGATTCCGTAGCAGACAACTGCTCCTTGCAGGTACGGGCGGCCTGGCGCAACGCAGCCCGGTCGGCGGGCGTATCGGCGACCAGGCCGCTCCTGGCGAGCAGCAGGTCGGCCAGCAGCGCGTCGTAGTCGTCGCCGCCCAGGGCCGAATCGCCGCCGGTCGCGATCACCTCGAAGACGCCCGCGGTCAGCCGCAGCACCGAGATGTCGAAGGTGCCGCCACCCAAGTCGTAGATCGCGTAGACACCCTCGCTGCCGTTGTCGAGGCCGTAGGCGATCGCGGCGGCGGTGGGCTCGTTGATCAGGCGCAGCAGTTCGAGGCCGGCGAGGTGCGCCGCATCCTTGGTGGCCTGGCGCTGCGCGTCGTCGAAGTACGCCGGCACGGTGATGACGGCACCGTAGATGTCGTCGTCGAAGGTGTCCTCGGCGCGCTGGCGCAGGCTGGCGAGGATCTCGGCGCTGATCTCGACCGGCGACTTCACGCCCGCCACCGTCCGCACGCCGACCATGCCGCCCTCGCCTTCCGGCGCCACCAGCTGGTAGGCAAGCCTGTCGGGACGGACGATGTCGGCCAGGCCGCGGCCCATCAGCCGCTTGACCGAGACGATGGTGTTCTCCGGATCCTGCGTCTGGCTGTCGCGGGCGGCCTGGCCGATCTGCCGGCCCTGCGCCGAGAGGTAGCGCACGACCGACGGCAGCAGCCGGTTGCCGTCCGCATCGGGCAGGCATTCGGCCACGCCGCTGCGGACCGCGGCGACGAGAGAATGCGTGGTGCCGAGGTCGATGCCCACCGCGATGCGCCGCTGGTGCGGATCGGGGGCCTGGTGCGGTTCGGAGATCTGGAGTAGCGCCATGAAGAAAGAAATATCCTGGAGAGGGCCGCCGCGCGGGGCGGCGGCGAGGTGCGGCAGCCGGCTATTGTCCCAGTTGCTCCCGGCGGGCATCGACATCGTCGGCAAAGCGCGCAATGAACATGAGGGCTCTGACCTGCTTCGCGGCCGCCGCGTGGTCGTGCGCCTCGTCGATCAGCGCGGCGCAGCGTGCCAGCGTCTCCGTGCGCGCGGCCGTCGTCTCGGCCGACAGGGCCTCGATGGCGGCGGCATCGGCCGCCTCGTCGAGGGCTTCGCGCCACTCCATCTGCTGGACCAGGAAGGCGCCGGGCATCGCGGTGTTGTTCTCGGCCTCGATCGGCGCGCCGTTCAGCTCGCAGAGATAGGCCGCGCGCTTGAGCGGATTCTTCAGCCGACGGTAGGCCTCGTTGATCCGCACCGACCACTGCATCGCCGCGCGTCGCGCCGCGCCGCTGTCGGCTGCGAAGCGGTCGGGATGGGCGCTGCGCTGCAGTTCCTTCCAGCGGGCGTCTAGCACCGCCGCGTCCTGGCGGAAGGTGTGCGGTACGCCGAAGAGTTCGAAGTCGGTGGATTGCAGGTTCATTGCATAAAAAAACCGCCGGCACCGAGGTGGAGGCGGTCCTGGGCCGGCGAGCCGAAGAAGGTCAGATGCGGAAGCTTTCGCCGCAGCCGCAACGGTCGCGCTCGTTCGGGTTGTTGAACTTGAAGCCTTCGTTGAGGCCTTCGCGCACGAAGTCGAGCTGGGTGCCGTCGATGTAGGCCAGGCTCTTCGGGTCGATCATGACCTTCACACCGTGGTCCTCGAACAGCACGTCACCTTCTACCGGGTCGTCCACGTACTCGAGCTTGTAGGCCAAGCCCGAGCAGCCGGTGGTTTTGACCCCCAGGCGCACGCCCACGCCCTTACCACGCTTGGCCAGGTACCGACTCACATGCCGCGCGGCGGCTTCGGTCAGGGTGACGGACATGGATCAGGCCACCGCGGCGGCGAACGCCACATGCTTCTTGCGGTAGTCGTCGACCGCCGCCTTGATCGCGTCTTCGGCAAGGATCGAGCAGTGCACCTTCACCGGCGGCAAGGCCAGTTCCTCGGCGATGACGCTGTTCTTGAGCGCTGCCGCCTCGTCGAGCGTCTTGCCCTTGACCCATTCGGTCACCAGCGACGACGACGCGATGGCAGAACCGCAACCGTAGGTCTTGAAACGTGCGTCTTCGATCACGCCGGTGTCGGGATTGACCTTGATCTGCAGCTTCATCACGTCGCCGCAGGCGGGCGCGCCCACCATGCCGGTGCCCACGCTGTCGTCGCCCTTCTCGAAGGAGCCGACGTTGCGGGGATTTTCATAGTGGTCGATCACTTTTTCGGAGTAAGCCATGATGGATACCTTTTTCTATTCGTGGTGTGTGAGTCCCGGGGCGCGTGTCAGTGCGCGGCCCACTGGATGGTGCTGATGTCGATGCCGTCCTGGTACATCTCCCAGAGCGGGCTCAGTTCGCGCAGCTTGGCGACGTTCTGGCGGATGGTGGCGATCGCGTAGTCGATCTCTTCCTCGGTCGTGTAGCGGCCGATGGTCATGCGCAGGCTGCTGTGGGCCAGCTCGTCGCTGCGGCCCAGGGCGCGCAGCACGTAGCTGGGCTCCAGGCTGGCCGAGGTGCAGGCCGAGCCCGACGACACCGCCAGGCCCTTGATGCCCATGATCAGCGATTCGCCTTCGACGAAATTGAAGCTGATGTTGAGGTTCTGCGGCACCCGGCGCTCCATGCTGCCGTTGATGAACACCTGCTCGATGTCCTTCAGCCCGTCCAGCAGGCGCTGCTGCAGCGCCTTCGCCTTGGCGTTCACCTCGGCCATCTCCAGCTTGATGAGGCGGAAGGCCTCGCCCATGCCGACGATCTGGTGGGTCGGCAGCGTGCCCGACCGCATGCCGCGCTCGTGGCCACCGCCATGGATCTGCGCTTCGAGGCGCACCCGCGGCTTGCGGCGCACGAACAGCGCACCGACGCCCTTCGGGCCGTAGGTCTTGTGCGCGGTCATGCTCATCAGGTCGATCGGCAGCTTTTTCATGTCGATCTCGACACGGCCGGTTGCCTGCGCCGCGTCGACGTGGAACAGGATGCCCTTCTCGCGGCACATCGCGCCGATCGCGGGAATGTCCTGGATCACGCCGATCTCGTTGTTGACGAAGAGCACGCTGATGAGGATGGTGTCGGGCCGGATCGCCGCCTTCAGCTTGTCGAGATCGACCAGGCCGTCTTCCTCGACGTCGAGGTAGGTCACGTCGAAGCCCTGGCGCTCCAGCTCGCGCATCGTATCGAGCACGGCCTTGTGCTCGGTCTTGAGCGTGATCAGGTGCTTGCCCTTGGTCTTGTAGAACTGGGCGGCACCCTTAAGGGCCAGGTTGATCGATTCGGTCGCGCCGCTGGTCCACACGATCTCGCGCGGGTCGGCACCGATCAGGTCGGCGACGTAACCACGCGATTTCTCGACGATCTCTTCGGCTTCCCAGCCCCAGGCGTGGCTGCGCGAAGCCGGGTTGCCGAAGTGTTCGCGCAACCAGGGGATCATCGCGTCGACGACGCGCGGGTCTACCGGCGTGGTGGCACCATAATCAAGGTAAATGGGGAAATGCGGGGTCATGTCCATGGCTGGCTCGATCGATTGCTGGCTGTATGGCTGGCAAGAAGCACGCGGCCCGGCTGCGGTGGCAGCCGGGCGCTGCGGATGTCAGGATTTGGCGAAGACGTTGCCGAGGGCGAACACCGAATTCGGCGCGTTGACCCGGATCGGCTTGACCACCGGCGTGCTGGAGATCGCACGGCGCACGACGGGCCGGTCCTCGATCTGTACGCCCTTGGCGATCTGTTCGTCGACCAGCTTTTGCAGCGTGACCGAGTCCAGGAACTCCACCATGCGCTGGTTCAACGAGGCCCACAGCTCGTGGGTCATGCAGCGGCCCGCTTCGCCCAGGCAGTTTTCCTTGCCGCCGCAGTGGGTGGCGTCGATCGGCTCGTCGACCGAGACGATGATGTCGGCCACGGTGATGTCGGCCGCCTTGCGGCCGAGGGTGTAGCCGCCGCCGGGGCCGCGGGTCGATTCGACCAGTTCGTGGCGGCGCAGCTTACCGAACAGTTGTTCCAGGTACGACAGGGAAATTTGCTGGCGCTGGCTGATCGCGGCGAGCGTGACGGGGCCGTTATTCTGGCGCAGGGCCAGATCGATCATGGCGGTCACGGCGAAACGACCCTTGGTAGTGAGACGCATGGCAGCTCCTTGAAAGGCTGTAGCATTTTCAGAACAATCCGGGCATCTTCTGGACGCCTGGACACGGTCTCCACCCGTTTTACTTCAGCACAGAACGCTCTGTACGAAGCCCTTCATCGCGGGCTTTGTTGTTGTTGAGTATTTCCGTCAAGTATAGCACAAGACCCGCACTACCGGTCGGGTACCCCTTCCCTTTTGCCTAGCCACCGGCTACAGGGAAGATCGCGATGTTGTCGCTGCCCGGCGCGCCGAACGCGCGTTCCTTCAGCAACGCCAGCTGGTCGCGCAGCCGCGCGGCCTTCTCGAACTCGAGGTTGCGGGCGTGTTCCAGCATCTGCTTTTCGATGCGCTTGACTTCGCGGGCCACGTCCTTCTCGGACATGTCCTCCACCCGGGCCTTCTGCATGGCGCTCTGGTCGAGCGCAGCCTCGTCGCGGCCCGACTTCTCGCTGTAGACGCCGTCGATCAGGTCGCGCACCTGCTTGACGATGCTGCGCGGCGTGATGCCGTTGGCCTCGTTCCAGGCGATCTGCTTGGCGCGGCGCCGCTCGGTCTCGCCTATGGCCTTCTTCATCGAGTCGGTCATCTTGTCGGCGTAGAGGATCGCGCGGCCGTTGAGGTTGCGTGCCGCCCGGCCGATGGTCTGGATCAGCGAGCGCTCGGCGCGCAGGAAACCTTCCTTGTCGGCATCGAGGATCGCCACCAGCGACACTTCGGGGATGTCCAGGCCTTCGCGCAGCAGGTTGATGCCCACCAGCACGTCGAAGGTGCCCAGCCGCAGGTCGCGCAGGATCTCGACCCGCTCGACCGTGTCGATGTCGCTGTGCAGGTAGCGCACCTTGACGCCGTTGTCGCCCAGGTAGTCGGTCAGCTGCTCGGCCATCCGCTTGGTCAGGGTGGTGATCAGCACCCGCTCGTTCTTCTCGACGCGGATGCGGATCTCCTGCAGCACGTCGTCGACCTGGTGGGTGGCCGGGCGCACCTCGACGACCGGGTCGACCAGCCCGGTCGGCCGCACCACCTGCTCGACCACCTGGCCGGCGTTGTCCTGCTCGTACTGGGCGGGCGTGGCCGAAACGAACACGACCTGGTGCATCCGTGTCTCGAATTCGTCGAACTTGAGCGGCCGGTTGTCGAGGGCCGAGGGCAGCCGGAAGCCGTAGTCCACCAGGGTGCTCTTGCGCGCCCGGTCGCCGTTGTACATGCCGCCCAGCTGGCCGATCATGACGTGGCTCTCGTCCAGGAACATGACCGAGTCCTTCGGCAGGTAGTCGGTCAGCGTGGCGGGCGGCGCGCCCGGCGGCGCGCCGCTCAGGTGGCGCGAGTAGTTCTCGATGCCCTTGCAGTGGCCGATCTCGGCGAGCATTTCCAGGTCGAACCGGGTGCGCTGCTCCAGCCGCTGCGCCTCGACCAGCTTGCCTTCCGACACGAACTGCTTGAGGCGGTCGCTCAGCTCCAGCTTGATCGCCTCGACCGCCGACAGCACCTTCTCGCGCGGCGTGACGTAGTGGCTGGCCGGGTAGACCACGAAGCGCGGCACCTTCTGGCGAATGCGGCCGGTGAGCGGATCGAACAGCTGCAGCGACTCGACCTCGTCGTCGAACAGCTCGATGCGGATCGCCAGCTCGGAATGCTCGGCCGGAAAGACGTCGATCGTATCGCCCCGCACCCGGAAGGTGCCGCGCGAGAAATCCGCCTCGTTGCGGGTGTACTGCATCCGGATCAGCTGGGCGATCGCCTCGCGCTGGCTCTGCTTGCCGCCCACCTTGAGGATGAACCGCATCTGGGTGTAGTCCTCGGGTGCTCCGATGCCGTAGATCGCGCTCACCGAGGCGACGATCACCACGTCGCGCCGCTCCAGCACGCTCTTGGTGGCCGACAGCCGCATCTGCTCGATGTGCTCGTTGATCGCGCTGTCCTTCTCGATGAACAGGTCGCGCTGGGGCACATAGGCCTCGGGCTGGTAGTAGTCGTAGTAGCTGACGAAGTACTCGACCGCGTTCTTCGGGAAGAACTCGCGGAACTCGCTGTAGAGCTGCGCCGCCAGCGTCTTGTTGGGCGCGAAGACGATCGCCGGCCGGCCCAGCCGCGCGATCACGTTGGCCATGGTGAAGGTCTTGCCCGAGCCGGTCACGCCGAGCAGCGTCTGGAAAACTTCACCGTCCTGCACGCCCTCCACCAGCTTTTCGATGGCGGCGGGTTGGTCGCCGGCCGGCGGGTACGGCTGGAACAGCTCGAACGGCGAACCGGGGAAGGTGACGAAGGTGCCCTCGCGTTCGGCGGGGATCTCGGAGATGACTTCGGCTGGTTCGGGCATGGGTGCAGTCGTGGTGGCGCGGCGCAGACGCTGCGCCGACGGTGCATGGGTAGAATTCCAGATGGTCCCGCGGGGCGCCGATTCAAGGGTTGTGGCCCTGTCGGGCCGCCGCCCGGACCGCTTGCGCTACGGCGCGCCTCCCCGTCTCCAGCGTCCCAATTTCCCTGAGGATATTTTCCGATGTCTCTGTTTACCGCCGTCGAAATGGCCCCGCGCGATCCTATTCTGGGCCTGAACGAGCAATTCGCCGCCGACACCAACCCGAACAAGGTCAACCTGGGCGTAGGCGTCTACTACGACGACAACGGCAAGCTGCCCCTGTTGCAATGCGTACAGGCCGCCGAGAAGCGGATGATGGAGGCGCCCAAGGCGCGCGGCTACCTGCCGATCGACGGCATCGCAGCCTACGACGCCGCGGTCAAGGGCCTGGTCTTCGGCGTGGGCAGCGAGCCGGTCACCTCGGGCCGCGTGGCCACGGTGCAGGGCATCGGCGGCACCGGCGGCCTGAAGGTCGGTGCCGATTTCCTCAAGCGGCTGAATCCCGATGCCAAAGTGCTGATCAGCGACCCGAGCTGGGAGAACCACCGCGCGCTGTTCACCAACGCCGGTTTCGTGGTCGATACCTACCCCTACTACGACGCGGCCAAGCGCTGCGTCGATTTCGACGGCATGCTGGCCACGCTCAAGGCCGCTGCCGCCGGCACCGTCGTCGTGCTGCACGCCTGCTGCCACAACCCGACCGGCTACGACATCACCGCCGCACAGTGGGACGAGGTGGTCGCCGCCGTCAAGGCGCAGAACCTGGTCGCCTTCCTCGACATGGCCTACCAGGGCTTCGGACACGGCATCGCCGAGGACGGCGCGGTGATCGGCAAGTTCGTCGACGCGGGCCTGACCTTCTTCGTCTCGACCTCGTTCTCGAAGAGCTTCAGCCTCTACGGCGAGCGCGTGGGCGCCCTGTCGGTGCTGTGCGCCTCGAAGGAGGAAGCCTCCCGCGTGCTGAGCCAACTCAAGATCGTGATCCGTACCAACTACTCCAACCCGCCCACGCACGGCGGCGCGGTGGTGGCCGCGGTGCTCGATTCGCCCGAACTGCGCACCCTGTGGGAGAAGGAGCTGGGCGAGATGCGGGCGCGGATCAAGGCGATGCGCCAAAAGCTGGTAGACGGCCTGAAGGCCGCCGGCGTGCAGCAGGACATGTCCTTCATCACCCAGCAGATCGGCATGTTCAGCTACTCGGGCTTGAGCAAGGACCAGATGGTCCGCCTGCGCAGCGAGTTCGGCGTGTACGGCACCGACACCGGCCGCATGTGCGTGGCCGCGCTCAACGGCAAGAACATCGACTACGTCTGCGCATCGATCGCCCAGGTAATCTGAGCCGCTACTGGTTCGCCGGCACCGTGGCGAAAGCCGCCCTGGGGCGGCTTTATCGTTTGTGGGAATGAATGTGGCCCCAGCCGGCGCGGGACGCCGACATCTAGCTATCAATAATATAGCATCAGGTCTGGGTCTGTCGACGCTTCTGCAGCCGCCGGGATCACGCCGCACGTCGAACCGGTGCCCGGCCGGCGAAACGGCGGCCTACCGAAAGCCCTCGAACACCGCATCGAGCTGCGCCAGGTAGCGCTGCCGATCGGCAGGCGCGGCGAAGCTGCCTTCGAACGCGTTGCGTCCCAGCTGGTAGGCGTGCTGCGCGGTCAGGCCCGTCGCCTCGAACACCTGCAGGAAGTTGTCGGTCATGTAGCCGCCGAAGTAAGCCGGGTCGTCGGAGTTGACGGTGGCGACCAGGCCCGCATCCAGCAGCGCGCCCAGGTTGTGGTCGGCCAGGTCAGGGAAGACGCAGAGCTTCTGGTTCGACAGCGGGCACACCGTCAGCGCGATCCGGTCCTGCGCCAGCCGCCGCATCAGCGCCGGATCGTGGATCGCCTGCACGCCGTGGTCGATGCGCTCGGCCTTCAGCACGTCGAGCGCGCTCCAGATATAGGCCGGCGGCCCCTCTTCGCCCGCGTGGGCGACGATGTGCAGGCCCAGCTCGCGGCAGCGGGCGAAGACCCGGGCGAACTTCTCGGGCGGGTGGCCCAGCTCGCTGCTGTCGAGGCCCACGCCGATGAACCGGTCGCGCAACGGCAGCGCGGCCTCCAGCGTGGCGAAGGCGTCCTCTTCGCTAAGGTGGCGCAGGAAGCACAGGATCAACTCGGCGTCGATGCCGAAGCGGGCCTTGGCGTCGGTGCAGGCGCGGTGCAAGCCCTCGATCACGGTGGCCATCGGCACGCCGCGGGCAGTGTGGGTCTGCGGGTCGAAGAATATCTCGGCGCGCACCACATGGTCGGCCGCGGCGCGGGCGAAATAGGCCATCGCCGTGTCGTGGAAATCCTGCGCCTGCAGCAGCACGCTGGCCCCGGCGTAGTAGATGTCGAGGAAGCTCTGCAGGTCGGTGAAGGCGTAGGCGCTGCGCAGCGCCGCCACGTCGGCATAGGGCAGCGCCACGCCGTTGCGCTCGGCCAGCGCGAAGATCAGCTCAGGCTCCAGCGAGCCCTCGATGTGGATGTGCAGCTCGGCCTTGGGCATGGCACGCAGCAGGTCGGGGATGCGGTCGGCAGGAATAGCGGGAAGGTCGAAGGGTATGGTGCTCATGGAAGAAGACTCCGGGATATTCAGGTGCGTGCGGCGCGCCCGCCGGCCAGCGAGAACAGTGCCGCCCACGCGGCCGGCAGCGGCAGCCAGCCCGCATGCTCGCACAAGTAGCCGCCGGCATGGGCCACCACGCTGGAGCCGAGGCAGTGGGCGCTCGGGTCGGCATGCAGTATCCCGGCAGCGCACTCGGGGGCTCGCGCAAGGGGGCATCGGCCGACCGGTGCCGGTCGGGTGGCGGGCTTGCTCCCCCGACGGGGCGGATGGGCTTACCATCGCCGGCTTCGCCACCGTGCGAAGCGGCCGGACGTTTCCCCAGTGAAGCCCGTGCAGCCGCCGCGCCGGTGTGTACTGGCCGCCCCTGCCCCTGCCCCTGCCCCTGCCCCTGCCCCTGCCCCGTCTTCCGTCTCTTCCGTCTCGCTCCGATTCCCCCGTACCGTTGCAGCGCCATCTCTCCATGTCCCAGCCACACGCCCTCTCCCTGGCCCGCCTGCGCGCCGAATGGTGCCCCAGCCTGCCGCGCGAACTGCTGGCGGGCGCGGTGGCCACCTTCGCGCTGATACCGGAGGTGATCGCGTTCTCGTTCGTCGCGGGCGTAGATCCGGCGGTGGGCCTGTTCGCTTCTTTCGTCATCAGCATCGTGATCGCCTTCACCGGCGGCCGGCCGGCGATGGTGTCGGCGGCGGCCGGGTCGGTGGCGCTGGTCGCGGCGCCGCTGGTGCAGTCGCACGGACTGCCCTACCTATTGGCGGCCGGGTTGCTGGCGGGCGTGGTGCAGGTCGTCTTCGGAATGCTGCGGCTGGGCGTGCTGATGCGTTTCGTCTCCAGCTCGGTGCGCACCGGCTTCGTCAACGCGCTGGCGGTGCTGATCTTCGCGGCGCAGCTGCCGCACCTGCGCGGCACCACGCCCGCCACCTGGGCCTTGCTGGCGCTGGGCCTGGCATTGATCTACGGACTGCCGCGCTTGCGGCTGCGGGCGTTCACCGTCATCCCGTCGCCGCTGGTCTGCATCGTGGTGCTGAGCATCGTCGCGGCCGCGTGGCACCTGCGGGTCGCCACCGTGGCCGACCTGGGCCAACTGCCCGACAGCCTGCCCGCCTTCGGCTGGCCCGGCGTGCCGGTCTCGCTCGACACCCTGCGGCTGATCGCCCTGCCCGCCCTCGCGATCGCGATGGTCGGCTTGCTCGAATCGCTGATGACCGCCCGGGTGGTCGACGAACTGACCGACACCCCAAGCAGCAAGAACCGCGAATGCGCCGGCCTGGGTCTGGCCAACATCGCCGCCAGCCTGTTCGGGGGCATCGCCGGCTGCGGGATGATCGGCCAGACGGTGGGCAACGTGAAGTACGGCGGCCGGGGCCGGCTCTCCACCCTGTTCGCCGGCGTGTTTTTGCTGATCCTGATGGTGGCGTTGAAGCCCTGGGTGTCGCAGGTGCCGGTGGTCGCGCTGGTGGCGATCATGGTGATGGTGTCGGCCGAGACCTTCGACTGGAAATCGGCCGGCACCCTGGTGCGCCATCCGCGCAGCAGCAGCGCCGTGATGCTGGCCACCGTGGCCGTCACCCTGGCCACCCACAACCTGGCCGCCGGCGTGGCGGTGGGCGTGGTGATGAGCGGCGTGCTCTTCACCTTCAAGGTGGCGCGACTGCTGGAGGTGCGGGCGCACGACGAAGACGCCGGTGCCATAGGTGACAGCAGGGGCACCCGCCGCTGGCAGGTGCGCGGCCAGGTCTTCTTCGCCTCCGCCGACGCCTTCGTCGACGCATTCGACATCCTGGGCGCCGAGGGTCGCCCGGTGCGCATCGACGTATCGCAAGCCCATTTCTGGGACGTGACCGCGATCGCCGCGCTCGACAAGGTGGTGCAGCGGCTGGAGCACCACGGCTGCCGCGTGGAGGTGGTGGGGCTGAACCGGGCGAGCGAGGTGTTGATCGATCGGTTGTCGGTGCGCAATTCGTCAGCCTGCACATCGGTTCGTGCATGCGAGGTCGCGAACAGCCCCGACGGCTAATGTCGATTCACGTTTATCCAGAGGAGCATGCAATGCCCATCGATCCGGTCGGCCCGTCCCATTCCGTACACCCCTCGGACGACGATTACAGTTCATCCGAAGATTCGACGCGCCCTCCGAGAACTCAAGACAGGACCGATCGGTTGAACGCGCAAGCGAATGCAATTCTGGCCGACCTTTGCGCCAGGAGAAGAGACAACCCGGAAAGCCACGGCAATTTAACGACTCGCCGCGCTTCGACCTTACTCGGTATTTACGAAAACCGGGCAAATGCCGGACGAATGTCGCAAGTGCAGTACCTCCAGGCCGCAGATTATTTGAGGCGACTGACGTCGCCAGAAACCGAAGGCGAGGACCTGAGCAGTCCGCAGCCGATGCTCAGTCCTCAACAACGGGCTTTTCTTGAAGGCAGATTCCCCCCGAATCTTTTTAGCCGGCACACACGCATGGATGAGAACATCGAATTTATTTCCCTTACCGGCCAGGGATCCATGGTCTACGATCCGTACACGTCACGGCTGAGTCCCTTGCACGATGTAGACCAAGCCTTGCGTCCCCGCTAGACGCCGGATGCAGCGGACCGGCATAAGACCGACCCCAGCACGTGCAGCCTCAGTTCGGCACAGTCCCTTCCACACCCTTCACATAGAACTTCACCCCACCCAGGAACTCGTCGTCCGCCACCTTGTCGGCTGCCAGTTGTTCCTTGCCGGTGTTGTCGACCATCGGGCCTTTCCAGATCGAGAAGCTGCCGTCCTTCAGGCCGGCCTTGATCCGCTCGACCTTGGCCTTGGTTTCGGCGGGCACGTCCTCGGCGATGGAGACCATGTCGATCGCGCCCTCCTTCACGCCCCACCAGCTCTTGCCGGTCGTCCAGGTGCCTTGCAGCGCGTCTTTGGTGGCCTTGACGTAGTAAGGACCCCAGTTGATCACGGCCGAGCCCAGATGGGCCTTGGGACCGTAGGCGGTCATGTCGCTGTCCCAGCCGAAAGCGCGCTTGCCTTTTTCCTGGGCGGTCTTCAGCACGGCGGCCGAATCGGTGTTCTGGAACAGGATGTCGGCACCGCCGTTGATCAGCGAGGTGGCGGCTTCGGTTTCCTTGGGCGGGCTGAACCACTCGTTGACCCAGACCACCTTGGTGCTGATCTTCGGGTTGACCGACTGGGCGCCCAGCGTGAAGCTGTTGATGTTGCGGATCACCTCGGGGATCGGCACCGAGCCGACCACGCCCAGCACGTTGGACCTGGTCATGGCGCCGGCGATCACGCCGGCCATGTAGGCGCCTTCATAAGTGCGGCTGTCGTAGGTGCGGACGTTCTCGGCGGTCTTGTAGCCGGTCGCATGCTCGAACTTCACGTCCTTGAAATCGGGTGCGATCTTCCGGATCGTTTCCATGTAGCCGAAGGTGGTGCCGAAGATCAGCTTGTTGCCCTGGCTTGCCATGTCGCGCAGCACGCGCTCGGCATCGGCCGATTCGGGCACGTTTTCGACAAAACTGGTCACGACCTTGTCGCCGAATTCCTTCTCGATCGCCTTGCGGCCATTGTCGTGCGCGAAAGACCAGCCGCCGTCGCCCACCGGGCCGACGTACGCGAACGCGATCTTCAGAGGGCCGATGGCGGCGGGTGCGGGCGTGCCGGCGGCCACCGGCGCCGGCTCTTCCTTCTTGCCGCAGCCCACCAGGGCGGCGGAAGCCACGGCCGTCAGAGCGGCCACGCGCAGGAGGGATCGTTTGGTCAGGTCGGTCATGGCGTCTCGTCTCTTTCTCAGGTTGCTAAAAAAAGGGATGGGGCGGAAAGCGGGAGGCAGGTGGCGATGCGGCAGGGACCGGGCCACCCCGCATCATGACCCAGGATGGAAGGGTTTCCCCAGCGAGGCCGGCATGTTGATGCGGATCCAGGCCGGGTTGCGCGAAATCAGGGCCAGCACCAAGATGGTCGCCAGGTAGGGCAGCATGCTGAGCAGCTGGCTCGGCACCGCCACGCCGACCGCCTGCAGGTGGAACTGCAGCATCGTCACGCCGCCGAACAGGTAGGCACCCAGCAATACCCGGGCCGGCCGCCAGGTGGCGAAGGTGGTCAGCGCCAGCGCGATCCAGCCGCGGCCGGCGACCATGCCCTCGACCCAAAGCGGCGTGTAGACGGTCGAGATATACGCGCCGGCCAGCCCGCAGAGCGCGCCGCCCGCCACCGCCGCGGCCAGCCGTATGCGCCGCACCGGGTAGCCCAGCGCATGGGCCGATTCCGGCGATTCGCCGACCGAGCGCAGCACCAGCCCGGCGCGCGAGCGGTACAGGAACCAGACCAGCCCGGCGGTCAGCAGCATCGCGCCGTATACCAGCGGATGGTGGCGGAACAAGGCCGGCCCCAACACCGGGATGTCGCCCAGCAGCGGCACCACGAAGCGGGTGCTCTCGGGCAGCCTGGCCTGTACATACGAGATGCCGACGAAGGCCGAGAAGCCGGTGCCGAACAACGACAGCGCCAGCCCGGTCGCGTATTGGTTGGTGTTGAGCCAGATCACCAGCACGCCGAACACCGCAGCCAGCGCCGCGCCCGCCGCCATGCCGGCCACGAAGCCCAGCGCATGGCTGCCGGTGTGCACCGTGGTGGCGAAGCCGGCGATCGCGGCGCAAAGCATCGTTCCCTCGGCCCCCAGGTTGACGATGCCGGCCTTCTCGTTGATCAGCAGGCCCAGCGCGGCCAGCGCCAGCACGGTGCCGGCCGACAGCGTCGCCGCGAAAAGCAGTGCGTAGGATTCCATCTCAGCCCTTCACTTCCGCAGGGGGTTGCGCCAGCGGCCCCGCGGGGTCGGCTTCGCCGGACCGTTCGGGTGCCCCGGAAGGCGGTGGGCGAAGACGCGCGGCGCGCAGCCTGGGGGCGAAAGTGATCCTGTAGGCGATCAAGGTATCGCAGGCCAGGAGCGTGAAGAGCAGCAGGCCCTGGAACACGCCGGTCAAGGATTTCGGCAGGCCCAGGCGCGACTGCGCCAGCTCCCCGCCGATGTAGAACATGCTCATAAGCACGGCAGACAGCACCATGCCGACCGGATGCAGCCGCCCGACGAAGGCGACGATGATCGCGGCGAAGCCGTAGCCCGCCGGGATGTACGGCGTGAGCTGGCCCACCGGCCCGGCCACCTCCAGCGCACCGGCCAGGCCGGCCGCGCCGCCCGAGACCAGCAGCGCGATCCACAGCGCCTTGCGCGAGGAAAACCCCGCATACCGCGCCGCCGCCGGCGCCAGCCCGCCCACCTGCTGGGCGAAGCCGGCCTTGGTGCGGAACAGAAAGATCCACAGCGCCGCCGCCCCGGCCAGCGCGATCGGCAGTCCGATGCCCATGCGCGAGCCCTGCATCAGCCGCGGGATCTGCGTCACCGCGTCGAAGGTCCTGGTCTGCGGGAAGTTGTAGCCGGCCGGGTCCTTCCACGGCCCGTAGACCAGGTAGCCCAGCACCAGCACGCCGACGTAGACCAGCATCAGGCTGACCAGGATCTCGTTGGCATTGAACTTGTCGCGCAGCAGCGCCACCAGCGCCGCCCAAGCCATGCCGCCGGCCACGCCGGCCAGCAGGATCGCGGGCACGATCCAGGGCCCGGTGGTCTTGTCGGCCATCAGCGCCACGCCGCCGGCGGCCACCGCGCCGATCACGAACTGGCCCTCGGCACCGATGTTCCAGACGTTGGACCGAAAGCACACCGCCAGGCCCAGCGCGATCAGCAGCAGCGGTGTGGCCTTGACCATCAGCTCACCCAGCGCATAGATCGACTTGACAGGCTCCCAGAAGAAGACCTGCAGCCCGCGCACCGGGTCCTTGCCCAGGGCGCCGAACAGCAGCACGCCGATCACCACGGTGATGGCCAGCGCCAGCAGCGGCGACGCATGGCTCCAGTGCCTCGAAGGCTGCGGGCGGGGTTCGAGCTTCAGCATGCCGCGGCCTCCTGCGCGGCGACGGCGGCAGGCGCATCCCACAGCCCGCTCATCCAGGCGCCGATCTGCTCCACCGTGGCGTCGGCCCGAGCCATCGGGGGCGAGAGACGCCCCTCGGCCATGACGTGCAGCCGGTCGCTCAGCTCGAACAGCTCGTCCAGCTCTTCGCTGACCACCAGCACCGCGCAGCCGGCGTCGCGCAGCGCCAGGATCGCGCCGCGGATCTGGGCGGCGGCGCCCACGTCCACGCCCCAGGTGGGCTGGGAGACGATGAGCAGCCGGGGCTGGGCGTCGATCTCGCGGCCGACGATGAATTTCTGCAGATTGCCGCCCGAGAGCGACCGCGCCGCCGCATGCGGCCCGCCGGCCTTGACGTTGAAGCGGGCGATGATGTCTCGGGCCTGCTTCTCCAGCGCGCCCAGCTTCAGCCAGCCGCCCGCGCCCACCGCGTCGCGGCGGGTCAGCAGCAGGTTGTGGGCCAGGCCCAGCGTGGGAACCGCGCCGCGGCCCAGCCGCTCCTCCGGCACGAAATGCAGGCCCAGCCCCCGCCGCGCGCCGGGCGACAGCCGGCCCGCCGGCTGGCCGGACACCTCGACCGCGGCCGGCGCGGCGCGGGTGTCTTCGCCCGACAGCGTGTAGAGCAGCTCCCGCTGCCCGTTGCCCGAGACGCCGGCGATGCCGACCACCTCGCCCGCCCGCACCTCCAGCCGCACGTCGTCGAGGTCGGTGCCGAAGGGCGATTCGCGCTCCAGCGTCAGGCCCCGCACCCGCAACACCGCGGCGCCGACGGTCGAGGCACGGTGCTGCAGCGCGGGCGGCTCGGCGCCGATCATCAGCCGCGAGAGCGAGGCTTTGGTTTCTTCCGCCGGATTGCAGACGCCCGTCACCTTGCCGCCGCGCAGCACGGTGCAGGCGGTGCACAACGAGCGGATCTCGTGCAGCTTGTGGCTGATGTAGAGGATGCTGCAGCCCTCGCGGGCCAGCTGCTTGAGCACCACGAAGAGCTTCTCGACCGCCTGCGGCGTCAGCACCGAGGTGGGCTCGTCGAGGATCAGCAGCGTCGGGTCGGTCAGCAGCGCGCGGATGATTTCGACCCGCTGCATCTCGCCGACCGACAGGGTGTGCACCGGGCGGGTGGGGTCGATGTCCAGGCCGTACTCCGACGCCTTGGCCGTGATGCGGCGGGACACCTCGGCCAGCGTGAGGGATTTCTCCAACCCCAGCCAGACGTTCTCGGCCACCGTCAGCGTATCGAAGAGGCTGAAATGCTGGAACACCATCGCGATGCCCAGCGCCCGCGCCTCCTGCGGGTTCTTGACCTGCACCGGACGGCCGTCGAAGAGCACGCCGCCCTCGTCGGGCTTGACCGATCCGTAGATGACCTTCATCAGCGTGGACTTGCCGGCACCGTTCTCGCCCAGCACCGCATGGGTCTCGCCCGGCCGCACGAGCAGCGATACGCCGCTGTTGGCGACGACCGCCGGGTAGCGCTTGGTGATGCCGGTCAGCTGCAGGCGCGGCGGGGAGGCGCTGGGTGTCATGCCGGGATTGTCGCTTTTCGTGTCGCGGGGTGCACCGTCGGGGGAAAATCCGTCCTCGCGGATAAAAAGTGGCCAGGGCCGAATCCAGTCGCCGACCGGAAGCTATTCTTTTCGTAGCATCGTCGTGCCGATTTCGCCCGCCGCACGCCTCTGCCGCGCTGCGGGCGGCGTTCGGGCTGGAGTAATCGACCGCCGCGACATGCGGGCGCCGAATTCCTTCACTCGGCGAACTGCTCATGCAGCGCGACCAGCAAGCTCGCCAAGGTTTAGGCGGAAACGACACCCATCTTCCGGGCCCGCCGCGTCTTGTTTTCACCCGCCGGATGTCTGCGCGCTTCACCAGTCCAGCTCCCCGTCGTCCGTATTGCCGAATTCGCCCATGGCAGTGTGTCTCCGCCCCGACCTGCCCCCCCCGCCTTCGAGGGCTTGCTGGGGACGCTGGTGCCGTTCTCCACCGCGATGTGGGCGATGGACCGCTCTTCCAGCCCCGCCTCCGCCAGCAAGGGCTTCGGCAGCACTACGCCTCTGCCGTTGCCGATCTTCCGAATCGCGATTTCCATGGCCGCTCCAGTTGTATGCTGCGTCAGCCAGCCTCGCCTAACCTCGGCGCTGGCCTCCTTTTTGCTGCTTACCGCACCGCCCCCCGCGATGCACCCCCATGCACACCCAACCCCTGCGCTTCCTACGACGCGGCAAGACCGTGACGTTGGCCCACGTGCCGCCCGACCGCACATTGCTCGACCTGCTGCGCGAGGACCTGCACTGCACCGGCACCAAGGAAGGCTGCGGCGAGGGCGATTGCGGCGCCTGTACCGTGGTCGTCGGCGAGCGCCGCCTCGGCGACGACGGCGCCGCGTCGCTGGAAGTGCGGGCGGTCAACAGCTGCACCAAGCTGGCGCATTCGGTCGACGGCATGGCGCTCTGGACGGTGGAGGACCTGGCCGCGTCCGACGGCACCCTGCACCCGGCGCAGGAGGCGCTGGTGCAGTGCCACGGATCGCAGTGCGGCTTCTGCACCCCCGGCTTCGTGATGAGCCTGTTCGGCATGTACCAGAACCGGGTCTGCCGGGGCCAGACGATCACCCGGGCGGTGGCGCAGGAAGACCTGTCCGGCAACCTCTGCCGCTGCACCGGCTACCGGCCGATCCTGGAGGCGGCCGAGCGGATGGCCATGCTGCCCCCGGTGGCGCTCGACCACGGCGCCGTGCTATCGAAACTAGAGCATATGGTCGGCGTCCCGCGCTGGCCGGAGCCCGATTCGGTCGATGAACCGGTGTGTGGACGGACAGACGACGCGGCCTACATCGCCCCCACCACCCTCCCTGCCCTGCTCGCGGCCCGCGCCGCCCGGCCGCAGGCCCAGTTGGTCGCCGGCTGCACCGACGTCGGTCTGTGGGTGACCAAGCAGCACCGCCGGTTCGCCCAGGTGATCGACACCACCCGCGCGGCCGAACTGCGCCGCATCGCGCGCGCGGCCGACGGGGCCCTGCGCATCGGCGCCGCCGCCACGCTGCAGGCGGCCTACGCCGCCCTGTCGGCCGACCGCCCGGCGATCGCGCCCTTCGCCGCCCGCTTCGCCAGCCTGCCGGTGCGCAACGCCGGTACCCTGGGCGGCAACGTCGCCAACGGCTCGCCGATCGGCGACTCGATGCCGCTGCTGATCGCCCTGGGCGCGCAGGTGGTGCTGGCGAGCGTCCGCGGCCAGCGCAGCCTGGCGGTGGAAGACCTCTACACCGGCTACCGGCAGAACGTGATGGCGCCCGACGAGATCGTGGCGTACATCGACGTGCCCGCGCCGGACAAGGAGCATTCAGCCGGCGCAGCGCGCAGCGCAGCCGCCGCCCCTCAGGGCCCCGAGGATCCGGCTCCGCCGGTCCTCCAGGGCCGCCCCCCGAGGGGCTTGGCGGACCACGCGCAGCGGGGCAGCCTGGGGGGGCTGTATGTCTTCAAGATCAGCAAGCGGCAGGACGACGACATCTCCGCCGTCTGCCTGGCGATCCGTTTGGTGCTCGATGCCGACGGCACCGTCCGCCACGCCTCCATCGGCGCGGGCGGCGTAGCGGCAGTGCCGTCCCGCGCCCGCCAGGCCGAGGCCGCCCTGGTCGGCCGCCCCTGGAAGGCGCAGGCCGCCCGGGCCGCCGGTGTCGCGCTGCAGGCCGAGTTCCAGCCGATCTCCGACATGCGGGCCTCAGGCGGCTACCGCAGGGTGCTGCTCGCCAACCTGATGCAGCGCTGCTGGCGCGAGAGCCAGGGCCAGGCGGACGTGCGGCTCGAATCTCTGGCGCTGGAGGTGATCCGATGAACGCTCGCGACACCCCCGGCGCCCCGCCGATCCCCGTCAGCCGCGATGCCGGCGACGACCCGCGCGTTGCCGCGGCCGACGCGCACGCCGACACGGTCGATGCCGCCCAGCCGCACGACCCGGGCGCACTGCCCCGCACCGCCGCGCCGCCCACCCGCGCCCAGGGCCGCTCGCAGCCCCACGAGAGCGCCCGCGCCCAAGTGGCCGGCGGCGCCACCTACGTCGACGACATCCCGGAGGTGCGCGGTACCCTGCAGGCCGCGCCGATCCTCTCGACCGTGGCCCACGGCCGGCTGCGCGGCATCGACACCACGGCGGCGCTGGCCATGCCCGGCGTGCGCGAGGTGCTGCTGGCCGACGACATCCCCGGCGACAAGCTGCTGGCCGCCTTCGGCCACGACGAGCCGGTCTTCGCCTTCGGCACGGTGCAGCACATCGGCCAGGTGGTCGGCCTGGTGGTGGCCGACACGGTGATGCAGGCCCGCCGCGCGGCCCGCGCGGTGGTGCTCGACATCGAGCCGCTGCCCGCGGTGCTGGACCCGCGCACCGCCCACGCCGCGCAGCGCTACGTGCTGCCGCCGGTCACGGTGCATCGCGGCGACGCCCACGGCGCGATGCCGCGGGCCGCCCACCGGCTGCAGGGCACGCTGGAGGTCGGCGGCCAGGAGCACTTCTACCTGGAGGGCCAGGTGGCCTATGCCCTGCCGCTGGAGCAGAACCAGTGGTGGATCCACTCCAGCACCCAGCACCCGGGCGAGGTGCAGCACTGGGTGGCGCATGCGCTGGGCGTCGACAACCATGCGGTGCGGGTCGAATGCCGGCGCCTGGGCGGCGGCTTCGGCGGCAAGGAAACGCAGGCCGGGCACCTGGCCGTCTGGGCCGCGCTGGCGGCGAAGAAGACCGGCCATCCGGTCAAGCTGCGCCTGGACCGCGACGACGACTTCATGGTCACCGGCAAGCGTCACCCCTTCGCCTACGACTGGGAGGTGGGCTTCGACGCCACCGGCCGCATCACCGCGCTGGACCTGACGATGTTGGTCAACTGCGGCTTCTCGGCAGACCTGTCGGGCCCGGTGGCCGACCGCGCCGTCTTCCATGCCGACAACGGCTACTACCTGTCGGACGTCACCATCCGCAGCTACCGCTGCAAGACCAATACCCAGAGCCACACCGCCTTCCGCGGCTTCGGCGGCCCGCAGGGCGTGATCGTGATCGAGGCGATCCTGGGCGACATCGCCCGGCACCTGGGCCTCGACGCGCTCGATGTGCGCTACCGCAACCTCTACGGCACCGCCGAGCGCAACGTCACCCACTACCAGATGCAGGTGGAGGACAACATCCTCCAGCCCCTGCTATCGAAACTAGAGCAGGATGCCGGCTACCGGCGCCGGCAAGAGGCCATTTCCATCTGGAATGCAGCGCAGCCTGTGCTGAAGCGGGGGCTGGCCGTCACGCCGGTGAAGTTCGGCATCTCGTTCACCGCCACCCTGTTCAACCAGGCCGGCGCGCTGGTGCATGTGTATACCGACGGCAGCGTGCAGGTGAACCACGGCGGCACCGAGATGGGCCAGGGCCTCAACACCAAGGTGGCGCAGATCGTGGCCGACGAGCTGGGCGTGCCCTTCGCCCGGGTGCTGGTGACCGCCGCCGACACCGGCAAGGTGCCCCATGCCAGCGCCACCGCCGCCAGCAGCGGCACCGACCTGAACGGCCGGGCCGCCCAGTACGCCGCCCGCAACGTGCGCGACAACATCGCCAGCTTCGTCTGCGGCCTCGACGGCTGCGGCGCAGGCGAGATCTCGTTCGCCGACGGCGAGGTGGTCTCGCCCACCACCACCCGCCGCTTCGACGACGTGGTCGCCATGGCCTACGCCAACCGCATCCAGCTGTGGAGCGACGGCTTCTACCGCACGCCCAAGATCCACTACGACAAGACCACCCTCACCGGCCGGCCGTTCTACTACTTCGCCTACGGCGCGGCCGCGACCGAGGTGGCGATCGACACCCTGACCGGCGAGAGCCGGGTGCTGCGGGTCGACATCCTCCACGACGTGGGCCGCAGCATCAACCCGGCCCTCGACATCGGCCAGATCGAAGGCGGCTTCGTCCAGGGCATGGGCTGGCTCACCACCGAGCAGCTGGTTTGGAACGACAAGGGCCTGCTCACCACCCACGCCCCCAGCACCTACAAGATCCCGGCGACCGGCGACATCCCGGCGCACTTCAAGGTCGAGCTGTGGCACGAGCCCAATCGCGAGGACAACGTCTTCGGCAGCAAGGCCGTCGGCGAGCCGCCCTTCATGCTGGCGATCAGCGTGTACGAGGCGCTGCGCGACGCGGTGGCCGCGGCGCGGCCCGGCGGCGGCCCGGTGCGGCTGGAGGCGCCGGCCACGCCGGAGAACGTGCTGCGGGCGCTGGGCGGGTTGTAGCCGCGCTGATATTCCGCCGTGCGGCACCGTCTACGGCCCGTCGAGCCGGACCACCGCCACCATGCGCGCCAGCGGCCTGGCCACGGTGCTTTGCACTTTCTGACGCACTGGCCGGCGGTGACGAAAGGTCTTACTCGACCCGCGTCACCGCATGGGGCTTGAAGCCCAGGTCGGCCGCCTTGCCCTTGCGGCCCCGCAACGCGCGGGCGTTGTTGAGGCTGCGGAGTTCCAGCGTCTCGTCGCGCTCCTTGGCGCCGCGGCCGATGCCCTCGATCCGCACGCTGCGGGTGTAGGCGGCGGCACCGGCCAGGGTGTCCTTCGGCTCCAGGTCGATCAGCATCAGGCCGCGGCCGCCCTTCTCCATGAGCTTCAGTTCGCCGATCTCGAAGGTCAGGATGCGGCCGCCGGTCGAGGCGCAGCAGACATGCGTGGCCGGCAACACCGGCCTGGCGGCGCCCGCCTGGGCGGCGGTGGGCAGCATCGCCAGGCTGGGGCGGCAGAGCGTCTCGCCCTCGCCGAGGGCCACGAAGGTCTTGCCGCCGCGCTGGCGCGACACCAGGTTCTCGACGTTGGCGATGAAGCCGTAGCCGCCCGAACCGGCCAGCAGCAGCGCGGCGCCCGGCGGGCCGGCGAAGTAGTGGGCCAGCTGGGTGCCCGTTTCCAGCTCGATCAGCGTGGTGACCGGCTGGCCGTCGCCCCGCGCATTCGGCAGCACGGCCACCGGCAGCGTGTAGACCCGGCCGTTGCCGCCGAAGACCAGCAGCACGTCCACCGTGCGGCATTCGAAGGTGCCGTAGAGCCCGTCGCCCGCCTTGAAGGCGAAGCCGCCCGCATCGTGGCCGTGGCCGCCGCGCGCCCGCACCCAGCCCTTCTGCGAGACGACGACCGTGACCGGCTCGTCCACCACCCGCACCTCGGCCACGGCGCGCTTCTCGGCCTGGATCAGGGTGCGCCGCGGGTCGGCGAACTGCCTGGCGTCGGCCTCGATCTCCTTGACCATGAGCCGGCGCAGGGCCGCCGGGCTGCCCAGGATTTCTTCGAGCCTGGTCTGCTCGGTGCGCAGGCCCGCCAGTTCCTGCTCGATCTTGATCGCCTCCAGCCGGGCCAGTTGGCGCAGCCGGATTTCGAGGATGTCCTCGGCCTGCCGGTCGCTGAGCGAAAAGCGCGCGATCAGCGCGGCCTTCGGGTCGTCGGCCTGCCGGATGATCGCGATCACCTCGTCGATGTTGAGCAGCACGGTCTGCCGGCCTTCGAGGATGTGGATCCGGTCCAGCACCTTGTCGAGCCGGTGCTGCGAACGGCGCTGCACCGTCTGCTGGCGAAACTCGATCCACTCCAGCAGCATCTGCCGCAGCGATTTCTGCACCGGCCGGCCGTCCAGGCCCACCATGGTCATGTTGACCGGCGCCGAGGTCTCCAGCGAGGTCTGCGCCAGCAGCGTGCCGACCAGTTCGGCCTGCGGCGTCTTGCCGGTCTTGGGCTCGAAGACCAGGCGCACCGGCGCGTCCTTGCTGGATTCGTCGCGCACCCCGTCCAGCACGCCCAGCAGCACCGCCTTCAGCTGCACCTGGTCCTGGCTGAGCGCCTTCTTGCCGGCCTTGACCTTGGGGTTGGTCAGCTCCTCGATCTCTTCGAGCACCCTTTGCGAGCTGACGCCGGGCGGCAGCTCGTGGACCACCAATTGCCACTGGCCCCGGGCCAGTTCCTCGATCTTCCAGCGGGCCCGCACCTTCAGGCTGCCGCGGCCGCTGCGGTAGGCGTCGGCGATGTCGCCGGCGGCGCTGATGATCTGGCCGCCGCCGGGATAGTCGGGGCCGGGCACGAGGGCGAACAGTTCCTCGTCGGGCATCTCCGGCGTCTTGATCAAGGCGACGCAGGCGTCCGCGATCTCGCGCAGGTTGTGGCTGGGGATCTCGGTCGCCAGGCCCACCGCGATGCCCGAGGCGCCGTTGAGCAGGGTGAACGGCAGGCGGGCCGGCAGCTGGCGCGGCTCCTGGGTGCTGCCGTCGTAGTTGGGGATGAAGTCGACCGTGCCCTCGTCGATCTCCTCCAGCAGCAGCCGGGTGATCCTGGAGAGCCGCGCCTCGGTGTAGCGCATCGCCGCGGCGCCGTCGCCGTCGCGGCTGCCGAAGTTGCCCTGCCCGTCGATGAGCGGATAGCGCTGGCTGAAATCCTGCGCCATGCGCACCAGCGCGTCGTAGGCCGCCTGGTCACCGTGCGGATGGAAGCGACCCAGCACGTCGCCCACCACCCGGGCGCTCTTGACCGGCTTGGCGCCGTTGGCGGCGTTGGCACCGGAGAAGCCCAGGCCCATCCGCTCCATCGAATAGAGGATGCGGCGCTGCACCGGCTTCTGGCCGTCGCAAACGTCGGGCAGCGCCCGGCCCTTGACGACCGAGAGGGCGTATTCCAGGTAGGCGCGCTGGGCGTAGGTGCCCAGGTCGGGTTGCGAATCGCCGGCCGGGGGGGGCGCCGGACGGGCGGCCAAATCGAGGGGAAGGTTGTCGCTCATCAGGAAAAGAAAAGGCTCATTCGCCGGGGGCGGTCAGGGAATAGGAAGCGTTGCCGGCGAAAGCGTCCGCCGCGGCAAGGTACCGTCGGCGTCCGCCGGGAGCGCCCGTCGCACCGGATACGGCCGCCACGTCGAAACCGGCTGCCGCTCGGGGCTCGGCGCTGACCGGCATGCGTTCGGCCGGCGGCGGCGCCAGCTCCATCCGCACCCGGTGCGGGCCGCCGCCGTCGGCCGGCGCGCCGCCGCGGCCGGGCAGTTCGCCAACGGCGCGCGTGGACGATGCCTCGGCCGTGGGCCGCAGCAGGCGGTAGATCTGCATTACCGTCTTCACGTAGTTTTGCGTCTCGGGAAAGTCGGGCACCTTGCCGCCGGCGCGCTGCACCGCGCCTTCGCCGGCGTTGTAGGCGGCGATCGCCAGCTCCAGCCGGCCGGGGAACAGGTCGAGCAGGTAGCGCAGGTGCCGCGTGCCGGCGCCGATGTTGACCAGCGGATCGACCAGCTGCCGCACCACCGACTGGTGGGGCAGGGCGGCGATGCCGTATTGCCGGGCGGTGGCCGGCATCACCTGCATCAGGCCGACAGCGCCGCGCGGCGACACGGCCCCGGCGTCGAAGCCCGATTCGGTGACGATCAGCGCCTGCAGCAGCGCGTAGTCGATCTTGCGCAGGTCGGCCGCGGCCCTCAAGTGGCGCCGCACCGCCTTGTAGCCCGGCGAGATGTCGAAGAAGGTGCGCATCTGCGCCAGGCCGGTGCCGGCGGGCGCGGCGGCGGCCGCCATGTCGCGGGTGTCGAAGCTCTGGCCGGCCTGGAAGAACAGGCTGTAGCGCTCGTCGACCTTCTCGGCAGCGAAGTGGGCGGTGCCCAGGTCGTCCATGTAGCCCCAGACGTCGGCCCAGGCCGCCTGCTGCGAAATCGATAGCAGAAGGCCGGCGCACAACGCCGGCCAGCGGCCTGAAAGACCCGCAATCCGCGCTGCGGCACGGCCCACGACGACGCCGACGCCGACGCCGACGCCGACGATAAGGCCGACGCGGCTAGACATCGATCTCCACCGCGTCGCCGTGCAGCTCCATCAGCTCGCGGCGGGCTGCGGCCTCGCCCTTGCCCATCAGCTTGGTGATGAGCTGCTCGGTCTGGCCGAAGTCCATCACGCCCAGCTGCACCGGCAGCAGCCGGCGGGTGTCGGGGTTGAGCGTGGTCTCCCACAGCTGCTCGGCGTTCATCTCCCCCAGGCCCTTGAAGCGGCTGATGCTCCAGCCGTTTTCCTTCACCCCGTCCTTGCGCAGCTTGTCGAGCGTGGCGGTCAGTTCGCCTTCGTCGAGCGCGTAGACCTTGGCGGCCGGCTTCTTGCCGCGGGCCGGCGCGTCGATCCGGTAGAGCGGCGGCCGGGCGACGAAGACATGGCCGGTCTCGATCAGCTTGGGGAAATGCCGGAAGAAGAGCGTCAGCAGCAGCACCTGGATGTGGGAGCCGTCCACGTCGGCATCGCTCAGGATGCAGACCTTGCCGTAGCGCAGGCCCGACAGGTCGGGCGTGTCGTTCGGGCCGTGCGGATCGACGCCGATCGCGACCGAGATGTCGTGGATCTCGGTGTTGGCGAAGAGCCGGTCGCGGTCGACCTCCCAGGTGTTGAGGACCTTGCCGCGCAGCGGCAGGATCGCCTGGCTCTCCTTGTCGCGGCCCATCTTGGCGCTGCCGCCGGCGGAGTCGCCCTCGACCAGGAAGACCTCGTTGTGGGCCAGGTCACGGCTCTCGCAGTCGGTCAGCTTGCCGGGCAGCACCGCCACGCCCGAGCCCTTGCGCTTCTCGACCTTCTGGCCGGCCTTCTGGCGCACCTGGGCGGCCTTGATGGCGAGTTCGGCCAGCTTCTTGCCGTAGTCGACATGCTGGTGCAGCCACAGCTCCAGCGCCGGCCGTACGAAGGACGACACCAGCCGCACCGCGTCGCGGGAATTGAGCCGCTCCTTGACCTGGCCCTGGAACTGCGGGTCCAGCACCTTGGCGCTCAGCACGTAGCTGGCGCGGGCGAAGACGTCTTCGGGCAGGAGCTTCACGCCCTTGGGCAGCAGCGCATGCAGCTCGATGAAGCTCCTGACCGCGGTGAACAGGCCGTCGCGCAGGCCGCTTTCGTGGGTGCCGCCGGCGCTGGTCGGAATCAGGTTGACGTAGCTTTCGCGCACCGGCGCGCCGTCCTCGGTGAAAGCCACCGCCCAGCTGGCGCCCTCGCCTTCGGCGAAGCTCTCGTGCGACCGGTCGGCGAAGCCCTCGCCTTCGAAGAGCGGGATCACCGGGTCGCCATGGAGGGTCTGCGCCAGGTAGTCGCGCAGGCCGCCCTTGTACTGCCAGGTCTGGGTTTCGCGGGTCTTCTCGTTGACCAGCGAGACCGACACGCCGGGCATCAGCACCGCCTTGCTGCGCAGCAGATGGGTCAGCTCGCCCATCGGCAGCAGCGGCGATTCGAAATAGCCGGCGTCGGGCCAGACGCGCACCGAGGTGCCCTGCTTGCGGTCGCCCTCGCCCGCCTGGCGGGTGGCCAACGCCTCGATCACGTCGCCGCCGCCGAAGACCAGGCGCGCCGCCTTGCCTTCGCGGTACGAGGTGGCCTCCAGCCGGGTCGAGAGCGCGTTGGTCACCGACACGCCCACGCCGTGCAGGCCGCCCGAGAAGCTGTAGGCGCCGCCCGAACCCTTGTCGAACTTGCCGCCGGCATGCAGCCGGGTGAACACCAGCTCGATCACCGGCGCGTTTTCTTCCGGGTGCATGCCGAAGGGAATGCCTCGGCCGTCGTCCTCGATGCCGATGGAGCCGTCGGCGAACAGCGTCACCTTGATCTTCTTGCCGTGGCCGGCCAGGGCCTCGTCGGCGGCGTTGTCGATCACCTCCTGCACGATGTGCAACGGGTTGTCGGTGCGGGTGTACATGCCCGGCCGCTGCTTGACCGGCTCCAGGCCTTTCAGCACCCGGATCGAGCTTTCGGAATACGCGGGAGAAGTCTTGGGGGGAGTCGCCATGGGGCCGGATTGTAGTGAGAAGGCCCACGCTACTGGATATCCGTACAGATACAGCCCTGTCGGCGACGTGCCGAATGCGTCCTGCGGGGCACACGCGGCCGCCGCTCTGGCGGACAATCGCGGCGCACGGCGCCACCACCTCTCGCGTCCCCACCTCCGGCACCGTGCCAGCCCCCCCAGCCCCATGCCCCCTGCCCCGCACGCCTCCCTGCCCCTGCGGCGAGTCCTCCTCTGCGGCGCGATCATCGTGACGCTCTCGATGGGCATCCGCCACGGCTTCGGCCTGTGGCTGCAGCCGATCACGCAGGAAATGGGCTGGACGCGGCAGACCTTCTCCTTCGCGATCGCGGTGCAGAACCTGTCGTGGGGCATCTTCGGCATCTTCGCGGGCATGGCGGCAGACCGGTTCGGCGCCTTTCGGTTGCTGCTGGGCGGCTCGCTGCTGTACGCGGCGGGGCTGGCCGGCATGGCCTCGTCGCCCACGCCGCTGCTGTTCAACCTGAGCGCCGGCATCCTGATCGGCGCGGCGCAGGCCGGCAGCACCTACGCGGTGATCTACGGCATCCTGGGGCGGCAGATCCCGGTCGAGCGGCGCTCCTGGGCGATGGGCGTCACCGCGGCGGCGGGCTCTTTCGGCCAGTTCCTGATGGTGCCGGTCGAGGGTCGGCTGATCGCCCAGCTGGGCTGGCACCAGGCGTTGATGGTGCTGGCCGCCGCGGCGCTGCTGGTGGTGCCGCTGGCCTTCGGGCTGCGGGAGCCGGGCTTCGGCACCGGCGCGGCCCGGCCGGTGCGGGAGCAGACGATCCTGCAGGCACTGACCGAGGCCTTGCGCTACTCCAGCTTCCAGCTGCTGACGGCCGGCTACTTCGTCTGCGGCTTCCAGGTGGTCTTCATCGGGGTGCACATGCCCAGCTACCTCAAGGACAAGGGCCTGTCGCCCGAGGTGGCCAGCTACGCGCTGGCGCTGATCGGCCTGTTCAACATCTTCGGCACCTACACCGCCGGCGTGCTGGGGCAGCGGATGGCCAAGCGCAAGATCCTGGCCTTCATCTACTTCTCCCGCGCGGTGGCGATCACCGTGTTCCTGCTGGTGCCGATCAGCCCGGCCAGCGTGTACGTCTTCTCGGCGGTGATGGGGGCGCTGTGGCTCTCCACCGTGCCGGTCACCCACTCGGCGATCGCGCAGATCTTCGGTATCCAGCACCTGTCGATGCTCAGCGGCTTCGTCTTCATGGGGCACCAGGCGGGATCGTTCCTGGGTGTCTGGCTGGGCGGGCTGCTCTACGACCGCACCGGCAGCTACGACGTGGTCTGGTGGCTGTCGATCGCGCTCGGCGTCTTCGCCGCGCTGATCAACCTTCCGGTGCGCGAGGCGCCGATCCGCCGGCGGCGCAGCGCGGTGACGGCATGAACGCCGGCGCACCGCCGGACCTGCGCCGCGGCACGGCGCCGCGCGGAGGCCGCGGCCTGGCCCGCATCGCGGTGCGGGTCACCGGCGCCATGCTGGCCGCGGTGCTGCTGGCCGGCGTGTTCATGCTCTACCTGCAGCCGGAATTCCTGCGCGCGCTGGCCGACCAGGTATGGGCATGCTTTTGAGCGGCGCCGACGCGCCCTCGGCCGGGGTTCTCGCCGGCATCCACGCCGCGCTGGATGCAGCGCATCGCCGCCGTTCGCCCGCCGACCGAGGGCATCGCCGCGCCGCCACCGCCGATGCGGCCGGGGAACCCGGCGCGCTCGTCTGACTCAGACCCCCTGCCCGGCCCGCGACAGGCTTTGCAGGCCGTTTGCGATCGTCCCACCCCCGACTGGCTAAAATTCGATGCTTTGACCGACCGGCCTCCTCCACCGACATGACCTCGCACAACGGTTCCCTCACAGGCAGCATCGTGGCCCTCGTCACTCCGATGCACGACGATGCCAGCGTGGACTATCCCACCCTGCGCAAGCTCATCGACTGGCACATCGCCGAGGGCACCGACTGCATCGGCGTCGTGGGGACCACCGGCGAATCGCCCACCGTCGACGTCGAGGAGCACTGCGAGATCATCCGCGTGTCGGTCGAGCAGGCGGCGGGCCGGGTGCCGATCATGGCCGGATGCGGCGCCAACTCCACCAAGGAGGCGATCGAGCTGGCCCGCTTCGCCAAGGGCGTGGGCGCCGATTCGCAGTTGCAGGTGGTGCCCTACTACAACAAGCCGACGCAGGAAGGCCAGTACCGGCATTTCAAGGCCATCGCCGAAGCCGTCGGCGACCTGCCCACCGTCCTCTACAACGTGCCCGGCCGCACCGTCGCCGATATGCTGCACGACACGGTTCTGCGCCTGGCCCAGGTGCCGGGCATCGTCGGCATCAAAGAAGCCACCGGCAACATCGAGCGGGCGCAGTGGCTGATCCGCGACGTGCCCAAGGGTTTCGCCGTGTACTCCGGCGACGACCCGACCGCGGCGGCCCTGATGCTCTGCGGCGGCCAGGGCAACATCAGCGTGACGGCCAACGTCGCGCCGCGTCTGATGCACGCGCTGTGCGTGGCCGCCATCGCCGGCGACGCCCGCCGCGCGATGCAGATCCAGCAGCAGCTGATGCCGGTGCACAAGCACCTCTTCGTCGAGGCCAACCCGATCCCGGTCAAATGGGCGCTGGCGCGCATGGGCCTGTGCGGCGGCACGATGCGCCTGCCGATGACGCCGCTGGCCGACTCCAACGGTCCGGTCGTCGAACAGGCGCTGCGCGCCGCCGGCCTGCTGTGAGCGGTCCGCCGCCGCCTGCCGCCCGTCTCTCTCACTTCAAACGCAAGGGATTTTCCGTGACCCGAATCGCACCTGTCGCCCGCCGTTTCGGCCTGCTGGGCCTGGCCTTGGCCCTGTCGGCGTGTTCGGTATTCGACTCCGACAAGATCGACTACAAGAGCGCCGGCCGCGCACCCACCCTGGAGGTGCCACCCGACCTGACCCAGCTATCGCGCGACTCCCGCTACGTGGTGACCGGCGGCGTGGCCTCGGCCGCCGGCTTCCAGGCGGCGCAATCCGCCGCCGCACCCGGCACCGCCGGTGCCGCGCCCGCGAGCCTGGGCGACGTGCGCATCGAGCGCGACGGCAACACCCGCTGGCTGGTGGTCAACCGCCCGGCCGACAAGCTGTGGGACCCGGTCCGCGACTTCTGGCTGGAGAACGGCTTCCTGCTGACGATCGACCAGAACAACCTCGGCATCATCGAGACCGACTGGGCCGAGAACCGTGCCAAGCTGCCGCAGGACATCATCCGCAGCACCCTGGGCAAGCTGATCGACTCGGCCTACTCCACCGGCGAGCGCGACAAGTTCCGCACCCGCCTGGAGCGCACCGCCGACGGCAGGACCGAGATCTACATCAGCCACCGCGGCATGCAGGAGGTCTATGTCGACAAGGCGCAGAAGGACCAGACCGTCTGGCAGCCCCGCCCGACCGACCCCGAACTGGAAGCCGAGCTGCTGCGCCGCCTGATGGTCAAGTTGGGCGGCGCCTCCGAGGCGCATTCCAAGCAGATGATCGCGTCGGGCCCCACGGTGCGCAACACCGCGCGCGTCGCCAGCGTGGACGGCCTGCCGGCGGTGCAGATCGACGAGAACTTCGACCGCGCATGGCGCCGGGTGGGCCTGACGCTCGACCGCACCGGCTTCACCGTCGAGGACCGCGACCGCAGCCAGGGTATTTACTTCGTCCGCTACGTGGCACCCAATGCCGACAAGAAGGACCAGGGCTTCCTCGGCAAGATCTTCAACCGCAACCCCGATGCCTCGCCGCCGGTCAAGTACCGGATCGTCGTCAAGGGCCAGGGCGAGCAGAGCACGGTGACGGTGCGCAACACCGCCGGCGCGCCCGAGCGCTCGGCCGACGCGGGCCGCATCGTCCAAGTGGTCGCCGACGACCTGAAGTGATCCGGCGGCCCGCCCGGGCCGCAGCGTTTTCAACAGCACCGGCCGTCCCACAGGACGGCCGGCGTGCATTGCGGCCTTCCTTTTCCGGTTCCGCGCTCCACTTCTCCTCCATTCTTCGATTTCGCAACCTGGCCAGCGGCAGTACCGGCAACGCCACCGTGGTCGAGGGCCGCAGCGGCACCCGCACCACTCGCCTGCTGGTCGACTGCGGCCTGAACATCCGGCAGCTGGAACAGCGGCTGAGGCTGGCGGGCCTGGCGGCGGCCGACATCGGCGCGGTGTTCATCACCCACGAGCATTCGGACCACATCGGCTGCGTGCATGCCTTCGCGGCGCGTAACCGCGTCCCGGTGTGGATGAGCCAGGGCACCCACGCGGCGCTGGGCGCGCCCGATTTCGACGGCCTGCTGCACGTGGCGTACGACATGGCCCCGATCGACCTGGGGGGCTTCGAGGCGCGGCCGTTCACCGTGCCGCACGACGCCCGCGAACCGCTGCAGTTGCGCTGCTCCGACGGCGCGGCGCACCTCGGCCTGTTGACCGACCTGGGCCACGCCACCGCCCATGTGCTGGCGCAGCTCCAAGGCTGCCATGCGCTGATGCTGGAGAGCAACCACGACCCCGAGCTGCTGGCGCTCTCGCGCTATCCGGACTTTTTGAAGCGCCGGGTCGGCGGCCGCTATGGCCATCTGGCCAACGCCGCGGCCGCCGAGGTGGCATCCGCCGTGCGGCACGCCGGCTTGCGTCGGGTGGTGGCCGCCCACCTGAGCGAGCGCAACAACCGGCCAGACCTGGCCCGCGCCACCCTCTCCGCCGCCCTGGCGGCCACGGCGGCGCAGATCGACATCGCCGACCCGCTGACCGGCACCGACTGGTTCGAGGTGTAGGCCGCCCCCGCGGCAGGGACATGCCGTCGCGTCTCAGGGACGCGGTCGGACCGAACCGCGCGGGCTCGATCGTGTCAGGGCGTCGACCGCCGGCTGCAGGTCCTTGTCGGTCGGCGCGTGGAGGAAGGCGATCACGTCGCCGATCTCGACGTCCTTCAGGCGCGGCGGCGCGCCCGCCGCGGCGAAGAGCGGGCCGGCCGATCGGGAGGGAGGGCGTGGGCGGTCATGGGCAACGGCGCAAAAAAAACGCGGCGCACGGGCCTGCGCCTGCGATGCGTCTATCCGGTGACGGCCGACCGTCATCCGCCTGTCACGGAGGCGCACCCAGAATTCCGGCTGGCCGAAAATCTTCATGACAGAAAGCGCCCATGGAATCCTCCCATCGCCTTCTTGCCCTCGTCACCGCCACCGCAGCGACCGTGCTGCCGGCCGCCCGCCACGGCAGCGACGCCACATCCTGCGACGCCCTGCTGCAGCGGGACATCCGGACCGCAGTGGTGATCCACGCGGACAACGGCGGCTTCCCGGACCACAAGGCCGTGCCGGCGGGCGACGCCTGGGACCCCGGAATCCGCATCCCCACACTGATCGTGCCGCCCCGGGCCCGCCACGGCGGGGGCGACCACACGCAGTACGACACCGCGTCCGTGCTGCGCTTCATCACCCGCCGCTGGGGCGTGGAGACAATGCCCGGCCCGGCCCGGCCCGACGCGACGCGGCGCTGGTCAAGAACGGCGGCAGGCCGATGGGCGACCTGACCGCCGCGCTCGACCTGACGCACGTCGTCCAGTAGATGCAGGCGACACACGGCGGGTGCCACCGCATGAAGCTCCGGTTCGACCTGCTCTGCCGCGACATGGAGGCCCAGATGCGCTTCTACCAAACGCTGCTGGGCTGGCAGGAGGCCGAGACGGGTCGCTCGCCGATCTACCGCGCGCTGGAATACGAAGGCGTGCGGTTCGGCTTCAACGCCCAGCCGGCCTACGCGCTGCCGGCATTGGAAGACCGCGCAGCGGTCCGCCCGCTCGCCGCACCGGTCACCGCCTACGCCACCATCATGCTGCCCACGCCCGCGGCGGTGAACGACGTGGCCGACCGCGTCGGCGCGCTGGGCGGCCGGGTGATCAAGATGCCGTACGCGACCTGCTACGGCCAGTGGCGGGCGGTGCTGACCGACCCGGAGCAGCATGTCTTTCGAATCAGCGCGCGGACGCTGCCGCAGGGCACGGCGCCCGCGCCGCCGCCGCCGGGCTGATCCCGGCGGGCGGCCTGCGCGTCAGTATTTCTTGAAGTTGGCCGCGATCCGCTGGTTCAGGTAGTCGCCGGCCGTGATCGGCGGGTATTCGCCGCTGGGCGATTCGATCACCGCGTCGCGGTTGGCCTGGCAGAAAAAGGCCAGGCTGTAGCGCGGACCCCTGTATTCGCCTGCGGCAGGGTCACGCACTCGGTGGAAGTTGCTCGGCAGCCGGTCGTCGCTCCAGCGCATCAGCATGTCGCCGATGTTGCAGGTGATCAGGTCTTCCTGCGGCGCGATCGAGGTCCACTCCTGCGCGTCCATCTCCTTGCCCGGGCAGACCTGCAGGCCGCCCTGACCCTGGCGCTGGTAGAGCAGCGTCAGGCAGTCGAAATCGGTGTGCGCGCCGGCCCGCCAGAGGCCCGGCGAGCGCTGCTCTTGCGGTGGGATCGCGTAGTAGTGCAGCATCCGCAGGGTGCTCTGGTAACTGGGCCGGGACGGGTCGTGCGCGCGGGCGAAGAACGCCTCGTCGAAACCCAGCTTCAGCGCGAAGCACGACAGCAGGCGCATGCCCACCGCCCAGCTCTTTTCCTCGAAGGCCAGCATCGTCGCCCGGAAGCCGGCCAGTTCGTCCTCGGTCGGCCAGAGGCCGTCCATATGCGGCCGGGTGATCTGGTAGGACTCCTTCTGATCGGGCGTGCCGGTGGAGGGCCGCACCTGGGCGCGGCTTTCCCAGCCCGAGTTGAGCGCCTTCTTCAACGGATACTGCGCCTTGACGCTGTCGGGCAGCGCGAAGAAGCGCTCGGTCATCGCGAAGGCGGCGCGCATCTCGGCCAGGTCGATGCCGTGGTCGGCCACCTGGAAGAAGCCGACGTCGACCGACGCGTCCCAGAGCTGGTCGGCGATCTCGGCCTTGCGGCGGTCGAAATCGGCCAGGCCGATGCGGCGGATCTCGCGGGCGGGTGTCTCCGAACCCATCGCGCCCATGCGCGTTTCTTTCTGGAGTTCGGCCATGTCGTAGGGGGTGCTGCTCATGCGTTCGTGCTTCTCGAAGGAGGGGGCCGCGGGGGCCGGATGCACCGACGGTGCCGCTGCGGGTGTTCCCGGCGGGCGGGCCGACCAGGTCGATGCCGCGCTGTCGTGCCGCGACGTATTCGCCGCGTCGCCCCAGCCGATCGAATGCATCGGACCGGCGCTGGTCGAGGCAGCCAGCGCCTCGCACGTTGGGGCCTGGAAGTCCGAGGCGGTGTACGGGCCTGCTGCTCTCGCGGCAGGGCCTCTCGACCCCTGAAACCTCGTTTCTGAACAAATAGTAGCCGCAGCCGGCGCGGATCGCCGACCTCTAGCTATAAATTTAATAGCAGTTCCGACGATAGACGGTGCCGTGCCTCTGGCGATCAGGCAGCGACCTTGACGCCCTTCCAGAAGGCGACGCGGCCGCGGATCTCTTCGGCGCCCGGCTTCGGATCGGGGTAATACCAGGCGGCGTCGGTATTCATCTCGCCGTCGACCAGCAGCGAGTAATAGCTGGCCTTGCCTTTCCAGTGGCAATCGGTGTGGTGGTTGCTGAAGGTGACGAAGTCGCGGTTGAGCGAATCGGCGGGGAAGTAGTGGTTGCCCTCGACGAGCACGGTGTCGTCGCTCTCGGCGATGGTCTTGCCGTTCCAGGTGGCTTTCATGCGGTCTTGTTCCTTTGGGAGTGGGGCCCGGCCCCCGGGGCCGGGGCCGGCAGGCAACCAGCATAGCCCCACGCGGGATCGGCCGCAAAACGGACGACCGGGAAGCCGGGCAGGCTGCGCAGGGCAGCCGGCTCCGCGCGGTCCGCGGCAAAGACCCCGCACGGTCGGCGGCCGGCCGGGGCGGTCGGCGCAGCGCCCTATATCCTCGGGTGTTCAACTTCTTTTTGCACCGTGTGGTGCGCACTGCATGAAACGACGACGCTTCCTCGGCGCCGCCTGCGCCGGCACCGCCCTGGGGACCGGCCTGCCCGCCCCCGCCGCCTGGGCCGCCGCCCTCCAGCCGCTCGGCACGGCACGGCCCTTCGATGCCGCCTGGCTGCAGGCCCGCGCCCGCGCCCTCGCCGTCCGGCCCTGGACGGCCCCGGTGGCCGAGATGCCCCCGGCCGTCGCCGGCCTGGGCTACGACGCCTACCAGGCGATCCGCTTCAAGGACGACCACGCCCTGTGGGCCGACCTGGGCCTGCCGTTCCAGATCAAGCTGTTCCACCTGGGCACGTTCTTCAAGCGCCGAGTGCACATCCACGAGGTGGTCGACGGCCGGGCGCAGGAGCTGGGCTACGACCCGGCGATGTTCGACTACGGCCGGAGCGCGCTCGACGGCGACGCGCTGCCGCCCGACCTGGGTTTCGCCGGCTTCCGCCTGGCCACGCAGGCCGCGCCGCGACAGGACGTAGTCGCCTTCCTGGGGGCGAGCTACTTCCGGGCGGTGGGCGGCACGCTGCAGTACGGCCTGTCGGCGCGCGGCCTGGCGGTCGATACCGCGCTGGCCCGCGACGAGGAGTTTCCCCACTTCACCGATTTCTACATCGAGCGGCCCGCGGCCGGCGCCGCCACGGTGGTGGTGCATGCGCTGCTCGATTCACCCAGCATCGCAGGCGCCTACCGCTTCGCGCTCACGCCGGGCGAGCCGACCGCGATGGAGGTGCAGGCCGCCCTCTACCCGCGCAAGCCGATCGAGCGGCTGGGCCTGGCGCCGCTCACCAGCATGTACCAGACCGGCGAGAACGACCGCCGCATGGCCAACGACTGGCGCCCCGAGATCCACGATTCCGACGGCCTGTGGATGCACACCGGCGCCGGCGAATGGATCTGGCGTCCGCTGCGCAACCCGACGGCGTTGCGCTTCAACGCCTTCGCCGACAACAACCCGGGCGGCTTCGGCCTGATGCAGCGCGACCGCAACTTCGAGAACTACCAGGACGACGGCGTCTTCTACGAGAAGCGTCCCTCGGTCTGGGTGCAGCCCACCTCCGACTGGGGCGCGGGCTCGGTCGACCTGGTCGAGATCCCGACCGCGGACGAGACCTTCGACAACATCGTCGCCTTCTGGAACCCGCAGCAAAAGCCCGAGCCCGGCCAGGAACTGCTGCTGGGCTACCGTCTCTTCTGGGGCGACGAGCCGCCGGTGCGGATGCCGCTGGCCCGCTGCGTCGCCAGCCGCACCGGCCTGGGCGGCATCGTGGGCCGGGAGCGCAAGTACTACTCGTGGCGCTTCGCGGTCGACTTCGCCGGCGGCAACCTGGCGGCGCTGCCGCCGGGCACCGCGGTGGAGCTGGTGGTGAGCGCGTCGCGCGGCACGCTGGAGCTGACCTCGGCCCGGCCGCTGGCCTCGGTCAGCGGCTGGCGCGCGATGTTCGACGTGGTGCCCGACGACACGGTCGAGCCGGTCGCACTGCGGCTGTTCCTGCGCGCCGGCGGGCAGGCCCTGACCGAAACCTGGGTCTACGAATGGGTGCCGCCGCCGGTGCGGGAGCGGCAGGTGTAGGCGGCCGGGGCGCGAACCGCCGGCGCCGCGACCGGGCGCCGAGGGCGATGCAGGATCAGCGGCCGGTCCGCGACCGTGCCACGGCCCGCGACACCGCGAACACCGCCAGCCCGCCCAGCGCCAACAAGGCACCGACCCAGCCGGTCGAGACCCAGCCCAGGCCGCCGGCAATGGCCAGACCGCCCAGCCAAGCGCCCAGCGCGTTGGCCATGTTGAAGGCCGAGTGGTTCAGCGCCGCGGCCAGCGTCTGGGCGTCGCCGGCGACGTCCATCAGGCGGATCTGCAACGCCGGAGCCAGCGCCACGGTGGTGCCGATGAAGAAGATCGTGACCGTCGCGGCCACCGCGTCGGAAGCGGTGAAGCAGAAGGCACCCAGCACCAGCGCGCCCCAGATCAGCACGCCGCCGATCGTGCGCATCAGATGCCGGTCGGCCAGCCGTGCGCCGACCAGGTTGCCCGCCACCATGCCCAGGCCGAACACCGCCAGCACCAGCGGCACCCGCTCGGGCGACAGGCCCGCCACCGCGATCAGCGTCGGTTTCACATAGCTGAACACCGCGAACAGCCCGCCGAAGCCCACCGCGCCGATACCGAGCGTCAACCAGACCTGCAGGCGGCCCAGCGCACCCAGCTCCCGCAGCGGGCTGGCACGGGCATCGGCAGGCGTGTCGGGCACATGGCGACGCACCATCCACGCCGCGCCCAGGCCGATCAGACCGACAAAGACGAAAGCCGCCCGCCAGCCCAGGGCCGCGCCCAGCCATGCGGACAGCGGCACGCCCACCACGGTGGCGACGGTCAGGCCCAGCATCACCGTGGCGATGGCGCTGGCACGAAGTCCCGGCGGCGCGAGGCCGGCCGCCACCAGGGCCGCGACACCGAAATACGTGCCGTGCGGCAATCCGGCCATGAAGCGCAGCAGGTTGAGCGAGAGATAGCCCGGCGCCGCCGCGCTCGCGAAATTGCCCAGTGCGAACACCAGCATCAGCGCCACCAGCAGGCTGCGCCGCCGCCAGCGCGCCCCCAGCACGGCCAGCACCGGTGCGCCCACCACCACGCCGAGCGCATAGGCACTGATGACATGGCCGGCGGCCGGGATCGAGACGTCCAGGTCGCGCGCCACCTCGGGCAGCAGGCCCATGATCGCGAACTCGCCGGTCCCGATGCCGAAGCCGCCGACCGCCAGAGCCCACAGCGCCGGCCCGTGTCCGGCGCGCGTACGGTCCGGCGGTGGGTGCAGCATGGCGGTGTCGGTTGGGGGGATGTGCATGGGCGGTCCAGGAATCGTGGCAACGGCGAAGGCGGGAAGCGGCCTAGGAAATACCCGCGATTGTGCAGCGCCGCACAGGGACGCGCCCGGCGCCCGCGTTTGTCCCCTGGGTCGTGGAGGGCGGGCTTGCGGCGGTGCCCGAAGCCGCACCCGCTTTGTAGGACAGGCCAAGCGGTTCGCCGGAACCGTCCTATCCGGATGTAGGTGATGGGAGCGCAGGCGGAGATTGCGTTCTCCTGCAGGGCGGCTGGACCGGCTGCATAGAATTTCGCCATCGAACTTCCGAAAGGACACCTTCCGATGAACGTATCCATCGTCTCTTTTCGCGCCGGCCTCCGTGTCGCGGCCCTGGGCGGCCTCCTGTCCGTGGGCTCCGGTGCCGCCCTGGCCCAGCCCGCCCTGCCGGCGCCGGGCATCGACAACAGCGGCAGCTTCCAGCACGAGCGCAGCGCCTGCATGAACGGGATGACGCCGCAGAGCCCGGCCACCTGTTTGGAAGAGGCCCGCAACGCAGCGGCCGACAAGCGCAGGGGCCGCCTGGAACAGGGCGGTGTCGACTATGCCGCCAATGCCGCCAAACGCTGCGAGGTGTTCCGCAACCGGGAGGACGCCGCGGCCTGCACGGCCCGCGTGACAGGCCGGGGCGAATGGGCCGGCACCGTGTCCGATGGCGGCATGATCCGCGCCGTCGAGACGATCAGGCTGCCCCGCGACAACGCGAACGTCTCGATCGAACCCCGCTCGGCCGATCCGGTGATCCTGCCCGCGGCACGCGGCACGACACGCTGAGCCTCGTCGCTCGCAACCGCGGCGCCTTCGGGCGCCGTTTGCGTTTCCGGCCCGCCGTACGGGACAGGCGAATGAATCCAAACCCGCCACGCAAGCGTAGTGTGTCTGTCGCCCGGCCGCACCCGCCGTCCTCCTTCCGCACCTCGTCTGCTCCGGCTAGCCTGCCCTGGCTCCCTAGACCGCCGCCGTGTCCGCAACCGTTTTCGCGCAGTCCATGACCCTGGCCCGGCTCTCCGTCGTTATCACCTCGCTGATCGCCGTCCTGGTCACGGCGCTCTTCACCCGCATCCTTCTGGACGAATGGCGACGCTACCGGTCGCTCGGTGACGGCCTCGTTTCGATGCAGGCGGCCAGCCACGCCCTGGTGGCGGCAGAAAAAATCGCTTTCGAGCGGGGCCCGATGAACGCTGTTCTGGGAGACGGCGACACCCCTGTTCCCGAGCACCTCGCGCAGTTGGCCACGGCGCGCGCGCACAGCGATGAGATGATGGACAGGCTTGTCGACTACATTCGACTCGCCGGACGCGATGCCGACCTCGATACGCTGCCGCAGCTGGCCGACACCGCGCGCGCCCTCGCCCGGGCCCGCGGCGAGGTCGACCGGCTGGCCGGCCTGCCCCGCGCCCGGCGCGACCCGGCCGCGGTGCGGCAGACGCAGCAAGACATGTTCGCGGTGGTTCCGCCCCTGATGGCCGCGCACACCACCCTGTCGCGCAACGCCACCGACGCCTACCAGCCGATGTCCGAAGGCATGACAGGCGCCCGCATGTGCGCCGAACTGCGCGAGTACGCGGGGCAGCTCGGCTCCCAGTTCACCGTGGCGCTCACCGGCCGCCAGCCGCTGACCTCCGCCGAACAGCAAAGCATCGGCTTCCTGCAAGGCCGGCTGGCGCAGTTGCAGACCCTGGTGCAGCGGCCGCTGATGCGGTTGCCGCCCGACGCACCGGCACGCGTGGCCCTGGACACAATGGACCGGCACTATTTCGGCTCGGGCCTGCAACTCGTAGCCCTGATGCAGGAGCGCAGCCGCCGGGGCGAGCCCTACGGCTACGATGCCGCAGGCTTCGCCCGGCGCTACGTGCCCGACATGCAGCCGATCGTGGGCTTGCGCGACGTGCTGGTGCGGGAAGCCTTCGCCGAGAAGCGCGAAGCCCGCAGCACCGCGCGGCGCCGGCTGGTCATCGCAGGCGGCCTCAGCGGCCTGATCCTGGCGGCGCTCGCGGTCAGCGTGTGGGCGCTGCAGCGCCGCGTCGTCCGCCCGCTGCTGGCGGCCGCCCAGACGCTGCGCGACATCGCCGACGGCCAGCTCGACAAGCCGGTGCCCGTCTCGGACCGTACCGACGAGGTCGGCGCGGTGCAAAAGGCGCTCCACCGGCTACGCACCGTCGCGGTCGAGAATCGGCGGCTGGAGCGCGAGCAGATTCACCTGATCGAGGACCTGGAGAGGTTGTCGCTCACCGATCCGCTGACCGGCATCCTCAACCGACGTGCCTTCACCGAAGCGCTGCGCACTTCCGCCACCCGCGCCGATGCGCGGCATCTGCCGATCGCGGTGATGCTGTTCGACATCGACCATTTCAAGCAGGTGAACGACCGCCACGGGCACGAGGCCGGCGACCGGGTGCTGATGCGGGTGGCCGCCGTCGCGCAAAACATGCTGCGCACCGGCGAGACGGTAGCGCGCTACGGCGGGGAGGAGTTCATCGTGCTGCTGGTACACCCCGCCCCATCGGGCGCGATGCGCGCGGCCGAGCGGCTGCGCAGCGGCATCGAGGCGGCCTGCATCGACCTGCAGAACGGCCAGACGGTGCGCGTCACCGCCAGCTTCGGCGTCGCCACCGCCCCCAACGCGCTCTGCAACCTGGAAGATCTGCTGCGGGCCGCCGACACCGCGCTCTACGCCGCCAAGGCCCAGGGCCGCAACCGGGTGGTGCTGGCGCCGGAGCCCGCGGCATCGCACGAAGGCCCCGTCGCCGTCCGCGCCGATCGAGAATCGCCCGCAGGGCACCCCATGCTACAGAATCGATAGCTTTCGATCGGCGTCTCGGATGCGGTGAAGCCCGGCCCGCCGCGCGGTCAGGCGGCCGTGGCGCTGCCGCCGAGCCAGACGATCACGCTCTCGCCCGCCGCCACGCCGCTGGCCATGCAGGCCGTCATCAGGTAGCCGCCGGTGGGCGCCTCCCAATCCACCATCTCGCCCGCGCAGAAGACGCCGGGCAGCGCCGCGACCATGCCGTTGGCGTCCATCGCCTCGAACGGTACGCCCCCGGCACTGCTGATCGCCTCGTCGAGGGGACGCGGCGCGGTCAGGGTCACCGGCAGCGCCTTGATCGCGGTGGCCAGCACCGCCGGCCGGTCCATCGCCTCCTTGCCGAGCAGTTCGTACAGGATGCCGGCCTTGATGCCGTCGATGCCCAGGCGGCTCTTCAGGTGGCTGGTAAGCGAGCGCGATCCGCGCGGATGCCGCACCTCGGCCAGCACCTGCTCGGGCGTACGGTCGGGCAGCAGGTCCAGGTGGAAGGTGGCGCTGCCGTGCGCCGCGATCTCGTCGCGCAGCAGGGCCGATGCGGCATAGACCAGGCTGCCTTCGACACCGGTGGCGGTGGCGACGAACTCGCCCCGCCGCGCGAAACGGCGGCCGTCCTGCGTCTCGACGCGGATCGCGACCGACTTGAACGGCTGGCCGGCGAAGCGCTCGGCGAAGACCGGCGTCCAGCCGGTGGCGGGCGCGTCGCCCCGGCCGACCAGCGCCTTCAGGAAGCCGCGCCGGCTCTCGACCTCGTCGTCGCCGCCCACGGGCCGACCGGCCACGTCGAAGCCGCAGTTGGCCGGCGCCAGCGGCACCACCGGTACACCGCGCGCCTCCAGCAGCGGCACCCAGGCCCCGTCGGAGCCGAGCCGCCTCCAGCTGCCGCCGCCGAGCGCCAGAACCACCGCGCCGGCTTCCACCGTGGTCTCGCCGGCGGGAGACGAGAAGCGCAGCGCGCCGTCTTCGGCCCAACCCAGCCAGCGGTGGCGCATGTGGAACTGCACCGGCACGCCGCTGGCCGGATGCCGCAGCCGGTGCAGCCAGGCGCGCAGCAGCGGCGCGGCCTTCATGTCGGTCGGAAACACCCGGTCGGAGCTGCCGACGAAGGTGCCGATGCCCAGGCCCTCGGACCAAGCGCGCACCGCATCGGCACCGAAGCGCTCCAGCCACGGCACCACCGCGGTCTGGCGCGCGCCGTAACGGGTGGCGAAGCGACCGGCCGGCTCGGCATGGGTCAGGTTGAGGCCGCCCTTGCCGGCCAGCATGAACTTGCGGCCCACCGACGCCATGGCGTCGTACACATGGACCTGCAGCCCCGCCGCCGACAGCCGCTCCGCCGCCATCAGGCCGGCCGGGCCGGCCCCGACGACGACGACGACCGGCGCGTGGGGTGCGAGGGAAACGGGGGCGAGGGATTCAGCGTCGGACATCGGGGCATTCAGGAAAAGAGGTCGCCCTGCGCCGAAGGCGGCGCGGGCGGCGGTGGCGTCGGCTCGCGCCGAGGAAGCGGCGGGGCGGGCTGCGTCGGTGTCGGTGTCGGTGTCGGTGTCGGTGTCGGTACAGCGTCCGGGCCTGCCGGCGCATCCAGCACCGCCACCGTACCCCGCCCCGTCAGGAAGGCGGCCAGTACCGGCTCGTCTGGAAACGCCGCCTGCACCGCCGCCCGGTAGGTCCGCAGCTGCGCGACCAGCTCGGGCTGTCGTTCGGGCATGCCGGCGGATTTGTAGTCGAGCACCCACCATTCGCCGCTGTCCTTGCGGCGCACCAGGCGGTCGATGCGCAGGGGCTCGCCCGCATGGCTGATCGGCACTTCGTCGCCCTGCCAGCCGAGCAGCGCATCGTCCCAGACCCAGCGGCCGTCGCCGTGGCGCACCGCCTGGGCCAGGGCGGCGGCGCGCGCGGCCTCGGTGTCGTCCAGGCCCCATTCGCGGGCCGCGGCGTCGCGCTGTATGCAGGTGATGGAGGTGTCGCCTGCCTGCGCCCATTCGAGCATGCGGTGCATCGCCTGGCCGATGGCGGCTTCGATCTTTCTCTGCTCCGGTGGGGCGATTGCTACTGAATCTATAGCAGGAAGTCGATATCCTTCAACGGCCGGCTGCAGATAAGGCATGGAAAATATTTCGGTGGCGGGCAGCGGGACCGGTGCGGGACGGGCGCGGCCCTCGCCCCCGCCCTCTCCCAGGGGGAGAGGGCGCCGGTCCGGCGGGTGCGGACGAAATTGAGCGGACTCGTGCCTATCACTTCCGCCAGCACGGGCAGTAGAAGAGGACGCGGCTGCGGAAGCCTGGAAAGAGACGACATCGTCGATGTCGATGTCGGCAGATGGGGACGTCGACGAGGCAGCGGCGGGCGCAGGCGCCGCCTCCACCGGCTCGGCCAGCGCCTCCATCCGGCGCCACCAGCTGCCCACCGGCGCGCGGTGCGGCTCGACGCAGGACAGCACCAGCCGGCCGCGCGCGCGCGTGGTGGCGACGTAGAGGCCGTTCAGTTCCTCCCGGCGCCGCTCGACCTGCTCGGCGGCGATGGCGGCGGCGGCGCCCGGCGGCGGCTTGCTTTCGCTGGCGAAGAAGAGCAGCGATTGCGGGACCGGCGCCTCGCCGGGCCAGTCGACCAGCACGCCCATCGTCTCGCCGCGCGCGGGGGCGGCGTCGGTGTCCAACAGCAGCACCAGCTCGGCTTCCAGACCCTTGGCGCCGTGCACCGTCAGCAGCCGCACCGCGTCTGCATCGGCGCGCACCGGCGCCTTGACGCCGCCGGCGCGCAGCTTGCGCACGAAGCCGTAGGGGGTGGAGAAGCGGCCCGCGTCGATCTGCAATGCCGCGCCGGGCACCGCGCGCAGCCGCGCGACGACGGTGCTGCGCAGCGCGGCCGGCGCGGCGGCGGCGAAGCGGGCCAGCAGGTCGCCGTCGTGGTAGATCGCGTCGATCGCGTCGTGCGGCGGCAGCCGGTCGAGCCAGCCGCGCCAGCGCAGCAGGGTGGCGCCCGTGGCCTGCAGCCGGGGCAGCAGATCGGCCGGCACCTGCGCGTCGGGCGCGTGCAGCAGCTGCCACCAGGTGACGCCGGTGTTGTCGGCATGGGGGGCTCTGCCCTTCCCGGCGCGAGATCCGGCGCGACCGTCGTTCGATACGGCACCACCGCCGCCTGATGCGTCGCCATCGCCATCGCGATTGCCAACATCGGCATCGGCACCACCACCCCCGAAATCGCGGGTGACACCAGCACCAGCACCAGCACCGGCATCCCCGACAGCAGCCGCGCGCAGCCGCTGGCGGGCCAGCGCGAGCTGCACCAGGTCGTCGTCGGAGAAACCGAAGATCGGCGACTTGAGCGCGCGGGCCAGCGACAGGTCGTGGCCGTCGGAGAGCAGTGCGTCCAGCAGCGCGACGACGTCCTGCACCTCGGGCGCGTCGCGCAGGTCGGTCTTCTCGGGCTGCTGGGCGGGGATGTGCAGAGCCCGCAGCGCCTCGTCCATCGCGGAGAGCGCGACGCGGCGGCGCGCCAGCACCATCACGTCGCGCGGATGCAGGCCGCGCGCCCGCATCTGGGCCACCAGCCAGTCGGCGGCCTGGCGGCATTCGCGGTGGCGCAGCGTGTCCTCGGGTAGCACCCGCGGGGTGGTGAGGCTGTCGCGCCAAGCGGGCGCGTCGTCTTCCGCCTCGGCGTTGTCCTCGCGCGGCACCACCGGCAGGCGCAGCACCGCGCCGGCGGCGTGCGACTCGGTGGTGTGCGGCCGGAAACCGTCGTACTCGCCCGCCTCCTGCGCGGCGCCCATCGCGGCATTGACCGCGTCGATCACCGCCGGGACATTGCGCCGGGTGTGGTCGCAGGCCAGCCGGTCGCCGCCCAGGCCCTCGACGACGAAGCGCTGCGCCGCGCGGAACACCTGCGGCTCGGCGCGGCGGAAGCGGTAGATGCTCTGCTTCGGGTCGCCCACCAAAAACACGCTGGGCGCATCGCCGGCACCGGCGCCGACATAACCTGAGAGCCACGCCTGCAGCGCCTGCCACTGCAACGGGTTGGTGTCCTGGAACTCGTCGACCAGCAGGTGCCGCACCCGTGCATCGAGCCGCTGCTGCACCCAACCGGCCAGCACCGGGTCGGAGAGCATCGCCTGCGCGGCGCGCTCGACGTCGTTCATGTCGACCCAGCCGCGCTCGCGCTTCAAGGCGGCGTATTCGGCCACCAGCACCCGCACAAGCCGCGCCATGCGGTGGTGGTGCAGCCAGGCGGCGTGCTGCGATTCGGCCTCGGCGCAGCGCTGCACCAGCTCCTGCGCGGCGCGGACCGCGTCGATCCCGTCGAGCTTGTCGTTGAACTTGCGCGGCTCGCCGGCCTGGGTGAGCAGCGCGGTGCGAACGCCGGCGGCGTCGCCGGCGGTGGCGGCCTGCTCCAGCGCGGCGCCGGCGGCGGAAAAAGTCTTGGCGCTGGCCCGGCCGAGCGCACGAGAGGCGGCGTAGAACGCGTCGCGTTGCGACAGCAGCCAGTCGACCGGGCGGGCGGACGAATCCCCGGAGTCTGCGTCGTCGTCCGTCGGCGACCCGGTCGCCATGTCGGGCCAGAGCGTTTCCCACCGCGCGATCGCCCCGTCCACCACGCCGGCGCGGTCGGCCAGGGTGAACTCGATCCGCCGCTGCAACGCCGCCGCCAGTGCCTTGTGGGTCTGCGAGCGGCCGTGCACCGCGACCAGCGCATCGAAGTCGGCATGCAGCGCCGCATCCTCCAGCACCACGGAATAGAAGCGGCGCCAGACGCGGGCGACGGCCTCGGCATCGTCCTGCAGCAGGTCGTAGCGGGTCGGCAGGCCGAGTTGCTCCAGCACCGCCAGCGGCGCGGTACGCAGCAGTGCGGCGAACCAGCCGTGGAAGGTGCGCACCTGCACCGACCGTCCGGCGGCGAACACGTCCTGCTGCAGTTTCGATAGCAACACGCCGAGGTCTACCGCCGGCTGCAGGCCTTTCGGATCCACGACCTGTGCTTCGGGCACGCCCCGGGCGCTCAGTTCGGCCACCCGCTCGTCGTACGGCATGGCGGCGAAGTCGGCCAGCCATTCCTGCAGTCGCTCCCGCATCTCCCCGGCCGCCTTCTTGGTGAAGGTGATCGCCAGGATTTCGTGCGGCGGGCAACCCTCCAGCAAGGCCCGGACGATGCGCGACACCAGCATCCACGTCTTGCCGGCGCCCGCGCACGCCTCCACCGCCACGCTGCGCCGCGGGTCGCACGCGATTGCATAGAAGCGCTCGCGCGACACCCGCCGGCCGTTGTGTTCGTAGGCCAGGTTTTGGTCTGTCATGCGGGGTGGGCCTTGCCTGGGCGCGACCGCGAAGGTCGGCACCCGGATTTGAATGGAAAGGGGCTGTAGCCGGCTTCGAGTGCCGGCTTATAGCTATTTAATTGATAGCAATCACAGTTTTGGAGGGTTGTCGGGATGGTCCGGGACCGCGCCGACGGCGTACTCTGCTCCGCGAATGTCCCCCGGCCTGCGGCCTCCTCCTTAATTTCGCTGCGCAGAGCACGCCGTCGACGCGATCCCTGCGGCAGCGCCTGATCGGAGATTGCGGAAAACAGCGGCCACGTCCCGCCACTGCGAGCCCATGTACCTCTCGACAGCGGAACACGGCGCCCCGCCATACGACCCGCGACGGCCGATCCGCCCCGCACGACGCGACGCGTCCTGGGCCGGGAGCGTCGGGTGCCCCCCGCAGCGAAATAAAGGAGGAGGCCGCAGGCCGGGGGACATTCGCGCAGGGGGGTACCCGGCGATCCAGGCCCCCGCACCCGCCCCTGCCCGAGCTTCCCGACCGGCCCAACCTGCAAGACCTGCACCACCTCCACGCCCGCCCCGACCCTCGCTTCCACAGCCCCCACGCCACCACCCGAAGCAACATCCACCCTCATACCCAGAAATCCTTCCGGCACAACCCGCGCGCCGCACAGTAGTCGCACACCGCCCCCTCCCCCAGCGCCGGCAGCGCCACCCCTTCGGCGATGCGCGACAGGTCGTCCAGGATCCCCTCGACCAGCATGTCCCGCGCCTGCACCACGTCCTCCTGCTCGACGAAGGTGGTCGGCCCCTTCTCGCCGATGTTGAGGTAGGCCGCATGCAGCGCGTCGTCTTCGAGCAGGGCGGCGTAGAAGGCGAGCTGCGTGTCCTCGCCCTGGCGCCGCAAGCGCTCGCGGGTGGTCTGCAGGCTCTCGGTCTTGTAGTCGATCACCAGGGGCAGCAACGCGCCGTCGGGGCCGCCCGGCAACCGGTCCATCCGGTCGATCTGGCCGACCAGCAGCACGTCGCCCAGCGGCTGCGCGCGCCAGCCCTCGGCCCAGCCGAACCGGGCGCCGGTGGCGTCGTGCCCGGCCAGCCACGCCAGATAGCCGTCGCGCGCCTGCGGCCAGGTCGCGGCGAAGGGCAGGAAGTCTTCGGCCGGCAGACGGCGGGCGCGGGTGGCCTGCGCGGCGGCCGCATCGAGCATCGCCAGGCGCGCAGCGGGATCGTCGGTCGGCGCCTGGGCCAGCGCTTCGTGAAAGCCGCGCAGCGTGTCGTGCAGCCACAGGCCGAAGTCGCGCTTGTCCACCTCGGCATCCAGCTCGTCGGCCTCCTGCAGGCCGAGCTGGCGCAGCGCGAAGAAGCGGTACGGGCACTTGCGCAGGTCTTCGTAGGCACTGGCGGACAGTCGCTCGACCGGCAGCGCATCGCCCGTCGGCCGCGGCCGCGGCGTGGGCAGCGCCGCGATGCTGCGCGAGGGGCGCGGATCGGCGGCCTCTGCCGCCGCGCCGGGAACCGACTGCAGCGCCTGCACCAGCGGGCTGGGCAGCAGCGGCTCGCCGCCTTCGTCGCCGCGGCGCCAGAGGATGTCGACCCGCGGTGCGCAGAGCGCGATCTCCCAGGCGGCGGCGGTCTCGGCCTGCAGGGCTTCGCGGGTGGTCAGGCCGAGCGCGATGCGTTCCGCAGCCGACCAGGCGCCGGCGGGCTCGGGCGCCGCGGGCAGGCGGATTTCGTCGCAGCCGGGCATCACCACCGCGCCGAACGGGCGGGCCAGCAGTTGCTGCATCGGCAGCACGACCACCTCGACATCGGCCGTCTGCCAGTCGGCCTCGGGCTGGAAGTTGGCGGCTTCCAGGGCTTGCCGCGCCCAGGTGCCGAAGGCCGACAGGCCCACGCGGCGAGTGGCCCAGGGAGAGTCCTCGAGCTGCTGCGCGAAGCGGGCCTGCGCCAGGGTGTCGAGCCGCAGCACCGCCACCACCTTCTCGCCGGCGGCATCGGCGCGCAGGCCGTCCCACAGGCCGCTGGCCTGCAGCAACCCGCGCAACGCGGCCAGCCACTGCGGCAGCGAGCGGGGACGCTGCATCGCCTCGCGCAGCGCGTCGATGTCGGTCGACAGGTCGCGCAGCAACGGGGCCGGCGCCTTCTCGCCCGGCGGCGGCTGCCAGCCGTTCCAGTCGCGCACGCCTTCGCGCCGCAGCGCGGCCTCCAGCGGGCGCAGCCGGGCGGTCTCGAAGGTGGGGGATTGCTTCAACCAGTCGAGCACCTCGTCGGCCGCGGCCTGGCGGGCGCAGGCGCGCAGCGCGGCCATGACCTGGGCGGCGGCGCGGGTGGTCGAGAGCTTCCAGCCGCTCTCGTCGCGCAATGTCAGGCCCCGGGCATGCAGCATCGCGCCGATGCGACGGGTCAGGGCCCGGTCGTTCGCGACCAGGGCGACCGGCGTGGCGCCTTCGCGCACCCGCGCCAGCACGCAGCCGGCGGCACGCTCGGCCTCGTCCTCGGCGTCGGGCGCGGCATGCAGGCGCACGCCGGCGCAGCGCGCGGCCGGCTGGCGCAGACCGATGCGCAGGGCGGGCAGGCCGTTCGCCTCCCACCGGCGGCAGACGGCGTCCGCCAGCGGCTCGGGCTGCAGGCCGTCCAGCACCACCAGGCAGCGGATGCCGCCGGCCGTCGCGCCGGGTCCGAGCAGCACGTCTGTGGCGCAGGCGGAGGTCAAGGCCCAGACCAGCGCTACCCGCGCCGTGGCGGCCTCCAACTGAAGCACCGCGGCCTCGGCGCCCTGCCCCATCGCTTCGGCGGCTGCCTCGCCCCAGGCGGGCCGGGCATCGGGCACGACCGCGGCGAGTGCGCGGTGCAGCTGGCAGGCCGATTCGACCAGCGGCTCGGCCAGGGTGTCGGCATGGCGCTTCAAGGTCGGCACCTGCTCCAGCAGGGCCAGGGCGCGCAGAAGATCGCGTGCGGCGTCGCCGGTCACGCCCCCGGTATCGGTCGCATCCGGCACGCCCAGGCTGCGGGCCCAGCTGGAGAGGGTCTCGAACCGCGGGGCGAAGCCCTGAGGCCGCGCCGCGGCCCAGTAGCGGCGCGCCACCGGCAGCAACTGGGCGTGAGGCAACACCACCACCGCGTGGGCCGGATGCACGCCGTGCGTGTCGAACGCTTCGGTCAGCCGCGCGACGACGCCCGTCGCCGGGTCTCGCCAGAGGGCATCGACCGGGTGGGCGAAAGAGACCGTCCCAGCATCGGCGCAAGGGGCTTTCGCTATGGCGTCGATAGCAGAAGGAGGCCCTTCCCTACACTTGGGTTCTGTCACAATGGCCGCCACTTCAGCGGCTCCATATCCCACACTAGGAAGACTCCATGGCCAGCGATCTCATCATACATATTTCGGATGCGTCCTTCGACGCCGACGTGCTGCAGGCCGACAAGCCGGTGCTGGTGGATTACTGGGCCGAATGGTGCGGCCCCTGCAAGATGATTGCACCGATCCTCGACGAAGTCTCGGCCATCTACAAGGACAAGCTGCAGATCGCCAAGATGAACGTCGACGAGAACCGCGACATTCCCGCCAAGTTCGGCATCCGTGGCATTCCGACGCTGATGCTGTTCAAGGGCGGGCAACTGGCCGCCACCCGGGTCGGCGCCCTGAGCAAGGCGCAACTGACCGAGTTCGTCGACCAGCTGCTGGCCTGATCGAACAGTGCCGGGGCGCCCGCCGTCCCGGTCGCCGCAGACCCCGTGCGCAGTGCGCAACGCGCGGGCCGCCTGCAGAGGCTGCTATCGTTTCCTGTCATAATTCGCGCATTCGCCGGCCCGCGCCATTCGCATGCGTCGCCGGTTCGAGTCCCCCCGGCTCGCGAGGTCTCCTCGCCCCGCCACCCTCCCCCTGAATTTCCTGAACTCCGCCAAGGAGTAGCTCCATGCACCTAAACGAACTCAAGGCACTGCACGTGTCCGAAGTCCTCAAGCAGGCGGAAGAACTCGAGATCGAGAACACCGGCCGCATGCGCAAGCAGGAACTGATGTTCGCGATCATCAAGAAGCGTGCGCGCGCCGGCGAGCAGGTCTTCGCCGACGGCGTGCTGGAAATCCTGCCCGACGGCTTCGGTTTCCTGCGCAGCCCCGACACCAGCTTCACCGCCAGCACCGACGACATCTACATCTCGCCGAGCCAGGTGCGACGCTTCAACCTGCACACCGGCGACATGGTCGAAGGCGAAGTGCGCACGCCGAAAGACGGCGAGCGCTACTTCGCGCTGACCAAGCTCGACGCGGTCAACGGCGGACCGCCCGAGCAGAACAAGCACAAGGTGATGTTCGAGAATCTGACGCCGCTGTTCCCCAAGGAACAGATGAAGCTCGAGCGCGAACTCAAGACCGAAGAGAACATCACCGGCCGCATCGTCGACATCATCGCGCCCATCGGACGCGGCCAACGCGCGCTGATCGTCGCCCCGCCCAAGAGCGGCAAGACGGTGATGATGCAGCACATCGCCCACGCGATCACCGCCAACAACCCCGACGTGCATCTGATGGTGCTGCTGGTGGACGAGCGGCCCGAGGAAGTGACCGAGATGCAGCGCACGGTCAAGGGCGAGATCATCGCCTCGACCTTCGACGAGCCGGCCGCCCGCCATGTGCACGTGGCCGAGATGGTGATCGAGCGCGCCAAGCGTCTGGTCGAACTGAAGAAGGACGTGGTGATCCTGCTGGACTCGATCACCCGCCTGGCCCGCGCCTACAACAACGTCGTGCCGTCCTCCGGCAAGGTGCTGTCGGGCGGCGTGGACGCCGCGGCACTGCAGCGGCCCAAGCGCTTCTTCGGCGCGGCACGCAAGGTCGAGGAAGGTGGCTCGCTCACCATCATCGCCACCGCGCTGGTCGACACCGGCAGCCGCATGGACGAAGTGATCTTCGAAGAGTTCAAGGGCACCGGCAACTGCGAAATCCACCTGAACCGCCGCCTCTACGAGAAGCGCGTGTTCCCGGCGATCGAGCTAAACAAGAGCGGCACCCGCCGCGAAGAGCTGCTGCTGGCCCCGGAAATCCTGCAGAAGACCCGCATCCTGCGCCAGTTCCTCTACAACATGGACGAGATCGAATCCATGGAGCTGATGATCAAGAACATGAAGGCGACCAAGACCAACGTCGACTTCTTCGACATGATGCGCCGGGGCGGGTAGCGGGAGCACACCCCCAGGCACAGGAAAAGAGAGCGGCGGAATGCGTCTGTGCGATAATCGTAAACTTTTCCGCGGAAAGTGCTGGGCAATGGGTGCGCAGTGGCTCTCGCAACAGAACATTGAGGAAACCAGGCCATGAAAGAAGGCATTCACCCCAACTACCGCGAAGTGCTCTTCGTGGACCTCTCCAACGGTTTCAAGTTCGTGACGCGCTCTTGCGCCAACACGAAGGAAACCGCCAAGGCCGACGACGGCCGTGAGTTGCCCCTGTACAAGCTGGACACGTCGAGCGAATCGCATCCGTTCTACACCGGCACGCAGAAGTCGGTCGACAACATGGGCGGCCGCGTCGAGAAATTCCGCAATCGCTTCGGCAAGCCGTCGGCTGCCAAGTAAGCGATCCAGACCGCGACGTAGCTGCTGTCTGGCAGGTGCGATTCCGCTGAGAAGGCAGCCCGGGTTTCCCGCGCTGCCTTTTTTATCGATCCGGCGTTCGATGCGCGCTCCAGTAACCTGGCCCTCCTCCCTCACCCGTGATCCAGCCCACTCCCGCCATCGTTGCCCAGCGCGCCGTGCGCCGATTGCCGCGCTGGGCGCTGCTGCTGTTATGCATCGCGTACGTGCTGCCTGGCTTCGTGGGTCGCGGGCCCTGGAAGAACGCCGACATCGCCGCCTTCGGCTACATGCAGGAGCTGGCCCAGGGCCACACCAGCTGGCTGCATCCGCTACTGGGAGGCATGGCGCCCGAGTCCGACGGCCTGCTCCCCTACTGGCTGGGTGCCTGGGCGATCCATCTCGCGCCCGCCGGCTTTTCCCTCGACCTGACCGCGCGCGTTCCGTTCGGCCTGTTGCTGGCGCTGACGCTGGCGGCGACCTGGTACGGTGTCTACTATCTGGCGCTCGACCGCCGGGCGCAACCGGTGGCCTTCGCCTTCGGAGGCGAGGCCCAGCCCAAGGACTATGCGCGGGCGGTGGCCGACGGCGGCCTGTTGGCGCTGATCGCCTGTCTGGGCCTGGCGCGGCTGTCGCACGAAGCCACGGCGCACCTCACCCAGCTGGCGTTCGGCTCCCTCGCTTTTTTCGCGATTGCTGCCTCGCCCTACCGGGTGCGGTGGGCGGCGGGCAGCCTGGCGGTCGGGCTGGTCGGACTGGTGCTGTCCGGAGCACCCGCGCTGGCCGTGTTCTTCGGGTTGGGCGCGGCACTGCTCGCCATGCTGGAGTTGCGGCAGGCCGAGTCGGATGCGCCGGCGCTGCGGGCCTGGGCCGGCATCGCGCTGGGCGTCGCCGGGCTCGCGGCCCTGGTCGGCTGGCTGCTGGACGTCTGGGGGTGGCGCATGGTGGCGCACTCGGCCGTCGACCGCAGCTGGCAGAGCCTCGGCCGGCTGCTGCTCTGGTTCACCTGGCCGACATGGCCTCTGGCGCTTTGGACCCTCTGGCGCTGGCGGCGGCAACTGGCATCGCCCGAGGTGCACCGGCACCTGGCGGTCCCGGCCTGGTTCGCAGTGGTCGCGATCGGCGCAACGCTCTGCACCCTGCCGTCCGACCGGGCGCTGCTGCTGGGCCTGCCGGCACTGGCCGCGCTGGCGGCGTTCGCACTGCCGACGCTCAGCCGCAGCCTCTCGGCGTTGGTGGACTGGTTCACCCTGCTTTTCTTCTCCGGCTCGGCCATCGTCATCTGGGTCATCTGGCTGGCGATGCAGACCGGCTTTCCGCGCCAGCCCGCGGCCAACGTGGCGAAGCTCGCACCCGGCTTCACCGCGAGTTTCTCGATCGGCGCACTGGTCCTGGCGCTGGCGGCGACGCTGGCATGGGCCTGGCTGGTGCGCTGGCGCATCGGCCGGCACCAGGCGGCGCTGTGGAAAAGCGTCGTGCTGCCGGCCGGCGGTGCGGCGCTGTGCTGGCTGCTGCTGATGACGCTGTGGCTGCCGCTGCTCGACTATGCCCGCAGCTACGCCCCGCAGGTCGACCAGTCGATCGCCGCGATGGGACGGCCGGCCTGCGTGAGCTTCCACGGCTTCAGCCGCGCCCAGGTGGCGGCCTTCCAGTACCACGGCCAGCTGCGGCTGGAGCCTGCGACCCGTGACGGGCGGTGCGGCTGGCTGGCGGTGGACACCGACGCGGTGTCGACCTTGGCCACCGTGACCGATCCAGCCCGGTGGCGCCTGGTGGCCACGGTGGCCCGCCCGGCCGACCGGAAGGACACGATTCAGATCTACCGCTACCAGGGGGGCTGAGCAAGTGGCGGCAGTCCTGCATTGGCGGTCCCGGGCCGCGGCGGTTTGGGGGGAATTCCCGGCGATCGCGCGGCATGCCGGCACGGTGCTGGCCGGCCAGTGGGCGGTCATGGCCTTCGGCGTGACAGACACCGTGGTCGCGGGCCGGCATTCGGATGCGGCGCTGGCCGCACTGGCGGTGGGCAGCGCGATTTTCGTGAGCGTCTACGTAGCGTTGATGGGCGTGGTGCAGGCGCTGCTGCCGGTCTGGGCGGAGCTGCGCGGCGCCCACCGCTATCCGGCGATCGGCCGATCGGTGCGCCAGGCGCTCTACATCTGCGGTGGCACCAGCGTCGCCGGCATGGCCCTGCTGCTGTCTCCGACGCCGCTGCTGCAGTGGGCAGACGTGCCGGTGGCCCTGCGGGGCGACGTGGTGCGCTATCTGGGTGTGCTGGCCCTCGGTCTTCCGGCCGCCTTGCTGTTCCGCCTCTACAGCACCCTCAACCAGAGTCTGGGCCGGCCTCTGCTGGTCACCTGGCTGCAAATGGGCTCGCTGGTACTGAAGGTGCCGCTGACGATCTGGCTGACGCTGGGCGGTGCCGGCATGCCGGCCCTGGGGGTCACCGGCTGTGCCTGGGCCACGATCGTCGTCCACCTCCTGCTGCTGGCGATCGGCCTGTGGCTGCTGCGGACCCGGCCGCTCTACCGGCCCTACATGTTCTGGAAACGCATGGAAGCGCCCGATCCCGTCCAGCTGAAGGCGTTCGCGCGCCTGGGCGTTCCGGCCGGCCTGGCGATCCTCGTGGAGATCACCTCGTTTACGCTGATGGCCCTCCTCATCGCCCGCCAGGGCACGGTGGCGGCGGCCGCGCACCAGGTCGCCAGTAACCTGGCCGCCGTGCTCTACATGGTGCCGCTGTCGATCGCGATCGCGACCAGCGCCCGGGTGGGCTACTGGCTGGGCGCCGGCCAGGCCCAGCGCGCGAGCGCGGCCGTCACCGCCGGGCTGGGCACGGCCAGCGTCTCGGCGATGTTGCTGGCCGGCATCCTGTGGAGCGCCCGCACCACCGTAGCCGGGCTCTACACCAGCGTGCCGGCCGTGGCCCAGCTGGCGGCGGTGCTGCTCGGCTGGGTCGCGCTCTACCACTGTGCCGACGCGCTGCAGAGCGTCAGCGTCTTCGTGCTGCGCTGCTACCGGATCACCGTCAAGCCACTGCTGGTGTACTGCGTACTGCTCTGGGGGGTGGGCACCGGCGGCGGTTATGTGCTGGCCTACCGCGGCTGGCACGGCCTGGAGCCATGGCCGTCGCCCGAAACGTTCTGGATCACCAGTGCCGCGGCCCTGGCCGTCACGGCGGCCTTGTTCTTGCTGATCGTGCGCCGCGCGGTGCGCATCGCCATCAGTCTTCCGGCAACGTAAGTGCCGGGCACAGCCGGTCGCCCGGAAGCACCAGCGCGAAGGTGGAACCCTGGCCAGGCTGGCTGTCGATCCGCAGCCTGCCGCCGTGGCGCTGCATCACATGCTTGACGATGGCCAAGCCCAGGCCGGTACCGCCGGTTTCGCGGGAGCGGCTGCGATCGACCCGGTAGAAGCGCTCGGTCAGCCGGGGAATATGTTCCGACGCGATGCCCGGCCCGGTATCGCGCACCGCGAACTCGGCGTCCCCCACCGGGCCCCGCGCCGAGTCCGCTTCCTGCAGCACCGTCCAGCTGACGGTGATCGTGCCGCCGGCCGGGGTGTAGCGCACCGCGTTGCCCAGCAGGTTGGACATCGCGCTCTGCAGCTCGGTCTGCGCGCCCAGGATGCCGCCCATGGCCGCCACCTCATGCGCCGACGGGAACACGATCGTGTGATCCCGGCCCAGCACGCTGCTGAGCGCCGTGGCCTCCTGCTGGCAATGCGCCAGCAGGGCCTGCACCGGCACCTGCCCGCCCCGCCCGGGCAGCGGGCTGCCTTCCAGCCGCGACAGCGTGAGCAGATCGCTCACCACCGACTGCATGCGGGCTGCCTGCTGCGCCATCAGACCGAGGTAATGGGTACGCTCCTGCTCGTCGAGCTGCAGAGTCTGCAGGGTTTCGACGAAGCCGATCAGCACGGTGAGCGGTGTGCGCACCTCGTGCGATACGTTGGCGACGAAATCGCGGCGCATCGCGTCGGCCTGCTCCACCGCGGTGATGTCGCGCGAGAGCAGGAGCAAGCGGCCCCTGCCGTAGAGATGCAGCTGCACCGACAGCCGGGCCGCCCGACCACTGCCACCCAACCGGGCATGCATGACGACTTCGGTGGCGTAATTGCCGGCAGCGACGTAGGCGGCGAAGGCCGGGTCGCGTACCAGGTTGCCGATCGACTGCAGCATGTCGCGCTTGACGTCGATGCCGAAATGGTCGGCGGCGGTCTGGTTGCACCACTCGATGTGCATCGCCTCGTCGAGCAGGATCACGCCGTTGGGCGAGGCCTGGAGCGCGGCCAGGATTTCATCCAGCCGGTCGCGGCTCTCGGCCAGCCGGCGTTCCGATTCGCGGATGCGGCGGCGCATCCTGTCGGCGGCCTCGCCCCACAGTCCGCGCAGCGACGGCGCAGCCGAGGCGGTGGTGTCTTCGTCGCGCAGCCAGACCAGCACCCGGCGGGCCCGGTAGGTGTCGACCGCCACCGCGCTCCAGGTAGCGATCGCGAAGCCCGACAGCACGCCGGCCAGCACCCAGCCTTCATGGGTGCCCAGGCCGAGGGCATGCGACAGGCCGACATGCAGACCCATCGCCAGCCAACCGCCCAAAGTCGCCCCAGCGCCCTGCCACACGAGCAGGGCCAGCAACCGCCTCACCAGAAATGCCACCTGCTGCGGTCCTGCGCCGATCAGGGCGAGTTGGCAGGCGCGCCCGCAGCCTCGGGCAGCGCCAGGGTGACCTGGGCGGTGGCCCGGTACCCGGCGCCGCGCACCGTCTCGATCATCACGCCTGCGGCGCCCAGCGATTCGCGCAGCCGCTTCACATGGACATCCACCGTGCGCTCCTCGATGAACACATGGTCCCCCCAGACCTTGTCGAGTAACTGTGCCCGGCTGTGGACCCGCTCGGCATGCCGCATCAGGTAGTGCAGCAGCTTGAATTCTGTCGGGCCGACCTTGAGCATCCGACCCTGCAGGCTGACCCGGTGGGTGGCCGCGTCGAGCCGCAGCAGGCCCAGTTCGACCGCCTCGCCGGCCTGCTCCGGCGCCCGGCGGCGCAGCACGGCGCGGATGCGGGCCAGCAGTTCCTGGGTGGAGAAAGGCTTGGTGATGTAGTCGTCGGCACCGGCATCAAGGCCGGCGACCTTGTCGGGCTCGTCGCCCCGAGCGGTCAGCATCAGGATGGGCACCGCCTTGGTACGCGCATCGGCACGCCATTTGCGCGCCAGGATCAGGCCGCTTTGACCCGGCAGCATCCAGTCGAGCAGGATCACGTCGGGCAGCACCGCATCCAGCTCGCGCTGCGCGGTGATGCCGTCCTCGGCCCAGACGGGCTGGAACCCGTTGTGCCGAAGGTTGACGGCGATCAGCTCGGCGATCGAGGCTTCGTCTTCGACGATCAAAACCTGTGGCAGTTTTTTCATGGAACCCTGTCTCCTGTCCGGCATGGATGAGACGCCAGGCAACGTCGTCACCGCAGAGCAGACTCAATCTGATCCATCGAGGTGTGGCGCACGTCGGTGCCCTTGACGATGTAGATGATGAACTCGGCGATGTTCTTGGCGTGGTCGCCGATCCGCTCGATCGCCTTCGCCAGGAACAGCAGGTCGAGACTGGCCGAGATGGTGCGCGGGTCTTCCATCATGTAGGTGATCAACTTGCGCACGAAGCCGTCGAACTCGCGATCGATCAGGTCGTCCTCCTTCAGGATCGCCAGGGCCGCGGCGGTGTCGAGCCGTGCGAAAGCATCCAGCGCGCGGCGCATCAGGGCCGATGCCAGCTCCGCCGCCACGCGCAGGTCGGACGAGGGCAGCGCGCGGGCCGAGCCGCTCTCGACGATCGACTTGACCATTCGGGCGATCTTGTTGGCCTCGTCGCCGACGCGCTCCAGGTTGGCGGTGGTCTTCGAGATGGCGATCAGCAGACGCAGGTCGCGCGCGGTCGGCTGGCGGCGGGCGATGATCGACGACAGGTCGCGGTCGATCTCGATCTCCATCGCATTGACCCGCGGCTCGGTCTCGATGACCTCGTCGGCCGCTTCGCCGCTGAACTGGGAAAGGGCGTAGACCGCCTGACGGATCTGCGATTCGACCAGGCCGCCGAGCTCCATCACGCGGGTGGAGACGGAATTCAGCTCGCTGTCGAACTGCGATGAAAGGTGCTTGTCGGGCATGTCGGCTCCTGGATCAGCCGAACCGGCCGGTGATGTAGTCTTCGGTTTCCTTGCGCTGCGGCTTGAAGAACATCTGCTCCGTCTTGCCGAACTCCATCAGGTCGCCCAGGTACATGTAGGCGGTGTAGTCGCTGCAGCGGGCGGCCTGCTGCATGTTGTGGGTCACGATGACCACCGTATAGTCGCTCTTCAGCTCGGCGATCAGCTCTTCGACCTTGGCGGTCGAGATCGGGTCGAGGGCGGAGCACGGCTCGTCGAGCAGCAGCACCTCGGGCTTGATCGCGATGCCGCGTGCGATGCACAGCCGCTGCTGCTGTCCGCCCGACAGGCCCGAGCCGCTCTGCTGCAGCTTGTCCTTCACCTCGCTCCAGAGCGCGGCCTTGCGCAGCGCCCACTCGACGCGCTCGTCCATGTCGGTGGCGTTGAGCCGCTCGAACAGCTTCACGCCGAACGCGATGTTGTCGTAGATCGACATCGGGAAGGGCGTAGGCTTCTGGAAGACCATGCCGATCTTGGCGCGGATCAGCGCCACGTCCTGCTTGGAGGCCAGCAGGTCCTCGTCGTCGAGCATGATGCGGCCTTCGGCGCGTTGCTCGGGATATAGCTCGAACATGCGGTTGAAGGTGCGCAGCAGTGTCGACTTGCCACAGCCCGAGGGGCCGATGAAGGCGGTGACCTTGTTCGACGGGATTTCCAGGTTGATGTTCTTCAGCGCGTGGAACTTGCCGTAGTAAAAGTTCAGGTCGTGCACGGCCAGCTTGGCGCGGCCGGAGGCAGGGGCCTGGATCGTCGTCATGGAGGCGGATCTTTCGGTTTCATTTCTGGCGGGTCAGGGCCCGCGCCAGGATGTTGAGGCCGAGCACGGCGGCCGTGATCAGGAACACGCCGGCCCAGGCCAGCTGTTGCCAGTTCTCGTACGGGCTCATCGCGAACTTGAAGATCGTGACCGGCAGGCTGGCCATCGGCTTGGAAAGGTCGGCGTTCCAGAACTGGTTGGAGAGCGCGGTGAAGAGCAGCGGCGCGGTTTCGCCTGCGATCCGCGCCACCGCCAGCAGCACGCCGGTGATGACGCCGGCCCGGGCTGCCTGCAGCGTGACCATGGTGATCACCTTCCACTTGGGCGTGCCCAGTGCGTAGGCGGCTTCCCGCAGGCCCGAGGGCACCAGCAGCAGCATGTTCTCGGTGGTGCGGATGACCACCGGAATCACGATCAGCGCCAAGGCCACGATGCCGGCATAGGCCGAGTAGCTGCGCAACCGTGCCACGACCACCGCGTAGACGAAGAGGCCGATCACGATCGACGGCGCCGACAGCAGGATGTCGTTGACGAAACGTGTGAGCGATGCCAGCCAGCCGCGGGTGTCGTACTCGGCCAGGTACACGCCGGCCATGATGCCGATCGGCGTACCGACGAAGGTCGCCAGTAACACCATGGTGGCCGAGCCGAAAATCGCATTGGCCAAGCCGCCGATCTCGTTGGGCGCCGGGGTGGATTCGGTGAAGAGCGCGATGCTGAGGCCCCCTAAGCCGAGGCGTACGGTTTCCCACAGGATCCAGACCAGCCAGAACACGCCGAAGGCCATGGCCGCCAGCGAGAGCGCCAGCGCGATGCCGTTGACCCGCTTGCGTGCGGCGTAGCGTAACCGGCGCGTTTGGGCGAGGGTAGCCGCGTCGACCAGGCGCTGGCTGGTGGAGCCGGACGCGGTCGTGCTCATGATTTCGTGCCCTCGCTCTTTTGCAGGCGTAGCAGCAGCAGCTTGGACAGGGTCAGCACGACGAAGGTGATGAAGAACAGCACCAGGCCCAGGTAGATCAGCGACGCCTGGTGCAGTCCCTCCCCGGCCTCGGCGAATTCGTTGGCGAGCGCCGAGGTGATGCTGTTGGCCGCCTCGAAGATCGAGAGCGAGTTGAGCTGGTTCATGTTGCCGATCACGAAGGTGACGGCCATCGTCTCGCCCAGCGCCCGGCCCAGGCCGAGCATGATGCCGCCGAGCACGCCGGTCTTGGTGTAGGGCAGCACGACGGTGGAAACGACCTCCCAGGTCGTGGCGCCCAGGCCGTAGGCCGATTCCTTGAGGAGCGGCGGCGTGACCTCGAACACGTCCCGCATCACCGAGGCGATGAACGGGACGATCATGATCGCGAGGATGATGCCGGCCGACAGGATACCGATGCCCACCGGTGGGCCGGAGACGAATGCGCCGAGGAACGGCACGCCGCTCAGCAGCTTCTGCAGCGGCCGTTGCACGTAGGTCGCAAGGATCGGGCCGAAGACCATCAGACCCCACATGCCGTAGACGATGGAGGGCACCGCCGCCAGCAACTCGATGGCCGTGCCCAGCGGGCGCTTGAGCCATGCCGGCGACAGCTCGGTCAGGAACAGCGCGATGCCGAAGCTCACCGGAACCGCGATCGCCAGGGCGATGACCGAGGTGGTCAGCGTGCCGTAGATCATCACCAACCCGCCGTAGTCGTTCTTCACCGGGTCCCACACGCTGCGGGTCAGGAAAGTCAGGCCGTACTTCTCGATCGAGAGCCAGGCCCCCGCGAACAGCGAGCCGAGAATGCCGACCAGCAGTGCCAGGGTCAGCAGCGCCGCGCCCTTGGCGAGCCAGCCGAACAGCCGGTCGGCCAGGGTGCAGGACAGCAGGGGCCGGCGGACGGGGGGTAGGGTCATGGGGGCGCCACGCGCGCCTGCATGTGGCGACGCATGGGTGACCGGCAGTGTAGAGGACACGGTGGCGGGGTCTCGGCGCGGTGGTGCCGTCGGTGGATCAGCGGAGGGCGACGGTCTTGCCCGACGTGTCCTTGATCGCATCCCACGACTTCAGGATCGTCGCCTTCACCGCGTCGGGCATCGGCACGTAGTCCAGGTCGGATGCGGTCTTGTCGCCACCCTTGTAGGCCCAGTCGAAGAACTTCAAGGCGGTGGCGGCCTGGACCGGCTTGTCCTGGCTCTTGTGCATCAGGATGAAGGTGGCGCCGGTGATCGGCCATGCATCCTTGCCGGGCTGGTTGGTGAGGATCTGGTAGAAGCTCTTGCTCCAGTCCGCGCCGGCGGCGGCGGCCTTGAAGGAACTGTCGTCGGGCGACACCGTGCCGCCGTCGGCGTTCTGCAGTTGGACGTAGTTCATCTTGTTCTGCTTGACGTAGGCGTACTCGACGTAACCGATCGAGTTGGGCAGGCGGCCCACGAAGGCGGCGACGCCTTCGTTGCCCTTGCCGCCGGCACCGGTCGGCCAGTTGACCGCGGTGCCTTCACCGACCTTGCTCTTCCACTCGGCGTTCACCTTGCTCAGGTAGTTGGTGAAGATGAAGCTGGTCCCCGAACCGTCGGCACGGCGCACAGGGGCGATGGCCGCATCGGGCAGCTTCACGCCGGGGTTCAGGGCCTTGATGGCGACGTCGGTCCAATTGGTGATCTTGCCGAGGTAGATGTCGCCCAGGATCTGGCCGTTGAGCTTGATCTCGCCCGGCTTGATGCCGGCGATGTTCACGACCGGCACCACGCCGCCGATCACGGTGGGGAACTGTACCAGCCCCTTGGACTGCAGTTCCTCGTCTTTCAGCGGCGCGTCGGATGCGCCGAAATCGACCGTCTTGGCCTCGATCTGCTTGATGCCGGCGCCTGAGCCGACCGACTGGTAGTTGATCTTGACGCCAGTCGCCTTGTGGTAGTCGGCGGCCCACTTTGCATAGAGCGGTGCGGGGAAGCTGGCACCGGCACCGGTGGCTTCGGACTGGGCCCAGGCAGCGGAGAAACCGGTGGCGGCTACGGTGACGGCGAGCATGCGGATCATCGAATTCTTCATGGATTTCCTCGTTGGAACGAACATTGACAGAGCACTGACGAGGCGGACTTTAGAAAGCGTATATGACATCCGCATGACAGAATCCCGACCAATCGGCGAACCCTCTTCCAGAGCCCGATCTCCTTCTGTCACGGTCCTGTCATACGGCTTGCATAGCCTGCCCCGGCCCATGGGCGCTGCTATGCTGCGCCGCACACTGTACCCCGTGGCCGCCACCCCCTCCCCCATCTCCTCATGCACGACGGAACCCTCCTTGCCGCCCTAGACCTGGGCTCCAACAGCTTTCGCCTGGAAATCGGCCGCCTGCACCACGGGCAGATCCAGCGCATCGAATACCTGAAGGAGACGGTGCGCCAGGGCAGCGGCCTGGACGAGAACGGCATGCTGTCGCCCGCGGCGATGCAGCGCGGCTGGGACTGCCTGGCCCGCTTCGGAGAGCGGCTGCGCGGCTTCGCGCCCCACCAGGTGCGGGCGGTGACCACCCAGACGCTGCGGGTCGCACGCAACCGGGAAGTGTTCCTCGCCAAGGGCCGGCAGGTGCTGGGCTTTCCGATCGACGTAGTGTCGGGCCCCGAGGAAGCCCGGCTGATCTACGCCGGCGTTGCGCGGATGCTGCCACCTTCGGACGAGCGCCGCCTGGTGGTGGACATCGGCGGCCGTTCGACCGAGCTGGTCCTGGGCCGTGGCCTGGGCTCCCAGGTCGTCGGCTCGTATCCGCTCGGCAGCGTCGCCTGGTCGATGGCCTATTTCCCCGAGGGCCATTTCACCGTGCAGGCCTTCGACGCAGCCCATGCCGCCATCGAAGACCTGCTGGCCGACACGCCCGGCCGTTATCCGCGGGAGAGCTGGGACGTGGCCTACGGATCGTCCGGCACGGTCGGTGCGATCGGCGACCTGCTGGCCGGTCTGGGCGAGCCGAAGGGGCTGATCACCCGCAAATCTTTGGTCGAACTGCGCGCCCGCCTGCTGCAGGCCCAGAGCGCCGACCGGCTGAAGCTCGACGGCCTGAAGGAAGACCGCCGACCGGTGATCGGCGGCGGAGTGGCGGTGCTGGGCGCGGTGTTCGACCTGCTGGGCATCGAGCAGATGCAGGTGGCGCAGGGCGCCCTGCGCCAGGGCGTGCTGTACGACCTGGTACAACGCGAGGCCCCGGCCACCGACATCCGCACCGCGACCGTCCAGGCGCTGTCGACCCGGTTCGGCACCGACGCGGCCCAGGCGGCCCGCGTCGGCCGCACTGCCCGCGCCCTCTTCGACCAGGTACTGCCCAGGGCCGAGCCCGAGGCCGCCCACCTGCTCGACCGCGCGGCCCGGCTCCACGAGATCGGCACCGGCATCGCCCACGCCGACCATCCGCGCCACGGCGCCTACATCCTTCACCACACCGACGCCCCCGGCTTCGGCATGCAGGAGCTGCGCTGCCTGGCCGAGCTGCTGCTGGGCCAGCGCGGCAAGCTGCGCAAGCTCTCGCTCGACCTGGAAGATACGCGCTTCGTGGTGCAGCTGCTGTGCCTGCGGCTGGCGATCCTGCTGTGCCACGCCCGGCGCGATCCGGTGCCGCCGCTGCCGCAGCTGGCGCTGGTGGGCAGCAGCTTCAGCCTGCGCATCGGCGCGGCGTGGGCAGCCGGCTTTCCGCAGTCGGCCCACCTGCTGCGCGGCGAGGCCGAGGCCTGGAAGAAGACGCCCTGGGACGTCAACGTCGTCCTGGGCTGAAATTCGGGGAAATAAGGGCTGTAGCCGGCGCTATACGCCGACCACCAGCTATCATTTTAATAGCGCATGGCCTACGACGGCGGCGCGGCCATCGCAGGCCCCGCTACAGCACCTCGGGCGACTGCACGGTGACGATCACCGTCTGCGCGTCTTCGCCCCGCTGGCGCTGGCGCAGCCACCACACCGCTCCCTTGCGGATCGCGCAATCGCCGGCCGACAGACCGATCAGCTGCGCGATCGTCTGGCCGAGCATCGGCTGGTGGCCCACCACCAGCACCGCGCCCTTGGCCCGCGGCCATTGCACCAGTTCCAACAGGTCGGCGGGCGAGCCCTCGGGCAGCAGCTCGGCCCGCAGTTTGTAGCGACGGCCCAGCGCGATCACCGTTTGCTCGGTGCGGCGGGCGGGGCTCGCGATGACGCGCAGGCCGTCGGGCAGCTGCCGGTCGAGCCAGCCGGCCATGCGGGCGGCCTGCTTCTCGCCGCGGGGCGTGAGCCGGCGGTCCCCGTCGGCCTGCTCTTCGCGGGCCTCTTCGGCTTCGGCATGGCGCCAGAGGATCAGGTCCATCACGCAATGCCCCTTCGGGAGGCGGGCGGCGCCGGATAGCGCTGCATCAAGGCAGCCTGCGCGCCGATGCAGTCGGCCTGCACCGGGGCACGCCGGTAGCGGCCGTCGGCGCCCAGCGTCCAGGCGTCGCAGTCGTCGTGCAGGTAGGCGACCAGGCATTCGTCGATCAGGTGCTGGCGCAGGTGCGGGTCGGTCACCGGCCAGGCCAGTTCCACCCGGCGCAGCATGTTACGACTCATCCAGTCGGCGCTCGACAGGTACAGCTCGTCGTCGTCGCCGGTGCGGAAGTAGAAGACGCGCGAATGCTCCAGGAAGCGGCCGATGATCGAGCGGACCCGGATGTTGTCGGTCACGCCCGGCAGGCCGGCCGGCAGCATGCAAGCGCCCCGCACGATCAGGTCGATCTGCACGCCGGCGCGGCCGGCGTCGATCAGGGCGTGGATCAGGCGCTCGTCGGTCAGCGCGTTCATCTTGGCGACGATGCGGGTACTCCGGCCCTCGCGCGCAGCGGCGGCGGTGGCGGCGATCCGCTCGGCCAGCCGGTCCTGCAGGTGGAACGGCGCGACCCACAGCCGCTTCAGGCGCGGCAGCTGGCTCTGGCTGGCCAGGTGGGCGAAGAGCGCGTCCATGTCGGCGGTCAGCGCCGGGTCGGAGGTGAGGTAGCTGATGTCGGTGTAGAGCCGGGCGGTGCGCGGGTTGTAGTTGCCGGTGGAGAGGTGCCCGTAGCGGCGCAGCCGGGCGCCTTCGCGCCGGGTGACCAGCAGCATCTTGGCGTGGGTCTTCAGGCCCACCACGCCGTAGACCACCTGGGCGCCGATCGATTCCAGCGCCTCGGCCCAGTTGATGTTGGCCTCTTCGTCGAAGCGCGCCTTCAGCTCCACCACCGCGGTGACCTCCTTGCCGCGGCGCACCGCCTCGCGCAGCAGGTCCATCAGTTCGGAATCGGCCCCGGTGCGATAGATCGTCTGCTTGATCGCCAGCACCTGCGGATCCTGAACCGCCTCGCGCAGGAAGGCCAGCACGCCGTCGAAGCTCTCGAACGGCTGGTGGATCACCACGTCGCGTCGACGCAGCTGCTGGAAGATCGGCAGGCTGCCGCGCAGGCCCACCGGACGCGCCGGCTTCCAAGGCGAGAACAGCAGCGACGGGTCGTCGACCAGATCGAGCAGCTGCACCAGCCGCACCAGATTGACCGGCCCGTGCACCCGGTAGAGCGCGTTGGTCGGCAGATCGAACTGCCGCTGCAGGAAATCGAGCAGGTGCTGCGAGCAGCCGGACGAGACCTCGAGCCGCACCGCCTTGCCGTAGTGGCGCATCTGCAGCCCCTGCCGCAGCGCGGTGCGCAGGTTGCTCACCTCTTCCTCGTCCACCGCCAGGTCGGAGTGCCGGGTGACCCGGAACTGCGAGAACTCGGTCACCTCGCGGCCCGGGAACAACTCCGACAGGTGCGCCCGCACCACGCTCGACAGCGCCACCACCGACACGCCCTCGGGCGCCACCGACGCCGGCAGCTTGATCAGACGCGGCAGCACCCGCGGCACCTTGACGATCGCGATCTCGTTGTCGCGGCCGAAGGCGTCCAGGCCCTTCAGCCGCACGATGAAGTTGAGCGACTTGTTGGCCACCTGCGGGAACGGATGCGACGGATCGAGCCCGACCGGCACCAGCAGGGGCGATACCTCGCGCCGGAAATACTCGCGCACCCAGCGGCGCTGCGGATGGTTGCGCTCGCCGTGCGAGAGCAGCCGGATGCCGCGCTCGGCGAAGGCCGGCATCAGCGCGTCGTTATAGAGCTTGTACTGGCGCGCCACCAGCTTGTGCGCCGACTCCGACAGCGTCTCGAACGACGCCACGGTGTAGGTGCCCTGCATGTCACCCGCCTGCGCCGCGGCCAGATGGGGCGCGACCCGCACCTCGAAGAATTCGTCGAGATTCGACGACACGATGCACAGATAGCGCAGTCTCTCCAGCAGGGGTGCGTCCTCGCGGCAGGCCCAATCGAAGACACGTTCGTTGAAGGCCAGGATGCTGTGGTCGCGGTCGAGCAGGGGCGGCATGCCCGCGCCCGAGGCGAGGGGCTGCGCCGCGGTGTCGTGGGCCACGTCGTCCAGCGGCGCGGTCGACAGGGTGACAGCCGCGACGACCGGGGCCGGCGGCCATGCGAGCGCCGCGTCGTGCGCCGCGGCGCGCTCAGGGGCCTCTACGCCGGGAGCGACCGCATCGCCCTCGTGGTGGGCCGAAACGGGCGGGGATGCGTGGTCGAAATGGGGTTTCACGAACGTAGGAAATCCTGTATGGCCGGCCAGCGGCATCGGGCCGAGTGTCCCTCCGACACATGACAGTCATGTGACGGCCCGCGCCGTCAGGCCCATAGCAGTCAACGGCACCGGCGTCCGGAAAACGATGCGGCATGGCTGTCATGTGTCGGCCATGTGTCAGGCCCGCCGTCCGCCCTCCGGCGCTTCAGCCGCCGGGCAGCAGGTGGCGGCGGTACCGCGCCGGCATGTCGTCCAGGCGCATCAGCATCGGCAAATCGGCGGTGTTGAAGTCCGGATCCCAGGCGGGCACGCCGAGTATTTTGGCACCCAGGCGCAGGTAGCCCTGGATCAGCGGCGGCGGCTCAGGCAGCGGATCGGCCGGCTCGCCGGCATGGAGCGCGTCGACCGGGAGAGCCAGCCGGGGCCACACCTGCAGCTCGACCGGGGCCAGGTGCGTCTCGCGCAGCCGATGCCAGATACCTGCCGCCGTGCGAGCGCTGGGCACCCCGTGGTGCAGCATCGGGATGCTGGCGCAGCCGAGCATGATGTCGAGCCGGTTGCGGGCCATGAACTGCGCCAGCGCGACCCACAGCGCGAGGATGACGCCGCCCTGGCGGTGGTCGGGATGCACGCAGCTGCGACCCAGCTCCACCATCCGGTCACGCAGGCCGCGCAGCCGGACCAGGTCGAACTCGGTATCGCTGTAGGTGCCGCCGATACGTCGGGCCTGAGCAGGCGTCAGCACCCGATAGGTGCCGACCACCGGGCCGGCTTCGAACTCGCGGACCAGCAGGTGCTCGCAGTACGCATCGAACAGGTCGATGTCGTGGCCGGCCAGCTTCGGATCGGCCGGCACCGGCAGCCGCGCGCCCATTTCGTCGGCGAAAACATGGTGCCGCAGGCGTTGGGCTTCGCGCACCTCGTCCTGATGGCATGCCCAGGTGACATGCAGTGGCCCCGCCTTACCGGCACCACGGCCGGCGGCATCAGCAGGGCCGCAGGCTTGCGCATCGCGCGAAAACCCCGCAGGGGCGACAGGGGCAGGGTCGGAACCGGCAGTTCATTCATCGCACGCATCCTTTCATTCAGTCAGGCGGATGCAGCGGAGTGTGGCCAGCGGCCATGACGGTGCAGTGGCAGAAACGTGAAGAATTCTTGAACGGAATAGCCGGAGCCGTTGCTGTGCGCCGACCTCCAGCTATTACTTCTATAGCAATCCAGCCTTCGCATGGCTGCGGTGTTGCAGGCGTGCCTCCGTGCTATCGCCGCCCGACACCCGCCCTATCCCAGGGTGGCCGCGATCCGCTCCGCCGCACGTTGCGCCTGCTGCGCATCGCGTGCCTCCACCATCACCCGCAACAGCGGCTCGGTGCCGCTGGCGCGGATCAGGACCCGGCCATCCGCGCCCAGCTCGTTCTCGACCGCCCGCGTTTCCTCGTCCAGCCGCACATGGGTGCGCCAGTCCTGACCGGGCTGCAGGCGCACGTTGATCAGCGTCTGCGGGAACAGGGTCAGGCGCGACAGCAGTTCCGCGATCGACCGGCCGCTGCGCACGCAGGCCTGCAACACCTGCAGCGCGCTCACGATCCCGTCACCTGTGGTGTGCTTGTCGAGCGCCAACAGATGACCCGATCCTTCGCCGCCCAGCAGCCAGCCCTGGCGCTCCAGGAGTTCAAGCACGTAACGGTCGCCGACCTTGGCCCGCTCGAACCGCACGCCGCGCAACCGCAGCGCCTCTTCCACCGCCATGTTGGTCATCAGCGTGCCGACGGCGCCGTCGACCTTGTCGCCCCGCGCCAGCCGGTCCTGCACCAGCAGGTACAGCAGCTCGTCGCCGTTGTAGAGCCGGCCGGAGGCATCGACCAGCTGCAGCCGGTCGGCATCGCCGTCCAGCGCGATGCCGTAGTCGGCACGGTGCTCGGCCACCGCGGCGATCAGGGCGGCCGGGTGGGTGGCGCCGACGTCGCGGTTGATGTTCAGGCCGTCGGGCTGGCAGCCGATGGCGACGACCTCGGCGCCCAGCTCGTGGAACACCTTGGGCGCGACCTGGTAGGCAGCGCCGTGGGCACCGTCGACCACGATCTTCAGGCCCTTCAGTGTCAGGTCGTTGCCGAAAGTGCTTTTGCAGAATTCGATGTAGCGTCCGGTGGCGTCGTCGAGCCGGCGGGCACGGCCGAGCGATGCCGAATCGGCCCAAACGGGCGCCTCTTGCAAACAGGCCTCCACATCGGCCTGCCACGCGTCGGGCAGCTTGGTGCCGTGCGCGCTGAAGAACTTGATGCCGTTGTCGGCGAAAGGGTTGTGGCTGGCGCTGATCACCACGCCCAGGCTGGCCCGCAGCGTCCGGGTGAGGTAGGCGACGCCCGGTGTCGGCAGCGGGCCGAGCAGCACGACGTCGACGCCGGCCGAGTTGAAGCCAGACTCCAGTGCGCTTTCGAGCATGTAGCCGGAGATGCGGGTGTCCTTGCCGACCAGCACGCTGGGCCGCTTCTCGGTGCGGCGCAATACGCGACCGACCGCATGGCCCAGGCGCAGCACGAAATCGGGTGTGATCGGCGCGACGCCCACCGTCCCGCGGATGCCATCGGTGCCGAAATAGGCGAGCGTCATGCGAAATCTCCTCGTTGTTCTGTCGATGCGTCCTGCATCGCCTGCCAGACCGCCAGCGCGGCCACCGTGTCGGCCACGTCGTGCACCCGCACGATACGCGCGCCACGGTCCACGGCCAACACCGCGGCGACCACGCTCGGCACCATCCGGTGCGCCACCGCCCTGCCGGTGACCGCGCCGAGCGACGACTTCCGCGACCAGCCCGAGAGTATCGGATATCCGGACGGCACCGCGGCGACTTGGCGGCCGAGCAGGCCGAAATTCTGCGCGACCGTCTTGCCGAAACCGATGCCCGGGTCCAGCACGATCCGCCGCGGCGACACGCCCCGGACCTTGAGCGCTTCGACCTGCTCGGCCAGGAACACGTGAACCGGCGCAACCGGATCGCCCTCCATCGGCGAGGCCTGCATGCTCAGCGGCTCGCGATGCATGTGCATCAGGCAGACGCCGCAGCTGCCATGGTCCGCGACCACGTCTTTCGCGCCGTCGAGCCGCAGGGCCCAGATGTCGTTGACGATGTCGGCACCCAGGTCGAGCACCGCTCGCATCACCTGCGGTTTGAAGGTATCCACCGACACCGGCACGCCGAGCGTGACCGCCTCCCGCACCACCGGCAGCACCCGGGCCAGTTCCTCTTTCAGCGGCACCGGCTGGCTGCCCGGACGGGTCGATTCGCCGCCGATGTCGAGGATATCGGCGCCGTCCCCGATCAGCCGTTCGCAGTGCGCCAGCGCCGATCGGGCCTGGCCGTGCCGGCCACCGTCGGAGAAGGAATCGGGCGTGACGTTGACGATGCCCATGATCCGGGGCCGCTGCAGGTCGATCCGAAACCGGGTGGTGTGCCAGTGCATGGTATGAGAAGGCCAGCTGTCATGCGAACGCAAAAACGGGGCACCGAGCCCCGTTTCGTATTGTCGGGCAGCTTCTCTGCTGCCTGCGGCCGGACCGCTCAGGCCGCCGTCGGCGCCGGATCGACCACCGGTGCGCTGCCGCCGCCCGGCTTGTCGCCGCCACCCGATGCGGGCGGCACGCGCGGCACCCAATCCTTCGGCGGACGCGGTTCGCGGCCGGCCATGATGTCGTCGATCTGATCGGCATCGATGGTTTCCCAATCGAGCAGGGCCTTGGCCATGACGTGCATCTTGTCGCGGTTCTCTTCGATGAGCTTGCGCGCCAGGTTGTACTGCTCGTCGATGATCCGGCGCACTTCGCCATCGACCATCTGCATCGTCGACTCGCTCATGTTGGTGGTTTTGGTGACCGAACGGCCCAGGAACACTTCGCCTTCGTTTTCGGCATACACCATCGGGCCGAGCGCCTCGCTCATGCCGTAGCGCATCACCATGTCGCGGGCCAGCGAGGTGGCGCGTTCGAAGTCGTTGCTGGCGCCGGTGGTCATCTGGTTCATGAACACCTCTTCGGCGATGCGGCCACCGAACAGCATGCTGATCTGGTTGAGCATGTACTCGCGGTCGTAGCTGTAGCGGTCGTGCGCCGGCAGACTCATCGTCACGCCCAGGGCGCGGCCCCGCGGAATGATCGTGACCTTGTGCACCGGGTCGCACTTGGGCAGCATCTTGCCGATCAGCGCGTGGCCCGACTCGTGGTAGGCCGTGTTGCGGCGCTCTTCCTCGGGCATCACCATGCTCTTGCGCTCGGGACCCATGAAAATCTTGTCCTTGGCCTTCTCGAAATCCTGCATCTCGACGGTGCGCGCGTTGCGGCGTGCGGCCATCAGCGCGGCCTCGTTGCACAGGTTGGCCAGGTCGGCGCCGCTCATTCCGGGGGTGCCCCGGGCGATGATCGACGGGTTCACATCCTGCGAGATCGGGATCTTGCGCATGTGGACGTTGAGAATCTGCTCCCGGCCCCGGATGTCGGGCAGCGTCACATACACCTGGCGGTCGAAACGGCCGGGACGCAGCAAAGCAGCATCCAGGATGTCAGGACGGTTGGTGGCCGCCACCACAATCACGCCGAGGTTGGTCTCGAAGCCATCCATCTCGACCAGCATCTGGTTGAGCGTCTGCTCGCGCTCGTCGTTGCCGCCGCCGACACCGGCGCCCCGCTGACGACCCACCGCGTCGATTTCGTCGATGAAAATGATGCAGGGTGCGTTCTTCTTGGCGTTCTCGAACATGTCGCGGACACGGGCCGCGCCCACTCCGACGAACATTTCCACGAAATCGGAACCCGAAATACTGAAGAACGGCACCTTGGCTTCGCCGGCGATCGACTTGGCCAGCAAGGTCTTGCCGGTGCCGGGCGGGCCGACCAGCAACAGACCGCGGGGAATGCGTCCCCCCAGCTTCTGGAATTTCTGCGGGTCCTTCAGGAAGTCGACCACCTCCTTGACTTCCTCCTTGGCCTCGTCGCAACCCGCCACGTCCGCGAAGGTGACGGTGTTGTTGTTCTCGTCGAGCATGCGCGCCTTGCTCTTGCCGAAGCTGAAGGCCCCGCCTTTGCCGCCGCCCTGCATCTGTCGCATGAAGTACACCCATACCCCGATCAACAGCAGCATCGGGCCCCAACTGACCAGCAGGGTCATGAGCAGGGAGCCTTCTTCGCGCGGCTTGACGTCGAACTTGACGTTGTTGGCGATCAGGTCGCCCACCAGGCCGCGGTCCAGGTAAGTGGCGGTGGTGCGTACCTTGCGGTCGTCGGTGGTGGTGGCGAGGATCTCGGTACCGCCCTGCCCCTCCTGGATCGTGGCCGCCTTGATGCGGTTGCCGCGCACTTCCTCCAGGAAGTCGGAATACGCCACGTACCCGCTGCCGGAGGCGCCGCGCGAGTCGAACTGTTTGAACACCGTGAACAGCACCATGGCGATCACGAGCCATACGGCGACTTTGGAAAACCACTGATTGTTCAAGCAAGGCTCCGATAGCGTTTGTCGTGGAGGGTCGTCGAGGACCTATGTGGGCAGCATTTTAGGTGTTTCAATCCGCAGGCCGCTCTAAAAGCCGGCTCCCGTCCATTCGCGCGAAGCGGGCTTTAGCTCCGAAAGGCGTTCAATGGGCGGTGCCGGGAAGGGTAAGCCCCATTCCGACGATGAATGTTTCAGACGATTTGTCCCGCGAGGATTTCGGCTTCATCGGCTTGACGGTGCGAAAATTCTGCTTGAACAGTTTCACCAGGTCGGTATAGCCGCTGCCGTGGAACGCCTTGACGACCAGGGCGCCCTCGGGCTTGAGGTGGCTCTGGGCGAACCCGATCGCCAGCTCGATCAGGTGGGCGATCCGGGCCGCGTCCGCCGATTCGATGCCCGACAGGTTGGGCGCCATGTCGGACACCACCAGGTCGACCCGCGCGCCGCGCAGCTCGACTTCGAGCTTCTCCAGCATCTCCTGCTCGCGGAAATCGCCCTGGAGGAACGTGACGCCTTCGATCGGCAACATCGGCAGCAGGTCCAGCGCGACGATGGTGCCGTCCAATTGGCCGACCGCCGCCCCGTGTGGCGACAGGCGTCTGCGCAGGTACTGGCTCCAGGCTCCGGGCGTGGAGCCCAGGTCGACCACGACCTGTCCGGGCTTGACGAGCCCCAGCGCCTCGTCGATCTCCTTCAGTTTGTAGGCCGCGCGCGCGCGGTAGCCGTCCTTCGCGGCCATCTTCACGTAGGGATCGTTGACGTGGTCGTTCAACCACGCCTTGTTCACTTTCTTGCTTTTGGTTTTGACTTTGATAAGGCCTCCTTCGGTGGTGGAAAAGCATCCAGCATGGCGCGTATGCCGGCCTTTGCATGGGCTTCGTGGGGTAGGTCGTCCCGCATCCCTGCGGCGATTCCTTCTAAGAGGATTCTCGTTGCTTCCTCTTCCAGCCCAGCGATAGCTGCAATTTCCGCGTGACGTTGGTAGCTGTAGGGCCGGCCCTTCTTGTAGCCGCTGATGTGAGTCTCTGGAATGCCAAGAATTGCGGCTAGCTCCCGTTGGCTTCCGACCACGGCCGTCGCCGCCTTGATGGTTTCTTCGATAGACATTCGTTCTCCAGTTGTAAAAACATACTTTATTGGGTAAGCTTCGATCACTTACCTAATTTTGTAATCTGCCCTCTACGGGTAATTTTTACACGGAGTCCCCCATGCCCGCCCTTCAATGCGCCGGTTCTGACATTTGTACTCTGCCCCTTCCCGGGGTGCCCCCCGCGCCGATCCGGTGGGTGGAGGTTGCGTTAACGGGGGCTAAAGATCCCGTCAAAGTCGGCGAGTTCGTCTCCTCGCTCCAGTTCATCTTCAGCTCCGACATCGTCCAGTTCATCGACGAAGTTGCTGCGGTCCAGAAGGGCGACAAGGTTCGATTCCTCCGCCTGCACGTGGCATTCGATGCGCAAACGAAGTTGCCCGTCGCTGTTCTTCAGGGCGGCGGTGTAGAGGGTCGGCGTGTCGTTCCGCTTATGCAAGGCCTGGATACGTTCCAGCAGTTTTGCCTCGCCCTCGATAGGCGCCGCGTGCGGGTTCGCATGAATTCGCATGTGTGTCCTCAGTGGATCAAAGCGTCCATTCTGTGGGCTGCACGGCGCATTGCTCTGTTTTGACCCTTCCCCCCGTTGCCTCACGTGTGGGGCAACCGAGGGAAACGTCTCCCTGCTCTGTCCGGCCTTAGGAGGCTCGCACTATGTTTACCGCACTCATTCAGATCATCAAAGTTAACGACGCCCGCAGCGGCTCTAAAGACGGCCGCGCCTGGGAAATGCAGGACGCCGAATGCCTGCTGCTGGCCGAAGACGGCTCCCCTCAGCAAGTGGGCGTGCTGATGCTGCCTAAGGACCTGCGTAACAAGACCGCGCCCGGTACGTACACCGGCAGCTTTGCGCTCTCCGCTGGCCTCCGTGACCGCCGCATCGAAGCCATCCTGACCGGCCTTACGCCTCTCGATATCAAGGCCATCCGCAAGACGGCTCCAGCCGCCTCCTAATGGTCCGCCCCGATGCTCCAGCGAATCCTTGTCCGAATTGCCGTAGGTGTGGGCATTGCCTCGGTCATGGCGCGGTTTCGGTGGCTGATGTAACGGACGCTGAGTGGGCTGAGCACCGCCGTGACAGGTTGAGCTTGTGCATCTTTTGGATGCTGGTTCTGAACATGTTCTTGACGGTCGTGGCTGCATTTACATGCACCTTGTGAGTTTGTACCCCGTAGCCCTTCAACGCAGTGATGCGCCGAGGGCTACCGAGTGCAATCCCGCACTTCTTGAAGGACCTGTTCCATGTTCGCATCTTCCCGCTCCCGCATCGCAGCTATCGCAGCTGCTCCCCTCGCCCTCGTCGGCACCGCGCAAGCCGCAGTCCCTGCTGGCGTTACCACCGCAATGACGGACCTGCAGACCGATGGCCTCGCTATCGTCAGCGCCATCATGGGCGCAATGATCGCCATCTGGGGCCTGAAGAAGCTGGCCAGCAAGTTCGGCTGGGCGTAAGTCACCGTGGCCGAACCCAACACCGCGACGGCCACGGCCAGCGACGGCACAACCGTTACGGTGTTGGTCGCCCCGGCCCCTCCCTCCGAAGAACACATCGCAGACATGGCGTGGTTGTTCCTCGCCTTCGTCGCCGTCGCAGTTCCGATCTACTGTATCCGGTACCTGACCGGGCTTTTCCGGGCAGACCCAAGTGACACCTAAAAATGCCCTCCGCATTAGAAATTCAATTTGGCTTGGGCTTGGCCTTTGTGCTCTGGCTCATGTTCAAGTAGTCCACGCCGGCACCGTCGTAGACAAGACCGCCTTCGGCGGCTTCATGGCCACCATCACCGGTAATAGCACTAGCGTCGGCATTGGTAGTGGGGGTATCCCTGTTGCGACCCGCGCCCCTACTGCTTTGGGCGGTACTGGCGGCTGGAGCTATGCCGGCAATTTCGGGGTGGGCGCTAACGCGTCTGGAGGTGTTATTGGCGGCACCGCCACCATTCCGGTCGGTGGCGTCAAGGTCCCCATTTCGGGGACGGCTAAGGTGGCCTCTCTGTCAATGGGAAAAGCGGTTGGCAAATTTGCCGCCAAGGTCGTTCCTGGCCTTGCGCTGTTCGGTGCCACTGTTGAGTTGTTGGCTGATATCGGCATTTTCATGAAGGCCGGCGTCGGCGGTCAGGACAATACCTTTTCTACGGACGACGAAGGTACCGCCAATTTGAGGCGCGCGTTTTATGGCGGTAAGTGGTATTCAGACCCTCTTGCGGCTTGCAAGGCTTACATCGGCGATGCCACCAGCTATGTGATTCGCGGGGACGCGGCGTATTGCAAGCGAGGCGCCAGTGAGGTCGTCCCGGTGGATATTCGGCACACTTGTCCTGACAGCACTGATCCATCCGGCTATGTCGTTGTCGAGCCGAAAACGGTGTGTCCTGGTGGTACAACAAGGCCCGTGGATCAGGAAGAACTAGAGCAGCGTATCGCTCGTGAGTCCGGTTGGCCTGACCCGAAAAAGCTCGGTAATATTCTGGCTGAGACTATCAAGAGTGGTCAGCCTGTCGAGCTTGAAAAGCCTGTTATTACTGGTCCCGCTAAGCTGCCCGACACCACCGACACCAAGATCACCACAGCACCAGACGGAACTAAAACGACCACCACCACCAAGGTCGAAAGTCCTATCAGCTACGACGGCGATAAGGTCACCGTCAAGCCAAAAACCACCACGACCGACACGACGGTTAAACCAGACGGCAGCACCAAGACCGACACCACCACTACCGAAGAGCCCACCAAGGAAAGCGACGATCAGAAAGCCGACCTCTGCAAGCTGCATCCTGAAATTTTGGCTTGCAAAGAAATCGATGTGCCCGACCAGGATGTGCCGAAGTCCAAACGCACGGTCACGTACAGCGAAGACAGCTTCCTGAGTGGCGGCGGCTCCTGCCCCGCCGACAAGTACGCCAGCATCCACGGCGTCAGCACCATGGTGTGGGACTGGCAAAGGGCCTGCGGC